>JAEUIC010000025.1 GCA_016795285.1 Planctomycetota bacterium | reverse complement strand
GGTGGGCGAGCGGCGCGCGCGCGCTGCTCTCGGTGGCGCTGCTCGCGCTGCTGCCGTGCTGCGGCATCTTCCGCGAGCTCGGGCTCGGCGGCGACGACGCGCAGTGGGTCGAGCGCAGCTGGCGCGGCGTCAACGCGAGCTCGGTGCTCCAGCTGGTGCAGACGGTCGTCGAGGATCGCTACCCGCCGCAGCTGCTCGACGCCAGCGAGGGGACCTTCGAGACCGGCTGGGTCTACGGCGCCTACGCCGAGCTCACCCACCAAGCGCTCCGCCAGCGCGTCGTCGTCGAGACGGTCGGCGCCGGCGAGGTCGTCACGCTCCGCTTGCGCGTGCAGCAGGAGACCAGCCCGTCGGCCGGCCGCAGCGCGTCGCGCGAGGCGGACGACTGGGAGCCGACCGACGACGACCCGTTCGAGGCGAAGCGGCTGCTGACCAAGCTGCAGGTGCTGATGCGCGACATCGCCGAGTCGGTCGATCCGGCGACGACGGGGAGCTAGCCCGCCCCGTTCGCGCGCGGCGGCAGCTCGATCTGCCGGCCGGGCCGTCCGTGGTGGAAGACCCAGAGCTCGCGCTGGCGCATCGCCGCCTCGACCAGCGCGTCCATCGGCAGCAGCTCCTCCTCGCGCGCCAGCTGATCGGCGTCGCCGCGGATGCGCGGATGGGCCGGCTGGAAGACCGTGCAGCAATCGAGCGCCGGCCGGATCGACACGTCGAAGGTGCCGATCCGCTTGGCGAGCGCGATGGTCTCCTCCTTGTCGAAGGTGAGCAGCGGGCGCAGCAGCGGCAGCTCTGACGCGGCGGCGGTCAGCGCCAGGTTCTCGAGCGTCTGCGAGGCGACCTGTCCGAGGTTGTCGCCCGTGACCAGCGCGCTGCAGCGCTCGCGCGCTGCGACCGCCACCGCGATGCGATGCATCATCCGGCGGTAGAGGAGCGTGCGGTAGGAGGGATCGCACGCCTCCTTGATGACGGCCTGGATCGGTCCGAACGGCACGAGGTGGAGCCCGAAGCGCGGCGCGTAGCGCGACAGGAGCCGCGCGAGCTCCTTCACCTTCTCAGTCGCCGCGAAGCCGGTGTACTCGGCCGAGTGGAAGAAGACGCCGTCGAGCCGCAGCCCGCGTTTCATCGCGAGCCACGCCGCGACCGGGCTGTCGATGCCGCCCGAGAGGAGCGCCAGCGCGTTGCCGAGCGACCCGACCGGGAGACCGCCCGGCCCGACGATGCGCCCGTGGTGGACGAACGCTCCCTCGGGTCGCACCTCGACGCCGAGCGTCCAGTCGGGATGCTCGAGATCGACGCGCAACGCCGGGAAGGCGGCCAGCACGACGGCGCCGAGCTTGCGCTCGAGCTCCATCGACGGGACCTTGAAGCTCTTGTCGGCGCGGTTGCCCTTGATGCGGAAGGTCGCGAAGCGCCGCTCGCGCAGCGCCTCCGCTGCCGCCGCCGCGACCACCGGCTCGAGCGCCGCCAGGTCGGCCGCGACGCGCACCGCCGGAGAGACCGAGGTGACGCCGCAGACGCGCGAGAGCGCCTCGAGCGCCGGGACGCCGTGGCCGGCGAGCTCGGCGAGGAAGCGCCCCTGCAACTCCTCGACGGTGGCGCCCGGGTAGGGCTCGAGGGCGATGCGCAGGTTCTTGCCGAAGCGCGCCAGGAACTCGTGGCGGTTGTTGCCCTTGAGGCCGATCTCGCCGAACCGGATCAACGCGGCATCGACGTTCATGCGCGGCGCTCCAACGCGGCGAGTTCGGCGACGATCGGCGGCAGCGCGGCGATCACCGCCTCGATCTCGGCGTCGCTGGTGTCGCGCGCGAGGCTGAGTCGCAGCGTCGCGCGGATCTCGTCGTCGGCGAGTCCGAGCGCGCGCAGCGCCGGCGAGAGCGCGTGGCTCCCGGCGTGGCACGCGGCGCCCGCCGACGCGACGATCCCGCGCTGCTCGAGGTGGTGCAGCACGACCTCGGAGCGCACGCCGGGCAGGACGAGCGCGACGATGTGAGGGAGCGACTCCCCTTCGGCGGCGAGGACGCGCGCGCCGGGGATCCGCGCCGTGAGTTCGCGGGCGAGGCGCTCGCGCCGAGCGGCCAGTGCCGCGAACGCAGCAGCCGGAGTCGCGGCGAGCGCGGCGACGGCGGCGCCGAAACCGACGATGCCGGGCACGTTCTCGGTGCCGCTGCGCCGATCGGCCTCCTGTCCGCCGCCGACCTGGAGCGGCGCCAGCAGCGTGCGCGTGCGCAGCAGCAACGCGCCCACCCCTTTCGGGCCGTGCACCTTGTGCGCCGAGACCGCAGCACTGTCGACGCCGAGCGAGAACGGCGGCGGCGCCGGCTTGCCGAACGACTGCACCGCATCGACATGGAGCAGCGCGCGCGGCGCCTTGCGGCGCACGCGCTCCACGATCGCCGCGATCGGGTTGCGGGCGCCGGTCTCGTTGTGCCCTTCGAAGAGCGCGACGAGTCCCACGCTGGGATCGAGGTGGCGCTCGAGGTCGTCGAGGTCGACGGAGCCGTTGCCGAGGAGGCGGACGGTCACGACTTCCGCATCGCGGCGCAGCGCCGCGGCGCGCCCGAGCGACGGATGCTCGGCGACGGTCGTGACGATCCGGCGGGTGCCGGAGCGCAGCGGCAGGCCGAGGACGGCGAGGTGGTTCGCCTCGGTGCCACCGGAAGTGAAGACGACCCCGTGCGGTTCGATCCCGCAGTAGGCGGCGACGGTGGCGCGCGCCTCCTCGACGGTGGCGCGCGCGGCGAGGCCGGCGCGATGGGCAGAGGAGGGGTTCGCCCACGCCTGACGGAGCGCGGAGAGTACGGCCGCGGCGACCGCGTCGAGCGGCCGGGTGGTTGCGGCGTTGTCGAGATAGATCATGCGGGAGCAGTGCTCGAGGCGGGGGAGAGCGACGCGTCACCCAAAGCGGGGAGCGCCGTATCATGCGCACCTCTTCGTGGGAGCGGATCGGTGCTGGTGTGCCGCACGGACTTCAAATCCGTTGTGGGGCCCTACAAAGGTCCTAGGTGGGTTCAATTCCCATGCGCTCCCGCCATGCGGCTCGCGCGTCCTGGGGCGATCGTCCCTGCGCCGTCGTCGGCGGGTCGAACCTGAAACGACTGCGGCGCGGCTCGGAACGAGCGGCACGCCGGACGACCCGAGCAGGTGAACTTCGCGCGCGAATGGCGCAGCGTCGTGCGGTCGACGGCCTCGGCTCGGCCGACAGGAAACGGCCGGAAAAGAAAGCGGGCGGCCTCCCCCCGGAAGCCGCCCACAACTTTCCGCGAGAACCGCATCAGCCAGGGTTCACGGATCCCGCACAGTCATTCTTCCCCGCATGCGTAGCCGTCTCGTCGAATCACTTCTTGGTGCCTGAGAGATCCAAACGAGTCCCGAGAACGCCTTGCGTGAGGGACTCTTAAAGCAAGGCCGGTGCCACGTCGATCGTTGCACCTTTCGAAGTGATTTAAGATCAATGATCAAAACAACTTAAGTTCATTTCAGTGAAGTTCACTGCATCGACTGAATGGTGCAGCTTCTTGCAGTGCCTGATCACGATATCAATGCACTAACTTTCAATATGTAATCGTAAATCATTGTTTTACAGCTACTTACGAAGCTGAACGGAGGTTCTTGAAGTGCGTCCTAGAAATGCTCTGAAACAGCTCTTACTCGATTGCGAGGACGCGGCTCGCTCAGCCCTTCAGCCCGTCCCGCAGCGACCGCGCTCGATCCGTGAAGCGCGATTCGGGGTGCTGCTTCAGCAGCTTCTCGACCGTCGCCAGCGCCCGCTTCGTGTCGCCGAGCCGCTCCTGATCGACCGCTTGCTGGTAGAGCTGCCGCGCCGCGCGATGCGCCTTGAGCTCGGCGAGGTCGGCCTTCGGCACCGCGGCGTCCTTCTCCCAGCCGCCGACCTGCGCCGCCGCCGTGGCGACGCAGGCGAGCTTCCCGAACGACCCGCGCACGTCGTCCGCCTCGATCAGCGCCTCGAGTCGTCGCCCCGCGCTCCAGAGTTCGTTCGCGCGCTGCAGTCGACCGCGTCCCGCCTCATCGAGCTTCCGTTCGGCGACCTTCAGTTCGGCGTGCGGCGCGAAGCTGCCGGGGATCTTCTTCAACGTCTCGAGAAGGGCCACGGCGGCGGCCGGCTCATTCAGCTCCTGGAGGCGCCGCAGTTTCGCGAGGCCACCGACCAGCGCCCGGTAGTCGCTCCGCGGCATCCCCGGCCCGAGCTTCTTCGCGGCCGCGCGCAGCGCCGCCGTCACGACGGTCGGCGGCTGCTCGTGCTCGAGGCGGGCGACCTCGTGGCGATCGGCGTCCGCGATCACGAAGAGCGGCGACACCAGCTCGCCGTCGCGGCCGAAGTCGGCGAAGACCTTCGGCAGCAGGTCGCGATGCGCGTTGCACGGCACTCCGCCCCAGGCGCCGCAGACGTCGCGCGCCGTGCCGTCGATCTCCTCGCGCCGCGTCGCGTGCTCCTCCTGGCTGCAGAGCAGCAGCACCGCCGACTCGGCGGCGGCGAGGAACTCCTTGTCCTCGTAGTAGGCGCTCGGCTGGGTCTGCTGGCGATCGGGCGTCCAGCCATCGAAGTCGACGATCAGCACGGGTACGTTGCGCGCCCGCGCTTCGGCGAAGGCGGCGTCGTACTTCTCGGTGAAGGGCAGCTTCGGCTGGTCGAGCGCGCAAGCGAGGAGGAGGGCGCAAAGCATGGCCACGCGTGGACTCCGCGAGAGGTGCGGCCAGCGCGGCCGCGCGTCCGGCGCACGAGGATACCGGTGGCTCGCGGGGCTGCTCCTGCTGGCGTGCTGCGCGGCTCCCGTGGCGCCGCCGCCGCCGATCGCGCCGGAACAGTGGCAGCGCTACCGCTCCGCACGGCGCTGCGAGGAGCAGGGCGATCCGGCCGCTGCGGTGGCGACGTTGCGCGCGCTGGTCTTCGATCAGCCGCGCTTCATCGCCGCCCACCGCGCGCTGCAGAACCTCGAGCTCGCGGCCCATCGCCGCGGCGCGCTCCTCGCGACCTACCGCGCGCTGCGCGACGCGGCGCCCCGCTCGGCCGAGCGGTGGTACTTGTGGGGACGGATCCAGAGCGACCCCGAAGCGCAGCGCGCCGCCTTCGAGCGCGCGCGCTCGCTCGATCCGCGCTGCCCGTGGCCGCTGCTCGGCCTCGGTGCGCTGCTGCTCGCCGAGGGGCAACCGGCGGCGGCGCTGCGTTCGTGCGAAGAGGCGCGCGCGTTGGCCCCCGACGAGCCCGACCTCGAGCTCGGCGTGCTGCGCGCGCTGGCGGCCGACTTCGTGCGCTGCGGCGAAGCGGAGAAGCTCCTCGCGAGCGAGCTCGTCGCGGCGGAGTGGGATGCCGAGCGGGTGCTGCTGATCGTCGACTGCCGCGAGCGGAGCGGTCGGCGGCGCGAGGCGTTCGAGCTGCTCGGCCAGCTGCTGGCGCGCCAACCGTGGCAGCGCGAGGCGGCGCGACGGTTGCGCGTGCGTCTCGACGCCGGGGTCGCGCTCGCCGAGGTCGAGTGGCTCGCGCATGCGCTCGGCGCGGTCGCCGACGAGCCGCTCGTCGCGGAGCTCCTGGCGCGCTGCCACGCGCAGCGCGGCGCCGTCGACGAGGCGCTCGCGGCATGGGAGGCGGTCCCGCCGGCCGATGCGGCGACGCGCGCCCGACGGCGGCTGCTGCTGGTGCAGGTCGGCGCGGTCGAGCGGGCGCTCGCGCTCGAGGCGCCGCGCTTCGCTGCGCTCGAGGAGCTCGGCGCGGCGGTGCCGGCGTATGCGCGGGCGTGCCAGCTCGCGGCCGATCGCGCCGCGGGCGGGGCGCGCGGCGCCGTCGAGCTGGCGCGCGCGCTGGTCGAGCTCGGCTTCGACGAGGAGGCGCTGGTGCTGCTGCGGCCGTGGCGTCGCGCCGCGTCGCCGGAGGTCGCCGCGCTGCGCCGACGGCTGCTCGCGCAACGACAGCTCGAGGCGGAGTTCAAGGTGCAGGCGCTCGCCACCTACGGCGCCGCGGAGGAGGAGCGCCCCGACTTCGATCGCTTCGTCGCGACGCTCGACGAGCTGGCGCAGCGGATCGACCCGACCGCCGCCGCCGAGCCGGCGCGCCGCCTCTCGTTCTGGCCGCTCGGCGAGCTGCTCGATCCGACCGGCCCCGGATTGCCGCGCTGGTTCGCGGACGGGGGGCGACTGCTGGTGGCAGGACAGCGGCGCGGCCAGCCGCCCGAGCTCTTCATGGCGCCGGTGCTGGCGCGCGGCGTCGCCGGCCCGCAGCGCGCCGCGCTGTCGTGGATCGAGGGGACGGCGATCCCCGGTTGGCTCGAGCATCAAGGGGCGCGCTTCGCCGGCGCGGCGCTCGACCGCTTCGTCTGGATCGACGTCGGCGTCGTCGAGGACGAGGCGGCGCGCCTCCTCGCCTTCGAGCAGCGCATCGGCTTGCGGGCGGCGGAGCTGCTGGCCGATCCGGTCGAGCGCGCCGCGACGGCGGAGGAGCGCCGCCGCATCGCCGAGCCGGCCGAGGTGGCCGCGAAGCTCGAGCTGCGTGCGCTCGCCGACTGCCGCGCCCGCGCGGCCGGCGACTTCGAGCGGACGCTGCGGGTCGATGCGCTCGATGCGGTGCTGCAGCACGAGGTCGCCCATCTCGAGGACGCCGCGCGCTTCCTGCCGTTCTCGCGCAAGGTGTGGGGGCAGCTCCCGCGACTCCTGGCGCTGCGCTTCTCGCCGCGCCGCATCGAGGAGTGGCTCGAGCTGCGCGCGCAGGTGGCCGCGCTCGCGCGGGCGAAGAACCCCTTCCTCGTCCTCTCCGAGTGCGCGGGCCAGCTCGCCGGCCGCGACGGCCTCACCCCGCACGCCGACGGCTACCGCGAGCTCCTCGCGCGCCTCGTCGCGCTGATCGACGCCGCGCCGGCCGCCTTCCCGTCGATCGATCGCGGCAAGGTGATCCTGCAGCAGCTCGACTTGCTGAGTCGCGCCGAGCTGCGGCGGGCGGCGGAGCGCCTCGCCGCCGAACTCGATGTCGCGCTCGCGCCGCGCTGACGCGAGAGCCGCCGCGCGCGCGCGTCAGTTCGCTCGCCTCAGTTCGCGCCGCGGCGCAGCACGATCACCTTGATGGTCCGCAGCACGATCAGCAGGTCGACGAAGATCGACAGGTTCTTGATGTACCAGAGGTCGTACTGGAGCTTGGTGAGCGCGTCCTCGACCGAGCTGCCGTACTGGTAGTTGATCTGCGCCCAGCCGGTGAGCCCCGGCTTCACGATCAGGCGCTCCATGTAGTACGGGATCTGCTTCCGGAGCTCGTCGACGAAGAAGGGGCGTTCCGGGCGCGGGCCGACGAAGCTCATCTCGTTCTTCAGCACGTTCCACATCTGCGGGATCTCGTCGACCCGCGTCTTGCGGATGAACTGGCCGACGCGCGTCACGCGGCTGTCGTTCTTCGCCGCCCATTGCGGGCCGCCCTTCTCGGCGTCGGTCCGCATCGAGCGGAACTTGTAGACCGTGAAGACGCGGCCGTCCTTGCCGACGCGCGTCTGGCCGTAGAAGACCGGGCCGGGCGATTCGAGCTTGATGGCGAGCGCGGTGACGATGCCGATCGGCAGCGCCAGCAGCAGCCCGACGATCGACAGCACGAGGTCGAGCAGGCGCTTCACCGAGAAGGTGACGCGCCCCTGCGTGAAGCCGTCGGAGAAGACCAGGTAGCTCGGCCGCAGGCGCTGCACGGCGATCTTGCCGGTGAGCCGCTCGTAGAGCTGCTCGGCCTCCTCGACGCGCATCCCGGAGAGGCGGCAGTTGAGCAGCTCGATCACCGGCAGCTTGCCGCGCCGCTCGTCGAGCGCGACCACGACGCGGCTCGCGCGGTTCTTGTCGGCGATCGACTCGAGCTGGTCGGCGCTGCCGAGGCAGGGCAGCGCGAACTCCTTGGCCGGCTCGGGGTCGCAGCTCACGTAGCCGATCAGCTCGTAGGCGGGGTCCTTCAGCCGCTGGATCTCCTGCACCAGCGTGTGCGCCATGCTGCCGGCGCCGACCAGCAGCACGCGCTCGTGCAGCTGCCAGCGCGCGAAGATCCAGTGGAACAGCACGCGATAGAAGTGCGCCACCGGCAGCACGGCGACCAGCGCGGCGAGCGAGGTCCACGGGCGGCTCGTGTAGGGCGCCGCCTGCTCGGGCGGGATCAGAGAGGCGCCGGCATGGATCGCGTAGTAGCCCATGCCGACCAGGATCGCCGCGTAGAAGATCGACTCGAGCAGCTTGACGCTGGTCTGGTTCGCGTTGCTGGTCACGCGCCAGTCGTAGAGATCCTGGAGCATGAAGCAGATCTGGCAGATCACCGTCAGCACGCCGCCGCGCCAGAGGAAGCGCTGCCAGTCGATGTCCGCGAGCGTGCCGCCGTCGGGCCGCGCCCACAGGTCGATCACGTCGCGGAAGCTGGTCACCAGCGTGCAGACGCAGAGCAGCAGCACGCTCTCCCCGAGGATGAGAGCGAGGCGTCGCGTCGACAGGGCGTTGCCGCTGGTGATGGCCATCAGTCCGATCCACCCGCGCGGGAGCGCGGTCGTGGCAGCGTCAGCTCGAAGGCGGCGTCACGGGGAGCCGCGCCACGGTGATGATCGGCGGCTCCGGAGGGCGCGCCCAAACCACGGACGCCACGAGGAACCCGAAACAGCTGCCGTCGCGCTGGCGGTGGAGGTACTCGCGCGCCGCGGCGAACAGCGCGCGCCGCTTGCGGCGATCGACCGCGCGGTGGGGCGGACCGACGTCCGCCCGGGCGCGGCACTTCACTTCGACGAACCAGACGCGGCGATCGCGGCGCGCGATCAGGTCGAGCTCGCCGCGCTGGAGTCGAACATTCTTCCCGACGATCACGTAGCCGCGCCGCGCCAGCTCGCGCGCGACCTCCGCTTCGGCGGCGCGACCGAGCGCGCGTGGGTCCATGGGCAAGGCTCCGCTGCCGGCCGGAGCGGCCGAGCGGGCCATGGACGTCATCGTCCCCGAGTCGGTGACGGGTCACCGCGCGCGCTTCACTTCGCTTCGGACTCCGCCACCTCGCTCGGCGCGCCCGCGTCGTCCTTCACCACCGTGTGGATCGCGTAGCGCTTGAAGCGCATGCGGCGCGGGTCCTTGTCGTCGAAGCGGATCAGCACGTCGTGCTCGGTGAGGGCCGCCACGTCGCCGACGAGCCCGCAGGTGAGCACCACGCGATCGCCCTTCTTGATGGCAGCGAGCAGCGCCGCGCGAGCCTTGCGCTCCTTCGCCTGCGGCCGCCACATCAGGAAGTAGAAGATCACCATGAAGCCGAGCAGCGGCACGATCATGTCGAAGCTGAACAGCCCGCCAGGGGGACGCGCGGCGTTGGTCGGCGCGCCACCGGTCGGGGCCGCGGCGCCGCCCTCCGGTCCGGCGGCCTGCAGGAGGTGGAGCACGGAAGCGAGCAACATGCGGCGGTCCTCGGGGGGATAGAACGGGCCGAGCATTGTTGCGGCGCTCCCCCCTCGGAACAAGCGGGGACGGTGCTGCGCGGGCTTCCGAAGAGCGCGAGGAGCGGCCGGTGCGAGTCGTGGTGGCGATGTCGGGCGGGGTCGATTCGTCGGTCGCGGCGCTGCGCCTGCGCGACGCGGGCCACCACGTCACCGGCGTCTTCCTGCGCAACGGCATCGAGGCGGGGGGCGTCGGCAAGGGGCAGGGCTGTTGCGGCGCCACCGATGCGCGCGATGCGGAAGAGGTCGCGGCGGCGCTTTCGATCCCCTTCTACGCCCTCGACCACGCCGCCCCGTTCCGGCGCGTCATCGACGACTTCGTCGCGGCATGGGCGCGCGGCGAAACGCCCAATCCGTGCGTCCAGTGCAATCGCGAGCTCAAGTTCGGCGCGCTGCTCGAGTTCGCCACGCGGATGGGGGCGGAGCGGCTCGCGACGGGCCACTATGCGGCCGTCGAGGCGAGCGGCGGCTCCGTCGTGCTGCGCCGCGCGCGCGATCGCGCGAAGGACCAGTCCTACGTGCTCGCGACCGTGGAGCGCGCCGCCCTCGCGCGCGCCCTCTTCCCGCTCGCCGAACTCGAGAAGGGCGAGGTGCGCGAGGCGGCGCGGCGCGCCGGCCTGCCGGTGCACGCGAAGCCCGAGAGCCAGGAGATCTGCTTCGTGCCGAGCGGCGACTACCGCGACCTGCTGCGCGAGCGGCGCCCCGACCTGCTGCGCCCCGGGACCGTGCGCGCGCTCGACGGCACGCCGCTCGGTCAGCACGGCGGCGCGGCCGGCTTCACCGTGGGGCAGCGCAAGGGGCTCGCGCTCGCGGGTGGCGTGCCGCGCTTCGTCGTGCGCACCGACCCGGTCGCGAACGAGGTGGTGGTCGGGAGTCGCGACGACCTGCAGAGCTCGGTCGCGCGGCTGCGCGCCCCGAACTTCCTGATCGATCGCGAAGAAGTCGAACTCGGCGAGGAGCTCCTGCTGCAGGTGCGCGCGCACCATGCGCTGATCGCCGCGACGGTGGCGGAGTGCAGCGCCGAGCGCGTCGTGCTGCAGCTCGCGCCGCCCGGCGAGGTGCTCACCCCTGGACAGGTCGCGGTCGCCTACCGCGCCGACCGGGTGCTCTTCGCCGGCACGCTCGAGCGCAGCTGACTCAAGCCGCGCCGGCCTCCCGGCCGATGGGCGGTGCGGAACGTTTTTCCGCACGGAGAAGCCCATGAAGCTGCTGCGTACCTGCCTCCTGTTCACCGGCCTCGCGCTCGCCGGTTGCGCCTCCGACCCGATCGATTCCCATCCGGCCTACCCGGAGATCCAGCGCCAGGTCGCGACGATCATCCAGTCGGTCCGCACCGGGACCGGGGCGACGCTTTTCGCCGACCTGCGCCGCCTCGTCGCCTACGACGTCTTCGCGGTCGACCAGGTCGTCGAGCTGGCGAAGGACGAGAACGCGCGGTTGCGCAGCAACGCGATGTACGTGCTGGCGCAGATCCGCGACGTCGAGCAGAAGAACCGCATGGAGCGGGTCGAGGAGACGCTGCGCGAGGGGCTCGAGGACGGCGACGCGACCGTCCGCTTCGAGGCGGCGACCGGGCTCGCGGCGCGCGGCGAGTGGGATGTCCTGCCGGTCCTCATCGACGGGCTCGACCACCCCGACTCGGGCGTCCGCTACCGCTGCCACGAACAGCTCTGCTCGACCACCTCGCGCGATTTCGGCTATTCGATCGACGCCGACCCGGTCGAGCGGCAGGCTGCCGTCGACCAGTGGCGCAGCTGGTACGCCGGCTGGCAGAAGACGGGCGGTTGACCGCCGTCCGTTCCTTCCGCCGTCGCCGTATCATCCCGCGCCGTACGGTGCGCGGGGGCGCTGGCGGCGGCGAGAGGCGGACTTCGGCGGTGGCCGAGGCGCGCTCCGCTGTCGGGTGTGGCACGCTCGGCGTGCCGCAGTGGAGGAGGGACCGATGGCGGCGCCTCGAGCCGAACGGATCCGCCCCTGTGTGCGGTGCGGTGCGTTGATGCCCTTCTCGGCGCTGCGCTGCGGCGCGTGCGGCGCTTCCGGGCCCGGTGCGCCGGCCGATGACGAGCGGGTGCGCCCCTGCCTGCAGTGCGGCGTGATCCTGCGCTTCGACCAGGATCCCTGCCCGCAGTGCGGCGCGCTCGCCAAGGCGGACGAGGAGAGCGATCGCGTCAAGCCGTGCTGCGAGTGCAGCGAGCTGATCCCGTTCGCCCGCCTCTACTGCCCGCGCTGCCACCGCCTCTCGATCCCGATCGTGACCGACTCGATCCCCCCCGATGTCGTCCTCGTGCCCCGCGAGCCGCCGCTCGCCGCGGCGCCGACGGCAGTGGGGGCGGTCGCATTCCTGGCGGGGATGGCGCTGCTCGCCGTTGCCGCCGCCGAGATCCTCGCTTGAGGTCTCGGGGGCCCGACCCGACGATCCCGCGACTCGCGACGTCTGGACCGCTGAAACGGAGGGGAACGTGAAGATCTACTTCTGCGATCTCTGCAACGAGAGCATCAAGCAGGAGGACCTCGAGAGCAGCCGGGTCACCACGGCGCGCGGGAAGATGATCTGCGCCAAGTGCGTGCCGCCGGCGGGCAGCTCGGCGGCCGGCTCCGCGATCCCGGTGCCGGCGGCGATGGCGCGCGGCGGCGGCGGCTTCGCCGTCACGCTGATCGCGCTGGCGGGCCTCGGCGTCGGCGGCGCCGGCCTCTTCCATGCGCTCGACGCGCGCACGCGGCTCGCGGCGCAGCCCGACCTGCGCGGCCGCCTCGACGGCGTCGACAAGACGCTCGATCGGCTGCTCGAGGATGGCGCCGCGACGCGCGGCCGGCTCGAGACCATCGCGACCCGCGTCGAGAAGTTCGCCGGCGAGCCGGCGGCGCTGCGCGAGGCGCTCGCCGACCAGCTCCACCGCATCGAATCGGCCGAGCGCGCCAACCAGGAGATCACCACGCTGCTCGGCTCGCTGCGCTCCGATCGCGAGGTGGTGCAGCGGCTCGAGCTGGTGCAGGGCCGCTTCGAGCACGACCTCGGCGAGCTGAAGAACCTGGTGACCGGGCTCGCGGCCCGCGTGACGGCGCTCGGCAGCGGCGCCGCGGCACCGCTCGCCGCCGGCGCCGGCAGCGACCCGGGGGCGCCGCGCGCTGCGGCCCCCGTGCTCGACGCCGAGTCGACCGAACTCGTCGCGCAGCTCGCCAGCAAGGACGAGGGGGTCCGCTGGCAGGCGGTCGATCGGCTGGCGAAGAAGCGCGATGCCGCGATCGTCCCCTACCTGCTGCCGCTGCTCGGCGACAGCGACACGTTCGTCAAGTTCCGCGTCATCAGCGCGATGCGCGACCTGAACGCCCGCTCCTCGGTCGGCCGCCTGATCAAGCTGCTGCGCGACAGCGAGCTGATCGTGCGCGAAGAGGCGCAGAACGCCCTGGTGGCGCTGACCGGCAACAACCAGCGCTTCAACGTGGTCGACGGCACGCCGGCCGATCGGGAGAAGGGCGTGAAGGCGTGGGAGGAGTGGTTCGAGAAGAACAAGGAGAAGTTCGGCGAGGAGGCCGCCGCCTCCTGACCGCCGCCTCCTGACCTTCGCTTCCTGGCCGCCGCCCCGTCCCGATCGCCGCCGCGGCGCTATCCTCGCGCGGCCCATGGAACCCGACGTCGCCGCGCCGCTGCAGAAGGTCTTCCTCGAGACCTTCGGCTGCCAGATGAACTTCCTCGACTCCGAGCTCGTCCGCGGACGGCTCGCCGAGCGCCGCTACGTCTTCACGGCGCGCCGCGACGAGGCGGACGTCGTCGCGTTCAACACCTGCGCCGTGCGCGACCACGCCGAGGATCGCGTCCGCAACCGCCTCCACGAGCTGCGCCGCGCCAAGGAGCGCCGCCCCGACCTCGTGGTCGCCGTGCTCGGCTGCATGGCGCAACGCGAGGGCGAGGCGCTGCTCGAGCGCTTCCCGCATGTCGACATCCTCTGCGGCACGCGCGAGTTCGGCCGCATCGACGAGCTCGTCGAGCGGGTGCGCGGCGGCAGCGGCCCGATCGTCGCGCTCGGCGAGCACGAGCCGCTGCCCGACGGCCGGCGCGACCTCTCGCAGCGCCCGCAGAAGCACTCGGCGTTCGTCACGATCCAGCGCGGCTGCGATCGCGCCTGCACCTTCTGCGTCGTCCCGCGCACGCGCGGCCCCGAAGTCGAGCGGTCGATGGACGACCTCGAGGCGGAGGTGCGTGCGCTGGTCGCCGACGGCGTGGTCGACGTCACGCTGCTCGGCCAGATCGTCAACGCGTACGGCAGGAAGAGCGGCGGCGACGCCTCGCTCGCGCGCCTCCTGCGTCGCCTCGATCGCGTCGACGGGCTGCTGCGGCTGCGCTTCGTCACCTCCTTCCCGACGCTGCTCACGCCCGACCTGATGCAGGCGCTGCAGGACTGCGAGAAGGTCGTCTCCTACCTCCACCTGCCGGTGCAGTCGGGCTCGAACAGCTGCTTGAAGCGCATGGCGCGCGGCTACACCGTCGAGTCCTACCTGCGCCTCTCCGACCGGCTGCGCGAAGTGGCGCCGAAGATCGAGCTCGCCACCGACCTGATCGTCGGCTTCTGCGGCGAGAGCGACGCCGAGTTCGCCGCCACGCTCGACCTGGTGCAGCGCGCCGAGTTCGTGCAGGCGTTCATCTTCAAGTACTCGACGCGCCCCGGCACCGCCGCCGCCGAGCGGATGGTCGACGACGTGCCGCAAGCGGTGAAGGAGGCGCGCAACCAGGAGCTGCTGCGCGCGCAGGAGGAGATCCAGCGCCGCCGCAATCGCGCCCGCATCGGCTCCATCGAGCAGGTGCTGGTCGACGGGCCGAGCAAGCGCGACAAGGCCGTGCTGGCCGGCCGCACCTCGGCGAACCGCATGGTCCACTTCCGCGGCGCCGCGACGCTGCAGGGGCAGGTCGTGCCGGTCCGCATCGGTGACGCGACCGCGCTCAGCTTGTCGGGGACGCAGGTCGCCGACGGGTGAGCGCGTGAGCGACGCCGCGCCGGCCCCGCTCGCGCCTGCCGAGGCGGCCGCCCTCGAGCGCGCCGTGGCGCTGGCGCGCTGCGGTGTCGGCGCGGTCGAACCGAACCCGCCGGTCGGCGCCGTGCTGCTGCGCGCCGGCGTGCCGCTCGCCGAGGGGTTCCATCGCGAGTGGGGCGCGCCGCACGCCGAAGCGGAGGCGCTCGCCGGCGCGGGGGAGGGGGCGCGTGGCGCGACGCTCGTCGTCACGCTCGAGCCGTGCAGCTCGCGCGGCGGCGCCAAGAAGCAGCCGCCCTGCGTCGACGCCGTGATCGCGGCCGGCGTGCGGCGCGTCGTGATCGGCGCGCTCGATCCCGACCCGCGCCACGGCGGCGCCGGCGTCGCGCGACTGCGGGCCGCCGGCGTCGAGACGCTGGTGGTCGACGCCGCGCCGACGCGCGCGCTGCTCGCGCGGTTCGCGGCGCACCTTGGCAAGCAGCGCCCGTTCGTCGTGCTCAAGTGGGCGCAGGGCGTCGACGGCAGTTGGGCGAGCGCCGATCCGGCCGCGCGCTGGATCTCGGGCGAGGCGGCGCGCGAGCAGGTCCAGCGGCTGCGCGCCCGCGTCGACGCGATCGTGGTCGGCTCCGGGACGGTGCTGGCCGACGATCCGGCGCTGACGGCGCGGCCGCCCGGCCCGCGACCGCTGGTGCGCGTGATCGTCGATCCGCGCGCACGGGTCGCCGCCAGCGCGCGCTGCTTCGTCGACGGTGCGGCGCCGACCTGGTGGGTGACCGGTCCGCTGCGCGCGGGCGAGCCGGCGGCGCCCGCCGGCGTCGAGCGCCTGCCGCTCGAGGCGCCGCGCGACGTCGCGCAGGCGCTGCTGCCGCTGTTGCATGCGCGCGGCGTGCGTCGGCTGCTGCTCGAAGGGGGGCCGACGCTCGCGGCGGCGTTCCTCGGCGCCGGCGTCGTCGATCGCGCGTGGGTCTTCGTCGCGCCGCGCGCCGTCGGTGGCGCGCCGCCCTCGCTTCCGCCGTTGCCGCCCGCGTCGCAGGCGCGGCTCGTCCCGTGGGGAGAGGATCTGTGGTACCAGCTCGAGTTCGCGTGAGCTTCGCCTCGCTCTGGCTGCTCCTGCCGCTCGCGACGGCTGCCAACGCGCAGGAGCCGGCAGCGGCACCGCGCGCGACGGCGCCGGCTCCCGCGCCGGCCGAGGTCGACGCGCTGGTCGCGGCGCTCGGCGCTCCGACGCGGGCGGCGCGGATCGCGGCGCAGGCGCAACTGCTGGCGCTGCCCGAGTCGGCCGACCCGCTGCTCGCGAGTGCGGTCGCACCGGCCGGCTTCGAGGCGCAAGCGGCGCTCGACTACGTGCGCGCCCATCGGCCGCGGCGACCGCAGGCGTGCGCCGTGGCCGGCGGGAAGGTGCGCGTCGGCAGCTCGTTCCCGCCCGACCAGAACGCGCCGCACGACGTCGAGCTCGCCCCCTTCACCATCGACGACATCGAGGTGAGCTGCTTCGAGTGGTGGCGCTTCGTGCGCGAGGCGGGAGGGGCGGCGCCGGAGTCGTGGCGCGACGGCCGCTACGCCTACGGCGCGGAGCGGGTGCCGGTCGGCGGCATGACCGGCGACGAGGCGCGCCGCTTCGCGCAGTGGGCGGGCGGCCGGCTGCCGACCGCCGACGAGTGGGAGGTCGCCGCGCACGGCGGCACGCCGAGCGCGTACCCGTGGGGGCCTCAGTACGAGCCGCGCCTGCAAGGGCCGGGGCAGCGCACGTGGCGGGGCGACGGACTGCCGCCCGAGTCGGGCAGCGAGCCGGCCGATCGGGCGCCGTGCGGTGCCGTCGACTTCTGCTCGTCGCTCTCCGAGTGGGTGGTGCTGCCGGACGGAGCGCTCGCCGTGCGCGGCGGCAACTACAAGGCGGGCGCGAAGGAGCTTCTGCGCCTCACGCGCGCGCCCGATCGCCGCGTCACTCGCGCCCGCGACGTCGTCGGACTGCGCCTCGCGGACCGCCGCCGGTGAGCGCGCGCAAGCAGTTCCTCGCGCGCGCCGGCCGGCTCACCGACCGTCCGGGTCGAGCGGAGCGGGAGCAGGCGCGAGCGGCGCTGGCGAAGGGCCGAGGCGATCGAGGAAGCGACGCGGCAGCGGATCGGCCGGATCGAGCGCCGCCAGCTCCGCGAACGCGTCGCGCGCGACGGCGAGGTCGCCGGTGAAGTAGCTCTGCAGCGCCAGCACCAGCGTCGCCGACGGCTCGCCCGGGATGCGGTCGAGGAAGGCGCGCAGCGCGACCATCTGCTCGAAGTGGTCGAGCGGATCGGCGTAGCGGCCGCGCGGATCCTCGCCGACCACCGGCCAGTCGGGGAGCAGCTCGCCGACGCGGCGCAGCAGGAAGGCGGCGTCGCCGTAGTTGCCGATCGCGAAGAGCGCCTGCGCCATCGCGAGCTTCGCGAACGGCTCGTCGGGCAGCGCCAGCACCGCCTGCCGATAGGCGTCGAGCGCGCCGCCGTAGTCGCCTGCGGTGAAGAGCGCATGGCCGTCGGCCAGCAGCTGCGCCGCATCGACGCCGGGCACCGGCGGTCCGGCGACGCTCGCCGCATCGGAGGGCAGCACCACTTCCTCGCGCACGTAGTAGACGGTCGCGTAGGTCGGGTAGTAGGAGGGCAGCCAGTAGCAGCTCGGCGACCAGTAGTAGTAGTAGGGCGTGAAGTACGGATCGCAGCCGGGCGACCAGCGATACCACCAGAGGCTCGAGCCGCAGAAGACGTAGCCGTAGCGGATGCCGCAGGGATCGGTCCAGCACGGCTGGCGATTGCACGGATCGCCGAAATAGAAGGCGACGTCGACGTCGTGGTGGCGACCGCCGTGGCCGCCGTAGCCGCGCGCGTGGCCATCGCCATCGACGTGCACGTCGACATCGACGTCGACGTCGATCTCGGTCGGCGGAGGAGTCGACGGCGGCACCGTCGGCGGCGTGCCGCGGTTGGGCGGCACGGTGTCGCGCGGCAGGCGCCGCACGACCGGCTGGAAGCGCGGCGACCGTTCCGGGATCGAGACGATCGGGTCGGCGGGGCGCGCCTCGTGGCGGCCCGTCTCAGCGCGGTTCGTTCCGTCGCGGCTCGTTCCGTCGCGGCGCGGTGGCGTGCCGCGCGCTTCGTCGCGCCGCACCTCTCCGCGCCGATCGCGCAGTTCCTCGAGCTGCGAGCGGCGCCGCGCGCGCTCGCGCGACTCGCTCTCGGGGCTCGTCGGGACGAGCCGATCGGCGCCACGGTCGGCTCCATCGTCGGCGCCCCCGCGCGACGGGAGCGGCGGCGACGGCGCGCGGCGCGCCGGCGGATCGACCTCATGGCGGCGCGCCGTCGGCGGCGTCACGGGCTCGGTCGCAGGCGCCGTTTCGGGGCGCGTCGCGGGGCGGACCGCGGGCCGCGTCGCCGGGCGCGTCTCGGGCGGCGTCTCGCGCCGCGACTCAGGGCGCGACTCGGGGCGCGGAACGGGTCGGGGGGTGGGCGGCGTCGCCGGCTTGGCCGCGGGCGGCGTCGCCGGTCGGGTCACCGGTGCCGTCGCGGGCCTCGAAGCCGGCTTCGATGCGGGCTTGGTGGCCGGCGGGGTCGCCGGCTTGGCAGGAGGCGGGGTCGCCGGGCGCGAGGACGGTGGGGGTGTCGCCGGCGGCGTCGCCGGGCGGCCGCTGCCTTGCGAGCCGCCACCGCTCGGCTTGCCGCTGCCTTGCGAACCGCCACCGCCGCTCGCCGGGCGGCCGCTGCCTTGCGGCGCTCCACCGCTCGGCTTGCCGCTGCCCTGCGCGCTGTTGGCGGGGCGCGACGGCGCCGGCTTGCCGGCGGGCTTGCCGCTCGCCGTGTCGTTCGGCTTGTCGCCCGCGCGAGCCGCATCGGCGAGCGGCAGCGCCGCCGCCGCGGTCCCGACGACGAGCAGGCGCGCGATCCAGAGCGAGCGTCCGACGTTCATGGTCAGCTCCCGGACGAAGCGGCGCGCGCGCGGATCTCGGCCTCGATCCTCTCCAGCGCCGTGCGCCGTTCCTCCGCCGTCTTCGCGTCCGACCAGCCGTCGAAGTCGACGATCCAGCTCAGGTAGAGCTGCGCGCGCGCGTCGGAGTTCGCCTCTCCCGAGAGCCTCTTCAGGTACTCGGGCAGCGGGGCGAGATCCCCCGCGCGCAGTCGCGCCGCCGCGAGCGGCGTGGTCAGACGATGCTGCGGAGGCAGCTTCGTCGCGAAGCGTTGTAGCACCTCGCGGGCCAACCGGGGGGACTGGCGGGAGAGCTGGTAGAGCGCCGCCTCGCACGCCTCGGGCGCCTCCGGGCGGAGCGCCGCCTCCAAGTGCGGAAGGGCAGCGTCGATGCGTAGTGCGCCGACCGCCTGCAGTGCGAACGGGACGAGCTCGCCGGCCCCTTCCGTCAGCAGCGGCAAGAGCCGCGTGAGCCAGCGCTGACGGACCTCGACGGCGACGCGCGGCGCGAGCTCGGCCAGCACCGCCAGCACGTGGCGGCGCACCATGAAGCTCGAGCCGTCGAGCGCCTCGAAGAGGTGCGGCACGACGCCCGGGCCGAGCGCCGCGAGCAGGAAGCCGGCGTTGTCGACGTTCCGCAGCTGGAAGGTGCCGAACGAGCGGATCAGCAGGCGGATGCGGGCGATCAGCTCCGGGTCGTCGAGCGGCGGCGCCTTCGCGTAGAGCTCGATCGCGTTCGCCTGCCACCACGCCTCGATGCGGCGCACCGCCGCGACCTGGTCGGCGTCGGAGGCGTCGGGCGAGTGGCCGAACTTCTGGCCCGCCACCGCCGCGATGCCGGCGATCGCCTCCTCCTTCCACCACGCCGTCTGGAAGGAGGGGTCCCACTCGCGGTTGCGATCGTCCTGGATCGAGGTGCCCTCCTTCAGCACCTTGATCAGCAACGGCATCCCGCCGTAGCAGCCCTGCATCGCCAGCAACGCCGCAGCGCGCACCCGCAGCACGGTGAGGCGATGGTTGTCGAGCTTGCCGAAGCACTTGAGGAGCACCGGCCAGCTCCACGGGTAGCCGCCGCGCGCGATCGTCTCGAGGTGGAGCAGCGCCACGTCGTCGGCGCGGTCGCGCAGGTGGACCGCGGCGGCGGCGACGAGGCGCTGCGGGAAGGGGCAGCCTTCGGGGCGGGTGCGCGCCGTCATCAGGCGCACCATGACGCGCGCGGCGGCGAAGCGCGCTTCGGGACGCGGATCGTCGAGCGCGGCCAGCAACGCGGCGAGGTCGCGGCGCGCCAGCGCGACGAGGCCCGGCAGCTCGCTCTCCGACTGCAGCAGCTCGAGGCCGGCGATCCGCTCGAGCGTCGCGGCGATCTCCGCGGCGGCGGCCGGATCGGCGGGCAGCGGCTCGGGCGCGGGCGCGACGGCGAAGAGCTCCTGCCAGTACCACTCGCCCTCGGGGAAGGGGGAGGGGGCGTCGATCGGGTGCCACGGCGTGAAGGGGCGCGCGTCGCGAGCGGCGCTCGGCGCGCGCGGCGGAGCGGGCGCGTCGGGACCGCAAGCGGCGCACGGCAGCAGCAGCGAAAGCGACCACGCGAGCGGCAGCGCCAGCGAGAGCCGCACCGCGCGCCGGGCGCTCCGCGCGGCGCCGTCAGCGCAGTTCGATCGCCGCGTCATGGATGCGCGCTCCTTCGTCGTCGAGCTGGATCGGCGTCAGCTTGTAGATCAGCTCGATCCGCGCCCGCGCGACGGCGGCCGGATCGAAGGGCACCTCGAAGGCGACCGTCTCGCCGGCGATCAGCTGGGTGTTCTCGCGGCCGAACTGCTCCTTGTTGGTGAGCCGCTCGGTCTCCTCGCGATAGGGGTTGCGGAAGCGCCGGCGCGCCGTGCCGCGCTCGCGTCCGTAGCCGCGCCCGCCGTCGCGCGGCGGCAGCTCGATGCCGTCGTGCTGCTGCAGCGTCACCACCAGGTCGAGCGCGCGGTGGCGCGCGTCGGCGGGGAAGTTGTGGCCGGCGCCGCTGTTGGTGAGCAGCACGACCAGCACCTTGCCGCCGTTCGCCCCCTCCTGGATCTCGGTGCGCAGCGTGAACGCCTTGTGGAGCGTCTCGAGGTCGTGGCCACCCGGGAAGCGGTGCGAGCGGCCGCGCCGCGTGGTGCCGTCGCCGTTCGTCCGTTCGACCGGCTGCATGTGGCAATCGAGGCAGGTGACGCCCGCCTTCGGGTAGCTGCTCGCCTCCCATTCATCGACGGTGAGGTGCTGGTTGTGGCAAGGCGCGCAGAGCGCGGGCGAGGCGAGCCGCGCGTCGGCGATCGGCGCGCACGGCGCGTTGGCGGCGCCGCTCGAGGGCGTGCCCGGCCCGACGATCGTCCCGTAGTTGCGGTGGCAGGAGAGGCAGTCGACGCCGAGTTCGCGCTCGCTGAACCGCTCGATCACCCGCTCCTTGCCGAGCCCGCTCTCGAAGACCGGCGCCGGCGCGTGGCAGGGGATGCACTCCTGCTTGCGGAAGTTGTCGCTCTGCTCCTTCGCCAGCACCAGCGGATCGGTGAACGACTGCGCGTGCCACGAACTCGCCCACTCGTCCCAGACGTCGGCGTGACAGGCGCGACAGGAGGTGGAACTGCTGAGATCGGCGGGGACCGCCGTGCCGCCGCGCAGCGAGAAGAGCGCGCCGACGAACCCGATGGCGAGCAGCAGGCCGATCGCGAGTCGCGCGCCGCGCTTCATCGCACCGCCTCCGCGCGGCCGCGCGGCGCCGCGAGCCGCAGCCCGAGCAGCCGCGCCGCCGCCTCATCGGGCGGATTCGCGAGCAGCTCCTCCGGCGCGCCGCACGCTGCGATGCGTCCGTCGATCAGCAGGTGCATCGAGGTGGCGATCGCGGCCGCCTCGCGCGGATCGTGGCTCACGATCAGCGCGGTCGCCGATGCGGCGACGATCCACTCGACCAGCTCGACGCGCAGCTCGGCGGCGAGCGGCGGATCGAGGTTCTTCAGCGGCTCGTCGAGCAGCAGCAGCGACGCTCCGCTCGCGAAGGCGCGGGCCAGCGCGAGGCGCGCCTGTTCGCCGCCCGAGAGCTCGCCCGGCAGCCGCTTGGCGAGCGGCGCGATGCGGGCGCGCTCGAGCCAGAGGTCGGCGCGCGCGGCGTCGCCGGCGACGAGGCGCAGCTGCTCGCGTGCCGTCAGGTGGGGCCAGAGCGCGTAGCTCTGGAACGCCATCGCCACGCCGCGCTGCGCCGGAGCGACGGCGGTCGTGGCGTCGGCGACCAGTCGTCCCGCGATGCGGATCGAGCCGGCGCGCGGACGCAGCAGGCCGGCGATCGCGCGCAGCAGCGTCGACTTGCCCGAGCCGCTCGCGCCGAGCAGCGCCGCGCGCGCGCCGGCCGGCAGCGCGAGGTCGAGGCCGCGCAGCACCGGCTCGGCGCCGGCACCAGCGACCAGGGCTTGCACGTCGAGAGCGAGCGGCACGGTCATCGGCGGCGGGACTCCGGCGGGAGAGGAGCGCAGGGGGCGCGCCGTGGAGGACTAGCAACCGGCGCTCCCGCGTTCACCCGCGGGCGCGCGGTCGTGCCGTGCGGCGAAGCGTGGCGGCGCGGTGACGTCGCGCGCGCCGCCTCAGCGGCCCGACGCGAAGAGCTCCTTGTAGTCCTTGTGCTTCGCCATCTTCTCGAGGACCTTGAAGCGCTGCAGCAGCGCCTGGCGCTGGTCGGGGTGGACCGTCTGCAGGATGCGCTCGGCCGCCGGGAACTTGCCTTGGCCGCAGAGCGCGACGGCGCGCAGCTCCTCGATGTCGCCGCTGCGCAGCCGCCGGGTGTCCTCGTCCTTGGCGCGGTTCAGCGCGTCGATCGCCTTGCTCCACGCGCTGAACTGCAGGCGGTACTCGGCGAGCTCGAGGTAGCGGCTGGTGTTGGGCTGACCGAGCCGCTTGTTGATCGCCAGCGCGTCGTTGATCTCGTCCTCGAAGCTCTTCAGCGCCTCGTCGGTCCCGAACGGGCCGAGTTGCTCGCGCGCGTAGTCGCTGACCGATCGGCGCGATTCGCGCAGCTTCTTGAAGACCTCGAGCAGCAGCTCCTCGGCGCCGCTGTGGGCGTCGGTCTCGCGCAGCCCGATCGATTGCGCGGCGTCGATCGCCTGCTTCAGCAGCGTCTCGGGCAGGTTCGCTCCCTGCCGCAGGAGCAGCGCGCGCAGCGCCGGGATCGTGGCGCGGCCGCCGAGGTCGGCGACGTAACGCACTCCCGCCAGCAGCAGGGCCGAGTCCTCGCTCTTCGCGAGGAACTGCTGGACCGGCTCGAGGGCGCTCTTCTCGCCGAGCGCGTGGAGCGCTTGCACCACCTCGGTCCACGGCGCCCCTTGCTGCGCGAGCAGCGGCAGCAGCAGCCCGCCGACCAGCGGCGCGCTCGACTGCTGGCGGCCGAGCACGCGCACCGCGCGGCCGCGCAGCGCCGGATCGCCGACCTCGAGCAGCGGCGCGACGATCTCGATCACCTGCGCGTGGTCGAGCTGCTCGAGTCCCTCGAGCGCGCCCGCCTGCACTCCCGCGCCGCCGCTGCGCACCGTCTCGGCGAGGCTGGCGAGGATCGACTTCGCGTGGGTGCGCTCGAAGATGCCGCACAGCGCGCGCGCCGCGGCGCCGGCGTACGCGGCGTCGAGCGTCCCGCGGTCGACCTCGCGCAGCACCTCGAGCAGCAGCGGCACCGCATCGGGGCCGAGCAGCACGACGGTGTCGAGGAACCCCTTGCCGCGATCGGCGGCCGTCTCGCGCTGCGACGTGAAGTTGCGCAGCATCACGCGGATCCGCTCGCGCATCGCGAGGGCGGCGCGCTGCGACTCCGCTTCCGCGATGCCGAGCAGCCCGCGCGGCCGCTCGTCGGCGGCGGGCGCGGCCGGCGTCGCGGGGGCGGGCTCGGCGGGAGCGGCGGGCGCCGGATCCGCGGGCGCCGCGGGCGGCGGCTCAGGCGCCGGACTCTCCTGGGCGCGGACGCGGCTGCTGCAGAGCGCCAGCACGAGCAGCAGCGGGAGGCGGAGCGTGCGATCCATCGTCGACGGTTCCTTGCGCCGGGGCGGCGGGGCGCCGCGCTTCGAGCGGGGCCGGATGATACGCCTCGCCCTCGCCGCTCCGTCGCGGCCGGTAGATCGCGCGCAGTCGGACGTGGTGGCGCACGCAGTAGTCGCGCACGGCAGGCTCCCTCGCAAGGTGCGGCCGCCGTTGCGGTCGCCCTCGCTCGATCGGCCGGCGAGGGGCTCGACCTTCTGGGCGCGGCGGCGCAGGGGGGCTCAGCGGCCGGCGCTGCGGCTCTTCAGGGCGGCGCGCAGCAGCAGTTCGAGCGGCGCGTCGGCGGGGTGGGCGGCCAGCACGGCGCGCGTGCGGGCGAGCGCCTCGCCGCTGTCGAGGCCGAGGCTCTGCAGCGCCTTCAGCAGCGACTCTTCCTGCGAGGCGGGGAGCGTGACGGCGAGCCCCTCGGCCACCACGTTCTTCAGCTCGACCACGAGCCGCTCGGCCGTCTTGGTGCCGATCCCCTTGATGCGGGTGAGCCCCTTCACGTCGCCCGCGCGGATGCGGCCGGCCAACGCGTCGGGCGTCTCCTGCGAGAGGAGCGTCAGCGCCACCGCCGGCCCGACCCCGCGCACCCCGAGCAGCTGGCGGAAGAGGAGGCGCTCCTGCTCGTCGAGGAAGCCGAACAGGCGCGTGCCGGCGTCGTTCGTCTGCACCTGGACGAACAGCGTGACGCTGCCGCGCGACGGCAGCCGCTCCTCGCACTTCGCCGAGATGGAGAGGAGGTAGCCGACGCCGTTCACGTCGACCACCACCTCGCCGAGGCCCTTGCGCGCGACTTCGCCTCTCAGGAAGTCGAACACGCGGGCGCGATCACTCGGCCTTCAGCGCGAGCCCGTACGCCTCGAGCTTCTTCTTCAGCTCCATCAGCGACGTCTGCCCGAAGTTCTTGCAGGCGAGCAGCTGCGGCTCCGACAGCCCGATCAGCTCGCCGAGCGTCCGCACGCCGAGCGTGTCGAGCGCGCGCCGCGAGCGCACCGAGAGGTCCAAGTCGGCGACCGGCTTGTGGATCGCCGTGCTGCGGTCGACCCCTTCGAGCGCGCGCAGGCCGATGTTGGCATCGGGCTTCGGCGGCAGCATCCCGAGCGTGAGCCCCTTCTGGTTCAGGATCTGCTTGATCTCGGTGAGCGACGTCTCGCCGAAGTTCTTGAACGCCAGCAGCTCCGGCTCGCTGAGCGAGATCAGGTCGCCGAGCGTGCGCACGTTCATGTTCGCGAGGCAGTTGCGCGAACGGACCGAGAGCTCGAAGTCGGTGACCGGGATGCCGAGCACCGCCGCGTGCTTGTCCTCGTTGCGCCGCTTCTCCTCGTCGTAGTACTGCGAGGAGCTCGCCGACACGTCCTGCAGGTAGAGGCGCGCGCGCGGGTGGTTCGGGTCGAAGTCGAGGATGCGCTGGAAGCAGTTGCGCGCGAGCTGGTAGTCCTCCTCGTCCTCGAAGAGGATGCCGAGGTTGAGCAGCGCCCCGACCGGCGCCGGCTTCTGGTTGCAGAGCCGCTCGTAGAGGTCGATGGCGGTCTCGGTGTCGCCGCGCAGCGCCTGGTGGTAGCCGAGCCGGAAGAGCGCGCCGGCGTGCGACGGCTCGATCGCGAGCGCCTGCTGCCAGGCGCGCACCGCCTCGTCGTACTCGCCGTCGATCTCGCGCTGCAGGCCGACCACGTAGGAGGCGTCGGCGCTGTCGGCGTGGTGGCGCTGGATCTCCTTCGCCGCCTTCTCGAGCAGGGCGACGTCGCTGATCTGCGCCGCGGCATCGGCGCGCACGCGCTGCGCCGGCAGGCAGTTCAGCTTCTTGTCGGCGATCGGCGCGATCTCCTTCAGGGCGCGCTGGCAGTCGCCGCGGCCGAGGTAGATCTTCGCGCGGATGAACGCGGCGAGCTCGTTCTTCTGCGCGCCGAGCAGCTCGAGCGCGCGCACTTCCTGGCCGAGCAGGTAGCGGCCGATCGCCGCCTTCAGCTTGGTCGGGTCGTCGCCGGGCTCGGCCGGAACCGCCTCATAGAAAGAGGACTCGTAGCCACGGTAGAAGTCGCTCTCTCCCAGCACGCGCAGCCGCGCGGCCTCGAGCTCTTCGATGGTGGACGGGGGCTGGGTGGCGAGCTTCGGGGCGGAGTCCAAGCTCGGCATCGATGCGATCCTCCGAAAGAGCGGCGACGGGAAGTGGCCGAGGGAACAGGTTGACCACCGGGCGTGGGGTGACCGCGATTCGGCGTTCACCTTCCGGCGGAAAACCGGGGCAAGCTACCGGCGCGCCTTGGCGAGTCAAGCGAACGGGGAGATGAGCGATGCCGTGGTGTCCCGCCTGTCGTCAGGAATATCGGCCCGGGATCGCGCGCTGCGCCGACTGCGCAGTCGACCTGGTGGACGACCTCGCGCGCCACGATCGGGCGGCGGCGGAGCGGGCCGCCGCACGGCTGCTGCGGATCGTCGCGCCGGGCGGCACGCTCACCGCGCTGGCGTCGGGCCTGAAGGGGCGCGGGATCCCGGTCGAGCTCGAGGCGGGGGGCGGCGGGTTGCTGGTCCCGGAGGCGGCCGCCGAGCTGGTCGAGGCGAGCCTCGGGCAGGTGGCCGAGTACGAGCGGGTCGGCGACGTCCTCCACGTCTACGGGCCGCGCCAGGACCTCGAGCCGGAGGTGCCGCTCGATCCGGGCTGGATCGAGAAGAGCGACGCCGAGCTGGTCGCCGAGCGCGACGCGGCGATCGGCGGCCTCGTCGCGCTCTTCGCCTCGCCGGTGGCGCGGCTGCGGATGCGGGCGTTCGCCCGGCTGAACGGGCTGCTGGCGGCGCAGCAGCTGCCGATCGCCGACGTGCTGCTCTGGACGGCGCGGGCGCGGATGAAGAAGGCGCTCTACGCCTTCGCGGCGCTGCTCGCCGAGCGGCCGCCGGCGGGACTCGCCGCGCGGCTGCTCGACGAGGTGAAGGGGGCGGAGCCGCTGCTCGCCGGGCAGTTGCTCCACGTGGTGGCGCTGCTGCGCGATCGGGCGGCGGCGCCGGCGCTGGTCGCGCTGCTTGACCACGAGTCGAGCCTCGTGCGGGACGACGCCGACGAGGCGCTAGTCTCGCTGGCCGGTTTCGACGTCGGCTTCGATGCCGAGGCGGAACCGACGCAGCGCGCACGCGCGATCGCTCTCTGGCGGGAGTGGCTCGCGGACGGCGCGCGGCGCTGAATCGGGAACGCGGTCGCGCTGGCCCCTGCTTGGCGGTGGGGGAGCGCGACGTGGCAGCGAGTCGGGGAAGCGCGGTGCGGCGCCTTTGCGTCGGTCCGCGGGGAGGGGGCGAGCGTGGATCGTTTCATCATCGAGGGCGGCCACCGCCTGACCGGCGAGGTCGCTGTCGGCGGCGCCAAGAACTCCGTGCTGCCGATCATGGCGGCAGCGCTCCTCACCGACGAGGAGGTGGTGATCCGGCGCGTGCCGCGGCTGCGCGACGTCGCCTCGCAGGTGAAGGTCCTGCAGTCGCTCGGCGCGCGCGTCCTGCACGACGAGAAGCAGGGCATCCTGCGCATCCGCTGCGACGACGAGACGCCGATCACCGCGCCGTACGAGCTGATGAAGACGATGCGCGCCAGCATCTGCGTGCTCGGCCCGCTGCTGGCGAAACGCAAGCGCGCGCGCGTCTCGATGCCGGGCGGCTGCGTGATCGGCGTGCGGCCGATCGACCTCCACTTGAAGGGCATGGAAGGGCTCGGCGCGACGCTCGACGTGCGCGCCGGCTACGTCGAGGCGAGTTCGCCGCGGCTGCGCGGCAACACGCTCTTCCTCGGTTCGAGCGCCGGCTCCACCGTGCTCGGCACCGCCAACGTGGTGATGGCCGCGACGCTCGCCGAGGGCGAGACGCTGCTCGAGAACGCCGCGCAGGAGCCCGAGGTCGTCGACCTCTGCCACGTGCTGGCGAAGATGGGCGCGCAGATCGACGGCATCGGCAGCCACTGCCTGCGCATCACCGGCGTCGACAAGCTGCACGGCGTCGACCACGCCGTGATCCCCGATCGCATCGAGGCGGGCACCTTCGCGATCGCCGCCGCGATGACCAAGGGCGACCTCACGGTGCGCGGCTGCCAGCCGCGCGACCTGCTGGCGCTGATCGAGCGGCTGCGCGCCGCCGGTTGCGACGTCGCCACCGGCGCCGACTGGCTGCGCGTCGCCGCGCCGCGCCGCCTGCGGCCGATCGACGTCACCACGTTGCCGCACCCCGGCTTCCCGACCGACCTGCAGGCGCAGCTGATGGCGCTGCTCACGACGGCCGACGGCATCAGCATGATCCACGAGCGGATCTACCCCGACCGCTTCATCCACGTCGCCGAGCTGCACCGCATGGGCGCGCGCATCCGCAAGGAGGGGGCGACGGCGCTGGTCGAGGGCGTCGCCAAGCTCTCGGGCGCGCCGGTGATGGCCTCCGACCTGCGCGGGTCGGCGGCGCTGGTGCTGGCCGGCCTCGCGGCCGAAGGGGAGACGACGGTCGATCGCGTCTACCACATCGATCGCGGCTACGAACGGATCGACGAGCGGCTGCGGCTGCTCGGCGCCAAGATCGAGCGGCGCGCGGGCGAATCGCAGGCGCTCTCGATGGCGGCGGGCGCGGGCGGGTGAGCGGCTCGGCGCGGCGCGGGCTTCACGGCCGCGCGCCGCGCCGCGCGTCACGGCGGCGGTAGCGCTGCCGGTGGGGCGATTCGCGGCGGCTCCGTCGCGCCCGCTTCCCACCCGTCGAGCAGCGCGTCGAAGGTGAGGCCGCCGAAGAGCCGCTCGAAGGGGCGCCAGTACCAGCGCGGGGCCATGAGCGGCGTGAAGTCGAGCCGCACCGCGACGCGCGTCTGCTCCGGCGCGAGCGGCTCGCAGCTGAGCGTCACCGTGTGGAGGCGCAGCGCGCGCCGCTCGATCGTCTGTTCGATCACCTCGGCGACCAGCTCGCGGCCCGGCACCACGCGCACGAGGCGGACGGCGAGCGTCCCCCTGTCGAAGGAGAGCCGTTTCACGTCGCCGACGGCATGGGCGCGGCCGCTCGCTTCGCGAGGCAGCGGTGCGTGGATCGCCTCGGCGCTGAACGGCCCGGTCGCAGGGAAGGCGAGGCGACTCTCCCACACCGCTGCGAGCGGCGCCGCGACGATGCGCTCCATGGCGAGCGACTCGGGCGCGTGCGTGGTCGGCCAGCGCTGCTCGGCCGCGTGCCAGCCGAGCGGCAGCGCGTAGGCGAGGAGCAGCAGCAGCGCGTCGTGGCGCAACGTGGCGGCTCGGCGCGCTGCGAGGGCGCGGCGGCGCAGTCGGCGGCGCAGCCCGAGCGTGATGGCGGCGGCGAGGTAGGCCGGTGGCATCGCGATGACGGAGTAGATGATCGCGCAGAAGGGGCCGATCTCGTCGGCGATGAAGAGCGTGGCGACCACGATGCCGATGCCGGCGGTCGCTGCTCCGATCGAGACGATCCCGCGATGGTCACGGGCGAGCATGCCGGCGGCGATGCCGATGGCGATCGGCATGCCGAACGTCATCGCCGCGGTCACGTCGGGGCCGAGGATCAAGAGCGGCGTCAGGCACGCGCCGATGATGCTGATCGAGAGGAGCGCCACGCCGGCGATCCGCTCGCGGAAGGTCGGCCGTGGTCGCGCCACGAACGCGCGCTCCTCGCGCCGTCGTTTGCGCCTCGTCGCCCGCTCGGCCCCGCCCTCCGACTCGCTCAGGTCAGTCGGCATCGCACGACCTCGCGCGGGCAGTGGAAGCGCAACGGCAGCGTGTCGGCGACGCCGCGGCTCACCAGCAGCGTCGCTGCGCCGATCGCGAAGCGCAGCCCGTTCCAACGGGAGAAGAGCGCGCCGGGATAGAGGAGCGTGCCGCGCTGCCAGAGGACGCATTGGCCGCCGTGCAGGTGGCCGGCGAAGGCGACGTCGACGCGATGGCGCGCTGCGGCACGCGCCGTCGCCGCCGGATGGTGGCCGACGATCGCGTGCAACGCCCCCGCATCGGCGGCTCGGCCCATTTCGCTGGCCGCGTCCACGTCCACGTCTGTTTCCGTGTCCGCTTTCGTTTCCGTTTCCGTTTCCGCTTCCGCGCGGACGTGGCCGACCGCCGTGCACCGCAGCGGCCGGCGGCCAGCGCGCGTCAGCGTCAGCGCCGCGTCGTGCAGCCAGCGCCCGCCACCGGCGCGCACCGCGGCGCGCACTTCCGCGAGCCCGGCCGCGACGTCGTGGTTGCCCGCCACCGCCGCCACCGGCGCGACGGCGGCGAGTCGCGCGACGCACTCTTCGAGCATCGCGTTGCCGGCGCGCGCATCGACCAGATCGCCGCCGAGCAGGATGACGTCGGGCGCCGCCGCCTGCGCCCGCTCGAGCAGCGCCTCGAGCAGCACTGCTCCGCGCGCGCCGCGCCGCTTGCCGAGGTGGAGGTCGCTCGCGAAGAGGAGCGTCCACGCGCTGCCGTCGGCTGCCGCCGCGCGACTCGCTCCGCCGTTCGACGGGCCGCTCGATGCGCTGCTCGTCACGCGCTCCTCGCGCAGGTGGAGCGCGCCGCGGCCGCCGACTTCGAGGCCGGCGATCACGCCGCGACTCCAGCGGATCGAGCGACCGCAGCGGACGCCGCCGCGCGAGCCGCCGCGCGCGCCTCCTCGTACCAGAGCAGCACCGCGAGGCAGCCGATCGCCCAGCTGCGCAGGAAGCCGCGACCGAGCAGTCCACCGACCACCATCGACGCGGCGATCCGCACCACGGCCCGGATCGCAGCGAGCGGTGCGGCCGTGCGCGCCAGCAGCCGATGGCTCGCGCGCAGCGGCACCGCGTCGCCATCGATTGCGCACGGGAAGGCGAAGACGAAGCGGCTCTCGACGGCATAGAAGGCGCCGCTCGCCAACGGCAGCGACATCAGCAGCAGCAGCCACCGCAGCGCCGCCGCGAGCGGTGTTTGCACCACGGACGCGAACGCCGGCAGCGCGAGGAGCGGCAGCGCGAGCGCCGGCAGCAGCAGCGCCGCGCCGCTCGCCAGCGCGTACTTCACGACGCCGAGTCGCGTGAAGCGCGCCGCGCCGTGCGGCGACTCGCCGCGGATCGCGCCGAGCGCGCGCCGCATCCATTCGGCACCGCCCGCGAAGCCGCCGCGCGCGGCGATGCGGGCGGCAGCGGCGAGCCCGAAGCGCGGCTCGTCGTAGCAGCACGCGGCGCGCGCGAGCAGCGTCGCGGCGTCAGGCAACGGCGCCCTCCCGCGCGAAGCACCAGTGGAACCAGGCGAGGAACGCCAGCGCTTGGCCGCCGACCAGCAGCCGATGGAGGAGCGTCTCGTACCGGCTGCAGCGCCGATGGAAGCGCGCCTCGTCGAAAGCGATCAGCGCCGCGGTCAGCAGCGCGACGGCGACGATCGGCACGGCCAGCGCGCGGCGCGGCTCGCGCGTCGAGGCGGCGGCGAGCAGCACGAAGAGGAGCGCCCCGCCGACGAGCGCCAGCAACTCCGCGCGCCGCTCGGCGGGGGAGACGCGCCGCTGCCCGCGGCGATGGAGGCGCCAGTCGAGCAGCCCGGCCGCGGTCGCGAGCGTGCCGGCGCTCGCGACGATCCAGAGTTCGCGCGGCCAGGCGAACGGCGCGGCGAGCGCGGGGAGGTGGGACGCGCTGGCGAGCGCCAGCAGGAGCGGCAGCGCGAGTGCCGGGAAGAGGAGTGCCGCGAGGGAGCCCATGGCGCCACCTTACTTGGCCGTGCAAAGTGAACGAAGGGGGCGCCGCCGGGCCGCCGCCCGCGGTCGTCGGCCGATCGCGGCCAGCCGCGGCGGGGTGCACCGGCGCGCCACGCCCGCCGGCCCCGCGCGCGCTCCCTTCCCCCCCGGGGGAGCGCCCGCTACCATCCCCCGCCTTTTCCGCGCCGCCTGCAGCCTGCCGCCTTCCGGGGACCCCTTGTTCGAGTCGCTCTCCAACGCCCTCCAGCGCGTGTTCTCCAAGTGGGGGAAGGATCGCCTTCTCACCGCGGACAACATCCGTGATGGACTCGAGGAGATCCGCAAGGCGCTCCTCGAGGCGGACGTCCACTTCGAGGCGGCCCGCGCGCTCGTCGAGCAGGTGACCGCGCGCGCCATCGGCCAGGAGGTGATCGCCTCGGTCAAGCCGGCCGAGCAGATCATCAAGCTCTTCTCCGACGTGCTGACGGAGACGATGCGCGGCGAGCCGCCGAAGATCCCGCTGCTCGCGGGGCAGCCGGCCGTCGTGATGATGGTCGGCCTCCAGGGCTCGGGCAAGACGACCACCACCGCGAAGCTCGCGCGCCGGCTGAAGCGCCAGGGCCGCAAGCCCCTGCTCGTCGCCGCCGACACGCGCCGTCCTGCCGCCATCACGCAGCTGCAGGTGCTCGGCAAGTCGCTCGACCTGCCGGTGCACGCCGAGGAGGGGCCGGGCAACGAGGAGCGCGCGCCGCAGATCTGCGCCAACGCGGTCGCGCGCGCCAAGAAGGAAGGGTTCGACGTCGTCCTGCTCGACACCGCCGGCCGTCTCCACATCGACGGCCCGCTGATGGACGAGCTCGCGCGCGTCGAGAAGCTGACCGCGCCGCACGCGACCTTCCTGGTCTGCGACGCGATGGCCGGCCAGGACGCCTACGGCAGCGCGCGCGAGTTCCACGGGAAGCTGCGCCTCGACGCTGTGATCCTCACCAAGCTCGACGGCGACACGCGCGGCGGCGCCGCGATCTCGGTGAAGCAGGTGACCGGCAAGCCGATCGCCTTCGTCGGCACCGGCGAGCGCCCGGAAGACTTGGACGAGTTCCATGCCGAGCGCATGGCCTCGCGCATCCTCGGCATGGGCGACGTCGTGTCGCTGGTCGAGAAGGCGCAGGAGGTCATCGACCAGGACGAGGCCGAGGAGGCCGCCGAGCGGCTCCTCAAGGCGCAGTTCACGCTCGAGGACTTCCTGAACCAGCTGCGGGCGATCCGCAAGATGGGGCCGTTGAAGGGGCTGCTCAAGATGATGCCGGGCCAGATCGGCCAGGCGTTCGAGCAGGCGAACGTGCAGGAGAAGGAGCTCGGCCGCGTCGAGGCGGCGATCCTCTCCATGACCCCGGAGGAGCGGCGCCGCCCCGAGCTGCTCGACGCCAACCGCCGCCGGCGCATCGCGCGCGGCTCCGGCAACGAGCCGCAGGTGGTGAACCAGCTGATCCGCCAGCACGAGCAGATGCGCGACATGATGAAGCGCATGCAGGGCGGCGGCATGCTGAGCAAGCTCGGCAAGCTGTTCGGCGGCGGCGGGGGCGACCCGGCCGGCGCCATGCAAGGCATGCCGGGCATGCCCGGATCGGGCGGCGGCTTCGGCGGGCGCGGCCAGCAGGAGATGCTGGCCAAGCTCGCGCGCGGCGGCGGCGAGACGGCCGTGACCAAGGATCCCGACGAAGAGGCGCGCCGCCGAGCGGCACGCAAGCGCGAGAAAGAGGCCCGCAAGAAGAATCGCAAGCGCCGCTGACCTGCGGCGCATCAGGAGAGACCTTTGGCAGTTTCCATCCGACTGAAGCGTTTCGGCCGCACCAATCGCCCGACGTGGCGCATCGCGGTCATGGACAAGCGCAACGCGCGTGACGGCGAGTCGATCGAGGAGATCGGCACGTACGACACCATCACCGACCAGAAGAAGGAGAAGGTGACGATCAAGGCCGATCGCGCCCTCTTCTGGATGAGCAAGGGGGCGCAGCCCTCGAAGACCGTCCACCAGCTCTTCAAGCGGCACGGCGTCTACGCCAGCGCGACGGCAGCGGCCCCGGCCGCGGCTCCTGCGACCGCTCCTGCAGCTGCTCCTGCGGCTGGCGCGAAGCCGGCCGCCGCCCCGAAGAAGAAGTGAGCGGGGCGCACTGATGAGCGAGGCCGCCACGAGAGCGAAGCTCTCGGAGGTGCTGCGTGCGTTGGAGAAGCCCTACGGCAAGGTGATCGTCCTGCCGGAAGAGCCGACCCTCGACCACGCGGTCTTCCTCCTGCTGCGCGAAGGCTGGGACTACCGCAAGGCCCAGCGCGCGCTGCGCATCCTGCAGAAGGAGTACGTGGACTGGAACGAGGTCCGCGTCTCCTCGCCGGCGGAGCTGAAGAGCGCCCTCGCGGAGCTCGGCGACAAGGACCTCGACGTCAAGGTCGAGAAGCTGCGCAGCCTGCTCGCGGCGCTCTGGAAGGAGCGCAACGCGACGGCGCTCGAGTTCCTGCGCGAGATGCAGCCGGAGTCGCGCCAGCGCCTCCTCTCGAACCTCGGCGTGCTCCACCAGGGCATCGTCCAGGTGCTGCTGCACGCGATGGCGGGGCCCGATTCGGCGCTGCCCGTCCCGCAAGGGGCGGTGCGCACGCTGACGCGGCTCGGCCTGATCGACCGCGTCCACAGCGACGGGGCCGCGCGCAAGGTGCTCGAAAAGCTGCTCGACCCGGAGGACCTGCACGCCTACCTGCTGCTCCTCACGCAGCACGGCGAGGAGATCTGCCAGGCGAAGTCGCCGCGTTGCGGCGAGTGCGTGCTGGTCGAGTCGTGCAAGTTCAAGCGCAAGGTCGGCGTGAAGGACGGCGGCGAAGAAGAGTGAACCGCACGGCGCCCGGCGCGCGAGCGTCGGGCGCCGTGCGTCGCGCCGCCTCCGTCAGGCGAGCGACTCCGCCACCGGCCGCGCCGCGGACGCCGCGCCGGTCGCGTCGATCGGTTCCGCGACCGCCACCGCGCGCGCCGTCGCCTCCCCCGGCGCCGGCTGCGGCGCATGCGCCGGGCGCAAGCCGATCGGCGGCCGTTCCAGCACCCGTCGCGCCGCCTCGCCATCGCCCTCGGCCACCGCGCGGCGCAGCGCGCGATCGAGCGCGACCACTACCTCGGTCGCCGGCGCCGGCTCGGCGTCGACCAGCAGCCCCGGCCGTTCGGGCACCGACTCGAGCGCCCCGCTCCCCGACAGCTCCTCGGAGAGCTTCTCGCCCGGCCGCAGCCCGACGAACTTGAGGCGCGGCGGCGGTCCGCCCGCCAGCCGCGCGAGGTCGCGCGCGAGGTCGACGATGCGCCGCGGCTTGCCCATCTCGAGCACGTAGTGGCCGCGCGGACGCGGGAGCGACCCGGCCACCAGCACGAGCTGCGCCGCCTCGGGGATCGAGAGGAAGAAGCGCTCGACGTCGGGATGGGTGATGGTGAGCGGATCGCCGCGCCGCAACTGGCGGAGGAAGGTCTCGATCACGCTGCCGCGGCTCGCCAGCACGTTGCCGAAGCGGACCACGACGAAGCGCGTGGCGACGCGCGCGCGCTCGTTCAGCTCGCGGACGGCGAGCTCCGCGGCGCGCTTGGTGGCGCCCATCACGCTGGTCGGCCGCACCGCCTTGTCGGTGGAGATCAGCACGAACGAGCCGACCCGCGCGGCCGCGGCGAGGCGCGCGAAGTCGCGCGTGCCGAGCGCGTTGTTGGCGACCGCCTCGACGACGTTCGCCTCCATCAGCGGCACGTGCTTGTGCGCCGCGGCGTGCAGCACGACGTCGGGCCGCTCGCGCCGCAGGAGCCGCGCGACACCGCGCCGATCGCAGAGGCTCAGCACGGCGAGCGCGCGCGGCAGTGCCGGCGCCAGGTCATCGAGCTCGCGGCCGAGCTCGAAGAGGCCGTTCTCGTCCTTGTCGAGCAGCACGAGGCGCCGCGGCGAGAGCGCCACGAGCTGGCGCACCAGCTCCGAGCCGATCGAGCCGGCGGCGCCGGTGACGAGGATCGTCTTGCCGCGCCACGCCTGCGCGATCTGCGGATCGGAGGGGTCGAGGCGCACCGGCGGCCTCCCGATCAAGTCGGCGAGCGAGAGGTCGCGCAGCAGCCCGGCCGGCGCCTGCGCCCGCTCGACCAGCGAAGGCACGATCTTCACGGCGGCGCCGCACAGCGCCGCGGCGTCGAGCAGCGGGCGGAGCTTCGCCTCCGGCAGCGCCGCGATGGCGATCAGCAGGTGGTCGGGTCGCGTGCGCGCCAGCCAGCCGGGCGCCTCGGCGAGCGTCCCGACCACGCGCACGCCGGCGACGTGCGAGCCGCGCTTGCCGGGATCGTCGTCGAAGCAGGCGAGCAGCTCGACCGCGCCGCCGGCGCTGCGCTGCAGCTCGTGGACGATCGCGTGGGCGTGGCGGCCGGCGCCGATCAGCGCGATGCGACCCGACAGCGCCGAGCGCGGCCGGCCGCGTCGTTCGGCGCGCGCGGTGGAGGCCGACCAGAGGCGGCGCGCCGCGGCGCCGGCCAGCAAGGCGAGCAGGTAGGAGAGGACCACCACCGACCACGGCGTGCGCAGCAGCTGCAGCTCGGTGGGCAGCCGCGCGCGCCAGCTCGCCTGCGCCAGCAGCAGCGGCGCATGGAGCAGCGCGAGCCGCAGGAACTGCGCGGTGTCGAAGCAGCGCCAGATGGCGCGCGCGCAGCCGGTGACCGACGCGAAGAGCGCGGTCAGCAGCGTGATCGGCAGCGCCAGCATCACGAGCCGCTCGCGCTCGACGCCGTCGGGCCAGCCATCGAAGCGCAGCAGCGTGGCGACGACGAACGCGGCGCCGGCGAGCGCACCGTCGAGCGCCATCTTCACGGCGAGCCGCAGCGCGTGGCCGCCCGGCAGCGACAGCGGCCGCTCGTCGCGTCGCAGCCTTGTCAGCAGCAGGAAGGCGCGCGCCAGCAGCTCGAGGTCGCCGACGAAGGTGCGCTGCTCGAGCCAGGCGAGGTCGAGCGCCACCTTCTTCGGCAGGATCTCGCGCACGTAGAACGCGGCGCGCCCCTCCTGCGGGAGCAGCTCCTCCTCGCGCCGGAAGGCGAGCGTCGCCTCGGAGATCAGGCCGGGCCGCACGCGCAGCAGCGCCGCGTAGGCCGCCTGCGCCTGCGCGACCATCTCGGCGACCTCGGGGCGCGGGCCGACGAGGCTCATGTCGCCGACCAGCACGTTCCAGAGCTGCGGCAGCTCGTCGAGCTTCGTCTTGCGCAGGAAGCGGCCGACCCGCGTGATGCGCGGATCGTCGCGGCCGGTGACGCGCGGGCCGATCCGCTCGGCGTCGACCACCATCGTGCGCAGCTTCCAGAGCCGGAACGGCGCGCCGCCGCGCCCGACGCGCTGCTGCGCGAAGAGCGCCGGCCCGCGCGAGCAAAGCTTCACCGCCGCTGCCAGCAGCAGCAGCAGCGGCGCGACGGCGAGCAGTGTGGTGGCGGCGACCGCCACGTCGAGCAGCCGCACCACCTGGCCGAGGCGCCGTTCGCGCGTCGCGACGATCGCAGCGAGCGGCGCCATCACGGCGCTCGCTCTGCGACGATCGCGCGCACCGCCGCGGCGATGCGATCGACGTCGCCGTCGGAGAGGCCGGGGTAGATCGGCAGCGAGAGCACCTCGCGGCCGGCGCGCGAGGCGACCGGGCAGTCGGCCGCGCGCGTGCCGTACAGCGTCTTCAGCACGGTCATCTCGTGGATCGGCAGGAAGTGGATCGAGGTGCCGATCCCCTGCGCGCCGAGCGCGGCGGCGAGTGCATCGCGCTCGATCCCGGCGGCGGCGGCGTCGATGCGCACCACGTAGAGGTGGCGCGCCGAGGTGAAGCCGGGCCGCACGGCGAGCGGCGTCACGCCCGGCAAGCCGGCCAGCGCCGCGTCGTAGCGCCGCGCGATCGCCTCGCGCCGCTCGCGCTGCGCCTCCATGCGCGGCAGTTGCGACAGGCCGAGCGCGGCGAGCACGTCGGGCAGGTTCATCTTGTAGCCGACGTCCTCGACGTCGTAGTGCGCGCGCGCGCCGATCTGCATGCGCGCGTGGGCCGGCTTGCTGATGCCGTGCAGCGACCAGCGGCGCGCCCGCTCGATCACGCCGTCGTCGTCGCTGACCAGCGCGCCGCCCTCGCCGACCGCGAGCTCCTTGGTCGCGTAGAACGAGAGCGCCGCGCCAAGCGTCCCCTCGCCCGGCTGGCGCGCCCCTTCGCGGCCCGTGAGGCAGTGGGCGGCGTCCTCGACGATGGCCAGCCGTTCCGCCGCCGCGAGCTCGCGCAGCGGCGCCATCGCGCACGGGTGGCCGGCGTAGTGGACCGGCGCGACGAGGCGCGCGCGCCGCGTGAGCTTCTTCTGCAAGTCGCCCACGTCCATCAGCAGCGTCGCGGGATCGACGTCGACCACCACCGGCCGCGCGCCGAGGTGGATCGCCACCTCCGCGGTCGCCATGAAGGTGATCGCCGGGACCAGCACGTCGTCGCCCGGTCCGACGCCGGCCGCCTTGTAGGCGAGGAAGAGCGCCGAGGTCGCCGAGTTGAGCAGCAGCGCGTGGCGGCGGCCCATCGCCGCGGCGAGCGCCTTCTCGAACTCCTGCGCGCGCGGGCCGGTGGTGAGCCAGCCGGAGCGGAGCACCGCGGTCACCGCCGCGACGTCGCCTTCGTCGAGCGCTGCGCGGTGGAAGGCGATCGGCGCGGTGGCCGGCAGCGGGGCGATCGGCGCGTTCGCGACGCCCGGTTGCGGCTCTGCGCGCGGCGGGACGAGCGTGGTCGACATCACGAAGCTCCTGCGGCGCTGCGCGGCGCGCGCGGGGCGGCGCCGATCGCAGCGAGGTCGAAGAGGCAGAGCGGCTTGATCCGCGCGAGCAGCGCGAAGAGCCACGGCAGCCGGCGCACGAGCGGCGGCAGCGGGGTGAGGCGGCGGAAGGCGACCGGTCGGTCGGGGAAGAGCGCGGCGTGCTCGGCGCGCGGCAGGCGGCGCACGTGGCGGTTCAGCGGGTTGGCGGCGCGCGCGTCGTAGCTCAACAGCAATCCGTCGGCGCGGCAGACGCGGGCCATCTCGGCGGCGATCACGCGGCGCGCCGCGGGGGCGCGCACCGACGAGAGCATCGTGCACTGCACGACGACGTCGAAGCTGCCCGAGCGGAACGGCAGCAGCCGGCTGTCGGCGGCGATGCGGCGGCGCTGCGGATTGCGGGCGAGCCGCTCGGCGAGCAGGTCGCACGCGACGACGCGGCGCGGCGCGGCGCCCTGCTCGGCGAGCGCCGCAGCGAGGTCGCGATCGCCCGCGCCGAGGTCGAGGAGCGAGAGCTCGCCGACCCGCGCGCCGAACCGCTCGCGCAGCGCGGCCGCGAGCGCGGCGTCGCGCTCCCGCACGATCGCCACCTGGCCCGGCTGCGAGTCGCTCCACGCGCGGCGCTTGCGCGGGTCGCTCGCGTAGCGGGCGTAGATGGCGCGCATCTGCTCCGGCGTGGGGTCGGGCAGATCGCGGCGCAGGCCGGCGAGGAAGCCGACGCCGTAGGCGAGGTGCATGGTCGCGAAGACGGCCGCCTGGCGCAGCAGGCCCGCGAAGAACGGCTGGCCGCGCGGACGCGCGCGCACGCTCGCGCGCAGCAGCGCCGCCGCGTAGGCGACCAGCGGCAGCAGGGCGAGCGCCGGCCACGGCGTCGCGAGCGGCAGCGCTAGCGCCACCACCAGCGCGCTCGGCACGAGGTGGCGCAGCCGGCGGCTGCCCGGCACGCGGCGCAGCGCGGCCGGCTTGTAGCGGCCGTAGCCGAAGTACTGGCGCGCCAGCGAGCCGAGGCTGCTGCGCGGCGTGTAGGCCGAGCGGATCGCGCCGTCGAGCCAGACCTTCGCGCCGCGGCGGCGCGCGCGCGCGAACCACTCGTCGTCCTCGTCGCGCACCAGCAGCTCGTCGAACGGACCGAAGCGGCGCAGCGCATCGGCGCGATAGACGCCGAGGTAGACCGCCTCCGCCTCTTCGCTCCGTCCCTCGAAGTGGAACGCGGCGCCGCCCATCCCGAACGGCGAGGCGAGCGCGGCGGCGACCGCCTGCTGGAACGGCGAGAGCTCGCGCGCGGCGACCATCGGGCCGCCGACCACGTCGGCGCCGCTCTTCGCGAAGGCCGCGACGGCGGCGCGCAGGTAGTCGGGCGCATAGGTCGAGTGGCCGTCGGCGCGCGCGACGATCGCGCCGCGCACGCGCGGGAAGCCGAGGTTCAATGCGGTCGAGACGATGACGCCCGGGTTGTCGAACCAGCGCACGCGCGGCTCGCGGCGCGCCCACGCGTCGAGGAGTTCGCGCGTGCCGTCGGTCGAGCGGCCGTCCATCACGACGACCTCGAAGCGATCGGCCGGATAGTCCTGCTGCAGCAGGCTCGCGAGGGTGGCGTCGAGGTGGGCCGCCTCGTTCAGCGTCGGCATGAGGATGGTGACGAACGGCAGCGTCGGCTCTGCGCCGCCGCTCGTGTCACGCGCGCGCGGGGGTTCCGCGAGCGTCGCCGAGAGTTCCGTCACCTGCTGCTCCTCCTGCCGCGAAGCGGGACGGCGGCCGCCGCGGAAGTCGCGCGTAGAGCGCGAGCGTCCGTTCGGCGATCGCCGGCCACGCCCCCTCCGTTCGGCAGCGGAGCGCGTGTTCCTTTCCCATCTTTTCCGCGCGCAGCAGGTCGGAAAGAAGTTCGGAGAGCGCTTTCCCCAGCGCCGCCGGATCGCGCGGCGGCACGAGCCAGCCGGTGCGGCCATGCTCGATCGCTTCGGGCAGCGCGCCGACCCGCGTCGCCACCAGCGGCCGCGCGTGGGCGCCGGCGAGGAAGAGGACGCCGCTCTGCGACGCCTCGCGGTAGGGGAGGACGACCCCCGTCGCGCCCGCGAAGAGCGGCGCCACCGCGTCGGCGGCGACGTAGCCGATCCGCCAGTCGATGGCGTCGGCGACGCGCAACTCCGCAGCGCGCTGCTGGAGCGGCGCCACCGGCTGTTCGGCGGCGCCGGCGATGACCAGCCGCGTCGACGGCACCGCGTGGAGCAGCGCTGGCAGCGCCTCGAGCAAGTCCTCGAGCCCCTTCTCGGGATGGAGGTAGCCGAAGAAGAGCAGCGTCGGGCGCGCCGGCGGCGGCACGGCGTCCTGCGGCGCGACGAGGCTGCCGTACTCGCCGTGCGGCACCACGCAGGTGCGCGCGGCGAGACGCGGCCGGCGCGCGAGCAGCTCGGCGCGCAGCGACTCGCCATGGACGATCAGCAGGTCGGCGGCGCGCTGCAGCCAGCCCGCCGCGAGGTCGCCGAAGCGGCCGCTGTTCTTCGGGCGCAGGTCGTGCGCCGTGACGATCGCCGGCGCGCCGGTCGCCCGCTTCGCCGCCCAGAGCAGCGCCAGATGGAGCAGCGGATGGGTGCCGGTCTGCAGGTGGAGCAGGTCGGGCCGCGCGGCGCGCAGGGCCGCAATGAGCGCACGCGGCGAGGTGCGGCGGCGCGCGAAGAGCGGCGCGATCGCGAAGCGCGGCGGCGTCGCGGCGTCGCGCGCCGCGAACTCGTGGTCGCGCGCCGTGAAGAGCGTCACTGCGGCGCCGGCGCCCGCCAGCGCATCGGCCAGCGCGCGCGTGTAGTGGTGGATGCCGCCGCGGCCGGCCGGCTCGAGCAGCGCGACGCGCAACGGCTCGCTCCGCTCAACGCCCATCGCGCAGCTCCGCAGCGGAGGCGGTGGCCGGCTCGCCCGTGCCCGCGCCCGCTGCGACGCGAGGCGCAGGGAATCGGACCGCGACTTCGTCGATCAGTGCGCGCCACTCCTCGGCGAAGCGGGCGAAGGAGAAGCGCTCCTCGGTCGCCCCGCGCGGCGCGAAGTCGTGCGGCGCGGCGAGCAGCTCCGCGATCGCCCTCTCGAGGCGCGCCGCGAACGCCGCGTCGCCCGGTCCGCTCGCCGGCGCGAGGACCATGCCGTACGGCTGGCGGCCCGCTTCCGGGAAGCAGCCAGTTGCTGTCGTGACGATCGGCCGATCGGCGGCCAGCGCCTCGATCAGCGCGTAGGAGCACCCTTCGTAGCAGGTCGGCAGCACGATCAAGTCGGCGGCCGCCTGCCAGTCGCGGAGCGGATCGGGTCGCAGCACGCCGAGCGCCCGCACGTTGGCCGGCAGCGGCCGATCGGCGGCGACGCCGGCGGCGGCGAGGCTCCAGTCGGGGCGACGCGCCGCGAGCTCGAGCAGCGCGTCGAACCCCTTGGTCGACTCGCCGCGCCCCACGAAGAGGAGCAGCTGCTCGTCGCCGGAGACGCGCAACCGCGCGCGCGCCGCGGCCCGCGTCGGCCGCGTCGGCTCGCTGGCGGGTCCGCTGTTCTCGATCACCGCGAGGCGGCCGCGCACGCCGTAGAGGTCGCGCGCCTGCGCGGCGACGCTGGCCGAGACGGCGACGACGGCGTCGGAGTGGCGCGCGGCGCGCTTCTCGAGGAAGGCGCCGTAGGTGCGCGCGACGAAGGCGCGGCGCGGCGTGAACGGCGCGATGGCGCGGCCGAAGCCGCCGTAGGTGCCGTGCAGCACGGTGATCAACGGCCGCTCGCTGCTGCGCAACGCCCACGCCGCCGCGCCGTTGGCGACGATCGCGGCGGGATGGAGCGCGGCGACCGTGCGCGCGAGTTCGCGCCGCGCGATCCAGGCGTCGCGCGCCTCGTCGGCGAGGTGGCGCCGCTTGCCGGCCGCGCCGCCGTAGGCGACCAGCGCGCTGCCGGGGAAGAGCTCGAGGAGGCGCGTGCAGAAGGTCTCGACGCCGCCGGTCGAGGTGGCGGGATCGTCGCGCGTGAAGAGGACCAAGCGCGGGGCGCTGTTCATGGCCCGGCCCGCCCGAGCAGATGGCGCACCTTCGAGGGGACGCGGAAGGCGAAGTAGTGGCAGAGCGCACCGAGCCACGGCGTCGCGCCGGGCGCGCAGCCGAGCTCGCGCTGGAGCGCGGCGAAGTGCTTGGCGCGGAAGCGTGCGTCGTTCCGCAGCACGTTCCATTCGTAGCGCAGGAGCTGCCCGCGCCGCTGTCCGCCCGCGCGTCCCATCTCGCGCTTGCTCAAGTTGAAGCAGGCGGTGTGCGGGCAGGCGAGCAGCTTCGCGCCGTGGCGCTGCAGCGCGACCTGGAAGTCGGTCTCCTCGCGGAAGCCGCTCTTGCGGTAGCGCTGCTCGTCGTAGCGAACCTGCGTGAACCAGCGGCGGCGCACCAGCAGGATCGCGCACGCCATCGGCACCAGCAGGTCGTCGTCGAAGGTCGCCTCGTCGTCGAACCAGAAGTGGCGGCGGTCGATCAGCTGCTCGGCGCTGACGCGGCGCGTCCGGCGCGCGAGCGCCTGCTCGGGCGTCTCGCCGTCGTCGAGCCAGAGGCGCCGCCCGGCCGCCGCATCGGCGCCGTGCTTCGCCGCGTGGTCGAGCAGCGTCGCCGCGTACCCATCGGCCAGCAGCGCATCGTCGTCGACGAAGAGGATCCAGTCGCTGGTCGCTGCCGCAGCGCCGGCGTTGCGCGCCGCACAGGAGCCGCCGTTGCGGGCGAGCCGCAGGAGCCGAACGCGCGGATCGCCGGCGGCTCCGTCGCGGACCGCTTGCGCCATCGCGGCGTCGAGCGGCGCCGGCGTGCCGTCATCGACCACGAGGATCTCGGCGACCGGCTGGCGCACGCAGTGGGGCAGCGAGCGGGCGACGAGGTGGGGGCGGCCGTAGGCCGGCATCACGATCGTGATCGGCAGCGGGGCGCGCGGGCGCGGGGCGTCGCTCATGACGTCGCTCATGACGCCGCTCCGCGCAGCGCACGCCACTGCACCCGTCCGAGCAGCAGCAGCAGCAGCAAGCCGAGCGCGCCGCCGAGCGCGGCCGTCGCCCTCGGCGCGAGCGGCACGACGCGCGCCAACGCGGCGAGCAGCAGCGCGGGACCGAGCGCGGCGATCAGCGGCAGCACGCTCGCACGCAGCGCCGCCGCGCCGGGCAACGCGAGGCGCGCCGAGCCGAGCGCGAAGGCGATCGCGCACGCCGCGACCTGCACCAGCGCGAAGACCAGCGCGACGCCGCCGGCGCCGAACTCCGCCGGCACCAGCGCGCCGGCCGGCAGCGCCACCGCGAGCTGCGCCGCCACCAACGTGCAGGCGACGCGCGCCCCGCCGCAGGCGAGCAGCGCGGGACCGGCGAGCCCGCCGAGCACGCGCGCGAACGCGCTCAGCGCCAGGAGCGGCAGCAGCGGCACCGCGCCGGCGAAGTTCGCGCCGTAGAGCAGGTCGATCAACGGCCGCGCGAAGAGCACCATCGTGGCGCACGCCGCCGCCGCCAGCAGCGCCGCGATGCCGCTCGCCTGCAGGAAGCCGCGGCCGCCGCCGTCGGGTCGCGTGCGCGCCGCCACCAACGCCGGCAAGGCGAGGCGCCCCGACAGCAGGCCGAGCGCGCCCGCCGGCACCATCGCGAGCTGCATCGCCGTCGCGTAGCAGCCGACCGCATCGCGGCCGAAGCGCCGCTCGATCAGCGCGAGGTCGGCCGAGGTGAAGGCCCACTGGAGCAGCGCCGTCAGCAGCAGCAGCGAGCCGAGCCGCGCGGGCGCCTTCAGTGCCGCTCGATCGAGCCGCAGCGTCGGCGCGAGGCGCGCCGCGCGCAGCGCCACCAGCGACTGCAGCGCCGCCGCCGCCACCAGCCCGAGCGCCAGCGCCTTGGCGCCGGCCCCGAGCGCGGCCGCGATCGCCGCCACCAGCAGGTAGCCCAGCCCGCCGACCAGATCGGCGGCGACGCGCGCGCCGAAGCGCCGCTCGCGATCGAGCAGTGCGCCCGCCACGACGCCCGGCCCCTGGAAGAGGAGCGCCACGCCGAGCAGCGCGATCAGCTCGGCGACGGCCGGATCGCCCTTCTGCCGCACGACCAGCGCGATCAGCAGCGCGAGCAGCGCGACCGCTCCGCCGCCGAGCAGCGCCGCCGTCACGGCACTGCGCGCCGCCGGCCGCGGATCGTCGCCGCGCGCGACCAACGCGGTGCCGAGCCCGAGGCCCGGCAGCAGCGCCAGCGCGTTCAGCGCGATCGCCGCCAGCGCGAGCGTCCCGAAGTCGGAGGCCGGCACCATCCGCGCCAGCAGCGCATAGGCCGCCGCCTGCAGCAGCCGACTCGCCAGCGCCCCGCCCGCCAGCAGCGCGCCGTCGCGCGTGAAGCGCCTGAGCGCGCTCATGACGCGACCTCGACGCGCGAGCGCCGCGCGACCGGCTTCACCAGCCGCTCGAGCGCCGCGACGCACTCGGCGCCGGTCGCTCGCGCGGTGAAGCGCTGCTCGTGCAGGGCCCGTCCGCGCGCCGCCACTTCGCGGCGCCGCGGCCCGTCGTCGAGCGCGCGCCGCAAGGTCGCCGCCAGCGCGGCCGGGTCGCCCGGCGCGCACAAGTAGGCCGTCGCGTCGTCGAGCGCCTCGCGCGGTCCGGCGCCGTCGCCGGTCACCACCGGCACGCCGCACGCGAGCGCGGCGAAGACCTTCTTCGGGATCACCGCTTGCGCGGTCGGCGACGCGCCGAAGGTGCCGAGCGCGAAGTCGGCGCGGCGCAACCGCTCGGGCAGCTCGCGGTAGGGGATCGGCGACTCGAAGCGGACGTTGTCGAGCGCGAGCGACGCGGCGAGCTGCTCCATGCGCGCCCGCTCCTGCCCGTCGCCGAGCAGCGTGAAGCGCAGGCGCGTCTCGCGGCGCAGGCGCGCGGCCGCTTCGAGGATCACCTCGATGCCGTGGAACGGGATGAAGGTGCCGACGAAGAGCGCCTCCTGCGGCCCCTCGTGGCGCACCCGCGGCTCTGGCGCGAAGCACGCCTCGGCGCCGACGAAGACGCGCGCTTGCGGAGCGACGCGGCGACCCGGCAGCAGCGTCGCGGCCATCAGCGCGCCATGCGTCTTCGTGTCGACCAGGCAGAGGTCGGGCCGGCAGAGCGCGAAGCGGTCGAGGGCGCGCAGCTTCCTCGCCTCGAGCGACTCGGGGGCGACGCGGCGCCGCTCGACGACTTCGTTCAGCCAGAGCGACGCGAAGAGGTCGAGCGCGACCGGCACCTGCAGCAGGCGCGCGGCCGCCCAGGCGAGCGGCAGCTCGCGCTGGCCCGGCTTGCCCACCAGGAGCAGGTCGGCACCGCGCGCCGCGCTCGGCAGGTTCGCGGCGAGGCGCGACCAGCGCCGCAGCGCGCTGCCGCTCGCGCGGCATTCGACGACCTCGACGTCGTGGCGGCAGAGCCCCTCGCGGAGCAGCCGCACGCGCGGGCTCACCTGCTCGTCGAAGGAGCCGAAGTAGACGACCTTCATGGCGCGCCGCCCCGCGTCGCCGCCACGCGCTCGGCCGGGATCCCGGCCGCGAGCAGCTGCGCGAGGCCGGTCACCGTGCCGAGCAGGAACGCCGTGCGCGCCTGGTTCAGCATCGCGCCGACCTGCCCGATCACGAGGAAGCCGGCCAGCACGCCGAGCAGCCCGAGCGCCAACGCGGCGGCGCGCGGATCGACGTGGCGGCGCGCGGCATCGGAGAGCCGCTTCACCGTCAGCAGCAGCGCGGCGCAGAGGAGCAGCAGGCCGGGCAGCCCCGCCTTCACCGCGCTCCAGACGAAGAGGTTGTGGACCAGCGTCGCCGAGCCGCGGCGGCGATCGATGAGCGCGGCGCCGGCGTCGAAGCGGCTGCCGAGGCCGACGCCGGCGAGCGGGTGGTCGGCGGCGACGGCGAACGCGCCGCGCAGCTCGCGCACGCGGTAGTTGACGCTCGGATCGCCGGCCGGATCGAAGAGCGGCGCGAGGCGCAGCCACGCCTGCTCGGCGATCCCGCTGAAGAGGAACGGCGCCAGCAGCGCGACCGCCACCACCAGCAGCGTGAGCGCGCGCGTCGAGCGGCGCGCCTGCTGCGCGGGGTGGAGGGCGACCACCGCCAGCGCGATCGGCGCGGCGCACCAGGCGGCGCGCGAGAAGGTGCAGATGGTGGCGGCGGCGCCGGCCGCGATCAGCAGGAGGCGCAACGGCAGCGAGCCGTGCGCGGCGCGGCTGCGCAGCGCCGCCATCGGCAGCGCGATCAGGCCGAGGAAACCGAGGAAGTCGGAGACGTCGACGCTCGCGCGCGTGGTGCCGTTGTAGTGGAAGCCGCGATCGCTCCACCAGGCGCCGACCGTGGCCAGCGCGCCGGCGAGGAGCGCGAGCCCGATCACCTGCAGCAGCCGGGTGCGGCGCGCTGCGCTCGGCACGATGCGCACGATCAGCAGGTGGGCGACCACCACGTAGACCACCTTGCGGCCGTCGCGCAGGCACGCCTCGAGCGTGTTGCCGTTGCCGAGCCCGCTGAAGAGGCCGAGCGCGAGGAAGCCGCCGATGAGCCACGGCACGGCGCCGACGCGCACCGGCGCCTCGTCGGCGCGGCTCGGCGTGCGCAGCAGCGTCGCGGCCAGCGCGGCGACGGCGAGCATCTCGGGCAGCGTCACGCGCCAGAGCGCCCACTCGTAGAAGGGGTGCGGCGTCTCGACGTCGAGCGTCGAGCGGTGGCGGATCGCGGTGAAGAAGGCGAGCGCCGCGAAGAGCACGCTCGCCAGCAAGAGGTCGAGGCCGGCGCGACCGGCGAGCGCCAGCAGCGGCAGCGCCAGCACCGCGGCACCGGCCGCCAGCGCGTAGGGCTCGCCCGAGCTGATGGCGCCGGCGAGGCCGCCCAAGGCGAGCGCCATCGCGACGCCGAGCAGGAGCAGCGAGTAGCGGCCCGCCTGGCTCGGCGTCGGCAGCGGGGCGGGCAGGTTGCGCGCGTTCATGCCATCGCCTCCACCGCCGTCTCCTGCAGCACCTGCGCCACGCCGCGCGCCGTCGCCTCGCCGTCGAGCTCGCGTGCGGCGAACGCGGCGGCCGCGGCGCCGAGCCGATCGCGGCGGTCGCGATCGGCGAGCAGCGCGGTCAAGGCGGCGGCCAGCAGCGGCGCCGAATCGGGCGCGACGAGGCGCCCCGTCTCGCCATCGGTCACGAACTCGGGGATCCCGCCGACGCGCGTGGCCAGCAGCGGCCGGCCGGCCGCCATCGCCTCGGCGACGACCCGCCCGAACCCCTCCCAGCGCGCCGCATGGACGAAGAGGTCGGCGGCGTGCAGCAGGTCGGTGACGTCGCTGCGTGCGCCGAGGAAGCGGACGCGCGGGGCGACGCCGAGACGCTCCGCCTGCACCTCGAGCTCGGCGCGCGCCGGCCCGTCGCCGACCAGCGCCAGCACGGCCGGCTCGCGCAGTTGCGCCAGCGCGTCGATCAGCAGGTCCTGCCCCTTGCAGCGGCCGAGCGTGCCGATCGAGAGGAGCAGCGGCGTGTCGCCCGCGATCGCGAGCTCGGCGCGCACGTCGGCGGGGCGGCGCTGCGGCGCGCGGAAGCGGCCGAGCGCGATGCCGTTGCGCACCGTCACCACGCGCGGCTCGGGCAGCGCCAGCGTCGCGAGCGCCTTCTGGCGCACTGCCTCGCTGATCGCCACCAGCCGGCGCGGCAGGCGGCGCAGCACGCCGCGATGGAGGCGGTCGATGAAGCTGTCGGCGAGCTGCCCGTCGCCGTCGACCAGCAGCCCGCGCAGGTGGCTCACCAGCGCGCGGCAGCCGGCCCACCGCGCCGCGAGGCCGCCGTGCAGGTCGGCGTTGCGGCAGTGGGTGTGGACCACGTCGAACCGCTCGCGGCGCAGCAGGCGGTGGAGCGCGGCGAAGCTCTTCCAGTCGCGCCGCGACGCCATCGCCACCGGCACGAAGCGGGCGCCGGCGGCGGCGACGCGCGCGGCGAAGCCCGGCTCGGGCGGCGCGGCGAGCGTCACGCGATGGCCGGCGCGACCGAGCGAGTCGCACAGTTCCAGCACCGACTCGGCGGCGCCGCCCGCGCACGAGTAGCCGAGCACCTCGAGCACGGCGAGGCTCATCGCGCCGTCTCCGCCGCGACCGCGCCGTCGTCGTGGACGGCGAGCAGCAGGCCGACCGCCAGCGCGAACGGCAGCGCGACGCCCGGCACGCGCAGCGGGAAGTCGCAGAGCGCATGGAACGGGACGGCCAGCGCCGCGGCGGCAAGCGCCGCCTCTTCGGCGCCTCCGCGTCGGACCACGCGCGCCGCGGCGCGCAGCAGCAGCGCGGCGGCCGCGAGTCCCGCCAGCGCGAGCGGCAGGCCCCCCTCGACCAGCAGTTCGAGCGGCTCGCACTCGACGTGGCGGAAGCGCAAGTCGCGCTCGACCGTCTGGTAGGGCGGGTAGGCGGCGCCGAAGGCGTTCAGGCCGATGCCGAGCAGCGGCGCGTCCTTCGCCATGCGCAGCGCATCGCCCGCCAGCGTGAGCCGCTCGCCGATCGTGGTGGCGTCGCCGCGCCGCTCGAACGCGGCGCTCGGCACCACCAGCAGCAGCGCGACGGCGCCGCCGAGCAGCAGCTTCGGGCGCAGTGCGAGGCGGCTCGCCGCCAGCGTGAAGGCGGTCGCGAGCAGCGCCGCCAGCGCGACGCCGCGCGAGCCGTTCAGCAGCAGCCCCAGCACGAGCAGCGTCGCCGCCGTGGTCCACGCGAGCCGCGCGAGGCGATCGGTGCAGAGCGTGCCGAGTCGCGCGGCGGCGGCGGCGCGGCGCGCACCGGCCAGCGCGAGCGGCAGCGCCAGCAGCAGCAGCGCGCCGGCGTGGTTGCGATTGGCGAACGGGCCGAACGGGCGGGCGTGGGGCGGCAACGAGCGCTGCAAGAGCGGCGCGCCGAGCAGCGCTTCGCTCACGCCGAGCAGCGCGACCAGCGCCGCGCCGGCGACCAGCGCCGCCGTGAGCCGCGCGCGCGCGCGCGGTACGCGGGCGATGGAGCGGACGCTCGCCACCAGCGTGGCGCCCACCGCCAGCGCGAGGAGCGCGAGGCGCGTCGCCGCCGGATCGCGCGAGGAGGGCGCGAAGCGGGCCGCGCCGCCGAGTTCGCGATCGAGCGCGGTGGCGCCCGGCGCGAGCCATTCGTGGAGCAGCGCCGGCAGCGGCAGCAGGCCGAGCGCGGCGATCGCCAGCGCCACCGCGGCGAGCTGCGCGAGGCGGCGCGTCGCCGGCGACGGCGGGAAGGGGGCGCTCGCGGCCGGCCAGCGCGCGGCGAAGCAGGCGAGCGCGACGCTCATGCCGAGGTAGGGGACGAAACCGGCGCGCAGCAGCGGCACGAAGGCGAGGCCCGCCAGCGCGAGGAGCGCGGTGCGCGGCGGCTCCGCAGCGGGTGCGGCGGGGGCGTTCATCGCAGCGTCCCCGCGCGCAGCAGGAGCTGCTGCTGGCGGCCGCGCTGGCCGATCGCGGCGAAGAGCGGCGCGAAGCGGCTGGCGAGCGGTCGATCGAGTCGCCCCTGCAGCGCGGCGTAGAGGGCGTCGGCGGCCGCTTCGGTCGAGCGCGCCGCCTGCAGCAGCGCGGTCGCTTGCGCGAGGTCGATCCGCTCGTCCGCGAAGCCGTCGAGCAGCAGCGGCGCGGCCGCGGCGGCGTCGCCGGCCGCGAGCCACGCCGCGATCCGTTCGACCGCGAGCGCGTCCGGCGTGCCCTGCAACGCAGCGGCCCGCTCGAAGTGGCGCGCCGCCTCGGCGTGGAGCGCCGCTTCATTGCACGCCGCGGCGAGGCGGCGATGGGCGAGCGCCTCGGCCGGCTTGCCGGCGCCGCCCCGTTCCCCGTCGAGCGCGTGGGCGACGGCGAGCGCCGCCTCCTGCTCGAGCCGCAGCGCGTGGTGCTCGACCAGCGCCTCGCGGCGCGCGCGATCGCGGCCGGCGACCGCGGCGAAGAGCTCGGGCGGCGCGTCGGCGGCGGCGAGCGCGGCGAACGCGTCGGTGACCGCGAGCTTGCCGGTGGCGACGGCGACCGCGTAGGCGCGCGCGGCCAACGCGAGGCGGTGCGGCTCCTGCCGTTCGACCGCGTCGACCAGCAGCGCATCGGCGATCGCGTGCTGCACGTCGCCGAGCCACGGCGCGGCGCGCGCGGCGCGATCGAGCGCGACGCGGGCCGCGGCGCCGTCCCCTTCGTCGCTCGCGAGCGCGGCGGCGATCAGGTGGGCGACGGGCAGGCGCGGCGCGGCGCCGCTCGCCAGCGCGACGAGCTCCCGTGCGTCGCTCGCGCGGGCGAGCTGCTCCGCCTCGGCGAGCGGATCGGGGAGCCGCTCGACCAGCGCGAACGCCGCCGCGAGGAGCGCCACGAACGGGGCGCGAGCGGTGGCGCCGCCCATCTCATCGCTCCGGCGTCGCGCCTGCGCCCGCCGGCTCGGCGGCGGGATCGGCGCTCGGCGCCTGCACCGCGTCGCTCGCCGGCTCGACGACCGGCGCCAGCTTGCGCGTGCGCTTCTTGGTGCCGTTCGTGCTGGTGTACTCGTAGCTGCCGTACGGCGCCGGCGGCGAGGCGTGGCGGTTGATGACGGTGCCGGCCACCTCGATGCCGAGGTTGCGCAGCTGCGCCATCGCCTGGCGCAGCGGGCCGACCTTCGAGCTCGCCGCCGAGGCGACCAGCACGCGGGCGTCGGCGTGGCGCGCGAAGACGAAGGCGTCGGCCGAGAGCAGCGTCGGCGAGGTGTCGAAGACGACGACCTGCCACCCCTTGCGCAGCTGCTCGACGAGGCGGGCGAGCGCGCGCGGCGCGGCGAGGCGCTCGAGGTCCTGCGTCGGCGTGCCGGCCGGCAGCACCGAGAGGTTGTCGAAGCGGGTGGCGTGGACCACCTGTTCCAGCGTGCTGTTGCCGGCCAGGTGGTCGAGGACGCCGACCTCGCCGTCGAGCGAGAAGACGTCGTGGATGCGCGGGCGCTTCAGGTCGCCGTCGATCAGCAGCGTCGAGAAGCCGGCCCGCGCGGCCGCCATCGCGATGCCGGTGGCGACCAGCGTCTTGCCCTCGCGCGGCACGGCCGAGAGGACCGTGATGGCGCGCGCCCGCTCGGCGCTGCCCTGGTCGCCGCCGAGCGTGAGGAAGAGCTTGCGGAACTCGTCGGCGGGGAACGACTCGGGCCGCTTGACCCATTCGTACTCGGGCGCGGTGCCGGAGGTGAGCGGCAGGTGGGGGATGCGGGCGATCGACGCGGTGTCGAGCGACGCCTCGAGCTCCTCGATGGCGCCGACGCGGTCGTCGAAGCGCTCGAGCGCGAGCGCGCCGCCGACGCCGAGCAGCAGGCCGAAGGCGATCGCGAGCGCGATGGCGGCCAGCTTGTTCGGCGCGCACGGCAGGCTCGGCGCGCTGGCGCGATCCTGCACGAAGATGCGGCTGCCGGTGCCGTTCCTCGCCGCGAGGACGAGCAGCTCGTCGCGCCGCTGGCTCAGCCGGTCGAACAGCGCGCTGGCGTCGGCGAGCCGCGTGGCGAGCGCGCCGTGCTGCGACTTGGCGCGGTCGAGCTCGGTGGCGGTGGTGCGCAGCTCGGCGAGGCGCGCCTCGGCGCTCGCCGCTTCCCGGCGGGCGATGGCGCGCTTCAGCACGAGGCCGGCGATGGCCGCCTCCTCCTCGCCGGCCAGCGAGGCGCGCAGCCGCTCGATCTCGGCGTCGAGCGTGGCGAGCTGCGCGGTGCGCGTGCCGGGGAGCCCGGCGAGCTCGGCGCGGCGCGCCTCGAACTCGACGAGCTTGGTGACCGTCTCGCGGCTCGGCTCGAGGTCGAGCGCGCGGGCGAGCGCGGAGCGATCGGCGCCGGCGGTCGTCTGCTCGATCACGGCGCAGCGCGCCTCGAGGTCGTCCTGCTGCGCGCGCGCCTCCTGCACGATGCGGCTCTGCTGCTTCAGCTCCTCCTGGAGGAGCTCCTCGCGGCCGTCGAAGGTGAGCGACGCGCTCTCGCGCTTCCACTTCTCGAGGTCGGCGCGCGCCGTCTCGCGCTGGACGGAGAGGCGCGGCAGCTCCGCCTCGATGGCGACGAGGTCGTTCTTGACGTGCTCCTTCTCGCGGCTCGCGACATGGCCGAGGTAGGTGTCGCAGAGCGTGTTGACCAGCAGCGCGGCGCGTTCGGCGTCGAGGGCGACGAAGCCGACGTCGACCAGCGCGCTCTGGCCGCGCGGCTCGATCTCGAGCGCGTCGGCGATGGCGCCGGCGCGCGCCGCGGCATCGAGCCCCTCGAACTCGGGCCAGCTCGCCACGTCGAGCCGCTGCTCGAGCGCGTCGATCACCGTCCGGCTGCGCAGCACCTGCAGCTGCGTGGCGGCGAACCGCTCGATCTCCTGCGCGGCGCCGAACGGCGAGCTGATGCCGAGTTCGGTCGGCAGCGGCCGCTCGATCAAGAGCGACGCGGTGGCGCGGAACTTCTTCGGCGCGCGCGCGGCCCACGCCGCGGCGGCGCCGGCGGCGATCGCCATGACGGAGAGGACGAAGAGCGCGCGGCGGCGGACGCTGCGGGTGAGGTCAGCGAAGGTCGATCGTTGCGCGGCGGGGTGGGGTTGCATCGGCTCGGCTCAGAAGAAGGATTCGGGCACGAAGACGACGTCGCCGGCCTGCAGCGGCAGGTCGCGTTCGAGATCGCCGGCGAGGATGCGCTCGAGGTCGACGGGGATCGTGATGCGGCCGTCGGCGGTGCGGCGCAGCAGCGCGGCGCGCGCCGGGTTGGCGTACTTGTCGAGGCCGCCCGCCAGCACGATCGCCTGCAGGAAGGTGATCCCTTCGCGCGGCGAGAAGCGGTAGGAACTCGGCGTGCGGACCTTGCCGGTGACGAAGACCGACTGCTCGCCCTGCTTCAGGTCGCGCACGATGACCGTGTCGTCCTGCTCGAGGATCGGGTCGAGGTCGACGCGGTCGGAGTCGAGGATCGCGCGCAGGTCGACGGCGATGCGCTGCGCGGCGCCGTCGCGCGGACGGCGCAGGATGGTGACGTGCGACGGGTCGGCGCCGGCCGAGAGGCCGCCGGCCAGCGCGATCACCTGCGTGAGGTGGAGGCCGGCGCCGACCGGCAGCTCGTACGCCTCGGGGCGTGCGACCCCTTCGACGACGAAGACGCGGCGCGCGGCGAAGCGCACCACGCTGACGGCGACCTCGGGCGAGACCATGAAGCGCGCCGCTTCGAGCCGCTCGCGCAGCTCGCGGGCGACGTCGCCGGCGGTGCGACCGGCCAGCGCGAGGCTGCCGATCACCGGCAGCTCGATCGAGCCGCGCGGCGGGACCGGCAGCTGCGTCGAGAGGTCGGCCTGCCCGACCACCACGATGCGCACCTCGTCGCCGACCGCGAGCGGGTCGTCGCCGCGCGGGGCGCGCGGTGCGAGCGGCGTCTCGAGCGGCGCGGCGACGACGGGCGCCGGCGCGGGAGTGGTCGCGGGCAGCGCGGGCTTCCCTTGCGCTTGCGTTGCCGGCGGTGCCGGCTTCGCCGTCACGGAGGGCGCCGTCGATGCGGTCGGCGGCAGCAGCGGCGCGGCGTCGTCGGGCGCCCGCGCGACGCCGGTGCAACCGGCGCAAGCGAAGACGACGGCGCAGCGCAGCGCGCGGCTGCGCGAAGCGGTTCTCCCCACGGCTCCTCTCCTCTTCCTTCGTGCGCGGGACGGCCGTTTCTCAGGCGGCCGTCCCGGGTTGCGATCGCGGACGCGGCAGGCGCGCGCCTCCTCTCAGAGGCGCAGCGCGAAGCCGAGCGTGAACTGGTTGCCGGTGTAGTCGCCGGTCGCGGCCTTCGTGTTGCGCAGCCGCAGGCGCCAGCCGAGCGTGACGTCGGCGTTGTCGGTGAGCGCGTAGCGCAGGCCGGCGCCCGCCGTGTAGCGCACGAAGGCGGCGTCGGTGTTCGACGGGTCGACGTGCTCGATGCCGCCGCCGACGCGCGCCGAGAGGCGCGTCTCGAGCTGGTGCATCCAGGTGAGCTCGCCGCGCGTCGTGACCTGGTAGTTCGAGACCGGCGAGAACTCGGTGGTCCGCTCGACGCGCGCCTCGAGCGCAGCGGCCTGGATCAGCCACCAGCGCGCGCGCGCCTCGACCTCGGGGTTGATCGCGCTGTCGTCGGAGTCGGTCGCGGCGTCGTCGTCGAAGCTCTCGGCGCGCACGCCGACGCGCACCATGCCGTCGAGCTCGGTGCCGCGCTTGGCGCGCACGCCGACCGAGCCGGCGATGCCGTCCATGTCGTTCAGCCCCGGCTCCTCGTAGGAGCGGCCCATGGCGTCGACGCGCACGAACGCGGTCACGTCCTCGCTCTGCTTCGCCGACGCCTCGAGCGCGAGGAGGTCCTCGTCGCGATCGAACGCCTCGAAGGAGGAGTCGTCGAAGGCGGTGGTCGAGCGCTGCCCGCGCAGCTCGAGCGCCCAGTCGTCCTCGCGCCACGCGACCCGGCCGTGCGCCGTGTTGATGGTGCGCTCGATCTTGCCGGTGAAGACCGACAGGATCGGATCGGTGCGATCCTCGAAGCGGTCGCCCACCGCGATCTCGAGCCGGCGGAAGCGCAGCTCGAGCTGCGCCGAGGCGAGCTGCTCGACGAAGTTGCGCGCATCGCCGCCGATGAACCAGTTGCGCGTCATGTCGTAGCCGGCGCTCAGGCGGTGCTGGTTCGAGCCGAACCGGTAGTCGGCCAGCAGCCCGAGTCCGGTGCGGAGGATGAAGTCCTCCTCCTCGTCATCCTCGGTGAGGAAGATGTTGTCGTCGTAGACCAGCTGCTCGTCGAGCTTCGGCAGCAGCTCGACCGGGCCGAGCTTGAAGATCTGGCGCGGCAGCGGCTCGATGCGACCGGGGTCGACGAGGCTGCTCTCGCCCGACAGGAAGAGGTCGCGCGACAACGCCTGCCAGCCCGCCGCATCGGCGGGGACGACGTTGCCGGTCGCCTGGCTCCCTCCTGGCTCGTCCTGCGCCGGCGCGAGGCCGGCGAGGAAGGGGACGAGGAGGAAGGCGCGTTCAGCGGTAAGGGCTGGCATCAAAGGGATCCTTCAGGTCACGGGCACGGTTCAGGGAATCCCGGGGTGCAGGAACCGGATAGGCCGACCGGCTCCACTCGATGCGAGGCTCACCCACGCCCGGCAGCGGGACGATCGCGCGCGCACTCGCGCTCGCGACGAGCTTCTTCTTGCCGACGGTCAGCACCCACGCGCGCGGCGGCGCGTCCTTGGCCAGCGCGAAGACGGCTTCGCCGCTCTCGCTGAACTCGAGGGTGACGTCGCTCGGGAGTTCGACGGCGACTCCGCCGAGCAGGACCGTGTTGGAGGAGAGGACGCGCACGCCCGGCGGCGCGCGCAGCGGCTGGCCGCGGAACAGGATCGACGAGGAGAGCAGCGAGCTCCCCGCGCGGGTCCCGATGCGGTCGCCGGCGCCGGTGGCGTTGCCGCCGACGACGGGCGTGTTGCCGCCCGGCACGACGAACGCAGCAGCAGCCAACAGGCAGGTACGAACGAGCGGCATCGCGAGCACGTCATTCCTCCGGAGAGAGCGCGGCGGCCGGCGTGGCCCGCGGCGACTGGCTCCTTCTTGGGGCCGACCATCGACTGCCCCGTGGGGGGCGCTTGAGCGGTCGGAGGACTGTTTTTCGGCCGGCAGGAGCGGCTTGCTCCTCGCGCCCGGGGAACGGCGCCCCCTTGCGCTCCGGAGTTCTCCGAATACTGTCTGGATGAACACTATTCCGTAGGGGGAACCATGCGTCCGCCCGCTCGTCCACCGACTCCCGCCCGGCCCTCGACCCCGGTCCGGACCCCGACCCTGGTCCGGCCCCCGACCCCCGCCCAGCGCCGCGTGGTCGACTTCATCCGCCGTTTCGTCGCGGAGCGCGGCTTCCCGCCGACCCACGCCGAGATCGCCACGGGGCTCGGCTTCGCCTCGGCCACCGCCGCCGCCCAGCACCTGCGCCTGCTGGTGCGCAAAGGGGTGGTGGCGATCGAGCCGGGCCGCTCGCGCGGGCTCAAGCTGCTCGAAGCGGAGGCGCCGCGGGGCTTAGTGGCGCCGCTGGATTCGTTGGCGCCGCTCGCGTCGCTCGCGGCGCGGCCATCGCTCGCGTCGCGGGGCGGCGGGGTGCGGCGGCTGCCGGTGATCGGCGAGGTGGCGGCCGGGCAACCGATCCTCGCGCAGCAACACCTCGAGCGCGAGGTCGAGCTCGACGGCGCGCTCTTCCGGGCGCCGGCCGACTTCCTGTTGCGCGTGCGCGGCGACTCGATGGTGGAGGCGGGCATCGAGCCCGACGACCTCGTCGCGGTGCAGCGCACGCCGACCGTTTCCGACGGCGAGATCGCGGTGGTGCGGCTCGACGACGAGGTGACGGTGAAGCGCTTCCGGCTGCGCGGGCGCGGGACGGCGCAGCGCGTCGTGCTCGAGCCAGCCAACGCGCGGCTGCAGCCGTTCGTCGTCGATCCGGTGCGCACGCAGGTGGTGATCGAGGGGCGCGTGGTCGGGCTGGTGCGCACGCAACTGCGCGGGAGGGGGCGATGAGAGCGGCCGACGATTCGTTCACGCCGCACCACCGCCGCGCCGAGCGGGCGCGCGCGGAACTCCACCGCCGCTGCGAGCTCGGCCGGCTGCGCAGCCAGCTCGCCGAACTCGAGCGGTCGCACCACGCCGGCGCGGCGGGGGGCAGGCGCGGCGCTCGCGGAGCGAGTGGCGGAGCGAGTGGCGGAGCGAGTTGCGGAGTGAGTGGCGCCGCGAACGGCGGTGCGAACGGCGCGACGGCGCTGCCGACCGGCTTCCCCGAACTCGATCAGCTGCTCGGCGGCGGCTGGCAGGTCGGCGCGCTCCACGAGCTGCTCTGCGCCAGCGAAGGGAGCGGCGTGCTCGAAGCGCTGCTGCCGGCGCTCTTCACGTCGCTGGCGGCGGGCGCGTGCGATGGCGGGCCGCCGCGGCTGGTCGCGTGGATCCATCCGAGCCGGCTGCCCTATCCGCCGGCGCTGTACCAAGCGGGGCTCGATCTGGCCCGCTGCCTCTTCGTGCGGCCGCGCGATGCGCAGGAGCAGGCGTGGGCGATCGACCTCGCGCTGCGCTCGGGCGCTTGCGATCTGGTGGTGACTTGGCTGAACGCGCTCGACGATCGCTCGTTGCGGCGATTGCAGCTGGCGGCCGAGGCGGGCGGCGCGGTCGGCGTGGTGCTGCGGCCGCAGGGGTTCGCGCGCCAGCCGTCGCCCGCGGCGGTGCGCCTGCTGGTGGCGCCGCTGCCGTCGCTGCCATCGCCGCCAGCGCGGTCGTCGTCCGAGCCCGCCTCGGGGCGGCTCGTGCGGCGGCGGCTGCAGGTGACGCCGTTGCGTTGTCGCGGCGGAGCGCCGCTCGGCGCCGCGCCGATCGTGCTGGAGTGGTCGCGTGATCCGTTGGATGAGCCTGCGCCTGCCGCGCTTCGCGCTGGAGCGGCGACTGCGTGCCTGCCCGGCCCTCGCGACGACGGCGTTCGCGCTGTCGGTGCGTGACGGCGCGCGCGAGCGGGTCGTCGCCGCCACCGCGCCGGCGCGCGCGGCGGGCGTGCGCGAAGGGGCGGCGCTGGCGGCGGCGCGCGCCTGCTGCGCCGGCCTGCAGGTGGCGCGCGCCGATCGCGGCGCCGATCAGCGAGCGCTCGCGCGCTTGGCGGTGGCGCTGCTGCGCTTCACGCCCGACGTCTGCCGCGAGGACGTCGGGCTCGAGGAAGGAATGGCCGTCGGGCGCGCCGCGCTGCTGCTCGAGGTGGGGCGCACGGCGTTCCACTTCGGCGGCGAGGAGGCGTTGGCGCAACAGGTGGTGGCGGCGTGCGCGCGCGCCGGCCACGCGGCGCAGCTGGCGGTGGCCGACACGCCCGAAGCGGCGCGCACGCTGGCGCGCGCGGGCGAGCTCGCCGGCGACGCCACGCCGCGCCACGCGCCCGACGGTGCGCGCGAACCGGCCGCGGCGCGCGCCCTCTTCGCCGCGCTGCCGTGGCAGGCGCTCGCCCCCTCGTCGGAGGTCGCCACCGCCTGCCGCGCGCTCGGCGTGACGACGCTCGGCGAGCTGCTGGCGCTGCCGCGCGCCGGGCTCGCCACGCGCACCTCGCTCGAGTTCGTGGCGCAGCTGCAGCGGCTGCAGGGCGAACTCGAGGAGCCGCTGGTGCGCATCGTCGCGCCCGAGCTCCTGGAAGAAGAGATCGAGCTGCCGGCGCCGGTGCGCGACCTCGACGCGTTGCTCTTCGCCTGCGTGCCGCTGCTCGAGGCGCTGTGCGGCGAACTCGAGCGGCGCAGCGCCGCGCTGGCGGCCGCCACCTTCTCCTTCGTGCCGGCGCAGCGCGGCCCGCCGACGCTGCTGCCGCTGGCGCCGGCGACGCCGACGCGCGACGCGGCGCTGCTGCGGCTGCTGCTGGCCCATCGCCTCGAGCGGACCGCGCTGCCGGGGTGGATCGATGCGGTGCAGTTGCGGGTGACGCAGTCGGTGGCGTGCGCGGCCGAGCAGGGGCCGCTCTTCGCCGGCCAGCGCGATCGCGAGGCGGAGCGGGCCGGCGCGGCGCTGGCCGATCGCCTCGCGGTGCGCCTCGGTCGCGAGCGGGTGCAGGCGGCGCAACTGCTGGCCGATCCGCGCCCCGAGCGAGCGTTCCGCTGGAGCGCGCTCGGCGCGAGCGACGGCGCGGCTGCGAGCGGCGGCGGTGCGCGCGCGGCGAGCGGTGTCGCGGCGGCGGCGGGGGCGCGGCCGCTGGCGCTGCTCGATCCGCCGCAGCCGTGCGCCATCGAGTGCGACGCGCGCGGCGCGCCGTGCTGCGAGGGGCGCGGCGAGGGGCGCAGCGAGGGGCGCGAGCTGCGCGTGGTGCGCGGGCCGGAGCGGATCGCCGGCGGCTGGTGGGACGGCGGCGACGTCGAGCGCGACTACTACGAGGTCGAGGCGCCCGACGGCGAACGGCGTTGGCTCTTCCGCGATCGCTGCGACGGCCGCTGGTACTGCCACGGCACCTTCCACTGACCGCCGTTGACGGCTCCCCCTCGATGCCCGACCAACCCCCACGCAAAGGCCATCAACACCCGGCATCCCGATCCGGGAGTGTTCCGCCGCCGACAACCGCACCTCCGGCGGAACGCTCCCGGATCGAAATGCCCGCGCTCGCCGAGCCGCTCCGCTACGCCGAGCTGCAGTGCGCCAGCAACTTCACCTTCGAGCGCGGCGCCTCCCATCCCGACGAGCTCGTCGAGCGCGCCGCCGCCCTCGGCTACCACGCCCTCGCGCTGACCGATCGCTGCTCGCTCGCCGGCCTCGTGCGCGCCCACGTCGCCGCGCGCGCCACCGCGCCCGCCGCCGGCGCGCCGCCGCGCTTGAAGCTGCTCGCCGGCTGCGAGGTCGAGCTGGTCGACGGCCCGCGCGCGCTCCTCTACGCCACCGACCGCGCCGCCTACGGCCGCCTCTCGCGCCTCGTCACCGCCGGCCGCCGCGCCGCGCCGAAGGGGCAGTCGCGCCTCGATCGCGCGACGCTCGCCGCCCACGCCGAGGGGCTCCTCGCCATCGGCCTGCCCGACGAGGCGGCCCTGCTGCCGCGCGCCGGCGCCGCCGAGCTCGCCCGCACCGCGCTGCAACTGCGCTGGCTCGCCGAGCTCTTCGAGGGGCGCGCCTGGCTCGCCGCGCGCCTCTCCGACGGCCCCGACGATCGCGCCCGCCTCGCCCGCTTGGACCATCTCGCCGCCGCGACCCGCCTGCCGCTGGTCGCCGTCGGCGGCGTCGAGGCGCACGACCCGGCGCGCCGCGCGCTGCGCGACACGCTCGCCGCGATCCGCGCCGGCTGCACGGTGGCCGAGCTCGGCGCGCGGCTCTTGCCGGAAGGGGTGCGCCCGCTGCGGCCGCTCGCCGAGCTGCAGCGCCTCTACGGGCCGGGCGGCGCGGGCGGGCCGGGCGGGCGGCTCGAGCTGCTCGAGCGGACGCTCGAGGTGGCGGCGCGCTGCACCTTCTCGCTGGCCGAGCTGCGCTACGCCTATCCCGACGAGGGCGACCACGCGCGCCTCACCGACCTCGCGCTCGCCGGCGCACGCGAGCGCTGGCCGGCCGGCATCCCCGCCAAGGTGCAGAAGCTCCTCGCGCACGAATTGAAGCTGATCGCGGAGCTGCGCTACGAGCCCTACTTCCTCACCGTCCACGAGCTGGTCGCCTTCGCGCGCAGCCGCGGGATCCTCTGCCAGGGGCGCGGCAGCGCGGCCAACTCGGCGGTCTGCTACTGCCTCGGCATCACCTCGGTCGACCCCGACCGCTTCGACGTCCTCTTCGAGCGCTTCCTGTCGAAGGAGCGCGACGAGCCGCCCGACATCGACATCGACTTCGAGCACGAGCGGCGCGAGGAGGTGCTGCAGCACCTCTGGGAGCGCCACGGCCGCGATCGCTGCGCGATGACCGGCACGGTGATCACGTGGCGGGGGCGCAGCGCGGTGCGCGACGTCGGCAAGGCGCTCGGACTCTCGCTCGATCAGGTCGAGCGGTTGGCCGGCGCGCTCCACCACTGGAGCGAGATCGAGTGGCCCGACCAGGAGTTGGCCGCGGCCGGCTTCGATCCGCGCGACGCGACGCTGCAGCGGGTGATCGCCCTCGCGCGCGAGCTGCACGGCTTCCCGCGCCACCTGTCGCAGCACGTCGGCGGGATGGTGATGACGGCGGGGCGCTTGGACGAGCTCTGCCCGATCGAGAACGCCGCGATGGAGGGGCGCACCGTCCTCGAGTGGGACAAGGACGACCTCGACGCGGTGAAGATCCTGAAGGTCGACTGCCTCTCGCTCGGGATGCTCTCGGCGATCCGCCGCTGCTTCGCGCTGGTGCGCGCGGTGCACGGGATCGAGCTCACGTTGGCCAACGTGCCGGCCGACGACCCGGCCACCTGGGCGATGATCCAGCGCGCCGACACGGTCGGCACCTTCCAGGTGGAGAGCCGCGCGCAGATGGCGATGCTGCCGCGCTTGAAGCCGCGCTGCTTCTACGACCTCGTGATCGAGGTGGCGATCGTGCGGCCCGGCCCGATCCAGGGCGGCATGGTCCATCCCTACCTGCGGCGGCGCGCTGGCGAAGAGGCGGTCGACTACCCGTCGGAGGCGGTGCGCGCGGTGCTGGAGAAGACGCTCGGCGTGCCGATCTTCCAGGAGCAGGCGATGAAGCTCGCGGTGGTGGCCGCCGGCTTCACGCCGGGCGAGGCCGACCTGCTGCGCCGCGCGATGGGGGCGTGGCGGCGGCCCGGCCTGATCGCGACCTTCGAGAAGAAGCTGGTCGACGGGATGCTGCAGCGCGGCTACTCGGAGGAGTTCGCGCGGCGCGTCTTCGAGCAGCTGAAGGGGTTCGGCGAGTACGGCTTCCCCGAGAGCCACGCGGCGAGCTTCGCGCTGCTCTCGTGGGTCTCCTGCTGGTTGAAGCGCCACCATCCGGCCGCGCTCACCTGCGCGCTGCTGAACAGCCAACCGATGGGCTTCTACGCGCCCGCGCAGCTGGTGCGCGACGCGCGGCAGCACGGCGTCGAAGTGCGCCCGGTCGACGTGGCGAGCAGCGATTGGGAGTGCACGCTCGAGACGGATGGCGGCGCGCGCGCGGCGCCGGCCGATCGGGCGGTGGCGGCGGCGCCGGCCCGGTGGGGGGCGCGCGGGCCGGCGCTTCGGCTCGGGCTCTGCATGGTGAAGGGGCTCTCGGCCGAGTGCGCGCAGCGGATCGTCGCGGCGCGCGCGGCGGCGATCGCGCAAGCGCCCTCCGCCGATCGCCCCTTCGCCGACATCGAGGAGGTGACGCGGCGCGCGGCGCTCTTGCGGCGCGAGGCGCGGCTGCTGGCGGAGGCGGGCGCCTTCGGGGCGCTCGCGCCGCATCGCCGCGCGGCGTGGTGGGAGGCGGCCGTGGCGGGCACGCAGGCGCCGCTCTTCGCGCAGGCGCCGCCGCCGGCCGCCGCGCCGCCACGGTCATCGCCGGCGTCATCGCCGCCGAAGACTCCGTCGCTGCCGCCGCCGCGCGAAGCGGAGCTGGTGGTCGCCGACTACGCGCTCACCGGCCTCACGCTCCACTCCCACCCGCTCCACTTCCTGCGCGCGCAGGTCGCCAAGCACGGCGGCGCGCCCTGCAGCGTGCTGGCGCGCGCGCTGCAAGGCGCCCGCATCGCCGTCGCCGGCCTCGTGCTCCACCGCCAGAAGCCCGGCACCGCGTCGGGCATCCTCTTCATGACGCTCGAGGACGAGAGCGGCATCGCCAACGTCATCGTCCGCGAGCGCGAGCAGCAGCGCTTCCGCCTCGCCTGCATCGCCGGCCGGCTGCTGCTGGTGCGCGGCCGAGTCGAGCGGGTCGGCGACGTGGTGCACCTCTTGGCCGAGCGCGTCGTCGACCTCACCGAGTGGGCCGGCCGCATCGAGGCGCGCTCGCGCGACTTCCGGTGAGGGGGGAGGAGGGAGAGGGGAGGAGGGAGATGGAGCGAAGAGGCGAGTGACCGGAAGTTGATCCCTCTCGAGCGAGCGGGGCGAGGAGTGGCGGGGCGAGTGATGCGCGCGGCGCGGCTCAGCGCATGCGCTTCGCCGTCTTGCCCTTCGTTGAGTTGCCCTTCGCCGCCTTCCCCTTCGCCGCCTTCCCCTTCGCCGCGCTGCCCTTCTTCGCCGCTTGTGCCTGCTCGCGGCGCACGCGCAGCTCGTCGAGGTCCCAGAGCTGCGTGCCCGCCTTCGCGAGCCAGCGCGCGAGCGTCGGGGCGTCGAGCTCGGCCGCGCTGCGGTAGCGCGCCTGCGCGGCGCGGAACTTCCCGAGCGGCGCGAGGCCCGGCTCGTCGAACGCCTGGCCGTTCCAGAAGAGGAGCTGCACGTCGCCCTTCGCGCCGACGCAGTAGCCGACCACCGGCACCTCGCCGACGAACCAGACCGGCGAGCCGTGCCACACCAGCGCCTTCGCCGCCGGCAGCGCCCGCGTGATCGCGGCGCGCAGCTTCCGGCAGAGCGCCGCGAGCGGCGGCTCCTGCGCCGCGTCGTAGGCGGCGGACGTCAGCGTGGAGGCGGTGGTGCGCGCGGCGGGTTTGCGAGCGGTGGTGCGCGCGGCAGGTTTGCGCGCGGCGGAGCGGCGTGCCATCGAGGGACTCCGATGGAGGGCGAGGAGGGGCGAACCGCTTGGTGCGATGCGCGGTCGACGGGGCACGCTAGCGCGCGCCGCTCAGCCGCTCGCCGCCTCTCCACCGTCGTAGCTCGCGAGCCCGAGTCGCAGCCCGTCCTTCGCCAGCAGCACGATCGCCAGCGGCCGCTGGCCCTCCGCCACCTTCGCCTCGAGGCGCGCCAACTCGTCGACCGCCTCCGCCGCCACGTCGCGCAAGATCGCCGCCGCGAGCTCGCGCGGCACGATCCCGAGGAAGCCGCTCTGCGCCGCCTCCGCCGGCAACCCGATCGCCTGCAGCAGCGTCTCCGCCTCCGGCGCCTCGGGCGTCACGATCAACCCCGCAAGCCCCGCCGCCGCCACGTCGGGCGCCTCCGCCGCGATGCGCGCCGCCTCGACCGCGAGCGCCGCGCGGTGCCGATCGATCAGGTCGAACGAGCGTTGCTGCTGCTCGAAGTCGTCGAAGGAGGAGGGGGTGGGGGAGGAGGGCATGGGGGTGGAGGCCTTCGAGGGGTACACAGATGAACGGAAGCGACGCGATTGCAAGCGAGCTCGGCGAGGCGCGAGCTTGCTACGGCAGCTCTGGGATACCAAGCGGGTATGGAGAGTCGCATCTGCGTCGACGCGTTATCCGAACGCTCGCTTCGCGTGATCGGGCAGCGGTAGCGTCACCGCCCTCTGGTGAGTGACACCAGATGACTTCTTCAAGGGCGATCACGCATTGCGTTGCGGTCGCCCAACCCTGCGAAGGAACGATCGATGCTCCTCAGCCGAATCGCTCGTGTCGCGGAACTGCTGGTCATCGTGGTCGCATTGGCGTGGGCGGCGTCGGGACCGCTCGGTGCGCAGTCGATCCTGCCGCGGCATGCGTGCCTGACGGCGGAGCAGCGCGACATCCTGAGTCACCTGAGCATCGAGTATCTCGACGATGGCTTCGGAGGCCAGTTGAAGACGATTCGCGTCACTGGCGCCAACGTGCAGATCGTGAACGGGATCGGCGTCACCGATTCGTCGAACGGGCTCGGCAACTTGATCGTCGGCTACCAGGAACGCGGGAACGAGATCGAGTCCGACGACCGCACCGGCTCGCATTACGTCGCGGTCGGTCGGCGACACAACTACAAGCGCTTCGGCGGCATCGTCGTCGGGGAGTCGAACGTCGCCGGTGGCGACTACGCCGGAGTGCACGGCGGGCGGCGCAATCGCGCGGACGGGAACTGGAGCGCCGTTTCCGGAGGCGGCTACAACGCGGCTACGGCTGACCAATCGGCGGCGTTCGGCGGCTCGTTCAACTGGGCTGCCGCGGGCAGCTCGGTCGTGCTCGGTGGTTCCGGCAATCAAGCGCGCGCCGCCGGAAGCGGTGGGGCTGGCAACGAGGCCGTCGTCGTTGGCGGCTTCGACAACCGTTCGATGGGGCAGGCCTCGGTCGTCGTCGGCGGCCGCTACAACGAGACGTCGGCGAACTACTCGGCGATCCTCGCCGGCATCGGCAACGAATGCCTCGGCGACGCGAATGGCGGCGGCTCCTTCTGCTCGATCGTCGGCGGCGAAGGAAACGTGACCGGCATCGCGACCGCTGCCACGGTCGGCGGCGGGCTCGGTCGTACCGCGGCCGGCGATCACGACTTCGTGGCAGGCTCGCTCTCCGAAGACCAATGAACCGGGCCGGCGCGACCGAACGAAGTCGGCGCTCGGTCGCGCCGCTACGGGAACTCCCGAACGCGACGGCGCACCGCCGTGCGAAGCGATCGCCATGTTCCCCGTGCTGCCCCGGGGAAACGGGGGGCGCTTTGGCTACGCTTCGCCGCTCGATCGACGACCGCCACCTCGGGCGCGCCCGCCCTCGCCCTCCCGGAGCTTCGTGCATCGCCCGTGCACTCCGACTCCCCCTACTGGAAGCAGGTCTCCGAGTCGCTCCACCCGCATGAGCGGGAGGCGCAGGAGTACGTCCGCGGCGAGCTGCCCGAGTCCGACTGCGTGCGGGTCTGGGCGAACCTCGAGTTCATCGATGAGGGGGGGCAGGTCCACGAGGTCGACCTGCTGGTACTGACCCGGCGCGGCTTCTTCCTGATCGAGATCAAGAGCTGGCAGGGGATCGTCGAGGGCGACGCGCACGTCTGGACCCGCGTGCGACCGAACGGCACGCGCGAGACGCTCGACAACCCGCTGCTGCTGGCCAATCGCAAGGCGAAGAAGCTGATCTCGCTGCTGCGCTCGACGAAGACGCTGCTTCGCGAGCGGCGCATTCCCTTCCTCGAGCCTCTTGTCTTCCTCTCCGATCCGGCGTTGCAGAAGCGGCTGCCGCCGGCACTCGATGGCGTCGTGCTGCTCCGCGACCGCTACGAGCGCGAGCCCGGCGCCCCGGAAGGCGCACCGCGCCGCCTGGTCCGTCCCGGCATCGGCCATGCCCTCTGCCACGTCACCCCGGAGGAAGCGTGCGACCCCGGTCGGCCGCTCGTCGACAAGCGTCTCGCCACGGCCATCACGCGTGCGATGCAGGAGATCGGCATCCGGTCGCCGACCCTCGAGCGACGGGTGGGAGATTGGCGGCTGTGCGAGCGCATCTTCGAAGCGCCGCACTGCCAAGACTGGCTGGCGGAGCACACGACGATCCGCGGCAGCTTCCGGCGCGTGCGCATCTACTCGGTCCCGCCGCGCGGCGCCGATCGCAAGCTGGCCGAAACGGTCGAGCGCGCCGCCGAGCGGGAGTTCCGCGTCCTCGAGGGGATCAACCACCCGAGCATCCTGCGCGCGCTCGAGTTCCGGAACTCCGATCTCGGGCCGGCGCTGCTCTTCGACCACCTCCCCCGCGCCGTCCATCTCGAGCAGTACCTGCGCGATCGCAAGAGCGAGCTCGACTTCGACACGCGCCTCCACCTGGTGCGGCGCGTCGCCGAGGCACTCCAGTACGCCCACCAGAAGCGCCTCGTCCACCGCGCCCTCACTCCGCGCTGCGTCCTGATCCCGGAGCCGGGTGGCTCGACGGCGACGCGCCTCCCCGACGTCGTCCTCTTCAACTGGCAGACCGCCGCGCGCGAGGTCGCCACCGCCACGTCGCACGCCGTCACGATGACGATGCACCTCTCCGACCTCGTCGACGAGTCGACGCGCGTCTACGTCGCTCCCGAAGCGCTGCGCGCGCAGACGCGTGGCGACGCCGCCGGCGCCGCGGAGCTGCCGGGCGAGGAGCAGGACCTCTTCTCGCTCGGCGCCATCGCCTACCACGTCTTCTCGGGCGAGCCGCCGGCCACCTCGCAGCTCGAGCTGACGCAGAAGCTCGCCGGCCGCCGTGGCCTCGAGATCGCCGCGGTCCTCGACGGTGCGAAGGAGTCGCTCTGCGAGCTGGTCCGCAACGCGACCCACCCCGACGCTGCCGCGCGCTTCGGCTCGGTGCGCGAGTTCCTCGACCAGCTCGAGACGGTCGAGGAGGAGTACACCCGCCCCGACGACCAGTTCGAGGGCGACCCGACCACCGCGGGCAAGGGCGCCAAGTTCGACCACGCGATCACCGTGCAGAAGCGCCTCGGCCACGGCTCGACCGCCGTCGCCTTCCTGGTCGACCACGCCGGAACGCAGCGCGTCTTGAAGCTCGCGGCGGAGCCGGCGAAGAACGAGCTGCTGCGCGCTGAGGGCGACGTGCTGGCGCAGCTGCGCCATCCGGCCGTCGTCGAGTGCCACCGCACGGTCGAGATCAACGGCCACGTCGGATTGCTGCTCTCCTTCGCCGGCGAGCTGACGTTGGGGCAGCTGCTGCGGCGCGACGGGCCGTTCGGCATCGACCTGCTGCAGCGCTACGGGGAGGACCTCCTCGACGCGCTGGTCCATCTGGAGCAGCGCGGCATCGCCCACCGCGACGTGAAGCCCGACAACATCGGCGTCGTTCCGATGGGGCGCGGGGATCGGCAGCACGCCGTCCTCTTCGACTTCTCCCTCGCGCGGACGCCGACCGAGAACCTGCGCGCCGGCACCGGCCACTACATCGACCCCTTCCTGTCGCTGCGCAAGCCGCCGCGCTGGGACCTCCACGCCGAGCGCTTCTCCGCCGCCGTCTCGCTCTACGAGATGGCGACCGCCACGCTGCCCAAGTTCGGCGACGGCCGCACCGACCCGGCGCTGCTCGACGTCGAGGCGACGCTCGACGCGGACCTCTTGCCGGCCGCACTGCGCGAGCCGCTGCGCACCTTCTTCCAGCAAGCGCTCCGGCGCGATCCGAAGCAGCGCTTCGACAACGCCGAGGAGATGCTGCGCAAGTGGCGCAAGGTCTTCGACACGGTCGATGCCCCGGCACTGTCGAGCAGCGATGGCGGCGCCATCGACTTCGTCGCCGCGGTCTCCGAGGCGACGCTCGACTCGCCGCTCGCCACGTTGGGGCTCACGAACCGCGCATTGAACGCGCTCGAGCGGGTGAACGTCGCCGTCGTCCGCGAGCTCCTCGCGCTGCCTGTCGCGCAGATTCCGTTGATGCGCGGCGTTGGCAACGAGACGCGCAAGAAGCTCTTCGAGCTGCTGAAGCTCCTCACCGCAAAGTTCCCGCGCGACCAGCGCGACGCCGTTGCGCCCGCGCCCGCCGCGCCGGCCGCCGCTTCCTCCGAGACGCCGCAGGCGCTCGACAGCGCCACGCTCCTGCGCCAGCTGCTTCCGGCGAAGCGCAACGACCGCGACACGACCCGCGTCGTCGCCATCGAGCAGCTGCTTGGCCTCGCCCCGTTGCGTGGCGCTGCGAACGCCAGCGCCGTCGTCACGCAGAGCGACGTCGCCACCTCGACCGGCGTCACCCGCGAGCGGATCCGGCAGCTCCTCGCCAAGGAGACGACGCGCTGGCTCAAGATCGCGCCCGTCGCGCAGCTTCGCGATGAGGTCGCCGCGCTGCTCGACGCGCATGGCGGCGTCGCCACCTTCGACGAGCTGGTGCGCTCCTTCGTCGAGTCGAGCGCCGAACGGGCCGACGCCAGCGCCCCGCGCCGATTCGAATCGCTCCTGCGCGCGGCACTGGAGACGGAGCGCGCGGTCGACGGCGCCGCGTCACCGCAGCGCTTCGCGCTCCACCGCCTCGGCGCACGCCCGCTGGTCGCGCAGTCGAGCGCGCTCGCCGAGTGGGCGCTGAAGCTTGGCAAGAAGGCCGATGCCCTGGCGCTCGCCGACCCGCTGGCGGCGCCGGCTGCCGTCATCCAGTCGCTGCAAGGGATCGCACCACCCGCCGGTTCACCGGTCGTCGCGCCGAGCCGCCTGGTTCGCCTCGCCGCCGCGGCCTCGGAGCGCGCCGCCGTCTCGAACCGCCTCGAGCTCTATCCGAAGGGGATGCCTGCGGAGCGAGCGCTGAAGTTGGCCCACGCCGCGCTGCTGAACCAGGAGACGATCACCGAAGCGCAATTGCGCGAGCGGATCGCGGCCCGCTATCCCGACGCCGCGCCGCTGCCGCCGCGGCCGGCGCTGGACGAGCTGCTGAAGGAATCGGGCCGGCTGATCCGCTTCGACCCGGCGAAGAACGCCTACGTCGCCCACGACCTGCGGACGACGCAGCTGACGCAGGCCGACGCCACCAGTTCGCGCCACACGACTGCGCCCGAGTTGGCGCCGCTCGCGCCGACCGAGGTCGATCCGGAGGTGGTGAACGCCGCCGAGGTGGAACGCCGCCTCACCCTCTCGCATCGCCGCGGCGGCTTCCTCGCCCTCTCCGTGTTGCCGCGCCACTACCTCGCCGCGCGCGCCGAGCTGCGCGCCCGCTTCGCGTTGGACGGCCTCTCCTTCGACGCGGCGCTGCTGGCGCGGATGAAGCGAATCGCGCAGGAGAAGGGGGTCGACTGGCAGTTGGTGCGCGCGACCGACGCGGCGGGCGAGGGCGCTGCCGGCTGGCGCAATCTCGTCACGCTGGCGTCGCTGGCGACGGGGGAGCTGCTGGCCGAACTTTCGGCCGCTGGCCGGCCGCTGCTGCTCACCGAGCTAGGGCTCCTTAAGCGGTACGAGCAGATCGAGCGCCTCGCCGCGCTGCGCGAGCGGGCCGGACGCCGCCCCGAGGCAGGCGAGCGGCCTCTGCACGGACTCTGGCTGCTCCTGGCGCAGTCGTCGCCCGGGCCACGACCGCAGATCGATGGCCGCCTCGTGCCGGTCCTCGCCAACGGCGAGTGGCTGGCACTCGACTCCGCTTGGGTGAAGAACCGCCATCGCTCCGTCGGCGCCCGCGCGCGCGGGACGCTGCAGGAAGGGAACCCCCGCCCGTGATCGTTCGCCCGCGACTCCTTGCTGACCTGCAGCGCCAGCTCGCCCTCATGGAGGAGGACCTGCGCCTGCGCATGGGGGAGCAGCCGGCGGTCCTCGCGGCGATGCGCGCCGAGCATGCGCGCGCCAAGGAGGCGGGCCGCACCGCCCACTCCTTCGAGCTCTGGAGCGAGGAGTTCGTGACGCAGGTCGGGGTGGCGTGGCTCCTGGCGGCGGTCTTCGTCCGCTTCCTCGAGGACAACGACCTCGTGGCCGAGCCCAAGCTCGGCGGCGTCGGCGCGCGTCTCGAGCGGGCGCGCGACCTGCGCCTTCAGTGGTTCCACGCCCACCTCGATGCGAACGAGCGCGACTGGCTGCTGGCGGTCTTCGACGAGGTGGCGACGCTGCCCGGGATGGGGCCGCTCTTCGATCGGAGCCACAACCCGCTCTTCGTCGTGGGGCCGAGCGCCGACCGGGCGAAGGAGCTGCTCCAGTTCTTCGAGCAGCAAGACGGCGCCACCGGCGCGCTGCGCCACGACTTCACCGATCCAGCGCGCAACACCCGGTTCCTGGGCGACCTCTACCAGGAACTCTCGGAGAGCGCGCAGAAGCGCTTCGCCCTGCTGCAGACGCCGGAGTTCATCGAGGAGTTCATCCTCGATCGGACGTTGGAACCAGCCTGCGCCGAGTTCGGCTTCGAGCAGGTGAAGCTGATCGATCCCACCTGCGGCTCGGGCCACTTTCTGCTCGGCGCATTTCCCCGGTTGCTAAAGCGCTGGCAGCAGAAGGAGCCGGGCACCAACGTCACCGTGCTGGTGCAGCGGACGCTCGATGCGCTCCATGGCGTCGACGTGAACCCGTTCGCCATCGCCATTGCGCGCTTCCGACTGCTGGTGGCGGCGCTGACGGCGGCGGGAGTGAAGCGGCTGGCGGGGGCGTTCAACTTCAAGACGCAGCTGGCGACGGGGGATTCGCTGCTGCATGGAGCGCGGACCGAGTCGATCCGTGGCGTGCAGCGAGGACTGCACGGAGATGAGAGGTCGATCGAGCACGCCTACGCGACCGAGGACGCGGCGGAGGCGAAGCGGCTCCTCGAGCAGCGCTACCACGTCGTCGTCGGCAATCCGCCGTACATCACGCCAAAGGATGCGGCTCTGAACGAGGCGTACCGCGCCAAGTACGCGACGTGCCATCGCAAGTACTCGCTCGGGGTGCCCTTCACAGAGCGCTTCTTCGACTTAGCGCTCGGCAGCGCAGATCCCGTGGCGACGCCGCCGCCGGCGGGCTACGTCGGCATGATCACGGCCAACTCGTTCATGAAGCGGGAATTCGGCAAGAAGCTGATCGAGGAGTTCCTCGACCGGCGCGACTTGACCCACGTCATCGACACCTCGGGCGCGTACATCCCAGGGCACGGAACTCCCACCGTGATCCTTTTCGCGAGGCACCGGCCGGCGCGCGATGCAACGATGCGTGCGGTGCTGGGCATCCGGGGTGAGCCGACGACTCCCGACGATCCGGCGCGGGGGCAGGTCTGGCGCGAGATCGTCGACCACGTCGATCGGCCGGGGTTCACCGGCGCGTTCGTCAGCGTCTCGGACATCGAGCGCGGCCGCTTCGCGAAGCACCCGTGGAGCATTGGCGGTGGCGGAGCATCGGAGCTGAAGGAACTGATCGACGAGCGGGCGACGAGCCTGCTTCAGGATCACGTTGTGTCCATCGGGTTTGGCGCCGTGCTAGGGGAAGACGAGGCGTTCAGCGTCGATACGGGCTGCCCGAAAGCGTGCGAGCTGCCGCGGGAGATGATGCGCCCCTTGGTCGTCGGGGACCTCGTTCGGGACTGGCAGCTGTCGACCGAACTGGTCGTCGCGTTCCCGTACAACGAGGCGATCGAACTCGTCGACTCGCCGCTCCTGCAGCGCTGGTTGTGGCCGATGCGGACGGTCCTGCGCGAGCGGCTGGACTTCAGCAAGACGACGTATCGCGAACGCGGCCGTCCGTGGTTCGAGTACCACCAGCTCCCGATCGACCGTAATCGCACCCCGCTCTCGATCGCGTTCGCCTTCGTCGCGACGCACAACCATTTCGTGCTCGATCGCGGCGGAAAGGTGTTCAAACAGTCAGCGCCGGTGATCAAGCTGCCGCCCGACGCGACCGAGGACGACCACCTCGGTGTGCTCGGATTGCTGAACTCGTCACTCGCCGGGTTTTGGCTGCGGCAGGTCTGCCACGACAAGGGCAATGGCGGGTACGGCGGGGGGATCGCCAACGAAGAGTGGGAGCGGTTCTTCGAGTTCACCGGTACGAAAGTCGAGGCATTCCCGCTCCCGGCTCAGCTGTCAGTGGAACTCGGACGGCGACTCGATTCGACGATCGCCGAACTTGCAGCGACCGCTCCGCTCCGCGTGCTCTGCGATGGAGTACCGTCGCGGACGACACTCGATGCCGCGCGGGTTCGGTACTCGGCACTGTTCCAAATAATGACTGGGGTGCAGGAAGAGCTCGATTGGGCGACCTACGCCGCGTTCGCGCTCACGCCTGAGGCTCTCGTGTCGACCGCTGGAGCTGTGCCCATCGAGCTCGGCACGCGAGCGTTCGAGATCGTCCTGGCCCGCGACGTGGCCAGTGGCAAGCAGTCGACGGAGTGGTTCGCCCGCCATGGCTCGAAGCCGATCACCGAACTCCCATCCCAGTGGCCGGCGGCCTACCGCCAGCTCGTCGAACGGCGCATCGCCGAGATCGAGTCGAACGCCAACGTCCGCCTGATCGAGCGCCCCGAGTACAAGCGGCGCTGGGCCAGTGAGTCGTGGGAAGTGCAGGAGGAGCGCGCACTACGGCAATGGCTGCTGGCGCGTCTCGAAGAGCGGCGCTTCTGGCCGGAGGCGCAACTTCTGAGCGGTGCGCAGCTCGCTGATCGGGTGCGCCACGACGGCGAGTTCCTGCAGGTGGCGGAGCTCTACACGAAGCGTGCCGACTTCGACTTGACGGCGCTGGTGACGACGCTCGCGCTCGACGAGGCGGTGCCCTACCTGCCGAGGCTGCGCTACCGCGACTCCGGTCTTCGCAAGCGCGCGCTCTGGGAGAAGTGCTGGGAACTCCAGCGGCGCGAGGACGCGGGCGAGAAGGTCGGCCCGATCGAGCCGCCGCCCAAATACGCCGCGGCCGACTTCCTGCCGGGGCCGAGCTGGCGGCTGCGTGGGAAGCTCGACGTCCCGAAGGAGCGCTTCGTGCTCGTGCCCGGCGCGGAGTTGGCAGGCGACCCGACGCCGGTCGTCACCTGGGCCGGGTTCGATGCGCGCGAACAGGCGCAGGCGTTGGCCGCTCGCTACGTCACGCTGCGCGATGACGAGGCGGCGCCGCCGGAGCGCCTTGGCCCGCTGTTGGCCGGGCTCGATCAGTTGGTGCCGTGGCTGAAGCAGTGGCACAACGCGCTCGATCCGGCGACGGGGCTCGCGTTCGGGAACTACTTCGAGGAGTTCGTCGACGGGGAGGCGCGCCGCCTCGGCAAGACGCTGGCCGAGGTGCGGGTGATGGTGCCGCCGATGGCGGCACGGCGGCGCAAGACGAAGACGCAAGCGAAGGGCGACGCATGACGCTGCTGAAAGAGCTGATCGAGATCCCGGAACGGCTCCACACGCAGGACTTCGTCCTCAAGCTGACCGATGGCGTCACGCGCGCAGCGCAGACCCTCGGCGACTACGAGGCGACGCCGCAGCTGGCGAAGTGCTTCGACGAGGCGCTGGCGCTGGTGAAGTCGGCGGTCGAATCGAAGAGCAGCAAGGCGGCCTATCTGCATGGCAGCTTCGGCGCCGGTAAGAGCCACTTCATGGCGGTGCTGCACCTGCTGCTGCAGCACGAGTCGCTGGCGCGCTCGCTCCCCGGCCTCGCGGAAGTGGTGGCGCGCCACGACGGGTGGCTGCGTGGCAAGAAGTTCCTGCGTGTGCCCTACCACCTGCTGGGGGCCGTCAGCCTCGAGTCGGCGTTGCTCGGCCACTACGTCGCCCACCTGCGTGCGACCCATCCCGAAGCGCCGCTGCCCGCCGTCTTCCTGGCCGATCCGATCTTCGACAACGCGCGGCGTCTGCGCGGACAGCTCGGCGACGAGCGCTTCTTCGCCGAGCTGAACGGTGGCGCCGGCGCTGCGCGCGGCGGTTCGGGCTGGGGCACGCTCGACACTATCTGGAATGCGACCACCTTCGAGGCGGCGCTGCGCGTGGCGCCGCTCGCCCCCGGTGAGCAGCGCGCCGACGGTGCGCAGCGCAGCCGGCTGGTGAGCGACCTGGTCGCGCGCTTCTTCCCTGCCTACGCGCAGGTAGCGAAGCACGACGGCGAGCTCTACCTTCCGCTCGACGAGGGGCTCTCCGTCATCAGCCAGCACGCGAAGGCGCTTGGCTATGACGCGCTGGTGCTCTTCCTCGATGAGTTGGTCCTGTGGCTGGCGATGCACGTCGGCAACAGCGAGTTCATCCATCGCGAGACGCAGAAGCTCACCAAGTTGGTCGAGTCGCAGACCTCCAGCCGGCCGATCCCGATCGTCAGCTTCATTGCACGGCAGCGCGACCTGCGCGAACTGATCGGCGCGCATCAGACCGGTGCCGAGAAGCTCGGCTTCTACGACAACTTGAAGTTGCAGGACGCCCGCTTCCAGGTGGTGAAGCTCGAAGACCGCAACCTCCCGGCCATCGCCGAGAAGCGCGTCCTCAAGCCGCGCAGCGAAGCGGCCCGGCAGGAGATCGATCAGGCGTTCGCGAAGACGAAGCGGGTGCGCGGCGACGTGCTGGACACGCTGCTGACCAAGCACGCCGACGAGCGGATGTTCCGGCAGGTCTACCCCTTCAGCCCGGCGCTGGTGGAGGTGCTGGTCGCCGTCTCGTCGCTGCTGCAGCGCGAGCGGACCGCGCTCAAGATCATGGTGCAGCTGCTGTTCGACCGCCGCGAGCGACTCGAACTGGGTCAGCTGATCCCGGTCGGCGACCTCTACGACGCCCTACTGGAAGGGAACGATCCGATCACGTCCGACGCGAAGGCGCATTTCGACGCCACGAGGAAGCTCTACCTGACGAAGCTGCGGCCGCTGCTGGAGTCGCTCCATTCGATGACGGCGGCGCAGGCGGCGGCCGCGCCCGATGATCCGAAGGCGCGACAGTTCCGGGCCGAGGACGGGCTGATGAAGACGCTGCTGCTTGCGGCGTTGGTGCCCGAGTGTCCGGTCCTGAAAGAGCTGACGCCGGCGCGAATGGCGGCTCTCAACCACGGCACGATCACCACGCCGATTCCGGGGCAGGAGGCGCAACTGGTCCTGAAGCGGCTGCGCGACTGGGCGGCGCGGGTCGGCGAGATCCGGCTGGCCGGCACGCCGAACGATCCGAATCCGACGGTGTCGCTGCAAATCAGCGGCGTCGACACCGAGGCGATCCTGGAGAAGGTCGCCGGCGAGGACAACAAGGGCAACCGGATCCGGCGGTTGCGCCAGATGCTGTTCGAGTCGATGGGGGTCGCCGACCGCGACGACCTCTTCGCAGCGCAGCTGGCGCACCGCTTCGAGTGGCGCGGCTCGGAGCGGCAGGTTGACATCGTCTTCCAGAACATCCGCGATCTGCCCGACGAGTCGTTCCGCAACGGCAAGAGCAGCTGGAAGCTGGTGATCGACTTCCCCTTCGACGAGGAGGGATTCAGCTGGAGCGACGATGTCGAACGGGTGAAGACGTTCCGCGCGAAGAATGAGCCGCAGCGCACCGTCTGCTGGATCCCGACCTTCTTCACGCAGGAGACCAAACGCGATCTCGGCCAGCTGGTGAAGCTCGACTACGTGCTGGCGAGTGACGATCGACTGCGCCAGGCGACCAGCCACCTCGCCTCGGCCGACCGCGTCAGCGCCCGCTCGATCCTCGACAGCCAGCGCAGCGCCCTCACCGAGCGGTTCCGCCACGCGCTGCTGATGGCCTACGGCGTGGCGCCGGCGCAGGCGACGGTGGTCGACGTCAGCCACGATCCGGGGCAGATGCTCCGCTCGCTGGATGACACCTTCGCACCGCGGCTGCCGGTGGCGGCGAATCTTCAAGGGGCGTTGAGCGGGCTGCTCGATCAGCTGCTGTCGCGCCAGTTCCCGGCCCATCCGCCGTTTGAGCAGTCGATCAAGGCGGCGACGTGGAAGCGGGTGAAGGAGTGGCTCGACAAGAGCCTCGAAGTGCGCGAAGGGCGGATCGACATCCCGAAGGAGATGCGCCAAGAGATGCGGCAGGTCGCGGAGGCGCTGAAGCTCGGGAAGATGCACGAGTCGCACTTCGTGCGCGACCGCCACTGGCGCGACCACCTCGACCGCGAATCGAAGCGCAGCGGCGGCGAGGTGACAGTGCGCGCGCTGCGCGAGTTCCTCGATCGTCCGACGCCGATGGGGCTCGAGCCGAAGGCGCAGAACCTGATCCTGCTCGACTACGCGGCGGCAACCAACCGCATCTTCATGCGCCACGGCGGCATCGAGGTGCCGACCCTCGATCGGATCGACGACGAGCTGGTGGTGAAGGAGCAGGCGCTCCCGGACGAAGCGGAATGGCTGACGGCCATCGATCGCGGAGCGCGACTGCTCGGCATCGCGCAGCCGGCGCTCTGCAGCGCCAACCAAGTGCGCAGCTTCGCGGAGGAGGTGCAGCGGCTGGCGAAGGAGCACCGCGACGCTTGCCGAACGGTCGCTGCCCGTCTGCCGCCGCTGCTACGCGACTTCGCGGTCGAGGAGTCGACGGCGCCGCGGTTGATGGCGGCGCGAGCGGCGGCGGCGTTGCTGGATCAGCTGGCGGCGCTGCGCCCTGAGCAGGTTGTGCATGCACTGGCGACGGCGACGCCGTCGGTCAGCGCCGAGTCGCTCGGCACCGCGATCAAGGGGGCCGCGAAGGTGGCGGCGGCCATCGGGGCGACGAAGTGGGCGCTGCTGGAAGCGCTGCAGAACCTCCACGACGAGCGCAAGAGCGCTGCGGCGGGGTTGCGCCAGCAGGTCGCCGAGGCGCTCCACGACGATGAGTTCGCGCGCGAGCTGGCGCCGGTCCTCACAAGGGTCGAGGCGGAGGCGGTGAGGTTGCTCTCCGCCGTGCCGCGTGCGCCCGCGCCGCCGCCAAGTGCTCCGGCTCCAAGCGCGCCATCGCCGACCTCGCCGTCTTCATCCGGCTCACCTCCTACCGCACCGCCGAACTCTCCACCGAGCGCAAGCCTGCCGCCGTTCGGTGGTGCGCGACCCGCGGCGCCGCAGCGGTCGCGGCAGGAGCGGCTCGATCTGGCCGCGGCGCAGCAGCTCTTCGCGAAGCTCGCCGACGAGTTGCGGAAGGACGGGCGCCGCCGCCTCACGGTCGAGTGGGAGCTCGACTCAGACGGGAGGGCGCCGTGAGCGAGTTGGCGCTGACGACAGCGACGCTCCGGATCGCGGTCAACGACGTGCTGGATCGCATGCGACGCCAGCAACGCGAGTGGGTGGGACCGGTCGTCGTCGCGGTCCAGTCGTCGACTCCGTGGCGCGGCGGCAGCGAGATCGACCTCGGGGAGTCGCGTGGCCGGGCGCGCGTGATCTGCTGCGCGTCGCCGCTCGAAGTCCGCGAGGCGTTGACCGAGTCCGAGGCGGCCGCGGCGGCGGAAGTTCCCGCGCTGCCGCTCGTCGTGTTGACGCCGGCCGATGAGCGTCAACTCGGGCAGGACGTGTTGGCGCGCCTCGCTCGCGCGCAGCTCCATCCGCTCGAGCGGACGCAACTGCTGGAGCAACGGTTCGGCGCGGTGGCGATCGATCCGCTCCTTTCGGCCGCTTCCGGCCAGTCGAGCGGCGGCGGCACGTCGGGCGCGCTGCTCGATGCGTTGCTCGAGTTGCCGCCCTCGGTGCAGTGGAAGGCGCCGGGCGGCGTGCTCGATCGCAACCACGCCTGGGGGCTGCTGCTGGAGCACGCGCTGCGCTTCACGGGCGATCCCCAGACGCTCGACGGCTGGATCGCTTGGGCCGAGCGCGAGGCGACGGCTGGCCGGTTCGAGAGCGTCGCGACGGAACTGCGTACAGCGCTGAGGACGTGGGGCGAGGAGCGGCTCGGCGCCGTCGCGCGGCCGCTCTTCGCGTTGCTGGAGGTGAAGCGGGCCGGCGATGTCGTGCCGCTCGGGCTGGTGCTGCGCGTGGTGCCGGCGATCGACGAGGCGGAAGCGGTGGCGAACCCCGCGCTGCGCGATGCGGCGATCCGGCTGGAGGGGCGACTCGGCGGTGCGCTCGATCGAACGTGGCGCCAGCAGTGGGCGGAGGCGGCGGAGAAAAGCGTCCGCGATCGCCTGCGCGACGGCAGTGCAGCGGCGGTCGACGCGGCGTTCCGGCGCGCGGACGAGTTGCTGCGGGAGCTCGGCGTGCTGGAGGCCGCGGGCGCCAGCAGCCTCTTGCCGGCGGGGTTCGAGGCGCGGGCACGGCGGCTCGGGGCGCACCTGCGGGCGGTGGTCGAGGGGGACGCTCGCGCGACGCGCGTGGCCCTCGACGAGGCGCTCGCCGACTTGGCAGCGCACGAGCGCGCCAGCGACGCGGAGGCGCAGCTCGAGGCGGTGGAGATGGCCGTGCGCCTCGGGCGGTGGCTTCTCGAGCAGCGTGGCCGTCCTGCCACGGAGGCGGGGTCGTTTGCGGCGGCGGCGCAGCGGCAGCTCGACGAAGGGGCGTTCGTCGACTTCGCGCGGGCGATCGTCGCCGACGGCCACTCGTCGCCGCTGTTCGGGCCGCTCTTCCGCGAGCTGGTCGCGCGCGCCACGCAGCAGCGCGAGCAGCAGAATCGGGAGTTCGGGCAGCTCCTCGCCGGCTGGCTGGAGCAAGGATCGAGCGACGGTGTGGTCCCGTTGGAAGAGGTCGTCGGCCGGGTCGTGGCGCCGCTGCTCGATCATGCTGGGGTGCTGCTGCTGGTGCTGGATGGCATGAGCGCCGCCAACTTCGTCGAGCTGGCGCGCGATCTGGAGGCGCGCCGCTTCGTCGAGTTGCTGCCGCCGGCCAGCCGTCGGTTGCCGGGCATCGCGGTCCTGCCGACCGAGACGCGCTATTCGCGGACGAGCCTCTTCTGCGGCGCGCTGCGCGATGGCGACGGCGGCGTCGAGCGCGCCGGCCTGCGCGACCATCCGGTGCTGCGGGAGAAGGGGGTGACGGCGCAGCTCTACCTGAAGGAGGAGCTGTCGGGGGGCGGCGGCGTCGGGCTGGCGGACGACGTGCGGACGCGCCTCGAATCGACCAAGCGGGGCAAGGATGTCGTCGCTGTCGTGGTGAACGCCATCGACGACTGGCTGGCGAAGGGTGAGCAGCAGCGGATCCGGTGGGGGGCCGAGTCGATCCGGCCGCTCGATCAGCTGCTGGATGCGGCGCGCGCCGGAGGGCGCTTCGTCGTCTTGACCAGCGACCACGGCCACATCGTCGAGCGCGATCTCGAACGGCGCGAGGGCGACGAGAGCGGCGCGCGCTATCGCCTGCCGGGGACGCCGCTGCGCGACGACGAACTCGCTTTGCGCGGGCGGCGCGTATTGGCGGGTGGCGCGGCGGGCATCGTTGCACCGTGGAGCGAGCGGGTGCGCTACGGGATCCGGCGCTGCGGCTACCACGGCGGCGCGACGCCGCAGGAGGTCGTGGTGCCGGTGACGGTGTTCGCGCCGGAGGCGAAGCTCGCTGGACTCGCCGACTTCGTCGAAGCGCCGCCGCGCGAGCCCGCGTGGTGGGAGCGGTTCGAAGTGGCGGCAGCGCTGCCAGTACGAGAAGGTGCTGCGTCCGAAGGTGTGCCGCGCACCGAGCCGGCGAAGCCCCGCCGCTCGACGCCGACGGCCGCGCCGGTGGCGCCGCCGCAGCCGCTGCTCTTCGCGACGGCTCGCGAGGAAGCGGAGCCGGTCGCAGCTGCCGCTGAAGCGGGGTCGCGTTCGGCCAATGCGGCGCGAATCGATGGCGACGACTGGGTGGCGCGCCTGCTGGCGACGGAGCTCTACGCCGAGCAGCGGAAGAAGGCGGCGCGGCTCGGGGTGCCCGACGAGGTGGTGGCGCGCTTGCTGCGGGCGCTCGACGCGCGCGGCAAGCTGACGCGGACGGCGTTGGCGCGCGCGGCCGAGGTGCCGGCGATGCGGTTGCCGGGCTACTTGGCGGCGCTGCAGCGGCTGCTCAGCATCGACGGCTACGCGGCGCTTTCCGAAGAGAGCGCGACCGAGACGGTCGAGCTCCATCGCCCGGTGCTGTTCGACCAGTTCGAGCTTTCGGAGTAGGTGGCGACGATGGCGCAGGTCAGCCCGAAGCGACGACAGGAGCTGCTCGACGCGCTGCGGCGCGGAACGGTCCCGGCGCAGAGCCTCGATCTGCTCGCCACCGGACTCGATCGATTCGGGGCGACGCTCGACGAGGAGCTGCAGCGCGTCGCGGCGGGGGGCGCCGGGTTCAAGGCGGTGCGCGGCGAGTACGGCAGCGGCAAGACCTTCTTCTCGCGTTGGCTGCAGGAGCGGGCGCGCAAGCGCGGCTTCGCGACGTCGGAGGTGCAGATCTCGGAGACCGAGACGCCGCTCCATCGGCTGGAGACGGTCTATCGGCGGCTGGTCGAGCGGCTGGCGACCGAGGAGTTGCTGGCCGGTGCGTTGCGCCACGTCATCGATGGCTGGCTCTTCGCGCTGGAGCAGGACGTCCTGGCGGAGGGGACAGTCGGCGAAGCGCAGAGCGAGCAGCTGCTGGCGCGCACGCAGGAGCTGCTGGAGAAGCGGCTGGCCGGTGTCGCGCGGACGGCGCCATCCTTCGCGGCGGCGTTGCGGGCGTACCGCGAGGCGACGGCGCAGGGGCAGCGGGCGATCGCGGACGGGCTCTTGGCATGGCTGGCGGCCGATCCCAACGTCGGCGCCGAGGTGAAGCGGTTCGCGCGGTTGAAGGGCGACATCGACCACTTCGGGGCGCTCGGCTTCCTTGAGGGGTTGCTGGTGATCCTGCGCGATTCGGGGCGCGCCGGGCTGGTGCTGGTCCTCGACGAGGTCGAGACGCTGCAGCGGGCGCGCAGCGACGTGCGCGACAAGGCGCTGAACGCGCTGCGGCAGCTCCTGGACGAAGTGGATGCCGGGCGCTTTCCCGGGCTCTACCTCGTCGTCACGGGAACGGGCGCCTTCTTCGATGGCCCGCAGGGGGTGCAGCGGTTGGCGCCGCTCGCCCAGCGACTCCACGTCGACTTCGCCACCGAGGCGCGTTTCGACAACCCGCGCGCCGTGCAGATTCGGCTACCGGGATTCGACGTTGGGCGGCTCGAACAGGTGGGGCGGCGCGTGCGCGATCTCTTCGCCGACCACTGCGCGAACGGCGAGCGCGTGCGGAGGCTCTGCGACGACTCCTACCTCTCGACGCTCGCGGGTGCGGTCACTGGCGCGCTCGGCGGCAAGATCGGCGTCGCCCCGCGTGTGTTCCTGAAGAAGCTGCTCGGCGACGTGCTCGATCGTGTCGACCAGTTCGACGATTTCGACCCGCGGCAGCACTACGCGCTGACCGTGAACGACACCGAGCTCACCGTGCAGGAGCGGCGCGCTCGGCAGGCACAGAGCCCCGACGACATCGAGCTGCCGCCGTGAGCGCCTTCGAGCGCCTCGATCCGGCGCTGCAGCACCACATCGTCAACTCGCTCGGCTGGCGGCAGCTCCGCCCGCTGCAGGAGGCGGCGATTGAGCCGCTGCTGGCCGGCGACCACGCGCTGCTGCTGGCGCCGACGGCGGGCGGCAAGACCGAGGCCGCCGTCTTCCCGCTCTTCTCGCGGATGCTCGCCGAGCACTGGAGCGGCCTTTCGATCCTCTACGTCTGCCCGATCAAGGCGCTGCTGAACAACCTCGAGCCGCGGCTGGCGCGCTACGCCGGATTGGTGGGGCGGCGGGTGGCGCGGTGGCATGGGGACGTCACCGCCGGAGCGAAGTTCGAGATCGCCCGCGAGCCGCCCGACGTGCTGCTGACCACGCCGGAGTCGCTCGAAGGGTTGCTGGTTTCGCGGCGGTTCGATCGCGCGACGCTGTTCCGGAATGTCCGCGCGGTGGTGGTCGACGAACTGCATGCCTTCGCGGGCGACAGCCGGGGGTGGCACCTGCTCGCGGTGCTATCGCGGATCCAACGAATCGCGGGTGCGTCGCTGCAACGAGTTGGACTGTCGGCCACGGTCGGGAACGCCGAGGAGCTGCTGCAGTGGCTCGTCGCAGGCAATCGTGGTCGCGGTCGAGTCGTCGCACCCGCTGCCGCGACACCGCTGCCGCCGGAGGTCGGCGTCGACCACGTCGGCAGCGTTGCGAACGCCGCACTCGTCATCTCACGCCTTCACCGAGGTGAGAAGCGGCTGGTCTTCGTCGATAGCCGAGCGCGCACCGAGCAGCTTGCCGCGGAACTGCGGGTGCTCGGCGTTCGGACCTTCGTCTCGCACAGCTCGCTCTCGGCCGAAGAGCGGCGGCGTGCGGAGGAGGCATTTGCGCAGGAGCAGGACTGCGTCATCGTCGCGACCAGCACGCTCGAACTCGGCATCGACGTCGGCGATCTCGATCGCGTCTTGCAGCTCGACGCACCCGGCACCGTGGCCAGCTTCCTGCAGCGAATCGGACGTACTGGCAGGCGATCGGGGTCGCGCCGCAATTGCCTCTTCTTGACCACGTCGGACGAGTCTTTCCTCGCGGCGCTCGGGCTGCTGCGCCTCTGGAGCGAGGGGTACGTCGAGCCGATCGTCCCTCCTGCCGAGCCGCTCCACGTGCTGGCACAACAGTGGATGGCGCTGGTGTTGCAGGAGGGCGGGTTGCCGTTCGACCGGTGGCGTGAATGGCTGGACGGTGTCGCGGGGTTGCGCGACCTCGATCCGGGGAAAGTCGGGGCGGTCTGGTCGCACATGCTCGATCGCCAGATCTTGATCGAGAGCGATGGGCTCGTCTCGTTCGGCCCGGAAGGGGAGCGCAGCTTCGGTTACCGCCACTTCCTCGAGCTGATGTCGGTCTTCAGTACGCCTCCACTCTTCAAGGTGCTGCACGGCAGGGTCGAGGTGGGGCAAGTCCACTCGACGACGTTCCTCCTGCCGACGAAAGGCGAACGGGCGCTCGTGCTGGCGGGGCGATATTGGAAGGTGGCGCACCTCGACTGGGGCCGGCGGATCGCGTTCGTCGAGCCAACGGACGCTCGCGGCCGCTCCAACTGGTTGGGTCGCAGCGCTCCGATGACCTTCGCGTTGGCGCAGGCGATTCGCCGTGGACTGACACAGCCGCCGGAGGCCGTGCAGTGGTCGCGGCGGGCGCTCGAGGAGCTGGAGAAGCTGCGCCAGGAGCTGTCGTTCCTCGAAGAGGGCGGCAGCGTCTTGGAGAGGACCGTGGGAGGTTCGGCACGCTGGTGGACCTTTGGCGGGCGTCTGGTGAACACCGCGCTGGCGGCGGCACTTGGCGTCGGCGAGGAGTCGCCGCCGCGAGCGGAAGACCTCTTCGTCGAGTTCGAGCTCGCCAAGGGCGGTGCCGGGACGATCGTCGGACGGTTGCAGCGGCTCTCCGAGCTGCCGGATGCGGCGTTTGCCGTGCCGATCGACGACGAAGCACTCGACGGGCTCAAGTTCTCGGTCTGCCTGCCGCCGGCGATCGCGCGGGCGATGCTCTCGCAGTGGAGTACCGATCGGGCGGCGATCCGGGCGGTCCTCTCCGGAGGCACCCGAGGAATCGAGTCGTGACTGGGCGAGCTGTCACCGCCGCCCTCGAGCGACGTTCTCCTCCCGTGCTCACCGATCCCGACATCGAACTCCTGCGCCGCCGCTTCGAGCAGCAGCTGCCCCGCTTCGAGGAGGCGGCGCTGTGGGCGGAGCGGCGCGTGCGCGAGCTCCTCCATCGGCATGCGGTCATGGCGATCACCTCTTCGCGGGCGAAGTCGCCGGAGTCGTTCGAGCGGAGGCTCCGGCGCGACGCGGCCGACGAGCGATGGGTACGGGAGGCGAGGGGAGAGCGCTTCGATCGACTGATGACGGATGTCGCGGGCTGCCGGGTGATGGTCTACCGCGCGATCGACGTCGACCGGGCGCGGCGTGCACTGAAGTCGGGTCTCGAACTGGCGCCCGTGGATCGTTGCGAGCAGGAGCACCGGAAGGAGAGCGGCTACGAGGCGACCCATCTGCTGCTCGAGGTGGCGTCCGACGCGGCGCGGCATTCGTTGCGCGGGACGACGGTCGAGGTTCAGGTGGTGACCCTAGCAGGGCATCTCTTCAACGAGCTGGAGCATTCGGCGGTCTACAAGCAGCTCGATCCACTCTGTCGCTCGGCGGTCACCGAGTCGATTCGAGCGCTGCGGGATGCCTCGAGTGCCGCGGATGACCGGGCGCGTCTGGCAGTGGCGGCGTCCGCGAAGGCGCGTCACGAAGCGGCAGCCCGGGTCACGACCGCTGTAGAGCTGGCAATGGAGCTTGAATGTGCGCTGGGGCGGCCCGTCCACGGCGAGTTCGCCGTCGTCTTCGAGTTCGTCGAGTCGGTCGCTCGCGCACTCGATGACGTGGGCGCGCCGCCAGCCGGCGACCTGCTCGCCATGCACCGGCGGGGATGCGAACTCGTCGCGAGCCGTCGGGTCGATGGCATCGACGACGCGACCGCTATCCTCTTGGCGCTGCGAGAACGACATCCAGACGAGTTCTCCGACTTCGCTCGCATGACTCGTCGCGAAAGCCCGATGGTGATGCTCCTCCTCGACCAGTTCGGTAGCGCCGAGAAGCCTCCCACATGAGTCCCACCCCAGGATCCCTCCTCACCCTCTCCGACCTCGCCGTCGGGGTGGCTCGGATGAACGGCGCGTACGACGCCGTCGACGTCTTCGCTGACGACGTCGCCGAGATGCACGCGGCCGATCCGCTTCGCGACCTTCCGCGGCTCGGGGATGATCCGCCGCGCTTCGAGTTCTCGCACGCCGGGCTCACCTACCACGTCGTGCTCTTCTTGGAGGCGGGGGTGGTGCGGCTCGAGCGGCCGCGCGCGGATGCCATCACGCGCTTCGCACGCATCTCCGGAGCCGGCGCCGTCGGCGCGCTGGTGGGGGCGCTGCTGGCGAACGCGGCGGTGCAGAAGGGCTCGGCGGCGAAGCTCGGAATGTTGCTCGGCCTCTTCGCCGGGGCATTCGCGGACGCGGCGGCGAACCGCCGTCCGCAGCGCGTCTTCGCCATGCGGTTCGATCCGTGGAAGCGCGAGTGGCTCTTCTACCGAGGCGGTCTGCGCCGCTGGCTCAACGAGAAGCTGCTGCCGGCCTGACGCCCCCGGCTTCTCACCCCGACCACCACGTCTCCACCTCGCTCGCGAGGAACTCCTCCACCGGCACGCCATCGCTGCCGCCGACTTGCAGGACCTTGGCGCCGCGGAACTTGGCGGTGAAGGCGGCGAGGCCCGGCTGCGCGCCCTTCGTGGCGCCGCTCTTCACTTCGATGGCGAGCAGCGTCTTGCCGGCGCGGACGACGAAGTCGACTTCGCGGTTCGCTTCGCGCCACCAGGAGAGCTCGAGACGCCCTTGCGAGGCGGCGTTCAGCAGATGGGCGCCGACGGCCGACTCGACCAGGCGACCGCGGAAGTCGCGCTCGGTGGCGAGGTCGGCGGGAGTGAACTCCGAGGTGGCGCTCATCAGCGCGGGATTGAACACCTGGAGCTTCGGCATCGAGCCGCGCTGGCGCACCGCGCTGCCCGAGTACTTCGACAGTCCGGCCAGCATGCCGGCGCCGCGCAGCAGCTCGAGGTAGTGGGCGAGCGTGGTGGTGTTGCCGGCGTCGTGCAACTGGCCGAGCAGCTTGGTGTAGGAGACGATCTGGCCGGAGTAGCGGCAGCCGAGCTGGAAGAGCTGGCGCAGCAGCGCCGGCTTGTCGACGCGCGTCATCAGCAGCACGTCGCGGCCGATGGTGGTCTCGATCAGCGCGTCCTGCAGGTAGCGGCGCCACCGCTCCGGCTCGCCGATCAGCGGCGCGCCACCCGGATAGCCGCCGAACCAGAGGTACTCCTCGAGCGTGAAGCGGAACGCCGCGCGCATCTCGGCCAAGCTCCAGTGCGGCAGGTGGAGCAGCTCGAAGCGGCCGGCGAGGCTCTCGGTCAATCCCTGCTGGAGGCGCAGCGGCGCCGAACCGAGCAGCACGACGCGCAGCGGTCGGCGCGCGCGCGTGTCCTCGTCCCACAGCCGCTTCACCGTCTCCGACCAAGCGGGCACCTTCTGCACCTCGTCGACGACGAGGAGTGCTCCGCCCTCCGCGGCGGTGGCGGAGTCGGCCAAGGCGCGCGCGCGCTGCCACTGCGCGGCGAGCCACGCCGCATCGTGGAGCGTCGGCTCGTCGGCGGAGACGGAGAGCGCCGGCAAGTCGAGCTCTGCGAGCGCCTGGTCGACGAGCGTCGACTTGCCGACCTGGCGCGCGCCGGCCACGACTTGCAGGAAGCGGCGCGGCTCACGCAGGCGCGCGAGCAGCGTGGCGAGCTGGGGGCGACGATAGGGGGGCAAGGGATTGCTCATGACGTTGAGTTAAATTACTCATCGTCATGAGTAGCGTCGAATCTCGAGCGCCGCCGCCCGGGGAAACCGGCGACGACGCGGCGCTCGAAGTCGATTCCCGCGTTGCGGTGCGCGACGCGCTCGCTGCGGTGCGGGGGCGATGACGGCCGTCCGACGCGGCCGCTCGCGGCATCAATGCACCTCGCAGCTCACCGCCGCCGACACGAACCGCACCTTGCTCAGGTCCGCCGGGTCGAGGGTGAAGAAGCAGAAGCTCAAGCGCTCGTCCTTGAAGAACTTCCCCTTCAGCACCGTGAAGGTGCGGGTCGCTTGGCCGTTGTTGTCGAGCAGGTCGAACCAGTTCGGCAGCAGCGGGAAGAAGGGGTCGGCGGCGATCAGGTTCAGCAGCAGGTCGTCGTTCAGAGGGAAGGTGCGCGCGTCGGTGGGGTCGTACTCGGAGAGCGGGATGCCGGGGTCGCTGCCCGCCATGCCGGCCAGCAGCACGTGGTACATGCCCGCTTCGCTCGGCGCGTCGAGCGTCACGGTGATCGAGTCGGGACGCGCGGCATCCTGCTTCGACAGCGTGATCGCGCGCGCGGCGGCGACCGCCTGCGCGATGTCGAGGCGGCCGAAGCCGTAGTCGTTGTCGTAGCCGGGCGTGCCGAGGTCATCGCTGGCGAGGCGCAGCGCGAGGCGCGCCTCGTGCGCGGAGAGTTGCGGGTTCACGGTGCGCACCAGCGCGGCCGCGCCGGCGACGTGGGGCGAGGCCATCGAGGTGCCCGAGAGCGACGCGGCGCCGCCGCCGACCCAGAGGTTCCAGATCCCTTCGCCCGGCGCCGACATGTCGATCCAGTCGCCGTAGGTGGAGAACCAGCTGCGGCCGTCGCCGCTGTTGGTCGACGCGACCGACAGGAACTCGTCGTAGTAGGCCGGCCAGAAGGGGTTGGTGTCGCCCTGGTTGCCGGCGGCAGCGACCTGCAGCACGTCGTTCGCCTCGGCGTAGTCCATCGCGTCGACGAAGACCTGCGGGCCGGCGACCGTGTCGCCCCACGAGTTGTTGGTGATCGAAGCGCCGTTGTCGACGGCGTAGACGGTCGCCGCGGCGCCCGCCTCCCAGGTGCCGTTCGGCCACTGGAAGATCTTCCCCTGCATCAGCTGGCAGTCCCAGTTGATGCCGGCGACCTGCGTCGCGTTGTCGGTGTCGGCGCCGATCGTGCCGTTCACGTGCATGCCGTGCGGCCAGCTGTCGCCGACGTCGGCGTTGTCCGACTCGAAGTTGTAGCCGTGCAGGTCGTCGACGAAGCCGTTGCCCTCGTCGTCGATCCCGTTGCCGGCGATCTCGCCCGGATTGACCCAGAGGTTCGCGACGATGTCGGGATGGGTCACCTCGACGCCGGTGTCGATGACGCAGACGATCCGCGCGCTCGATCCGGTGACCGTGTTCCACGCCGTCTCGGCGTCGCACTTGCCCGGCTGCAGGTCCCACTGCGAGCCGACGTAGTCGGGATCGTTCGGCACCACGGCCGGCAGCACGGTGCGATCGAACTCGGCCACCTCGACGAGCGGCGACGCGGCGAGCCGCTCGCGCAACGCCGCGAGGTCGGCGCGCGGGCCGCCGAACTCGACGCGCTGCCAGCGATCGATGCCGAGCGCGTTCGCGCTCGCCTCGTCCTTGCGGCCGCGCGGCGGTCGGGTGAAGACCGCCTTCACGCGCGTCGCGCCGAGCGGCGCCACCGCCTCGCGCAGCTCCGCCACCGCATGGCCGCGCGCCAGCTTGACGAGCAGCCGATCGCGCACCGTCTGGCCGGCCGCCGTCGGTTCGGCCGCGTGCGGCGCGAGCGGCGCCGGCGGGGCGAGCGGAGCGTGCGGCGCGCCGGCTTGCGGTGGCAGGAGCGCGGCGAGGAGGAGGCTCGAACCGGCGACGATCGACATGGCGGACTCCGGAAGGACGCGGCCAGCGACACGCGGAAGGGGCGACGCTAGGCCGCTCGCCGCGAGCCGACAAGCGGCCGCTCCCCCGGCCGGCCGCGCCGCGCGCGCTCGAACGTGCCACCGTCCTTGAGGCGGTGGCGCGCCGCGGCGCCGGAAACTCCTTCCCGATCGGCCGATTCGCGCCGCTCGCCCCGGGGCGCAGCGGAAGGGAAGTGGTACTCCCGAGGCGCAGCGGCTGCTTCAGCCGCGCGCGGCGCTCGCGAGGTTCGCGCGGGCCCGCTCCTCGAAGGCGTGGAGTCGCGGATGCAGCAGCAGGCGTGGCAGCGGCTCGCGGCGCTCGCATGGGCAGGCGCCACCGCGCTCCTCTTCGGCTGCCACTCGAACGCGCCGTCGCCGGCCGCTGGCGGCGCACGCGAATCGACCGAAGGGCTCGCCGTCGCCTCGCCGCGCGAAGGCGCCGGCGGCAACGTCGCCGCCGACGACTCCGCAGCGCTCTCGCTCTTCCTGCGCGGCCGCATCGCGCAAGGGCTCGGCCAGCGAGCGCAGGCGCGCGCGCTGCTGACCGAGGCGGCGTCGCTGGCGCCGCGGATGGTGCCGGTGCAACTCGCGGTGGCGCAGCTGCTGCTCTCCGAAGGCGACGAGCCGGGCGCGTTGCAGGCGCTCGATGCGGCGCTGGCGGTGGCGCCCGACGACGTGGCGGCCAACCTGCTGCGCGCCCGCTTCGAGCTGCGCCACCACGAACTCGACCACGCGCTGGCGCGCCTGCTGCGCCTCGAAGCGGCCGGCCACGCCGACGTCGCGCTCTACGAGCTGCTCCATCCGCTGCTGCTCTACGCCGGCGAGCCGGCGCGCGGCCTCGTCCTCTTCGAGCGCGCGCGCGACCGCTTCCCGCAAGAGGCGGTGCTGCACGAGGCGTGCGCCGATTTCCTCCACTGCACCGGCCACGAGGAGGCGGCGCTCGCCGGCTATCGTCGCGCCCTCGCGCTCGACCCGACCCGGCGCTCCGCCGAGTTGAAGGCCGCGCGCCTGTTGGAAGAGCAAGGTGACCGGATCCTCCGCCGACTCGCTCGCCCCGTGGGTGCTGGCCTCGGGCTCCCCGCAGCGCAAGAAGCTGTTGGCGGAGGTGACTGAGCGGTTCACCGTCCTCCCGGCCGACGTCGACGAGACGCCGCCGGCGGGGCCGCTCGCCGAAGCGGTCCGCGTGCTGGCGCGGCGCAAGGCGGTGGCGGTCGCGGCGCGCGGCGCGCAGGGGACGCTGCTCGCCGCCGACACGGTGATCGACCTCGACGGCGAGCTGCTCGGCAAGCCGGAGCACGACGACGACGCGCGGCGGATGCTGGCGCGCCTCGCCGGCCGCGCCCACCTCGTCCACACCGGCGTCGCGCTGCTCCATGCGGCGGGCGGGCGGCTGCGCGGCGTCGACGGGGTCGCCACCACGACCGTCCGCTTCCGGCCGCTCGCGCCCGACGAGATCGCCGCCTACGTGGCGAGCGGCGAGCCGCACGGCAAGTCGGGCTCCTACGCGGTCCAGGGCGGGGCGGCGCGCTTCGTCGAGCGGATCGACGGGGCGATCGACAACGTGGTCGGCCTGCCGGTGGCGCTGGTGAAGGCGCTCGCCGAGCGGCTGGTGGAGCGGCTCGCCGAGCCGTTCGCTCGGCCGCTCGGGCGCTGAGCGGCGGGGCGCCCCCGGCCGCTCGATTGTCAAAGCGCCCGGGGGGCCGTATCGTCCGCGCCCTTTTCCCGGGGCCGACGGGGTCGCATGACCATGCAAGCAGTACGCGGAACGTTCCTCGCCCTCGCGGCGGCCTGCGCCGCCCTCGTGGCGACCGGCTGCCAGCACGAGTACCAGCCCCTGCAGGCGCACGACGTCGGCAAGGTGATGGAGCTCGGCGGCAAGAAGGTGATCGTCGAGGTCGCCGACAAGAGCGACACCCGCCAGCTCGGCCTCATGCACCGCAAGGCGCTGCCGACCGACCACGGGATGCTCTTCGTCTACCCGGCGCCGCGCATCTTGAACTTCTGGATGCGCAACACGGCGATCCCGCTCTCGATCGCCTTCCTCGAGGAGCTCCCCGACGGCAAGGGGCGCATCGTCAACATCGACGACATGGAGCCGTTCGACGAGACCGGCCACGCCTCGCACGCGCCGGTGCGCCTCGCCCTCGAGATGACGCAGGGGTGGTTCGCCGCGCACGGCGTGAAGGCGGGCGACACCATCGACCTGCCGAGCTGGATCGGCGACCTCGTCCCGGGCGAGGACGCGTAGCGCCACGCGCCGAACTGGTCCGACCTGCCGTCCCGTCCGAACCGTTGCAACAACATCCCGCGGATACGCGCGGCGGCGAACGCCGTGCGCCCGCGACTCACGAGGTCGAAGCGAACATGAAGGCCGACATCCACCCGAAGTACGTCGAGTGCGCCGTGAGCTGCGGCTGCGGCAACTCGTTCACCACGCGCGCCACCAAGCCGAAGATCACGGTCGAGATCTGCTCGGCGTGCCACCCGTTCTATACGGGCAAGCAGAAGTTCGTCGACACCGCCGGCCGCGTCGAGAAGTTCCTGCGCCGCTACGGCAAGGGCGACGGGTCGAAGCCCGAAGCCAAGCCGACGGCCTGATCCCGCGCGACCCCGAACGCGATGCTGCACCCGTCCGTCCGAGCGCTCCTCGCGGCGGAGGCGACGCGGCTCGCCGAGTTGCAGGCGCAGCTGGCGCGTCCCGACATCGCTCGCGAAGGCGGGCGGTTGAAGGCGCTGCTGGTCGAGAGCGGTGCGCTCGAGCGGCGGGTGCGTCGCTTCGGGGAGTTGCAGCGGCTCGAGCGAACCGCGGAGGAGTCGCGTGCGTTGGCCGCCAGCGAGGGCGCGGGCGAGCTGCATGAGCTCGCGCTCGCCGAGGCGAAGCAATGCGACGCGCAGGCGGAGGCGCTCGGGGAGGAGCTGCAGGGCGAACTGCTCGCCCGGCACGCCTTCTCCGATCGCAACATCATCCTCGAGGTGCGGGCCGGCACGGGGGGCGACGAGGCGTCGCTCTTCGCCGCCGACCTGGTCCGCATGTACCGCCGCTTCGCCGAGCGGCGCGGGCTGCGCTTCGAGGAGATCGCCGCCTCGCGCAGCGACGTCGGCGGCTTCCGCGAGTACGTCGCGTCGATCGAGGGGGAGGCGGTCTTCGACCAGCTTCGCTTCGAGAGCGGCGTCCATCGCGTGCAGCGCGTCCCGACGACCGAGGCGCAAGGGCGGATCCACACCTCGACGGCGACGGTCGCCGTGCTCCCCGAGCCGGAGGAGGTCGAGGTCGACGTGAACGAGGGGGACCTGCGGATCGACACCTACCGCGCCGGCGGCCCGGGCGGGCAGGCGGTCAACAAGACCTCCTCGGCGATCCGCATCACCCACCTGCCGAGCGGCCTCGTGGTGATCTGCCAGGACGAACGGAGCCAGAGCCGGAACCGTTCGAAGGCGCTGCGCACGCTGCGTTCGCGCCTCTTCGAGCTGCAGCAGCAGAAGAGCCGCGACGAACGGGCCAGCGATCGGCGCGAGCAGATCGGCACCGGCGAGCGCAGCGAGAAGATCCGCACCTACAACTTCCCGCAGGATCGCGTCACCGACCACCGCATCAAGGAGAGCTTCCACCACCTGCAGACGCTGCTCGACGGCGAGCTCGGCGAGGTGATCACCGCCTGCAAGCGGCACGAGCTGAAACAGCGGCTCGCCAGCCTCGAGCGGCGCGGGGCGCTCGACGGGACGCCCGCGAACGAGCATGATCGCGCCCCTTCCGCGACCGACCCCGACGACTGAGCGACCCCGAGCCGGCGCCGCGACCGCGGCGCGCTTCGCGACTACAACCCGAACCACGAACCCGAACGGCCGCCACGGCCAACCAGGAGAGAGGCCCCGAATGAGCGCTGACGAATTCCAGGAAGTCGAAGCCGCCGCGCCCGCCGCCAACTTCGCTGCTGCACCGCAGCAGCAGATGGCGATGGGGCCGAGCGGTCCGCAGCCGGCCGACCCGCGCCTCTACCGCTTCTTCTGGTGCGCGATGGCGTGCGCCATCGGCGTGCTCTTCCCGTTCACCTCGTCGCATCCCGAGTGGAAGGCCGACACCTTCAACCGCGCGCTGATGGGCCCGTCGGGCACCGACACCTTCTTCGGCGCGCTGATCGGCTTCTTCTCGGTGCTGATCGCCGCGCAGTACTGGTGGTGCATGAAGTACCGCAAGGTGAAGCTCTGGCCGCTGATCCTGATGATCATGATCGCGGTCGGCGCCTGGACGGTGGTCGCGCAGGGCGGCGCCGCCAAGCTCGGCTTCGACTGGAAGGACAAGGACATGGCGCACGCGGCGACGGCAGTGCCGGGCGCGGCGTGGGGCGACATCCGCTTCTGGAACTCCTACTTCACCCACGTCGGCGCCGGGTGGCTGCTGGTGCTGATCGGCTCGACCACCTTCTCGCTCAGCTTCATCGTGGCGCTGGTCGGCTCGGGCAAGAAGAAGGGCCCCGCTCCGGCTCCCGCGGCGCGTCGTCGCTGAACGAGCCGCTCTCCTTCCATGACGCTTGACGACCTGGCCGCGCGGCTGCGCGAGCGGCTGCGCGGCCAGGTCGATTCGCCCGCCCTCGAGGCGGAGCTCCTGGTCTCCGCCGCCGCCGGTTTCCCGCGCGAGCGGCTGATCGTGCGCGGCCGCGAGGTCGCATCGTCCGCGGTCGTCGCGCAGGCGTGCCACCTCGCCGTCCGCCGCCTCGCCGGCGAGCCGGTCGCGCTGCTGCTCGGCGCGCGCGACTTCTTCGGCCGCACCTTCCGCGTGATCCCCGGCGTGTTGGTCCCGCGCCCCGACAGCGAGACGCTGATCGAGGCGGCGCTCGCGGCGGGCGTCGCCGGGCGGATCGCCGACGTCGGCTGCGGCAGCGGCATCCTCGGCGTGACGCTCGCGGCCGAGCGGCCGGCCGTGCGCACCGTCGTCGCGCTCGACCTCTCCCCCTACGCGCTGCACTGCACGCGCGAGAACGCCGCGCGCCACGGCGTCGCCTCGCGGCTGCAGCTGGTCCGCAGCGACCTGCTCACCGGGCTCGCCCCGGCGGCGCGCTTCGACGCGATCGTCGCCAATCCGCCCTACGTCGAGCCGCTCGACTGGCCGGGGCTGCCGAGCGAGATCGTCAAGTACGAGCCGTGGTTCGCGCTCACCCCCGGCTTCGAGAGCGCGGCGGCGTTCCGCGCGCGGCTGATCGCGCAAGCGTGCGAGCGGCTCCGGCCGGGCGGGTGGCTCGCGATCGAGGTGGGGGCCGGGCAGGCGGGCGTCGCGCGCGATCAGTTCCGCGCCGCCGGCCTGCGCGATGTCGCGATCCACAACGACCTCGGCTCGATCGGACGGATCGTCTCCGGCCGCCAGGGGTGAGACGGGCGCCGGGGAGCGGGCCGGCGGCGCCGTCGATGGTCACCAGCGGCGACGAGCGACGACTTCCAAGCGGCCGCTTGCGCATCGAGCGCGCCTCGTAAGATCCCGCGACTTGAAGGAGCCCGCCCATGGCAGAGCTGAACAAGATCCTGTTGATCGGACGCCTCACCAAGGACCCCGAGCTGCGCTACACGGCCAGCGGGATGGCGGTGGCGCAATTGCGCATGGCGGTCAACCACACCTACTACAAGCGGCAAGGCGACGGCCCAGGCGAGAAGAAGGAAGAGGTCCTCTACATCGACGTGAACGTCTGGGGCCGCAGCGCCGAGACGGTGAAGAAGTACACGTCGAAGGGGAAGGAGCTCTTCGTCGAAGGTCGCCTCCAGATGCAGGACTGGACCGACAAGCAGGGGCAGAAGCGGCGCGATTTCCGCGTGAACGCCGACAACTTCCAGTTCCTCGCCGGCCAGGGCAGCGGCCAAGGCGGCGGCCGTCCGCAGCAGACCGACGAAGGCGACCAGGGCGGCCCGCCGCCCGACGCGTTCGATGGCGGCGGCGGCGGTGGGGGCGGCGGCGGTGCGACGCGCCACGACGGCCCGCCCTCGCAAGCGCAGGAAGATGACCTCCCGTTCTGAGATCGCCGTCCGCGTGCTCCTCTTCGCCGGCCTCGCCGAGCGGGCCGGCGTACGCGAGCGGCGGCTGGCCGAGCTGCCGGCGGCGCTGACGATCGACGCGCTGCTCGCGCGGCTCGAGCGCGACTACCCGTTCCTGCGGGAGGTCCCGTTCACGGTGGCGCGCAACCGGGCGCTCGCGCGGCGCGACGAGGCGTTGGAAGACGGCGACGAGGTGGCGCTGCTGCCGCCGGTCTCGGGTGGGTGAACGGGCATGGCGAACGAGGCGGCGGCGACGCCCCATCTGACGCGGACCCGCATCGACGTCGACGCGCTCGTCGCGCGGGTGGCGAGCGTCGAGGCGGGGGCGCTTTGCACCTTCCTCGGCACGGCGCGGCGCCACTCGGAGGGCAAGGAGGTGAACCTCCTCTGCTACGAGGCGTACCCCGAGATGGCCGATGCTGCGATCGCGGCGATCGTCGCCGAGGCGCAAGCGCAGTTCGCGGGGGCGCGCGTGGCGGCGCTCCATCGGCTCGGCGATTGCCCGCTCGGCGAGGCGTCGGTGGCGGTCGTGGCGGCGGCTCCTCATCGCGTCGAGGCGTTCGCCGCGTGCCGCTACGTGATCGATGCCATCAAGGCGCGGGCGCCGATCTGGAAGCAGGAGCAGTTCCGCGACGGTACGGCGTGGGTCGGTGACCCGGGCTCGTTCCGGCCGCGGGAGGGGGGCTGAAGCGCTTGAGGAATCGCATCGCATGAGCGTCCACCGCCTCCGGTTCGCCTGGCCCTTCGCCCTCGCGTTCCTGCTCGCGTCCCCCTTCGCGCTGGCGGTCGCTCCGGCGGTCGCCGGCTGCTCGCTCGCGCAGGAAGTCGAGGACGCCGACGCGCTGGCCGAATTGAAGCTCTACGAAGCGGCCATCGCGCGCGGCCAGTTCGGGCGCGACACCGCCGAGCCGCTCGACGAGTACCTCGAGGAGTTCCCGCGCTCGGTGCGCGCTCGCGCGCTGCGCGCCACGCTCGAGCGGCGGCGCGGGCTCTACGAGGAGGCGGCGGCCGACCTCGCGCGCGCGAAGGAGGGGCCCTTCCCCGATCTCGCCACGAAGGTCGCGTGGGGCTCTGCCGCCTTCGACCTCGCCTTCGAGCGCGGCGACTGGCGCGCCGCCCGCGAGGCGCTCGACTTCGCGACGGCCACGGCGGGCGGCGAGCCGGCGGAGCCGCCGTCGCGCGCGCCGTCGCTCGTGCCGTCGGCGCTCGCGCCGCTGCACAGCCGCCGGATCGTGCTCGACTGCGCGACCGGTCGGCGCAAGGAGGCGGCCGACCACTACGCGCGCACGCTGAAGGACGCGCCCGAGGCGGCGCGCGACGCCGGCTTCGCGCTGGAAGCGGCGCGCGCGCTGGTGGCGCTGCGCCGCCACGAGGCGGCTGCCGAGAAGCTGGTCCCGCTCGATCGCTACCTGCGCGAGACGAACGACCCGCGCCACGCCGACTGCCTCGTGCTGCTCGGTCGCACCTACCGCGTCGGCCACTCGGGCGGCGACAACCTGCCGGCGCTCGCCGCGCTGCGCGACGCCTTGAAGCTCGACCGCAACTCGATCGACGCGCAGGTCGAGCTGGCGCGCGCGCGCATCTTCCGCTTCGAGACCGGCGAGGCCGACGAGGCGATCCGCGCCGCGCTGGCGGTGCACGATCGCCACCCCGACGCATGGGCGGTGCGCGCCGAGATCCTCCTCTTCGACCAGCGCGCCGCCGAGTCGCTCGCCGCCGCGGAGCGCGCGCTGCACGAGAACCCGGTCCACGCCGCGGCCCGCTCGGTGAAGGTCGCGGCGCTCTGGATCCTCGGCCGCAAGGCGGAGGCGGAGGCGCTGCTCGAAGCCCTCGCCGCCGCGCAGTCCGACGACGGCGAGCACGTCGGCCGCATCGCCGACCTGCTCGCCTACCTCTACCGCTTCCGCGAGGCGATCCCGATCTACCGCCGCTCGCTGCAGCACGAGCCGACCTGGAGCTACAGCTCGGTCGGGCTCGCGCGCTGCCTGGTCAACACCGGCGACCTGCGCGGCGCGCGCGAGGCGATGAAGGAGTTCCGCCGCACCGACCGTGTCCCCTACGCGCTGGCCGACAACGTCTCGATCGCGCTCGATCGGCTGGCCGGCTTCGTCGAGGTGCGGCGCGGCACCTTCACCTACGTGATGCATCCGCTCGATGCGCCGGTGCTGGTGCCGCTGCTCGAGGAGGTCTACGGCCACGCGTGGCCCGACCTCTGCAAGCGGTGGGACTTCGACCTGCGCCGCGAGGTGCGCATCGAATGCTTCCCGCACCACCCCGACTTCTCGGCGCGCACGGTCGGCTTCACCGGCTTCGGCGCGCTCGGCGTCTGCTTCGGCGACGTCTTCACGCTGATCTCGCCGCGCTCCGAGCTGCGCGGCAACTTCGAGTTCGACACGACCGCGGTGCACGAGCTCGCCCACGTGGTGACGCTCGGCCTGTCGCAGAACAAGGTGCCGCGCTGGCTCACCGAGGGGATCTCGGTCCACGAGGAGCACCGCTACGCCGCCACTGCCGACCGCGAGATGGACTTGGAGCTCTTCCACTACTGGAAGAGCGGCGAGATCGTCCCGGTCCGCGAGCTGAACCGCATCTTCGGCGGGCCGAAGATCCTCTTCGGCTACTTCCAGGGCGGCCTCCTCTGCGACTTCCTCGTCGAGCTGCGCGGCGAGTCGGTGCTGGTGGCGATGCTGCGCGAGTTCGCGCAGGACAAGGAGACGCCCGAGGTCGTGCAGTCGGTGCTGGGGATGAGCTGCGAGCAGCTCGACCTGCAGTTCCTCGCCTGGCTCGAGCGCGCGCGCCTCGGCGGCATGAAGGTGCAAGCGACCTACACCGAGCAGGGGCGCCGCCGCCTGCTCGATCGCGTGCGCGCCAGCGAGGCTCCGCCGGCCGAGCTGCTGGCGCAGGTCGCGTGGGCCTACCACTCGGCCAATCGGCCGATCGATCGCGACGACTTCCTGAACCAGGCGCTGACGCGCGATCCGCGCTTGCCGACGGCGCGCTTCCTGCTGGCCGAGCGCGCGCTGCAGGCGCGGCGCAACGACGAGGCGCTGCGCGAGTACGAGGCGGGGCTCGCGGCGGGCGGCGAGGAGTTCTTCGCGCTCTTGCGCTACGTGCAGCTCTACGCGGAGAAGCAGGGGCTCGGCGGGCGCGCGGGCGGGCGGCGCGGTCGTCCGGCGGCGGCGCACGGCGACGTCACCGAGGAGGCGGCCGGCGCGGCGCCGGCGCCGCTCGACGACGCGGGACGCGCGTTGCGCGAGGAGCTGCTCGGCTTGCTGGCGCGCGCGAAGGCGTGCTTCCCTCGTTATGTCGCCGAAGGGAACCCCTACCTGTTGCGGTCGCGCCTGCTGCGCGAGCTCGGTCGCGACGACGAGGCGTTCGCGGAGCTCGAGGCGTTCTGCCAGATCGAGGGCTCCGACGTGCAGGCGCGCCAAGCCCTCGCGCGGCGCGCCCTCGAGCGCTCCGATTGGGAGGCGGCGCGGCGCTGGCTGAACGACCTGCGCATGATCGACCCGTTCGATCGCGTCGTGTGGCGCGACCTCGCGCGCTGCGAGCGGCAGCTGAAGCAGCCGGCGCGCGCGCTCGCGCTGCTCGAGGTGGCGCTCCAGATTGACCCCTCTACGGAGGCCGACTACGATCCCGCCGTCGCTGCCGCGGGCGCGGCCGCGGGCCTCGCTCCGGGCGATGCTCGGTTGCGGGCCGAGCTGCTGCTCGACATCGCGGAGCTGCACCACCAGGCGGGGGATGCAGCGCTGGCGAAGCGGGCCGTGCAGCAGGCGCGGGAACTCGCGCCCGAGCTGCCGCGGCTGCTCGAGGTCGACCGCGATCTCGGGGATTGACGCGGACGGCAGGCGCGAGCGCGGCAGGATCGAGACCGAACGGCCGGCGGGAAGCGGGGAGCGGGCGTGGAACGAGGGGGGATCGCCGATCCGGCGGGGAGCGCGTTCGCGCGAGCAGCGGCGCTGGGGCGACCCGGGCCGACGGCCGCGCAGGCGCCGCTCGATCCGTTGGTCGACTCGCTCTGGCACGCGCTGCTCGACCGCGTGGCGAGCGGCTCCTCGGGCGGCGTCCTCACGCCGTGGATCGCCCGGCTGGAGCCGCGCGCGCTGCGCGACGGCGCGCTCGAGCTGGTGACGCGCAGCGCGAAGGCGCTGCTGCCGCTGCGCACGCAGGTGGCGCCGCGCCTCGAAGCGGAACTCCGCGAACTCGCCGGCAGCGTGCTGCGCGTCCGCATCGAGCTCGACCAGAGCCTCGGCGGGGCGCTGCAGGCGCTCGGGCTGCGGGCGCCGCCGCCGAAGCCGCCCGCGACCAGCCTGGTGACCCGCCCCGAGAATCGGCTCGCCGCCGAGGCGCTGCTGCGGTTGGCGCGCGACCCGAAGGCGGAGTTCGACCAGCTCCACCTCGAGGGGCCCGAAGGGGTCGGCAAGTCGCTCCTGCTCGAGACGCTCGTCTGGCAGCGGCGCCGCCGCCATCCGCACGAGCGGTGGCAGAAGGAGCGCGGCGAGAACTTCTTCCGCTCGTTCAGCTCCGCTTGCCTCGATCGGCAGCGCGCGGCGTTCCGCGGCTCGGTGGTGGCGTGCGACGGCCTCGTCTTCGACGACGTGCACGAGCTCGCCGGCAAGCTCGCCTGCCAGGAGCAGCTGGTCGAGATGTTCGCCTACCTGCGCGCGCGCGGGCGGCCGGTGGTGGTGGCGGGGCGGCCGCTCGAGGGCGGGCCGCGCGAGTTCCTGCCGAGCTTCCGCTCCTACCTGCGCGGCGGGTTGCGCCTCGCGATCCCGCAGTGGTCGGCCGCTTCGCGCGCCGAGATCCTCGCCGCCCGCATCCGCGCGCCGCGCGGGACGCTCGCCGCGCTGGCGGACGAGCTGGCCGCGGCGACCGAGGTGCCGCTCACGCGCGCCATCGCGGTGCTCGAGTCGGTGCGCCAGCGCGCGGCGACGATGGGGCGCATGCCGGCGCGCGCCGAGGTCGACGATCTGGTGCGCGCGCTGGTGCCGGAAGCGGGCGGCCCCGAGCCGTTCGACCGAGTGCTCGAGCGGTGCGCGCAGTTCGTCGGCGTGGCGCGCGAGGAGCTGGTCGGCGGCTCGCGCACGCGCGGCGCGGCGCTCGGCCGCCATCTGGCGATCTACTTCGCCTTCGAGATCTTCCGGCTGCAGCGCGCCACCGTGCGCCGCTGGCTCGGACCGCTCTCTCCGTCGGTGCAGCCCTACGCGAAGGCGAAGATCGACGCGCTGCGCGCCACCGATCGCCGCCTCGACGGCTTCCTGCGCGAAGTGGCCGAGGAGATCGGGCGCGGCCAGCGCTTCCTGTTCGGCTGAACCGCCGGGCCGGGGCGCCGTTCGCGCGGAGGCCTGTGCTGCCGCTCGACCGGGAGCCCGCCATGCGCCTGTTCGCCGCGTTCCTCCTCGGGTGCCTCGCCTGCCCCGCCACCGCCTTCGCGCAGGATCCCTTCGCCGCCGACATCCGCCCGACGCCGTGGCGCTCGCCGGCCGAGGAGCAGGCGCTGCTGGCCGTGCCCGACGGCTTCACGCTCACCTGCTTCGTGCAGGAGCCGGCGATCTGGAAGCCGCTGAACCTCGCGTTCGACACGCGCGGTCGGCTCTGGTGCACGAGCTCGACCGAGTACCCGCGGCCAGTCGGTCCCGAGCGCGGCTTCGTCGGGCGCGACCGGATCACGATCCACGAGGATCGCGACGGCGACGGCGTGGCCGAGACGACGACGCTCTTCGCCGACGACCTGAACCTGCCGATCGGGCTGCTGCCGGTGGTCGACGCGGAGGGCCACGACGGCTGCCTCGTCTTCAGCGTGCCCGACCTCGTGCGGCTCGACGACCTCGACGGCGACGGGCGCGCCGACCGGCGCACGAAGCTCTACGGCCCGTTCGGCTGGGAGCGCGACGCCCACGGCTTGAACAACAGCTTCCGGCGCGGCGCCGACGGCTGGGTCTACGCCTGCCACGGCTACAACAACGTCACCGACGTGGCCGGCCGCGACGGCGCGCTGATGCACCTCGAATCGGGCAACAGCTATCGCTTCCGGCTCGACGGCAGCCGCATCGAGAAGTTCGCCTCGGGCCAGGTGAATCCGTTCGGCAGCGCCTTCGACGAGCGCGGCGACCTCTTCACCGCCGACTGCCACACGCTGCCGATCACGCTCGTGCTGCCGGGCGCCTGCTACGAGAGCTTCGGCGCGCCGCACGACGGGCTCGGCTTCGGGCCGACCATCATGAGCCATCGCCACGGCTCGACGGCGCTCTGCGGCCTCGCGATCGAGTCGGGCGGCGCCTTCCCGCCCGAGTACCGCGGCGACCTCTTCGTCGGCAACGTCATGAGCGGCCGCGTCCACCGCGATCGGCTCGAGTGGCGCGGCTCGACGCCGTCCGCGCGCGAGCAGCCGGACCTGATCACGAGCGAGGATCCGTGGTTCCGGCCGGTCGACCTGCAGATCGGCCCCGACGGCGCGCTCTACGTCGCCGACTTCTACAACCGCATCATCGGCCACTACGAGGTGGCGCTCGACCATCCGGGGCGTGATCGCACCAGCGGCCGCATCTGGCGCGTCGCGCCGCCGGGCCCGCGCGCCGCGGCGCCGCGCCTCGAGCCGCGCCTCGAACCGCGCACGGTGGCGATGCACGAGCTGCTCGCCGCGCTCGACCACGAGAACCTCGGCGTGCGCCGCCGCGCGCTCGACCTGCTCTGCGACCGCTTCGGGCGCGATGCCGAGCCGGAGCTGCGCCGCGAGCTGCTTGCGTGGGAGCAGCTGGCCGCGGCATTCGCCTCTGGCGCCGCCGCGGACGCCGCCGCGCCGAGCGCGCGCTACGCCGAGTCGCTCCTCTTCGCGCTGCTGCGCGTGGCGCCCGACTCGCTCGCCTTCCTGCTGCCGCAGCTGCCGCGGCTGCCGCCGCTCGCCGTGGCGCAGGTCCTCGCGGCGCTGCCGGCCACGGCTGGAGCGGGCGCCAACGAAGCGCGCGCGGCGGAGTCGCTGGTGGAACGGATCGACGACGCCGACCCCTTCGTCGCGCGCGCCGCGCTGCTCGGGCTCGCCCGCGCGCCGACGGCGCGAGCGCTCGGCCCACTGGTGGTCGAGCTGTCGCGCCGGATCGCCGCGGGCGACGATCGGCCGGAGGGCGACGCGCTGCGCTTCCATGCGCTGAAGCTCGCGCTGCGCGCCCACCTGCAGCTGCCGCGGGCGCTCGAGCGCGTCGTGGCGTTGCTCCCCGACCCCGCGACGCACGCGCTGCTGCTCGAGGTCGCGCTGGCGCTGAAGGGCGAGGCGGTCGGGCGCTTCCTCGTCGCGCAGGCGGGGACGGTCCGTTCGCGCGAGAAGCTCGCGGCGCTGCTCTCCCACGCGGCGCGCGAGGCGGCGGCGAGCGAGCTGCCGGCGCTGGTGGCGCTCGTCCGCGAGCGGTTCGCCGACGAGCGGCCGACGCAGCTCGCGCTGCTGAAGGCGCTGCTCACGGCTGCCGATGCGCGCGGCGTCGTGCCCGATCCGGCGCTCGCGAGCTTCGCGGAAGCGCTGGTGGCGCCGGTGCTGGCGCGCCCCGAGGCGCTGGCGCCTCCGTGGCGCGTCCTGCCGGTGGCGGGCGTCGGCAAGAGCGCCAACCCGTGGTGCCTCGAGACGCGCCGCTCTGCCGATGGGCAGAGCGCGCCGTTCCTCTCGAGCCTGCCGCGCGGCGAGCAGCGCACGGGGCGGCTCGTCTCGCCGCCGTTCGCCGCGCCGGTGCGCCTCGCCTTCTGGATGGCGGGCCACAACGACGAGCCGGAGAAGCCGGCGATCCCGTTCAACAAGGTCGAGGTGCGCCGCGCCGCCGATGGCGCGCTGCTGGCGTCGGCGCTGCCGCCGCGGAACGACCTCGCGCAGCGCTTCGAGCTCGACCTCGCCGCTCACGCGGGCGAAACGGTCGTGCTCGAACTGGTCGACGGCAACCCCTACGACGCCTACGCGTGGCTCGCGGTCGGCCGCTTCGAACCGCCGCTCGTGCCGTGGCCCGCGCACGATCCGGCCGCGGCGAGCGACGAACTGGTCGACAGCTGCGCCATCGCGGCGCGCTTCCGCAGCGAAGGGGGCGAGCGACCGCTCCGGACGCTGCTCACCGCGCTGCTCCGGTCGCCGTCGGCCGAGCCGGTCGTGCGCGCCGCCGCGGCGCGTGCGCGGATCGCCGCGACGGCATCGGCCGCGCCCGCGGGTGCGGCGGCGAGCGCGCTGCCGGTGGCGCTGGCCGACTTGCTCGACGATCCCGATGCGCCGGCGGAGCTGCGCGAGCCGCTCGCGGCCGCGCTGGCGAGCGGCGAAGCGGCCGCGCTCGAGGCGATCGCTGCGCTTGCCGTCGAACGGTGCGCGAGCCGGGCGCAGCTCGCGGTGGCGATCGCGTGGGCACAGAGCGACGGCGGTGCGCGCGCGCTGCTGGCGCAGGTGGGCGACGGCAAGGCGTCGGCGGCGCTGCTGCAGAAGCCGGCGCTGCGCGAGGTGCTGCAGGCGACGGCGGCGCGCGGCGGCGAGGCGGCGAGCGCGGCGCTCGCGGAGCAGCTCGCGACGTTGAGGCGCGGGCTGCCGGCCGACGACGAGGCGCGTGGGAAGCGGATCGCCGCGTTGCGCCGCTCGTTCGCCCGCCACGGCGGCGATGCGGCGCGCGGTGCCGCGCACTTCGCCCGCAACTGCGCGAGCTGCCATGCGGTCGGCGGGGTCGGCGCGACGATCGGCCCGCAGCTCGACGGCATCGGCGCGCGCGGCTTCGAGCGGCTCTTCGAGGACCTCTTGGCGCCGAACTGGAACGTCGATCCGAAGTTCGTGCGCACGAACCTCTTCCTCGCGAGCGGCGAAGTCCGTTCCGTGCTGGTGCGCCACCGAGACGCGAACGTGCTGACGATCGTCGACGAACGCGGCGTCGAGCAGGTGCTGCCGCGCTCCGACGTCTCCCACGAGCGCGCGAGCCGCTTCTCCCTGATGCCCGACAACTTCGGCGAACTGCTCGACGACGCGGCGCTGCGCGACCTGGTCGCGTGGTTGATGACGGCGGGGCGGTGAGTCGGGTCGGCCGGGAGGCCGTTCCCAAGCTGCTCCCGAGCGACTCCCTGCGTCCGGCCACTGGCACGGCGGCGCAACAGTGACAATTCACGGCGTTGCCCTGTTCGGCGGCGAGTGACCCGTATCCAGATTGGCGACGGCGTGCTAGCTAGGGGGCGATCCACCACGGACGCGGATCCACGCGCTCATCTCCCGGAAGGAGCAGGCATGAAGCCCCTCGTGAAGTTCGCCACATTCCTGGCGCTCAGCGCCGTCGCGCCGATGGCGCAGGCCAACGGTTGGAAGAAGCTGACCCACCAGCCGACCGGCCAGAATGCGAGCACCGCCTTCCTGCTGATGGATGGCCGCGTGCTGATGAACGACAACCTGAGCGCCAAGTGGTGGATCCTCACGCCCACCGCGAACGGCAGCTACACCGACGGCACTTGGAGCGCGGCCGCGACGGCGAAGTACACGCGGCTCTACTACGCGTCGGGGATGCTCTCCGACGGCCGCGTGATCATCGCCGGCGGCGAGTACGGCACCGGCACCGACAAGATCGAGATCTACGATCCGGTCGCCAACAGCTGGACCGAGATCGCGAAGCCGTCCGGGTGGGGCTCGATCGCGGACGCGCCGTCGGTCGTGCTCCCCGACGGCCGCTTCATGATGGCCGAGTACTTCACGCCGAAGGTGGCGATCTTCGACCCGAAGACCAACAGCTGGACCAACGCCGCCAACAAGCTGAACCCGAGCAGCGTCGAGGAGACGTGGACGGTCCTTCCCGATGGCACCGTGCTCACGTGCGACTGCCAGGGCGCGCCGGGCTCCGAGCTCTACGACCCGCTCCTCGACCAGTGGATCTCGCTCGGCAACACGCCGGTGAACCTCGTCGACGGGATCCTCGAGATCGGCTCGGCGTTGATGATGAACAACGGCGAAGTCGCCTGCTTCGGCGCCACGCCGCACGTCTGCCACTACACGCCCTCGACGACGCCCGGTGGCGTGGGGACCTGGGTGCAGAGCACCGATCCGCCGCTGGTCGCCGGCAAGGCGGTCTCGAACTACGACTCCTGCTCGGCGCTGCTGCCCAACGGCAACCTGCTGGTCACGCTCGGGCTGGGCTTCAGCGCTCCCTACTACATGTACGAGTACGACGGCACCAACTGGATCGACGTGCCCGATCCCGGCAACAGCGGCCATCCCGCCTACGAGGCGCGCCTCCTGCTGCTGCCGACCGGCAAGGTGCTGAACTCCTGCTACTCGGTCCACATCTACACGCCCGACGGCAGCCCCGACCCGACCTGGGCGCCGGTGATCACCTCGGTGCCGACCGACCTGATCCCGGGCGGCGACTACCAGGTGTTCGGCACGCAGCTGAACGGCCGCAGCACGGCGTGCAGCTACGGCGACGAATGCAACATGGCGACCAACTACCCGCTCGTGCGGCTCAAGTTCGCCAACAGCGGGAACACGGCCTACTGCCGCGCCCACGACCCGAGCACGATGGGCTACATGACCGGCAGCGCGATCCACTCGACCCATTTCGTGGTGCCGAGCGGCGAGACCGGTCCGGCCAAGTTGACCGTGATCGCCAACGGCATCGCGTCGCAGGAGATCGACGTGGTCGTCCGCGATCCGATCGCGATCGACTTCGACACGCTCGCCACCGGCGTCGCCGTCACCACGCAGTACCCCGAGGCGAGCTTCTCGTCGACGGCGGGCTTCGAGAACGTCACCGTCGCGGCGGCCAACGGCGCGAGCGCGCCCAACATGCTCTGCAGCGCGCCGATCGGCGGGGCCCCCGACTGCGCCCACGACACGATCCTCGACTTCCCCTGCCCGATCGCTTCGCTCACCTTCCATGCGGTCGGCGTCGACAGCGTCGGCACCGCGGCGACGGTCGACCTCTGGTCGGGCGCGACGCTGGTCGGCAGCGTGGCGGTGGTCGGAGCGGGGACGCCGAGCACGCCGCTCGTGGTCGATTGCACGGCGTTCGGCGACGTCTCGAAGGTCGTGATCGGCGGCATCAGCGATCCGGGCGGCATCGCCTGGGACGACTTCGAGTTCTGCCTCGCGAGCACCGCCTCGTGGAGCAACTTCGGCAGCGGCCTCGCCGGCACGCTCGGCATCCCGAGCTTCACGGTCAGCGCGCTGCCGCTGCTCGGCACGACGATGACCGCCGACCTCGGCAACTCGCTCGGCGCGGCGACGCTGGCGCTGCTGCTGGTGGGCGACTCGACGACCTCGTTGCCGTTCAAGGGCGGCACGATCCTGGTCGACGCCGACGTGTCGCTGCTGCTGCCGATCAACGCCGGCACGACGCCGCTCGACGCCGACATCGACAACGACCCGGCGCTGTGCGGGGTGACCTTCTACGCGCAGGCGCTCGAGGTCGACGCCGGCGCGCCGCAGAAGGTGTCGTTCACGGCGGGCCTCGAGCTGGTGGTCGGGAACTGAGGCGGCCTGCGGCGGCGACCGCGCCGCCGGACCGTCCGCCCCGCGGTGCGCTCGCGCGCGCCGCGGGGCGTCCCGCCCTTCCCGCCTTCCTCAGACCGCGCGGATCCTCGCCAGCCGCTGCTCGCGATCGGCGACGAAGCGGGCGATGCCGGCCTCGAGCGAGGCGGCGTCGAGGTGCGCCTCCTTGATGATCTCGTCGACCGAGCCGCCGGTGCGCCAGCGATCGTCCCAGTCGGGGGTGAGCGCGTACTCCTCGGCGACCTTGTTCGGCAGCCAGTCGCTCACGTTCTTCCGGCTGCTCGAGCTGAAGACGGTCGAGTCCTGCCAGTCGGCCCAGGCGAGCAGCTTCTCCTGGTAGTCGCGCGGCTGCATCCGGAACAGCTCGTGGCTCGAGATGACCAGCACGCGGACGTTCGGGCCCGATTCCGAGAGCTTCGGCAGCACCTTCATCATCGAGTCGACGACGCTCGTCCCCTGCAGCAGGATCGTCCCCTGCTTCGGTTGGCCCGGCGTCCAGTCCTTGGCGACGTAGAGTCCCTTCGCCGCCATGCGGAAGTCGTCCATGCCGAGCTTGGCGCGGTCGGGGATCGTGACGGCGGGGCGGGTGAGGTGGAGCGCGATCACCGGCACGTCGGTGGCGAACGCGGCGGCGAGGCAGGGCGCCACGTCGTTGTGCTCCCACGGGTGGAGGTTGATCACGTGGCCGCGCGGGAACATCTGCGTGACGCCCGGCTCGAAGATGCCGAAGTGGGTGCGCGAGTCCTCGGCCGTCTCGGGGCCGGAGTGGCCGGCGACCCAGAGCACGCGGCCGACGCGGATCTGCGAGTCCTGCGCCACCTGCGAGAAGAGGCGCATCAGGCCGTACTTCAGGTAGCTGAACGAGCCGTACGTCGAGCAGGCGCCCCAGTAGCCGCGGAACTCCTCGAAGGGGCGCGGCGAGAGGTTGGTGACGGCGAGGCCGGCGACCACGCCGGCGTTGGTGAACTCGGTGATCTCCTGCGGCAGCAGCGCGCCGCCGAGGTTGGTGTCGCGCTGGTACCAGCCGTGCCCCTTGAAGGCGCCGTAGCCGTGCGCGAAGCCGGCGATGTTGGTCGACTCGGCGAGGTCGGCGCTGCAGGCGATGACCAGCGGCCGGCCGGCCACCTCCTGCGCGATCGCGTTCACGTAGCCGCCGTACTTGCTGAAGCCGGCGCGGTTGGGCTGCTTCGCACCCGGCGCGGCGAAGAGGTCGGCGGGGAGCTTGTCGACGTCGACGATGCGCGGGTCGCGGCCGGGATCGACGTCGGCGCGCACGCGGCAGTGGGGGTTCTCGGCCGGCACGCTGTCGCCGAGCTCGACCAGGCGGTTGGCGAGGAACTCGAGCACCTCGGGCCGCTTCACGCGCAGCGCGTCGAGCGCGACGTTCAGGTTGGCCCAGGTCTGCTCGCGGAACGCCTTCGAGTCATCCGGTGCCGGCTGGTCGACGCCGACGAACTCGACGCCGTGGCGCGCGGCGAACTCCTTCTTCGTGGTCCAGAAGGGCGCGCTGTTCTTCGCGTGCGGGGTGCCGTGCGACTTGTAGTCGTAGACGCCGTAGCCGCGCCCCTTGCGCGTCTTGACCCAGAGCATGTTCGGCGTCGACTTGCCGGCGCGCGACAGCAGCCGATGCCACGCCTCGCCGATCGCGGCGAAGTCGTGCCCCTGCAGCGTCCCGTCGACGTTGAAGCCGTAGCTCTCGAACCACTCCTTCGGGCTGCCCTTCACGACGCTCGACACCTGCTGCGGGTCGATGCCGTGGTCGTTCCAGTCGACCAGGTAGAAGAGCGTGCCGAGCCCGAGGCCGTAGGCGGTGTTCTTCGTCTCGTGGATCGCGCCGGCGGTCATGCCGCCCTCGCCCTCGAGCGCGAAGACGCGCACGTCGTCGCAGCCGGCGAGCTTGAGCGCGAGCGCCTCGCCCGCCGCCGCCGGCGAGCCGTGGCCCGACGGCCCGGTGTTGAACTTGAAGAAGAGGGTCTTGCCCTCCATCTCGGCGTGGCCCGGCAGGCCGCCGTTGCGGCGCAGGTCGAGCAGGTCCTTCGGCAGCAGCGTGAACTTCTCGCCGAGCGGATGGGCGTAGCGGGCGTCGCCGGTCTTCTGGTGCATGAAGCGCAGCGCTTCGTTGAAGACGGCGAGCGTCGCGTAGACGGCCGGATTGCAGTGGCCGGCGACCAGCACGAACTTGTCGCCGAACCGCTTCTCCGGGTGGCGGAGGTCCCAGCGCATCGCGCCCGAGAGGAGCGTCGTGACCAGCACCGGGATCTTCGAGCGGCTGCCGCCGGGGTGGCCGCTCTGCCGGTGGTTCAGCATCAGGTCGATGCACTGGTCGATCACGTCGGCGACCACCTCGAACTTCGGCGCGTCGGCGGCGAGCTGCTCGGCGGTCGGGTCGACGCGCGGGCGCCAGGTGGTGGGGGCGGAGGCGGCAGGGGACGAGCTCATGGCGGGTCGTCTCGCGAGTTCGGGACAAGGGTCGAAACGGGGCGCGGATCATATGCTCCGCGCCATGTCGCCGCCCGCCGCCAAGTCGTCGTCCGCCGCGCCGGTCGCCGCGCCGCCCGTCCGCTTCGGCCCGCCGCCGACGCCCTCGATCGGGCTCGACGCGGTGGCGGGCCACGCGGCGCTGCGGAGATTCCTCGGCGAGCGCGACGCGGCGGGAACGCTGCCGCATGCGCTGCTGCTGCTCGGGCCGCGCGGGGTGGGCAAACGGACGCTCGCGCAGGCGCTCGTCGCGCAGCATTTCTGCGCGCGGCGGTCGGGCTGCGGGAGCTGCGCCGACTGCGGCGCGCTGCGGCGCGGCAACCATGCGGGGGTCGTGACGGTCACCGTCGCCGACGGCAAGAGCGCCATCTCGATCGAGCAGGTCCAGAACCTGTCGCGCGACCTGAGCCTCGCGCCGCCCGACGAGCGCGGCCGCATCACGCTGCTGCTCGCCGCCGATCGGATGGGCGCGGCGGCGCAGGATGCGCTGCTGAAGACGCTCGAGGAGCCGCGGCCCGGCAACGTGCTGGTGCTGACGGCGGCGCGCGGCGACGCGGTGCTGCCGACCATCCGCTCGCGCTGCCAGCGCTTCGCGCTGACGCCGCTCGCCGACGACGAGGTGGCGGCGGTGGCAGCGCGGCTGCAGGTGACGCCGGCGATGCCGCTCTCGGTGGCGGGGGGCTGCCCGGGGATCCTCGTCGAATGGTCGGCGCCGCTCGTCGATCGGTTGCGGCGCGGCGTGGCGCAGCTCCTGGCCGAGGAGCGCGGCCGCGACGACCTCGGCAAGTGGATCGCGCTGCTCCACGAGTCGGAGGGGGGCGAGTCGGACGAGGAGCCCGAGCCGGCCGAGCTGCGGGCGCGCGCGCGCCTCCTCTTGCGGCTCGTCCTGTCGCTGGTGCGCGACGCCGTCGTGTTGAGGGCCTCCGCCGGCGGCGCTACCATCCGCAACCTCGATCAGGTCGAGCGGCTGCGCGTCATCGCGAACCGGCCGGAGTGGGCCGACGCGGCCGAAGCGCTCGCGCGGTTGGCGCGGGCGCAAGATCGCATCGAGGGGAACGTCGATCCCGCGTCGGTGCTCTGGTGCGTGTTGCAGCCGGCGGCCGACGAGGCCGCACGAGCGGGCGAAGCGTGAGCGATCGTGATGCGTCCGTCGACTCGTGACCGCCGCGTGAGGAACCGCAGATGCGCCGACTGACGACCGTCCGCTACGGCAGCTTGAAGCTGCGCGGCCTCTTCACCGTCGAGACCGGCGAGGAGCTGAAGGCGGGCGACACCTGCGTGGTCCGCTCGGCGCGCGGCATGGAGCTCGGCGTCATCCTCGCCAAGCCGATCGACGACGGGCAGGGCGAGGCGGGGTGCGGCGAGTCGGCCTGCGGCTCGTGCGCGACGTCGCAAGGGACCGTGCTGCGGCGCGCGTCGCCCGACGAGGTGCAGCGCGCGCTGGCGCAGAAGAAGAAGGGCGTGATGGACGAGGTCCGCTACGCGCGCGAGAAGTCGCGCGAGTACCGCCTCGGCATGAAGATCGTCGGCGCCGAGTACCTCTTCGAGAACGAGAAGCTGATCCTCCACTTCTCCTCGAACGGGCGCATGGAGTTCCACCACCTCGTCAAGGACCTCGGCCAGCGCTTCAAGACCCGCATCGAGCTGAAGCCGATCGGAGCGCGCGACGAGGCGCGCCTCACCGGCGACGTAGCGTCGTGCGGCCGCGAGCTCTGCTGCAGGAGCTTCCTCCACGACCTGCAGCCGGTCTCGATGCGCATGGCGAAGCAGCAGAAGAAGACGCTCGACCCGACCAAGATCGCCGGCCAGTGCGGCAAGCTGAAGTGCTGCCTGCGCTACGAGGACTCGGTCTACGTCGAGCTGCAGAAGTCGCTGCCGCGCCGCAACGCCTGGGTGCGCATCGAGCAGGGGCTCGGCCGCGTCGTGAACAGCGACCTCCTGCTGCAGAAGCTCGTCATCGAGCTCGAGAACGGCGAGCGGGCGATCGCCCACGTCTCGCAGCTCCTCGAGACCGGCATCAAGCCGCCGCGGCCCGCCTTCGCCGACCCGCGCGATGCACGTCCGGCGGGCGCTCCGGTGCGCCGCGTCGGGCCGGCGCGGGTCGAGCCGGCGCGTCCCGGCGACGGCGCGGCGAGCGTGCCGCCGCCGATGGCGCCCGCCCCGAACGACGACGACGAGGAGGGCGGCGACGGCGGCGATCCGAACCTCGAGGGGTGATCGTCTCGCCGAGCGGCGGGTCGAGGGAGACGACGCACGGAGCGCGCGGAGCGGGTGTTCGGCGCGCCGTCGGAAGCGCCCCTCTGCCGACCGCACCCGCTTCGGCCACGACCGCTAGTGGGTCTTGAAGCGTGGCACCACCAGCGGTGGATCAGTCGCGCTCCGCACGGCTCATGACGCGCTCGCCGCTCCGTCGCCGCGACGCCGAAGTTCCCAGCCGCGCGCGGTCCGACGGGCTATTTCTCCCTCGCCGGCGCTGGCGAATCCGCCGATAGGAGCGGTGGGCGTCACCAGTGGCGACAAGCGACGTCTTGTCGAGCCACGGTGATGCGGAGGAAGGCCGATGGCCGCGCTGTCGCTCGAAACCAAGATCGAAGAGCTCGCGCGAACGGACCGGCGCTACGGCGCCGAGAGCTACCAGTTCGTGTTCGAGGCGCTCGACTATGTCCTGACCCATCCGGGCTGCCGGCGCAACCCCGCCGCGCGCCACATCGCGGTGGTGGAGCTGCTCGAAGGGATGCGCCGCCTCGGCCTCGAGCGGTTCGGGCCGCTCGCGCGCTGCGTCTTCGAGAGCTGGGGCGTCTACTCGACCGAGGACTTCGGCGAGATCGTCTTCCGCCTGATCGCGCACGACCTGCTCCACCAGGGCGAGCACGATCGCAAGGAGGACTTCGCCGGCGGCTTCGACTTCGGCGAAGCGTTCGAGCAGGCGTGGCGCCCCTCGCTGCGCCTCCACGAGACGCGCTGAACGGCGCTGCGGCCGGCCGTCGCGAGGGGAGCCGTTGAGTCGCTTGCGCCGATCGGCGCGGCGGCGGCCTACTTCGCGTCCTCGCGCGCCGCGTCGACCACCTTCGCCTCGAACGACTCGTAGCTCTTGAAGTCGCTCGGCTTCTTGCCGAGCTTCTCGAGCACCAGCTTGATCGCCGCCTGCAGCTGGTTGTCCTCCTGGTAGTCGCCGAGGATGAAGTAGCCCTGGCCGGGGAATGTCTGCTTGCGGTCGTCGCAGACCCGCTCGCGCAGGTAGTGGCGCAGGTAGAAGCGGACGTCCTCGCGCGCGAGGCGCGTGTCGAGCGAGTCGTAGAACTCCTCGAAGCCCGGATAGCGCGTGACGTCGTGGCCGTCGCCGGCCGCGAGCTCGAGGAAGCGGTCGCGGTTCGCCTCGTAGTGGTCGTCGAGGTAGCCGTGGAAGACGGTCGAGCGGCGCCGGTCGGCGCTCTTCATGAGCAGCTTGGCGAACTCCTGCTCCTTCCAGAGGTCGGGCTCGCGCAGCTCGACGAGCACGTCGGGATGGATGCCGCCCTTGATGTACTTCTTGCCGTCGATCTCCTGGGTCAGCACGCGCCCGTCGGTGTCGTACTGGCGATCGGGCGTGGTCCCGTCCGGCAGGTAGTAGCGGCCGGTCGTGATCTTCATGTACGGCCCGATGTCCCACTTGCCGTTGCCGTTCTTGTCGTCGAACCGCTCGCCGGCGTCGTACTCGCCGTTGCCGTTCTGGTCGGTGAAGCGCTCGTAGCGGGTGAGCGGCGACATCGGCGTCTGCACCGAGCCCTTGCCGTAGGTGTGGGTGCCGACGACCGTCGCACGGCCGTAGTGCTTGAGGCAGCCGGTCAGGATCTCGGAGGCGCTCGCCGAGACGTCGTTCACCAGCACCGCCATCGGCAGCTTCTCCTTGTCGGCGAAGCTGATGCCGAGCGGCGGCGTGTCGTAGGTCTGGTTGTCCTGCGGCGTCGGCCCTTCGGTGCGCACGACCAGCTTGTCGTCGCCGCAGAAGAGGCTCACCAAGATCTGCGCCACCTCGAGGAAGCCGCCGGTGTTGTTGCGCAGGTCGAGCACGAGTCCCTTCATGCCGCGCTTCTTCAGGTCGAGCAGCGCGCTCACCATCTCGTCGGGCGACTCGCGCCCGAAGGTGACCAGCTCGATGTAGCCGAGGTCGCCCGGCAGCATGTCGTGCGAGACCGACGGGATGATGATGCGCTGCCGCTGCAGCGTCATGTCCTTCGCCTCGGTCCAGCCGCGCCGGAAGACGGTGATGGTGACCGGCGTGCCGGCCGGGCCCTTCAGCCGCCCGATGATCTCGTTGATGTCCTTGACGCCGGTCGTCTCCCAGCCGTCGACCTTCCAGATCTGGTCGCGGCTGCGCAGCCCCGCCTCGTAGGCCGGGCCGCTGTAGATCGGCCGCGTGATGGTGAAGACCTTGTCCTCGCCGACCTGGTCGACGTAGGCGCCGATGCCGCCGTAGTCGCGTTGCAGGTCGAGGTTCCAGCGCTCGTGCTCCTCCTGGGTGAAGAAGTTCGAGTGCGGGTCCATGCGCCGCATCATCCCGTCGGCGGCCGCCTCGATCAGCGCCTCGCGCAGCTCGGGCGAGCGGTACTCCTTGCCCTGCACGTGGCGCTCGAGCAGCCGATCGAGGATCTCCTGGAGCAGGTCCAGGTCCTGGCTCGGCGTGTACTCGTCGCCGCGCGGCCGGCTGCGCATGCGCGCCTCGCTGAGCCGCGCCGCCTTGTCCTTCTCGAGGTAGGCGACCGCGAGCCGCCCCTCGGGCGACGGATCGCGCTGCAGCTTCTTCAGGATCGGCGCCGCCTTCTCGATCGAGCCGATCTCGGCCAGCGCCAGCGCGCCCTGGATGCGCACGTCGCTGCGCTCCGACTCGAGCGCCCGCTCGAGCTCCTTCGCGCAACGGGGCCGATCGGCGCTGCTCACGCCGTGCAGCGCCTTCGCCACGATCAGCTTGGCGATCGGGTCGAGCTCGGCGTCGAGGCGCGCCCTCAGCAGCTTCACGACCTTCTCGTCCGCCGAGAAGTCGCTGATGCCGAGCATCTGCACTGCGACGTTGCGGACCGGCGCCGCGGTGGCAGCGTCCTCGACGAGCGCCAGCAGCGTGTCGCGCGCCGCCTCGGCTTCGTCGAACTCGATCAGCGCCTTGCTGAGGGTGATCCGCGACACCGGCGGGGCGGCGGCGAGGCGGCCCTGCAGTTCGGCGCGCGCGTCGGCGCCGAGTTCGACGAGTTCGCGGGCGGCGTCGCAGGCTGCGGCGGCCCCCGCCTTCTCGGCGCGGGCGAGGATCGCGTCGATCCGCTCGTCGCCGGTCGCACCTGCGTGCGCGAAGCCGGCCACCGTGAGCACGAGCAGCGCCATCCAGTTGCGAATCACCGAGCTCTCCTCTTCTGCCTTCGCGCGCGGGATCAGTGCCTTCGCGAGCCGATGCCCCCGGGTGCGGGTTGCTTCGACCTCGATCGGCCACGGCCTCAAGCGCCGTCCAGTTCCCCTACGAGCGAACCGCGTGCGCGTTCGGCCGAAGGGACATTAGAGGCGGGCGGGGGCGCCGCAACTTCGCGGCCGGCGGGCGACCCGGGCACGAAGCCCGCGTGCCGACCCGAAGAGCGCCTCACCGAATGGACGCGTCGCGCCGAGGCCGAGCGAGGCCGCCCAGGACGAGGAGACCGAAGCAGGCGACCCTGAAGAGTCGCCGATGGAGGTCGACGCAGTCACGGGTGGCCGCCGCCGGTCGAACGCAGCGGACATTCGGTGAGGCGCTCTAAGATCCCGCCCCTCATGGCGCGCCCTTCCCCGCTCACCCATCTCGATCGCGACGGCCGACCGACCATGGTCGACGTCTCCGCCAAGGAGGTCACGTTGCGCCGCGCCGAGGCGCGGGCAGAGGTGCGACTCTCCGCCGCCGCCGATCGGGCGCTGCGCGACGGGACGCTGAAGAAGGGGGGGGCGCGCGACGTCGTGCGCCTCGCGGCGATCGGCGCCGCCAAGCAGACGGCGCAACTGATCCCGCTCTGCCACCCGCTGCGACTGACGCGCGTCGACGCCGAGCTCGCGCGCGTGCGCCCCGGCCGCTGGAGCGTCACCGCCGAGGTGACCGCGCTCGATCGGACCGGCGTCGAGATGGAGGCGATGACGGCCGCGGCGGTCGGCGCGCTCGCGCTCTACGACATGGTGAAGGCGGTCGACCGCGCGGCGGCGATCGAGTCGGTGGTGCTGCTCGCCAAGTCGGGTGGCAAGTCGGGCGACTTCCGGCGGGCGCCGGCGGCGGCGCGGCGCAGGGCGGCGCGACGCGGGGCGGCGAAGTGAACGGCGCCGAGCGAGCGCGGCTCTCCGTTGCGCTGCTGCTCTGTTCCGACCGCGCGGCGAGCGGCGCGCGCGACGATGCGACGGCGGCGCTGCTCGCGCCGGCGCTCGCGGCCGCCGGCCACGTGCTGGCGACGACGCGCATCGTGCCCGACGAGCTGCCGGCGATCGCGGCGGCGCTGCGCGAGCTCGCGCTCGTCCATCCGATCGTGCTCACTTCGGGCGGGACGGGGCTCGCGCGGCGCGATGTCACGGTCGAAGCGACGCGGAGCGTGATCGAGCGCGAAGTGCCCGGGATCGGCGAAGCGATGCGGGCGCGGAGCCTCGCCGTCACGCCGATGGCGATGGTGTCGCGCGCGACGGCCGGCACGCTCGGCGGCTGCTTGATCATCAACCTGCCCGGCTCGCCGCGCGGCGCGCTCGACTGCCTCGAGGTGGTGGTGCCGATCTTCGCGCACGCAGCGCGGCTGCTGGCCGGCGCGGTGCGCGACTGCCAAGTCGAGGTGGCGGCGGAACGCGCAGCGCAGGGTGCGGCGGAAGGCGAGGACAGGACGCGATGAGCGCGAAGGTCGGGATCGTCGGCGCGACGGGGGCGGTGGGCGAGGAGCTGCTCGCGGTGATGGAGCAGCGCCGCTTCGCGGTGCGCGAGCTCCTGCCGATGGCGAGCGAGCGCAGCGCCGGACGCGTGGTCCGCTTCCACGGCGTCGACCATCCGGTGCGGCCGCTCGACGTCGCGGCGCTCGCGGAGTGCGACGTGGTCTTCCTCTCGGCGGGCGCCACGCTCTCGCGCACGCTCGCGCCGCAGCTCCTGCGCGGCCGGCCGCGCCTCTACGACAACACCAGCGCCTTCCGGCTCGATCCGGCGGTGCCGCTGGTGGTGCCCGAGGTCAACGCCCACCGCCTCACGCCGAGCCATCGCCACGCCGCCGTCGCCAACTGCACGGCGATCCTGCTGGTGCTGGCGCTCGCGCCGCTCGAGCGGGCGTTCGGTCTCGAGCGGGTGATCGTCTCGACCTACCAGTCGGTGTCGGGGGCGGGCCGCCGCGCGCTCGAGCGGCTCCGCGACGAGCTCGCGCGCGAGCTGCGCGGCGAGACCTTGCCGGCCGGCGGACCGCCGCCGTTCGCCTTCAACTGCTTGCCCTCGATCGGCGAGCTCGACCCGTCGGGCAGCGTCGCGGCGCGCACCACCGGCGAGGAGCAGAAGGTCGCGGCCGAGGCGCGCCGCATCCTCGAGCGGCCCGACCTCGCCGTCACCGCCACCTGCGTGCGCGTCCCGGTGCTGCGCGCCCATTCGGAGTCGGTCTTCGTCGAGCTGCGCGACCGCGCTGCTTCGCTCGACGCCGTGATCGCGGCGCTGCGTGCGGCGCCGGGCGTCACGCTGAAGGACGACGCCGCGCGGGGCGTGCTGCCGACGCCGCGCACGGCGGCGGGCGGCGACGGGATCGAGGTGGGGCGCGTGCGACCAGGCGATCGGCCGGGCAGCTTCTGCTTCTTCCTCGCCGGCGATCAGCTCCGCAAGGGCGCGGCGCTCACGGCGGTGCAGCTCGCCGAACTGCAGCTGCCGCACGCGGGGGCGTGACGCACCCTGCAGCAGCGCGCGCCGCGGTCGGCGCGGCAGCCTCGCGCGCCCGCGTTCCTTGACTTCGTGCGGCAGGGCCCCCTAAATGGCGCCCCTTTCCGCGGTGCCGACACCGCCCAACGGGCGCCTCTCCCTCGCGCCGACTGCCGAGAACCCCATGCCGACCATCAACGCGAACGACATGAAGAACGGGATCACGATCATCTACGAGGACCAGCTCTGGGACGTGATCGAGCATCAGTTCGTGAAGCCCGGCAAGGGCACGCCGTTCGTCCGCAGCAAGCTGAAGAACGTGAAGACCGGCCAGGTCCTCGAGCCCACCTTCGATTCGAAGGAGCGGGTCGAGCAGGCGATCATCGAGAAGGCGGAGTGGGAGTACCTCTTCCGCGAAGGCGAGAACTTCGTCTTCATGGACACCACGACGTTCGACCAGACGCACGTCCCGATGAAGATCGTCGCGCCGCTGCTCGACATGCTGAAGGAGAACACCAAGTGCAGCGTCAAGCTGTACGACGGTGAGGTGATCGGGCTGACGCTGCCCGACTTCATGGAGTTCACGGTCGTCGAGGCCGACGCCCACATCAAGGGGCAGCAGGCGGCCGGCGGCGGCAAGCCGGCCAAGGTCGAGACCGGCGCGGTGATCACCGTGCCGCCGTTCGTCGAGCCGGGCACGCGGATCCGCGTCGACACGCGCGACCGGCGCTACGTCGAGCGCTGCTGAGCGGCGGCAGCGAAGGGCTCCTTCGGGCGCGGGCGGCGCGAGGCCGCCGCGCCTCCAGTCAGCGGGTGGGGAGGACGGACGGGATGGCACGCAAGAAGAAGGCGAGCAAGCGGGGCGAGGCGACGGCAGCGATGGCGGGCGCGGTGCCGGTGATGGCGCCGGCAGCGCATGACGCCGAGATCGCGCGCTTGAAGGAGCTGCTCGCGCTGATGCGCGACCACGCGTTGAGCGAGCTCGAGATCGGCCCCGACGGCCATTCGGTGCGGCTCAGCAAGAACGGGCCGGCGCCGCTCGGCATGGCGATGGCCCCGATGGCGGCGCAGAGCGCCCCGGCGATGGCGGGGGCCGCTGCCGCCGCTCCTGCTGCGGCTCCGGCGGCTGCTGCGGCTCCGGCGAAACCGGCCGCTCCCGCGGGGGAGAAGTTCCTCTCGCCGATGGTCGGGACCTTCTATCGCGCCTCCTCGCCCGAGGCGAAGCCGTTCGTGATGGAGGGCGACAGCGTCAAGGTCGACGCCGTCCTCTGCATCATCGAGGCGATGAAGGTGATGAACGAGATCAAGGCCGAGAAGGCCGGCAAGGTCGTGCAGATCCTGGTCGAGAACGGCGAGGCCGTCGAGTTCGGCCAGCCGCTCTTCGTGATCCAGGCGAGCTGACGCCGCGATGTTCCGACGCATCCTGGTCGCCAACCGCGGCGAGATCGCGCTGCGCATCCTGCGCGCCTGCCATCAGATGGGCATCCAGACGGTCGCCGTCTGCTCCGAGGCCGACAAGGGCGCGCGCTACCTGCGCATGGCCAACGACACCATCTGCATCGGGCCGCCGCGCTCGGCGCAGAGCTACCTCGACATCTCGCGCATCGTGAGCGCGGCCGAGATCGCCGACGTCGACGCCATCCACCCGGGCTACGGCTTCCTCTCCGAGAACTCCCACTTCGCCGAGGTCTGCCGCAGCTGCGGCATCGCCTTCATCGGTCCGCCGCCCGAGGCGATCGACCTGATGGGCAACAAGTCGAAGGCGAAGGAGACGGCGAAGCGCGCCGGCGTGCCGACCATCCCCGGCAGCGACGGGCCGGTCGAGAGCGACGCCGACGCGCTCGCGGTGGCGAAGGAGCTCGGCTACCCGGTCATCATCAAGGCGGTGTCGGGCGGCGGCGGGCGCGGCATGCGGCTGGCCCACAACGACGTCTCGCTGGTGAACGGCTACTTCGCCGCGCGCAGCGAGGCGGAGGCGGCCTTCGGCGACTCGAGCGTCTACATCGAGAAGGTGATCGAGAAGGCGCGCCACATCGAGGTGCAGTTCATCGCCGACCAGCACGGCAACGTCTTCAGCCTCGGCGAGCGCGACTGCACCACGCAGCGGCGCCACCAGAAGCTGATCGAGGAGGCGCCCTCGCCGGTGGTGACGCCGGCGCTGCGCGCGCAGATGGGCGCCGCGGCGCGCGCGCTCTGCAAGGAGGCGGGCTACTACAACGCGGGCACCGTCGAGTTCCTGCTCGACGCCGACAACCGCTTCTACTTCATGGAAGTGAACGCCCGCATCCAGGTCGAGCATCCGGTGACCGAGGAGGTGACCGGCCTCGACCTGATCGAGGCGCAGCTGCGCGTCGCCGCCGGCGAGCGGCTGCCGTGGTCGCACAGCGACCTGCCGCTGCGCGGCCACTCGATCGAGTGCCGCATCAACGCCGAGGACCCCGCCTCGGGGTTCAAGCCGTCGCCCGGGCTGATCACCACCTGGATCGCGCCCGGCGGCCGCAACGTCCGCCTCGACACCCATGCGCACGCCGGCTACCGCATCCCGCCCTACTACGACTCGATGATCGGCAAGCTGATCGTCCGCGGCGACACCCGCGAGGAGGCGATCGCCACGCTGCTGCGCGCGCTCGACGAGTTCGTCGTCGAGGGGGTGAAGACGACCATCCCGCTGCACAAGGAGATCCTGCGCAGCGAGGCGTTCCGGCTGGCCAAGATGGACACGAAGTACGTCGAGAACCACTTCGTCACCTGAGCCGGGCAGTCGACGGACGCGTGCCGGCTGGGGCCGCGGCGCCCGGGTGGCGCCGCAACGGCTGAAGCGGAACTTCATCGACGGTCGATAGGCTTGCCCGCCGCGATTCCCGCGGTGCGGCGGACCGACGGCGGCGTGCGGCCGCCGTCTCGCAGCGATGGCCGCGCGGCTGCACGTGCGCGGCGAGGTGCTCCCCTCCATGCTCTTCCTCCTCCTCTCCTTCGCCTCGGGCGGCAGCGGTGCGCTGCAGGATGTCGCACCGACGGCGCAGGAGGCGCCCGCCCCGGCGACGCCGACGCCGCCGAGCGGCTCGACGGAGGCGCTCGAGGAGCTGCTGCGCAAGCTCTCGGCCGAGCGCGACCAGCCGGCCGTGGTGGCGCCGAGCGCCGCCGCGCCGCCCGCCGCCGACGGCGCCCCGTTCGACCCGACGCGCCTGCTCGCGCGCCTCACGCGGGCGTCCGATTCGGTCGAGGTGGTGCGCCCCGACGGGCTGCGCCGCGACCTGCAGTTCTGGGACAAGGTCTACGGACTCGAGGCGGGCGACGAAGTGCGCCAGGACGGGCGCGGCTGCGCGCTCCTCGAGTACGAGGACGGCGCCAACTTCCGCTTCGACGGCGAGTCGATCTGGCGCATGACCAGCGACGCGCTGGTCGAGCCGCGCGAGCTCGAGATCGTCCGGCTGGCGCGCTACGCCGACCTCTGGCTCGGGCGCGGCGGCGTCGACACGGTGCTCTGGCTGCCGGGCGGCAACGAGCTCGCGGCCAACGGCACGCGCCTCGTGCTGCAGGACCACGATCGGCGCGCGCTCGAGGTGCGCGTCACCGGCCCGAACCCGGTGGTGGTGAGGAGCCCCTACCTCGGCGGGCGCGCGGTGCGCGTGCGGCCGGGCCAGCGGATCTTCCTGCCGGTGCTGGCCGAGCCGGTCGCCTTCGTGCCGCACCTCGCGCGCGAGGCGGTGCTCTTCGACGAGCGGCGCGGGCAGCTGCGCGTGCAGGCGCCCGAGGCGGTGGGGCTCGAGCCGATCGATCAGCAGATGGTGCTCACGGGCGACGGCCCGATCCCCGGCATCGCCCGCGCGTGCGGCGCGCGGCTCGTGCTGCAGCCGGGACAGACCATGCGACTCACGCGAGCGCCGCTCGGCGCCCCGCGACGACAGGAGCAGGACGAATGACGCCACGTTCGGTCATCACCGGCGGCGCCGGTTTCCTCGGCAGCCATCTCGCGGAGCGACTGCTCGCGGAAGGGCACGAGGTGATCGTGCTCGACAACCTGCTGACGGGCAACCTCAGCAACATCGAGCACCTCTTCAAGGATCGCCGCTTCAGCTTCATCCACTACGACGTGACCAACTTCATCCACGTCGAGGGGAAGGTCGACTTCATCTTCCACTTCGCCTCGCCGGCGAGCCCGAAGGACTACCTCGACTATCCGATCCAGACGTTGAAGGTCGGCTCGCTCGGGACGCACAAGGCGCTCGGCCTGGCCAAGGCGAAGAACGCGGTCTTCCTGATCGCCTCGACGTCGGAGGTCTACGGCGACCCGCTCGAGCATCCGCAGCGGGAGAGCTACTGGGGCAACGTGAACCCGGTCGGCCCGCGCGGCGTCTACGACGAGGCCAAGCGCTTCGCCGAGGCGATGACGATGGCGTACCACCGCTACCACGGCGTGCAGACGCGCATCGTGCGCATCTTCAACACCTACGGCCCGCGCATGCGGCTGAACGACGGGCGCGCGCTGCCGACCTTCATGACGCAGGCGCTGCAGGGGCAGGACATCACCGTCTACGGCGACGGCACCCAGACGCGCAGCTTCACCTTCGTCACCGACCTGATCGACGGCATCTACCGGCTCGCCCTCTCGAAGGAGTCCGACCCGGTCAACGTCGGCAACCCGCGCGAGATGTCGATCCAGACCTTCGCCGAGAAGGTGAAGGAGCTGACCGGCTCGAAGAGCCGCATCGTCAACAAGCCGCTGCCGGTCGACGACCCGAAGATCCGCCAGCCCGACATCACCCGCGCCCGCTCGAAGCTCGGCTGGGAGCCGAAGGTTTCGCTCGAGGAGGGGCTGAAGCTCACGCTGCCCGACTTCGAGCGCCGATTGAAGGCTGCCGGGCCGCTGGTGCTCGGTTGACCGGCCGCGACCAGGGAAGCGCCACGGAGGCGAGGCGGGAGCGATGACGCACAAGGAACTGCTCGACAGGATCGCCGGGCGCAACGCCACCGTGGCGGTGCTCGGGCTCGGCTACGTCGGATTGCCGCTCTGCCTCGCCTTCGCCGAGGAGGGGTTCGACGTGATCGGCCTCGACATCGACGCGCGCCGCGTCGAGGGGCTGCAGAAGGGCAAGAGCTACGTCGACGACATCGGCAACGACCAGCTGAAGGCGCAGCTCGCGCGCGGCAAGTTCAAGCCGACCACCGACTTCGACGAGCTGAAGAAGGCGCACGCGGTCATCGTCTGCGTGCCCACGCCGCTCAACAAGAGCGGCGATCCCGACATCAGCTACATCGTGAACGCCACGCTCGAGGTCGAGAAGCGGCTCCAGCCGGGGCAGCTGATCATCCTCGAGAGCACCACGTATCCCGGCACCACGGTCGAGGTCGTGCTGCCGCGCCTCTCCGAGGCGCAGGGCAAGAGCTGGAAGGTCGGCAAGGACTACTTCCTCGCCTTCTCGCCCGAGCGCATCGATCCGGGCAGCAAGCGCTTCACGGTGCGCAACACGCCGAAGGTGGTGGGCGGCGTCACCGAGAAGTGCGGCGAGGCGACCCGCGCGCTCTACGCCGCCGCGCTCGAGCGCGTGGTGCCGGTCTCGAGCGCGACCGCCGCCGAGATGGTGAAGATCCTCGAGAACACCTTCCGCATGGTGAACATCGGTCTCGTGAACGAGATCGCGATCCTGTGCGAGCGGCTCGGCATCGACGTCTGGGAGGTCATCGACGCCGCGGCGACCAAGCCGTTCGGCTTCCTGCCCTTCTATCCCGGCCCCGGACTCGGCGGCCACTGCATCCCGATCGACCCGTTCTACCTGTCGTGGAAGATGCGGACGCTCCACACCAAGGCGCGCTTCATCGAGCTCGCCGGCGACGTCAACTCGGCGATGCCCGAGTTCATCGTCGAGAAGGTCGCGCACGGCCTGAACGACGAGAAGAAGTCGGTGCGCGGCTCGAAGGTCTGCATCCTCGGCTTCGCCTACAAGCGCGACGTCTCCGACGTGCGCGAGTCGCCGGCGTTCGACATCGCGACCAAGCTGCGCGAGCGCGGCGCCGAGGTGAGCTACCACGACCCGCACGCCCCCGAGGTGACGCTCGAGTGGGGCAAGCTCAAGTCGGTGCCGCTCACCGCGGAGCTGTGCCGGAAGCTCGACTGCGCGGTGATCGTGACCGACCACGCGGCGTTGGACCTCGCGACCGTGCTCGAGCACTGCCCGCTCGTGGTCGACTCGCGCAACGCCACCAAGGGCAAGCCGGCGAAGGCGCGCATCCTCAAGCTCTGACCCGCGGACCGCAAGGGACGGCGGCGCCTCGCGCGCCGGCGCACGCGTGATGGCTCGAATCCTCGTGACGGGTGCCGCGGGCTTCATCGGCTCGCACCTGACCGACCGCCTGCTCGCCCGTGGCGACACGGTGGCGGGCTTCGACAATTTCGATCCCTACTACGACCCGGCGATCAAGCGGCGCAACCTGCGCGGCGCGCACGCCTCGCCGCGCTTCGAGCTGATCGAGGCCGACCTGCGCGACCGCGCGGCGGTGCTCGCCGCGCTGGCGCGCGTGAAGCCCGACAAGGTGGTCCACCTCGCCGCGCAGGCGGGGGTGCGCCCCTCGCTGCAGCGGCCGCAGCACTACGTCGACGTCAACGTGACCGGCACCTTGAACCTCCTCGACGCGATGGTGGCGAGCGGCTGCAAGCGGATCGTCTACGGCGGCACCTCGTCGGTCTACGGCGCGAGCAGCGAGTCGCCGTTCCGCGAGGAGCAGGCGGCCGACCGGCCGATCTCGCCCTACGCGGCCACCAAGCGCGCCGCCGAGCTGCTCTGCCACACTTGGCACGCGATCCACGGCCTGCGCGTCACGGTGCTGCGCTTCTTCACCGTCTACGGGCCGCGCCAGCGCCCCGAGATGGCGATCCACAAGTTCGCCCGCCTGATGCTCGCCGGCCAGCCGATCCAGCGCTTCGGCGACGGCTCGTCGGTGCGCGACTACACGTACGTCGACGACATCCTCGACGGGGTGGTGAAGGGGGTCGACCACGACGAGGGGTACGGGATCTACAACCTCGGCGAGTCGCAGACCTACTCGCTCACCACGCTGCTGCAGATGCTCTCGAAGGCGCTCGGCGTGCCGGCGCGCATCGAGGGGCAGCCCGACCAGCCGGGCGACGTGCCGGCCACCTGCGCCGACATCAGCCGCTCGCGCCGCGTGCTCGGCTACGACCCGCGCGTCCCGCTCGAGGAGGGGATCGCGCGGTTCGTCGCGTGGCTGCAGCGGGAGATCGCCGACGAGGCGCGCGCGAAGGCCGGGTGCTGAGCGATGGCCTCCCGCCCGCGCATCACGATCGTCGTCGGCGCCCGCCCCAACTTCATGAAGGCCGGTCCGGTGCTGCACGCGCTGCAGCGCCACGGCGGCTTCGAGGTGAAGCTGGTCAACACCGGCCAGCACTACGACGAGCGGATGGCCGGCTCGTTCCTGCGCGACCTCGGCTTCCCGAAGCCCGATGCCGACCTCGGCGTCGGCTCGGCGAGCCACGGCAAGCAGACCGCGCAGGTGCTGGCGAGCTTCGAGGAGTGGCTGCTCGCCCACCCGCAGGACCTCGTGCTGGTGGTCGGGGACGTCAACTCGACCATCGCCGCGACGCTCGCGGCGGTGAAGCTGCACGTGCCGGTCGCCCACGTCGAGGCGGGGCTGCGTTCGGGCGATCGCGCGATGCCCGAGGAGCTGAACCGGCTCGCCACCGACGCGCTCTCCTCGCTGCTCTTCGTCACCGAGCCCTCGGGCGTCGACAACCTGCGCCGCGAGGGCGCCCGCGCCGACCGCGTCGAGCTGGTCGGCAACACGATGATCGACACGCTGCTGCGCTTCCGCGAGGTCGCGCTGCAGTCGCCGCGGCCGCCCGACTGGCCCGACCGCTACGCCCTGGTCACGCTCCATCGGCCGAGCAACGTCGACGACGGCGCCGCGCTGCGCGGCATCCTCGGCGCGCTGCAGGAACTCTCCGCCGAGCTGCCGCTGGTCTGGACCGTCCATCCGCGCACGCAGAAGCGGCTCGAGGACTTCGGTCTCGCCGGCGCGGCGACCGCGGGCGGTCGCATCCGCCTGGTGCCGCCGCTCGGCTACGTCGAGTTCATGGCGGCGATGGCGCGTGCGCGCCTGATCCTCACCGACTCGGGCGGCGTGCAGGAGGAGGCGCTGGTGCTGAAGGTCCCGGTCGTCACGCTGCGCGAGAACACCGAGCGGCCGGTGACGATCGACTGCGGCGGCAACCTGCTCGCCGGCAACGATCCGGCTCGCATCCTCGCCGGCGCGCGCACGATGCTCGCCCGCGATCCGGCGGCGTTCCGCGTGCCCGAAGGGTGGGACGGCAAGGCGGCGGAACGCGTCGTCGCCCGCCTCGAGCGCTTCTTCGCGGAAGGGCCCTCGCTGTGATCCTGGTCACCGGCGGCGCCGGCTTCATCGGCAGCCACCTCGTCGCGAGCCTCGCCGCGGCGGGACAACCCGTCCGCGTCTTCGACGACCTCTCGACCGGTCGCGAGGCGAACCTCGCCGGAGTGGCCGGCAAGTTCGAGCTCGTCCGCGGCTCGTTGGTCGACCTCGCCGCGTTGACGCGCGCCTGCGCCGGCGTCACCACGCTCTACCACCTGGCCGCCTGCCCGTCGGTGCCGAAGAGCTTCGACGAGCCGGCCGATTGCCACGCGATCAACGCGACTGGCACGCTGCACGTCGCGCTCGCCGCGGCGCAGGCGAACGTGCGCCGCGTCGTCTTCGCCAGCTCGTGCGCGATCTACGGCGACGCCGGCGAGGCGCCCGCCAACGAGTCGCGCGCGCCGCAGCCGAAGTCGCCCTACGCGGCGCAGAAGCTGCTGGGCGAGCACTACCTCGCCGACTTCGGCGCGGCTCGCGGCTTCGCCGCGGTCGCGCTGCGCTTCTTCAACGTCTACGGACCGCGCCAGGATCCGGGCTCGCCCTACTCCGGCGTGATCTCGATCTTCTGCGAGCGGCTGCTGCGCGGCGAACCGGTGACGATCCATGGCGACGGCCGGCAGACGCGCGACTTCGTCTTCGTCGAGGACGTGGTGCAGGCGCTGCGGCTCGCCGGCGAGGGCGACGCGCCGCACGGCGCGGTGATGAACGTCGCCACCGGCGAATCGAGGAGCCTGCTCGAGCTCCATGCGGCGCTCGCCCGTCTAGCGGGTCGCGACGCGGCGCCGCGCCACGGTCCGGCTCGGCCAGGCGACATCGTGCGTTCGGCCGCCGACATCGCCAGAATCAGCGCCCTGCTGCGCTACCGGCCGCGCGTCCGCTTCGAGGACGGCCTGGCCAGCACGCTCGCGTGGTACCGGGAGCGAGCGGCGCCGCGCGGCGCTTCGGGAGCGGGGCCGGCGACCGGCCCGGCGAACGGACCGCAGCGCACCCACGGAGGCGATCGATGAGCGGCGACATCAAGGGCGTGATCCTCGCGGGCGGGCTCGGCAGCCGGCTGATGCCGCTCACCAAGGTCACCAACAAGCACCTGCTGCCGGTCTACAACCGGCCGATGATCCACTACCCGCTCGAGTGCCTGGTCAAGGGCGGCGTGAAGGACGTGATGATCGTCACCGGCGGCGACTCGGCCGGCCACTTCCTCAAGCTGCTCGGCTCGGGCTCCGAGTTCGGCGCGCGCCTCTGCTACGCCTACCAGCAGGGCGAAGGCGGCATCGCCGATGCGCTGCGGCTCGCGGAGCCGTTCGTCGGCAAGGGGCGCATGGTGGTGGTGCTCGGCGACAACCTGCTGCAGCGCACGATCAAGCCGTCGGTCGACCGCTTCCTCGCGCAGAAGAGCGGCGCGCGCATCCTGCTGAAGGAGGTGCCCGATCCGGAGCGCTTCGGCGTCGCCGAGGTGCAGGGCGACAAGGTGGTCGGCATCGTCGAGAAGCCGAAGCAGCCGAAGAGCAACCTCGCGGTCACGGGCATCTACTTCTACGACGCGCGCGCCTTCGAGATCATCCGCACGCTGAAGCCGAGCCACCGCGGCGAGCTCGAGATCACCGACGTGAACAACGACTACCTCGCGCGCGGCGAGCTGCAGTCCGACCGCCTCGAGGGGTGGTGGAGCGACGCCGGGACCTTCGAGTCGCTCTACAAGGCGTCGACGCTCGTCCGCGAGGGCGGGGCGAACCTCGGCTGAACCATGGCGCGTCGCGACGGCGCGCCGCGCTGAGATGTGGCGCGTCGCGACGGCGCGCCGCGTGGCGGGATGAGGGACGGGGGAGGCGACGCGTGCGCGTGCTGGTGACCGGCGGAGGGGGATTGCTCGGCACGGCGCTCTCGCGCACCCGGCCGCCGGGCGTCGAACTCGAGTCGCGGCGGCACGCCGAGCTCGACGTGACGGATGGTGCGGCGACGCGCGCGGCGATCGCGGCGGCGCGCCCCGATTGGGTGATCCACGGCGCCGCCTTCACCGACGTCGACGGCTGCGAAGCCGACCCGCAGCGCGCGTTGCGCGTCAACTGGCTCGGCACGGCGAACGTCGTCGATGCCGCCGCGCGCGCCGGCGCTGGCTGCGTCTGCCTCTCGACCGACTACGTCTTCGACGGCACCGCCACGGCGCCCTACCTCGAGCACGACCCGACCGCGCCGCAGTCGGCCTACGGCCGCAGCAAGCGGTTCGGCGAGCTCGAGGCGCTCGCGCGCGGCGGGCGCGTCCTGGTGGTGCGGACGCAGTGGGTCTTCGGCGCCGGCGGCCGCAACTTCGTCGACACGATCCTGAAGGCGGCGCGCGAGCGGCCGAGCCTGAAGGTCGTGGCCGACCAGCGCGGCTGCCCGACCTGGTCGAACCACCTCGCGCGCGGCCTCTGGCAGCTGCTGGCCGCCGACGCCGCCCCCGGCCTCTGGCACCTCTCCGCGACGGGCGACGCGAGCTGGCACGAGTTCGCCTGCGCCATCGTCGCGGGCGCCGGCCTCGCCACGCCGGTCGCTCCCTGCACGACCGCCGACTTCCCGCGCCCCGCGCGCCGCCCCGCGTACGGCGTGCTCTCGAAGCAGAAGTTCGCGGCGGCGATCGGCGCGCCGCCACCGTCGTGGCAGGAGGGGCTCGCCGGCTATCTTGCGGCGCTTCGCGAAGGGAGCGGCGGCGCATGACCCATGTCCTGATCACCGGCGGCGCCGGCTTCATCGGTGCCAACCTCGTGCGGCGGCTGCTCTCGGCCCGTCCCGACTGGAAGCTGGTCAACCTCGACCTGCTCACCTACGCCGGCGACCTCTCCTGGCTCGCCGACCTCGAGGGCCACCCGCGCCACGTCTTCGAGCGCGCCGACCTCGCCGAACGGGCGCAGGTCGACGCGGTCTTCGAGCGCCACCCGATCGAGCTGGTCGCCCACCTCGCCGCCGAGTCGCACGTCGACCGCTCGATCCTCGAGCCGGCGATCTTCGTGCGCAGCAACGTGCTCGGCACGCAGAACCTGCTCGACGTGGCGCGCGCCCGCAAGGTGCGCCGCTTCCTGCACGTCTCGACCGACGAGGTCTACGGCACGCTCGGCGCGACCGGCAAGTTCAGCGAGTCGACGCCGCTCGCCCCGAACTCGCCCTACTCGGCCAGCAAGGCCGCCTCCGACCTGCTGGTGCGCGCCGCCTTCCACACCTTCGGCTTCCCGGCGGTCACGAGCCGCTGCTCGAACAACTACGGCCCGCGCCAGTTCCCCGAGAAGCTGATCCCGCTGATGATCGCCAACGCGCTCGCCGACCAGCCGCTGCCGGTCTACGGCGACGGCCAGCAGGTGCGCGACTGGATCCACGTCGACGACCATTGCGACGGCCTGCTCGCGGCGCTCGAGCGCGGCCGGCCGGGCGAGGTCTACAACTTCGGCGGCGAGTGCGAGCTGCCGAACCTCACCGTGGTGCGCACGCTCCTCCGAATCCTCGGCAAGGACGAGCGGCTGATCCGCTACGTCGCCGATCGGCCGGGCCACGACCGCCGCTACGCGATCGACTGCGAGAAGGCGAAGGCGGAGCTCGGTTGGCGGCCGCAGCGCCGCTTCGACGAGGGGCTCGCGGCGACCGTCGACTGGTATCGCGCCCATCAGGAGTGGGTCGCCCGCATCCGTTCGGGGGCCTATCGCGACTACTATGACCGCCAGTACGGCGGGCGCCTCTCCCCGGGAGGCGGCGCGCCCCGTTGAGCGACCGCTCGGCGACGATTCCGGCAGTGTCGTTTCAACCCGGGGGCCGTCCGAGGTCGAAGGGAGGGCAGTCGCGACCGCCGCACCCGCGGCGGCCGGTGACCGCTTGGAGCCAGGAGAGACCGTGACCCAGTTCTCGACCCGTCGCATCGGCGCGCTGCTGCTGCCGCTGCTCGCGCTGGCCGGCTGCGTCACCACCGACGACGGCCGCGTCCAGCAGCTGCTGAACCAGCGCGGCTTCGGGACGCGCTACGTCGGCGACACCAACAACCAGTACTACCTCGGCATCGGCGACATCATCAGCATCGCGGACGCGCTCCATCCCGAGTTCAACGCGGTGCTGCGCGTGCGGACCGACGGCGTGATCGACCCCGAGCTGGTCGACGAGGTGTTCGTCGCCGGCCTCACGATCCCCGACCTCGAGGAGACGCTCACGCGGCGCTTCCGCGAGTTCAACTCGACCGCCGACATCGACGCCACGCTGCAGTCGTCGAGCTCGAAGTGGTACTACATCGACGGCGAGGTCGCCGCGGGCGGCCGCAAGCCGTTCGAGGGCGAGACGCCGCTCTTCCGCGCCGTGTTCGACGCTGCGCCCACCCTGCTGGCCGACGACGACTCGATCCGCCTGATCCGCGCCGATCCCTACCACCCGCTCATCGTCGAGTTCGACTACGACGACATGCTGGAGGGCGGCTGGTCGCTCGCCAACGCCGAGGTGCGCGAGAACGACATCATCTTCGTGCCGCCGAACATCTTCGGCTACCTGACCATCTTCACGCAGCAGCTCTTCTCGCCGCTCACCGTGATCGTGTCGAGCGTGTTCAACCTGAACCGCCTCTTCTTCGCGGCCGACACCTTCGGCGACACCAACCGCTTCGGCAACGGGCGCAACAACAACTTCGGCAGCTTCAGCGCCGCGCCGCGGCCGGCCGGCGCCGACCTCGCCATGGCGCTCGCGCCGATCGATCCGGCGCTGCACGGAGGCGAATGATGGCGGGCGCGACCGACTTCGACCGCGAGGTCGACCCGCAGCAGCAGATCCGCCAGTTCCTCGGCGTGATCAAGCGCGGCTGGCTCGCCATCGCCACCTGCCTCGGCACCGGGCTGCTGGTCGGCGTGGCGCTCTTCCTGTTCATCCCGAAGACCTACGTCTCGACCTCGAAGCTCGAGCTGCAGAGCTCGTGGATGTTCGACGCGCTCGCCGAGGCGCGCGACATCGACACCATCCCGTTCTCGACGCGGCGCCGGAACCTCGAGGACCAGCTGCGCGCGACCGAGTACGTCGAGCCGGTGCTGAACGACCTCGAGTGGGACGACTGGACCCGCGCGAAGGAGGGGGGCGAGACCGAGAAGCGCGTCTTCCTGAAGAAGGTGAAGGACAAGATCGAGTGCCGCGTCACCGCCGGCGAGCTCGGCGAGCGGCTGATCTTCCTCAACTTCGCCTGGCACGATCGCGACCGCGCCGCCGAGTTCTGCGCGGCGATGACCAAGTTCTGGCTCGACACCGCGATCGAGCGCTACACCAGCGAGGCGGGCCGCCGCCTCTCGCTCGCCGAGGAGGTGCTCGGCGTCAAGAAGGCGGAGCTCGACGAGGCGCGCCTCGCGCTCGAGCGCTTCGAGGTGAGGAACGGCATCAGCGCGATCGACCAGCGCCAGGGCAGCCAAGGGCAGCTCGACCGGCTGCGCACCGAGCAGAGCACGCTCGCCATCGCGATCGCCGACCTCGAGGCGCAGATCGAGGGGCTCGACGCCCGCCTCACCGCGGTCAACGCGCAGGGCGAGCTGCTCCTGCCGCCGACGCTCTCCGCCGACAGCCCGCTCACCAACACGCAGAAGGCCGATGCGCTGCTCCAGATCGAGGCGACCATCAAGACGATCGAGGCGCGCCTCATCTCGGGCTACAACCCGGAGCGCGATCGCCTGCTGCTGCAGCTGAAGGAGGCGCTGAAGACGCAGCTGGTCGCCGCCTCGCAGCTCGGCTCGACCACCTCGAGCGTCGAGCTGCCGGGGATCCCGAACCCCGACTGGAAGCTCGCCAAGGACCAGCGCGACGGGCTCTACCTGCAGCTGCAAGGCAAGATCGCGCAGCGCAGCCGCGTCGAGAGCGACCTCGCCCGCGTGGCCGAATCGCTCGAGACGCTGCCCGAGGTGCTGCGCGTCCACAACTCGCTGCTCGCCGACATCACGCTGAAGCAGCAGATCGTCTACGACGAGACGCAGGCGCTCCAGCCGCTGCGCGACAAGAAGCTGCAGGTCGAGCGGCGCGGTCCCGGCCAGCTCGTGCCGTTCCGCCAGCTCGAGAAGCCGGTGCCGGCCACCATCCCGTCCGCCTTCCTCGGCACCATCGCGCTGGCCGTCTCGACGCTGCTCGGCCTCGGCCTCGCGCTGCTGTCGATCATCGGCCGCGAGTTCCTCCGCTCGTCGTTCCGCAGCTCCGAGCAGGCGCGCCGCACGTTGCGCCTGCCGGTGCTCGGCGAGGTCGCGCCGATCCAGACGGTCCCCGAGCTGCGCCGCGCGCGGCTGCAGCGGGTGGTGCAGGTGGCGGCGTCGCTGCTGCTGCTCGGCGGCCTCGCCTCCGTCATCTGGGTCTGCATGGCGCATCCCAACGACCTGCCGCGCGGGCTGGTCGAGTGGGCGATGGACCTGCGCGCGTCGCTCGCCTGAGCGGGGCGCCATGCGGCTCCTCTACCTCGCGCATCGGGTGCCCGATCGCCCCACGAAGGGCGACAAGATCCGCGCGTTCCACCAGCTGCGCGCGCTCGCGGCGCGCCACGAGGTGCACCTCTGCGCGCTCTCCGACGAGGCAGAGCTCGACCCGGCGCCGGCGTGGCGCGACGAGGTGGCCAGCGCCACGATCGTGCCGCTCTCGAAGTGGGGGGCGCGCTGGCGCTCCGGAGTCGCGCTCCTCTCCGGCCGAGCGCTCACCGCGGCCCACTTCGCGCAGCGCGAGCTGGTGGCGCGCCTCGCCGAGCTGCGCCGCGGCCCGCGCTTCGACGCCGTCGTGGTCTACAGCGGCGCGGTCGATCCGCTGGTCGCCGGCTGGCGGCCGCGCCTCCTCGACCTGGTCGACGTCGACTCGGAGAAGTTCCGCCTCTACCACGAGCGCGGCACGGTGCAGGGGCTCGAGCGGATCGCCTGCTCGATCGAGGCGCGCCGGCTGCGCGCGCTCGAGCAGCGCGCCTCTGCCGAGGCCGACGTGACGCTGGTCTGCACCGACGAGGAGGCGGCGTCGCTGCGCGCGATCGCCAAGCCGCGCCGCCTCGAGGTGGCGAAGAACGGCGTCGACCTGGCCGCCTACCCCTTCGCCGGACCGGCGGGCCGCGCGCTCGATGAACTGCTCTTCGTCGGCGCGCTCGACTACCAGGCGAACGTCGACGCGGCGGTGCAACTGGTCGAGGAGGTGCTGCCGCGCGTGCGGCGCGCCGGCGCGACGGCGCGCGTCACGCTGGTCGGCCGCGCCCCGACGGCGCAGGTGCGCGCGCTGGCAGAGCAGCCCGGCGTCGAGCTGCATGCCGACGTCGCCTCGGTGACGCCCTTCCTGCAGCGCGCGACGCTCGCGGTGCTGCCGTTCCGCATCGCGCGCGGCATCCAGAACAAGGCGCTCGAGGCGCTGGCGAGCGGCCTGCCGCTGGTGGCGAGCCGCGAGACGGCGAAGGGGCTCGAGGGGCTGCCCGAGCGCGACTTCGTGGTCGGCGACGACCCCGACGCGCTCGCCGCCGCGGTCGTCGCGCTGCTTCGCGATGCGCCGCGCCGCGCCGCGCTGGCGGTGGCGGGGCGCGCGCTGGTCGAGGCGCGCTACGCCTGGCCGGCGCTGCTCGCACGCTACGTCGCGCTGGTCGAGGAGATCGCGGCGAGCGGGGGGCGGCCATGAACGGCGCCGGACGGCACATCCTGGTGGTCGCCTGGTGGTTCCCGCCGCTCTCGGGCGGCGGCGTCCATCGGCCGCTCCAGTTCGTGCGCCACCTCGTGCGCCGCGGCCATCGCGTCAGCGTGCTGACCGGCGTGCCGCCGAAGGGCGAGCGGCTCGACGCCGCCCTGCTGGCGAAGGTGCCGCCCGAGGTGCGCATCGTGCGCGCGCCGCTGCTCGATCCGTTCCGCGCGTGGAGCTGGCTCAAGGAGCGGCGCGGCGGCAAGCCGGTCGCTGCTGCGCCCGCGCCGCCCGCTGCTCCGCCGCCGACCGCGCGCGGCGCGCGCTGGCGCGACCTGATCACCGAAGCGATCGCGCTGCCCGACCGCTACCTGCCGTGGCTGCCGCTTGCGGTGACGCGCGCGGCGCTGGCGTTCCGCGGCGGCGAACCGGAGCTCGTCTTCTCGACGAGCCCGCCGCACACGCTGCAGCTGGTCGGCAGCGCGCTCGCCGGCCTGTTCCACTGCCCGCTCGTCCTCGACTTCCGCGATCCGTGGATGGGCAACCCGTTCCGCCGCTACGCGAGCGAGGCGTTCCGCCGCCTCGACGCCGCGCTCGAGCGGCGCGCCGTCGCCGCGGCGTCGGAGGTCGTGCTCAACACGCCGGCGCTCGAGCGGAGCTTCCGGGCGCGCTACCCGGGCTTCGAGCGCGTGCGCACCATCCCGAACGGCTTCGATCCCGACGCGTACGCCCACCTGCCGCCGCCGACCGGCGGTGCCCACCCGGGCGGCGTCGAGCTCGCCCACTTCGGCCAGCTCTACGGGCTGCGCAGCGGCAAGTACCTGCTGCAGGGGCTCGCCACGCTGAAGGAGCGCGACCCGGCCGCCTTCGCGCGGTTGCGCGTCACCTTCATCGGCGGCATCGACGGCGAGGCGGGCTTCCGCGCGCAGGCGGAGCAGCTCGGCGTCGCCGGCGCGCTGTCGATCCCGGGCGCGCTGCCGCACGCGGCGTCGCTCGCGCGCCAGCGGCAGAGCGACCTGCTGCTGATCCTCGGCCCCGAGAACAAGGAGCCCGAGGTGCAGGTGCCGGGCAAGCTCTACGAGTACTTCGCCTCGGGCCGGCCGATCGTGACGCTGTCTCGCGCGGGCGGCGCCATCGCCGAGATCCTCGCGCTGGCCGGCGTGCCGAGCGAGCGCGCCGAGCCCGACGATCCCGCCGCGATCGCCACCGCGCTCGCGCGCTCGATCGCGGCGCTCGCCGACCCCGAGGCCAAAGCGGCGGCCGCCGCCGGCACCGCCCGCTTCCGCTACGACCGGCTCGGCGACGAACTGCTCGCCACCTTCGAGCGCGCCTGGTCGCGCGGCCCCGATCCGCTCCCGCTCGACCCGTCGCCGGCCGGCGCCGTGCCGGCCGGACGCTAGGGGACGCCCCATGTGCGGCATCACCGGCTTCTTCGCCCACGACCCCGCGGCGCCCGCGCGCGTCGAGGAGCTCGTCGCGATGGGGGAGGCGATGAAGCATCGCGGCCCCGACGCGCACGGCTCGACGCTCCACTCCGGGATCGGCCTGCACAACCGCCGCCTCGCGATCCTCGACCTCTCGCCCGACGGCAACCAGCCGATGTACTCGCCGGACGGGTCGATCGCGGTGGTCTTCAACGGCGAGATCTTCAACTTCCGCGAGCTGCGCGCCGAGCTCGAGGCGCACGGCGTCCGCTTCCGCTCGCAGTCGGACACCGAGGTGCTCGTCTACCTCTACGAGCGCCACCGCGACGATCGTCCCGAGCGGATGCTCGCGCGGCTGAACGGCTTCTTCACCCTCGCCATCCACGATCGCCGCCACGACACGCTCTTCATCGCGCGCGACCGCGTCGGCGTGAAGCCGCTCCACTACGCGATGACGCCGCGCGGCCTCCTGTTCGGCTCCGAGCTGAAGACGCTGCTCGCCGAAGGGAGCCTCTCCCGCGAGCTCGACCCCGCGGCGCTGCTCGACTTCCTCTGCCTGCGCTACGTCCCGGCGCCGCGCACCATCTGGAAGGGGGCGAAGAAGCTCCCGGCCGGCCACTGGATGAAGGTGCGTCGCGACGGGCGCGGCGGCCTCGACGTGCAGATCGAGAAGTGGTGGGACCTGCCGCCGTTCGGCACGGCGCGCGAGTCGGAGGGCGACCTCGCCGAGCGGCTCTGGGAGCTCTTGGTCGACTCGGTGAAGCTGCGCCTCCTCTCCGACGTGCCGCTCGGCGCCTTCCTGTCGGGCGGGCTCGACTCGTCGGCGGTGGTCGCCGCGATGGCGCAGCTGCAGGGGCGCGACGTCCACGCCGTGACGATCGGCTTCAAGGGGTGGGACCAGAGCGAGGTCGACCACGCGCGCGTCGTCGCGCAGGCGCTGTCGATCCGCCACGAAGTGCACGAGCTCGAGCCGGCGGCGATGGAGCTGGTCGACACGCTCGCCGACTACTTCGACGAGCCCTTCTCCGATCCGTCGGCGATCCCGACCTACCTGCTCGCGCGCGCGGCGAGGAAGAGCGTCACCGTCGCGCTCTCGGGCGACGGCGGCGACGAGTGCTTCGCCGGCTACCGGCGCTATCGCTTCGACCAGGCCGAGCATCGCGTCCGCGCGCTCCTGCCCGGCCCGCTCTTCCGCACGCTCTTCCGGCTCGGCGGCGCGGCGTGGCCGAAGGGCGACTGGGTGCCGAAGAGCCTGCGCGCCAAGACGACCCTCGAGAACCTCGGTCGCGATCCGGCCGCCGCCTACTTCCGCAGCGTCTCGCAGATGGAGATCGGCGAGGCGCGCGCGCTGCTGCACCCCGACCTGCGCGCTGCCGTCGCCGACCACGACCCGAGCGCGGAGCATCGCCGCTGGTACGGCGCGGCGCCGGCCGGCAGCGATTCGCTGGCGCGCGCGCAGTACGCCGACTTCCACACCTGGCTGCCGGAGTACATCCTCGCCAAGAGCGATCGCGCGACGATGGCGGTGAGCCTCGAGGCGCGCGAGCCGCTGCTCGACTGGCGCCTCGTCGAGTTCGCGGCTTCCGTGCCGGCGGGCCTCAAGATCCGCGCCGGCGTCGGCAAGCAGCTGTTCCGGGTGGCCGCCGCGGCCCACCTGCCGGCCCACACGATCGCGCGCGGCAAGCAGGGGTTCGCGCCGCCGCTCAAGGAGTGGGTGAAGCGCGAGCTCGCCAGCAGCAAGCCGTTCGACGTCCCGCGCGCGATCGACGGAGCGGCGGTCGCCACGCTGCTCGGGCGCCATCGCGCCGGCGCGCGCGACCACTCCGAGCCGCTCTATGCGTTGCGGGTGCTGCGCGCCTTCGAGCGGCGCTGGCAGCCGGGCGGCTGAGCGCGCCCCATGCGACTGTTGCTCTTCACCACGCTCTTCCCGCATCCCGGCGCGCCGCACCACGGCATCTTCGTGCGCGAGCGGCTGCTCCATTGGAGGGCCGCCACCGGTGGCAGCGCGGTGGTGGTGGCGCCGGTGCCGTTCGTGCCGCGCGCGCTGGCGCGTGGCCGCTACGCCGAGTGGCGCGACGTGCCGGCGGAGGAGCGGCAGGAGGGGGTGCGCGTCCTCCATCCGCGCTACCTGCTGCTGCCGAAGGTCAGCATGAACGTCGCGCCGCTCACGCTGGCGCGCGCCGGCCTCGCGGCGGCGCGCCGGCTGCTGGCGGAGGGGGAGCGGTTCGACCTGCTCGACGCCCACTACCTCTATCCCGACGGCGTCGCGGCGGCCCTGATGGCGCGCAAGCTGGCGCTCCCGCTCTGCGTCACGGCGCGCGGCACCGACGTGAACCTGATCCCGCGCCACGCGATCCCGCGCCGGTGGCTCCGCTTCCTCCTCCGGCGCGCCGACGCCGCCGTGGCGGTCGCCGAGGCGCTGCGCGTCGAGATGGCGGCGCTCGCCCCCGCGCGCCTCGAGACGGTGACCCTGCGCAATGGCGTCGACCTCGCGAAGTTCCGTCCGCTCGAACGAGCGGCGGCGCGCGCGCAGCTTGGCTGGCCGCTCGACCGGCGCATCGTGCTGGCGGTCGGCCACCTGATCGAGCGCAAGGGGCCGCGCCATCTGATCGAGGCGCTGCCGTCGCTGCCCGCCGACGTGGTGGTGAAGTTCGTCGGCGACGGCGAGGAGCGCGGGCGGCTCGCGGCGCAGGCGGCGGCGCTGCGCGTGGCCGAGCGCGTCGAGTTCTGCGGCCGCATCGCGCACGAGCGGCTGCACGTCGCCTACTCGGCGGCCGACGCGCTGGCGCTGCTCTCCTCGCGCGAAGGGTGGCCGAACGTCCTGCTCGAGAGCATGGCGTGCGGGACGCCGGTGGCCGCGACGCGCGTCTTCGGGACGCCCGAGGTGGTGCGTGATCCGGCGGTCGGCGTGCTGATCGGCGAGCCGACGCCGGCGGCGGTGAGCGGCGCGTTGCGCCAACTGCTCGACGCGCCGCGCGATCGCGCGACGCTGCGCGCCTACGCCGAGCAGCACTCGTGGGAGGCGACCGTCACCGCGCTCGACGCACTCTTCGCGCGGATCGTGGCGCGGCGGCGCGCGGCGGCGGGGGCGGCGCCGTGAGGATCCTCTACCACCATCGCACCCGCTCGCGCGACGGCCAGCGCGTCCACATCGAAGGGCTCGTCGGAGCGCTGCGGCGCGCCGGCCACGACATCGAGATCGTCGAGCCGCGTCCGCGCGTCGAGGCGCCCGCGGCCGCGCGCGGCGCCGCGCCTCCGAGCAGCGGGCCGGCGAGCAGCGCGCCGGTGAAGGGCGACGGCGGGCCGCCGCGCGCGAGCCTGCTGCGAGAGCTCGCGGAACTGGCCTACAACGTGCCGGAGCGGTGGCAGCTGCTGCGCGCCGCGCGCCGCTTCCGGCCCGACGCGATCTACTCGCGCCACGCGCTCTTCGCCAGCAGCGCGCTCGCCGCGGCGCGCGCGCTGCGATTGCCGCTGCTGATCGAGGTGAACGCGCCGCTCGCGCTCGAGCGGTCGCGCCACGGCGGGCTCCGGCTCGAGAGCTACGCGCGCCGGCTCGAGACGCGGGTGCTGAACGGCGCCGATCGCGTGATCGTCGTGACGCGCGCGATGGCGCAGCTGATGGAGCAGCAGGGCGTCGCGGCCGAGCGCCTCGAGGTGCACTGGAACGGCCTCGAGCCCGAAGCGCTCGCCCGCCCGCTCGATGGGGCGGCGCAGCGGCGCGCGCGCGGCTGGAGCGACGCGCTGGTGCTCGGCTTCGTCGGGTTCGTCCGCGACTGGAACCGCCTCGAGCGCGTCTTCCCGTTCCTGCGCAACGAGCCGCGCGCGCGGCTCGTCGTGGTCGGCGAGGGGCCCGATCGAGCGCGCCTCGAGCGGCTGGCCGGCGAAGCGGGCGTCGCCGCGCAGCTCGAGTTCCTCGGCACGCTGCCGCGCGCGCAGGTGCTCGATGTCGTCGCGGCGTTCGACGTCGCGCTGCTGCCGGAGGTGACCGAGTACGCCTCGCCGTTGAAGCTGCTCGATTACTTCGCCGCCGGGCGCGCCGCGCTGCTGCCCGATCGCGCGAACCTGCGCGAGGTGATCCGCGACGGCGAGAACGGCGTGCTGTTCGATCCGCGCGACGACGCCGACTTCGGCCGGAAGCTCGCCGCGCTGGTCGCCGATCCGGCGGCGCGCGCGCGGCTCGGCGCCGCCGGTCGCGCGACGCTCGCCGAGCGCGGCCTCACGTGGGACGCCAACGCAGCGCGCGTGGTCGCCGAGTTCGAGGCGGCGCGCGCGCGGCGGGCGGGAGCGGGCCGATGAAGCTCGCCCTGCTGCCGCTGCTGCTGGTCGCGGCCGCATTCGCGCCGCTCGCGCCCTGGATCTGGAGCCGCTGGCAGGCGCCGGACGGCTTCTTCTCGCACGGGCCGCTGGTCCCCTTCGCCGCCGCGTGGCTCGCTTGGAGCCGCCGCCGCGAACTCGCGGAGGCGTGCGCGGAACGGCGCGGCGATTGGCGCGCGCTGCTGCTCGCGCTGCCGAGCGCCGCGCTGCTGCTCGCGGCGACCTTCGCGCGGGTCGACTCGCCGGCCGCCTTCGCGCTGCTGCTGCTCGCCGCGGCGCTCGCCTGGCTGCTGCACGGGCCGCGCTGCCTGAAGGCGCTCGCCGTGCCGCTCGCCTTCCTTAGCTTCGCGGTGCCGTGGCCGATGGAGTTCCTCGCCGACGCGGTGCAGACGCTGAAGCAGCTGGTGGTGACCGCGAGCAGCGCGCTGCTCGCCGCAGCCGGCACCGGCATCCGCGCGGCCGGCTCCTACCTCGTGCTGCCGAGCGGCGAGCGGCTCTTGGTCGACGACGAGTGCTCGGGCCTCTCCTCGGCGATCGCGCTGCTGGCGCTCGGCGCCTTCATGGCCGGCTCGGCGACCACGCTCTCCGCGCCGCGCCGACTGCTGCTGCTGGCGCTGGCGCTGCCGGTCGCGCTGGCCGCCAACCTGGTGCGCGTCGTCGCGCTCGCCTCGATCGGGCGGGCGAGCGGCGCCGCGGCGGTCGACGGCTGGCACGACGCCACCAACGCGCTGGTCTACGTGGTCGCCATCGTCGCCTTCGTCTCCGCCGAGCGGCTGCTGCGCCGCGGCGAGCCGGCCGCCGGAGCGGCGCCATGACGCGCGCGCGCCTCGCCGTCGCGCTGCTGCTCGGCGCGCTCGCGCTCGCCGCGACGACGCTCTTGCGCGCGCCGGTCGCCATCGCCGAGGTGGTCCATGTCGCTGCGCTGCCGAGCGCGCTCGCCCCGTGGCGCGGCGTCGACGTCCCGCTCGAGGAGCGGCAGTACCAGCTGCTCGAGACGCGCGACGTGCTGCTGCGCCGCTATGCGACGCCGGCCGGCGAGTCGGTGCTCGCCTGCGTCGCGGTGGCGGGGCCGGAGAACAAGGCGGCCCATCCGCCCGAGGTCTGCTACCGCGGGCAGGGGTGGACCATCGAGGCGCACGTCGAGTGGGACGTGGAGCTCGCCGGTCGGGTGCGGCCGCTCGAGGAGCTGGTGATCGCGCAGGACGGCGCGCGCGAGCTGGTCTGGTCGTGGTACCGCGTCGGCGACCAGGAGACCGGCTCGTGGTGGCGGGAGCAGTGGCTCGCGCTGCAGGCACGGCTCGCGCGCGAGTCGACGCCCGCGGCGCTGCTGCGCTTCTCGACGCCGCTCGCCGACGGCGATCGCGACGCGGCGCGCCGCCGCCTCGGCCGCTTCCTCGCGCACTTCCTTCCCGAGGTCGATCGGGCGCTTGCGGCGGGCGGCGCGGGCGGGGAAAGTCGGCCCCCGCGATGAACGCCCTGTCGATCGACGTCGAGGAGTACTTCCACGCGGTGAACCTGCGCGCGGCGTTCCCGCAGCGCGACTGGGAGAAGCTGCCGCGGCGCGCGCTGGTCGGCGTCGAGAAGTCGCTGCGCCTCCTCGACCGCGCCGGCCGCAAGGCGACCTTCTTCGTGCTCGGCTGGATCGCGGAGCACGAGCCCGAGGTGGTGCGCGCCATCGCGTCGGCCGGCCACGAGATCGCCTCGCACGGCCACTCGCACCAGATGGCGCAGGAGCTCGGCCGCGAGGGGTTCCGCGCCGACGTCGCGCGGAGCCTCGAGCTGCTCGCGCCGCTGTCGCGCGCGCCGATCCGCGGCTTCCGGGCGTCGACCTTCTCGATCATGCGGCCGACCTTCTGGGCGGTCGAGGAGCTCGCGCGCCTCGGGATCGCCTACGACTCGAGCATCTTCCCGGTCCGCCACGACCGCTACGGCATCCCCGACTTCCCGCGCACGCCGGTGACGCTCGACACGGCGGCCGGGCCGCTGGTCGAGCTGCCGCTGCTCACCTGGCGCCTCCTCGGGCAGAACCTGCCGGCGGCGGGGGGCGGCTACCTGCGCCAGCTGCCGCTCTGGTTCACGCAGAGGGCGCTGCGCGCGATGAACGGCGCCGGCGCGCCCGGCGTCGTCTACCTCCATCCGTGGGAGCTCGATCCGGGGCAGCCGCGCGCGGCGCCGAGCGTCATCGGCCGGATCGGCCACCTGCGCCACTACCGGAACCTCGATCGGACCGAGGCGCGCCTCGCCGAGCTGATCGCCGAGTTCCCCTTCACGACCTGCGAGCAGCTCGCCGCCGCCGCGCCGCCGCGCTGGAGCGACGCGGCCGTCGCATGAGCGGCAGCGACCTCTGCTACGACGTGGTGATCGCGGGCGCCGGCCTCGCCGGTGCGGCGACGGCGTGGATGGCCGCGCGCGCCGGCGGACGGCGCATCCTGCTGGTCGAGCAGGAGAGCGAGCTCGGCCGCCACAGCTCGGGGCGCAGCGCCGCCATCGTGCGCCGCGCGACCGGCGATGCGCGGCTCGACGCGTTGTGCGACGAGGGGGCCGCCTTCCTCGCCGCACCGCCGCGCGACTTCGTCGGCGCCACCGGATTCCGGCGCACCGGCGGCTGGCTGGTGGCGCACCGCGGGCAGGGCGAGCGCTGGCGGCGCCGTGGCGTCGAGCGCGCCGCGGTCGGCGACTTCGCGCGCGCGTTGCCCGACTACCAGCTGCCCGACGACGCGGAGCTGCTGCACGCGCCCGACGACGGCGTCGCCGATCCGCTCCTCTTGCTCGCCGGCTTCGTCGCGAGCGCAGAGGCGTGCGGCGTCGAGGTCGCGCGCGGCGCGCCGATCCGCGCGGTCGAGGTCGTCGACGGCGAAGTGCGGAGCGTCCGCGTGGGCAGCCGGCGCCTCGCGTGCGGCGCGCTCGTCGATGCGTGCGGCGCGTGGTCGCCGACGTTCGCCGCGCGGCTTCGCGCCGCCCCCGACGGCATGCGGACGATGCGCCGCCACCTGCTGCAGACGGCGCCGCTCGCGTCGGTCGATCCGGCGGCGCCGTGGGTCTGGGACCACGCGCGCGACTTCTATGCGCGCCCCGAGGCGGGGGGGCTCCTGCTCTGCGCGTGCGACGAGGCGGAGGATGCGCCGGGCGATTGCCAGCCCGAACCAGCCGTCGAAGCGCGCATCCGCGCGAAGCTCGCGCAGGCGTGGCCGCGCGCCGCGTCGGCGGCGACGGCGCGCTTCTGGGCCGGCCACCGCACGCGCCGCGACGACGAGCAGTTCGTGCTCGGCCGCGACGCGCGCGTGCGCGGCCTGCTGCGCGCGGCGGGGCTCGGCGGCCACGGCGTCACCGCGGCCGCCGCGGTCGGGGCCGCGGTCGCGCGCGCGCTGGCGGAGCGCTAGCCGGCGCGGCGTCGCCGCGACGTCGCCTCAGTTGCTCGGCGCAGGGCGCGCCTTGGCGATCTCGAGCAGCCGGCGCGCGAGCGCGGCGTGCGGGCTGTCGGACGCGCCGATCGCCGCGAGGCGCTGCTGCGAAGCGGCCGGGCCGCGTCGCGCCACGCTCTCGAGCGCGATCTCCACCGAGAAGCGCGGATCCTCGCCGCGCTCGCGGCAGGCCGCCTCCCACGCCGCTTGCGCGCGGTCGGTCGAGCCGAGCAGGAAGCTGCAGCGCGCGATCACCTCCTGCGCGCGCGCCCGCTGGGCCGGATCGCGCGGCGCGGCGGCGAGCGCGAGCGTCGCGTGCTCGAGCGCCGGCAGCGCGAGGCCGTGCACCAGGAGCTCGCGTTCGGCGAGCCAGAGCAGCACGTCGGGCTCGCGGTTGCCGAAGCGCAATGCGAGCTCGAAGGTGCGTTGCGCGCCGATGCGGTCGCCGCGCTCGGCCGCCTCGAAGCCGCGTTCGGCCAGCACCAGCGGATGGACCGGGCAGTCGCGCTCGGCGCGCTCGAGCCACGGCGCGGCGCGCTCGGTGACGCCCGTGCGCCGCGCCAGCAGCGCGAGGCGGGCGAGCGAGCTGATCGCGTCGAACGGGAGGCGCCCGTCGCCGTGCTGCGCCACCGCCACCTCGAGCGAATCGGCGACGCGCAACAGCGCGTTGCGGTCGGGAGCGGCGCGCAGCAGCTCGTCGGTGACGACGTCGTAGGCGGCGAACCACGGCCCCGGCTGCGCGACGAGGTTCAGCGCGAGCTCGCGGGCGAGCGGCGGCGGGATGGTGGTGCTCTCGCTCTCGAGGCGCCGCGCGAGCCGTGCGCGCAGCCGCTCGTCCGCGCTGGCGTCGTGCGCCACCGCGACGACCGCCGCGTAGAGGGCGCCGTCGTCGCCGGACTGGCGAGCGAGTTCCGCGGCGTCGCACCACGGCGCGCGCGGCAAGCCGTTGCCGGCGCTGCCCGAATCGGTCGCGCCGATCTCGGCGAGCGCCAGCAGCGCGAGCGGCCGGATCGCCGCTTCGGCGGAGGCCGAGAGCAGCAGGTCGGAGGCGCGCGCCGCGTCGCCAGCGAGCTCGGCGCTGCGTGCGTCGAGCAGCTGCCGCTCGCCCTCGGTGAGGCCCTGCGCCGCCGCCGAGCCTTGCAGGTACTCGACGTCGGGCGCGACGAGCGTCCGCACGAACGGCAGCAGGTGGCGCAACGAGTCGACGTCGCCCGGATCGAAGCGCAACTGCGCCACCAGCAGCGCGCCGGCCGCGGCGCCGTGCCCTTGGTGATCGAGCTCGTCGGCGCGCGCGCGCGCCAGCGTGCCGAGACCCGGGTAGCGCTCCTGGAGGCGCGCTTCGCGGGTGCGGCGCACCACCGCGAGTTCCGGGAAGTCGTGCAGCAGCAGCAGCTCGCAGAGCTCCTCGACGAAGCGGTGGCTGGGCGAGGCGAGGTCGAGGCTCACGAACCGCTCGAGCTCGCGGTCGCCGCTGCTCTTCCGGGCGCGCAACGCGGCGACCTGCTCGACGATCGTCGCGAACGGGAGCTTGTCGCTGAGCGGCGCGTCGTGGGCGGCGACGGCGAGCGCGAGGAAGCGCTGGTCCTCCTCGCTCACGATCCACTGATGGCGCACCAACGCATCGAGCCCCTGCTGCGCGTGGCCCGCGGCGCAGCCGGTGAGCGCGAGCCAGCGCGAATGGTCGGCCTCGCGCTCGCCGCCGGCGATCCGCTCGCGCAGCCAGCTCCACGCCGCCTGCGCTCCGTCGCGGGCGCCGCGCATCAGCGCGACGCGGCGCGAGCGAGCGAGCTGGGTGGGGCCGGGGCGCGGCGCCGCCAGCAGCGTGTCGATCTCGTCGTAGCGCCCCTGCGCGAAGAGCGCGTCGGCCAGCGCGAACTCGGCGTCGGCATGCAGCGGAGCGCGCTGCAGCGCGGCGCGCGCCAGCCGTTCCGCGGCGGCGAACGCCCCGGCATCGAAGGTCGCGCGCGCGAGCTCGATCAGCGTCTCCTCGCCGAGCAGCACGAGCTGCCCCTCGCGTTCGGCGACCACGCGGTCGCACGCGGCCGCTCCCTCGCTGCCGGCGCGGCGCGCCAGCGCGACCAGCAGCGCCTCGAGCGCGTGGCGCTCGCTCGGATCGCCGGCCAGCACTTGCGTGGCGCGCTCCTCGGCGGCGTCGAGCTCGCCGCGGCTCGCCAGCACCAGCGCCGCGACTCCGGCGAGCGCGCGCCCCTCGGGCGTGGCGAGGTCGGCCCCTTCGGCAGCGGCCAGCGCGATCAACGGCTGGTCGCGGTGGAAGGCGGTGACCGCGGCGACCATGCGGGCGAGCGGCGTGGCGCCGCCGGCCAGCGCGCGCGCTTCGATGCGGCGCGCGGTGGTGTCGTCGCCGCGGCCGCGCGCGGCGTCGAGCGCGAGCAGCGCGATCTCGGCGTCGTCGGGGTGGCTCTCGAGCAGCGGCTCGATCGCATAGGCGGCATCGGCGAGGCGTCCGTCGGCGAGGTCGTGGCGCGCCAGCAGCAGGCGGAAGTCGGCGATGGCGGGGTACTCGGCGACCAGTCCGTAGAGGAGCAGGTAGCCCTGCTGCCGCTCGCCGGCGGCGATCAGCGCGCGGTAGACCTGCAGCGCCAGGCACGGCTCGCGGCGCAGCTCGCCGAGCAGCGCCGAAGCGGCCGTCTTCAGCGTGCCGGGCGGCAGCACCTTCACCTTGCGATCGCCGAGCGCCATCTGCGCCAGCTGGCGCAGCGCCGGGTCGAAGGCGCCGTCGTTCGCGCCGAAGACGCGGCGCACCCGTTCCGCTTGCGCGGCGACGACTTGCTCATGGGGCGGGCTCTTCGGCCGCAGCTTGGTCCAATCCTGCTCCCAGCGGGCGAGGTTGCGACCGCCGTCACGCGCCAGCTCGAGCAGCTTGAACTCGTCGGCGACCACCGTCGGCAGCCGGTCGCGCAGCGGTCGCAGCAGCTCGATCCGCCGGGCGAGCAGCGGCGCCGGGTCGGGCAGCAGCGGCAGCGCGAAGGGGACGAGGCTCGCGGCGAGCTCGGGGCGATCGAGGCTGCCGAGGCTCTCGACCAGCGACTCGAGCACGAAGCGGGTGAGCTCCGGCGTGCGCAGCTGCCAGTGGCGGCCGTTGCCGGTGACCACGAGCTGCGCCGCGGTCTCGAGCGCCGGCAGGGCGCGCTCGCGCTGGCCGAGCAGGAAGTCGGCGTAGCCGGTGAAGAAGTTGAGCAGCAGGTTGTTCGGCGCGGGCGCGGCCATGTTGGCCATCAGCTGGCGCGCCTGCTTGCCTTGGCGCAGCCGCAACCGCGTCTCGATCGCGATCAGCCACGTGCGCGTGGCGCCATCGCTGTAGCGGCGCCGCTCGGCATCGGTGCTGGCGTTCGCGGCGAGGTCGGCTTGCGTCTTGCGCAGCGCGAGGAACGAGGTGACCGCCTCGGCCGGCAGCGCGAGCGCGTGCAAGCCGTTGGCGAGCGTCGTCTGCAGCAGCGCGAACTCCTCGCTCTCGCGCGCGGCGGGGAGCTGCAGCAGGAGTTCGGTCAAGCGGCGCAGCTCGTAGAAGCGACCGGCCTGCAGGTGCATCTCGGCGCGCACGCAGCCGTACGCGGGCTCGAGGTTGTCCGAGGTGTCGAAGCCGGAGAGCGCCTGGTCGGCGCGATCGAACATCGCGCGCGCGGCGAGCAACCGTTCGAACGCCTCGTCGGTGGCGCTGCCGTCGGTGGTGCCGTCGAGCAGCTCCGCCTCGATCTGCGCGCGCGGCGGCGGATCGACCGCGTTCGAGGCGAACCGCTCGAGCGCGCGGACCAGCTCGTCGCGGCGGCCGGCGCGGGCGCGCGGCTCGAGCAGCTCGCTGCCTTCGCGCAGCAGCACGCGCGACTCGCGGTAGTGGGCGCAGCCGGCCGCGAAGAGGAACCACTCGCGCCGGTCGGGGAAGAGGCGCTCCGCCTCCTTCGCCGCCTGCTCGAAGTGGACGGCGGCGAGCGAGTAGTCCTCGAGCGCGAGGCGCGCGCGACCGACGCGGTCCCACGCGAGCGGGTCGTTGGGGTCGAGCGCCTGCGCGGCCTGGAAGTCCTCGAGGGCGTGGCGGGCGCGGCCGCGCAGCAGGTTGATCTCGCCGCGGCGGGTGAGCAGTTCGAGCCGGCGGCGGCGATTGGCGCTGCCCTCGGTCGGCAGCACGGCGAGCGCGCGGTCGTACTCGTCGAGCGCGCCGTCGTAGTCGCCGGCCGCGCGGCGCGCTTCGGCGCGCTCGCTGCACGACTCGGCATCGGTGGGGCGCGACGCGAGGAGGCCGGCGCCGGCGATGAGGCCGCCGCCGACGACGATCCAGAACAGGCTGCCGATCCACTTGCGACTGCGTCGCCTCGCCATCGTCACTCCGATCTCGCGCACCGTCAGGGCGAACCCTTATACGGGCGGCGCCCGGGTGCACCGCCGAGGGTGCATCGACCGTCCCCGGCGGCCGACTGCAGGCGGCGCCCCGCGGCGCGGCGCGCCGCGACCCGTTCACGGCGGATCGTCGTCCTCGTCGGTCGCGAGCGGCGCCGTCGGGAAGTGGATCGTGAAGCGGACCGCCGCGTCGGGCTGCGGCTCGACCGAGAGCGACGCGCGATGGCTGCGCAGGATGCCCCAGGCGGCGGCGAGGTCGAGCGTCCCCGGCCGGCCGCTGCCCTGGATGTCGTGGTAGGGGAGCAGCGCATCGGAGGAGCGCGGCGGCAGCCGGACCGGGACGTGGCCGACCATGCCGATCTCGAGCGCTCCGCGCACCGAGCGCAGCGTCAGGTCGAGCGCGCCCTTGCCGGAAGCGGTGGCGAAGGTGGCGAGCTGGCGGAAGGCGACCGCGAGCTGCTCGCGATCGGCGAGCACCAGCGGCGCCTGCGCGGGCGCCTCGAGCGCGGCGGCGAGCGGCGGCTCGCTGCCGCGCCACCGCTCGACCTGCTCGCGGAGGAAGGGCACCAGGTCGAAGAGCGCGCGCTGCGGCTTGCGGACGCGCGCGAAGCACTCGAGGTCGCGCACCGTCTTCTCGATGCGCTTGGTCCCCTCGGCCATCTTCTCGTAGCGCGCCTTCACCTCCGGCGTGAGCGAGGGGTCGCGTTGCAGGATCTGGAGGAATGCGGTGATCGGCGTGAGCGGATTGAGGATCTCGTGGGCGAGTCCCTTGAGGAAGGTCGAGAGCCCCTCGAGCGGGTCGGCCTCGCGCCGCGTCGCGGCCCGCGCGTCGAGCAGGCGGCGCAGCGTCGACGCGCCCGCCTGCAGGTCGATCGGGTCGAGCAGCAGCGCGTCGGCCGGCAGCTCGAGCGCGCGGCGCAGGGTGCCGGTCTGCGCGCCATCGACCACCGCGAGCAGCGCCAGCTCGCCGGCATCGGCGCGCAGCGGCGGCACGGCGTGCAGCTCCTCGGCCGGCAGCGAGGCGAAGTCGACCACCACGAGGTCGAACCGTTCGCGCGCGAGGCGTTGGCAGGCGCTGGCGCAATCGCGCGCCGCCTCGACGCCGAGTTCGCGGCCGGCGAGCGCCTGCAGGACCGGCGGCAGCAGCGCTTCACGGCGGGTGACGACGAGCGCCTTCGCCATGCGCCGCACCCCTTTCCGCTTCGACGGCGACCGGGCGAGGCGCGCCGCTGCCTGGCAGCATGCGGTGGGCGCGATCAGGTAGGACCCGGTTGCAACGACGGCGGCCGACCTTCTAACTCGCCCGGGCGGAACCGACAATGCCAGCGCGCGCGCGAGGTAGCGCAGGAGAAGGTTCCGAGACGGCGATTGTGCCGGCGGGACGGCGCGCTATGGATTGCGACTTCCGTTCCGATGCGTCCTGCCCGACGCGACGGCAGTGAAGGGGAATTGCGGGGGGCGACGATACGCCGCCGCAGTGGACGCGTCGTCCGGCGCCGCCAGTCGCCGGCGCGGCGCGATCGAGGTCGCACCCGGGTCCCGCAAGGAAGGAAGGTCGGGCAGTGCCGGAGCTGTCGGTCGTCATCCCGTGCTTCAACGAGGAGGACTCGCTGCCCCTGCTCGCGCAGGCGCTGCATCGAGTGCTCCCGGGGATCGGCCGCAGCTACGAGGTGCTGTTCGTCGACGACGGTTCGACCGACGCCACGCGGCAGCGGCTCGAAGAGGTGCTCGGGCTCGACCCCTGCTTCCGCGCGGTGACGCTCGCCGAGAACGCCGGGCAGACCGCCGCCCTGTGCGCCGGGATCGACCACGCGCGGGGGCGGTTCGTCGTCGCGCTCGATGCCGACCTGCAGAACGACCCCGAGGACATCCCGAAGCTGCTCGCCGAGCTCGACGCCGGCTTCGACGTCGTCTCCGGCTGGCGGCGCGATCGCAAGGACGTCTTCCTCTCGCGGCGGCTGCCGTCGCGCATCGCCAACGCGCTGATCGCGCGGGTCTCGGGCGTGAAGCTGCACGACTTCGGCTGCACGCTGAAGGGCTACCGCGCCGAGTTCCTGCGCCGCGTGCCGCTCTACTCCGACATGCACCGCTACGTGCCCGCCTTCGCGGCCGCGCTCGGCGCCAAGGTGAAGGAGGTCGAGGTGCGCCACCACCCGCGCCGCTTCGGCCACTCGAAGTACGGCATCAACCGCATCTACCGGGTGATGCTCGACATCCTCGTGCTGCAGATGCTGGTCCACTTCGCCTTCCGGCCGCTCCACTGGTTCGGCCGCGTCTCGATCTGGGTCTTCCTGCTGGTGGCGGGGATCCTGTTCGGCGCGCTATTGGCCGAGCAGCGCACGGGCCGCGCGGAGGATGGGTTGCTCTCCACCGTGATCTTCCCCGGACTCTCGGCGCTCGGCACCTACCTCGGCGTCACGCTCCTCTCGCTCGGCTTCCTCTGCGAGCTGCTGAACCGCGTGGGCGAGTCGGGCATGGAGCAGCTCTACACCGAGCATCGGCCCGGCGATGCGCGGCTCCGTTTCGCGGAGTCCCGGCGATGAACGCGCTGGCCAACATGGCGGAGGCGCAGGGCGGCGGGGCGGACAACGCCTGCGACCTCACCGTGATCGTCCCGGTCCACGACGAGCGCGTCGAGTTCGACGAGATCCTCGCGCGCTACGGCGCGGAGTTCGACAAGCGCGGCGTCAGCTACGAGTTCGTCTTCGTGCTCGACGGCGCTTCGGACCGCCTCTTCGAGGAGCTCGGGCAGCGGCGACCGAAGGGCAAGTCGGTCCGCCTGATCAAGTTCAACCAGCCGTTCGGCGAGTCGATCGCGCTGGCGGCCGGCTTCAAGATCGCGCGCGGCCGCGCGGTGCTGTCGCTGCCGCAGTACCTGCAGACCGATCCGGCCGACGTGCAGAAGGTCCTCGATGCGCTCGACGCCGGCGCCGACGTGGTCACCTGCTGGCGCCAGCCGCGCGTCGACCCGTGGACCAACCGCGTGCAGTCGGCGATCTTCAACTCGGTGATGCGGCTCCTCACGCGCACCAAGGTGCACGACCTGAACTGCCTGATGCGCGCCATGGTGCGCCGCGTCTTCGAGGACGTCTCGGTGCAGGGCGACATGTACCGCTTCCTGCCGGTGCTGGCGTTCCGCGCCGGCTACGAGGTCGCCGAGGTGCCGGTGCGCCACCTGCGCGAGGAGGGGCGCGGGAAGATGCTCGGGTCGCTGTTCGGCGGCGGCGTCTACCTGCGTCGCACGCTCGACATCGCGGCGCTGATCTTCCTCACCCGCTTCACCCGCAAGCCGCTGCGCTTCTTCGGCCTCGCGGGCGGCGGGATCTTCGGCATCGGGCTGATCACCTGCATCGTGCTGCTGATCGAGTTCATCCTCGGCGGCGACTACGAGGGGACGCGCCTCAAGAACCGCGCGTGGCTCATCTTCGGCGCGCTGATGATCGTGCTCGGCGTGCAGACCTTCTTCATCGGGCTGGTCGCCGAGATCGTGATCTTCACGCAGGCGCGCAACCTGAAGGACTACAAGGTCGGTCGCGTCACCGGCGGAATCGACGTCGAGCCGGCGCCGGGCGCGGCCGGCGCCTCCGACAGCGACTCGGGCTCCGATCCCGGCGAGGCCGGCCCCGCGACGCCGCCGCCCGCCGGCGGCCCGCGCGGTCCGCGCCTCGCGAAGGGGAAACCGGACGAGAGCTCCATCCTGCTCGGTCCCGTGCCGAAAGAGCGACGCGGCGAGCAGCGCTCCGGAGATCGGGGCGCCCTCTGAGCGGAGATGGGCGCGTGGCGGAGGCCGGGGAGAGCGGCGCGGGGTCGGTGGTCGTCGTCGAGCTGCCGGCGTCGGCCGCTCCGCACGGCTGCGACGAGTTCGTCGAGCGCCATCGCGACGGCACGCTCTTCCACACCTCGGCGTGGGGCGATCGCGTCGAGCGCCACTTCCCGCATCGCCGCCGCACGCTCGTCGCGCGGCGCGGCGAACGGATCGTCGGCCTCTTGCCGCTCTTCGAGACGAGGAGCCCGCTCGCCGGCCCGGCGCTGATCTCGGTGCCCTATGCCGTCTACGGCGGGCCGCTCGCGAGCGATGGCGCCGCGGCGACGGCGCTCCGCGAGCGCGTGGTCGCGATGGTGCAGGGCGAAGCGCTCCGTTTCGCGGAGTTGCGTTGCGCCGAGCTGCCGGCGCCGCCCGAGGATGGCGGCTTCGCGGCGCTGCCCGGCTCGACCCTCTACGCCACCTTCACGCGCGCGCTGCCGAGCGATCCCGAGGAGTGCCTCGGCCTGATCCCGCGCAAGTCGCGCGCGTCGACGCGCCAAGCGCGCGACAAGCACGGCCTCTCGTTCGCCGAGGCGCCGGGCGCGCTCGCGGAGTTCCATCGCCTCTTCGTGCTGAACAAGCAGAAGCTCGGCTCGCCGGCGTTCGCCGCCGACTGGTTCGCCGACCTGCTCGCGCTCGGCCGGCGCCGCGTGCGGCTGCACGTGGTGCGCAAGGAGGGGCGCGTCGTCGTGGCGGTGATCAGCTTCCTGCACGGCGACACCTGGAATCCCTACTACTCCGGGTCGCTGCCCGAGGCCGATCGGCTCGGGGCCAGCAACTTCGCCTACTGGCAGCTGATGGTCGCCGCGGTCGAGGCAGGCTGCCGGCGCTTCGACTTCGGTCGCAGCCGCGTCGAGACCGGGCCCTACCACTTCAAGCGCAACATGGGCTTCGAGCCCAAGCTGCTGGCCTATCGCTACGTGCTCGGCGCCGGCGGCGCGATCCCGTCGATCAATCCGGGCAACGAGAAGTTCGACCTGCCGCGCCGCGTGATCTCGGCGCTGCCCTATCCGCTCGTCCGCGCGGTCGGGCCCCGATTGATGCGACTGGTGCCGTAGCCTGCGCCGATCGCGGCGCTTGATGGGGCGGCGGTCGCGCTCGATGATGCCGCGCGGCACGGCGCGCACGCGGGGGCGGCGACGCGGTGCCGATCCTCCGCGATCGCGCGGCCGAGGGAACCCGTGAGCCGAACCAACGCAGCCGCTCCGTCCGCCACCGTCGAAGCGCTCGAGGTGCTGCTGGTCGACGACGAGGAGACGATCCGCGTCACGCTCGCCGACGACCTCGCCGCGGCCGGCCATCGCGTCACCGCCATCGCCAACGGCGCCGAGGCGCTGCGGCTGATCGAGCATCGCGTCTTCGACGTGATCGTCAGCGACATCCGCATGCCGGGCGCGGAGGGGACGACGGTGCTGGCGCGCGCGAAGGAGCTGCGGCCGGCGACCGAAGTGATCCTGATGACCGGCTTCGGGACGATCGAGTCGGCCGTCGAGGCGTTGCGCGCCGGCGCCTACCACTACGTCGTGAAGCCGTTCCTGAACGAGGACATCGTCGCGCACGTCGGCCGCATCGCGCAGATGCGCGCGCTCTCCGACGACAACGCGCGGCTGCGCGAGCGCGCCGAGCGCGAGGGGTTCGGCAGCGTGATCGGCCGCTCGCGCGTGATGCAGGAGGTGGTGAAGACGGTGCGCACGGTCGCGAAGAGCGACGCGAGCGTGCTGATCGAGGGCGAGAGCGGCACCGGCAAGGAGGTGATCGCGCGCGCCATCCACGACGCGAGCGGGCGCGCCGCGCAGCCCTTCATCCCGCTCTCGTGCGCCTCGCTGCCCGAGAGCCTGATCGAGGCGGAGCTGTTCGGCCACGAGGCGGGCAGCTTCACCGACGCGAAGAAGCAGCGGCGCGGCCGCTTCGAGCTGGCGCAAGGCGGCACGCTCTTCCTCGACGACATCGACGACCTGAAGCTCGAGGTGCAGGTGAAGCTGCTGCGCGCCATCGAGACGCGCAAGATCGAGCGGGTCGGCTCGGAGAAGCTGCTCGACGTCGACATCCGCCTCCTCTGCGCCACCAAGAAGGAGCTGCGCCAGATGGTGGAGGCCGGCGAGTTCCGCCAGGACCTCTACTTCCGCCTGAACGTGGTCACCATCAAGCTGCCGCGCCTGCAGGATCGCGCCGAGGACATCCCGGTCCTCGTCGAGCACTTCGTGCGCGCGCACGGCGGGGGGCGCCCCTACGAGGTGAAGCCCGAGGTGATGGACGAGCTGATGCGCTACCCGTGGCCCGGCAACGTCCGCGAGCTGCGCCACGCGGTCGAGCGCGCCATCGCGCTCGCCGGCGAGTCGCGCCACCTGAAGCGCGAGCACCTCATCCCGCCGTCCGACGAGTTCCGCTCGGGCGCCCGCATCTCCTCGCGCGTGCCGACGCTGAAGGAGGTGGTGGAGGACGCCGAGAAGGAGCACCTGAAGCAGGTGCTGAAGCTGACCCGCGGCCACCGCGCGCAGGCGGCGAAGAGCCTCGGCATCAGCCGCAAGAACCTCTGGGAGAAGCTGCGCGACTACGGCCTGGAGGATGCGTGACGCAGCGTCCTGAGCGGCCGTGGCGGACGGTGGTGGCGGCCGACCTCCACCTGACTCCCGCCGATGGCGAGGGGATCGCCCGCATGGAGGCGCTGCTCGCGCTCGCGGGCGAGCGCGCGGAGCGGCTCTTCCTGCTCGGCGACGTCTTCGACCTCTGGCTGACGGGTGCCGAGCGCACGGTGCCGCAGTTCGCGCCGCTCTTCGCCGCCTTCCGCGCCGCCCGCGCCGCCGGCTGCGCGCTCCTCTTCCTGCCGGGCAACCGCGACTTCAACTTCACGCGCGAGGATGGCGCGCCGCTCGGCATCGACGTGCCGGGCAGCGAGGAGCTCGACGTCGAGTTCGCGGGCGGCCGCGCCCGGCTGCTGCACGGCGACCAGCTCCTCACCGACGACCACGGCTACCAGTTCCTGAAGCGGGTGGTGCGCAGCCGCCCGGCGCGCTGGCTCGCGCGGCGCCTTCCGCCGGCGCTGCCGCTCGCCGTCGGGCGGCGGTTGCGCCGCTACTCCGATCGAACGGTGCCGCGCAAGGCGGGCCACGTGGTGCGCATCGTCCCGGAGGCGGTGGCGGCGCGGATCGCGGCGGGGGCGGAGCGGGTGGTCTGCGGCCACGTCCACCGCTTCGAGCGGCGGACGCTCCCGGGCGGCGGGGAGCTGCTGGTGGTGCCCCCGTTCTGCGATGCGGGCGCCTTCGTGGTCGAGCTGCGCGGCGCCGCGCCGGGGGAACTCTGGCTCGGAGCGCCCGACGGCCGCCTCGAGCCGCTCGCGCCAGCGGTCAGCGCCGACGCTCGGCAGGCGGGAGCGGACGGGTGAGGCGCGGTCGGGCCGTCGCCCGGGCAATTGCGCCTGCGCCGGGCGATCGCGTATCGTCCGCCGTTTCCGCATGACACTCCTGGACGGTCGCTCGAATCTCCTCACGATCGACGGCCCGGCCGGGGTGGGCAAGAGCTCGGTCGCTCGGCGCGTCGCCGATCGGCTGCGCTTCTTCCACCTCGACACGGGCGCGATGTACCGCACGGTCACGCTGGCGGCGCTGCGCGCCGGCGTCGATGCGTCGCGGGTGAGCGAGGCGGCGCTCGCCCCGGTGGTGCGGGAGTTCGTGATCGGCCGGCGCATGCGCGTCGGCGGTGGAGGCCGAGTTTGGCTCGACGGCGAGGAAGTGTCGGACGAGGTGCGCGGCGCGGCAGTGACCGCGTTGGTGAGCCCCGTCTCGGCACTCCCGTCGGTGCGCGCGGCGCTGGTCGACTGGCAGCGCGAACTCGGGGAGGAGGAGGCCGCTCGCTACGGCGGGGTGGTGGTCGAGGGGCGCGACGCCGGCTCGCACATCTTCCCGCACGCGCGTTGGCGCTTCTACCTCGACGCCTCGCTGCTCGAGCGCGCGCGGCGGCGGCTGCGGCAAGCGGCCGGCTCCGTCGAGGATCCGCACGAGCTCACCACCACGATGGAGAGCCTCGCGCAACGCGATCGCATCGATCGCGAGCGCGCGGTCGCCCCGCTCTGCGTGCCCGACGGCGCGATGGTGCTCGACACGACGCACCTCGCGATCGGCGAGGTGGTGGAGGCGATCTGCGCCGCCGTCCAGCCGGCCGCGGAACCGCCGCCGCCGGAGCGCGCGCCATGAAGTGGCACGGCGTGCTGGCCAACAACGCCTTCAAGGCGCTGCTGACCGTGGTCTTCAAGCTCTGCTACCGCATGAAGGTGGTCGGCGCGAAGCAGTGCCCGCGCACCGGCGGGCTGATCGTGGTGGCGAACCACGTCTCGCTGCTCGACCCGCCGCTGCTCGGCTGCGCGCTGCCGCGGCCGCTCGTCTACACGCCGCGCGCGACGCTGCGCAACAGCCGCCTCTACCGCTTCCTCACCGGCCTGCTCGACCTCGAGCACGTCGAGCGCGACGGCCGCGACCTCGCGGCCACGCGCCGCCTGATCGAGCGGCTGAAGCGCGGCGACGCGGTGGCGCTCTTCCCGGAGCAGACGCGCAGCCCCGATGGGCAGCTGCAGCGCCTCACGCCGGGCTTCGCGATGTTGGCGGCGCAGGCGCAGGTGCCGGTGCTGCCGGTGGTGATCGAGGGGGCGTTCGAGGCGTGGCCGCGCGGCCGCTCCCGACCGCTCGCGAGCGGCCGGATCGAGCTGCGGGTCGGACCGCCGCTCGACTTGGGCGCGATGGATCGACGACAAGCGGTCGCCTGCCTCGAGCAGGCGTTCCGCACGCTCGGGGCGCGGATGCGTGCGTCGGAGGTCTCCCCTCCGGCGACCGTGGCCGAACCTGCGGGCGACCCCTGACGCGACGCCGCGACGCGCCCCGGTATCGCTTCCCGTGCGGGAAGGCCGGAGCGCGCAGCGCCGCGGAGGCTCGACGACTCGGTACGCGAGGTACCTCTCGTCGCGAATGTCGAGGGCTGCGCCGCCTTGCCGGGGCGTGGCGAAGGTGAACGAATGGTGAAGGACCTGGTGCGGCGTTTCGACGCCGACCCGAACGAGGTGAACGCCGAGGTCGCGCGCGCGATGAGCGCCACGACCCAGGAAGTGCTCGACAAGCGGTACGACGACTCGGTCAAGACCTTCCAGGCCGACACGATCATCACCGGACGGGTGCTGCGCGTGATCGGGACCGAAGTGGTCGTCGACATCGGCTACAAGTCGGAAGGCGTCATCCCGGTCGACGAGTTCGAGGATCCGAGCAAGCTCGAGCCCGGACAGTCGATCGAGGTGCTCCTCGAGCTGATCGAGGACGACACCGGCCTGATGCTCCTCAGCAAGCGCAAGGCGGATCGCCAGCGCGGCTGGGAGCGCGTCATCTCCACGTACAAGGAGGGCGACGTCGTCAAGGGCTACGTCAGCCGCAAGATCAAGGGCGGCTTGCTCGTCGACATCGGCGTCCCCGTCTTCCTCCCGGCCTCGCAGGTGTCGATCCGCCGCACGGGCGACATCGGCGAGTTCATCGGGAAGGAAATGGAATGCAAGATCATCAAGATCGACGAAGCGCGGATGAACATCGTCGTCTCGCGCCGCAAGCTCATCGAAGAGCAGCGTGAACGCGCTCGCACCGACCTGCTGCAGAAGCTCGAGGTCGGCCAGGTGCGCAAGGGCGTCGTGAAGAACCTCGCCGACTTCGGCGCGTTCGTCGACCTCGGCGGCATCGACGGCCTGCTCCACATCACCGACATGAGCTGGGGCCGCATCCAGCACCCGTCGGAGATGCTCAAGATCGAGATGGAGATCGAGGTCAAGGTGCTGCGCTTCGACCGCGAGCGCAACCGCATCGCGCTCGGCCTGAAGCAGCTGACCCCGTCGCCGTGGGAAGGCATCGAGGGCCGCTACCCGGTGGCTTCGCGCCACAAGGGCCAGGTGGTCAACCTCATGCCGTACGGCGCCTTCGTCAAGCTGGAAGACGGCGTCGAAGGCCTCGTGCACGTCTCCGAGATGTCGTGGACGCGCCGCGTGAACCACCCGTCCGAGGTGGTGAACATCGGCGACGAGGTCGAGGTCGTGGTCCTCGACATCAACCACAACAAGCAGGAGATCAGCCTCGGCATGAAGCAGACCGAGGCGAACCCTTGGTCGATGGTCGAGGGCAACTACCCGGTCGGCACGGTCATCGAGGGCCAGGTCCGCAACCTGACCAACTACGGCGCCTTCATCGAGCTCGAGGAAGGCATCGACGGCCTGCTGCACGTCTCCGACATGTCGTGGACCAAGAAGATCAACCACCCGTCCGAGATGCTGAAGATCGGCGACACCGTGCGCGCCGTCGTGCTCTCGGTCGACGCCGACAAGAAGCGCGTCGCGCTCGGCCTGAAGCAGCTGCAGGAAGACCCGTGGAAGCACGCGATCCCGCGGCGCTTCTCGGTCGGCGACTGCCTCTCGGGCGCGGTCACCAAGAGCACCAACTTCGGCGTCTTCGTCGAGCTCGAGGACGGGCTCGAGGGGCTGCTGCACATCTCCGAGCTCGGGCCGAAGAAGGTCCACAGCCCGGAGGAAGTGGTGCGGGTCGGCGACAAGGTGCAGGTCCGCATCCTCAAGGTCGATCCCGAGGAGCGGAAGATCGGCCTGACGCTGATCCAGGTCGAGGAGCGGGCGCCGTTGCCGCCGCCGGATGCGAAGCCGGCGGAGGGCGAGGCGCCGGCGGCCGCGGCCGAAGGGGCGGCGCCGACCGCCTGATCGGCGCTGATCGGCGCTGATCGGCGGCTGGGCGCGCTGGGGAGGATCGAGATGGCTCTCGCAGGCGGTTCGTTGCGAAAGCGGTCGCGGTTCGCCGCAGCGCTCCTGGTCGTGTTCGAGTTCGTGTCCAACAGCGGGTGCTCGTCCCCGGCTCCGGCGAACGGAGCCGGGGGCGACCCCGATCGCGAGCGGGCGCTGCTCGGCGCGAATCCGTTCCTCGGCGAGCGCCAGGAGACGCCGCGCGAGTCGATCGCGGCGGCCTACTTCGCCGAGCGCGGCCTCTCGTTCGCCGCGGCGCCGGTCGCGGCGTGGCAGGCGCTGGACGAGGTCGCGGAGCTGCGCCTCGTGGTGCGCAACGACGGCGCGCAACCGGTCACCTTCGTCGCCCGTCGCACGCGCGGCCTCTGGCCGTTCGATTCGGACGAGCAGGCGTGCCTCTGCCTCGAGGCGCGCGGCCGCTTCGGCGCGCTGCGCGTCGGCATCCAGTCCTTGCAGGCGAGCCTGCGCCACGACGACTTCGACGACCTCGAAGTCCCGCCCGGCGAGCAGCGGGAGCTGCGGGTGCCGGTGGCGCTCGAGCTGCCCGCGGATGCCGATGCGGCGGTGGTGGAGGTCGCCGCGCGGCTCCATCCGCTCGCCATCCGTTGCGGCGCCGAGCCGGAGCGCGTGGTGACGCTGCGCTTCCCGCCGGTGGAGTTGCGCTACGTGCCGGCGGCGGTGGCGGCGGCCGCGGCCGACGACGACGCGCCGTTCGCGCGGGCGCAGGAACAGATCGCCCGCCACCTGCTCGGCGCGGCGCTGCGACGCGCCGAGTCGCGCGGCGCGGTGGAAGTGGTCGATGCGCTGATGCTGTCGCTGCCGGGACCCGACGCGGCCGGTCGGCGGGCGCGGTTCATCGCGCTCGAGTGGCTGACGGGGCGGCGGCTCGGCGATTCGGTCGAGCGGTGGCGCAGCTGGTGGGAGTCGGCCGACGGCATGAGCTTCTCGGCGGGGGAGTCAGAGCGACCATGAAGGAACCGACCGCAGTCGACCCGGCGCTCGCCCGCGAGGTGCAGCGGCAGCTCGCGATCCTGATGCGCGGGGTCGTCGACTGCGTCGCCGCCGACGACCTGGCGCGCCGCCTCGCCGCCGCGCTGGCGGCCGGCCGGCCGCTGCGCGTCAAGCTCGGCTTCGACCCGACCTCCTCCGACCTGCACGTCGGCCACGCGGTCGTGCTGCGCAAGCTGCGGCAGTTCCAGGACCTCGGCCACCACGCGATCTTCATCGTCGGCGGCGCGACGGCGATGCTCGGCGACCCGTCCGGCAAGGACAAGACGCGTCCGACGCTCACGCGCGAGCAGGTCGAGCGCAACGCGCAGAGCTACCTCGAGCAGGCGTTCAAGGTGGTGCGGCGCGAGGAGCGCTACGCCGACGGCCGCGCCGGCGAGATCGAGGTGCGCAACAACGCCGACTGGTTCCTCGAGCTGCGCTTCGCCGACTTCATCCGCCTCTGCTCGAAGATGACGGTGGCGCGGATGATCGAGCGCGACAACTTCACCAAGCGGATGAAGGAGGGGGCGCCGATCGGCATCCACGAGTTCGTCTACCCGCTGCTGCAGGGGCAGGACTCGGTCGAAGTGAAGGCCGACGTCGAGCTCGGCGGCACCGACCAGCTGTTCAACCTGCTGGTGGGGCGCGACCTGCAAGCCGACGCCGGCCAGCCGCCGCAGATCTGCATGACGATGAAGGTGCTGCCCGGCCTCGACGGCGTGCAGAAGATGAGCAAGAGCCTCGGCAACTACGTCGGCCTCACCTTCCCGCCCGACGAGGTGTTCGGGAAGGTGATGTCGGTGCCCGACGCGCTGATCCCGCTGTGGGTGGAACTCCTGACCGATCGGTTCGTTGCAGAGCAGGGGGAGGCGAGCCTGGCGGCCGCGCTCGCGTCGAACCCGCGCGAGACGAAGGCGGGGGTCGCCGAGTCGATCACCGCCTGGTTGCATGGCGAGCAAGCGGCCGGCGAGGCGCGCATGCGCTTCGATCGGGTCTTCAAGGAGAAGGACGTCTCCCACGACGCCCCGGAGCGCGTGCTGCCGCGCGCGGAAGTCCCGGAAGGGAAGCTCTGGATCGTCGATCTGCTCTGTCGATTGGAGTTCGCGGCGTCGCGGAGCGAGGCGCGGCGACTCGTGCAAGGGAACGGAGTGAAGCTGAATGGCGTGGTGGCGGCGGACGACAAGCTCGAGGTCGATCTCCGTGAGCCGGTCCTGCTGCAGGCCGGCAAGCGCCGCTTCGCCTGGGTCTCGGTCCGCTAGGAGCGGGGGCGTCGGACGAGGCGGGATCCGGCGCCTCGCGGCCGCTGCGCTCGTCCTCCTCGGGGCGTGGGCGGGCGGCCGCGCGGCGGTCGCCTGCGAGACGGCGCTGCCCCTCCGCGACGCCGACGCCGAGCTGCGCCGTCGCCTCCCCGAACTGGCGAGCCCGTGGCAGCCGGTCCGCGCCGCCGCGCTCGCCGCATTGCGCGCCCCCGTCGACGCCGAGCCCGCCGCGCTGGTCGCCTGGCTCGCCGATCCGCAGCCGCTCGTGCGGCGCGTCGCGGCGGAGCTCCTGCGCGCGAAGCCCGACCCGGCCGCTGCGGCCGCGTTGCGTGCGGCGTTCCTGCGCGAGGAGCTGCCGGGGGTCGCCGAAGCGCTCGCCGTCGCGCTCGGTCGCCAGCCGCGCGAACTCGCTGCGGTCGCCGAGGCGGTCTCGCGGCGCAACGACCCGCGCCAGCGCGACCGGGTCGATCGGCTGCTGCGCGCGGTCGCCTGCGATGCGCTGACCGAGCGGATGCGCGACGGGCGCGTGCCCGGCTTCTACGACGGGCAGTTCGCCGCCCTCTGGCCGCTCCACCCGCGCTTCCCGGAGGAGCTGCGCCGCATCGCCATCGACGACGGCTACCACATCGTCTTGCGCGAGCTCGCGGTGATGGCGCTGCACGAGACGCGCCGGCCGACGCTCGAAGCCGATCTCGCCGGCCTCATCCAGCCCGAGCTCCGCGAGCTCGAGGCGATGCAGCAGGAGTTCCGCGCGCGCGGGCCGAACCTCCTCGAGGTCTACGAGCACCGCAAGTTCGAGCTGTCGCGCTACGTCCGCTTCGCGCTGGCGAAGGCGGGGCGCACCGGCCCGATCCTGCGCATGATCCGCTGCATGGAGGGCCACCTCGCCGAGAGCTCGTCGCGGCGCGACATCGAGTTCCGCGGCGACCGCGACAGCGGCTACTGGTACTGGCGCGCCGAGTTCCTGCGCGGACTGCTCTTCGAGACCGGCTACTACTACCAGCAGTTCGACGACTACGCGTCGGCCGAGCGCTGCTACGACGAGGTGCTGGCCCGCTTCCCCGAGTCGTACGCCTGCGAGAACTCCCACTACAACCTCGCCTGCATCTGCGCGATCCAGGGGCGCCGCGACGAGGCGCTCGACCACCTGCGCGAGGCGATCCGCGCCGGCTTCAGCGACCACCGCTGGCTGCAGGAGGATGGCGACTTCGCGCCGCTGCGCGCCGATCCGGAGTTCCAGCAGCTCGTGCAGCAGGCGGCGCTCGGACTGGCCGACGACGCGGGGCGCGACTGGATCCGGCGGTTGCGCCGCCACCTGCCGGCCGGCTGCGAGAGCTTCTTCGCCCTGCCTCCCGAGCAGCAGGAAGCGGTCTATCTCCGGGCGCGCGCCGACCTCTCGCTGGCGCAGCGGCAACGGCTGGTCGACGATGCGCCGGCCGAGCAGCGCGAGCGGCTGAAGCGGTTGACCGAGGCGCGCTGAGCGAGCGGTCGCCGGTCAGTGGGGCGGCGAGAAGCGGGCGAAGTAGCCGAGGTAGAAGCGGACGATGCTGGTCGCCACCAGCAGCAGCGCGCAGGCATAGGCGCAGCCGCCGGCGAACCCGGCCAGCCGGAAGGTGGCGGCCTGCCACCGCTCGCTCGCGCGCGCCGCGATGCGCCGCGCCGCCGACTCGAGCGCGCCCACGGTGATCGCCGCTGCCAGTTCGCCGCGCTCCTCTGGCGGCAGCCGCACGAACGCCTCGACCGCCTGCTCGGGCGGGTCGCCGCGCCGCATGCGGAGGCTCCAGTCGGCGTAGCCGTCGCTGGCCACCGCCGGGCCGAGCGCCGCCGTCGCCGTCGCGAGCGCCTCGTGCCGCAGCACCCCGGCGCCGTCGAGCAGCGCCAGCAAGCGGAAGAAGCGGGCGCGGGCCAGCAGGACGAGCGGCGCGCCGAGCAGCGGCCAGCGCGCGAGCCGAGCGCAGCCGGCTTCGCTGCGCTGCAGCAGGCCGGCGCTACCGACGAGCGCGGCGAGCACGCCCCAGAGCAGCAGGTAGCTGCCGGCGACGGTGGCGAAGAAGCGGGCGGGGTGGGTGAGCAGCTCGGCGGTGTTCGCGGCGATCGGCAGCAGGTGGAGGACCAGGAGCGGGTAGGCGAGGCGTGCCAGCGCACTGCGTCGCGCCGCCAGCGCCGTCTCGAGGTCGCTCGCCAGCGCGCGGAGGGTGGTGGGCAGTTCACCGGCGTGGGCGGCGGCGTCGATGGCGGCGCGCTCGGCGGCAAGCGCTGGATCGGTGGCGCCGCCGAGTAGCGTCGCGCCGAGGGAGGCGCCGTCGAAACTAGGTGCGGATGTCGATCTTCCACCGGGGGCGTGGATCGTTGAAGTTCTGAATCCGATCTTCTCGAGCGCGGCGAGGAGCGGGACTCCGCCATCGAGCAGGGTCGCGAGCGACCGGTAGCGCGAGGCGCGCTGAGCGTCCGAACGAGCGGCTTTGAATCCGAACAACTAGGTGATTCTCCTTGGGTCGTTTTCCGATCGATGCCGGAAATGAGCCCTTCAAAGAAGGCCGAACTCGCGCTACCTTGCCCCTCCGTCCTCGCGCTCCTCGGCTCCTCGACGAGATGACCACAGCTTGTACGGAATCCCGTTCCGCTCGTTGTGGTCACGCTGAAGCAGAGGGCTCGCGAGAACGAAAGTTCGGCAGGTTCGCTGGCGGTCGCTCGAAGCCGAGGTAACTGACTCGTGCATCGGACGCCTCCCGACGATCCCGCCTCCATCTGAAACCCAAGAGTGATTGCGCCTCGCATCCTTCCGGTGGTCGGAGTCTTTCCCCTCCCCAACCGCCATCTCTGATCAACGGAAGTCGAGGTGCAAGAGAGTTTCCCCCGTCCGCGGGGGAAACTCTTTTTTTTGGCCCGCTCCGGCCGATGGCGTCGGCGGTGGACGCGAGTCGCTCGATGACGAGGATCGCATGGATCCGTTCAGCAGTGGTACCCCGCTCCTCTCCTACGCGCAGTACCAGAACGCGCTCCGGATCGAGTTCGGACGCGCGCGTCGTTACGCCTTCCCGCTGAGCTGTCTCGCGATCGGGCTCGACGGGCTCGAGCCGCTGCGCGACAAGCACGGCGGCGGCGTGCGCGACGAGGCGTTCGCGACGATCGTCCCCGCGATCCAGGCGCAGCTGCGAGCGAGCGACGCGCTCGGCCACTACCACGACCGTCTCGCCCTCCTCTTGCCGCACGCCGACGACGCGGGTGCCGGAGCGGTTGCCGAGCGGGTCCTCGCCCAGGTCGCGAAGCAGCCGTTCCGCCTCGGCGGCGAGTCGGTCCGCCTCACGGCCTCGATCGGCGTGGCGACGCTCGAGCCGCGCTCGACCATCTTCTTCGACTCGCTCGCGAAAGCGGCGGAGGCGGCGGCGCAGCAAGCGGCCGATGCGGGCGGCGGACGGATCGTTCGCGCGAGTGCAACCGTCACGAAGCGGTGAGCCGACGCACGCGGCTCCGGCGCCCCGAACGCGCCGTCGAGTCGCGGCGCGGCAGCCGCTAGGATCTCCCAACTCTTCGTCGGCTGGTGCGTAGTCCGCGGCACGCTGGGGGCCTCCTGCCGGAGCCTCCCGGTCGCCTGCCGCAGTCCCGGTCGACGCGGGCGGCGTCCCATGGCGTGTTCCTCTCGCCAGGGGGCGGCGTCCCCGGTCGGTCCGCTTCCGGATCGACTCGGCCGTGCGGCGGCCTTCCGCGGGAGATCGGCCTTTGATCCAGGTGAAGGGACTCGTCAAGCAGTTCGGCGAGCGACGCGCCGTCAACGACGTGTCGTTCGACATCGAACGCGGCCAGATCGTCGGCTTCCTCGGCCCCAACGGCGCCGGCAAGACGACGACCATGCGCATGTTGACCACCTACCTCTCCCCGGACGCCGGGGATGCCGTGGTCGATGGCCACAGCGTGCTCGCCGAGCCGATCGAGGTGCGCCGCAAGCTCGGCTACCTGCCGGAGTCGGCGCCGCTCTATCCCGAGATGACGATCGAGCCCTACCTCGACTACATCGGGCAGATCCGCGGCGTCGAGCGCGCCGCGCGCAAGGCGCGGATCGCCCAGATGATCGACGAGTGCGGCCTGACCGACGTCCTCGACCGCGAGATCGGCCAGCTCTCGAAGGGGTACCGCCAGCGCGTCGGCCTCGCCGCCACGCTCCTCCACGATCCCGACTTCCTCGTCCTCGACGAGCCGACCTCGGGCCTCGACCCGAACCAGATCGTCGAGATCAGGAACCTCATCAAGCGGATCGCCGCCAACAAGACGATCCTCCTCTCCACCCACATCCTCTCCGAGGTGGAGAGCACCTGCGGCCGCGTGATCATCATCGCGCGCGGCCAGGTGGTGGCCGACGACACCGCGCAGGGGCTCACCGCCCGCAAGCAGGGCGGCACGATCTTCACCGTGGGCGTGCGCGGCGCGGCCGAGGCGGCCGTCGCGGCGTTCAAGCGCGCCCCCTTCGTCGCCGCCGTCGAGCGGCTCGGCGGAGCGGACGGCGAGACGCGCCTCTCGATCGCGACCCGCAACGACCAGGGCGCCGTCGGCGGCGACCTGGTCTTCGAGTACGCCGTGAAGAACGGCCTCGTCCTCACCGAGCTCATCGCGCGCCGCGAGTCGCTCGAGGACGTCTTCGCCCAGTTGACGCGCACCGTCGACTCGGCGAACTGAAGGAGCGAGACCCCCTCATGCGCAACGCGCTCGTCGTCGCCTGGAAGGAGTTCCGGACCTTCTTCCAGACTCCCATCGGCTGGGTGATCCTGTTCGTCTTCACCATGCTCGGAGGCTGGTTCTTCTTCGCCGTCGGCAGCTTCTTCATCCAGAAGCAGGCGTCGATGCGCGGCCTCTTCGAGTTCCTGCCGTGGCTCTTCCTCGTCTACGCGCCGGCCGTGACCATGCGGCTCTGGGCCGAGGAGAAACGGGCCGGCACCGTCGAGACGCTGCTCACGCTGCCGCTCAAGGACGGCGAGCTGGTGGTGGGCAAGTACCTCGCCTCGGTCGGCGTGGTGGCGGTCTGGCTGCTCTGCCTCACGCCGCTCGCCGGCGTGGTCGCCTGGTTCGGCGAGCCCGACCCCGGCCCGATCCTCGGCGGCTTCATCGGCGCGCTGCTGCTCGGCGCCGCCTATGCCGCGATCGGCGTGGCCGCCTCGGCCTTCACCGAGAACCAGATCATCTCGCTGGTGGTCGCCGTGGTCGGCGCCTTCATGTTCCTGCTGATGGGGCTCGACCCGTTCGTCGCGCTCTTCCCCGACGCGATCGGCGGGTTCCTCTACCAGCTCTCCCTCGGCACGCACTTCCACTCGATCGCCCGCGGCGTGCTCGACTCGCGTGACCTGCTCTACTACGTCTCCTTCATCGCCTTCTTCCTGGTGGCGAACGTCTGGGCGGTGCGCCGCCAGAAGGGGCGCGGCGTCACGCTGGCGCTGACCGGCGGCATCGCGATCCTGGTCAACTACCTCGCCGTCGGCCACTTCTTCCGCATCGACCTCACCGAGAACCAGCGCTACACGCTGTCGAGCGACACGAAGCGCGTGCTCGGCCTCCTCGAGGACGACCTGCGCCTCACCGCCTACCTCTCCTCCGACGTCCCGACCGAGTTCACCAACACGCGGCGCGACATCGAGGACCTCGTGCGCGAGTTCGAGTCGCACACGACCCACCTGAAGGTCGAGGTGGTCGATCCCGACAAGAGCGAGGAGCTGAAGAAGGCGGCCGAGGCGGCCGGCATCCGCGCCGCGCAGATCAACTCGGCCAACACCGACAAGCTCGAGGTGAAGGTCGCCTACCTCGGCATGACCATCGAGTACGGCTCGATCACCGAGAAGCTGCCGTTCGTCCCCGACACGCAGACGCTCGAGTACGACCTCGTGCGCCGCATCGCCAAGATGACCCGCAAGGGGCCGAGCAAGGTCGCCTGGCAGCTGAACGACCCGTTCGGCGGCATGCAGATCCCCGGCATGCAGCGCCCGCCGAGCCAGGACCGCCACTCGCCGAGCGGCGACCTCGCCGCGATGGATGCCGCGCTCAAGACCGAGTACGACACGACCACCGTCGACCTCAAGTCGAAGGTGCCCGACGACGTGAAGGTGGTGATCCTCTGCAACGCGGGCGCCGGCCTGAACGACGTGCAGAAGTTCCACTTGGACCAGTACCTGATGCGCGGCGGCGGCCTGATCGTGATGGCCGAGGGCTCCGAGCCGATGAGCTTCGGCGGCGGCATGGGCGGCGGCGGTTCGCCGTTCATGCGCTCGGCGGCCGAGAAGCTCCCCGACGACTTCCTGCAGCACTTCGGCATCAAGATCAACAAGGACGTCGTGGTCGACCTGCAGTGCGCCCAGCTGCCGCGCAACGTCCCCGACTTCCCGTTCCCGGTCTACGTCTCCTACCCGGCGTTCCCGATGGTGGTGGGCGACTCGATCGACCAGGAGCACCCCGTCTCGACGCGGATGAGCGACATCGTCTTCCTCTGGCCGTCGTCGGTCGAGCTGCTGCCGAAGCCGGGGGTGAAGGCGTTCGAGCTGGTGAAGAGCAGCACGCACGCGAAGAAGCTCGACGGCTTCATCGACGTCTCGTTCGAGAAGCTGCTCGACGAGAAGAACCCCGAGAGCGCGCCGGAGACCTACACCAGCCAGTACCTGCTCGCCGGCTTGCTCGAGGGCGACTTCCAGTCGTTCTTCACGGCGCGCGCGCTGCCGACCGAGATCCTCGAAGGCAAGCCGGCGGGCGACGGCCACTCGGCGGACGACGGCCACGACCATGGCGGCGGCTTGCCGTTCGACCTGATGGGCGGCGACCCGCCGCAGGATGGCGGCCCGTCGCAGTCGGGGGACGGCGATCCGAGCGGCGCGCGCCGCGGCGGTCCGCGACTCGACGCGAGCGACCCGTCGCTGGACGAGGCCGGCGGCACTCCTGCGCAGGAGAACGACATCCCGGGCGGCGGGCTCGTGCGTCGGCAGGAGACGCCCGCGGTCGAGCCGGCGGCGGCGCCAGCGGCGGCGCCTGAAGCTGCACCGCAAGGGGAGGCGCCTGCGCCGACGCCCGAGCCGAAGAAGGAGGTCGACTACCTCAAGTCGTCGACGACCCCGGCCAAGATCGTCGTGATCGGCACCAGCGAGTTCGTCGGCCAGGGGCTGGTCGGCGGCCGCATGCGCAACGACCTCTTCCTGCAGAGCGCGATCGACTACATGGCGGCGGAGAGCCTCACCAACCTGCGCGCCAAGCGGATCGAGTCGTCGAGCTTCGAGGACCCGTCGCCGGCGGCGAAGAACATGGCGTGGATCTTCGGCTGGTTCGCCACGCCGCTGCTGCTCGCCGCGTTCGGGTTCTTCACGTTCACGTGGCGGCGGACCATCCGCCCGGCGGCGGCGCGCCGTCGCATGGCGGCGCTGGCGAAGGGCTGAGCAGCGCGTCGGTCGGCGGTGCTCAGCCGCGCGATCGGCAGGGAGTTCGAGCGACCGCAGCGCAAACGCGCGGTCGCGGAGCGAGGTCAGGAGCGACGAGACGATGGCGACGAGCAAGCTCGGGACGAACGGGAAGCTGATCGTGGTGCTGCTGGCGCTGGCCGGCCTCGCCGGCGTGAAGATGCTGACCGGGAGCCGCTACGGCGACAGCGAGACCGCGCAGGCGAGCGAGACGCTCTTCACCGACTTCAAGAAGGACGCGGTCGCGGTGATCGAGGTGGCCGGTCCGGAGGGCAAGCGCGCCGAGCTCGCCAAGGAGGGCGACCGCTGGAAGGTCGTCACCGAGAACGACGGCCGCGCCGACCAGACGCTCGTCGACAAGCTGCTCGGCGCGGTCGAGAAGCTGAAGAAGGGGCGCGGCCAGTCGAGCCAGGGCGATCTCGCCCGCTACGGGCTCGAGGGCGACCAGGCGGTGCACGTGACGTTGTGGGGCGCGGCGGGCAAGAGCGCCGCGCCGATCGTCCGCTTCGCGCTCGGCAAAATCGACAACGACTGGCGCAACGCCTTCCTCAAGCTCCCGGACGAGAAGCTGATCCGCAAGGTCGAGGCGTCGACCGCCGACTTCGGCCCGAGCAGCGGCGACACGTGGCGCGACAAGACGATGTACGACCACGGCGCCGCCGACCAGATCGCGTCGCTCGAGGTGCTCGGCAGCGCGGGCGCGACCGTGCTCGCGCGCGAGAAGGTGATGGGGGAGAAGGCGGTCGCCGAAGGGGCGACGCCGCCCGCGACGCCCGAGCTCGAGGTGAAGGAGACGGTCTGGAACGTCGTGGCGCCGAAGCAGGGGCGCGCGAAGAAGTGGCTCTGCGACAGCATCGCCGGCTACGCCGCGAAGCTCGAGTGCAGCGCGTTCCATGCCGGCAAGGAGACGGCCGCCGAGCTCGGCCTCGAGCCGCCGCAGTACACGCTGCGCGTCACCCGCGAAGGGGAGAGCGAGCCGAGGACGGTGCTGCTGATCGGCAACAAGGACAAGGAAGGCAAGTACGCCTGCAAGCTCCCCGATGTCCCGACGCTCTTCTGGATCGAGGGGTGGAAGGGCGACTACCTCGTGAAGAGCGTCGACGACCTGCTCGAGGCGCCTCCCGCGCCGCCCGCCGACGCGACGCCGCCGGCCGATGGCGCAGCTGCGCCCGCCGAGGGCGCTGCGGGTGAGATGCCACCGGCCGAGGGGACGACGCCCCCGGCCGACGGCGCCGCCCCGAGCGAGCCCGCCACGCCGCCCACCGCTCCGCCGAGCGACGACGGTGCGCCGTCCGGGACGCCGCCAGCGGCTCCCGCCGCCGACGGCGCTGCGAGCGAGGGCGGCGGCCGCTGATCGCCGCGCGGGCGAGCTGCGCAACGCGCCGCGCCGCAGACCCCGCGTCGGCCGAGGTGCCGAGCTCGCTTGGCGTCGCGCTTGCATGGAGCGGCGACGGCGGCACCCTGAGCGCCGCCTCTCTCCTCGGCTCGCCCCGCGAACGGAGCTCCCCATGCCCTCGCGCGCTCGTCGTCCGTCACCGCCGCGCCACGCTTCGCCGCTCGACGCGCCCGCCGCGTCCGATCCGCGGCCCCTCGCTCGCCGCCGCGCGCTCGGCCGGTTGCTCGGCCGGCTGATCGCCGGCGCGGCCGCGTTGCTGCCGCTCGCGCTCGCGCCCGGTTGCGCGGAGGAGCGCGGCGCCGAGGTGGTGGTCTACTGCGCGCTCGACGTCGAGTTCTCCGACGCGATCCTGCAGGACTTCACGAAGGCGACCGGCGTCCCGGTCCGCCTCGTCGCCGACAACGAGATCACCAAGACGGTCGGTCTCGCCAACCAGATCAAGCTCGAGAAGGAGCATCCGAAGGCCGACGTCTTCTGGAACAACGAGATCGTCAACACGATCCGCCTGAAGGACTACGGCTGCCTCGAGCCCTACGTGAGCCCTTCCGCCGCCGACATCCCGGCCAGCTTCAAGGACCGCGACGGCTACTGGACCGGCTTCGCCGCGCGCGCGCGCGTCTTCATCGTGCACGAGAGCTGCCCTGCCGATCGCACGCCCGACTCCTGGCTCGACTACCTCGACCCGGCGCAGAAGGGGAAGCTCGCCATCGCCAAGCCAGTCGCCGGCACCACCGCGACCCACTTGGCGGTCCTCTTCGAGAAGCTCGGCGAGGCGAAGGCAAAGGAGTGGTGGGTCGGCCTCCACCAGAACCAGACGGCGCTCTTGACCGGCAACGCGCACGTGATGCGCTCGGTGCGCGCCGGCGAGTTCGCGGCCGGCTTCACCGACACCGACGACTACCGCGTCGCCGAGCTCGACGGCTATCCGGTGCGCTGCGTCTACCCCGACCAGGGCGAGGGCGAGCTCGGCTGCCTGCTGATCCCCAACACGATCTCGCTGGTGAAGGGCGGCCCGAACCCGGCGCTCGCCCGCCAGTTCATCGACTACGTCCTCTCGCGCGAGACCGAGGCGAAGCTCGCCGCGTCGGCCTCGGCGCAGATCCCGGTGCGCGCCGACGTCCCGGCGCCGCCGCACGTGCGGCGCATCGGCGCCTTCAAGGTGATGGAGGTCGACTTCGAGAAGGCGGCGAGCCACTTCGACGCCGCGCAGGCGTGGCTCACGACGCCCGGCGTGCCGGGGAAGTGAGCGAACCAAGCTTCGCGGAGTGAACTCGCCCCGCGCGCGGCACCGCCCGCCTCGATCGCCCTCGCTCAGTCGCCCTCGCGGCCGTGGGCGATCGAGGGACGCTGCTCGCCGCGCACGAGCCCGCGCCAGTACTCCTTCATCACGAAGTGGGGCGAGTTGTCGGGGTCGTGGCACTTCATGCACATCGCCTCGGCGCTGCCGTCGTCGATCTTGCCGATCGGCGGGTGCGGCCAGCGCGGATCGCCCTGGGACGCGCGCTCCGCGTGGTCGCCTGCCGGCCCGTGGCACGCCTCGCAGCCGACGTCGACGAGGCGCGCCTCGGGCCGCTCGCGCTCGACGCCGGCGTAGCCGCTCACCTCGCCGAAGCCGGTGACGTGGCAGCGCACGCAGTCGGGGTCCCAGACGGCGTGCTTCTGCGGGCTCTTGCCGTACTCGGGCTTCGGGGGCAGGTCCTGGTCGACCAGCGTCTGCCAGGCGTGCGCGTGCTTGCTCTTGCCCCAAGTCTCCCACGCCTTCGGATGGCAGGACGCGCAGCTCCCCTCCTCGGCGCCGGCGTAGCGCGCGCCGCCCGCCGGCTCGCGCCGCGCGTAGTACTGCTCGATCGGCTTCTCGACGAAGAGGCGCTCGCGGTAGAGGCTGTTCAGCAGCTCCTGGATCGAAGGATCCTTCTCGAGCGTGTCGACGATCGGATGGCGCTTCGCCTCGTCGATCTCGCCGCCGCCGCCGAAGCGGAACGACATCAGGAACTTCCCCTTGCGACCGGTGGTGACGATCGACGTGGTGCCGACCGTGGTCGCCTCCTCGCGCGGGAAGTCCTCGTGCTCGGGGCCCTGCACGACGATCAGGTCGAGCTCCGGCAGCGCGCCGGCCAGCGCCTGCGCCTCCGCTTCGCTCATCTGCGCCAGCACGATCGAGCGAGCCTCCGGGTGGAGCGCCAACTGCTCCTGCAGCGCGCGCACCGGCTCGCCGATCTGGACCAGCGGATCGGCGGCGTGGTAGAGCGCCTCGCGCTGCGGCGAGATCGCGGAGAGGACCAGCAGCGGCTCGCCGCGCACGGTGCGAGCGAGGGCGGGCACGGTCGGCAGCGGCACCGCGGCGGCGAACTGTTCCGCCAGCGCCGGGGAGACGAGATACGAGCCGACGCGCTTCAGGTCGATCAGGTTGGTGCCGAGCAGCGCGTCGCCGCTTCCGAGCAGACCGGCGAGATCGACCAGCGCGTCACGCCCGAGTGCCAACTCCCGCTCGGTCACCGCCAGCGCCAGGTAGCCCATCTCCGCCATCGCCAGCGCGATCACGTCGAGCTTCATCTGATCGAGCGGCTCCGCTCCCGCGACCAGCCGCCCGTTCGACAGAACGAGCGCCTCGTCGTCGCCCGCCTTCAGGAACTTGAGCAGCGTCGCGCGGCGCGGCAGCCCGCCGAGCAGCCCGTCGTCGCAGCCGCACGCGTCGAGGTAGCCGTCGTCGCTGCCGGTGAACCAGAGCTCGAGCGGCCGCCCGCGGCGCGCGCCGCCGCCTGCCGTGTCGTCCGCTGCGGGCGTGGGAGCCGGCGCAGCGCGAAGTTCCGCAGCGGCCGAGCGGTCACCCGCCGGCCGCACCGTGCAGGCGAGCAGCAGCAGCGCGCCGATGGCTCCCGCGCGTGCGACGCGCCGCCCGTTCACTGCGAGCTCTTCTCGGCCGCCTTGAACCAGCCACGGAAACGCACCTTGCGCGTCGGCACGTCGGGATGGTCGGCGGTCAGCACGAGGTCGCCCTGGAAGTAGCTCGCCTTGGTGAGCGTCGCCGGCGCGGTCAGCTTGACCACGTACTTCATCCCCTTCTCGACCTCGACCACCTCGGCGACGAAGCCGTCCGGCGCCGGGCGCACGTTGCCGAGCGCCGCGCTGCGCAGCAGGTAGGGCGTCGTCGGGTCGCCGTTCTCGATGGTGAGCTCGACGGTCTTGCTGGTGCCGGGCACCATCACGTCGAAGTCGAGCAGCTCGCCGCGGTCGGGCTTGTTGTCGGTGAAGGTGACGTTCGGCTCGACCGAGAAGTGGACCGGGATCAGGATCTCCTTCACCCGCTCGTGGTCGACGGCGAGCTCGACATGGCTGCCGAACGCGCCCATCGGCGCCGCTGCGGAGACCTCGGCATCGATCCGCCAAGTGGGGGGCGCGCCCGGCTCGGTGGCGACGCGCGCGAGGCTCACCGTCATCAGCTCGGGGTTCGGCGACTTCGCGCTGGTCACCTTGAACTCGCCGAGCTGGTCGGACCAGATCGTCGCCGAGCGCTTGCCGCCGCCGCCCTTGCGCACGATGCCGAAGTCGATGGTGGCGGGCTCGACCGTGAAGGGCGAGGTCATGTTCGCTTCGACGGTCAGCGTCAGCACCGGTCGCGCCGGGTCGTTGCTGAACACGCGGATCGCCTTGCTGAGCAGCTGGTCCTTGCCGGGAGTCGTCGCCGCCGCGGTCTTCAGCTCGACCTCGAGCTCGGCGGTCTCGCCCGGCGAGAGGATGCCGAGCCGCTTGGTGTCGCGCAGCTCGTCCTCGACGAACGTCCGGCCGTCGATGGTGAGCTTCGACGCGGCGCACGAGCAGGTGTTGCGGATCTCCTGCAGCGTCAGGTCGGACTTGCCGTTGTTCTTGAGCTCGAACGTCTTCTTCAGCACTTCGCCGCGGTAGACGGTGCCGAACTCCGCCTTGTAGAGGTCGGCCTCGAGCTTCGGCGCCAGCGCCGGATCGACCGGCGGCGCCGCCGCGCGCCCCGCCACCTCGCGGCCGCCGCTCTCCGCCGCGTGGTCGTGGCCGTCGTGCTCGCCATGCGCCTCGCCCGGCGCGGCGGGCGGCAGCGCCCGCTCGACCATCACCTTGAAGGGGAGCGAGATCGCGCCGTTCTTCGGGTCGTTGCAGACGACGAGGAGCTTCTTCTCGAACAGCCCGCCCGGCAGCTTGCTGGTGTCGACCGTCATGCGCAGCGTCGCGACGTCGCCCGGCTCGAGCGTCAGCGCGACGCGCCCCTCGTCGCCGCTGTCGATCGGCACGTTGAGGCGGGTCGTCGTCGAGAGGTGGAGCTTGGCGCACTCGCAGGTGACGCCGACGCGGGTGATATTGAGCGGCGCGTCGCCGACGTTCTCGATGGTGAGGTCGGCGGAGGGGGCGGTGCCGGCGACGACCGTCCCGAAATCGAAGTCGTTGCGCGAGAGCTTCGCCTGCGGGGTGCGCGACTTCGCCCCCTCCTGCGGAGCGATCGCACGCGCGGCGGCGAGCGGCGGGGGCAGCAGCGACGCAGCGAGCAGCGGCGCCAGGAAGCTGGCGGCCCAGAGGGGCAGGGTGCGCATGGAACGGTCGCTCCGGGGACTCGAAGGGGCCGGCTCATTCAATCACGCCCGGTCGGACGAGCAACCGGGGCGCCAAGTTCGCTCCGCCCGGTGACGCCCGGGGCGGACCGCGCGAGCCGAGGCGCGCGGCGCCGCTCACGGCGGCAGTTCGTCGAGCAGGCGGCGCGCACCGGCGTGGCTCGCATCGAGGGCGAGGGCGCGGAGCGCCGCTGCGCGCGCCGCCGCCGCGTCGCCGGCGTGGGCGTAGGCGAGCGCGAGGTGGTAGCAGAGCGACGCCGTGGCCGCGCCGCTCGCGAGCGCCTCGCGGTGGAGCGCGACGGCGCCGGCCGGGTCGCCCTGCAGGTCGCGCGCGATGGCGAGCGCCTCGAGCAGGCGCGGCTGCCGGCCGAACCAGCCGATCCCTTCTCGCGCCAGCCGTTCGGCGGCCGCCGGCTCGCCTGCGGCGCGCGCCGCGTTGGCGAGGCCGACGAAGGCGAGGTGGAGTTCGGGCGCGAGACCGCGCGCGTGGCCGCGGCGCGCGAGGCCGGCGCGGCAGCGCTCGAACCAGCCGACCGCTTCGGCGGTGGCGCCGCGCGTGACGGCGAGCTGCCCGAGGCGGAACGCCGCGAGCCAGCCGCGCGGATCGTCGGGCGGCGCCGTGGCGACGATCGCCTGCGCGAGGCGCTGCTGCTCCGCGGCGTCGCCGCGTTCGACGGCGTCGTGCAGCACGCCGAGCTGCCCCTGCAGCGAGCGCGGATGGTGGAGGAGCTCGGCGCGCCAGAGCGTCGCATCGTCGCGGTAGTCGCCGGTGCGCCGCCACGTCAGCACGCCCCACGGCAACCCGACCAGCAGCACCATCAGCAGCGCCACGCGCGGCCGCTCGGCGCGCGCCGCGGGGGCGCGCCGCTCGGCGAGGCGCTCGGCGAGCGCGGCCACGAAGAGCGCGGCGCCGGCGGTCGGCAGCAGCAGGTAGCGATCGGCCATCGGGCTCTTCATCACCACGAAGAGGCCGGCGGTCGGCGCGAAGAAGAGCGCCGCGAAGAGGAGCGGTGCCACGAGCGCGGCGCGCGGCCGCTCGCTCGGCCGCACGATCCGCAGCGCAACGAGCAGCAGCACGAGGGCGCCGCCGACGACGAGCGGCGCCGAGTCGAAGAAGAGGGCGGGCGTGTAGCTCGTGGCGTCGTAGTCGATCGAGGGTGGCCACGGCACGACGAAGAGGCGCAGCGCGAAGAGGGCGTTCCGCAGGGTTGTGAGGAGGCGCGTCGGCAGCGGCGCCCCCTCCTGCGAGAAGCCGCTCGCCGTGAAGTCGAGCGCGCGGCCGAGCAGCTGCTGGCGCGCCACGAGGTAGAGCAGCGTGATCGCCGCCACCGCGACGACGGTCCCCTTGCGCGCCCGCGCGCCGTCGCGCCGCAGCGCTTGCGCCAGCAGCGCCCCGACGAGCGGCAGCGCCGACTCCTTGCCGAGCAGCGCCAGCGCCGCGAGCAGCACGGCGAGCAGCGGCCGCGTCGGCGCCGCAGCGAGCGTCGCCACCACGAAGAGCGCCGCCAGCAGGTCCCCTTGCGACGAGAGCCACGCCACCGACTCGACGGTCAGCGGATGCCAGCCGAAGAGGAGCGCGCCAGCGGCGGCCGCGGCGAACGAGAGGCCCGCCTCGCGCTGCGCCAGCTCGATCAGCCCGCGCACCAGCAGCAGGAAGAGGAGCAGGCTGGTCGCGTGGTAGAGCGCGGCGCTGCGGCAGGGGGGCGGCGCCCCGGCGGCCGCCGCCGCCGCGTGATCGACGTCGCAACCGAGCGCGTGCTGCAGCGCGAAACCGAGCGTGCGCAGCGGCCGCCAGATGTCGGCGTCGCGCGGCGTCGACATCCGCTCGATCGAGAGGAGCAGCTCGTGCGGCCGCGCGAGCGTCTGCACGCCGCCGTTCTCCGCGACGAAGCGGAAGTCGTCGTAGACGAAGCCGTTGCCGACGCCGCGCAAGTGGGGCAGCAGCGCCAAGAGCGCCACGAGCCACGCGATCAGCGCGGCGCGGCGAGGCGGTGCAGCGAGAGGTCCAACTCGCGGTGGCAGTTCCACCAGCATCTCCGGCAGACCTCCTCGCGCAGGTCGGCGGGGAGCGGCGGGGGGGCTCCCGCGGCGAGCGGCGAGCCGCCGCGCGTGAGCGTCATGAGCGGCACGCAAGGGTAACGCACGCCGTCCGGGTCGATCGCGAGGTGGCTCGCCGGTGCGCTGCACTGCTGCGGCATCGGCGCGCCGTCGAGGAACGGGGCGATCGCGCCGAGGTAGGCGGGCGAGTTGTCCTGCAGCGGATCGTCGGCCACCGCCGCCAGCGCGCTCGCGAGCTTCGCCACGGACGCCGGCGGCAGCGGCGCGCGCGGTCCGACGAACTCGTGGTGGGGCAGGAAGCCGGCGCCATCGACGCCCCACGCGCGCGCCACTGCGAGGAAGGGCGCCACTTCGCCGGCGTTCTCGGCGCCGACCGCCATCACCAGCGCGAGGCGCGGCGAGCCGCGGCGGCGCGCGGCCAGCAGCGCGCGAACCGTCCTCTCGATCTGCGCGAAGGAGCCCGGCACGCGGCGCAGCGCGTCGTGGGTCGCGGCGGTCGCGCCATCGAGGCTCAAGTTGATCGAGTGGAGCCCCGACGCGAGCAGCGGCGCCACCGCCGCTTCGGTGAGGCGTGAGCCGTTGCTGTTCAGGTGGACCAGGAGCCCGAGCCGGCGCGCCGCCGCGATCACCTCGAAGAGCTGCGGATGGAGCAGCGGCTCGCCGCCGGTGAGCCCGACCGCCAGCGCGCCGCTCGCCGCGATCGCCGTGAGCCGCTCGACCAGCGTGGCGAGCGGCGGATCGCCGCGCGCGCGGTCGGGCAGGTCGCAGAAGGTGCAGCGGTAGTTGCAGCGCCAGGTGACCGCGAGCGTCGCGAAGAGCGGCCGCGCGCGCCCCGGCGCGACGCGCAGCTGCACGAGCCGCCACGCCGCCCGCGCGAGCCAACGCCACTCGCCGCGCGCCAGCGCTGCCGTCACCCCTGCGACGTGCGCGCGCCGCCGCCGCTTCGCGCTGCCGCTCATCGCCGCAGCAGCGCCGTGGCGATCGGCCGCGCTGCCATCGCCGGCAATGCCTCGCACGGGCTGAAGCAGCCGGGGCAGCCGCGCCGCTCGATCGTGGCGCGCGCCGTCGTGGCCGGCGCCTGCAGGAGGAGCCGCTCGAGCGAGAGGTCGTGGTCGCGCAGGTTGCCGAGCGGCTGCTCCCAGATCGTGCAGGGGTGGACGTCGAGGTCGGGGCCCACGAACACGGTGCGCCGCAGCGCCTCGCAGCCGATCGGCGGAAAGCCCTCGGCCAGCGCGCGCGGCGCGAGGCGGGCGTAGGCGCGCTCGAGGAAGCCGAGCGGCCCGGTCGGCTTCGGCCAGCGCCGCAGCACCGCCAGCGCCCCTTCGCCCGGCAGCGCGGTGAACGCCGTGTTGCGGTAGTAGTGGGTCGAGTGGTGGGCGAGGTTGAAGTGGAGTTCGGCCGGCTCGAAGTCGTGGAGGCGGTGCGCCAGCTCGCGCGACAGCGTCTCCGCCTGTTCCTCGGCGCGCTCGGTCAGCGTGCAGCCGGCGACCACCACGCAGCGCGCGCTGCGCCGCCGTCGCAGCCGCACGAAGCAGTCGAAGGCGCGCTCGAAGGCGCCCTCGACGCCGCGCAGCTGGTCGTGCAACTCCGGACCGCCATCCAGGCTGACCGTCACCGCCAACTGCGGCAGGCGCGTCACGAGCAGCGCATCGACCGCCGCTTCGACCTCCGCGGGACGCTGTCCGGCGGTCGGGAAGTCGAGCAGCTCGAGGCGCGGCAGCGCGGCGACGATCCCGAGCAGCAGCTCGTGCAGCTGCTCCTTGGCGAAGAGCTCGCCGCCCGAGAGGTTGACCCAGCGCAGGAACGGGTTGTTCCGGAAGAAGGCGAGCCACTCGCGCGTCGGCGCGCCCGACTGCGGCGCTTCCCACAGACGGCAGAAGTCGCAGCGCAGGTGGCAGCGCTCGGTGAGGATCGCGGTCAGCTTGATCGGCTGGCCGGGCCGCGGCGTGCGCCAGAGCGCGGCGGCGAGGCGGGCGCGCGCCAGCAGCGTCGGGAGCGAGTTCATCGGGTCACGACGATCAGCGCGGCGCCGTCCGCAGCGCGTCGACGTGCGGCGCGTGGCGCAGCCGCAGTTGCGCGCGGACCGCCTGCCACGCCTCGTCGACCGCGATGCGGCGGATGCAGAGCGGCAGCTCGCAGCGGCTCGACTTGCCGTTCTGGTTGGTGAGGCAGGGGCTGCACGGCAGCGGCCGGTAGAGCGCGTGGTGGCCGTCGCCGAGCGGCCCGTAGAGGCGCGGCGAGTTCGGCCCGTAGAAGGCGACCACCGGCGTGCGCACCGCCGCCGCGAGGTGGACCGGACCGGTGTCGTTCGAGACGACCAGGTCGGCGCGCGCGAGGAAGGCGACCAGCTCGGGCAGCCGCAGCGTCCCGGCGAGCGGCGTGGCGGCGACGCCATGGCCGGCGAGCGTCGCGACGAGCTCGTCGACGAGCGGCGCCTCGGCGCTGCCGCCGCTGACGAAGAGGGTCCCGCCGAACTCCGCGGTGACGCGCGCGCCGAGCGCCGCGAAGCGCTCCTGCGGCCAGCGGCGGCCGGGGAAGTTGTCGCCGCTGCCGGGGTGGAGCACGACCCACGGCCGCGGCAGCGTCGCGGCGAAGCGTTGCGCGACCGCGCGCACGGCGTCGGGCTCGAGCGCGATCTCGTGCGAAGCGACCCCTTCGGTCGGCACGCCCGCGGCCGCGAAGAGCGCCGCGAAGCCGAGCGCCATGTGGCGATCGCCGGTGCACGGCACGGTGCGATCGTGCAGTCCCGGGCGGCGCTGCCGCGGCGTCGCGAAGCCGACGGTGAAGCGGGCGCCGGCGAGCCGTCCGACCAGCCCCGCGGCGGTCAGGAACTGCTCGCAATCGACGAAGAGGTCGACCTCCTCGCGGGAGAGGCGCCGCGCGGCGCGCCACAGGTCGAGCAGCGGCGCGCCGATGCCGTGGTCGCGCACCGTCACCAGCGCGTCGAGCGCCGGTTGGCCGGCCAGCAGCGCCCGGTTCCTCTCCAGCGTGAGGAAGGTGATGCGTGCGGCGGGGTGGCGGCGGCGCACCGCGGCGACCAGCGGCAGCACCATCGCGAGGTTGCCGATGCCCCAGAGCTTCGCGACCACGACGTGGCGCACGTCGTCGGGCGGCGTGCGGGGTGCCGCGGGGCGGCCGAGCAGGCGGGAGACGCCGCGCGCGACCGCGCGCCCGGTGGCGAGCAGCGCGCCCGCCGGCACGCCGAGCCACTGGTCGGCGCGCTTCTTCCACTCGAGCGCGGCCGGCGACGTGGCGCGCGGCAGCGGCGATGCGGCGCGGCTCACGAGAACCTCGCGTTCACGCCGACGTCGCGACCGTCGAACTCGCTGCAGCCGGCGCACGGCGCCTTCCAGTCGCAGGCGCGATGGGCGCGGCGTAGCGCGCGGAACGCCGCGTTGTTGACGATCTGCGCCGGCGCGTCGCGGTGGCCGTCGCCGAGCGCGAGCTGCCCCTCGCTGTCGGCGCAGCAGGTGGTGACCGTGCCGTCGACCAGCACGACGAGGCTGCCGCGCCACGCCTCGCGGCACGGCGTCGTACGCGGCCCTTGCGCGAGGCGCGGGATCACCTGCACGCGATCGGCGATGCCGGCCCACTGCGCGCGGTAGTGGTCGAGCGCCGGCTTGGTCGTGTCGTCGAGCACCATCGAGACGTCGAGGCGCAGCTCGGCGCCGCGCGCATCGCGCAGCTTGCGCGTGGCGAGGAAGCGCTCGCGCACCTCGGCCAGCGCGACGCCGCGGATCCGCTCGTGGGTGGCGTCGTCGCCGTCGATCGAGAGGGTGAGGCGCGAGAGGCCGCTGTCGAAGAGCCGGCTCGCCATCGCCTCGTCGAGCAGCGTGCCGTTGGTGGTCATCATCGAGCGGATGCCGCGGTCGCGCGCGTAGCGGACCATGCGGTCGATGGCGGGGTGGAGCAGCGGCTCGCCCCACTGGAACGGCAGGATGAAGCGGACGGTCGGCGAGCGGTCGATCAGCCGCTCGAAGACGGCCGGGTCGAGCCACTTCTTCGCGCGCGCCATGCCGCGGTTCACCGGGCAGATCGTGCAGCGGAGGTTGCAGTGGTTGGTGGTCTCGATGTTGAGCGAGAGGACGCGCGCGGTCCGCTCGAGGCGCAGCCGGTAGGCCAGCTCGTTCAAGGCGGCCCAGCCGACCGACGCGAGGTCGGGCAGCTTGATGTCGAGCAGCTCGGCGAGCTCGGGCTTCTTCAGGTAGTGGCGCGCGACGAAGCGGTGGAGCGACGCGACGAGGCGCCGCTCGAGGCGTCCGAGGAGCGCGGGGCTCTTCGGAGTCGCGGGGGCAGGAGGGGGCAGCGCGAGCGTCACCGACGGCGGCATGGAATGGCGGGGGATCATAAAGCGTGCCGCCGGGGAACGCGGGGAAAGCGCGCGGCGGCGCCCGTCACCGCCACGAGCCGGGCGCGCGGACGATCTTCGTCACCTCGACCCCTGCGCGTTGCCGCTCGTCTCCGGCGACCATCCGCACGCGACCGTGCAGGCAGAACTCGCGCGCCCCGTCGAGGTGGCGGCGCACCTGCAGCCAGTAGGGCGAGCGCGCCGGCAGGGTGAGCGGGATGCCGTGGTCCTCGAAGCGGACCCAGCGCGCGCCCGACCGGTCGGTGAACGAGTGCGGCGCCTTGCGGAAGACCTCGGCGTCGACGTGCAAGTGGACCGGTCGGCCGAGCAGCTCCTTGCCGCCGGTCCGGTAGAAGTGGCGCCGCTCCTCCGGGGAGACGACGCGCACCTCGCCACCGTCGCCGGTGGAGGGCGGCGCGAACGAGCCGATCGGGAGCAGCATTGCCAGGGCGGTGCGCGCGAACGCGCGGGGAAGCAGGAAGCGCATGGGGGACTCCAACGCATCGACGGTTCCGCCGCCGATGCGTCGCAAGAGACGTCTCCCGCCGCTGCTGGTGACAACGATGCGCACCTTGCTGCTGACTTGGGCTTTGGCCGCGCTCGGGTTGTTCTTCTTCCAGCACAAGCTGGTCTGGCATCCGGCGCCGCCGCCGACCCACACCCCGGCGTCGTTCCGGCTGCCCTTCCGCGACCTCGACCTCGTGACGAGCGACGGCGTGAAGCTCGACGCCTGGTGGATCACGGCCGACGCGCCGAAGGGGGTCGTGCTCCATCTGCACGGCAACGCTGGCTCGATCGGCGGCCGCATCGCGCTGGCGCGTGCGCTGCGCCGCATCGGCTGGAGTTCGCTGCTGCTCGACTACCGCGGCTTCGGGAACAGCGAGGGGACGCCGAGCGAGGAGGGGACCTACCTCGACGCCGAGGCGGCCTACGACGCGCTCCGCGCGGGTGGCGTCGCAGCGGAGCGGATCGTCGCGTGGGGCGAGTCGCTCGGCGGCGGCGTGGCGATCGAGCTGGCGCGCCGCCGGCCGCTCGCCGGCCTGCTGACCGAATCGACCTTCACCTCGGTGCCCGACGTCGGCGCGCAGCGCTTCCCCTTCCTGCCGGTGCGCCTCCTCGCGCGCATCCGCTACGACAACTTCGCGAAGGCGGACGAGCTCTCGCTGCCGTGGCTCTTGGTGCATGGCCGCGCCGACGACCTCGTCCCGTTCGCGCACGGCGAGCGCCTCTTCGCCCGCGCGCAAGCGGCTCGCGCGACGCGCGCCGACGCGGCGCCGCTCCACTTCCTGCCGGTCGACGCGGGCCACGAAGGGGTGCGTCTCGGCGACGACTCGGACGCCAGCGCGACGATCGAGCGTTTCCTCGCGGCGTGCGTCGCGCCGCGCTGAGTTCGTCGGTGGCGGCGCGCGGTGCGCAGCGGTCCCCGGAAGTCGTCCGACGAAACGTCCAAGGCGTGCGACGACCACGTGGGGAGCGCTGATTCGCGCCGTGCCAGGTGGTTGCCTCGCGCCGATGCGCCGCTCCAATGCGCACCCTAGCAGAGGGTGCGAGGCACGCTTGGAACTGTCGAAGGAATGGCTCGGGCTCTTGGTCGGTGGCGTGATGGTCCACATCGCGATGGCGCTCCTCTGGAAGCGCTCGCTCGCGAGCGGCAACGCCGGGATCGTCGATGCGGGGTGGACGGCCGCTGTCGCCGCGCTCGCAGCGCTGCACGCCGCGCTCGGTGATGGCGACGGTCGCCGCCGCCTCGTGCTGGCCGCGATCGCGCTGTCGTGGGGCGCGCGACTGCTCGCGCATCTGGTCGTGCGGCTGCGCGGCGAGCCGGAGGACGGCCGCTACCGATCGCTGCGCGCGCGGTTCGCCGGCGGCGCGCCGCGCTTCTTCTTCTGGTTCTTCCAGCTGCAGGCGCTGCTTGCCGTGCTGCTCTCGCTGTCGCCCTTCGCGCTGGCGCGACTTGCCGCGCCGCTGCCGACCGGCGCGCTGCTCGCCGCGTTGGCGCTCTTCGCGCTGTCGATCGCCGGCGAGTCGCTGGCCGACCTGCAGCTCGCCCGCTTCCGCGCCGACCCGGCGAATCGCGGGCGCACCTGCCGCGTCGGGCTGTGGCGCTGGTCGCGCCATCCCAACTACTTCTTCGAGTGGCTGCACTGGTGCGCCTACGTGCCGCTCGCGTGGGGCAGCGGCTTCATCGCGGCGCCGCTCGCGGTCGCGGTGGCGATGGTGCTGCTGATCCTGTTCGTGTCGGGCATCCCGCCGACCGAGGCGCAGGCGCTGAAGAGCCGCGGCGACGACTACCGCGCCTACCAGCGCACCACCAGCGCCTTCTTCCCGTGGCCGCCTCGCGAGGACCCGTCGTGAGCGACTCCCTCATCGAACTGGTCGAGTCGGGGCGCGTGCCCGATTTCCTGGTGCGCGCCGGCATCCGGCGGCTGCTCGAGAAGCGCCTCGCCGCGGAGGATCCGGGCGACGTCGAGGGGCGCCAGCAGAAGCTCGAACGGTGGCTCGAGGAGATGCGCGCGAGCCCGGTCGCGATCGCCGTCGCGAAGGCCAACGAGCAGCACTACGAGGTGCCGGCCGCCTTCTTCGAGAAGGTGCTCGGCCCGCGGCTCAAGTACTCGAGCTGCCTCTTCGCCGACGCCGCGACGCCGTTGGCGCGAGCCGAGGAGGCGATGCTGGCGCTCACCTGCGAGCGCGCCGAGCTCGCGGACGGGCAGGAGGTGCTCGAACTCGGCTGCGGCTGGGGCTCGCTCACGCTCTTCGCCGCCGAGCGCTACCCGCGGTCGCGCTTCACCGGCGTGTCGAACTCGGCGTCGCAGCGCGCCTTCATCGAGGCGCGCGCCGCCGCGCGGGGGCTCGGCAACGTGCGCATCGTCACCGCCGACATGAACGGCTTCGATCCGGGCGCCCGCTTCGACCGCGTCGTGTCGGTCGAGATGTTCGAGCACATGCGCAACTGGGAGGAGCTGCTCTCCCGCATCGCGCGGTGGCTCCGCGCCGACGGCCGCCTCTTCCTCCACGTCTTCTGCCATCGCGAGCTGCCCTATCCGTTCGAGGACAAGGAGTCGGACGACTGGATGGCGCGCCACTTCTTCACCGGCGGGATGATGCCCTCCGACTCGCTCCTGCCGCGCCTGTAGCGCGACTTGCTCCTCGACGCCCATTGGCGGGTGAGCGGCCGCCACTACGCGCAGAGCGCCGAGGCGTGGGTCGCGCGCATGGAGCAGCAGAAGGGCGAGCTGATCGCGCTGCTCGAGGCGAACGGGGCGGCGGCGCACGGCGGCGGCGCGCGCCTCTTCATGCGCTGGAAGCTCTTCTTCCTCGCCTGCGCCGAGCTCTTCGGCTTCCGCGGCGGCAACGAGTGGTTCGTCGCCCACTACCGGATGACGAAGCGAGTCGCGCCGGAGCATGCGGCGCCGGAGCGCGCGCCATGAGCGGCTTCGCGAAGACGCTGCGAGCGTGGTTCGACGCCGGCGCGCTCGAGGAGGCGGCGGCGCCGGAGCGCGACGCGATCGACTGGCCGCGCGTGATCCCGTTCGTGCTGCTCCACCTCGGGTGCGGCGCGGTCGCCTGGGTGGGGGTGAGCGCGACGGCGCTGCTGGTCGCCGGCGGCCTCTACGTCGCGCGGATGTTCGCGTTGACCGCCTTCTACCACCGCTACTTCTCGCACCGCGCCTTCGAGATCGGCCGCCTCGGGCAGTTCCTCTTCGCCTGCCTCGGCGCCGCCGCGATCCAGCGCGGGCCGCTCTGGTGGGCGGCGCACCATCGCGACCACCACCGCGTCTCCGATCGGCCGGAGGACGTCCACTCGCCGGTCGTGCACGGCTTCTGGTGGAGCCACGTCGGCTGGTTCCTGTCGCGGAAGAACTTCCGCACGCGCCTCGAGAACGTGCCCGACCTCGCGCGCTACCCCGAACTGCGCTTCCTCGACCGCTTCGACGTGGTCGTGCCGGCGCTCCTCTTCGCGGCGCTCTACGCCGCCGGCGCCGCGTGCGAGCGCTGGTGGCCGGCGCTCGAGACCGATGGCTGGCAGCTGGTCGTCTGGGGCTTCTTCGTCTCGACGGTGGTGCTCTACCACGCCACCTTCACCATCAACTCGCTCGCCCACCGGTTCGGGAAGCGGCGCTACGCGACCGCCGACCAGAGCCGCAACAACGGCTGGCTCGCGCTGCTGACCCTCGGCGAGGGGTGGCACAACAACCACCACCACTACCCGGCCGCCGCGCGCCAGGGGTTCCGCTGGCACGAACTCGACGTGAGCTGGCTCCTGCTGCGCCTCCTCGCGGCGTGCGGCATCGTGCGCGCGCTGCGCGACGTCCCGCCGGCGGTGCGCGACGACGGCGATCCGCGCGGCCGCGCCGGGGTCGCGCCGTGAGGATCGCCGTCGTCGGCAGCGGCGTGTCGGGCCTCGTGGTCGCGTGGCTGCTGCACGCGCGCCACGACGTGACGCTCTTCGAGGCGGCCGATCGGATCGGCGGCCACGTCCACACGCACGACGTCGAGGTGCGCGGCCAGCGGCTCGCGATCGACTCGGGCTTCATCGTCTTCAACGACCGCAACTACCCCGGCTTCACCCGCCTGCTCGAGCGGCTCGGCGTCGCCACGCAGGCGAGCTCGATGTCGTTCAGCGTGCAGGAGGAGGCGAGCGGCCTCGAGTGGAACGGCAGCGACCTGAACCGGCTGTTCGCCCAGCGGCGCAACCTGCTGCGCCCCTCCTTCTGGCGCATGGTGCGCGAGATCGTCCGTTTCAACCGCGAGGCGCGCGCGCTGCTCGCCGCGCCGGCCGGCGACGAGCCGACGCTCGCCGAGTGGCTCGCGCGGCGGCGCTTCGCGCGCGAGCTGATCGACCACTACGTGGTGCCGATGGCCGCCTCGCTCTGGTCGACGCCGGCGGCGCAGATCGGCGACTTCCCGGCGCGCCCCTTCGCCCGCTTCTTCGACCACCACGGGATGCTGCAGGTGGAGGGGCGCCCGCAGTGGCGCGTCATCGCCGGCGGATCGCAGCGCTACGTCGAGAAGCTGGTCGCGCCGTTCCGCGAGCGGGTGCGGCTCGGCTGTCCGGTCGAGTCGGTGCGCCGCCGCGTCGACGGGGTCGAACTCGCGAGCCGCGCCGGCCGCGAACGGTTCGACCACGTCGTCCTCGCGCTGCACGCCGACCAGGCGCTGCGGGTGCTGGCCGACGCGACCCCGGCGGAGCACGAGGTGCTCTCCGCGCTGCCCTACCAGGAGAACGTCGCGCAGCTCCACCACGACGCGCGCGTGCTGCCGCGCACGCGGCGCGCGTGGGCGAGCTGGAACTACTTCGTGCCGCGCACGCCGTGCGAGAAGGTCACGATCACCTACGGCATGAACGAGCTGCAGTCGCTGCCGACGCGCGAGCCGTGCCTCGTCACGCTCAATCGCGCCGACGCGATCGACCCCGCGCTGGTCCGCTGCACGATGACCTACCACCATCCGGTCTACACGCACGGAGGCTTCGCCGCGCAGGCGCGCTGGAGCGAGATCAGCGGCGTCGCGGGCACCCACTACTGCGGCGCCTACTGGGGCTTCGGCTTCCACGAGGACGGCGTGCAGAGCGCGTTGCGCGTGGCGCGCGCGTTCGGCGTGGAGCTCGCGTGAACAGCGCGCTCTACGTCGGCGCGGTGCGCCACCGGCGATTCGAAGCGCCCGCCGGCGAGTTCCGCTACCGCGTGGAGATGGTCTGGCTCGACCTCGACGAGCTCGACACCGTCTTCGCCGGGCGCTGGTTCTGGTCGACCCGGCGCCTCGCGGCGCGCCGCTTCCGCCGCAGCGACTACCTCGGCGATCCGCAGGTGGCGCTCGCCGACGCGGTGCGCGATCGCGTGGCGCTCGAGCTCGGGCGGCGGCCGGCGGGACCGGTGCGGATGCTGACGCAGCTCGCCTGCTTCGGCTTCTGCTTCAACCCGGTCACCTTCTATTGCTGCCACGCGCAGGACGGCGTCACCGTCGAGGCGGTGCTGGCCGAGATCACCAACACGCCGTGGAACGAGCGCCACTCCTACGTCGTCGCGGTGCCGCCGGGGCAGGGGGCGCCGCTCGCGGTCGAGGCGCAGTTCCAGAAGACGTTCCACGTCTCGCCCTTCCTGCCGATGGACTACGACTACGCCTGGAGCTTCCGCCACGCGGCCGGCACCTTCGTCGTCCACATGGAGAACCGGCGCGGCGAGCAGCGCGGGTTCGATGCGACGCTGACGCTCGAGCGGCGCGAGATCGGCGGCGCGACCCTCGCCGCGGCGCTGCTCCGCCACCCCTTCGCGACGCTCGGCGTGATCGGCGCGATCTACTGGCAGGCGTTGCGGCTCTGGCTGCTGCGCGCCCGCTTCCATCCCCATCCTCGCGCGGCGGAGAGTCGGCCATGAGCGCGGTGCAGCGGGAGCGATCGGCGTCCGCTTCGTGGCTCGCGCGCGCGGTGCAGCGCAGCGTGCTGGAGCGGCTCGCGGCGCTCGAGGAGGGGGAGCTCGTCGTCGTGGCCGGCGGCGCGCGCACCACCTTCGGGCGCAAGTGCGCGGCGCTGCCCGAGCCGGTGACGCTCGAGGTCCTCGACCCGGAGTTCTGGTGGCGCGTCGCGCTGCGCGGCTCGATCGGCGCCGGCGAGTCCTACATGGCGGGCGAGTGGCGCGCGAGCGACCTCGTCCTGCTGGTGCGCCTCTTCGCGCGCAACCGCGTGCTGAACGAGCAGGTGGAGGGGGGGCTCGCGCGCCTGCTGCGGCCGCTCCTGCGCCTCGCCCATGCGCGGCGGCGCAACGACCGCGACGGCGCGCGGCGCAACATCGCCGACCACTACGACCTCGGCAACGACTTCTTCGCGCTCTTCCTCGACCCCTCGATGACCTACAGCTGCGCGCTCTTCGAGACGCCGGAGCAGTCGCTCGCCGACGCGCAGCGCGCCAAGATCGAGCGCCTCTGCCGCCGCCTCGAGCTCGCGCCGGGCGACCACCTCCTCGAGATCGGCACCGGCTGGGGCGCCTTCGCGCTGCACGCCGCGCGCGAGCATGGCTGCCGCGTGACGACCACCACGATCTCGCGCCGCCAGCACGAACTCGCCCGCGAGCGGGTGCGCGCCGCCGGCCTCGCCGATCGGATCGACGTCCGCCTCGAGGACTACCGCGACCTCGCCGGCACCTTCGACAAGGTGGTCTCGGTCGAGATGGTCGAGGCGATCGGCTGGCGGCAGTTCGAGACCTACTTCGCCGCCATCGGCCGCCTGCTCGCGCCGCACGGCGCCGCGGCGATCCAGTCGATCGTGATCGCCGACGAGCGCTACGAGGCGGCGCGCGACTCGGTCGACTTCATCCAGACCCACATCTTCCCCGGCTGCTGCATCCCGTCGGTGAGCGCGCTGGTCGGCGCCGCCGCGCGCGCGAGCGACCTGCGGCTGGTCGCGCTCGACGAGATCGGCCCGCACTACGCGCGCACGCTGCGCGAGTGGCGGCTCGCGTTGCTGGCGCAGCGCCCCGCGCTCGCGCGCATGGGCGTCCCCGAGCAGCGGATCCGCGCGTGGGAGTGGTACTTCGCCTACTGCGAAGGGGGCTTCGAGGAGCGCGTGCTCGGCGACGTGCAGCTGCGCTTCGATCGGCCGCAGTGCCGCACGCCGCCACTGCTGCCGCCGCTGCCGCCAACGCCGGGGCCGCGGCTCGCTCCGACGCCGCCGCTCGCGCGCGTCGACGCGGCGCCGCGATGAGGAGCGTCGTCGAGTTCCTCCTCTTCCAGCTCGGCTGGTTCGGTGCCGTGCAGGCGGCGGCTGCAGGCGAGCCGGCGTGGGGCGTGGCGCTCCTCGCGCTCCTGCTCGCGCTCCACGTCGCGCGCGCGCCACGTCCGCGGCGGGCGCTGCTCTTCCTCGTCGCGGTGGCGCTGCTCGGCACCGCGCTCGACAGCGTGCTCGAGCGGTGCGGCGTGCTGCACTACCGGCCGGAAGGGCGGCTCGCCGCGGGCGTCGCGCCGCTCTGGATCGGGGCGCTCTGGGCGCTCTTCGCCAGCGCGCTCTGCGGACCGCTGCAGTGGTTGCGCGCGCCCCTCTTCGGCGTGCGCCACCTCCTCGCGGCCACGTTCGGAGCGGTCGGCGCGTGCCTCTCGTTCCTCGGCGCGGAGCGGCTCGGCGCCGTGACGCTGGCGCGGCCGCTCCCGGCGACGTTGCTGGCGATCGGCGCTTCGTGGGCCGTGGTCACCCCGGCGCTGCTCGCGGGCGCGGCAGCCCTCTTCCCGACGAGCGGCGCGCCCCGACCGCGCTCGCGCTAGACGATCTCCTGGATCTGCGCGAGCAGGCGGCGCACGTCGTCGCCGAGGTCCTGGAGGCGCTGCTCGATCGCGTGGCGGCGCGTCTTCGCCTGCTCCTTCAGCGTCACCATGTGCAGGCGCAGCTGATGGAGCCGCTCCTCGACGGCGCGGAAGAGGTCGCGCGCTTCCGCCTTGCCGAGGTGCGCCTTCAGGCGGAGCAGGTCGCGCTCGCGCTCGAGGTCGCTCAAGAGCTCCTTCCAGGTCATCGTCAGGTGGATCACGGCGGGCTCCTGCTTCGCTAGCGAACCGGTGGGCAGAGCGGCGGCGCCACGCACCGTCGCCGGCAGCGTGCGCGTCGCTGCGCTCGCCGTCGCAGCTTGCGTACCACGGAGCCACGCGGGCGGCGGCGGCAGCACCGCACCGCCGAGCGGGCAAGCGCGCGCAGCGGTTGGGGGGCGCTGCGCGAGCCGTCACGCTGCACGGCCGCTACCATTCCGCCCCATGACGGCGACCGTGCTGCTGCTGGCGACGCTCGCAGGCGACGGAGAGGAGTTCTTCGAGAACTCGATCCGCCCGCTGCTGGTCGAGCAGTGCCTGCGCTGCCACGGCGAGGAGAAGCCGAAGGCGGGGCTGCGGCTCGATTCGCGCGCCGCGCTGCTCGCGGGCGGAAGGAGCGGCGCGGCGGCGGTCGTCGGCGATCCCGAGGCGAGCCTGCTGGTGCAGGCGGTGCGGCGCAGCGAAGAGCTCGCGATGCCGCCGAAGAGCGCGCTCGCGCCGGAGCAGGTCGCGGCGCTCGAACAGTGGGTGGCGCTCGGCTTGCCGTGGCCCGAGGAGCGCGTCGCGCCGCGCGTCGTCGAGAAGGAGCTCACCGCGGAGCAGCGCGCTTGGTGGGCCTTCGCGCCGCTCGCCGAAGCGCCGCCGCCCGCGGTGCGTGCGCGCGACTGGCCGACGAGCGAGCTCGACGCGTTCGTGCTGGCGAAGCTCGAGGAGCGCGGCCTCGCGCCGGCGCCGCCCGCCGAGCGGCGCGCGTGGCTGCGGCGCGTCACCCTCGATCTCACCGGGCTGCCGCCGACCCAGGACGAGGTCGCCGCGTTCGTCGCCGATCCGGAGCCCGACGCCTTCTCGCGCGTCGTCGATCGGCTGCTCGCGAGCCCCGCCTACGGCGAGCGCGCGGCGCGCCAGTGGCTCGACGTCGTGCGCTACACCGACCTCTTCGATGCGCGCTCGCTCGGCGGCGCCGACGACGATCCCGGCGACGTGCGCCAGGCGTGGCGCTACCGCGACTGGGTGGTCGACGCCTTCGCGCGCGACCTGCCGTTCTCCGACTTCGTGCAGGACCAGTTGGCCGGCGACCTGCGCGCGAGCGACGGCGGCGCCTTCGATGCGCGGCGCCTCGTCGCGACCGGCGTGCTGGCGATCGGCGACTGGGGCGGCGGCGACGCCGACAAGGAGAAGCTGCTCACCGACATCGCCGATGACCAGGTGAACCTGGTGGGGCGCGCCTTCCTCGGCCTCACGCTCGGTTGCGCGCGCTGCCACGACCACAAGTTCGATCCGCTCTCGCAGGCCGACTACTACGCGCTGGCCGGGATCTTCTTCAGCAGCCACATCCTCCCCGACGTCGGGCCGAAGACGGCGGGGCCGCCGATGTTGCGCCTGCCGCTGGCGTCGAGCGAGGAGCTCGCGCAACGCGCGGCGCAGGCGGCGCGCACGGACGAGCTGCTCGCCGCGCTGAACGAAGGGCTCGGCGGAGCGCCGCTCGCGACGCCGATCGCGGCGGTCGGCGGCCTCGCCGAGGTCGCCGGGCTGCGCGGCGGCGCGGAGCTGCCGGCGGCGACGGTGAACGGCGGCGCCGAGACGCTGCGCTTCGCGACCGTGACGCTGCCGGGACGCTCCGTCTCGGTCCACCCGGCGCCGGGCGAGCCGGTCGCGATCGTCTTCACCGCGGCCGCGCCGCTGCGCCTCGCGCTGCGCGGGTCGCTTGCCGACGGCGATGCGGTGTGCGGCGATGGGATCGCCTGGACGCTCGCGCGGCGCCGCCACGCGGCCGGTGCGCCGGCGCTGCGCGAAGCGCTGGCGCGCGGAGAATTCGAGAACGGCGGACGGAGCGATTTCGGCGACGCCGTGGAGCTGTCGGCGGTGGAGCTGGCCGCCGGCGACGAACTCCTCCTCGAGGTGGCGCCGCGCGGCGACCACATCTGCGACACGACGCTGGTCGAGTGGTCGCTCGCCGATCTCGATCGTCCGCGCCAGTTCGAGCTCGCGGCCGCGACGCTCGCCGCGCTCGAGGGCGGCCTGCTCGCGGCGCCGATCGCCGCCGGCGACGGCGCGCAGTTCCGCTTCGTCGGCGCCGGCAGCGGTCCGCTCGACGCCGCGGCGCGCGAGCGGGCGGCGGCCGACGTCGCGCTGGCGCCGCTGCTGGCGGAGCTTCGCGACCTCGAGGCGCGCGCCTTCCCGCCGCTCGCCTACGCGCACGGCATCGCGGAAGGGGGCGTGCCCGGCTCGCCGCACGCCGGCGTCCACGACGTCGCGCTGCACGAGCGCGGCCGCTACGACCGACTCGGGCCGCTCGTGGCGCGCCGCTTCCCGCGCGTGCTGGCGGGGGAGCAACCGCCGCCCGCGTTCACCGGCAGCGGCCGGCGCGAGCTCGCGCAGTGGCTCGTCGATCCGATGCTGCCGCTCGTCGCGCGCGTCGCCGTGAACCGCCTCTGGCAGCACCACTTCGGGACGGGGCTCGTCGCCACCTCGGGCAACTTCGGCCGGCTCGGCGAGGCGCCCTCCCATCCGGAGCTGCTCGACTGGCTGGCGCGCCGCTTCATCGAGTCGGGCGGCTCATCCAAGGCGCTGCACCGCGCGATCGTCCTCTCCTCGACCTACCGGCAGGCGGCCGCGACCGACGCCGCGACGCTCGCCGCCGATCCGGAGAACCGCCTCCTCGCCCGCTTCCCGCGCCGCCGCCTCGATGCCGAGCAGCTGCGCGATGCGCTGCTGATGGCGAGCGGCGAACTCGATCGCACGCTCGGCGGTCCGGCGGTCCGCGATCCCGCGACCAAGCGGCGCGCGCTCTACCTCGCGACGATCCGCTCCGACCGCTCGAACTACCGCGCCCTCTTCGACGCCGCCGACCCGACCTCGATCGTCGATCGCCGCCACGAGTCGACCGTCGCACCGCAGGCGCTCTGGCTGATGAACGATCCCTTCGTGCTGGAGCGTGCCGCCGCGCTGGCGCGAAGCGTCGAGGCGGCGGCGGCGAGCGGCGGCGCCGCGCCGGTCGACGCCCTCTACGAACGGCTCTTCGCCCGTCCGCCCGACGACGCCGAGCGCGCGCTGGCCGATCGCTTCCTCGCCGACGGTTCGCTCGAGGAGTTCGCCCACGTGCTGCTGATGAGCAACGAGTTCGCATGGACCGATTGAACGCGCGCGGACGCTCCCCGCTCTCCCGTCGCGAGCTGCTGGCGCGGACCGCCAACGGCTTCGGCCTCGTCGCGCTGCAGGCGCTGCTGGCCGACCTCGCGCCGGCGCAAGCGGCGGCGCTGCTCGGCGGAGCTGCCGATGGGGCGGCCACCGCCGCCGGTCCGCTCGCGCCGCGCGCACCGCACTTCCGGCCGCGCTGCAAGCGGGTGATCTTCCTCTTCATGTCGGGCGGGCCGTCGCACGTCGACCTCTTCGATCCGAAGCCGCGACTGCAGGCGGAGAGCGGCGCGCCGCCGCCCTTTGCGCGGCCGAAGCTCGAGCGGACCCGCACCGGCAACCTGTTCGGCTCGCCGTGGCGTTTCGCGCAGCACGGCGAGTCGGGGATCGCCATCTCGGAGCTCTTGCCCCATCTCGCGCGCCACGCCGACAAGCTCTGCGTGGTCCGCTCGATGGTGGCGGACAACATCAACCACAACGGCGCCTGCCTGCAGATGAACACGGGCGAGCAGGCGTTCCAGCGCCCGAGCCTCGGCTCGTGGCTGCTCCATGGGCTCGGCAGCGAGAACCGCGACCTGCCGGGCTACGTGGTGCTGTCGCCCGCGCAGCCGGCGCAAGGGGCGCCGCTCTGGAGCTCCGCCTTCCTGCCGGCGGCCTACCAAGGGACGCTGGTCAGCAACCTCGACGCGCCGATCGAGAACCTCGCCAACGGGCGCCGCACGGAGCCGCGCCAGCGCGCCGACCTCGACCTGCTGCGCGAGCTGAACGACCGCCACGCACAGCAGCGCGCGCGCGACGCCGCGCTCGAGGGGCGGCTCGCCTCGTTCGAGCTCGCCTTCCGGATGCAGCGCGAGGCGCCGGCCGCCTTCGATCTTTCCGGCGAGTCGCCGGCGACGCGCGCGCTCTACGGCCTCGACGACCCGGTCACCGCGATCTTCGGCCGCCAGTGCCTGCTCGCGCGCCGCCTCGTCGAGCGCGGCGTGCGCTGCGTGCAGGCCTACCACACGCAGACGAAGCTGCGCGCGAGCTGCCAGCTCTGGGACCAGCACGGCAGCTTGCGCGCCGAGCTCGCCAACAACTGCGCCGCGACCGATCGGCCGATCGCCGGGCTGCTTGCCGACCTCGAGGCGCGCGGGCTGCTCGACGAGACGCTCGTCCTGTGGGGCGGCGAGTTCGGCCGCACGCCGACCGCCGAGGGGACCGACGGCCGCGAGCACCACCCGTTCGGCTTCACGATGTGGATGGCGGGCGGCGGCGTGAAGGCGGGCCACGTGCATGGCGCGACCGACGAGTACGGCTGGCACGCCGTGGAAGAGCCGGTCCACGTCCACGACCTCCATGCGACGCTGCTCCACCTGATGGGGCTCGACCACGAGCGGCTCACCTACCGCCACGCCGGCCGCGATTGGCGATTGACCGACGTCTTCGGCAACGTGGTGCAGGGGCTGCTGGCCTAGGCCGGCAGCGCGGGGAGGCGGGGCGATGGGCAGCGAGCGCGGCGAGCGCGGCGAGCGACACGGGCATGGCGGGCGGGCGCGAGCCACTGCAGCGGTGCTGCTCGCGGCGGCGAGCGGCTGTGCGCCGCTGCTGTCGACCTACGTCGAGAAGCTCGATCCCGAGAGTCCGCTCCACGCGCGCCTCCACGCGCCGCCCGAGCGCGTCGCGCCGCCCGCCTGCGCGGAGCCGCTGCTGATCGCCCGCTTCGCCGACGAGCGGCCCGAGGAGGAGCGATCGGACGGCAGTGCGCTGGCGTTCCAGGTGGTGGCCGGCATCGGCACGCTCGGGCTCGTGCCGCTCTTCGATCGCTTCGCGCCGCACGACATCGACCAGCTGCTCGACGGCGTCGGCGACGAGCTGCCGCGCCTGCTCGCGGAGCGGCTCGTCGCGAGCGGCGCTGCTCCGCTGGCGCGCTCGCTCGCGCGCGACCGCGCCGCCCTGCTCGATCCGCTGCAGCGCGCGGCGGCGGGCGGCGGCGGAGCGCGCCTCCTCCTCGCCGGCACGCTGCGCCACTTCCGCGGCGAGCGCGAGGCGGCCGACTTCGGCGGCCTGCAGGGGCGCGCGTTCCACGCGATCGAGTTCGAGCTGTTCGATCTCGAGGCGGGCGCCGGCGCGCCGCCGCTCTGGAGCGAGCGGGTCGAGTACGAGGCGGTCGAGCCGCAGCCGCCCGAGTTCTTCCGCGGGCAGACGCGCTGCACCGCGGCGAACAAGGTGGCGGTGCACGAGCTCGGCCCCTTCCTCGCGGCGGCGCAGCGCCAGCTCGTCGCCGCCTTCCACCGTGCGCCGCCCGCGGCCGCCGCCGCCGTCGCGACCGGCGAGGTCGTCGCCGCGCCGCAGCCCCCGATCGTCGCGGAGTCGCCCGTCGCGCCGAGTGCGCCGGCCGGCTCGTTCGTGCTGCGCGGCGTGACGCCGCAGATCGCGGTGCGCGACCTCGAGGCGAGCGCGCTCTGGTACCGCGACTACTTGGGCTTCACCATCGAGCCCGGCGGCGACGCATCGGCGCGTCGACTGCGCCACGGCGCGGTGTCGCTGCGGTTGGTGGCGAGCGAGCGTGTTGCAGCGGACGACCCGTTGCGCTTCGAACTGGAGAGCGGCGGGCTCGCGCGCTTGCGCGCGCGGCTCGTCGCCGCGGCGGAGGCGCGCGGCACCCGCTTCGAGGCGCTCGACGATCGGTCGCTCGATCCGTTCGGCGATCCGCTCGACGATGCGAGCGCTCGCCTGCTGGTGCGCGATCCGGACGGCCGGGTGCTCGAGTTCAGGGAGGCGGCGCAGCGCTGAGCGGATTCGGGGGCGGATGGCGAGGCGGAGGCGACCGCAGCGGTCGCACGAGGAGGAACTCCCCATGGCACTGATCGCGTTCGACGGCACGTGGAACAGGGACGAGAGCGACATCGTCCAGGACACCAACGTGGCGCGCTTCGGCGCGGCCTACCGCGGCAAGGTGAGCTACATCCCCGGCGTCGGAACCCGGCGCGGGCGGATCGGCAAGGTCGTCGGCGGCCTCCTCGGAGTGGGGGGCGAGGATCGGATCGACGAAGGGATCGCGGCGACCAAGCGCCACCTCGCGGAGGGCGACACGAACCTCGACGTGGTCGGCTTCAGCCGCGGCGCCGCCATCGCGCTCGACTTCTGCAACGAGCTGCGCGACGAGCTGCCGCAGGCGCGCGTCCGCTTCCTCGGCCTGTTCGACGTCGTGGCGTCCTTCGGCGTGCCGGGCAACTCCTTCGACCCCGGCAAGGACCTCACCCTCTCCGACAACGTCGCGCGCTGCTACCACGCGATGGCGATCGACGAGCGGCGCGGCAACTTCCCGGTGACGCGCATCAAGCCGAAGAAGGGGCAGGAGGCGCTCGCGCAGCGCGTCTTCGAGGTCTGGTTCCGCGGCGTCCATTCCGACGTCGGCGGCGGCAACGGCAAGGCGGGACTCTCGTCGATCGCGCTCTGCTGGTTCTTCGCGCGGGCGCGCGCGTGCGGTCTCGAGTTCGATCCGGTCGAGGTCGCGCAATGGCAGGGGCGCCGCCAGCCCGACGAACCGCTCTACGCCAACAAGGACCTGCTCCCCGACCCCTTCCGGCGGCTCTACCCGACCGATGTCGTCCACGACTCGCTGCGCGTGCGGCCCGCGCCGCCGCACCAGAACCCGCTGCCGACCATGCGCGTGGTCGGCGACGACGGCACTTACCGCGTCGCCGCGTTCGGCGCGGGGGAGTAGCGGCGGGCGCGACGCAGCGTTGCGCCGCGCGGTCGCTCACTTCTCCGCGTAGCCGAGCGCCTTCAACGCCTCGGCGTCGGCGCGGTCGAGCGCGCCGCGCTCCGTTCCGGTCGCTGCCGCGCTGGCGGCGGGGTGGTCCGCGATCCACGCGTCGAGGCGCGCGCGCAGCAGCGCGAGGCGCTCGGGATCGTCGACCACCTCCTCGCGGCCGTGCGCATCGAGCCGCAGCAGCTGCTCGTGGCCGGCGAGGTCGCGCAGGTACTTCCAGCCCGACTCGCTCCAGCCTTGCTGGCGCCGCTCGCCGAGCGCGCGCTGGAACGCCTCCAGGTAGAAGCCGCGCGCTGGCGCCTCGCCGCCGGCGGCGAGCGCGAGCAGGTCGACTCCGTGCGCCTCCGGTTCGGCGGGCAGCGACAGCGCGGCCAGCACGGTCGGCAGCACGTCGAGCTGGCTGGTCGGCTCGCTGACGCGCGTGCCGGCCAGCGCCGCCGCCTGCGGATGAGCGCCGTGCGGCCGCACCAGCAGCGGGATGTGCTGCGTCGCGTGCAACAGGCTCTGGTGGTGGCCGCGCAGCCCCCCTTCGCCGAAGCACTCGCCGTGGTCGGCGACGACGATCAGCAGCGTCCGCTGCAGCCCGGGATCGGCGCGCTCGAGCGCCGCGCGCAACCGGCCCAAGAGCTCGTCGAGCTGCTCGATCTCGCCGCGCTGCGCGACGAGGTCCGCTTGCGCGCGCGGATCGACGGCGCAGAGCCCCTCGGCGGCGCGCGCGCGCGTGCGCGACGCGTAGGGCTCCTGCGGCGAGTAGGGGGCGTGCGCGTCGTAGAAGTGGGTCCAGAGGAAGGCGCGCGGCGGCGCGGTCGCGAGCCAGGCGAGCGCACGCGCCAGCGTCTCCTCGCCGGGCGTCTGGTGCGCCGCGGCGGCGAGCTCCGCCGGCAGCAGCCGCTGCAGGAAGATCGAGCCGAGGCGCGCCAGCGAGACGAGTCGATCGAGCGGTGGCGCGGCGGGACGATCGTCGAAGAGGTCGAAGCCGCGATCGAAGCCGCTGCGGCGCATCAGCGCGAGGTTGCTGACGAAGCCGGCGGTCGCGAAGCCCGCTTGCTGCAGCCGCTCGGCCAGATGCGGCGCGGCGGGCGCGGGGGCGGGATCGCCGTTGCTGCGCAGGCCGTGGCGCGGCGGCTCGACGCCGGTCAAGAGCGAGAGGTGGGCCGGCCCGGTGATCGGCGCGACGGCCGTGGCGCGCTCGCAGAGGAGCCCCTCGGCGGCGAGTCGATCAAGGTGGGGCGTCGCGAGGCCGCTGCCGCCGAAGAGCGGCAGCACGTCGGCGCGCACCGTGTCCCACGTCACCAGCACGATGCGCTCGGGAGCGTCGGCGGCGAGCGCTGCCGGCGTGCCGGCGGTGCGCGGCGTCGCGATCGGCGGCGGCTCCTCGCGCGCGAGCGCCAGCGCCGCGAGGCTCGCGAGCGGCCAGGCGCCGAGCGCGAGCAGCGCGGCGAACACGAGGCGGCGCGGCGCGCGCGGCCGACGGTGCAGCACGCGCGGCGCAGCGGCGAGCAGCACGAGGAAGAGCAGCGCGGCGCCGAGCAGGTAGGCCCACGCGCCGCCGGCGAGGTCGGTCCGCCGCCAGCGCAGCAGCGCCGCGATCGCCGCGGCGAAGGGGAGCAGCACGACGAGGTGGGTGGAGCGGGGCGCACGCGCGAGCCAGCGGCCGACCAGCGCGCCGCCGAGCAGTCCGACCGCGCCGCCGATCCAGAGCGGCGTGCCGAAGACGACGAGCGACTCGGCGAGGCTGCGGATGTACTGACGCTGCGCGGCCGCGAAGCCGATCGCTTCGGCGGCGCCGGCGGCGCTGCCGGCGAGCAGGCCGAGCGCGGCAGCGAAGAGGCGAGGCGGCGCAGTCGCGGGCGCAGGCATGGCGGCTCGGCAGGGAAGGAGGGGCGGAGAGCGTAGCCGACTCCCTGCCGTGCCGAGCCGCGGGAGGCGCCGTCAGCGCGGCGGCTCGCTCGGGGGCGGCAGCGGCTCGACGATCGGCAGGGCCGTCGCGAGCGGCGCGCTCGCGGCGACCTTCTTCCAGCCGAGCTCCTTCAGCAGCTGCAGCACCTCGCTCCACGCGGGGAAGCTGCGGCCGCTCTTGCGGCGCCACTTGTCGATCGCCTGCAGCAGCTCGCACACCTCGTCGTCGTAGGCGGCGGCGTTGCGTTCGTTGCGGCGGCGGCGCTTCTTCTCGCCGACGGGCGCCGTCCCTTCGGTCGGTTCGGCGAGATCGGTCGGCGGCGCCGCGGTGGTGCGCTGCGGAGTCTCGATGCGGCGGTTCATGGTGTCCCTCCCCGGTGCGGATCGTGGTGCGCGAAGAAGTCGGCGACGCGACGGGTGTCGGGTCGCTCGAGGATGCCGTGCTCGGTGATGATCCCGGCGATCAGGTCGTGCGGCGTGACGTCGAAGGCCGGGTTCCAGGTGGCGATGGCGGCCGGCGCGGTGGCGCGGCCGAAGCCGTGGGTGATCTCGCTGGCGGCGCGCTCCTCGATCGGGATCGCGCGGCCGTCGGCGATGCGCCGGTCGAAGGTCGAGGTCGGCGCCGCTACGTAGAAGGGCACGCGATGGTGGCGCGCCAGCACGGCGACGCCGTAGGTGCCGATCTTGTTGGCGGTGTCGCCGTTCGCCGCGATGCGGTCGGCGCCGACGATCACGCAGGTGACGCCGCGATCGCGCAGCGCCACCGCCGCCATGTCGTCGCAGATCAGCGTGACGTCGATGCCCGCCTGCTGCAGCTCCCACGCGGTGAGGCGCGCGCCCTGCAGCAGCGGGCGCGTCTCGTCGGCGAAGACCTTGAAGCGGCGCCCCTGCTCGTGCGCGGTGAACATCGGCGCGAGCGCGGTGCCGTAGTCGGCGGTGGCGAGCCCGCCCGCGTTGCAGTGGGTGAGCAGCACGCTGCCGTCGTCGATCAGCACGGCGCCGTGTCGGCCGATCGCGCGGCAGATGGCGCGATCCTCGGCGTGGATCGCGCGCGCTTCGGCGAGCAGCCCCGCCTTCTGCTCCGTGACGCTCCGCGCGGCGTCGGCGGCCGCGCGCCGCTCCATCCGCTCGAGCGCCCAGAAGAGGTTGACCGCGGTCGGGCGCGCGGTGCGCAGGTAGTCGGCGACGCGCTTCACCTCGGCGGCGAAGGCGGCGCGATCGCTGCCGGCGAAGCGCTGGATGCCGAGCAGCAAGCCGAACGCCGCCGCGATGCCGATCGCCGGCGCGCCGCGCACGCGCAGCACGCGGATCGCCTCCCACATCGACTCGACGTCGGCGAGCTCGAGGAACTTCGTCTCCCCGGGCAGCAACGTCTGGTCGATCAGCCGTGCGGTGCCCGGCAGTTCCCCCGTCCAATCGATGGTGGCCACCGGCATCGCGCGTCTTCCTGGCAAGGAGCGCGGCGCGCGGCGTCCCATCCGCCGTGCGCGCGACTCGGGTCGAGCCCCCGACTCGATCCCGCATCGCGCCACGATGTCGGCAGGTCGGGGGCGGGTCTGAAGCGCGGGAGGCTAGCGGGGGTGGCGACGCGGCGAACTCTTCCGGCGCGCGGGGCGTTCGCGCCGGCGCGCGAGTTGCCAAGGGTTGCCCAGCGTGGGGCGATGGGCAAGAAGGGCCGAGCGAAACACGGCGGCGACCGCGGCGCCTTGGCGCGGGGCGAGGGGCGACACGAGACAAGATGGCGCTGATGGGGCCGAACTTCCGTCGCCTGCGGGTCGTCGTCGACCCGATCGATCGAGCGGCTGCCGAGGAGGCGGAGCTCGAGCGGTCGCGCGACTTCACGCGCGTCTTGCTGCGGCTGCTCGGCGCGCTGGCGCTGCTGGTGGTGCTGGCGGTCGAGCTCTCGAGCTGGTTCCTGCCGAGCGCGCAGGAGATCGCGCGGCGCGTGCAGGATGCGACGCGCAGCGTGCACGCCGTCGATCCCGGTCCGGAAGGAATCGTCTTCGTGCTCGACACCTTCTACGGCGGGCGGCGCGAGCATGGCGACCGGATGGCCGAGGCGCTGCTCGAGACCTGTCCCGAGGAGGTGGCGATCGCGCGGCTCGACCTGGGCCACGCGCTCGAGTCGACCACCATCGAGCGGGCGCTCGCCGCGGTGCTCGACTACGCGACCGTCCATCCCGAGCTGCCGATCGTCGTCAACATGAGCTTCGGCGGCGACGGCGCGACGCCGCGCGAGCGGGAGCTGATCGCGCAGCTGGCGACGGCGAACGTGGCGCTGGTCGCCGCGGCCGGCAACGAGGGGACGCGCGTCGAGCGCTTCCCCGCCGCCCTGCCGGGCGTGCTGGCGATCGGCAACGCCAGCGACTTCGGCCGTGCCGCGTCGTCGAGCTTCGGCGACTGGGTCGACCTCTACCTCGACGGCTACTTCCACACGACGGTGGCGAGCACCGCGCCGCAGGTGACCGGCGGCGCCGCGACCAGCTTCTCGATCGACAGCGGCACCTCGTTCTCCGCCGCCCGCGCCTCGGGCCTCGTCGCCGCGGTCGCCAACGGTCGCCGGCTCGCGAGCGACGCGCTGCTCCCCGAGTTGCTGGCGGCCGGCGCGATCGAGCGCGGCGGCACGCTCGACGCGACGCGTGTCCGCTGGCGCACCGACGAGTCGTGGCGGCGGCGCGTCTACTGGCGCAGCGGGCTCGCCGTCGCCGTGCTGCTGGCTCTCCACTGGGCGCTGAAGAAGCGGCCGGAGGAGGCGGTGGCGGCGGCGGGGGGCGAGGATCCGGCGGCAGAGGCGCCGGCGGTGGCGCCGCTCGCGGACGAGGGGCGACGGCGCGCGTGAGCGGCGGGCGCTGCGCGGGGGCACGGCCGTTGCACTCGTGGTGGCGGGAGTCGCTCCGCTGATGGCCGCCGCGAACGCGTTCTTCTCGCTGCTGATCGGAATTGCCCTCGCGGGGGCGGCGGCGGCGGCGCGCGCGCAGGCCTCCGACTTCGTCCAGTGGGAGAGCCCGCACGTCCATCCGCTGGACCAGACGGCGGACGGGGCGCGCCTCGTGGCGGTGAACACGCCCGATGCGCGCGTCGCGGTCTTCTCGCTCGCGGGTGCGCTCCCGTCGCTCGAGTTCGAGGTGGCGGTGGGGCTCGAGCCGGTGAGCGTCCGCTGCGAGTCGGCGACGCGCGCGTGGGTCGTGAACCAGGTCTCCGACTCGATCAGCGTCGTCGACCTCGCGCGGCGCACCGTCGTCGCCACGCTCGCGACCGAGGACGAGCCGGCCGACGTCGTCTTCGCCGGCACGCCGCGGCGCGCCTACGTGAGCTGCACGCAGAGCAATGCGCTGCTCCTCTTCGATCCGGCCGACCTGCAGGCGCCGCCGCGACGGATCGCGCTCGACGGCGAGGAGCCGCGCGCGCTGGCGGTGGCGGCCGACGGCGCGACCGTCTACGTCGCGCTCTTCGAGTCGGGGAACGGCTCGACGCTGCTCGCCGGTGGCTCGCTCTTCAACCTCGACTTCCCGCCGAACGTCGTCGGTCGGCCGTTCACCCCCTACAGCGGCCGCAATCCGCCGCCGAACTCGTCGCGCGAAGGGGGCTTCGAGCCGCCGCTCGCGCCGGGGCTGCCGCCGCCGCCGGCGGTCGGGTTGATCGTGAAGAAGAACGCGGCGGGGGAGTGGCGCGACGACTTCGTCGGCGACTGGACCGTGCTCGTGAGCGGCGCGCAGGCGGCGCGCTCGGGGCGAGTGCCGGGCTGGGACCTCGTCGACCACGACGTCGCGGCGCTCGACTGCGCGAGCGGGACCGTCCGTTACGCGCAGGGGCTGATGAACCTCTGCATGGCGCTCGCCGTCCAGCCGGGGAGCGGTGCGGTGACGGTGGTCGGGACCGACGCGCGCAACGAGATCCGCTTCGAGCCGAACTTGCGCGGCCGCTTCCTCGAGGTGGTCGCGGCGCAGGTCGACTTCGGGCGCGCCGGTGCGCCGCCCGCCAGCGCGCGCAGCGACCTCAATCCCCACCTCGACGGTTCGCGCCCTGCCACCGCCGCGACGGTGCCGGCGGCCCTGCGCGCCGCGTCGATCGGCGATCCGCGCGCGGTCGCGTGGCAGCGCGACGGCCAGCGCGCCTTCGTCGCTGGCATGGGCTCGAACACGCTGGTCGCGCTCGACGACCGCGGACGGCGCGCCGCGACGGCGCCGATCGCGGTGGGCGAGGGGCCGACCGGGCTCGTGCTCGACGAGGCGCGCGGGCGGCTCTACGTGCTCTGCAAGTTCGAGAGCGCGCTCGCGGTGGTCGATCTCGTGACGCAGGCCGAACTCGGGCGCGTCCCCTTCTTCGATCCGTCGCCGCCGGTCGTGCGCGCGGGGCGGCGCCACCTCTACGCGACGCAGCGCCACTCGGCGCAAGGGCAGCTCGCCTGCGGTTCCTGCCACGTCGATGCGCGCGCCGATCGCCTCGCGTGGGACCTCGGCGACCCGAGCGGCGCGCTGCAGCCGCTGCACGACGTGAATCGCGCCGCCGACGATCCGCAGCTGCTCGAGTCGCGGGTGCCGGGGCGCGGCGCCTTCGAGCCGTTCCATCCGATGAAGGGGCCGATGGTCACGCAGTCGCTGCAGGACGTGGTCGGCAAGGAGCCGCTCCACTGGCGCGGCGACCGGTCGGGGCTCGGCGCCTTCCGCGAGGCGTTCGTCTCGCTGCAAGGCGGCAGCGCGCCGCTCAGCGCAGGAGAGCTCGCCGACTTCACCGGCTTCCTCGCGACGATCGCCTTCCCGCCCAATCCGTTCCGCACGCTCGAGGACGAGCTGCCGAGCGCGCTGCCGCTGCCGGGGCTCTGCACCACCGGTCGCTTCGGTCCCGCCGGAGAGGCGCTGCCGCCCGGCGATGCGCGGCGCGGCTTCGAGCGCTTCCGCAGCGGCAAGCTCGACAACGCGAAGGTCGACTGCATCCGCTGCCACACGCTGCCGACCGGGCTTGGGCCCGACGCGCGACTCGTCGACGGTCGCTTCGTCGCCTTCGCGCCGACGGCCGCCGGCGAGCGCCACCACATGCTGGTCGCGCAGGATGGCTCGACCAACGTCACGATGAAGGTGCCGCAGCTGCGCGCGCTCCACGAGAAGATCGGCTGCGACCTGTCGGCGGTGCAGAGTCGCCTCGGCTTCGGCTTCCTGCACGACGGCAGCGTCGACACGCTCGCCCGCTTCCTGAACGAAGTGCAGTTCTCGGTCGCGAGCGATCAGGAGACGGCCGATCTGGCGGCGTTCCTGCTCGCGTTCCCCGACGGGCCGCAGGACGGCGGCGACGCAGCGAGCGCGCCCGCGCGCCGCCTCCACGCGGCGATCGGGCAGCAGGTGACGCTGCTCGGCGACGATGCGGCCGCGGAGGCGCGCGCGCGGCGACTGCTGGCGCTCGCCGCGAGCGGCGCCGTCCGCGTGCTCGCGAAGGGGCAGCTCGCGGGCGAGCCGCGCGGCTTCGTCCAGCTCGACGGCGACTCCTTCGCGTCCGACCGCGGCGGCGAGCCGCTGCCGTTCACCGCGCTGCTCGAGAACGCGCGCGCCGGCGAGCCGGTCACGCTCACGGTGGTGCCGCTCGCGAGCGCGCGGCGGATGGGGATCGATCGCGACGCCGACGGCGTGCTCGATGGCGAGGAGCCCCGCGCGGCGCGGTGATGCAGCGCGCGCGGCGCGGCGCTGGCTCGATCCAGGAGCTGGATCGCGGGCTCCAGCGGCTGGAGTCGGGGAGCGCGGGCAGCGGTCGGATGACCTCCATCGCGCGTCGCTCCCCGGGATGAGGGAGATCCCTGGCTCCGGCGCACGTGTTGCGAAAGCCTCCCCAGGTCCCGGCGTCCGCGGCCGGAAGGGGGCGTCGATGCGCTCGGGGCCGCGTCCCATCCCCACGCGCCGAGGCGACTCGGCACCCACGCGAAGGAGTGAACTCGATGCAGCTTCGATCCCTCATGACGATCGGCGTGCTCGCCGCGCTGGCCGATCCGGCCTTCGCCGGCGTCCTCACCGGCCAATGCCTCGACAGCGACGGCCATCCGGTGAAGAGCGCGTTGCTCGTCTTCAAGTCGAACGACGGCAACGGTCCGCCGACCGTGCTCGGCGGTTCGACCGACGCGCAGGGCTACTTCACGACGACGATCACGCCCGACGGCGACTACGAGATGAACGTCATGCCGCTCGCGCCGCCGGCGTCGGTGGTAGTGACGCGGCGGATCGAGAGCGTCCTCGTCGGCCCGTCGACCAACCACCTCGGCGTGATCGAGATGGAGCTCGGCTGCGACGTCACCGGCCGCGTCATCAACTCGTCGGGCACGCCGCTGCAGCAGGTGCAGCTCGACTACGTGGCCGGCCCCGATCAGCAACCGCTCGACTTCACCAACCCCGACAGCGACGTCGCCGGCCGCTTCCGCGTCGCCGTGCCGTTCGGTTCGGTCGAGCTGCGCTTCGAGCCGGGCATCGTGCCGTACTACGGCGGGCCGGGCACCGCGGGCTGGAGCAACACCTGGATCTTCAGCGGCCCGGTCGACCTCGGCGACATCGTGCTGCCCGACGGCTTCACGGCGACCGGCAAGGTCGTCGCCGCGGCCGATGGCAGCGCGGTCGAGGACGCCGAGGTGAACGCGTTCGATCGCGCCGCCGGCAAGTGGATCTTCGTCGCGAAGAACCGCACCGATGCGACGGGCGCCTTCAGCGTCGTCCTGCCGATCGGCACGTTCGACCTCCAGATCGTGCCGGACCAGGCCGACCAGCTCAGCCCGAAGACGATTGCGAACAAGAAGCTGCCGCCGGCGCTCTCGCTCGGCACGATCCGCCTCGACGAAGGGTTCGAGGTGACCGGTCGCGTCCGCGACTCGAGCCACAACAAGCTCGAGGGGGCGCGCGTCGACGTCTACGACAGCGCGACGGGCGCCGCGATCCCGCTCGCGAATCCGTTCACCGATGCGAGCGGCGACTGGCTCGCGATCCTGCCGTCGGGGACGTTCGACTTCGTCCTCTCGGCCTCGTTCGACCAGCCGTTCGGTTCGGTCACGCTCGAGGACGTCGTCATCACCGACGAGACCGACCTGAACGACGTCCAGCTGCCCGACGTGCCGTTCTTCACGCTCGAAGGGTTCGGCACGCCGGGACGCGGCGGGTTCATCCCGTCGATCACCGGTGACGGCGGCACGCCGCGGCTCGGCAACCTCGACTTCTGCGCGCTGCTCGATCAGGCGCGCGGCGGCACGTGGGCGATGGTGACGGTCTGGACCGTGACCCCGCCGGGCAGCGGGCTCGGCTCCTTCAGTCGCGGTGGGGGCGGCCTCTCGGCCGATCCGGGCCACTCGACCTTCTTCGTCCTGATCGACGGCCCGCGCGGGGCCGCGGGCCAGGGCAGCGGCCGCCTCCAGCTCCCGATCGATGCGTTGCCGGAGCTGGTCGGCGTCGAGCTGCGCGTCCGCTTCGAGGTGCACGACCCGGCGGCGCGCGGCGGCTTCGCGAAGTCGCGCACGCTGCTGGCCACGATCTCCGAGTGAGCGGAGCGCCACGCGGAGCGATCGAGGCGTGATCGAGGCGTGATCGAGATGGGATCGCAGCGGGTCCGGTCGCCGACGCGGCCGGGCCCGCGTTTCGTTCGGGGGAAAATGCCGCCGCTGTCGATCGCGGCGGTTCCCGTTCGACCTTGGGGGCGGCAGCATCAGTCGTTCGATCCGTCCACCGCTCGGTGACCCCCGGAGGAATCGCGTGCGCTACCTCGTCCTCGCCTACGGCGATCGCAAGAAGATGGAAGGCCTCAGCAAGGAGCAGTTCGCCGCGCTGGTCGCGAAGTGCCAGCTCCACGACGCCGAGCTGAAGAAGAGCGGCGGCTACGTCTCGGGTCACAGCCTCGAGTGGGACGCGGTCTGCCTGCGCCCGCGCGGCGGCAAGGTGGTCACCACCGACGGCCCCTACATCGAGGCGCGCGAGCAGGTGGGCGGCCTGATCATGATCGAGGCGCGCGACCTGAACGACGCGATCCGCATCGCCTCGCTCCACCCGGCCGCCCACTTGGGCGAGGAGCTCGGCTGGGGGATCGAGATCCGGCCCTTCTCGCCGACCTGCCACCAGTAGCCGCCATGGCCGAGCGCGACGAGGCGGCGATCGGCGCGTCGGACGCGGCCGCGCGCCCGGCGATCGCGACTCTGCTCGAGCGGCTCTGGCGCGAGCACGTCGGCGCCTTGCGCGCCGCGCTGCTCCGCCGTTTCCGCGACCTCGATCGGGTCGACGAGGCGGCTTCGGAGGCGTTCGCTGCGGCGCTCCGCTCGTGGCCCGAGCAGGGCGTGCCGGCGCGACCGCTCCATTGGCTGATCGCGACCGCGAACCACCGCGCGATCGACGCGCTGCGGCGGCGCGCGCGCGACGAGGCGGCGCTCGCCGAGCTGGCGGCGCGGATGGAGTCGGGGGAGTGGCGAGGGGCGGCGTCGCGCGAGGCGGAGCCCGGCGACGCGCTCGAGGCGGAAGGTCCGTTGGGCGACGACACGCTGCGGCTCCTCTTCGCCTGCTGCCATCCGGCGCTCGCGCCCGAGGCGCAACTGGCGCTGATGCTGCGCGAGGTGGCCGGCCTCGCCACCGAGGAGATCGCGCGCGCGTTCCTGGTGGCGCCAGCGACGTTGGCGCAGCGGATCGTGCGCGCGAAGGCGCGGCTGCGCGAGGTCGGGGCGACCTTCGAGCGGCCGGAGCCGGCCGAGCTGCCGGTGCGCCTCGCCGCCGTGCTGCGCGCGATCTACCTCCTCTTCAACGAGGGCTACTTCGCGTCGCGCGGCGTGCAACTGCAACGCGTCGAGCTGGCCGCCGAGGCGCTGCGGCTCGCGCGGCTCGTCGCCGAGCTCACGGACGAGCCGGAAGCGGAGGGGTTGCTCGCGCTGCTGTTGCTGCAGGAGGCGCGCCGCGCGGCGCGCGTCGACGCAGCGGGTGCGCTCGTCCCGCTCGAGGAGCAGGAGCGGAGCCGCGTCGATCGGGCGCTGCTCGCCGAAGGAGTGGCGCTCCTCGAGCGCGCCTTCGCGTCGCGCCGCTTCGGGCCGTTCACGCTGCAGGCGGCGATCGCCGCGCTCCACGCCGAAGCGAGCAGCCACGCCGCGACCGATTGGGCGCAGATCGTCGCCCTCTACGACCTCTTGCTGCGCTGCGAGCCGACGCCGCTGGTGGCGCTCAATCGCGCCATCGCCGTGGGGCAGTGCGATGGTCCGGCCGCGGCGCTCGCGCTGCTCGAGTCGTTGCGCTTGGGCGGTGCGCTCGACGGCTACGCGCCGTTCCACGCCGCGCAGGGCGACGCGTGCCGTCGGCTCGGTCGTCTCGCCGAGGCGCGCGGCCACCTCGAGCGGGCGCTCGCGCGCGCCGTGCAGGAGCCGGAGCGGCACCATTACGAGCGGCGCTTGCGCGAGCTCGCCAGCGAACTCCCGAAGGGGTAGCGACGGCGGCGAGCGGCGCCCGCGAGCGAAGCGAGAACGGGCCGCTGCGCGTTCGGCGCTCGATTCGCAGAGCAGGGGACGCGGCGACCAGCAGGCAGGCTCCGTGCCACTGCCGATCGCCGGGAAACGCACCCAAGATCACGATGGGAGGTCGCATGTACCTTGTTCAAGCAGCTTCGAACCGCTCGACGGCGCGGGTTCCGAGAATCGCAGGGCTGCTGGTCTGCAGCGTCGCGGGCGCGTGCAGCGTCGCTTCGCCCCGACCGAGCGCCGACTTCGTGGAGCGGCTGGCCGCGGTGATCGCTGCGCCGTCGGCGATCTCGGCGCCGGCCGACGCGACGGGCGACTGGTTCGTCGAACCGGGGGTCGGCGTCACGTTCGGGCCCGACACGCTGCTGCTGGCGCTGACCACCGGCCGCACGATCGACGGCGGATTCGCCGTGGGACCCGCGCTGCAGCTCGGCCTCGACGACCACGAGACCTTCTTCGCGCCGACGTTGAACGTCCGGCGCGAGTTCGCGCTGAGCGACGGCGACCTCTCGCGCGTGGCGCCCTACATCGAGGCGGGCGCCGGCATCGCTTACCTCGAGAAGGAGCGGCGCGGCCGCGGCGACGACGACGAGGTCGGCTTGCTGCTCACCGCCGGCCTCGGGGCGAACGTCCGCCTCGACGGCGGAGTGGCCGTCGGCAGCGGCGTGGTGGTCGACCTGATGCCGACCGAGCTGGTCGGCGAGCGCGTGCTCGTCGCGTGGCGCGTCGTGCAGCTGCAGTTCCGCTTCTGAGGCGCGGCGGCGCGGCTCCCCGTCGCCCGCGCGCCGCTTTTGGGGCGACTCGCGGACGGCGGGGCTCACGGCGCCTCGCTCACCGCACCAGCGAGACGAACTTCTGCCCGGTGAGGCGCTCGAAGATCTCGTGGTAGGCGGCGGTCGCCTTCTGCAGCACCTCGGCGGGGAGGCGCGGGGCGGGCGGCTTCTTGTTGAAGCCCATGGCGACCAACGCGTCGCGAATGATCTGCTTGTCGTAGCTCGGCGGGCTGCGACCCGGCTCCCACTTCTCCGCGGCCCAGAAGCGCGAGCTGTCGGGCGTGAAGAGCTCGTCGATCACGAGGAGCCCCTGCTCGTCCTCGCCGATCTCGATCTTGGTGTCGGCCAGGAGGATCCCGCGGCTCTCGGCGTACTTGGCCGCCTCGACGTACATCGACATCACGAGGTCGCGCGCCTGCTTCGCCTTCTCGGCGCCGATGATGCGGCAGAGCTGCTCGTAGCTGATGTTCTCGTCGTGCTGGCCCTTCGGCGCCTTGGTGGAGGGCGTGAAGAGCGGCTCGGGGAACTTGGCCGCCTCCTTCAGCCCGGCCGGCAGCTTGATGCCGCAGACCGAGCCGGTCTTCTGGTAGTCGGCCCAACCCGAGCCGACCAGGTAGCCGCGCACCACCAGCTCTGCGAGCAGCGGCTTCACCTTCTTGCCGAGCATCGAGCGGCCGGCCAGCTCCGGGTGCTGCGGCAGCGGCGCCGGCATCTTCTTCACGTCGGTCGTGATCAGGTGGTGGCGCACCTTGCCTTCGAAGCGGCGGAACCAGAACTCGCTGATGCGCGTGAGCACCTCGCCCTTGTCGGGCAGCAGGTCCTCGAGGATCACGTCGAACGCGGAGATGCGGTCGGAGGCGACCAGCAGCAGCGCGTCGCCGAGGTCGAAGAGGTCGCGGACCTTGCCGCGGTGCTTCAAGGTGAGTCCGGGAATGGCGGCTTCGCGAAGCGGGGCGCGGGCGGGGGCGGGCATCGGCGGGTCCTTGTTTCAGGGCTCGCATGGAGCGGACGAAAGGGCGATCGGGCTGCGGCGCGAAGGCGCCGGCCGCGAAGGGGCGGGATTGTAGGATGCGCCGCCCCAGACCGCATGAAGGAGCCTCGGGAATGAGCTCGGGAACGATCCTCGTCACCGGCGGGGCCGGCTACATCGGCAGCCACGCGGTGCTCGAGTTGCGCAAGAGCGGCCACGCGGTCGTCATCTTCGACGACCTGAAGGAGGGGCACCGCGCCGCTGCGCTCGACACGCCGGTGGTGCAGGGCGACCTCTGCGATCGCGACCTGCTGGTCGAGACGATCCGCAAGCACCAGGTCGGCGCGGTGATGCACTTCGCGGCGCGCTGCTACGTCGGCGAGTCGGTGACGCAGCCCGCCAAGTACATCCGCGACAACGCGCGCGGCCTCTTCGAGCTGCTCGAGGCGATGCGCGCCTGCGACGTGAAGAAGATCGTCTTCTCGTCGACGTGTGCGGTCTACGGCGTGCCGGCCAAGGTGCCGATCACCGAGGAGTTCCCGCGCCAGCCGATCAGCCCCTACGGCATCACCAAGCGCTTCTGCGAGGAAGAGCTCGAGATGTACTGCCGCGCGTACGGGTTCTCGGTGGTGGCGCCGCGCTACTTCAACGCCGCCGGCGCCGACCCCGAGGGGCGGCTCGGCGAATGGCACGAGCCGGAGACGCACCTCATCCCCGCGGTGCTGCGCTCGATCCTCTCGGGCGGGGCGAAGCCGCTCGAGGTCTTCGGCACCGACTACCCGACGCCCGACGGCACCTGCATCCGCGACTACGTCCACGTCGCCGACCTCGCGACGGCGCATCGCCTCGCGCTCGGCGTGATGAAGCCGGGCGTCTTCGAGCCGGTGAACCTCGGCAGCGGGCGCGGCAACAGCGTCCTCGAAGTGATCGCGGCGGCGCGCACGGTGACCGGGGCCGCGGTGCCCTACCAGGTGAAGCCGCGCCGCGAGGGCGACCCGCCGGCGCTGGTGGGGGGCGTCGAGAAGGCGAAGCGCCTGCTCGGTTGGACCGCGCGCTACGTCGACCTCGCGGAGACGGTGCAGCACGCCTGGAACTGGCTCAAGGCGCATCCGCGCGGCTACGCCAGTTGAGCGGCACATGACGAGCGCCCGCTGACATGGATCCGAACGTCGCCCGCCCGGTCGAGTGGATCGTGCTCGGCTCCGGCACGGCGTTCCCCAGCGCGACGCGCGGCAGCCCGGGCCATCTGCTCCGCATGGCCGACGGGCGCGGCGTGCTGGTCGATCCCGGGCCGGGCAGCGTGCGCGCCGCGGCGCGTTGCGGCGTGCTGCTCCCCTCGGTGCGCGCCGTCCTCATCACCCACTTCCATCCCGACCACTGCCTCGACTTGGTCGCGCTCCTCTTCGGCCTGCGCCATCCCGCGCTCGCTGCGACGCGCCTCACCCTCGCCGGCCCGCGCGGCCTCGCCGACTGGCTCGCGCGGCTGCGCAGCGCGTTCGGCCACTGGGTCGAGATCGCCCCCGAGCGGCTCGACGTGATCGAACTCGAGCCGGGCCCCTTCTGCCTCGAGCTCGAGGCGCAGCGCATCGAGGCGACGGCGGTGCGCATGCCTCATCTCGACCACAGCCTCGGCTACCGGGTGCGCGGCCACGCGCGGACGATCGCCTACTCGGGCGACACCGGCGCGGGCGATGCGGCGGTCGAGTTGGGCCGCGGCGCCGACGTCTACGTCCTCGAGGCGACCTACGTCGAAGGGCGCGAGACGACCCGCCACCTCACCGCCTCGGCCGCCGCGCGCATCGCCGCTCGAGCGGGGGTGAAGGAGCTGGTGCTGACCCACTTCGATCCGGCCACCGAGCGCAGCGACGTGCGCAGCGTCGCGCGCGAGCACTTCCTCGGCCCGCTGGTGCTGGCGCACGACGGCCTGCGCCTGCCGCTCTGAAGCGCGCGCCGCTCCGTATCATCCGCCGCCCATGAGCCGCGCTCGCCCGCTCGCCCGCCGTTTCGCCGCACTGCTGCTGCCGTGCGCCGCGCTCCTCTTGCTGCTCGGCGCGCCGAGCGGCCGCGCGACGCCGGCGCACCGCGGCACGTCGGCGAGCGCCGCTGCCGCCGAAGTGACGCTGCCGGCGCCGTTGAAGAGCGCGCTCGAGACGATCGTGGTCGACGACCTGAAGCGCCACGAGACCTTCCTCACCAGCGCCGAGTGCGCCGGCCGCGACACGCTGCAGCCGGGCCTCGAGAAGGCGCGCGACTACCTGGTCGACCACCACAAGAAGTTCGGGCTCGAGAGCGGCCATTCCGACGGCAGCTACCTCTTCGAGTACGAGCTCCCCGCCATCGTCTTCGGCGCCGAGGACCACCTCGCGGTGATGAAGGGGCAGGCGGTCGACGCCTTCCTGCCGGGGGTCGACTTCGTGCCGGTGCGCCGCTCGGGCAGCGGCACCGTCGAGGGCGACGTCGTCTTCTGCGGCTACGGGATCGTCGACGCCGAGGAGGGGTACGACGACTGGAAGGGGATCGACGTCAAGGGCAAGGTCGTCGCGCTGCTGCTCCACGAGCCGCGCGAGACGAAGAAGGGGCGCCCCTTCAAGGGAGTCGACTGGACCGACCACGCGCGCATCAGCCACAAGGGGCGCGCCGCGGCGGAGCGCGGTGCAGCGGCGGTGCTGCTCTTCACCGATCCCGCGAACCACGACGACCTCTCGGTCCTGAAGGGCGAGCATCCGCGCTACGGCTCGCTCGATCCGAAGCGCGACTGCCCGATCCCGGTGGTCCATTGCTCGGGCGCGATCGGCGATCGGCTGTTCGGGCCGGGGCAGCTGCTCAGCTGGCAGAAGGCGATCGACGCGAAGCTCGCCGGTGCGCCGCGCGCGGTCGAGGGGGCGCGCGTGCGGCTCGAGGTGAAGCTCTCCGGCACGCAGGCGAAGACGCACAACGTGATCGCCGTCAAGCGCGGCAGCGATCCGCTGCTGCGCGACGAGTGGATCGTGCTCGGCGCCCACTACGACCACATCGGCGTCGACGAGTACGGGCGCATCTTCCACGGCGCCGACGACAACGGCTCGGGGACGAGCTGCCTGCTCGAGATCGGCGAGGCGCTCGGCCAGCAGGGCGTCGAGGTGAAGCGGTCGGTGCTGCTGATCCACTTCTCGGGCGAGGAGCATGGGCTGCTCGGCGCGGCGGCGTGGTGCAAGGCGCCGCTCTTCCCGGCCGAGAAGACGCTCGCCATGGTCAACATGGACATGGTGGGGCGCGGCCGGCCGAAGGAGATCGACGCGGCGGGATTGGCCTACTCGGCCGACTTCCAGGCGCTGGTGCGCAAGGCGACGACGCTGTCGCGCGCCCGCCTGAAGGTCGGCGAAGGGGGCATGCAGTACTTCAAGCGCAGCGACCAGTTCGAGTTCTGGCGGCTCGGCATCCCGGTGCTCTTCTTCATGGAGCCCGAGGAGCATCCCGACTACCACCAGGTGACCGACACGATGGAGAAGATCGTCTTCGGCAAGGTGGCGGAGACGGCGAAGCTGGTGACGGCGCTGACGTGGCTGCTCGGCGAGGCGGAGCGGCGGCCGCGGCAGGAGGGGATCCCGCCGTAGCCCCGCCGTAGCGAGGGGCGAGCCGCAGTCGCGGCGCGGCGGAACGGGGAGGGGGGCACGTGACGAGATCGGGAGTGGCGTTCCTCGCGGCAGCGTGGCTGCTCGCGAGCGGGACGGCGGCAGCGGCGCGCGACGCACGGGCCGATCGCTTCGCGGCGGCGGCGGCGCGCCTCCTCGCCAAGAAGGAGCTTTCCGGCGCGACCGTCGGCCTCGCGGTCCACTCGCTCGCGAGCGGCAGCCCGTTCTACGCGCATGGCGCCGAGCGCGGCCTCGCGCCCGCCTCGAACCTGAAGCTGGTCACGCTGTATCTCGCCTTCGCGACGCTCGGCCCCGACTTCCAGTTCGAGACGCCGGTGCTGGCCGACGGGCCGCTCGTCGACGGCGGCCGCCTCGAGGGGAGCCTCTGGGTGCGCGGCAGCGGCGATCCGTCGCTGCGCCCCTGCTTCTTCGAGAGCGAGGACGACGCCGCGCCGCTCGCCCCCTTCGTCCAGGCGCTGCAGCTGCAAGGCGTGCGCAGCGTGCGCGGCGACCTAGTCGTCGATGCGCGCGCGTTCGACGGCGAGACGATCCCGCAAGGGTGGCCGCGCGACCAGCTCGGCGAGGAGTATGCGGCGCCGGTCGCGGCGCTCGGCTTGAACGGCAACTGCGTGCGGGTGCGCGTCAGCGCGCTCGGCGACGGCGGATTCCTCTCGGTGCTCCTCCCCGAGGTCGCCGGCTGGCGCGTCGCGCACGACCTGACGCCGGCTGGCCAACGCGACGCCTTCAAGGTCGGCCTGCTGCCGCCCGACGCGAAGGGGGTCGCGCGGCTGCGCGGCAGCGTCGGCGGCGACGTGCGCGGCGCCTACGTGAAGACGACGGTGCCCGACCCGCCGCTCTACTTCGGGCTCGCGCTGCAGGCGGCGCTGGCGCGCGCCGGCATCGCGCTCGAGGGGCGGGTGCGGCCGCCCGCCGAGGGCGAGAAGCTCCCCGACAAGGCGCGCGTCCTCTACACGCGGCGCAGCCCGCTGCTGCCGGCGCTGGTGCTGTGCGGCAAGGAGAGCGACAACCTGATCGCCGAGCAGCTGCTGCGCGCCTGCGCGTTCGTGCGCTACGGCCACGGCTCGATCGCGAACGGCGCGCGCCTCGTCGACGAGCTCGCCCGCGAACTCGGCCTCGCCGAGCAGCCGCGCCGCATCGTCGACGGCTCGGGCCTGTCGCGCGACGACGTCGTGACGCCGGCGCTGCTGGCGGCGGTGCTGGCGCGCGCCTACGCGGCGCCGTGGCGCGACGACTACGTGCGCTGCCTGCCGATCAGCGGCGTCGACGGCACGCTCGACCGCCGCATGAACGAGCCGGCGATGCAGTACCGCGTGCGCGCCAAGACCGGCTACATCGCGCGCGTCTCGGGCCTCTCGGGCTACCTGCTGGCCGGCGATCCCGAGGGGGGCGACGTCTTCGCCTTCTCGTTCCTGATGAACGGCTTCAAGGGCGGCAACGCCGAGATGAAGAAGGTGCAGGACGACCTCTGCCGCGCGCTGGTCAGCGCCGCCAAGTAGCCGCGTCCGGCGCCGCCGCGCTCCCCGCTACGCTGGCGCCGCATGAGCGAACGAGAAGCAAGCGATCGAGGCGACCGGGAGCCCGACGAGCCGCGCGGTGGCGAGCGGCGCGACGAACTCCTGCTCGACACCGCGCTCGAGCTGGCCGCGGCGGCCGGCGCGATCCACCTCGAGATCTGGCGCCGCTTCGATCCGGCCGACGTGAAGCTGAAGAGCCGGCGCAATCCGGTCACCGAGGCCGACGTCGCGGCGGAGCGCAAGATCGTCAGCGAGCTCGCCCGTCGCTTCCCCGACCATCGCGTGGTGGCCGAGGAGGAGGGCGGTCGCGCGGGCGCCGCCGCCGAGACGGTCGTCTGGCACGTCGATCCGCTCGACGGCACGGTCAACTTCGCGCACGGGCTGCCGCTCTTCACCGTCTCGATCGCCGCGTGGCAGGGTGGCGTGCCGCGCGTCGGCGTCGTCCACGCGCCGGCGCTGCAGGAGACCTACTCGGCGCGCCGCGGCGGCGGGGCGTGGCGCAACGGCGAGCGCCTCGCGGTGAGCCGCTGCGCCGCGCTGCGCGAGGCGCTGCTCGCCACCGGCTTCAGCTACCAGCGGAACGAGGTGGCGGCCAACAACGTGCGCGAGTTCTCCGAGCTCGTGCTGCAGTGCCGCGACGTGCGCCGGCTCGGCAGCGCCGCGCTCGACTTGGCGCTGGTTGCCGCGGGCCACTACGACGCCTACTGGGAGCCGTTCCTGAACAGCTGGGACCTCGCCGCCGGCATCCTGCTGGTGCGCGAGGCGGGCGGTCGCGTGACCGACCTCGCCGGAGGCGATGCGATGCTCGCGCGCGGCGACGTGCTGGCCAGCAACGGCAGCGACCTGCACTCTCATGTCTTCGAACGGGTGCGCCGCGCGTGAACCTCCTCCCCGACTCGCTCGAGCAGCTCTTCGCCGGCGCGTTGCCGCAGCCGGGCGACCCGTCGAGCAGCGTCGCCCGGTCGATCGCGCTGCGACTGGCGGCGGCGGCGCTGGCGGGCGGCTTCGTGGCGGGCGTCCATCGGCTCGCGCGCCGCGGCCACGGGCGCGCCTCGCTCACCACGACGCTGGTGCTGCTGACGCTGCTGGTGGCGCTCACCGCGGTGATCATCGGCAACAGCGTCGCGCGCGCGTTCGGGCTGGTCGGCGCGCTCTCGATCGTCCGCTTCCGCACCGTCGTCGAGGACTCGCGCGACACCGCGTTCGTGATCTTCGCGGTGGTCGCCGGCATGGCGCTCGGCTCGGGCGAGTGGATCGCGGCGGCGGTCGGGGTGCCGCTCGCCGGGCTGGTCGCGCTGCTGCTGACGCGCGCCATCGACGCGCGCACGCTGCCGCCGCTGCTCCGCCTGGTGGTGCGCGTGGCGCCGGGCAAGGAGCCCGAGGCGCTGCTGAAGCCGCTGCTCGACCAGCGGACCCATCGCCGCGCGCTGGTGGCGGCGGGCAGCGCGAAACAAGGGGCGGCGCTCGAGATGCGCTACGACGTCGAGCTGCGCGAGCCCGACGCGCTGCTGCCGATGGTGGTGCAGCTGCTCGCGATCGAGGGGGTGCTGCACGCCGAGTTCGAGGAGCGCGAGACGTGAGCGGCACGCCGGGCCGCGGCGCGGCCGCTCGCTGCGCGGCGGCGCTCGCGCTCGCGCGCCTCGTCGCGGGCGTCGCGCTGGCGCTGCTGCCGGCGCTGCTGCCGGCGCTGCTGCCGGCGCTGGCCGCGGGCCAGTCGGCGCCACTCGTGCCGCGCGACGACGCCGTCTTCGTCGCGACGCGCAAGCCCGACGCCTCCGACCCGTTCTTCGCGAAGGGCGAGATCCCGCGCCTCGAGCTCGAGATCGACGACGACGGGATGGCGAGCCTGCGCGCCGACGCGCGCCGCTACGTGAAGGCGACGCTGAAGGAGAACGGCAAGGCCGTCTACGAGGAGGTCGCCGTCAAGCTGAAGGGCGCCGCCGGCAGCTTCCGCGAGGTCGACGACCAGCCGGCCTTCACGCTCGACGTCAATCGCCACCAGGAGGAGCAGGAGTTCCACGGGCTGGTCAAGTTCCACCTGAACAACTCGGTGCAGGACGAGACGCGGCTGCACGAGTGGCTCGCCGCCGAGCTGATGGCGGCCGCCGGCGTCCCCGCGCCGCGCTTCACGCAGGCGCGCGTCTGGCTGAACGGCCGCGACTTGGGGCTCTACACGCTGAAGGAGGGCTTCGACAAGCGCTTCCTCGCCCGTCACTTCAAGAAGAGCGGCGGCAACCTCTACGACGGCGGCTTCTGCACCGAGATCGACGGCGGCATCGAGAAGGACTCCGGCAAGGGTCCCGACGACGGCCGCGACCTGCGCGAGCTCGCCGACGCCTGCCGCGAAGCCGATCCGCAGCTGCGCTGGCAGCGCATCGAGCAGCGGCTCGACGTCGACGCCTTCCTCACCTTCGTGGCGATGGAGCTGCTCTGCGGCCATTGGGACGGCTACTCGCTGAACGTGAACAACTACCGGCTCTACTTCGAGCCGGAGAGCGGGCGCGCCTACTTCCTGCCGTCGGGGATGGACCAGCTCTTCGGCGATCCCGAGGCGCCGCTGCTCGACTACCCGAACGCGCTGGTGGCCGAGGCGGTGCTGCGCAATCCCGAGTGGCGCCGGCAGTTCCGCGCGCGCCTGTCGGCGTTGGCGCCGCTCTTCCAGTGCAAGGAGAAGCTCGCGCCGCGCGTGAAGGCGGCGGCGAAGCGGATCGAGCCGGTGGTGCGCGCGTGGGACGCGGCGCAGGCCGGCGCGTTCGACGGGCGCGTCAAGGACCTGCTCGAACGGCTCGAGGGGCGCGAGAAGAGCATCAAGGAGCAGGTGAAGCGCCCCGAGCCGAAGACGCTCGAGTTCGACGCCAGCGGCAAGGCGCGCCTCACCGGCTTCGCGCTGACGGTGGAGGAGGGCGAACCGACCGGCGAGCAGGTGACCACCGGCGGCAAGCGGGCGCTCACGATCGTGGCGGGGGCGCAACCCTGCACGGCGTCGTGGCGCAAGAAGGTGATGCTGCCGAAGGGGCGCTTCCGGCTGGTCGGACTGGCGCGCGTCGACGCGGTCGCCCCGCATCCCGACGAGCCGGAGAGCGGCGCACGGTTGCGCCTCTCGGGCGGCGCCGGCGGCAGCGCGGTGCGCGGCACCGCGAGTTGGGCGCCCCTCTCCTGCGAGTTCGAGATCGCCGAGGAGAGTCGCCTCGTCGAGGTGGTCGCCGAGCTGCGCGCCGCGCGCGGCAAGGCGTGGTTCGAGCTCGCCTCGCTCAAGATCGAGCGGCTGCCGTAGGTCGCGCTGCGCCCCGCCCGCTAACCTCCCGCGTCCCATGGCTCGCACCCGCCGCTCCTTCCGCGAACTGATGCACGGCCTCGTGCCGTTCGGCCTCACCGAACGCAAGCCGCGCCACTTCCTCGAGATGGCGAAGATCGCCTGGCGCAACCGCGACAACCTGCGCTACGCGTGGCAGGTGCTGAGCAAGGGGGTCTGCGACGGCTGCGCGCTCGGCACGACCGGGTTGAAGGACTGGACGCTCGACGGGACGCACCTCTGCCTGGTGCGGCTGAACCTGCTGCGCCTCAACACGATGCGCGCCTTCCCGCCGGCGGTGATGGGCGACGCCGCGGCGCTGCAGGCGAAGAGCTCGAAGGAGCTGCGGGAGATGGGGCGGCTCGGCTGGCCGCTGCGGCGCCGCAAGGGCGAGGCGGGCTTCACGCCGGTCCCCTTCGCCGAGGCGTTCGCCGACCTCGGCGCGCGCTGGCGCGCCCTCGATCCGCAGCGCACCGCGATGTTCGTCACCAGCCGCGGCGTCACCAACGAGGTCTACTACGTCGCGCAGAAGGTGATGCGGTGGCTCGGCAGCAACCACATCGACAACTCGGCGCGCCTCTGCCATGCGCCGAGCACCGTCGCGTTGAAGAGCGCCATCGGCAGCGCCGCGACGACCTGCAGCTACCGCGACTGGTACGAGACCGACCTGATCGTCTTCCTCGGCAGCAACCCGGCGAACGACCAGCCGGTGGCGATGAAGTACCTCGACGAGGCGCGCCGCCGCGGCGCGCGCGTGGTGAACGTGAACGCCTGCCGCGAGCCCGGCATGGAGCGCTACTGGGTGCCGAGCACGCCGAGCTCCGCGCTGTTCGGCACCAAGATGAGCGATCGCCACCTGCTGGTGAAGGTGGGGGGCGACCTCGCGCTGCTGACCGCGGTCGCGAAGATCGTGGTCGAGAAGGAGGGCGGCGCGCGGCTCGCGCATGACTTCATCGGGCAGGCGACGACCGGCTTCGCCGAGTACCGGGCGCTGCTCGCGCGCGAATCGGTCGCCGACCTCGCGGCCCGCGCCGGCCTCGCCGTCGCCGAGGTCGAGGCGTTCGCCGAGGAGCTGCTCGCCGCCGATCGCGCGATCCTCGTCTGGTCGATGGGGATCACCCATCACGCGGACGGCGCCGACGCGGTGAAGGCGATCGCCAACCTCGCGCTCCTGCGCGAATGGGTCGGGCGGCCGGGCTGCGGCCTGATGCCGATCCGCGGCCACTCGGGAGTGCAAGGCGGCGCGGAGATGGGGGCGTACTCGACGGCGTTCCCGGGCGGCGTCCCGATCGACGCCGCCTCGGCGCGCCGCTTCTCGGAACTGTGGGGCTTCGACGTGCCGGCGACGCCCGGCCTCGCCACGCCCGACTTCCTCGACGCCGCCGCGCGCGGCGAGCTCGACGCCTTCTGGTGCATCGGCGGCAACCTGCTCGAGACGATGCCCGATCCGGCCGCGGTCGCCGCGGCGCTGGCGAAGATCCCGCTGCGCGTCCACACCGACCTCGTCGTCACCTCGCAGATGCTCGTGCCGCCGGCCGACGTCGCCTACGTCTTCCCGGCGCGCACCCGCTACGAGCAGCGCGGCGGCGGGACCGAGACCTCGACCGAGCGGCGCGTCATCTTCAGCCCCGAGATCCCGCGCGGCGACCTCGGCGAGGCGCGGAGCGAATGGGAGCTCCTGCTCGAGCTGGCGCGCGCGGTCGATCCGCAGCGCTACCCCCAGGTCCACTTCGCCGACGGCGCCGCGATCCGCGCCGAGATCGAGCGGGCGGTGCCGCTCTACCGCGGCATCGCGGCGCTCGCGAAGCAGGGCGACTCGTTCCAGTACGGCGGCGCCCACTACCCGAGCGGCCGCGCCTTCCCGACCGCCGACGGCAAGGCGCACTTCGCCTGCGTGCGGCCCCACGCCGACGCGCCGCTCACGGCGCGCGCAACTGGCGTCGCCGCCGATGCGCCGACCTTCCGGCTCGCCACGCGGCGCGGCAAGCAGTTCAACTCGATGATCCAGCAGGAGGTCGATCCGCTGACCGGCGCCGCGCGCGACCACGTCTTCATCGCGGCGGTCGATGCGCAGCGGCTCGGACTCGCCGCCGACGAGCCGATCGTGGTGGAGAACGCGCTCGGCCGCTTCCGCGGGCGGGTCTTCCTCGCCGACGTGGCGCCCGGCACGCTCCAGGGCCACTGGCCCGAGGTGAACGTGCTCCTGCCGGGCGACCTGCGCGAGCCCGCCTCGCGCGTGCCCGACTACAACGCCGACGTGACGGTGCGGCGCGCCTGAACGAAATCCGCCGCCGCCTCCGCACGCCACTCGCGAACGGCGAGCGGGGCACGAAGACGGCGGCGGCACAACCGAATCATGCGGCGGGGAAGAGCGCCGCATCAGGGGGGAACGACCTCGGAGCGATCAGGGCGCGATCGCTTCGAGGGCGTTGCTCGCGGAGAAGTTCTTCACCCCGGCCGGATCGAGGATCCAAGCCTGGAAGTAGAAGGCGTCGCCGGCGGTCGCATCGCTCGGCCAGGTGTCCTGGAAGGTGAACTCGCCGTTGCCGTCGAGCGTGCACGGCAGGATCGCGTTCAGCGCCGGCACGAAGGTGCCGCCGGCGAACGGGACGTCGATGCGCGTGACGCCGAGGATCAGGAACGCGCTGGCGTTCGGCAGTCCGTTGCCGATGACCCCCGTGGTGGTGGAGAGCGGTTCGAGCGTCCCGATGCCGACGAGCGTCGGCAGGCCGTTCGTCCCGGCCAAGGCGAAGCCGAGATCGGTGAAGGCCGAGTCGGTGAGGTTCGTCAGGATCGAGACGCTGTTGCCGAACTCGTTGGTGGTGACCAGGTCGAGCGCGCCGTTGCCGTCGACGTCGCCGGCCGCGAGGTGGCCCGGATCGGTGCCGGTCGCGAAGAGCGTCGCGAGGCCGAACGCGCCGCTGCCGTCGTTGGCGAACGCGGTGAGGTCGGAGGAGTTCTCGTTCACGACCGCGACGTCCATGTCGTAGTCGAGGTCGAAGTCGCCGGCGATCAGCGCGCTCGGATCGGTGCCATTGGTCGGGTAGTCGACGCCGCCGGCGAAGCTGCCGGGCGCGGTCTGCTCGAAGATCGTCATGAGGTTCTGGCCGCTGTCGGAGCCGGCCGACGCGAGGTCCTGGTCGCCGTCGCCGTCGAGGTCGAAGGCGATGACCCCCTCGGGCTTGAGCGGCGCCATCGCGAGCGAGGCGGCGCCGGTGAAGAGGCCGTTGCCGTCGTTCATCAGCATCACGATCGCCTCGGAATCGTGCGCCGCGGCCGCGAGGTCCTGGTCGCCGTCACCGTCGAGGTCGGCGCTGCAGAGGGCGCGCGTGTCGACGCCGGCCGCGTAGGCGGTGGCGGGACCGAACAGCCCCGCGCCGAGGTTGAGGAGCACGTCGATGCTGCCGCTGTCGCGGCACGACGCGGCGAGGTCGGGCTGCTCGTCGCTGTCGAACTGCCCGACGATGACGTAGGTGCCGCCATGGCTCACCGGGTAGCTGGCGCCGAGCGCGTAGGCGCCGCTGCCCTGGTTCAGCAGCACTTGCAGCTGATCGAGTCCGTAGAGCGCCACGACGAGGTCGAGGTCGAGGTCGCCGTCGAGGTCGGCGCAGGCGATCCCCTTCGGCGAGCTGCTGCTCGGCAGGTCGACGTCGGTGCCGAGGGCGAAGCCGCCGGTGCCGTCGTTCAGGAGGAACTTCACGCGGTCGGGCGCGTCGGCGGTGATCGCGAGGTCGAGGTCGCCGTCGCCGTCGAAGTCCGCCACCGAGGTCTGGTGGGGCGTCGCGGTGACCGAGTAGTCGACACGGGGAGCGAGGTCGATCTGGCCCGACGCGGAGCCTCCGACCGTGAGCGCTGCGATCGACGCGAGTCCGATCGCCTGCAGGGGCTGGGTCATGAGCGGGATTCCATGGAGGAACGGGCGCGACGGACGGTCGGCATGAGACGAAGTTCCCCGACGAGGAGCGACGTCGCGCACGGCTGCGCAAGTGCAAGCGTCATGCCCCGCGATCGCCGTCGACGCGCCCCTCGTCGCCATGGCAGCGGGTACAAAACGGGTGAGGCGTCGGCCGCCGGACCGCCTTCAGGGAAACCCCGCAGCTGGCGAGTTGCCGGGCCCGCGCTACATCTGCGCACCTGCCGTCGGAAGAGCGGCACTCCTCGGGCGCCTCGATGGCGCTGCGCTGAATCGGGAAGAAGGGCCAAGGGATGGCCGCAACGTCGCCAGCGTTGCGCCCGCTCCGTCGGCCGCGTGGCGCTGCCCGCGCGCGCGATCGGCGAGTGGTCGTGGGGGTCATGGTCGCGCTGCTCGCAGCGTGGCCCGCGCCGCGTCGTTCGTTGGCGGCTGCGCCGGCGCCATCCCAAGTGGCCGCGCCGGTCCGAGAGCGAGCGGCCGCGCCGCTCGACGTCACGCCCGGGTTCGCCGATCCGCCGCTCGAGCGGCCGCTGGCCGGCGATCGCGTGCTCGCGCTCGAGCGGCTCGCCGGGGCGGAGCGGCTCGCGCAGTACGGCGCGGCCGAGCAGGCGCTCGCGCCGGTGCGGGCCGCGCTCGCCGCCGATCCGTCGTGCGTCGAGGCGCGCCTCCTCCACGCCAAGCTGCTGCTCGAGCCGGGCCCGCTCCACGATCCGCTCGCGGGACTGCGCGAAGCGCGCCTCGCGGCCCTCGTCGCGCCCGAGCAGCCGGCGGTGGTGGCGACCGAGGCGCTCGCCCGTTTCCTGCTCGGCGACTCGCTGCGCGCGGAGCCGCTGCTCGAGCGGTGCGCGGCGCTGCCGGAAGGGGCGCTCTCGGCAGGACTGCGCGCGGCGACGCTCGAGGCGCACGGCTTCCTGCTGCTGCGCCATGGCGCGCTCGATGCGGCGGGGGAGCGGATGGCGGCGGCGGCGGCGCTGCGGCCGCAGCGCGGCTACACGCGCTACGGCCTCGCTCGGGTGGCGGGCGAGCGCGGCGACCTCGCGACGGAGCTCGCCGAGCTCGACGCGGCGGTGCGGTGCGATCCCCATCTGCTGGTCGCCTGGCACGAGCGAGCGCAGCTGCTGCGGCGCGCCAAGCGGGTCGAGGAGGCCGATCGCGCGCGCCGCATCGCCGAGCTGCTGCGCGAGCTGCAGGACGACACGTCGGAACGGTTCGCGCAGGACCACGCGGGCAAGGCGCGTCGCTGGCTCGAGCTCGCGAAGCTCGACGACACGGCGCAGAGCTGGCTCGCGCGGTTCGCGGCGCTGACCGCGGCGCACGACCACGCGACGGTGGCGCGCGAAGGGGAGCTCTGGCTCGCCTGCCATCCGCTGCGCGGCGACCTGGTGGTGGAGACGGCGCGCGCGCAGGCGCGGTTGGGCGAGGCGGGGGCGGCGCGCGCGACGCTCGCGCGCCTGGCGGAGTGCCGGCCGCGGCCGCCGCCCGAACTCGAGGCGGCGCTCGCGCGCGAACTCGAAGCGCTGCTGCGCGCGGCGCCGCGGCAGGCGGGGCGATGATCGTCGCGCCGTCCGCGCAGGAGGTGCCGCCTGCGCAAGCCGCGCCGGCCGACTGGTTCGTCGACGTGAGCGCGCCGTGGGGCGTCGACTTCCGCCATCGCAACGGCGGCGGCGGCGAGAAGCACTTCCCCGAGATCATGAGCGGCGGCGTCGCGGTGCTCGACTACGACGGCGACGGCGCGCGCGACCTCTTCTTCGCGCAGGGCGCGCCGTTCCCGGGTTGCCCGACCGAGGGGGTCGACTTCCGCGATCGGCTGCTGCGCCGCGCCGGTGGGCGCTTCGTCGACGTCACCGACGCCGCCGGCTGCTCGACGCCGCGCTACACGCTCTCGGCGCTCGCGCCCGATTGGGACGGCGATGGCGATCCCGACCTCGTGCTCTGCGAGTTCGGCGGCGTGTCGCTGCTGCGCAACGACGGCGGTCGCTTCGTCGACGCCACGGGAGCGAGCGGTCTCGCCGAGTCGGGCTGGCCGCAGTGCGCAGCGGCCGCCGACTTCGATCAGGACGGCGACCTCGACCTCTACGTCGGCCACTACGTCGTCTACGACCCGCAGGCGGCGCTCTGGTGCGGCGAGCGCGAGAAGGGGCCCGACTACCGCAGCTACTGCCATCCCGACGAGTACCCGCCCGAGGCCGATCGCCTGTGGGAGAACGTCGGGGGCGGCCGTTTCGTCGATGCGACCGCGCGCGCCGGCATGGCGGGGGCGCTCGGCAAGTGCCTCGGCCTGCTGCCCTTCGACGCGGAGGGCGACGGCGATGTCGACCTCTACGTCGCCAACGACTCGACGCCGAACTTCCTCTGGCGCAACGACGGCGCGCTGCGCTTCACCGAGGTCGGTCTCGACGCCGGCTGCGCCGTGAGCGGCCGCGGCCTCGCGCAGGCGTCGATGGGGGTCGACGGCGCCGACATCGACCTGGACGGCGATATCGACGTGGTCTGCACCAACCTCGCGCTCGAGCCCAACGCCCTCTACCGCAACGACGGCGACGGCTTCTTCAGCGAGCGCGGCCTCGAGTCGGGGCTCGGCGAGCCGTCGCTGATCTGGGTCGGCTTCGGGGCGCGCTTCCTCGACGTCGATCGCGACGGGCTCGAGGAGCTCTTCGTGGTGAACGGCCACGTGGTCGACACCATCGAGAGGACGCACGGCGGCCAGAGCTTCGCGCAGCCGTCCCACCTCTACTTGAATCGCGGCCGCGGGCGCTTTCGGCTGGCGGGGCCGGAGGCGGGAGCGTGGCTGCAGGAGCGGCGCGTGGCGCGCGCGCTCGCCTCGCTCGACCTCGAGGACGACGGCGACCTCGACCTGGTGGTCGTCGAGAACCACGGCCGCGCCTCGCTGCTGCGCAACGATGCGCCGACGCGCGGCGGCTGGATCGGCTTCGAGCTGGTCGGCGCCGACGCCAACCGCGCGGCGATCGGCGCGCGCGTCACCCTCACGGCGGGCGGCGTGCGCCAGCTGCGCGAAGTGCGTGGCACGTGCAGCTACGACAGCTTCGTCGATCTGCGCGCGCTCTTCGGGCTCGGTGCGGCATCGACGGTCGACGCGGTCGAGGTGCGCTGGCCGCGGGGGGGCCTCACGCGGATCGAGGCGCCGGAAGCGGGCCGCTACCACGTGGTCGTCGAGCCGGCCGAGGGCGAGCGGTCGCGCCGCTGACGCCGCGCGGCTGGAGGGGCGCCGCGCGGTGCCGCTATGCTCCCGCGCCTCACCCGACGAGCGGTGGCGCTGCCGCGATCGCGCGCGCCCTCCTCGCGACCGGAGCAAGGCGATGGCGGAAGAGACCACGAAGACGGCGACCCCGGCAGCGAGCCCTGCGGCGGCGCCTGCGGCGACCGCGGCGGCGACCCCTGCGGCGGCCCCGAAGGAGCTGATCTCGCCGGCGATGAAGGCGCTCTTCGCCGAGGTGGCGGCCGAGCAGAAGCGGCTGGCGTGGAGCGACGCGAAGCTCTGCGAGTTCGCCACCGCGACGCTCGGTCCCGCCGACCCCTACAAGAAGCTGAAGATCACCACGGTCGAGTTCCTGCGCCGGCTGCGGGTCGGCCGGCTGCAGTTGCTGCTCGGCGCGCTGCGCTCCGCGCGCTGAGTTCGGTCGCGCGGCGCCGCGACCGCAAGCGCTGCTGCGCACGGACGAGCTTCATCTGCCGTTGACGGAGGGTTGCCTCGGCCCCGCTTGCATCGTCGCGATCCTGCGGCGCTCCGCAGCCGCTGCCACCCCGTCGGGAGTTCGCCCATGCACCATCGCGCGCCCGTCCGCACGGCTCTCTTCCTGCTCGCCGCCACGGCGCTGTCGATCGCGCCGGGCGCGGCCGCGCCGCTCGCGCCCTACTCGGGCGGGATCACCGGGCGATCCGGCAAGAACGGTTCCGACTGCAGCAGCTGCCATTCGGGCGGCACTGCGCCGGCCGTGACGCTCTCGGGCCCGGCCTACGTGCTGCATGACAGCACGCAGAGCTTCACCTTCCGCGTGGCGGGCGGGCAGCAGGTCGCCGCGGGGCTGAACGTCGCGCTCGATGTCGGCACGCTGGTGGCGACCGACTCGGAGACCTACACCTCGAACGAGGAGCTGACCCACGCGAACCCGCGCGACGTCGACGGCAACGGCGAGGTCGCCTGGTCGTTCGACGTGGTGGCGCCGAGCGTCGCGGGCCCGCTCACGCTCTGGGCGGCCGGCAACTCGGTCGACCTCTCGGGCGACCAGACCGGCGACCTGCCGGGCCTGACGCAGCTGCAGGTCACCGTGGTCGACAGCCTCACCTCGTTCTCCGAGTTCGGCAGCGGGCTCGCTGGAACCGGCGGCTTCGTGCCGCACCTCGCCGGCATCGACGGGCCCTCGAGCGGCCCGTGGTCGATCGAGCTCACCGACGGGCTCGGCGGGGCGCCGGTCTACCTCTTCGCCAGCACGGCGACGACGACCTTCCCGCTCTTCGGCGGCACCTTCTACGTCGACCTCTCGCTCCCCTTCCTGCTGCTGCCGCTCGCGCTCGACGGCACGCCGGGCGCCGCCGGCGACGGCACGCTGTCGCTCGACGGCGAGGACTACAGCGCCTTCGCGCCGCTCACCGTCTACGCGCAGGCGGCGGTGATCGACCTCGCGGCGCCGCGCAAGGTCGCGCTCAGCAACGCGCTGCGGATGGACGTGGAGAACTGACGGAGCGTCCGAGAGGACCCGCCCGTCGCCCGACTCGCGCCCGACTCGCGGCGCGTACCGCCGGCTCACCGATCGGGCAGGAAGCGGGCGGCGCAGAGTTCGTGCAGGCGCAGCTTCAGCTGCGGCACGAGCTTGCGAGCCGGGGCGCCGCGCGGCGCCGGCGGCAGTGCGCGGCCGTCGACGCTGCGCACCGGCACGACGCCGAGCGCGCTGCCGGCGAGGAAGAGGTCGTCGGCGCGGGCGAGGGCGGCGGCGTCGAGGCGCGTCTCGTGGAGCGTGAAGCCGAGCGCGGGCGCGAGTTCGCGGGCGGCGTGCAGCACGGCGCGGCGCAGCAGCGAATCCCACGCGCCGCTCGCGAGCGACGGGGTCCGCAGCGTGGCGCCCTCGACCACGAAGAGGCTCATCGTGGTCGCGCCGAGCAGCGCGCCGTCGGCTCCGCTCCAGAGCAGCTCGTCGGCGCCGTGCACGCGCGCCTGCGCCAGCTGCGCGCGCGCGGCGGCGAGGCGCTCGAGCTCCTTCGCGGCGGGCAGCGGCGGTCGCGTGCCGGCCGAGAGCAGCGCGAGGCCGCCGGCGAGCGCCTCGCTCGCGAAGTCGAACGGCTCGGGGCCGCGGATCTCGATCGGCCCGTGCGGTGCGGCGCTGCTGGCGAGGAGCGTCACCACGCCGTCGGCGCGCCCGCTCGCCGCGAAGCGCTCCTGCACCGCGAGCTCGAGCGGATGGGGCGGCCCGTCGCGCAGCGCCGCGCGCTCGAGCGCGAGCAGTCGCGCGACGTGCTCGCCGAGCAGCTCGAGCCGCCCGCGCCACGCCCGGATCCGCTCGCAGCGCGCGCTGCCCGGCGCGTCCGTCATCGCTGCGTCCTTGCGCCCGCCGCCGCCTCGACCAGCGCGCGCTCGAGCAGCGGCGCGAGGTGCTCGGCCACGAGCTGGTGGCCGCGGTCGTTCAGGTGGACGAAGTCGGTGAAGACGACGTCGTCGCAGCCGTCGAAGAGGCGGGTCGCGTCGAGATAAGGCGCCGCCTCCGCGGCGGCGAGCGCGGCGCCGATCGCGACGAAGCGCGGGTAGATGGCGCGCGCGAGATCGCCGTAGCCCTCCTCCTCGCGCTTCGCCCGCATCGCGAGCTCGGGCGCCGGCGGGTTCGCGCGCTGGAAGAGCTCGGGCTGCGTGACGACGATCGGCACCGCACCGTAGGCGCGCGCCAGCCGGATCAGCGCGCGCAGGTTGCGCTCGTAGCGCGGCAGCGCGACGGCGCTGTGGTCGAAGTAGTCGCCGTGGTCGCGCGGCGGACCGGCGCGCGCGGCGAGCGCCGCGACCGCCTCGTCGAGCTTCTCGACCACCGCGAAGCCGCGCAGCCATTCGAGGAACGGCGCGGTGCGGCGCGCGAGGTAGCGGTCGTTCTGCGTGAACTTCGGATGGAGCAGCGCCTCGCGCGGATCGGCGACCATGCTGCTGCCGCGGAAGTCGTTCCAGCCGTCGAAGAGGAGGACGACGTCGGGCGCGACATCGACCAGGTCGGTCGCCAGCAGCGCGAGCTCCTGCGTCGAGTCGTAGCCGATGACGCCGCAGTTCCACCCCTCGAGCGCGCGGCCGCGCGCGGCCGCCGCGGGGGCGAGCTGCTGCTCGAGGAGCGCGGTGAAGGGCGCCGCGTCGCCGCTCGTGTTCATGCCGAACGCGGTCGAGCCGCCGAGCACCACGAACCGCTGCGTCGCGGGCGGCTTGGCGCGCGGCCGTTCCGGGCCGCGGAAGCCCGAGCGGTTCAGCGTGACGACCGCGTCCGCATGCGGTCCGCGCGGCCGGTAGACGAGGTGCGGGTCGTTCGCCAGCGCGATCGGCCCGTCGTCCTCGCCGTACGCGACGCCATCGTGCGTCTCGCTGTGGATCCCGTAGGGACGGGCGCCGCGCCGCGCCTCCTTGCGGGCGTGCGCGAGTCGCAGGCCGAGCTCGGCGAGCGTGACGAGCAGCACCACCATCAGCGCGGCATAGACCGCCTCGCGGCGCAGGCGCAGCACGACGGGGGGGCGCGGCGGGTGCTGGGAGCGCGACTTCGTCATCGTCACCCTCCGCGCGTGTGCATCTCGAGGTGCGGGTCGCCCTGCAGCGTGGCGAGCGGCGCGAAGGGCGCGCGCTCGTGCAATGCGAGGCGCTCCTCGGCGCCGCGATCGCTGCGCGCCTGCCAGCGCGGGGCGAGCAGCGCTTCGAGCTCCGCGTCGCTCGCGCCGGCGCGCAACGGCCCGCGCAGGTCGAGCCCCTGCGTCGCGTAGAGGCAGGTGAACCACATGCCGTCGGCGGTGAGCCGGCTGCGATCGCAGCTCGCGCAGAAGGGGGCGGTGGTGGAGGCGATGATCCCGAAGGTGGTGCCGTCGCGCAGCGCGAAGCGCTCGGCGGGGGCGCCGTCGCGATCGGGGAGCGGCGTCGCCGGGCCGAACGCCGCGGCGACGGTCGCCAGCAGCTCGGCGCGCGGCACCACCTGCGCGCGGCTCCAGCGGGTCGCACCGCCGACGTCCATGTACTCGATGAAGCGGATCTCCGCGCCGATCCCTTGCGCGTAGCGCAGCAGCGGCACGACCTCGTCGTCGTTCACGCCGCGCAGCACGACGGTGTCGAGCTTCAGGTCGCGGAAGCCGGCGCGCCGCGCCGCCTCGATGCCGGCCAGCAGCGCGTCGTGGCCCGAGCGGCGCGTGAGCTGCTCGAAGCGGCGCGGGTCGAGCGTGTCGATGCTGACCGTGAGGCGGTGGAGGCCGGCGCGCTTCAGCGCCGCCGCTTGCTCGGCGAGCAGCAAGCCGTTGGTGGTCAGCGCGAGGTCGGCGAGCCCCGGCTTCGTCGCGAGCGCGGCGACCAGCACGTCGAGGTCGCGGCGCAGCAGCGGCTCGCCGCCGGTGAGGCGCACCTTGGTGACGCCGAGCGCGAGGAAGCGGTCGACCAGCCGCGCGAGCTCCTCGAAGGAGAGCAGCGCGGCGCGTTCGAGCCAGCGATACTCCTCCTCCGGCATGCAGTAGGCGCAGCGCAGGTTGCAGCGATCGGTGACCGAGAGGCGGAGGCTCCGCAGCGGTCGGCGATGCGCGTCGAAGAGGAGCGGCATGAGGCGCGGGACTATAGGCCGTCGTGGGGCCGCCGCTGCGCGCGCGGTCGCTTCCGCGCCGGCGTGAAGATCCATGGGAAAGTCAGGGGAGCAACCAGGGGCTTGAACGTTCGTTTTGCGTTCGTTAACACGCTCGCCCGAGCCGGAACCTGAGGGGGAAGAAGCCGATGTCGCACCCGCTGTCGAAGAAGCAGCTCGAGGTGTTGAGAGCTCTGGAACAGTTCGCGCGGACGCGTGGACATATTCCATCGGTACGTGAACTCGCCACGCGCCTCAAGAAGTCGCCGACGACGGTGTTCCAGCACCTGAAGGCGCTCGAGCGACGCGGCTACCTGAAGGGCGACGGATCGGCCCACGGCTGGAAGCTGCTGCAGGCGAGCGATCCGCGGCCGCTGGTCGCGATCGGGGGCGGATTGGCGGCCGAGTTGGCGCTCGAGCGCGAGGCGGAATCGGCGCCGGCGCCCGCGCCGGTCGCTGCCTCGGTTCGGCCCGACGCCGAGACGCTCGTCGACCACGAGGAGTCGGAGGTGCCCGAAGGGTGGGTGCGCGTGCGCATCGCCGGCACCATCGCGGCGGGCGCGCCGATCGAGGCGGTCGCCGACAGCTACGAGAGCCGCGTCTTCCCGGCCGACATGGTGCCGCGCGACGCCTTCGCGCTGCGCGTGCGCGGCAGCAGCATGATCGACGACCACATCTGCGACGGCGACCTCGTCGTCGTCCGGCCGCAGCAGCAGGTGCGCGACGGCGAGATCGCCGTGGCGCTGCTCGACGACGGCTCGGCGACGCTGAAGCGGGTCTTCCGCGAGCAGGGGCGCGTCCGGCTGCAGCCGGCCAACGCGACGATGGAGCCGATCTACGTCGACGACGTGACGATCCAGGGGCGGGTCGTCGGCGTCTGGCGGCGGTGCGAGTAGCGCCGCTTCGAGCTGCAGTCCGAGTCACGAAGCAGGTCGAGTCACGAAGCAGTCCGAGCCACGAAACAGCGCGCGCCGTCAGGGGAGACCTGACGGCGCGCGTTCGCGTTCAGTCGATCGATCGGCGGCTCACGCCGGCCTCCCGATTCACGCGGGGTAGTCGCACTGCGTCTCCTGCGGCAGGTACTTCATCAAGTGGTCGAGGCCCGACGCCTCCTTGATGAGGTTGCGCGCGATGACGAGCTTCTGGATCTGGTTGGCGCCCTCGTAGATCTGCGTGATCTTCGCGTCGCGCATGTACTTCTCGATCGGGTAGTCGCGCATGTAGCCGTAGCCACCGAAGATCTGCACCGCCTTGGTGGAGACCTCCATGGCGACCTCGGTGGCGAAGTACTTGCACTCGGCCGCCAGCTTGGTGACGTTGCTGTCGCCCTCGTCGACCGCCGACGCCGCCGCGTAGACCAGCCAGCGCGCTGCGTCGACCTTCGCCGACATGTCGGCCAGCATCTCCTGGATCATCTGGAACGAGGAGATCGGCGCGCCGAACTGGTTGCGCTTGGTCGCGTAGAGGAGCGCGTAGTCGAGCGCCCCCTGAGCGAGGCCGACCGCCTGCGCCGCGACGCCGGGACGCGCCCAATCGAGCGTCTGCATCGAGTGGACGAAGCCCATGCCCGCCTTGCCGCCGAGCAGGTGGCTGTCGCCGACGCGCACGCCGTTGAAGTGCGTCTCGACCACCGGCACCGCGCGGATGCCCATCTTGTCCTCGACCTTGCCGATCGAGAATCCGGGCATCCCCTTCTCCACCATGAAGGCGGAGATGCGGCGGCTCTTGCTGTCGGGATCGGTCACCGCGAAGACGGTGTAGAGGTCAGCGGCGCCGCCGTTGGTGGTCCACTTCTTCTCGCCGCGGATGACCCAGTCGTTGCCCTCCTTGACCGCGCGCGTGCGCATGCCGCCAGCGTCGGAGCCGGCGAACTTCTCGGAGAGGCAGAAGGCGATCAGCTTCTCGCCCTTGGCGATCGAGGGCAGGAAGCGCTGCTTCTGCTCCTCGGTGCCCGCGATGATCATCGGGAAGGAGCCGAGCGCGTTCACGGCGTACATCACGCCGACGCCCGGGCAGGCGCGCGACAGCTCCTCGACGACCTTGCACAACGCCACGATGCCGGCGCCGTGGCCGCCGTACGCCTTCGGGATCCAGACGCCGAAGAGGCCCGCCGCGGCGAGCTCCTTCTGGATCTCCCACGGATATTCCTGCAGGCGGTCGTACTTGGTCGCGAGCGGCCGGACCACGCGGTCGGCCACGCCCTTCGCCACGCCCGCCCAGTGGAGGGCCGTATCGGTCACGATCGTGCGCATGGTTTCATCCCCGTCCGAAAAGGGGGCGCGAAGCTAGCGTCTGCGCGCGCTCCGCGCCGGCGGATTTCTCTCCCGCCAGCGCCTCGACGCCGTCGCTACGATCCCCGCCTTTTTCCGCGCCGCGGAAATCCAGCGGTCAGGCCTCGACGGTCGTGTGCGGATGGTGCACGAAAACATCGTCATCCGAGGTGCGCGCGAGCACAACCTGAAGGGGGTCGATCTGACCCTCCCTCGCGACGCGCTGATCACCTTCACCGGGGTCTCGGGCTCCGGGAAGTCGTCGCTCGCCTTCGACACCCTCTTCCGGGAGGGGCAGCGCCGCTTCCTCGAGTCGCTCTCCTCCTACGCCCGCCAGTTCGTCGGCCGCATGGAGAAGCCGAAGGTCGAGAGCATCACCGGCCTCTCGCCGACCCTCTCGATCGACCAGAAGACGGTCAACCGCAACCCGCGCAGCACCGTCGCGACCGTCACCGAGATCTGGGACTACCTGCGCCTCCTCTTCGCGCGGCTCGGCACCCCGCACTGCGTCGGCTGCGGCCGCGTGCTGCAGGCGCAGACCGCCGACCAGATGGCCGACACGCTGCTGCGCGACCATCCGGGCGCGCGCTGCCTCGTGCTGGCGCCGGTGGTGCGCGGCCGCAAGGGGCACTACCGGACCGAACTCGAACAGTGGCGCCGCAAGGGGTTCGTGCGCGCCCGCATCGACGGGGAGCTGAAGCGCCTCGACGAGCCGCTGACGCTCGCGCGCTACGAGACGCACACCATCGAGCTGGTCACCGATCGCATCGTGCTCGACGCGGAGAAGCGCGGCCGCGTCGCCGAGGCGCTCGAGGGAGCGCTGCGGCTCTGCGACGGCCAGGCCTCCGCGTGGATCGAGCGCGACGGCGGCAAGGGACAGCTGGTCGAGTTCTCCGGCAAGCTCGCCTGCCCCGGCTGCGGCCTCGGCCTGCCCGAGATGGAGCCGCGCCTCTTCAGCTTCAACTCGCCGCACGGCGCCTGCCCCGAATGCAACGGGCTCGGCCGCTCGATGCGCGTCGACCCGAAGAAGGTGATCCCCGACGCCGGCAAGTCGATCGAGGGCGGCGCGCTCGCGATCATGACCAAGACCGGCTACCTGCCCTACCTCAAGCTGCGCATGAGCGCGCTCGCGCAGCTCGGCAAGAAGCTCGGCTTCCGGCTCGACCAGCCGTGGCGCTCGCTGCCCGAAGCGGCGAAGCGGGCGCTGCTGCACGGCACCGACGAGGCGATCCGCCTCAAGTTCGAGTACCAGTCGGCGACCAGCGGCTTCACGGTGAAGGGCGAGGACCATCGTGCGCTGCCCGGCATCCTCCCGGCGATGGAGGAGACCTGGCGCACGAGCCACCCGAAGCACCTCGAGAAGTTCCTCACCGAGATGAGCTGCCGCGGCTGCGCCGGCGCGCGCCTGCGCAAGGAGGCGCTCGCGGTCACCTTCCGCGAGCAGCCGATCACCCACTACGCCGCGCTCACCGTCGATGCCGCGGTCGCCTTCTTCGCCAGCGACGCGCTGCTCGAGAAGCGCGACGAGCTGGTCGGCGCGGCGATCCTGCGCGAGCTGCGCGGGCGGCTGCGCTTCCTCACCGAGGTCGGCCTCGGCTACCTCACGCTCGATCGCAGCGCGGCGACGCTCTCGGGCGGCGAGGCGCAGCGCGTGCGGCTCGCCACGCAGGTCGGCGCCGGATTGCAGGGCGTCCTCTACGTGCTCGACGAGCCGTCGATCGGCCTCCATCCGCGCGACCACCACCTGCTGCTGCGCACGCTGCACGAGCTGCGCGACCGGCGCAACACCGTCTGCGTGGTCGAGCACGACCGCGACACGATGCTCGCCTCCGACTGGCTGGTCGACGTCGGGCCGGGCGCCGGCAAGCGGGGCGGCCACGTGGTCGCGTCGGGCCCGGTCGCCGAGGTGGTCGCGAAGGGCGACTCGCTCACCGCGCGCTACCTGCGCGGCGAGGAGCGGCTCGCGCTGCCGACGACACGGCGCAAGGGGAGCGGCGCGAAGCTGCGACTCGAAGGGGCGCGCCAGTTCAACCTGAAGGGCGTCGACGTCGAGCTGCCGCTCGGTTGCCTGATCGGCGTGACCGGCGTCTCGGGCTCGGGCAAGTCGACGCTCGTGCACCTGGTGCTGAAGCGCGAGCTCGCGCGCCAGCTGCACGGCGCGGTCGAGCCGCCCGGCGCGTTCGACAAGCTCACCGGCGTCGAGGCGATCGACAAGGTGATCGAGATCGACCAGGCGCCGATCGGCCGCACGCCGCGCAGCAACCCGGCCACCTACACCGGCCTCTTCGACCTGATCCGCGACCTCTTCGCGGCGACGCCCGAGGCGCAGGCGCGCGGCTGGAAGAAGGGGCGCTTCAGCTTCAACGTCGCCGGCGGCCGCTGCGAGACGTGCGGCGGCGCGGGCGTGCGCACCATCGAGATGCAGTTCCTCGCCGACGTCGAGGTGACCTGCGAGGAGTGCAGCGGGCGGCGCTTCAACCGCGAGACGCTCGAGGTGAAGTGGGGCGGGCGCGACGTGCACGAGCTGCTCGACGCGTCGATCGGCGACGCGGTCGGCTGGTTCCAGAACGTGCCGAAGGTGCGGCGCATCCTGCAGACGCTGGTCGACGTCGGGCTCGACTACATGAGCCTCGGCCAGCCGTCGACGACGGTGAGCGGCGGCGAGGCGCAACGCATCAAGCTGGCCGCGGAGCTGGCGCGCCCCGAGACCGGCCGCACGCTCTACATCCTCGACGAGCCGACCACCGGGCTCCACGTCGAGGACGTGAAGAAGCTGATGGCGGCGCTCCACGCGCTGGTCGAGCGCGGCAACACGGTGCTGGTCATCGAGCACCACCTCGAGGTGATCGCGCAGTGCGACTGGCTGCTCGACCTCGGGCCGGAAGGGGGCGGCGGCGGCGGCAAGCTGGTCGCGGCGGGCACGCCCGAGCAGATCGCCAAGGCGAAGGGGTCGCACACCGGCCGGTACCTGCGCGACGTGCTCGACCCGCCGCCGATCGGCAGCGACGGCGCCACGACGCCGCGTTACGAGCGCGCGACGCCGCACCCCGACGACGATCCGCGCCGCCTCGTCGTGCGCGGCGCTCGCAAGAACAACCTGCGCGGCATCGACGTCGAGCTGCCGCAGGACGCGTTGACCGTGATCACCGGCGTCTCCGGCTCGGGCAAGACGTCGCTCGCCTTCGAGACGCTCTTCGCCGAGGGGCAGCGCCGCTTCGTCGAGTCGCTCTCCACCTACGCGCGCCGCTTCTTCTCGCGCCTCGAGCGCGCGCCGGTCGACCGCATCCACGGGCTACGGCCGGCCATCGCCATCGACCAGAAGGGCGGCTCGAAGAACCCGCGCTCGACCGTCGCGACCACCACCGAGATCCACGACCACCTGCGCCTGCTGTGGGCGCGCATCGGCCTGCCGCACTGCCCGACCTGCGGCGCCGCAGCGCGCGCCTGGTCGGCGACCACCGCCGCGGCCGACCTCGTCGAGCGCGGCGCGGGGGGCAAGGCGCTCCTCTTGGCGCCGCTCTGGCGGGCCGAGGCGCGCCGGCCGCTGCGCTTCACGCGCGCCGACGAACTCGCCGCGGCGCTGCCCGGCCTGCAAGCCGACGGCTACCTCCGCCTGCTGATCGACGGCGTCGAGCGGCGCGTCGACGAACTCGCCGGAGCGGCGAACGCGGCGTCGAACGCGGCGGCGAACGCGGCGCCGCTCGCGCAGCGCGAGATCGCGCTGGTGATCGATCGCGTGCGCGTCGAGCCGGGCAAGCGCACGCGCCTCGCCGAAGCGCTCGAGGAGGCGTTCCGCAAGGGCGGCGGACTGGCCGGCGTGCAGCTCGAGGCGGCCGACGGCACGACCACCCGGCTCGACTGGTCGACGCGGCCGTCGTGCGAGAAGTGCGGCTGGTATCCCGAGGCGGAACTCTCGCCGCGCCACTTCAGCTTCAACCATCAGCTCGGCGCCTGCCCCGAATGCCTCGGCCTCGGCCGCATGCGGCGCAGCGTCGAGGAGCGGGTGATCGTCGCGCCGCACAAGCCGCTCTTCGGCGGCGCGCTGCTCACCGACTTCCCCGGTCGCCTCTTCACCAAGAAGGGCGGCTGGCACCGCAGCATCCTCGAAGGGGCCGCGCGCGAGCTCGACGTCGATCTCGAGGTGCCGTTCGCGAAGCTCCCGGCCAAGGCGCGCGCCGGCCTGCTGCGCGGCGTCGGCGTGCCGGAACGCGTCACCACGACGCTCGCGACGAAGAACGTGCAGAAGTCGCGCGAGTACACCTTCAGCGCGCGCTTCCGCGGCATCCTCGGCGAGATCGAGCACTGGGTGCGCGAGGCCGACGAAGGGAAGTGGTGGGTCGCGAAGCTCCTGAAGCTCACCGAGGAGGGGAGCTGCCCGAGCTGCGGCGGCGGGCGCTTGAAGCCCGAGGCGCTGGCGGTCACGGTCGGCGGGCAGGGGCTGCGCGAGGTGGGGCGCCTCACGGTCGGCGAGGCGCTCGACTTCTTCGCGCAGCTGCCGAAGGCGGGGCTCTCGAAGGCGGAGCAGCAGATCGCCGCGCAGCCGCTGCAGGAGGTGCGCGGCCGGCTGCGCTTCCTGGTCGACGTCGGCCTCGATTACCTGACGCTCGAGCGCGCTTCGGCGACGCTGTCGGGCGGCGAGGCGCAGCGCATCCGGCTGGCGACGCAGCTCGGCAGCGGGCTGGTCGGCTGCATGTACGTGCTGGACGAGCCGTCGATCGGCCTCCATCCGCGCGACACCGGCCGCTTGATCGAGACGCTGCAGGGGCTGAAGAAGCTCGGCAACACCATCATCGTCGTCGAGCACGACGAGGAGATGATGCGCGCGGCCGACTGGATCGTCGACCTCGGCCCCGGCGCCGGCGTGCATGGCGGCGAAGTGGTCGCGAGCGGCCCGTTCGCCGCCATCGAGGCGTGCGCGACGTCGCTCACCGGCGCGTGGCTGCGCGGCGACGCGGCGATCGCGACGCCGGCGGAGCGGCGCAAGGGGAGCGGCAAGCTCCTCGTCCGCGGCGCGACGCGCCACAACCTGAAGGGGCTCGACGTCGCGCTGCCGCTCGGCACGCTCACCGCGCTGACCGGCGTGTCGGGCTCGGGCAAGTCGACGCTGCTGATGGAGGTGGTGCGGCCGGCCGTCGAGGCGCTGCTCGCCGGCGTGAAGCTGCCGGTGGCGCAGGCGGGCTGCCGCGCCATCGACGGCTTGGACCAGGTGAAGCAGCTGATCGTCATCGACCAGTCGCCGATCGGCACCACGCCGTCCAGCAACCCGGCCACCTACACCAAGGTTTTCGACCCGATCCGTGCCGTCTTCGCCGCCACCGAGGAGGCGCGCATGAAGGGCTTCACGCCCGTGCGCTTCTCCTTCAACCAGGGCGACGGCCGCTGCGAGGCGTGCCAGGGGCGCGGCGCGGTGCTGGTCGAGATGCACTTCCTGTCGGACGTCTGGACGCCGTGCGAGGCGTGCCGCGGTGCGCGCTACGCCGCCGAGACGCTGACGGTGCGCTACAAGGGCAAGAACATCGCCGAGGTGCTGCAGATGGAGGTGGAGGAGGCGCTCGCCTTCTTCGCGAGCCACCCGCGCATCAAGCGGACGCTGCAGGTGCTGCAGGACGTCGGGCTCGGCTACCTGAAGCTCGGGCAGTCGTCGACGACGCTCTCGGGCGGCGAGGCGCAGCGCGTCAAGCTCGCTGCGGAACTCGCGCGGCCGAGCATCGGCAAGACGCTCTACCTGCTCGACGAGCCGACCACCGGACTCCACTTCGCCGACGTGCAGAAGCTGGTCGCCGTCTTCCACCGGCTGGTCGAGCGCGGCAGCTCGGTGCTGGTGATCGAGCACCATCTCGACGTGCTGAAGAGCGCCGACTGGATCGTCGACCTCGGCCCCGACGGCGGCGCAGCGGGCGGGCAGCTCGTCGTCGCCGGCACGCCGGAGACGGTCGCCGCCTGCGCCGCGTCGCACACCGGCCGCGCGCTCGCGCCGCTGCTGCGCGGACGTGCCGCGCGGCGCACCGCCTTACCGTCGGAGGCGCGCGCATGAGCAGCGATCGTCCGCTCTGGGTGCAGTCGGACCGCACGATCCTCCTCGAGGTCGGCCACGCGCTGGCTGGCGAGGCGCAGGCGTTCCTGCCGCGCTTCGCGGAGCTCGAGAAGTCGCCGGAGCGGTTCCACACCTACCGCATCACGCCGCTCTCGCTCTGGAACGCGGCGGCGGTCGGCGTGACGGCCGCGCAGGTGGTCGACTTCCTGCAGCGGATGAGCCGCGAGCCGCCGTCGCAGAACGTGCTGCACGACATCGAGGACTTCCTGCGCCGCTACGGGCTGCTGCGGCTGGTGCGCCGCGCCGCCGGGCTCGTGCTCGAGTCGGGCGACGCGAAGCTGCTGGCCGACTTCGTCGCGGCCGGCGTGCTGGCGAAGTGGACGCTCGCCACCGAGCAAGACGGCGCGCTGCGCCTCGACGAGCTGTCGCGCGGCGAGGTGAAGCAGACGCTGCTCAAGCTCGGCTACCCGGTCGACGACGTGGCGGGCTACACGCCCGGCGCGCCCTACCGCTTCGAGCTGCGCACGACGACGCTCTCCGGCAAGCCGTTCACGGTGCGCCCCTACCAGCGCCACGCGGCCGAGCTCTTCCACGCCGGCGGCAGCGAGCGCGGCGGCAGCGGCGTGATCGTGCTGCCGTGTGGCGCCGGCAAGACCGTGGTCTCGATGGCGGTGATCGAGAAGCTGCAGTGCGAGACGCTGGTGCTCACCACCAACACCGTCGCGGTGCGGCAGTGGAAGTCGGAGCTGATCGACAAGGCGAACGTGCCGGCCGAGGACGTCGGCGAGTACACCGGCGATCGCAAGGAGATCCGCCCGATCACGATCTCGACCTACCAGATCCTCACGCACCGCAAGGAGAAGGGGGCGACGCCGTTCACCCACTTCGGCCTGTTCGCGGCCAAGGACTGGGGGCTGATCGTCTACGACGAGGTCCACCTGCTGCCGGCGCCGGTGTTCCGCGCCAGCGCCGACCTGCAGGCGCGCCGCCGCCTCGGCTTGACCGCCACGCTGGTGCGCGAGGACCACCGCGAGGACGACGTCTTCAGCCTCATCGGGCCGAAGCGCTTCGACATGCCGTGGAAGGAGCTCGAGACGCTCGGCTGGATCGCCGAGGCGCACTGCATCGAGGTGCGCGTGCCCCTCCCGCAGGAGCAGCGCATCCAGTACCTCTCGCTGCAGAGCCGCGACCAGTTCCGCCTCGCCAGCGAGAACCCCGACAAGCTGCCGGTGCTGCGCCGCATCCTGGCGAAGCACGGCGGCGACCATGTCCTGGTGATCGGCCAGTACCTCGAGCAGATCGAGGCGATGGCCAAGGCGATCGACGCCCCGCTGATCGTCGGCAAGACGCCGACGGCGGAACGGGAGCGCCTCTATCGCGCGTTCAAGGAGGGCCGCATCCCGGTCCTCGTGGTGTCGAAGGTGGGCAACTTCGCCATCGACCTGCCCGACGCGAACGTCGCCGTGCAGGTCTCCGGCACCTTCGGCTCGCGGCAGGAAGAGGCGCAGCGCCTCGGCCGCATCCTGCGTCCGAAGAGCAGCGGCGCGCCGGCGACCTTCTATTCCCTCGTGTCGAAGGACACGAAGGAGGAGGAGTGCGCCGAGCGTCGCCAGCGCTACCTCACGGAGCGGGGCTACACCTACCGGATCGCGAGTCAGGCGGAGCTGCCATGACGCGACTCGAGGAACTGCTCCGGCTGCAGAGCCCGGCGCTGCAAGGGGAGCTGCACGGCTTCTGGCAGGGGGACGGGCAGCGCGCCGCGCCCGGCACCGAGCTGGTGGTCGAGCTCGCTCGGCTGATGACCGACGACGGGCTGGTGCGCCGCCGGCTGCGCCTGCTCGGCAAGAAGCTGGTCGACCTGCTGCGCTTCTTCCTGTCGCGCCGCTCGTTCGAGGCCGACCTCGAGTCGATCCGCGCCGCGCGCAGCTTCGCCTTCATGAGCCCGCACGAAGTCGACGCCGCGGTGCGCGCGCTGCTGCAGCGCGGCTTCCTCTTCGCGCGCGTGGTGGCCGACAACGAGTCGCCGCGCTACGTGATCGCCACCGAGCTCGGCGAGATCCTGCAGCGCGAGCTGACCGACCTCGACCTCGAGCTGTCGGCGTCGTTCTCGCTGAAGAAGCTGCTCGAGGCGCGTCCCGACTTCGCGGCGGGCGAGGAGGCCGCGCTGCTGCTCGCGCCGGAGGCGGTCGGCCAGCGGGTCGAACGCCTCCCGGCCGAGGTGCGCGATCTCTACGAGCGGGCGCTGCTGCCGGGCGGCGGCCTGCTGCCGCGCGCGCTGGTGGGCCGCGCCGTGCTCGATCCGTCGGGCGGCAAGCGGCGCGAGGTGAAGGAGGCGCTCGAAGCGGAGCGGTTGGGCACGGTGCGCCACCTCGCGCTCGGCGAGTACGGCATCAACCACTTCGACGAGACGATCGTCCTGTTCGAGGAGATCCTCGCCGCCGAGCTCGAGCGGCGCGGCGCGGCCCAGCCGGCCGCTCCGGCGCGCGTGCGCACGCTCGGCGTCGACCTGCTCTCCGACCTCTCGCTGCTGATGGAGCGGCTCACCCGCGACAAGGTGCGCTACACGCAGGGCGGGCAGATCTACCGCGCCGCCGCCAAGAAGATCGAGGACGAGCTGATCCTCGGCTCGAAGGGCGACTTCCCGGCCGAGAAGCTCTTCAACTTCCTGCTCGACCTCGCGCTGCAGCGCCACCTGCTGAAGCGCACGCCGGAACGGACGCTGCAGCTCACCGCGAAGGGCAAGACTTGGCCGCGCCTCTCGGTCCACTTCAAGCTGAAGGAGCTGCTGACCGCGCTGCTCGACGATCCGGGGCGCGCCTTCCATCCGCCGCGCCTGCGCAAGCTCGCGCTCGAGCGGCTGAAGGAGCTGAAGCCCGGCCGCTGGTACGACTTCCAGCTCTTCGTCGGCGCGGTGCGGCAGCGCTACCTCGCGCAGCTCGACGCCGCGGGGTTGCGCGAGGCGTACCAGAGCCGCTTCCAGTACTCGCCCGAAGCGCACCTGCGCGACCTGCCGCAGCTCGGCCAGGTGGTCGGCGGCTTCCTCGGCGAGGAGCTCCACCTGCTCGGCCTGCTCGATGTCGCCGTCGATGCCGGGCGGCCGGTGATGTTGTGCCTCACGCCGCTCGCGGTGAAGGCGCTCGGCCTCGCCGAGAGCGAGACGCCGCCGGCCACGAGCCGCCTGCTGGTCAACTCCGACTTCGAGGTGCTGCTGCTGCCCGAAGCGGACGCCTACGACCTCATCCAGCGGCTCGACCGCTTCGCCGAGCGCGTCGCGCCCGACGACGCCCACCGCTTCCGCATCACGCCGCGCTCGGTCGAGCGGGCGATCGCCGGCGGCCTCACCGCCGCGGAGATCCTCGACACGCTCGCCGCCCACTCGCAGATCGACCTGCCGCAGAACATCGTCTTCTCGATCCGCGAGTACGCCGAGAAGGTGCGCTTCGTCAGCTTGCGGCCGGCGCTCCTGCTGACGGCGCGCCATCGCGAGGTGATCGACGCGCTGCTGCAGCGGGCCGAGGTGAAGAAGCTGGTGCAGGAGCGGCTCGGGCCGCGCGTGCTGGCGCTGCAGATGGAGGCGGTCGAGGAGTGGCAGGCGCTGCTGGCCGAGGAGGGGGTCTACCTCGAGGGCGACCCGCACGCCGGCGAAGGGCACGGCGCGCCCGCGGGCGAGGCGCCGGCCGTCCCGGCCGCTGCCGCGAGCGGACCCGGCGGGGCGAACGGGACGAGCGGCGCCAACGGCAGCGCGAACGGCAGCGCCAACGGCGCCGAGCCCGTCGCTCGCGAGGCCGACCCCGAACCCGACTCCGAACCCGACCCCGATGCCGACCCGGATCCCGATGCCGATCCCGCGCCGCGCCGCGCGTGAGGTCGCGCTCTTCGCCGTGACGCCCGACCGCGGCGACGCGATCGAGCTCGAGGCGAAGCTGCCGGCGCTCGCCGCGGGGGGCGTGGCGCGCGTGCTGCTGCGCGAGCCGTCGCTCGCCGCGCCGGCGCGCGCGGCGCTGGCCGAGCGGGTCGCGCGGGCGTGCGCGGCGGCGCGGCTCGAACTCTGGATCAGCGCCGACGCCGAGCTGGCGCTGCGGGTCGGCGCGCACGGCGTCCACCTCCCGGAGCGGTCGCCGCCGCCGTCGCAGCTGGCGCGCGCGGCGCCGACGTTGGCGCTCGGCCTCTCGCTCCACCTGCCGCTGTCGCGCCCGCCGGACGAGATCGCCCGCTGCGCCCATGCGTTCCTCGCGCCGCTGCTGCCGACGCCGTCGAAGCCGGGCGTCGAGCCGGTCGGCCTCGCGCGGTTCGTCGCGACTGCGGCGGCGCTGCCGCTGCCGCTCTATGCGCTCGGCGGCCTCACGCTCGAGAGCGCCCCGGCGCTGGCGGCGGCCGGCATCACGCGCGTCGCCGCGATCCGCCTCTTCTTCGACGCCGTCGATCCGGAGCGCGCCGCGCGCGTTCTGCACGAACGGCTGGCGGCCGCGGGCGCCGGCGAGGAGGCGCGATGAACCGTCCGCACTGGCTCGAGCCGCGCTGGCTGCAGCGCCACGTCCGCATCGTCGTGCTGCTGCTCGGCGGCGCGCTGGTCTTCTTCGGGCTGCGCGACCTGCGCTTCGTCGCCATCGCGGCGGACGACGACTCGACCCCCTCGATCGAGGCGGGCGGCAAGGCGGTGGTGAAGACGCTCGCCGACGACGACTTCGAGCTCGAGCGCGACGCGCTCTACCTCTTCGACCGCACCGGCGACGCCACCGAGATCGGCGAGCTGCGCCTCGCGCGCCTCCTCGGCCTGCCGGGCGACGTCGTGCAGCGCGAGCCGCTGGTCGTCGCCGCCGGCGAGCGCGCCGAGCGGACGCGGGTGCGGATCGGCGCGGCCGAGCGGGTGGTGCCGACCGAGCTCGCCGAGCTGCTGCCCGACGTGGTGCCCGCCGGGCGCGTGCTGCTCTTCACCGACAACCCCGCCTGCCGCCACCCCGACTCGCGCGCGCTCGGCCCGCTGCCGATCGAGCGGCTGAAGCTGCGCGTGGTCGCGTCGTTCGGCCTGCTGCCGCGCTGAAGCGCCGCGCGCTACGCTCGCGCCATGCCGCTCACCGAACGCGAACTGCTGGCCTGGCTCGCGCCGCGCGCCGCGCAAGGGCGCGAGGTCGCGTTGGGCATCGGCCACGACGCGGCGGTGGTCACCTCGCCGAGCGGCGACGGCCTCGTGCTGAAGAGCGACCAGACGCTCGAGGAGGTCCACTTCCGGCGCGGCGAGCAGGGCTTCGAGTGGGTCGGCCGCAAGGCGCTCGCGCGCGTCCTCTCCGACATCGGCGCGGTGGGCGGGCGACCGGTCGCGGCGCTCTGCTCGCTCTCGGTGCCGAGCGACCTGCCCGAGGCCGACGTGAAGGCGCTCTTCGACGGACTCTTGCGGCTGGCGGCGGAGCACTCGGTGAGCCTCGTCGGCGGCGACCTCGCCCGCTCGCCGCGCGGCGTGACGATCGACATCGCCGGGCTCGGCTTCCTGGAGGGGCGCGCGCCGCTGCGCCGCGATGGGGCGCGGCCGGGCGACCTGCTGGTGGTGACCGGGCCGCTCGGCGGCTCGCGCGCGCGCCACCACCTCGCCTTCGAGCCGCGTTGGCGCGCCGGCGTCGCGTTGGCCGCGAGCGGCGCGGTGCACGCCTGCATCGACCTCTCCGACGGCCTCGCGCGCGACCTCCGTCAGGTCGCCGCGGCCTCGCGCGTCGGCGCGCGGATCGAACTCGAGGCGCTGCCGCGCCGCCGCGGCGGCGATGGGGCGCCGGCGACGATCGAGCAGGCTCTGCACGACGGCGAAGACTACGAGCTGCTCTTCGCGCTGCCGGAAGCCGCGTGGAGCGAGCTGCGCGGCGCGCCCGCGCTGGCGGCGCTCGCCTGCGCGGTGGTCGGGCGGGTCGAGGCGGAGGGGGCGGGACTCACGACGATCGATGGCGCGGGGCGCTCCGCTCCGCTGGCAAGTGGCGGCTATGAGCACACCCTTGGTGCATGAGACGACCACCCATGGCGGCGACGCGACCGAAGCGCTCGCCGAGCGGATCGGCGCGGCCTGCGGCGGCGGCGAGCTGCTGCTGCTCTCCGGCGAACTCGGCGCCGGCAAGACCTGCTTCGTGCGCGGGCTCGCGCGCGGCCTCGGGGCCGATCCGCGCGCCGTGCGCAGCCCGTCGTTCACGCTGCTCCACTCCTACGCGGGACGCTGCACGCTCCACCACTACGACGTCTACTTCACGACCGCGCTCGAGGACCTCGTCCGCTCCGGGCTCGCAGAGGAGCTGGCGGCCGGCGCCGTCGCAGTGCTCGAGTGGGGCGAGCGGTTCGCCCGGCAGCTGCCGGCCGACCACCTCGCAGTCGAGCTGCTCCACGTCGATCCCGAGACGCGGCGGCTGCGCTTCTCCGCCGGGGGCGAGCGGTCGCGCCGGCTGCTCGAGGCGGTGCTGAAGGCGCCCGAGTCCGCCCAGAAACCGCGCGCGTGAACCGCTCGCCACCGCCATCCGTTCCGCCGGCGGGTCCCACGCCCATGCCGGAGGAAGACCGCGAATTGATGCTGGCAGCGCGGGCCGGTTCACGCGAGGCGTTCACCGCCTTGGTGGCCCGGTGGGAGGCGCGCCTCCTCACCTTCTTCTTCCGCCAGGGAGGCGACCGCGACCTGGCCGAGGACTGCGCGCAGGAGGTCTTCGTGCGCCTCTACAAGGCGCGCGATCGTTACACGCCGGAGGCGAGCTTTGCGACGTTCTTGTTCACCATTGCGCGCCACTACTGGATCGACGTCACGCGCGCGCGGCGCGTGCGGCCCGATCTGCGCCGCACCGGCGCGCGCGATGCGCGGGACGATGCCGACGGGGAGGAAGCCGTGAATCGAGTGGCCGATGCGATGCCGGCGCCGCCGGCGAGCGCGATGCACGCCGACGAGCTGCTGCAGCTGCGGGCCGCGCTGGCGAAACTGCCCGACACGCTGCGCGACGTGGTGCAGCTCGGCGTGATCGAGGGGCTGCCCTACGCCGAGGTGGCGACCCTCCTCTCGATCCCGATCGGCACGGTGAAGTCGCGCGTGCACGCCGCGGTCGGCGCGCTGCGCACGCTGCTCGCGCGCGGAGAGACGCGATGAGCCACGCCCCGCTCCCGATCGACTGCAAGGAGGCGCGCGGCCTCTTCATCGACGACCAGCTCGGACAGGCGGCGGCCGCCGATGCCGCCGCGATGCGCACGCACGTGGCCGGCTGCCGCGCTTGCCGCGCCGAAGTCGCCGCGCTGCAGCAGACGCTCGCGCGGCTGGCGCAGCCGGCGGCGCTCGCTCCGTCGGTCGACTTCGCCGATCGACTCGAGCGGGCGCTCGATGCGGTCGACGGCACGCCGGTCGCGCGCCGCCTGCTCGACGAGGCGCGCTTCCGGCTGCACCTCCTCGGCCATCAGCTGCGCTGGTCGCGCCGGTGGCAACTGCGCGTCGCCGCGGCGTTGCTGCCGCTCTTGTTCGGCATCGCATTGGTCGTGCGCGAGCGCGTGCAGACCGCGCCCGCCGCGAGCGTCGCCAGCGCGCCGCCCGCAGCGGGGGAGCGCGGGGCGCCGGCCGAAACGGGCGCGCCGGCGCTCTCCGCCCCCGAGCTGGTCGCCTGGACGCCGGAGTTCGATCCGCCGATCGAGCCGCCGCCGCGCGCCGTGCCGAGCGTCGAAGAGCTGCGGCCCGACGAGCAGGAGCAGGCGACCGCCGCGCTCGAGCGGCTGAACGAGGTCGACGAGGCGGCGCTCGCCCGGCTGCGCGCGATCGAGCGCGAGCAGGTCGAGAGCGCGGTGGCGCCGCCGATCGACGGGCGGCCGCCGTTGCGGCGCGCGCTCGACTGGCTGGTGCGCAACCAGCGGGAGGATGGCTCCTTCACGCCGGGCGACGGCACGCCCGGCTTCGAGTGCGGCGTGACTGGACTGGCGTTGCTGGCGCTCGTCTCCGACGGGCGGCTCGGCGCCGAGGCCGACGCGAAGGACACCGGCAGCGCCGGCGGGCCGCGCAGCGATGCGCGCCGCGACGACGAACTCGAGCGCGCGGCCCACCGCGCCGCCGCCTGGCTGTTCGCGCAGCAAGGTGGCGACGGCCGCTTCGGCGGCCACCGCGATCCGGCGATCGAGCGCACCGGCCACGCGCTGGCGACGCTCGCGTTGGTCGAGCGCCACTTGCGGTTGGTCGCGCGCCAGCCCGGCACCGCGGCGGCGGGGCCCGCCGTCCACGATCGGCTGGAGCAGGCGCTCTCCTGGCTCGAGGTGGCGCTCGATGCGACGTTCCACGCGCCGCGCGAGCACAACGCCGGCGCGGTGGCGGCGTGGGCGTCGCTGGCGCTGGCGACGGCGCGCCACGGCGGCATCGACTTCCACCTCAAGTCGTCGACCGATGCGCTGTGCGAGCGGATGGCGACGCAGCTGAAGAGCGATCCCTCCGAAGTGCTGTCGGCCGCGTCGCAGGCGGTGCTGGCGATGGCGGCGCGCGACACGCGCGCGAGCGGCGAGCGCGATCCCGAGTGGGCGCGCGCGGTGAGCAGCGTGGTGACCGGCGTGAAGAGCGCCGAGCCGGCGCTGCGCTTCCTCGTCGCGAGCGCGCTGGTCGCCGATCCGCGCGACCTCGGGCGCGAGGCGTGGCCGGCGTTCCAGCGCTCGCTGGCGCTCGAGCTCCTGCCGCAGCAGGCGACGAGCGGCTACTTCGAGGCGGGCGTCGCGTGGAGCGGGCTCGGCGGCGGCACCGTCTACGAGACGGCGCTCGGCGCGCTGGTGCTGCAGGTCGAGTCGCGCCGCCGCGCGCAGCTCGCGCTGCAGGCGGCGCTCGCACCGCGCCGCGCGCGCTGAGGCGGGGCGGAGGCGGGCGGAGTGGCGATCGCGGAGGAGTACCGGCGGCAGTTCCAGTGGCGCGATTGGGGTGGTGCCTTCGCGCAACTGCCGCCGCTCGCCGGTGCGAGGCTGCTCGACCTCGGCTGCGGCATCGGCCAGCTCGCCGGCGAACTCGCGGAGCGCGGCGCGACCGTCGTCGGCTTCGACGGCAACGAGGAGCTGCTGCGCGCCGCGCGACCCCATCCGCGCGTCGAGCTGCGGCGTGCCGATCTCGCCGCGCTGCCGCCGCTCGATCGGCCCGCGGACGGGATCTGGTGCAGCTTCGTCGCCGCCTACTTCGTCGACCTGCCGACGCTGCTGCAGCGCTGGCGCGAGCTGCTGGTGCCCGGCGGCTTCCTCGCGCTGATCGAGATCGACGACCTCTTCGCCCACGAGCCGGTGGCGGCGACGACCCGTGCGACGCTCGACCGGTACGTCGACGAGGCGCTCGCGGCGCGCCGCTACGACTTCCGGATGGGGCGCAAGCTCGAGGCGCACCTCCGCGCCGCCGGCTTCGCGCCGGAGCGGAGCTTCGTCCTCCCCGATCGGGAGTTCAGCGCGCCCGGCCCGTCGGACGCCGACGTGATCGCGGCGTGGCGCGCGCGCCTCGAGCGGATGCAGCTGCTCCAGCAGTGCGCCGGAGCGGGCTTCCCGGCGCTGCGCGACGATTTCCTCGCGGCGCTGGCGCGACCGGACCACCGCTCGGGGGCGACGGTCCGCGGATGCGTCGCCCGCGCCGCCGTTCCGCCCCGCTAGGATGCGCCGCCTCGGTTCCGGGACGGAGAGCAACCATGGTGCGCGGGTGGAGGCGGTCGGTCGCGCTCCTCGTGGCAGCGGCGACGCACTTCGGCGGTGAGGCGCTTGCGGTGCAGGTGCCGGCGCCCGTGCCTTCGCTGCCGGCTCCCGCACCCGCACCGACGCCCGCGCCGGCCCCTGCGCCGGACGACGCCGCGAAGCCGGTCTGGTACACGCAGTTTGGCGCGCAGGTGCTGGCGAAGGTCGACGCGGTGGTGGTCGGCAAGGTGGTCGAGGTGACCGGGCTGCGCGGCACCGACGTCGTGCGCGTCGAGATCGTCGCGTGGAAGCACGGCGCGCGACCGAAGGGGCTGCGCGGCGACGTGACCGAAGTGACGCTGCTCGCCGCGCCGGGCGACTACTTCGTCGGCACCGAGCAGCTCCTCTTCCTGGCGCTCTTCGAGAAGGGGCCGCGCTACAACGCCTTCAACCGCGTGGCGCGCAGCGACCCCGACTGGGACGCGAAGCTCGGCTGCCTCGACAAGAACCTCGCGCTGCTGGCGCTCGAGAAGCCGGAGGAGCGGCGGCGCGAGGCGCGCAAGCTCCTCTACGACGACTTGGCCTCGACGGTGCACTGGACGCGCTGGCACGCCTACCACGAGCTCAGCTGGGTGCGCGAGAACGTGCCGACGCTGGTGACGCGCGAGGATCGCGACGACCTGCGCCGAGCGGCGAACGCGAGCGACGATGCGAAGCTGAAGGAACTGGTCCTCAAACTCTTGCAGGAGTGGGAGCGTTGAACGCGATCCTGTTGTCCTTCGCCCTCTGCGCCGCGACCCGTGACGGGCCGGTCGAGATGAGCCTCGAGGAGTGCGTGCGCAAGGTGCTGGCCGACAACGTCGGACTCCACTTGAGCGCGCTCGGCAACGCGTCGCGCGCGGCGGCGGTCGAGGAGGCGCTCGGTTCGTTCGATCCCGAGCTCTACGCCTCGGTCACCGGCGCCGATCGCGAGGAGCCGACGGCGTCGTCGTTCACGGCGCCGCGCAACCAGTCGCTGAACGGCGGCCTCGGCCTGCGCGGCCTCTTCCGCAGCGGCATGACCTACGACCTCGGCTACCAGCTCTCCTACAACCGCCAGTCGCCGACCAACCCGTTCTTCGGCTTCAACCCGACGCTGGCGAGCGACCTCGCGCTGAACGTCACGCAGCCGCTGCTGCGCGGCTTCGGTCCGACCGTGACCGAGGCGCCGGTCGAGCAGGCGCGCCTGCTGCTGGTGCGCGGCGACCTCGAGCTCGACCAGCTGCTGCAGGAGACGGCGTTCCGCGCGGTCGAGGCCTACTGGACGCTGGTGCGCAGCCGCAAGGAGCGCGACACGGCCCGCAACGCGCTCGAGGTCGCCGAGGAGCTGGTGCGCAACAACCAGCGCCGCCTCGCGGCCGGCGTGATGACGCGCCTCGACGTGCTGACCGCGCAGGCGGAGGCGGCGCGCCGCAAGGAGACGCTGATCCGCGCGCAGAACGCGGTGGGGCGCAGCGAGGACGCGCTGAAGCTGCTCCTGTCGCCGGGCGCGAATCCGGCCGACTGGAAGGGCGAGATCGTGCCGACCAGCGAGGCGGGCGTGCGCGAGGAGACGCTGCCGGACGAGGAGGCGGTGATCCTCGCCGCCTTCGCGAGCCGCTCCGACCTGCGCGCGCTCGAGGTCGACCTGCGCGCGGCCGACCTCGCGCTGGCGGTCGCCGAGAACAGCAGCCGCTCGCAGCTCGACCTGCGCGGCAGCTACGGGTTCGCCGGGCTCGCCGGCAAGCAGGCGGGCGGCGCCAGCAAGAACAACGTCGACCTCTGGGGCGAGAGCCTCGGCCAGATCCGCGACCGCGAGTTCGACCAGTGGTCGCTCGGCGTCGACTTCGCCCATCCGATCGGCAATCGGGCCGGCGAGGCGGGCGAGCGGCGCGCGCAGATCGAGAAGGAGCGCTCGCTGATGGCGCTGCTCGAGCGGCGCATGGCGATCGTCCAGGAGCTGCGCGGCGCGGTGCGCGACGTCAACGACGCCGAAGCGGCCTACGCGGCGGCGCGCCAGGCGCGGCTCTTGGCCGAGGAGCAGTACCAGGCGGAGCTCACCCGCCTCGAGAACGAGCACTCGACCACCTTCCAGGTGCGCGAGGCGCAGCGCGACCTCTTCGAGGCGCGCGACCGCGAGACCGCCGCCATCACCCAGTACGAGGTGCTGCGCGCCGGCCTCTCGCGCGCGAAGGGCGACCTCGCGCGCCAGTACGGCGTCTCCGTCGAGATCGAGGCGGTCGAAGCGGGCGCGTTGCGTTAGTCGTCGCGCTGCGCTGGCGGCGCGCGCGGCGTCCGACGGCGCGGTCGGCTTCGCCGCGCTACTCGCCGGTACTGACGATGCCGCCGTTGGGAAGGAAGACGGCGCTGGTGGTGCCGTCGGAGAAGCCGCTCGAGCCGAGGATCCGCGACTGCCACGTGTTCGAGCCCCCGCCGTACGCGGGCGCTGCCATCGCATTCAGGTCCCAGAGCGGCGGGCCGCCCTCGAATCCGGCGATCCCCGAGGCGGTGATGAAGTAGCGACCCGCCACGATCGGCCCGGTGATCCGCTCGAGTGCGAGGAGATCGGCGCGGGGAAGCTCGCGCCCGTTCACGAAGACTCGGGTGTCACCGGCCGATGCATCCGCACGGAGCGGGCCTCCCCAGTCGAGTCCGGGCAACGTCAGGCCCGCGGTGGGGCCGCCCTTGCCACCCCAGGCACCGAGCACCGGGTCGTACCAGTAGTCCGCATCGGGGATCCGGATCCGGTACGCCTGCTCGAACTGGGCGAGTTCCTCGTCGCCGAGCCGGCGGTCGTTGATCGTCACCTTCCGCTCCTGCGGCTCCGTCTTCTCTTCGCCTGGCGCCTTCGCTGCCGTGGCGGGGACTCCCGGCACCTCGGGCGCCCCCTCCGGCGCTCCGCCGCACCCCGCGCAGGCCAGCACGGCGGCCAGCGCGCTCCTTGCAACGGCGGAATCGTTCGTGGAGGGCTTCAACAGGAGGACTCCTCGCGTTCGCCGCGGACGACGGCTTCGCCGACGCGTGCCGTCGCGCGGCTCGTCGCGGCTCGCGGCTCGTCGCGGCGAGCTTCATAGCACCGAAGTCGTCGCGCGGCAGGGGACTCGGGCGGCCGATCCTCGCGAGGCGTCAGAGGGCGCGGTAGAGGCCGCGGGCGGCGATCCAGTCGCGCACGCTGGCCGGCACGAGTTCGTCGATCGGCAGGCCGGCGGCGCAGCGCGCGCGCACCTGGCTCGAGGAGATCGGCAGCGGCGGGGCGGCCAGCACCTGCGCGAGGAGGCGCGGGGCGGCGGCGGGCAGGCGCGCTGCCAGCGTCGCTTGCGCCAGCGCGAGGCTCTCGCCGTCGCGCGGCACCGTGACGAAGGTCGCCAACTCGACGAGTTCGGCGGCGCGATGCCAGCTCGGCAGGTCGTGCAGGCTGTCGGAGCCGATCAGGAAGAAGAGCTCCGCGCCGCCCGCCGCGAGTTCGCCGCGCACCGCGAGCAGCGTGTCGTAGGTGTAGGAGAGGCCGCCGCGCGCGAGCTCGCGTTCGTCGACGGCGAGCCACGGTTCGAGCGCGGCGAGGCGCGCCACCATCGCGAGGCGATCGGCGGCGGGCGCCAGCACGCGCGAGCGCTTGTGGGGCGGCTGCGCAGCCGGCAGCAGTCGCACCTCGTCGAGCGCGAGCTCCTCGTGGGCGGCGCGCGCGACGTGGAGGTGGCCGAGGTGGGGCGGATCGAACGAGCCGCCGAACAGGGCGATGCGGCGCGGGCTCACGCGGCGCTCAGAGGAGGCGGTAGCTGTCGGGGACGTGCAGGTCGCCGCGCGCCAGCAGGACCAGCAGCGCCAGCAGCAGCGCCGTGAGCAGCGCCGGCACGATCCACCACGCCTTGTGGTCGCCGGCGAACTCGAGGAAGCCGCGCACGCCGCCGGCCGGCGCCGTTGCGCGCGACGCCGTCGGCTCCCACTCGGTCGCACCGTGCGTCACGGCACGCTCCTCCTCGACCGTCGCTTCCTCGACCGTCGCGCGGCGCGCCTAGAAGAGCGCGTAGAAGAACGGCGCGATCGTGTTGCCCTGGGCCGCGAAGAGCATCACGCCGAGCAGCCCGACGATCAGCACCATCGGGACGATCCACCACCACTTCTCCTCCCACGCGAAGCGGAGGAAGTCGCGCACGAAGCCGCCCGATTCCGGAGCGGCACTCGCCGGTTGAGTCGGATCCCAGGACGACGGGGGCGAGGCGTCGCTCATTGCTTGCTCCGGCAGCGTCTCGGTCATTCACCAAGGCAGGTGCGGGAATCTAGCTCAGCTTTCGGGAAATGCTCGCGAGCCGGCGGTCACCGGCGGGCGCGAGCGTCGTCCTCCTCGCTCCGCCGGGCGCGCAAGGAGGAGCCGATGGGGATCGAGCAAGGAGTTCGCGCCGCCCTCTGGGTGGCGCTCGCCGCGGGCGAGGGGCGGAGCGTCCGAATCGGTTGGGTCGACGCGCCGCTCCTGCGGGAGCGGAGCTTCCGCGAGACGGCCGGGGCGATCGCGCCGCGGGGGCCCACGGGCGGGTGGCCGGAGCCGTTCGCGCTGGAGCTGCCGCCGGGTGCGCTCGCTCCGGGCGAACGGCTGGCGCTCTACGAAGGGGCCGTCGAGCGGCCGTGCCGCGTCTCGACTTGGCGGAGCTGGCCCGACGGCTCGCCGAGCTGGGTCGCCGTCGCGCCCTGCGCCTTCTCGCAGCGGCCAGGGCGGCTCGAGCTGCGGCCGACGCGCGCGCCGTCGCCGGCGCCGCGGCTCGCACGAGGGGTGGAGCGTCGCACGACGCGCCTCGCGGGCGGCAGCGGCGAGCTGGCGACCACGGGCGGCGCGCTCGCTTGGTCGTGCGCGGCCGCTGCGCTCGAGCTCGACCTCGGCCACGTCGAATGGGAGGTCGATGGCCTGCGCGAACGGGGGCGCGGCCTCACCGAGTGGTCGTGGCTCGGGCCGGATGGCGGCGGCGCGGCGGCGCGCGCGACGGTGCGCGGCGATGCGGAGGGCGCCTCGGCCGCGATCGAACTCTGCCTCGAGGTGGCGCACGACGGCTCCGAGGCGGCGCTCGAACTCGCCTTCACGGTGGGGCGCGAGATGGTGCTGCGCGACTGGTCGCTGCACGGCCGTGCGCGCGGCAGCGCGGCGGAGTTGCGCCACGGCTTATGGAGCGAGCGGGCGACCGTGAAGCGAGCCGCCACGCGCACCTTCGCCACGGAGGCGAGCGGGCAGGTGGCGCCCGCGGCCGCAAGCGAGGAGGCGCCCGACCTGCGGATCGGTTGCGGGAGCGGACGCGACGAGGTCGAGCTGCTGCTGCTCGATGCGGCGGTGGCGCGGCCGAGCGGCGCCCTCTTGCAGCACGATGGCCGCTTCACGCTGCGGCTGGTGGCCGGCCCGCTGCTGCTCCACCCGGGTCAGGTCGTGCGGCGGCGCCTGCGGCTGCGCGCGGGCGCGGCGGTGCGGCGCGCGGTCGGGCGGCCGCGCCTGGTGGCGGTGGCCGCGTCGGCGAGCGGCCGCTTCGCCCCCGAAGTGGAGGAGCATCTCGCTCGCTGGCAGCCGTTCCTCGCCGCGCGGCTCGGCGGTGCGGCGCGGCTCGACGATCGCGGCTGCTACCTGCAACCCGACGGCAGCTTCGCCAACGGCGAGTACGACCTCGGCGGCAGCCTGCTGTGGCTCGGTCGCGCGCTCGCGGACGGGACGTGGCTCGCGCTAGGCGAGGTGGTGGCGCGTCACACGCTCGACTTCGATCGCGACTTCACGCCGCCGGCGGGACGCCCCGCCGGCCTCTTCGCGCAGCACGGGCGCGACCACGCGAGCGGCAAGGTCGAGGCGGGCCACCAGTGGATCAGCGGCGCGCTCGAGCTGGCGCGCAGTGGCGGCGATGGGGCGGCGCTGGCGACGGCGGAGGCGACCGTCGGCGCGCTCGCGACGTGGCGGGCGGCGGCACCGGGCGATTTCGCCGGACCCGAGCGGCGCGTCGCGTGGCCGCTCGCGGCGGCGGTGGAGCTGGCGCGCTCGACCGGTTCGGCGCAGGCGGCGGGCTTCGCGAAGGCGCTGCTCGATTCGCTGGCGGCGCGCCAGCTGCCCGACGGCTTCCTCGATGGCGATCGGCGCCGCTTCGCGCTGGGCGAGCGGCTCTGGGTGAACAGCTGGGTGAGCCTCGGGATCACGGTCGATGCGCTGGCGCGCGCGGCGGCGTGGCAGGCGGTTGGCGCGCCCGACGCGGCCGGCGCGACGCGGGCGCAGGCCGGCCGCTTGGTGCGCGGCGTGGTGGCGGCGGCCGGTCGCGACGAGCGGTCGCTCGCCGACGTGGTGCTGGTCGACGCGGAGGCGGGGCTCGCCGTCGAGACGCGCGCGGCCCTGGTCGGCGGCGATGCGCTGCTGGCGGCGGCCGGCTTGCAGTGGTGGGCGGCGCAGCCCGAGGCGGCGCGCGAACGAGCGGCGCTCGAGGCGCGTGCGCAGGCGCTGCGCGAACGCGGCTGGCGCGACCTCGCCACGCCGTCGGCCGAAGCGGTGGTCGGCTTCGCCAAGGCGCTGCGGGCGCTGAAGAACGAGACGGAGCTGCGGCCGCGGTGAGCGGTTGCGAGTCGCGCGGCGAGCGTGGCCTTGCGCCGCGCGGCGGCTCAGAGCTTGAGCTCGCCCTCGAGTTGGCGCGGCGGGCGGTTGCGAGTGAAGCGGTAGACGAGGAGCTTCGCCGCGTCGCCCGGCTCGACCTTGCGCAGCCGATCGAACAGTTCCGGCACCGACGCGACCGGTGCGCCGGCGAACTCGACGAGCGCGTCGTTCTGGCGGATGCCGATCGAGCCGGCGGCGCCGCGCTCGTCGACGTCGACGAAGAGCAGGTAGCCCGAGTTGACCGCGACGGTGGCGCCGAGGCGCGCGCGGATCGCCGCATCGATGTCGACCGGCCGGAGCGACGCCTCGCGCTTCTTGCCGTCGCGCTGGTAGGCGAGCGCGATCGGTTCGCCGCGCGTCAGCGTCGAGATCGAGAGGTTGAAGGCGGTGCGATCGGCGATGTCGTAGTCGCCGACGCGCACGATGCGATCGCCCGCCTGCAGTCCGGCGGAGGCCGCAGGACCGTCGCGCTCGACCTTGCGCACCAGCACGCCCGCCCCCTCGCCGTCGCCCATCTCGAGGCCGAGCCAGAGGTGGAGCAGGTCGAACGGGTTGAACTCGCGGCCGAGCAGGTCGCGCACGCGATCGACGGGAATGGCGAGCCCTTGGCCCTCCGCGCGGCCGAACTGCCGATCGCCGGCGATCGCCTGGTTGATGCCGACCAGCTCGCCGAGGATGTTGAAGAGCGGGCCGCCGCTGTTGCCCGAGTTGAGCGGCGCGTCGGTCTGGATCAGGTCGTCGAACGCCTCGCCGGTCGGCGATTCGAGCCGGCGGTGGGTGGCGCTGATGATGCCGTGGGTGACCGACCCTTCGCGGCCGAGCGGATTGCCGACCGCGACGACCGTCTCGCCGATCATCAGGTCGGCCGACGTGCCGAGCTTCGCGTACGGGAACGGTCCCGGCGAGACGATCTGCAGCAGCGCGAGGTCGTTGGTGCGGTCGAAGCCGATGATGCGCGCCGGGTGCTTCTCCATCTCGACGCGGTTGCCGGTCCAGTCGGCGCGGTAGCTCACCGTCACCTTGGTGGGGCGCGCCGTGCGCGAGTTGCCGGTGATGACGTGGGCGTTGGTGACGACCAAGCCGGCCGGGTGGACGATCACGCCGCTGCCGAGCGAGCCGCCCTCCTGCGGCCCGAAGAGGCCGCCCTGGATCTCGAGGTCGGCGTAGAGGTTGACAACGGTCGGACCGACCGCGCGCACCACCTCGACGATCGGCGTGACGCGCGGCGACGTGCGCGACACCGGCAAGCTGTCCTGCGCGGACGAGGTCGCGGAAGAGGCCAGCGTGGCGCCCGCGAGCAGCAGCGCGCCGGCGAGCGGCGCGGCGCGACGGCGGAACGCGACGGGGCGAGCGGCGGCGGCCATCGATCGAAGCTCCTCGTGCGGCGCCGTCCCTCGTGGCGCGCGCTGCCCGATCGTACGCACGGCGAGCGGCGCCGTTGGAGCGTGGCGCGCTGCACGCCGCGCGGCACGCCGCTGCTTGCTGGCGCGGCGGGGCCGTCGTATGAACCGCGCTTCATGTGAAGCGGCGTTCATGGATCGGGGCGGCGGCGGGAGGTGCCGGCATGGCGAAGCGGGCGGTCAAGCGGGCGGCGCCGTCGCGTGCGCCGAGCCGCGGCTGCGTCGACAAGCTGAAGGCGCTGGCCGAGGCGACGCGGCTCGAGGTGCTCCACGAGCTGGTCGACGGCGAGAAGAGCGTCTCCGAGCTGCAGGCGGCGCTCGGCGTCGACCAGAGCCTCCTCTCGCACCACCTCGCGGTGCTGCGGGAGGCGCAGCTGGTGGCGACCACGCGCGCGCGCCGCTCGATCCGCTACCGCCTCGCCGACGGCGTCGCGGCGGCCGGCCCGCCGCCCGGCATCAACCTCGGCTGCTGCCAGCTCTCCTTCATGCCGCCGGCGCTGCAGAAGGCGGCGCGGCTCCTGCTGCTCGCGCTCAGCTTCGGCGTGCTGCTGCCGCTGGCGGCGTGCGGCGGCACGGCGGAGCAGCAGAAGCTCACGCTCGCGGGCTCGAGCACGATCGCGCCGCTCGCCGCCGAGCTCGGCAAGGCGTTCGAGGAGCGGCACGGCGGGCTGCGCGTCGAGGTGCAGGCGGGCGGCTCGAGCCGCGGCGTCGCCGATGCGCGCGAGGGGCGGGTCGACCTCGGCATGGCGTCGCGCGCGCTGAAGGAGGAGGAGCGCGCGGCGGGACTGGTCGGGACGCCGATCGCGCTCGATGGGATCGCGCTGATCGTGCATGCCGACAATCGGGTCGCGGAGCTGAGCGAGGCGCAGATCGTCGCGATCTACCGCGGCGACGTGCGCGACTGGAGCGCGGTCGGCGGGCGCGCGGCGCCGATCACGGTGGTGAACAAGGCGGAGGGGCGTTCGACGCTCGAGCTCTTCCTCGCCCACTTCGCGCTGCGGGCGGAAGAGGTGCGCGCCGACGTGGTGATCGGCGACAACCTGCAGGGGGTGAAGACGGTCGCCGGCAACCGCGATGCGATCGGCTACGTCTCGATCGGCACCGCGGAGGTGGAGCGAAGCCACGGCAGCCCGATCCGGCTGCTGCCGTTGCGCGGCGTCGAAGCCTCGACCGCGAGCGTGCGCGCCGGCACCTTCCCGCTGCAGCGGCCGCTGCTGCTGGTGACGCGCGGCGCGCCGAGCGGCCTCGCCGCGGAGTTCCTCGAGTTCGCCCGCTCGCCACACGGGCGCACGCTGGTCGAAGCGCAGGCGTTCGTTGCCCTCGCCGCGTCGCCTTGATCGGGCGCTGCAGCTGGCGAGCGCGGCGGCGGCCGCGGCGGCGCTGCTGCTCTTGCTCGGTCTCGCGGCGTTCCTGCTGCGCGAGAGCGCGCCGGCGCTGCGCGAGGTCGGGCTCGTGCGCCTCGTCGGCGATCGCGGCTGGCACCCGACGCGCGGCGCGTTCGGCATGGCGCCGCTGGTCGCGGCGAGCGGCGCGGTCGCGCTCGGCGCGCTGACGCTGGCGCTGCCGCTCGCGCTGGCGGTCGCCTTCGTGCGGCTCGCCTATGCACCGCCGCGGCTGGCGGCGCTGCTGCGCGCGCTGCTGCAACTGCTGGCGGCGGTGCCGTCGGTCGTGCTCGGCTTCTTCGGGCTGGTGACCGTCGTCCCGCTGCTGCTCGCGATCGAGCCGCCGGGGGCGTCGCTGCTGGCGGGGATGGTGGTGCTGGCGCTGATGGTGCTGCCGACGCTGGCGCTGCTGATCGAGGGGGCGCTCGCGGGGCTGCCGAGCGGCGAGCGGGCGGCGGCGGCGGCGCTCGGCCTGGCGCGGACGACGGTGCTGCTCCACCTCGCGCTGCCGCGCGCGCGCGGCGCGATCGGCGCGGCGCTGCTGGTGGCGCTCGGCCGCGCGCTCGGCGAGACGATGGCGGTGGTGCTGGTCACCGGCAACGTCGTGCAGTGGCCGAGCGCGCTGCTGGCGCCGGTGCGCACCCTCACGGCGAACCTGGCGCTCGAGCTGCCCTACGCGAGCGGGCTCCATCGCAGCGCGCTCTTCGTCGCGGGCCTCCTGCTGCTGGGAGCGACCGCGGCGCTGCTGCTGATCGCCTCGCGCTGTGGCGCGCGCGAGCGGTGGCGTGGCGCACGCGAGGAGTCGGCGCGTGCGTGAACTCGCGATGGGGCGGCGCGCGATGGAGCGCGCGGTGGCGGCGGTCGCGTGGGCGGGCACGCTGCTGGTGGTGGCGGCCTTCGGCGCGCTGCTCGGCGAGCTGCTGGTGCGCGGCGCCGGGGAACTCTCGTGGCGCTACCTCGTCGAGGCGCCGCGCGATGCGGGACGATCGGGCGGCGTCGGCGGGATCGTGGTGGCGACCGGCGTCCTGGTCGCGTTGGCGTTGGCGGGCGCGGTGCCGCTCGCGCTGTTGGCGGCGCTCTTCCTCGACGAAGCGGGAGCGGCGCAGGCGGGGCGCGCGCGGCGGCGGCTCGCGGCGGCGCTGCGCCGGGTGCTCGACGTGGTGGGCAGCGTGCCGTCGATCGTCTTCGGGCTGTTCGGCAACGCGCTCTTCTGCCGGGCGTTCGGGTGGGGCGAGTCGCTGCTCGCGGGCGGGGCGACGCTCGCCTGCATGATGGTGCCGCTGCTGACGATCGCGTTCGACGAGGCGCTGCAGCGGGCGCCGGCGGCCGAACGCGCCGCAGCGGCCGCCTGCGCTTTCTCGCGCGCGGCGACGCTGCGCCATGTCGTGCTGCCGCACGCGTGGCCGCTGCTCCTTGCGGGCGCGGTGCTGGCGGTGGCGCGCGCGCTCGCCGAGACCGCGGCGCTGCTCTTCACGAGCGGCTACGTCGACCGCATGCCGACCTCGCTGCTCGACTCGGCGCGCTCGCTGTCGGTCCATGTGTGGGATCTGGCGCTGAACGTGGCGGGCGGCGAGGCGCGCGCGTGCAGCGCGGCGCTGCTGCTGTTGCTGCTGGTGGTGGCGATCGAGGCGGCGGCGCGCGGCGCGCTGGCCTGGTTGCGGCGCAGAGCGGGGCGGTGATGGGGATGGCGATGGCGGCGGTGATGGGGGCGCGCCTCGAACTCCGCGAGGTGGCGGTCGACTACGGCGGCGTGCCCGCGGTGGCGGGGGTGACGCTCGCGATCGAGCCGGGGCGCACGCTGGCGCTGGTCGGACCGTCGGGCAGCGGCAAGAGCAGCGTCGCGCAGTGCCCCAACCGGCTGATCGACCTGGTGGCAGGCGCGCGGGTGCGCGGCACGGTGCGGGTCGACGGGCGCGACGTGCGCGACCCGGGGGTCGACGTGATCGAGCTGCGCCGGCAGGTCGGGATGCTCTTCCAGCGGCCCGTCGTCTTCCCGACCACGATCGCGCGCAACCTCGACCTCCCGTTGCGCGAGCATCGGCTCGGCGATGCGGCGACGCGGCGCGCGCGCGCCGAGCAGGCCTTGCGAGCGGTCGGTCTGTGGGAGGAGGTGGCGTCGCGGCTCGAGCGGCCCGCCGCCGCGCTCTCGGGGGGCCAGCAGCAGCGCCTCTGCCTGGCGCGCGCGCTCTTGCTCGAGCCGGCGGTGCTGCTGCTCGACGAGCCGTGCAGCTCGCTCGATCCGCTCGCGGCGGCGGTGGTGGAGGAGGCGCTGCAGCAGCTGCGCGGCAAGGTCACGATGCTGCTGGTCACCCACTCGCTGGCGCAGGCGGGGCGGCTCGCCGATGACGTCGCGCTGCTCTGGCCGACCGAGCGCGGCGGTCGCTTGGTCGAGCTGCAGCCGGCGGCGGAGTTCCTGGCGCGGCCGCGGACGCCGCTCGCGAAGGCGTTCGTCGCGGGGGCGGCGGCGGGGTGACGACGGTCGGGTCGATACGCTTCGCCTTCCAGGGGCCGCGCGCGGCGGGCGCTTCGAACCAGGGGAGGGCGACCATGGATTGCGTTTCGAAGGTCCTCGGCGCGTTCGCGTGGTCGTTGCTGGCGCTGCTCGGCGGCTGCGCGGCGCTCGACGGCGCGCCCGAGCACATCGTGATGTTCGATGCCGACGGACGTGCCGTCCGGCCGCATGTCGAGGGCGGCTCGACGCGCGCGGAGCAGCGCGTCCCGAATGCCGATTCCACGGGATTCGAGCCGACCGGCGAGTGGCACGACTACCTCGAGCGGATGTTCGCGGCCGCCGCTGCGGCGGGCGCCGATCCGCAGAAGCGGCGGCTCGTCGTCTTCATCCACGGCGGCCTCAACACGCCGCGCGGCACGCTCGAACGTGCCAACCGCCTGCTGGCGCCGATGACCGAGGACGGCTTCTTCCCGATCTTCGTGAACTGGCGCTCGTCGCTGGTCAGCAGCTGGTTCGAGCACCTGCTCTACGTGCGGCAGGGCGAGGATTGGGGTTGGTGGGGCGTCCCCTTCGCGCCGGTGTTCCTGGCCCACGACCTTGCGCGCGCCGTGATTCGCGCGCCGTTCGTCTGGACGCAGGAGGTGATGCGGCTCTTCAACACCTTCCCGGGCTACAAGTCGGCCGGTCAGGAGAAGGCGGACGAGATCGGCGACGACCTCGTGCGCGGCTGGAACGGCGGCCAGCCCGCCGATCCGAACGCGACGCCGATCGTGCGCAACCGCGACGTGCGGTCGGGCTTCGAGGTCGGCACGTCGTTCACGGCGTGGCTGCTCTCCTTCCCGTTCAAGCTGGTCTCCGGCCCGTTCGTCGACGCCTTCGGACAGCCCGCGTGGGACGTCATGAGCCGGCGCGTCCACCTCCTGCTCGATTCGGGCGGCGAGCCGCGCGAAGGGAAGGCGGCGACGCGGCGCCCGCAGCTCCTGCAGTTCTCGGCGCGGCTCGCCCGCTTCCAGCGCGAGCAGGCAGCGCTCGGGCGCGATTGGGAGCTCGTGCTGATCGGCCACAGCATGGGGTCGATGGTCGCCAACGGCCTCCTGCTCGAGGAGACGCGCGCTCCGGTCGCGGCGCCGGCGCGCGTCGCCGAGTTCGATCGCATCGTCTACCTCTCCGCCGCCTGCTCGCTGCGCGACTGGGAAGCGGCGGTGGTGCCCTACCTGATGCGACATGCGCAGTCGCGCTTCTACCTGGTCGCGCTCAACGACAAGGCGGAGGATGGCGAGCTCAATGCGTACGACCTTTCGCCGCGCGGTTCGCTGCTCGATTGGATCGACGCATTCCTCGCCCGGCCGATGGCACCGCTCGACCACACGGCGGGTCGCTTCCACAACTTCCTGCTCGCCTACTCCCGTATCGCGGCCAACCTGCGCAGCCGCATCCACGTGCGCGAGTTCGGCCTCGGGAACGGATTCGACGGCATGGGGCCGCAGAAGCACGGCGAGTTCGACGAGTACGACTTCTGGCAGCCGGAGTTCTACGACCCGAAGCTCGCGCCGACGCCGCCGCCGCGCTGACGGTCACTGAGCGGCGCGCGACGACGCATCGACTCGCGCGCGCCGCTCACCCGCCGCTCAACCGCCGATCAGGAGTTCCGCGCCGTTGCTGAGCGCCAGCTTCTTCACCGCGGCGGGATCGGCGACCAGCACCTGGAAGTCGACGAGGACCCCGACGATGGTCGGGTCGTCGGGGATCGTGTCGGTCACGTCGAGCGCGCCCGCGCCCGCCACGCCGGGGGTCCCGCCGAGCGGCAGGTTGGTGAGGATCCACGGCGTCGCCACGAGGAGCGATCCGCCGGCGAAGGGAATGGTGGCGCGCGCGAAGCCCATGATCAGCAGCGCCGGCGCGCCGCCGAGGCCGTCGCGGATCGAGAGCGTCACGTCTTCGCCGATCGCCCACGAGCCGCTGAGCGTGATGCTCGGGACGAAGCCGCCCTTGCCGGGGGTGCCGCTGCCGTAGGTCGCGAAGCTGCCGAGCTGGTAGTCGAGATCGAAGAGGTAGGCGGCGCCGGCGGCCGTGGCGCTGTCGTCGCTCTGGTTGCCGTTCACGCCAGTGGCATTGCTCGCCTCGACGGGAGCTCCGACGATCGCCAGGTCGCCGGAGAGTGCAACCGCGTAGCCGAAGGAGTCGCCCGAGTCGGTGTTGGAGGCCTTCAGGTAGGCGAGCTGGCTCCAGGTCGCGCCGCTGCGAGCGAACGCGTAGGCCGCGCCGGAGTCGCCGGCGCTGTCGTTGCCCTGGTTGCCGTCCACTCCGGTGGCGTTGCTGTCTTCGAGGTAGGCGCCGACGACGAGCTGGTCGGCGTCGAGAGCGACCGAGTAGCCGAAGTAGTCGGTGCCGCCGGTGTTGGAGGCCTTCAGGTACGCCTGCTGGCTCCAGATCGTCCCGCTGCGGAGGAACGCGTAGGCGGCGCCGGCATTGAGCACGCTGTCGTCGCTCTCGTTGCCGTTCACGCCGGTGGCATTGCTGTCCTCGAGGTGGGCGCCGACGACGACCGTGTCGCCGGAGGCCGCGACCGCGTAGCCGAACCAGTCGTCGGAATCGGTGTTCGAGGCCTTCAAGTAGGCCTGCTGGCTCCAGGTCGCCCCGCTGCGCGTGAAGACGTAGGCCGCGCCCGCGTTGAAGGCGCTGTTGTCGGCCTCGTTGCCGTTCACTCCGGTGGCGTTGCTGTCCTCGCGGTAGGCGCCGACGACCGCGGTGTCGCCGTCGATCGCGACCGAGTAGCCGAAGTAGTCGTCGCTCTCGGTGTTGGAGGCCTTCAAGTAGGCCTGCTGGCTCCAGGTCGTCCCGCTGCGCGTGAAGACGTAGGCCGCCCCCGCGTTGAAGGCGCTGTTGTCGGAGTCGTCGCCGTCCACGCCGGTCGCGCTGCTGTCCTCGAGGAAGGCTCCGACCGCGATCGTGTCGCCGTCGATCGCGACCGAGTAGCCGAAGCGGTCGTCGAAGCCGGTGTCCGATGCCTTGAGGTACGCCTGCTGGCTCCAGGTGGTGCCGCTGCGCGTGAAGACGTAGGCCGCTCCGGCGGAGAAGCGGCTGTTGTCGCTCTCGTTGCCGTTCACGCCGGTGGCGCCGCTGTCCTCGAAGTAGGCGCCGACGACGATCGTGTCGCCGGAGATCGCGACCGCGTAGCCGAAGAAGTCGCCAGCGTCGGTATTCGACGCCTTGAGGTAGGCCTGCTGGCTCCAGCTGCCGCCGCTGCGCACGAAGACGTAGGCCGCGCCGGCAGCGAACGCGCTGTTGTTGCTTTGGTTGCCGTTCACGCCGGTGGCGTTGCTGTCCTCGAGGTAGGCGCCGACGACGACGGTGTCGCCCGAGGCGGCGACGGCGCAGCCGAACCACTCAGAACTCTCGCTGTTCGAGGCCTTGAGGTAGGCGCGCTGCACCACCGGGTCGATCGTCAGCGGGTAGCGAGCGCCTTCGTCAGCGACCGACAGCCGCAGCCGACCGTCGTCCAGCGTGAAGCCGCAGTCGACGGCACCGCCATCGGCGTCGAACACCGCGAGCCCGGCGTAGTCGAGCACGACGGCGCCGCTGGCATCGGCGAGGTGCACGTCGCGGCCGCTCGCGGAGACGATCGGCGCGAGGCCGCCGCGGATCGCGAGCTCGAGCGAGAGCGCGCCGCGCGCAGGCGCGGGTCGCTCGTGCACGGTGTAGCCGTGCTCGAGCCCGCGGGCGTCGTTCACGTACCACTCGGTGAGCCGCTCGTCCCAGACGTAGGCGACGCGCGCGCCCTCGGCGGTCACGGCGCGCGGCTGATCGACGTGGTGCTTCGCCGTGGCGTCGACGTCGCTCCAGCCGTAGCTCACGAGGTCGAGGCCGAAGGAGGGGCCGCCCCCGTCCGGCGTCGAGCTGAAGCCGCGGCCATCGAAGCGGGTCGAGAGCTGCTGCCCGGGATTGCGCGCCTGGTGGCCGCCGTCCACGGCAGTGACTTGATGGCGCCCAGCTTCGTAGGCCGCGCGGATGCTGGCCCAGTCGTCGGCGGCGAGGCCCGCGGGCACGCGATCGGTCGACGCGGTCGACGCGGCGGATGGGGGCGCGCCGACACTCGCCGGACCGCTTGGCGAAGAGGTGGGGAGCGCCTGGCCGAGCGCTCGATCGTCGCAGCGACCCGACACGAATCCGAAGACGAGGGTGGTGACGAGGAATCGCACGGTGGCATCTCCCTGCGGTCGCGCCGCCGGCGGTCGCCACTCGATCGACCTCGGTCACGCGCTCGATTGAGATTCGGAAGCGCGGCGAATCTAGCGCCGTCCCCCGTGTTCGTGGGAGGCGTCCGAGCGAGCGGCAGAGCGCGTTGCGCATCACGACCGGCGAGCCGCGCGCGCTCATCGCGCCGCGAAAGAGATGGCCGGGAGGGTGGCGAGCGTGGCGCCGCCGCGGTGGAGGATCGCATCGGGCCGACTGGCGGCGCCCGTTCGCGAAGCCGGCGCGCCCAGACGGACCGCCGACGCTCTGCAGTCGAGCGCGCCGCCATGCGGTGACCGGTCAGGTCATGACTCGCTGAGAACTCAACCGTCGTTCAGGGGGGGGCGGCGCGCTAGAGGCATGCTGCTGCCGCGAGCCTGCCGCTCGGCGCGAACGCGCCCGTGCCCCAGCGAAGCGGGGCACCACCAGAATGGTGGGCGATACTGGACTCGAACCAGTGACCCCCAGCTTGTCGAGCTGGTGCTCTAGCCAACTGAGCTAATCGCCCTGATCGTTCCGCGGCGGTCGAGCGCGACGATCCGCGGTCGGCGGGTCGTCTCGAACTCGATCGTCCTCCTCGCTCGCGTGCCACCCTTGCAGGTCGCACAGGCTCGAAGAGGCGGAGCCTTATAGGGGGTCGCGACCGGGTGGTGCAAGAAGGGATTCACGGCGCGGGGGCGAGTTGGCAATTGGCAGGACTCGAAGGATGATGCGGCGTTCGACGGCGACCCGGCAGCAGCGCTGCCGGCGATCGCCGGCGGACGTCGCTGCGTGACGGAAGATCGTTCCCTTCGCTGCGGGCCGTGAAGCCGACCGCCTCTCCTGCTCGAACACGGTGTCATGACCAGAGATGTCCTCACGACGGGTGACGTGGCCAAGCTCTGCCACGTGACGATCCGTACCGTGATCAAGTGGTTCGAGAAGGGCCACCTGAAGGGGTACAAGATCCCCGGCTCTCGCGATCGCCGCTTCGCGCGCAGCGACGTGCTGCAGTTCATGCGCGACCACGGCATCCCGCTCACCGATCGCGACGCCGAGCCCGCCGCTCGCAAGCGCATCCTCGTGGTCGACGACGAGGAGGCGATCCTCGCGGTGATCGAGGAGTACCTGCGCCAGATCGGGATGTTCGAGTGGCAGACCGCCAAGAACGGCTACCAGGCGGGGTTGAAGACGCAGTCGTTCCGGCCGCACCTCCTGCTGACCGACTACAACCTCGGCGACATCACCGGCGTGCAGGTGGCGGAGAGCGTCCGCGCCACGCCGGAACTCGCGGAGACGCGCATCGTGGTCGTCTCGGGCTTCCTCACCGAAGCCGACGTGCCGGGGCTGCGCGCCAAGGGGATCGACGCCTTCCTGCGCAAGCCGTTCACGTTCGAGCAGCTGCGCGACACGCTCTTCCGGCTCCTCAAGGTGATCTGAGCAAGGTGATCTGAGGCGCAGCGGCGCCGCGAAGGGGAGATGGCGTGGAGCTCTGGAAGGCGGCACTGCTCGGCCTCGTGCAGGGGTTGACCGAGTTCTTCCCCGTGTCGAGCGACGGCCACCTCGTCGCGCTCGAGCGGTGGCTCGACGTGCGCCAGGACGGCAGCGGCGCGTCGTTCGAGGCGTTCCTCCATTTCGGGACGCTGCTCGCCTGCGCGCTCGCCTTCCGGCGCGATCTCGTGCCGCTGCTGCGCGTCGGCGTGCTCGATCTGCTGCCGCTGCCGCGCGCCGGCGGGGGGGCGGCGCTGCGGGCGGCGTGGCGGCGCCTATTCGCCCCGGCTCCCGACGACGAGCTCGGCCAGGAGGCGCGCTTCGTCACCCTCGGCACGCTCGCCACCGTGGCGACCGCGCTGCCGAGCGCCGACTGGCTCGAGTCGCTCTACGACGTGAAGGCGGTGATCGTGCTGTCGCTGGCGGCGACCGGCCTCCTGCTGATCGCGTCGCGCTGGTTGGTGGCGGTGCCGCCGCGCGTGCCCAACTGGTGGCAGCCGATCGTGGTCGGCATCTGCCAGACCGCGGCGATCCTGCCCGGCCTGTCGCGCTCCTGCACCACGGTGGTGGTGGGGCTCCTGGTCGGCGTCGGCGCGGCCCGCGTCGCGCGCCGCTCGTTCCTGCTGTCGCTGCCGATCGTCTGCGGCGCGGTGGTGCGCAGCGCGGTGAAGCACCCGCCGACGGCGGAGCTGATGGGGCCGCTCTTGGTCGGCAACGCCGTCGCGTTCGTGGTCGGGCTCGCGGCGGTCGGGGCGATGCTCTCGTGGGTCCCGCGCGGCCGCATGCACTGGTTCGCGCCGTGGTGCTTCGCGGTCGCCGCCGCCGTCTGGTGGGGCACCTGAGCGACGCGAGCGGGAGGAGCGGCCGCGCTCGGCGCCCGCGTCGCGCGCCGAACTCCGCCGCCGCTCTCGATCGGCGTCAGATCTTCAGCGTCCCGCGCCGCCACGCTTCGACCACGCGCTGCAGCGCCGGACCGGGGCAGTCGGTGTACTTCGCGCCGACCTCCTGGTGGGTGTAGACGTGCTTGCGCTCGACGCGGTACTTCGCGCAGAGCGAGCTCAGCAGATCGGCGAGCGCCTTCTTCTGCGACGCGGTCGGCTGCTGCACCGTGAAGTCGCCGATCAGCGCGACGCCGAGGTTGCCGACGTTCAGCTCCGGGCTGCCGGCGTGCGCGCCCTGGTAGGCGACCGGGCGCCCTTCCCAGATGCGCCCCGACGGATCGATCAGGAAGTGGTAGCCGATGTCGGCCCACCCCTCCTCGTCCTGGTGCTGGCGCTGGAACCCCTTGATCGCATCGGCGGCGACGCGCGTCGACGAGCCGGAGAGGCGCGTGCCGCTGTGGTGGACGGTGATCCGCCAGATCGGCGTCATGCGATCGATGTTGGCGCGCATCCGTCGCGCGCCCCATGCGCTGCGCGGCAGCACCGGCGGCGTCGGCACGGCGACCGGCTTCGACGGCGCCGGTGCCGGCGCGGCGACCGGGGCCGGCGCGCGGGCGGTCGGCGCCGCCGTGACCGGCACGCCGAGCATGCGCCGCAGCTCCGCCAGCAGCGGCGAGCGCGGATCGGTCGCCTGGCGGCTCCAGTTGCGCGCCCGCGTCGTGTCGCCCTCGCGCTCGGCGAGCAGCGACTGGCGCAGCACCAGCGGATCGCGATCGCGGCCGAGCGCGCGCGAGAGCGCTTCCTCCCAGCTGCGGCGCGCGGCGCGGCGATCGCCCGCGACGAACGCGAGGTCGCCCTGCACCGTCGCGAGCCGCATCCGCGCGTGGCGCTCGCGCGAGCTCGACGGCGGCAGGCGCGACTGCACGCGTTCCGCGCGCTCGACGTTCACCGCAGCGACGCTCGGCTTGCCGTCGAGCAGCCAGCACTCGGCGGCGTCGAGCAGGTGGTCGATCTGCGCGGTCGGATCATCCGCATCGCTGGCGGCCAGCGCCGCCTGCTCGTACTGCCGCGCGGCGAGCGAGGCGCGCCCTTGCTGGCGCGCGTCGTCCGCTCGATCGGCGTAGATGCCGGCCGTCTCGGCCGGATCGCGCGCGTTCGAGCCACTGGTGCAGCCGATCGGCGCGACGGCGCCGAACGCGCAGAGGATCGCGCACGCGACCCGGAAAAGGGTTCGCGGCGCCGCCATGGACCATTGCATCGTTGCCCCTCCCAACCGTGCGCGAACGCTACGCCGATGGTGAAAAGCGTTCAAGGCGGCAGCCTCCGCTCAAGCGCGCGGCGCCAGCCGTCGATCTCGCTCCGCATGGCTTCGAGCGTGCTCCGTGACGACGCCGCCCTGCGCTCCCCTCCGCTGGGAGAGGCGGGCACGCGCGTCGACGCCGAGCTCGAGCTGACCGTGCCGGCGACCTGCGCCGCCCTGCCGACCCTGCGGCTGGTGAGCGAGACCTTCCTCGCCGCCGAACTGGCCCGCGTGCAGGCGGACGACCTGCTGCCCGACGTCCTGCTGGCGCTGCACGAAGCGACCGCCAACGTGGTGCGCCACGCCTACCGCGGCGCCCCCGAACCGGGCCCGCTCACGCTGCGCCTCGAGATCTCGCCGTGGCTGCTGCGGATCACCGTCGCCGACGCCGGCCCCGGCTACGACTTCGACACCGTGCCGCCGCCCGACTTCGCCCATCCGCGCGACGGGGGCTACGGCCTCCATCTGATGCGCGCCACCATGTCGCGCCTCTCCTACGTGCGCCGCCCCGGACGCAACGTCCTGGTGCTGGAGAAGGCGTTGCGCACGCCCCGCCGCGAACGAGCGGCATGAACGCGCTGCCGGCGCTCGCGGGCGCGCTGCCGAGCCTCCACGCCGCCCTGACGGCCGGCGATTTCGTCGCCGCGCTGCTCTTCGATGCCGGCGGCCACGAGCTCGCGCGCGCCGGTCGGCTCGACGCGCCGGTCAGCTGGTCGCCCCGCAGCGCGACGCTCGACGGCTTGCCGATCGGGCTGGTCGCCCGCGCGCGGCGGCTCGGCACGTGGGGGACGACGCTCGGTTGGTGCGTGCTGGTCGGGCCCGCTGGCGTCGAGCGCAGCGCCGCGCAGGCGGCGGCCGATGCCGCGTTCGCGCTGTGCGAGCGGGTCGCCGGCCTCGACTTCGAGATCGAGGACCTCGCGCGCGAGCTGGCCGAGACCTACGAGGCGATCCACCTGCTGTGCGACGCGACCGCCGCGTCGGCGCGCGCCGCGAGCGCCGCCGACCTCGCGCTGGCGCTGCTCGAGCAGCTCGGCGCCAACGTCCGCTGCGGCGGTGCCGCGCTGCTGCTCGCCGAAGGGGCGCGACCGGGGCCGGCGGCGGTGCTGCGCCTCGTCGCGCGCCAGGGCCGCTTCGAGTCGCTCGCGCCGAACGCGCTGTTGCCGGTGCGGCCGCTGGTGGCCGGCTGGCTCGCGGCCCCCTCGCCCGTGATCCTCGACGACGTCGCCGAGCTGCAGCTGCGCCACCGCGACGAGCCGCTGCTGGCCGTCGCACGCGGCACGCTGCTGGCCGTGCCGCTGCGTTCGCGCCACGAGCCGGTCGGCCTGCTGCTGCTGGTCGATCGCGAGGAGCGGCCGCAGTTCAGCGCGCGCGACGGCAAGCTCGCCGACGCGGTCGCCACCCACGCCGGCGCGATGCTGCTCGGGTTGCGCATCGCCGAGCTGTCGAAGGAGCTCGCGCTCGGGCGGCGCATCCAGCAGTCGCTGCTGCCGAGCGCGCTGCCGCAGCTCGGCGGGCTCGAGCTGGCCGGCCATTGCGCGATGGCGCGCGCGATGGGCGGCGACTTCTACGACGCGCTCCCCGGACCCGCCGGCGAGCTGCGCGCCGTCATCGCCGACGTCTCGGGCCACGATCTCGGCGCGGCGCTCTTCATGGCGGCGGCGCGCGCGCAGTTCCGCACCGAGCTGCTCGGGCGGCGGCGGCCCGGACCGCTCGCGACCCGCATGAACGCCCTGCTGCACGGTGACCTCGCACGCGCCGGGCTGTTCGTCACCTACTTCGCGCTGACGCTCGACGTGCGGCGCGGTGTGCTCCGCTACGCCGCGGGCGGCCACAACCCGCCGCTCTTGCTGCGGCGCGGGGCAGCGGCGCCCGAGCCCTTGGCGGCCACCGGCTTGCCCGCCGGCGTCGCCGCCGATGCGCGGGCCGGCGAGCGGCGGCGCAAGGTGGCGCCCGGCGACCTGCTGCTCCTCTACACCGACGGCCTCACCGAAGCGGAGTCCCCGCAGGGCGAGCCGTTCGGCGAGGAGCGGCTCGGCGAGCTGCTGGTCCGCCACCGCGAGCGGCCGGCGGCCGAGCTGGTGGCGCGACTACAGGAAGCGATTGCCGATTTCCGCGGCGGCGCGGCGGCGACCGACGACGGCACCGCGCTCCTGATCAAGGTCCTCCCCCCGATCGGGCCGAAGCGAGCGGAGTGAATCCCCCCGACGTCCGGCGAGAGGCAGCTCGATGAGCGACACGCGCGTGATCCTCGTGGTCGACGACGAGCCCTACATCCTCCGCTCGCTCTCCTACGTGCTGCAGCGCGAGGGCTTCCGCGTGGTGGAGGCGCGCGACGGCGAGGAGGCGCTCGCGGTGGCGCGGCGCGAGCTGCCCGACCTCGTCTTCCTCGACGTGATGATGCCGAAGAAGAGCGGCTTCGACGTGCTGGCGGAGCTGAAGGCGGCGCCCGAGTTCGCCGCCTGCCACGTCATCCTGCTGACCGCCAAGGGGCAGGAGAGCGACCGCGAGCGCGGCTTCGCGCTCGGCTGCGACGACTACATGACCAAGCCCTTCTCGCCCATGAAGGTGGTCGAGCGCGCGCGCCAGGTGCTGACGGGACCGAAGGAGCCGGCCGGGCCGCCTTGACCGGGTGGCGCAGCGGGCAGAGAATCCGCCCGCTCGTCTCACGGCACCGAAGGTTGAACCATCCCGATGGCTGCACGCCCGCTCGTGCTCGCACGCCGCATGGAGCGGCTCGGCACTGAAACCGCGTTCGAGGTCCTGGCGAGGGCGAGGGAGCTGGAGCGGCAAGGCCGCTCGATCGTCCACCTCGAGATCGGCGAGCCCGACTTCGACACGCCGAAGCACATCATCGACGCCGCCTGCGACGCGCTGCGCAGCGGCAAGACGCACTACGGCCCGTCGACCGGCCTGCCGGAGCTGCGCGAGGCGATCGCGGAGGACTTCACCGCGCGCCGCGGCGTGAAGGTGAACGCCGACCAGGTGACGGTGCTCGCAGGCGGCAAGCCGGCGATCTTCTTCCCGTTCCTCGCGCTGCTCGAGGAGGGGGACGAGGCGATCTACCCGAACCCGGGCTTCCCGATCTACGAGTCGATGATCGCCTTCAGCGGCGCGACGCCGGTCCCGCTCCCCCTGCTGGAGAGCAACCAGTTCCGCACCGACGTCGCCGAGCTGAAGAAGCGGATCACGGCGAAGACCAAGATCGTGATCATCAACTCGCCGCACAATCCTTGCGGCAGCGTGCTCAAGCCCGACGACGTGAAGGCGATCGCGGAGCTCTGCGCCGAGCGCGGCATCTGGCTCTTCACCGACGAGATCTACTGCCGCATCCTCTACGACGAGAAGCACGCGACGCCGCTCCGTTGGGGCGATCCCGACCGCATCATCGTGCTCGACGGCTTCTCGAAGACCTTCGCGATGACCGGCTGGCGGCTCGGCTATTCCATCGCACCACCCGAGCTCGCCGCGAAGATCTCCAAGCTGCAGACCAACTGCAATTCGTGCCCCGCCACCTTCTCGCAGATCGCCGCGGTCGCGGCGCTGAAAGGTCCGCAGGGCGACGTCGACGCGATGGTCGCCGAGTTCCGCAAGCGGCGCGACCTGGTCGTGAAGGGGCTGAACGAGCTGCCGGGCGTGAGCTGCATCGCGCCGCAGGGCGCCTTCTACGCGTTCGCCAACGTGCAGAAGACCGGCATCAAGGCGCGCGAGCTGCAGAAGGCGCTGCTCGACGAGGCGGGGGTCGGCACGCTCGCTGGCACCGCATTCGGCGCGCACGGCGAGGGCTACATCCGCCTCAGCTACGCCAACTCGCAGGCGAACATCAGCGAGGCGCTGCGCCGCATGAAGCAGTACCTCGCGACCAAGAAGCCGGTCGCCACGTGAGTTCGGGCTCATGAGCGCCGGCGAGCGCGGCAGCGGCGACGCCGACTTCCGCAGCGACACCGTCACCCGGCCGGGCGCCGCGATGCGCGCGGCGATGGCGGCCGCCGTCGTCGGCGACGACGTGCTCGGCGACGACCCGACCGTGCAGCGGCTCGAGGAGCGGGTCGCGGCGGCGAGCGGCAAGGAGGCCGCGCTCTTCGTGCCGAGCGGCACGATGGGCAACCAGATCGCGGTGAAGCTCCACACGCAGCCGGGCGAAGAGCTGATCTGCGAGGAGCGCGCACACGTCTGGGTCAACGAGGCGGGTGGCCTCGGGCTGATCAGCGGCGTGCAGACCAAGACGCTCGCGGCGCCGTCGGGCTGCCCCGAGCCGGCGGCGATCGAGGCGGCGATCCGCGACGAGGACGTCCACCATCCGCGCAGCGCGCTGGTGGTGCTCGAGAACACCCACAACTACGCCGGCGGCCGGGTGATCCCGGTCGCGCGCATGGCGGCGATCCGGGCGGTGGCGCACGGCCGCGGCTTGAAGGTGCACCTCGACGGCGCGCGCCTCTGGAACGCGGTGGTCGCGACGCGCACGCCGCTCGCGCAGTTCGCGGCGCAGGTCGACACGCTGACCGTCTGCTTCTCGAAGGGGCTCGGTTGCCCGGTCGGCTCGATGGTGATCGGCTCGCGCCGCGACATCGGGCGAGCGCGGCGGATCCGCAAGGCGCTCGGCGGCGGGATGCGCCAGGTCGGGATCCTCGCGGCGGCGGTGGAGTACGCGCTCGACCACCACGTCGAGCGGTTGGCCGACGACCACGCGCGCGCGCGCCGCCTGGCGGAGGCGTTCGCGAAGTTGCCCGGCTGCCGGGTCGATCCGGCGACGGTCGAGACCAACATCGTCTTCGTCGAGCGTCCGGCGGGCGACGCGCCCGCGCTCGAGAAGGCGCTGGCAGCGGCGGGCGTGCGCGCGATCGCGCTGGCCGCCGATCGGCTGCGCTTCGTGACGCACCTCGATGTCGGCGACGGCGACGTGGAACGGGCGATCGCGGCGATGGGGGCAGCGACGGCGCGCGCGCTCGCCTGAGGCGGGGCGCAGCGCACGATCGGAACGAGGCGAAGGAGCAGCCAGTGTCGGTCTTCAAGGCATACGACATCCGCGGCATCTACCCGGGCGAGATCGACGAGAAGCTCGCCTGGAAGATCGGCGCGGGGCTCGTCAAGCTCCTCGCCGCGAAAAAGCTGGTGGTCGGGCGCGACATGCGGAAGTCGGCCCCGTCGATCCAGGCGGCGGTGATCGACGGCATCACCGCGCACGGCTGCGACGTGATCGACATCGGGCTCGTGTCGACGCCGATGGCCTACTTCGGCATCGGCAGCCTCGCCTCGGACGGCGGCCTCACCACGACCGCCTCGCACAACCCGCCGCAGTACATCGGCGCGAAGATCTGCCGCGCCGGCGCGGTGCCGATGAGCAAGGACACCGGCATCGGCGAGCTCGAGAAGATGGCGAAGGGCGAGCTGCCGCCGCCGCCGGGCGCGAAGCGCGGCGTCGTGACGACGGTCGACCTGCGCGCCGCCTACCAGCGCCACCTGCGCCGCTTCATGCAGCCGTGGCCCGGCATCAAGGCGGTGATCGACACGGCCAACGGGATGGGCGGGCTCGAGGTGCCGCTGGTGCTCGAGGGGAGCGGGCTCGACTGGAGCGGCCTCTTCCTCGAGGTCGACGGCACCTTCCCGAACCACGAGGCGAACCCGCTCAAGGACGAGAACATCGTCGACGTGCGCCGCGAAGTGGTGGCGCAGAAGGCCCACGTCGGCTTCGCCTACGACGGCGACGCCGACCGCTGCTGCGTGATCGACGAGAAGGGCGAGCGGATCGGCGCCGACCTCATCACCGCCCTGCTCGCGCGCGAGTTCCTGCGCGTCGAGAAGGGGGCGGCGATCGTCTACGACCTGCGCGCGAGCCGCGTGGTCGCCGAGGAGGTCGCGGCGCTCGGCGGACGGCCGCTGCGCGAGCGGGTCGGCCACAGCTTCATCAAGGCGACCATGCGCAAGGAGAACTCGCCCTTCGCCGGCGAGCTCTCCGGCCACTTCTACTTCCGCGACCACTACTTCAGCGACTGCGGCACGCTCGCGATGGTGATGGTCTTGAACGTGATGGCGCGCGAGAAGCGTCCGCTGTCGCAGATCGTCGCGCCGCTGCGCAAGTATCCGTCGACCGGCGAGGTGAACTTCGAGGTGCATGACGCCAACGCCAAGCTCGACGAGCTGCGCGCCACCTACGTCGGCGGCAAGTCGGGCGCCGGCCAGCCGCTCTCCCATGACGAGCTCGACGGCCTCTCGGTCGAGTTCCAGGACTTCTGGTTCAACGTCCGCAAGAGCAACACCGAGCCGCTGCTGCGCCTGATGCTCGAGGCGCGCACGCCGGCGCTGCTGGCCGAGAAGCGGGCGGAGATCGTGAAGCGGATCGGTGGCAAGCCGCACTGAGCGGGCGATCGGCGGCTCCCCGTTCGTGACATCGCGGGCGTTCTCACGGCTTGGCGAGATGCGGAGTTCGGGCTAGAGCCTTGCCTTCGCGTGCCGACGAGCGCGCTCGGAAGCGCGATCGGGAGCGCGGTGGAGCCGGCCGCGCCGAGCCATCGCAACTTCCCTTGCCAGGAGGATTCGCCGATGAGGACTGCCCCGTTCTCGATTGGATCGCTCGCCACCTCGTGGATCGCCGCGATCGCGGCCGGTCGCGCCGGCGCGCAACAGGAGGCGTGGCGAGCGCTTGGAACGAGCAGCGCTCCGAATGTCGGGACGTCGGTCGCATTCCTTGGCGACGTGAACGGGGATGGCATTCCGGACTACGTGGCGGGCGGGCCGGCGCTCACCCTGCTGCCTGAGGGGATCGGCCACGTGCTGATCGGCTCGGGCGCCGACGGCTCGCTCCTCCTCGACCTGGCCGGCGTGCAGGGGGACGGCTTCGGGCACGCCGTCGCAAATGCCGGCGACCTCGACGGCGACGCCATCCCGGATCTCGCGATCGGCGCCTCGCGCGATGGGAAGGGCGTGGTCTTCCTCCACTCGGGAGCGACCGGAGCGCTGTTGCGGTCGTTCGGCGGCAGCAGCGGGAAGAGCGAGTTCGGGACGTCGCTCGCGAATCTCGGCGATCTCGACGGCGACGGGTTCGACGAGATCGCCGTAGGCGCGCCGGAGCACCTCGTCGGCGGCGTCCGGGTCGGTCGTGCGACGGTCCACTCGGGCGCGAACGGCAGCGTCCTCGCCTCCTTCGTCGGCGCGACGGCGGGTGGGAAGTTCGGCTCGATCGTCGCCGATGCGGGCGACGTCGATGCGGACGGTGCGCGCGACCTGCTGGTGGTCGAGCAGGCCGACCTCTCCTCCGGCACGGCGTCGGGCACCGCGCGGATCTACTCCGGCGCGACCTTCTCTCTGCTCCACCAGATCGGCCTCGGCCCGATGAATCGGGGCTGGACCGCGAGCGGGGCGGGCGACGTGAACGGCGACGGGATCGACGACCTGATCGTCGGCAACGACAGCTACCCCGTCACGCAGACCGGGCCGTCGAACTTCCTCTACGGTGGGGTCTGGGTCTACGACGGCGCGACCCACGCGGTGCTCCACTCGTTCGCCAGCTTCGACTTCACCGGACGCGCGGTGAGCGGTGCGGGTGACGTCGACGGGGACGGCTTGGCGGACTTCGCGTTCGAGTACCAGCAGTCCGGCGACGACTACTGCCGGGTCGTGTCGGGAGGGAGTGGGCTGACCCTCGCCGACGCGAAGGCTTCGTCCTGGGTGCGCGCGCTCGGCGCTGGCACGGATGTCACGGGGGACGGCGTTCCTGAACTCGTCGTCGGGCTTCCGGCCGAGAATTCGGGCGGCATCGCTGCCGGCGCCGCGTGGCTCCTCGATCCGGTCACCGCGAAATTCCCCCGCAAGAGTTTTGGTACGACGCGAACCGATCGCCTCGGCCGCACGAGCGCTTTGTTGGATGACGTCGACGGTGATGGCGTCCGCGATGTCCTGGCGGGAGTCGGCGGCGCGTGGGCGACGCTGGGCAGCGCGCGAGTGCTCTCCGGAGTCGACGGCGCCGAACTGCGTGTCCACGCCGGCACCACGATCGACGATGCGTATGCGGAGACGGTCGCGGCGCTCCCCGACATCGACGGCGACTCCATCGGCGAGTACGCCATCACGGTTCCAGGACCGCAGACAGGGAGTGCCGGGCTCGTCGAGGTGCGCTCCGGTGCCACCGGCAACCTGCTCCAGACGCTTCCGCCGGGCGGCGGCGGGAGCGGCTATTTCGGTGCGAGCTGCGCGGTCGTGGTGCAGCCATCGGGCGCGGTCGAACTCGCGGTCGGTTGCCCGAACTACGGCACGGCGGGCGCGGTGTTCGTCTACGCCGTGGGGACCGGGGCGAACGTCGTGACCGCGATCGGCGTTGGCTCGTCGACCGGATTCGATCGAGGCTTCGGCGCCGCGGTCGCCGCGATGGGCGACGTTGATGGCGACGGGACGTTCGATTGGGCGATGGGTTCTCCGGAGAACGACGCGGTCACCCTCTTCTCCGGCTCCACCGGCGCGACGATCCGAACGGTCGTCGGCACCGCTTCGACCGGCTTCGGCGCCTCGGTCTGCAGCGTTGGCGACCTCGACGGCGACGGCGTGCCCGATCTCTTCGTCGGCGCTCCCGCCGATGGGCGGGCGTTCCGCGGGAAGGTGCACCTCCACTCCGGCGCAACGGGGAACCTGCTGCGCACCTGGGATGGGAGCACCGCGTTCGACGAGCTCGGCAAGCGCCTCACTCCGATCGGCGACGTCAACCGCGACGGAGTCGGCGAGGTGCTGATGGGCGCGCGCGGGACGGCGTGGCTCCGCTCCGGCGCCACGGGCGCGCTCCTCTACCGCTTCGACGGCGCAAAGAACGCCGACTTCTTCGGCTACTCGACCGCGGGGGTCGCGGCTCCCGGCACGAGCGGCTCGATGAACGGCGACTCGATCCCCGATGTCGCGATCGGGGCGACCAACGACACCACGAACGGCGCGTCGGCCGGCCGCCTCTCGCTCTACTACCTCGACGACCTCTACCTGCAGATCGATCCGCCGGTCGCCACCGCCGGCGTCACCGTCAGCGCGACGACCAGCGGTGGCCCGTCGGGGAAGCTCGCGGCGCTCTACCTCGTCGGGATCGACGGGGCGCCGCTCTTCGAGCTCTTGAGCCTCGGCAGCTTCGACCCTGAGGGGCTCTGGCCGCTGTCCGACGTCATTCCGCCGGGTCTCGGCGGGCACACCTACTCGCTGCAAGCGTGGGCGATCGGCTTCAACGGCAAGGTGATCAGCGCGCAGCCGACGGAGCTCGAGATCCAGTAGCTGCGCGGAACGGAGACGGCGCGCCGCGGGGTCGCCGCGGCGCGCCGTCGTCGATCTCGTGCACTCGTCGTGCGACCCGCGTCGCCTCCGCCCGGCTCAGAACAGGTAGTAGAGCTCGGGCAGGAAGGTGAGGCTCATCGTGTAGTTGTGGTCGCGGGCGAAGCTCGCGGCGAGCGGCGCGCGAGCGTCGTCGCACAGCATGCCGAGCGACGCGGTCGCGAACGCTCGCGCGTAGTCGACCTCGTCCTTGCGCTTCGCGACCTCGATCAGGAACGGCGCGGTCTCCTTGTCGCCGATCGCGCCGAGCGCATGGAGGTAGCCCGAGCGGTTCACCAGCTCGCGGTCCTTGCGGTAGAGCTCCTCGACGAAGGTGACCGTGCCGCGGTCGCCGAGCAGCGCCAGGCCGAGCGCGGTCCAGTGGAGCACCTGCGGGTCGTTCGAGTCGGCGAGCTGCTTCTTCAGCGCCGGCGTCGCCTCCTGCACGCCGAGCCGGCCGAGCGCCCACGCGAGGTAGCCGCGCAACGTGGGGTCGCTCGCCTGCTCGAAGGCGGCGAACAGCTCGTGGCCCGCCTCCTTCTGGTCGAGCAGCGCGATGGCGACGGCGAGCGCCCCGCGCGGCGACGCGGCCGCCTCCGCCTTGAACTGCGCCATCAGCTCGGGCAGCGCCGACTGGTAGCCCGAGAGGCCGATGGCGAGCGCGACGAACGGCCGCTCGCGGGTCGAGGCGCTCTTCAGGCGCGCCTTCAGCCGATCGACGATGGCCGGCGCGCCGTAGCTCGCGATGCGGCCGAGCGAGAGGTTGGCGAAGCTGCGCACCACGCCGTCGGAGTCGTCGGCGCAGGCGCGCTCGAGCGCGCGCACCACGTCGGCGTCGTCGGGGCGCGCCACCACGCCGAGCGCGATGGCGGCGCTGCGGCGGATCGGCGTCGCGTCGGCGGCGAGCGCCGCGACCAGCGTCGGATTGGCGGCGCGGTCGCCGATGCGGCCGAGCGCCTCGACCGCGAGCGCGTGCTCGAAGTCGTCATGGCCGCGCGCCTGCAGGTAGGTGCGCAGGAACGGGGCGTTGCCAGGATCGGTCGAGAGCCCCATCGCGTAGATGGCGGCCTGCTTCAGCGTGTGCGGGAGGCGGCTCTCGGCGCCGCCGGCGAGCGCGTCGCGCAGCACCGCGTTCGCCTCGGGGATGCCGCTCACGCCGAGCGCCACCGCCGCCATCGCGCGCACCTCGTCGGGCACGCGCTCGTCGAAGAAGGTCGTGCGGAGCCGATCAGTCGCCTTCGGATTGCGGGCGAGACCGAGCGAGAGGACGGCGTTGCTGCGCACGGCGAGCGACGGGTCGCCGACCGCGGCGTTGCTCAGGTAGGGGAGCGTCGACTCGTCCTCGAGCCGGGCGAGCGCGTAGACCGCGGCCGAGCGCACCAGCTCGTCCTCGTCGCGCAGCAGCTGCACGAGGGCCGGGAAGATGACCTGCGCGCGATCCTCGGGGAGCAGCGGCGCGAAGGCCGCGCCGCCGGCGGGGGGCTGCGCGTTGCGCAGGCTCGGCCGGAGGTTCACCAGCGCGTCGTGGTTGAACTCCCACCAGAACTCCCAGCGCTCCTCGCTGAACGCGAGCGTCGGCGCGCTGCCAGGCACTGCCGGCGCGTTCTCGCGCGCGGCGATCGAGCCGGGCACGTTGGCGTTGGCGTTCGGGTTGCCCGAGGGCGGCGGCGGCGACTGGCTGTTGCCGCTCGACTGGCGGAACAAGCCGCCGTGCGCGGCCGCGTCCGACGCGACCCCGAACAGCCCCGAAAGGAACAAGAGAGCGATCACCCCACTGCGCTTCATGACCAAGCTCCGCGCCGGCGCTGGCTGAGGCCGGTTCGCCGCTATTTCGGCTGCGACTCGGTCCGCGTTGACCGCAGAAGCGAGCAACAGAAGGGCTTGCCGCTTCGCGGCGTCGCGCGGACTGGATCGAGCACGCAACTCCGAGCGGACTCCTAGCGAAGCGCAGGCCATCGGCCCTCCCCGGGGGCCGTAAGATCGCGCGCCCTTCCCCGCCGACGGAGCGTGCCACGATGTCGTCCCTCTACTTCGACTGCTTCTCGGGAGCGGCCGGTGACATGTTGGTCGCGGCGCTGCTCGATCTCGGCGCACCGTTCGAGGGGCTCGAAGCGGACCTCGCCGCGCTGCGCGTCGGCGGCTTCACGATCGCGCGCGAGAAGAAATGGCAGGGCGGCCTCGCCGGGACGCGCTTCCTCGTGCAGCTGGATCCGCACGTGAAGCCCCCGCGGCGCCACCTGCGCGACATCGTCGCGCTGATCGAAGCGAGCGCGCTGCCGCCGGCCGTTCAGCGCAACGCACGGCGCGTCTTCGAGCGGATCGGCGCCGCCGAGGCGAAGGTGCACGGTTGCTCGATCGACGAGGTGCACTTCCACGAGGTCGGCGCGCTCGACTCGATCGCCGACGTGGTGGGCTTCTGCGCGCTCCACCACCGGCTCGGCGCGCCGCGCCTCTTCTGCTCGCCGATCGCCACCGGCGAGGGGTTCGTGATCACCGAGCACGGCCTGCTGCCGGTGCCCGCGCTCGCCACGCTCGAGCTGCTGGCCGGCGTGCCGATCGTGAGCGGCGGGCTGCAGGAGGAGCTCTGCACGCCGACCGGCGCGGCGCTGCTGTCGACGCTCTGCGAGGGGTTCGGCCGCGACTTCAGCTACGTGCCGAAGCGCGTCGGCTACGGGCTCGGCACGCGCGTGCGCGAGAGTCCGCCGAATGCGGTGCGCGTGGTCGAGTGCGAGATGGCGGCGCCGGCGGGGGAGAGCGTCGTCGTGCTCGAGTGCAACCTCGACGATGCGACCGGCCAGGAGCTCGGCCGGCTGATCGAGCGCTGCCTCGCGTGCGGCGCGCTCGACGTCGTGGTGCTGCCGGCCACGATGAAGAAGGGGCGACCGGGCCATCTGCTGCAGGTGCTCGCGACCGAAGCGGGGGCCGGCGCGATCGAGGAGCTCTTGCTGCTCGATTCGCCGACGCTCGGCGTGCGGCGCACGCGGGCGACCCGGCGCATCGTGCCGCGCCATGCCGCGCGCGTCGCCACCTCGCTCGGCGAAGTGGCGGTGAAGGTGGCGGAGCTGCCCGACGGCCGGCGGCGCGTGGCGCCCGAGTTCGCCGAGCTCGATCGCCTCGCGCGCGACCACGCGCTGCCGCTCGAGGAGGTGCGCCGCCGCCTCGCCCGCGAGCTGCACGACGGCGGCGCGCCGCAGGGCTAGCTCGGCGCGAGCCAGCTCCAGTCGGCGGCGACGCCGCTCTCGATCTCGGCGCGCAGCTCCACCAGCAGGCGCTGGAAGAAGCGCAGGTTGTGCTCGGTGGCGAGGATCGGCCCGAGCATCTCGTCGGCCTGGAAGAGGTGGCGCAGGTAGGCGCGGCTGTGGCGAGCGCACGCGGTGCAGTCGCAGCCCTCCTCGATCGGAGCGCCGCTCTGCGCATGGTCGGCGTTGCGGATCTTGACGATGCCGGCGCGGCTCCAGAGGTAGCCGTTGCGGGCGTTGCGGGTCGGGAGCACGCAGTCGAACAGGTCGATGCCGGCGTGGACCGCGGCGACCAGTTCGCGCGGGCTGCCGACGCCCATCAGGTAGCGCGGCTTGTCGGCGGGCAGGAGCGGGGCGAACTGCTCCGCTTCGGCGCGGATCGTCGCGGCGTCCTCGCCGACCGCGATGCCGCCGAGCGCGAAGCCGTCGAAGGCGTCGCGCGCCAGCTCGTCGGCCATGGAGCGGCGCAGCGCGACGTCGCGGCCGCCCTGCACGATCGCGAAGCACGCGCGCTCGGTGGAACTCGCCGCGTCGAGCGCGCGATGGGCCGCCAGCGAGCGGCGCGCCCACGCGACGCTGCGCTCGACCGCGCGGCGCAGCTCGTCGGGCGGCGCGTCGGCGGGGGGGCACTCGTCGAGCACCATCGCGATGTCGGAGTCGAGCGCGTGCTGGATCTTCATCGCGCGTTCGGGCGTGAGGCGCAACGGCGCGCCGTCGAGGTGGGAGCGGAAGGTGACGCCGGCGTCGTCGACCAAGCGCCGTTCCGCGAGGCTGAAGACCTGGAAGCCGCCGCTGTCGGTGAGCAGGATCCCGTCGTAGTCCATGAAGCGGTGCAGGCCGCCGAGCGCGCGCACCGTCTCCTCGCCCGGCCGCAGCGCGAGGTGGTAGGTGTTGGCCAGCAGCGCGTGGAAGCCCATCGGCGCGAGGCGTCCGCCGGCGATCCCCTTCAGCGTCCCTTGCGTCGCGACCGGCATGAACGCGGGCGTCGGCGTCGAGCGGCCGCGCACGGTGAGCGTGCCGCGCCGCGCCGCGCCGGAGCGCGCCGTCACCTCGAAGCGGACGCGCGCGCTCACCAGCGTCTCACCAGCTGCGCGCCGCGGTAGTAGTAGGCGACGATCTCGCGCCACGACTTGCCGGCGGCGCCGAGGCCGGCGGCGCCGAACTGGCAGAGGCCGACGCCGTGGCCGAACCCGGCGCCCTCGAAGGTGACGCCGGCGCGGCCGACGTCGAGGCGCAGCGCCCAGGCGCTCGGCAGCTTGTCGCCGTCGTCCTTGGCGCCGGCGTTCCACTGGCGGCGGAACTCCTGGCTCTCGAGCCGCTTCTTCCCGGCGCTGCTGCGCACGGTGAAGCGCAGCGCGTGGCCGAAGCGATCGCGCTCGACGTCGATGGCGGCGAGGCCGGTCACCTTCAAGCGCCGCTCGAGCTCGGCGAGCGACAGCGTCCGCTTCCAGCGGTACTTGGGCGACGCCTTGCACCACTCGCACTCGACGCCGACCAGGCCGGCGCGCGGCGCATCCTTGAAGACCTCAGGCCCGTCGACCGTCGCGCCGCCGCAGGTGCTCATGAAGAACGAGCAGAGCGGGCGGCCCTCCGCTTCGAGCACTTGGCCGCGGGTCGCCGCGACCAACGCGCGGGCGCGCGCGTGCTTCGGTCCGGCGCCGCCGTAGACCTGATCGGCGTCGGTCGAGCGCAGCAGCGTCTCGCCGTGGTCGAGCCGCCAGCGCGCGTAGGTGCGCGCCGCGACCGCTTGCGCCTTCAACGCCTCGTCGGGGAAGTTGGACGGCATCTCGGAGAAGAGGACGCCCGCCACGTACTCCTCGATGTCGAGGACGTTGCTCACCTCGAGGCGACCGCGGCCGTCGCGCCGCACGCGCAGGTCGCCGGCGAAGCTCTTGCCCTTGTAGCGGAAGAGGTCGCCATCGGTCGGCTCGAGACGCATCTCGGGAGTCGCCAGCGCGACGCCGTTCAGGTCGAGGCCGTCGCCGCTCGGGCGCACGCGGCCGCTCGCGAGGCGGCGTCCCTGCGCGACCGGATCGCCGTTGCCGTCGGTGACCTGGTAGGAGCCGTCGCAGGCGAGCTCGACGGTGGCGAGGTCGCGGTCGAGCAGCACCTGCACCTCGGGCATCGCGGCGGCCGCGCGCGGCGTCGTGCAGCGCACGAAGGCCAACGCGCAAGCGGCGATCAGCGTGGCGACGGCGGCGGCGCGGCGCGGAGCGGCGATCCAGCGGGTGGCGTGGCGGACGGTGTCGCGCCAGCGCAGCTCACGCTTCATGCGGGGAGGCTCCGGAGAGCGGATGGGTGCGGCACCAGTCGCGGCCGCGCGGCGTCAGTTCGCGCCCGCGCGGCGTCTTGCGGATCAGTTCGAGGCGCAGGAGGTGCGGCTCGTAGACCTCCTCGATCGTCTCCTCCGCTTCGCCGACGCCGGCGCCGATCGTCTTCAAGCCGAGCGTGCCGTGGTCGGAGCGATGGAGCAGGCCGAGGATGCGCCGATCGGTCTCCTCGAGACCGAGGTCGTCGATGCCGAGGCGCGCGAGACCCTCCTCGGCGAGCGGCTGGTCGACGAGCGGAGCGCCGCGCACCTGCGCGAGATCGCGCAAGCGGCGCAGCAGCCGATTGGCGATGCGCGGCGTGCCGCGGGCGCGCGTCGCGACGCAGGCGGCGGCCGTCGCTCCGAGCGAGAGGCCGAGGATGCGGGCGGTGCGTTGCAGGATGCGCACCAGATGGTCGACCGGGTAGGCCTCGAGCTTCTCGTGGATGCCGAAGCGGCCGCGGAAGGCGGCGGTGAGGTGCCCTTCGCGCGTCGTCGCACCCACCAGCGTGAACGGCTGGATCGGCAGGCGGACGGTGCGGGCGCCGAGGCCCTGGTCGATCGGCACGTCGACGACGAAGTCCTCCATCGCGCTGTAGAGGTACTCCTCGACGGCGATCGGGAGGCGGTGCACCTCGTCGATGAAGAGGAGGTCGCCTTGCTCGAGGCCGGTGAGCAGGCCGGCGAGGTCGGCGGGGCGAGCGAGCGCTGGACCCGACGTGGTGTGGAGCCGGCGGCTGCACTCGCGTGCGAGGAGCATGCAGAGCGTCGTCTTGCCGAGTCCCGGCAGGCCCGAGAGGAGCACATGGTCGAGCGGTTCGCCACGCATGCGCGCGGCCTGCACGGCGATGCGCAGGTTGTCGATCGTGCGCTCTTGCCCGATGAACTCGTCGAGCGTCTGCGGGCGCAGCTCGCCATCCTCGGGAGCGGCGTCGGCCCGGTTCAGTTGCGCGAACGTGCTCGCGATCATCGCGCCCCCCGCCTGCCGAGACTTCCGTCCCTCCCCAGGGACCGTGGCCGCGCGGCGCCTCGGCGCCGGGGGACACGGCGCGGAACGCTATCGGTGGCGTTGCGCCTCATCAAGGAAGCGGGGCGGCTGCGGAGGCCGCCGTGCCCGCGGGCGAGCCCCGTGCGAATCCGCTCTGGGTACAGCGCGGCCGCCGCGGTCACTCGCGCCGTGGCGCGCACCTACAGCGTGGCACGCGAGGTGATGGGAAGACTCCTCGGGGGGCTGCCCTGAGCTCGGCTTTGACCCGTCCCCGGGTAGCGCGTACAAAGTCGCGTCCTCGTCCGGGGAACGGACGGACCTCCCAGGAGAGCTGGAACGATGCCTCGAAACGCTTGGCGTGCTGAAGCGGCTCCGTGGTGCGCCGCCGCGATCGCGATGGCGGCGTTCTCGGGCTGCGGTGGCGGGGGAGGTGGCGGCGCCTCGGGACCGGGGTCGGTCGACGACCCGGTGATCGTGCTGAACGGCCCGACCGGACGGCTGTCGCGCTCGATCGAGGAGGCGAACGTCGGCAACGGGGCGAGCCCGCCGCCGACGCTGCCGGTGACGGTGACGACCGCGAGCCACTGGTTCCGGCTCGAGTTCCCCTTCCCGATCGCGCGCGCCGACGTGCTGGAGAACAACTCGCTCACGGCGCCGTTCTCCTACCTGAACGGCGCGATCACGGTGAACGACCTCACGGGCGACCATCTGCCCGGGCTCGCGATGGTGAACGGGATCGACGCGCTCGGCGTGAACCACGCCAACGATCCGGGCTTCCCGCACGACGTGCAGGGCTCCGTCGACAAGAACCTCGGCAACAACGTCTTCCTCTACGTGGCCGACAGCGATCGCAACCTGTCGACTGCGGCGACCTTCGGCTTCGACTTCAATTCCGCGTCCAACACGAAGGACGAGATCGCCGACGCGACCGACCACGAGAACGGCACGCTCGACACCGTGCGGATCACGGTCGCGCGCATCGCGGGGTACGAGTGGAACGCGGTGTGGACCATCGCGATCGGCGCCACCAGCGACACGCGCGCTCCCGACATCGTGCGCATCGAAGCCGAGCAGCGCAGCCCGCTCGATCCGCTGAATCCGAACTCGGTCGACGTCGCCTCGTCGTTCATCGTCGAGTTCTCGGAGCCGGTCGTTCCGCGCAGCGTCGGCGACTCGCCGCTCTACGGGATCGACTCGTTCGTCGGCAACTCGCCGCGCACGCCGCGATTCTTCAATGGGGCGCCGAACTTCCCGTACCCGAACACCTACGTGACCGCGACCGTGAACACCGCGGTCGGCCAGCTCTTCATCCCGTTCGATTGCCGGCCGCTCAACTCGAACAACCTCGCGACCTACCGGCTGCGCCCGCTGATCGACCTCCCGCCCAACATCGGCATCGACGTCGGAGTGCGCGCGCTGGTGCTGAACACCAACGCGACGACGGCGGCCGCCGACGCGGTGCGCGACCTCGCCGGCAACAGCTATCCCGGCGAACTCGCCGACACCGACGGCGACGGCATCCTCGACCCGATCGACTTCACGCGCAGCTTCACGAGCGGTCCGGGCGCCGGGATCGTCAACATCCCGGTGTCGCCCGAGGTCGTCTACTGGCTGCCGACCACCGGCAACGGCATCGGCGCGATCGACCTGAACGGCCGCGGCCTCTCGACCAACGCGCCGGGCGCGAACGCCGGCGACCCGAGCCGCGCGTCGCTGATCACCAAGAACTGGCTCAACGCAGCCGGTTGCGAAGTGAATCCGGGCGGCTTGAACCTCGCGAACGGCATCGCGCTCGAGGCCTACCCTGGCGGTGACCCGACGCCGCTCGATCCCTGCACGCTCGCCGCGATGATCGAGTTTGGCCACAACCGCTACTACTACCCGGTCGGCACCGGCTCCTATCCGTACGGCCCCGGTCCCAACGCCGCGCGCGGCGAGCCGTGGTTCGCGCCCAACGACCCCGGCAACCCGGGCACGCCGCTGCCGGGCGTCAACGAAGGCTCGAGCGGCTTCGAGACGCTCTGCCGCGACAGCACCGGCGACGTGATCCTGACCGGTCGCCAGTTCGGCCGCGTCGGCAACGTGAGCGACATGATCGTCGGCGAGTTCCTCGACCTGGTCTACTACGACCAGCAGAACATCGGCGCGGTCCCGCAGCTGCACGTGACGATCTGGAACTCGCCGGTACCGCACACGCGGACCGGGCGCGGCAACACGATCTGCGATCCGCCGACGCCCAACCCTCCGCCGACCCGCTACTGGCTCGGGATGCCCGAGATCGCCACCATCCCCGACCTCGCGAACGAGGACGGGACGCCGCTGCTCCTCGAAGGCGAGGAGGTCTTCACCGGCCCGCGCGGCGGCCTCGGCTACATCCACCTGCAGCCCAACGACGTCCGCCCCGACAACGCCGACCAGATCGTCTTCCCGCACATCGGCCACGGCCCGGGCCAGCAGTCGGCGTCGGCGTCGGTGACCTACTCGTCGCGCCAGCAGATCGGCAACTTCCTCTACGCGGCCGACACGACCAACGGCGTGGTGCACGCCATCAACAGCAACACGATGCGCATCATCGCGAGCATCCCGACGCCCGATCCGACCGGGCTCGCGATCGCGCCCGACCTGTCGAAGATCTACGTCACCAACTTCGACAACGACAGCGTCTCGGTGATCGGCACCAACCCGCTCGGCCCCGACTTCCATCGCGAGATCGCGCGCATCGGCGTCGGCGAGGGGCCGCGCGCCATCTGCGTCCAGCCGGAGCACGAGGAGATCCTCGTGTGCAACTACACCGGCAACACGGTGTCGCTGATCTCGGCGGTCGACTTGGGCGTCCGCAAGACGCTCGATGCGCTGATCAGCGGCCCGTACGACATCGAGGCCTCGCCGCGACAGATCACGCCGTTCTCGCCGAGCCCGCTGGCCCCGACGCAGATCGGCTGGGCGTGCGGCCTCTACTTCGCCTACGTCTCGAACTTCACCGGCAACAGCGTCGTCGTCTACGAGTCGGGACCCGACGGCCCGCAAGGCATCGGCATCGACAACGTGCGCGGTTCGCTGCCGAGCGACGACACGAACGATCCGCTGCTCGCGCCGCGCGGCCTCTGCTACGACCCGTTCCCGAACCCCTCCGGCCTGCTCGCCGGCGGCTGCTTCGTGGCGCACCGCGACACCGAAGGGCGCGGCCGCGTGACCGAGATCCAGTTCACCGTGCAGGCGCAGCTCGGCCCGCTGCCGATCCTCGCGCCGCCGGGCCTGCAGACGCCGCCGGGCTTCCTCGACCGCGTCTTCCAGATCGTGCGCACCTGGGGCAACCTCGACAACGCGCGCTTCATCGGCGAATCGCCGACCGACGTCACCCTCTCCGACCTCGCGACGACGGGTTGGCGCTCGGCGGGCGGCAGCAACTCGTCGGCGCCGAACCTCGGCTGCGTCTCGACGGCGCCCGAGCCGGAGAAGGCCGGCCTGATCAACTCGAAGAACCCGGTGCGCCTCAATTCGCCGTTCTGCTTCGCTGCCGTGGTGCCCGACCGGATCTACGTCTCCTTCGAGGACGTCGGTGCGATCCAGGTCGTGAGCCCGGGAACGCCGGGTGCGATCTTGAACACCATCACCGATCCGGGGGTCGGCGGCGTGAAGAAGCTCATGAGCTACTGGCGGCAGTGAGCTGCAGCGCGCGGCGCGCGCCGTCGCAGCACCTCGAAGCGTCCCTCCATGCGGCCCGCGTCGATCGCCGATCGACGCGGGCCGCGTCGTTGCCCGCTCGCCGCGCGCCGACCGGTGACTCGCAGCCGGTGGGGGGACTAGAGCGCGCTTCTCCAGAGGGCCGCCGATCGGCGGGGCAGCGCTCGCGCGTTTTCGCACGAACGAACGCTCGCCGGGGCCATCTGGGGTGTTGGAAGACGACTCCGCTCGGCGGCACGGCGGATGCTGAAGTACCTCTCGCGAACCGGCGTCGTCCGGGGAAGCCCCGGGGAGAGCTTTGACCCTTCCCCCGGGGGCCCCTATAAAACCTCGCCCTTTCGCGGCCGCTGCCAACCGAGCTTGGCCGGCGGTCTCGTGTTCGACCGAGCGATCCAGGAGTGCGAGCGCAATGCGAGCGATGCCGATCCGTCTCTCGACGAGAGTGCTCGGGGTGCCCGTTGGATGCGTGTCCAAAGGGCTGATGTTCACAGGGGCGCTGCTGGCGACCGCGTTGCTGCAGGGGTGCGGCGGCGGTGGCGGTGGCTCCTCGGATGCAGGCGGCAACGTCAACGACGTCCCGTTCCTGCTGGTCGGAACGCCCGGAAAGCTGTCGCAGACGCCGACCGAGGCGAACAGCGGCGCCGGCGCCGCTCCGCCGCCGTCGTTCGCGGCGTCGGTGACCACCGACAACCACTGGTTCCGGATCGAGTTCCCCTTCGACATCGATCCGACCACGATCCTCGACTCGTCGGCCAACCTCGAAGCGTTCTCCTACCTGAACGGCAACATCACGATCGTCGATCCGACCGGCGCGCACGTGCCGGGGCTCGCGCTCATCAACGGCCGCGACGCGTTCGGCGTCGATCGCAGCACGGCGGTGGGCTTCCCGCATGACCTGACCACGTCGGGGCGCGACCAGAACCTCGGCAAGCGGGTCTTCCTGTTCATCGCCGATGCGGACGGGTCGCTCGCGACCCCGGCTCCGTTCGGCGGCTACCAGCCCGATCCGGGCAACCCGAACACGATCCTCGAGACGACCACCTCGACCATCGACACGGTCCGCGTGAACGTCTTCTCGGTGAACGGGATCACCACGGATGCCGCGTGGACGTTCTCGATCGGCAACAGCGACACGCGCCCGCCGTTCGTCGTCTCGATCGGCTCGGAGGAGCGCAATCCTCTCGATCCCTTCAACGTCAACTCGACCTCGGCGACCGGCGCATTGATCGTGCAGTTCTCCGAGCCGCTGGTGCCGCGCTCGGTCGGCAAGTCGGCGGTGCTGAACGGGGCGCCCTTCGACGGGAACATGCCCAACCCGCTCCTCTCGGCCAACCTGCCTCCGTCGGCGATCATCGCGACGGTCAACCTGAACGTCGGGACCTTGTTCGTCCCGTTCGACTGCGAACCGCTGAACGTCAACAACCTGACCACCTATCGCTTCACGCCGCTGATCGCGCTGCCGTCCAACTCGTCGGTGGACGTGCTGATCCGGTCGCTGACCACCAACAACGTCGCGGCGACCGACCTCGCCGGCAACGTCTACGACGGCCAGGACACGACGGGCGATGGCGTCGGCGAAGGGGTCGACCACACGGTCACCTTCTCGGTCGGCCCCGGCCCGGCGGTCGTCAACATCCCGGTGTCGCCGGAAGTCGTCTACTTCGCGCCGTCGTCCGGCGACGGCCTCGGCGCGATCGACCTGAACGGCCACGGCCTCGGGACCAACACCCCGGGCGCCAACAGCTTCGCGAATCGCCCCGACGCCTTCGCCGTCGCGCCGATCGTCACCGTCTCGTGGACCGACACGATCGGATGCGAGCGCAATCCTGGCGGCCTCAACACCACGAGCGGCATCGGGCTGATCGCCTATCCGGGCAACGCGCCGACGCCGGTCGATCCGTGCACGCTGGCGCCGATGCGGGAGTTCGCGCACAACCGCTTCTACTACCCGGTCGGCCTCGGCTCCTTCCCGTACGGCCCGGTGCAGAACGCGTCGCGGGGTGCGACCGAGTTCCCCGACGAGTGGTTCGCGCCGAACGACCTCGGCAACCCCGGCACTCCGGTCCCGGGCATCAACGAGGGGTCGAGCGGCTTCGAGACGCTCTGCCGTGACAGCAACGGCGATGCGATCCTGACCGGCCGCGACTTCGGCGTGGTCGGGAACGTCCAGGACATGGTGGTCGGCGACTTCCTCGACCGCATCTACTTCGACAAGTTCAACCAGCGCGCGAACGTCGCGTTGCACCTGAGCTTCTTCGGCGGCGCCGGCACGCTCGGCCGCAACGTCATCTCCGATCCGCCGATCCCGAACCCGCCGCCCACCCGCTACTGGGTCGGCCTGCCGCAGGTCGACGTCAACTTCGATCCGAACGCGCCGGGCACTCCGGGCGTGCTGATCGAGGGCGACGAGGTCTGGACCGGCTTCCGGCCGAACGGCCCGAACGCCATCTCCGGCGTGGTCGGCGCCGGCGCCTTCGCCCCGGTCTTCAACGGCTACGTCCAGCTGCGCAGCAACCCGGTCAACCCGTCGACCACCCCCGACAAGCTCCTGCCGCCCTTCGCGGTCGGCCCGCAGAAGGGGTGCTGGGGCAACGGCCCGGGCCACCAGTCGGCGACGTCGAGCTTCTCGTTCGCGTCGCGCCAGCAGATCGGCAACTTCCTCTACGTGACCGACGCGTCGACGCGCGAGGTGCACGCGGTCAACTCCAACACCATGCGGGTCATCTCGAGCATCTCGCTGCCCGATCCGACCGGGCTCGCGATCTCGCCCGACATGGAGTTCCTCTACGTCACCAACTTCTCGAACGACAGCCTCTCGGTGATCTCCTCCGATCCGAGCTCGCCGAACTTCCATCGCGAGATCGCCCGCGTCGCCACCGGAATCGGACCGCGCGCCGTCGCCGTGCAGGGCGAGCACGAGGACATCTTCGTGTGCAACTACCTCGGCGACACGGTCTCGGTGATCGACCCCGCCTCGCTGACGGTCCGCAAGACGCTCGACGCGCTGATCAGCGGCCCGTGGGACGTCGAGGTGTCGCCGCGCCAGGAGCAGCCGAGCGCGCCCCATCCGTCGGGCTGGGCGTGCGGCCTCTACTTCGCCTACATCTCGAACGCGATCGGCAACACCGTCGTGGTCTACGAGTCGGGGCCGGACGGCCCGCGCGGCATCGGCATCGACAACATCCGCGGCTCGCTCCCGAACGACGACGACGCCGAGCAGATGATCGCGCCGCGCGGCCTCTGCTTCTCGCCGTTCGCCAACCCGCTCGGCCTGTTCGCCGGCGGCGTCTTCGTGGCGCACCGCGACGACCTCGGCAACGGCCGCGTCTCCCACATCCAGTTCACCCAGCAGGCGGTCTTCGGACCGCTCGTGATCCAGGTGCCGCCGGGCTTCTTCCTGCCGCCGGGTTTCACCGATCGCGTCTTCGAGATCACCGGCACGTGGGGCGCGACGACGAACTCGGTCCTCGCCGGCGACCTGCCGTCCGACGTGGCGTTGGCCGACATGAACACGCAGAGCTACCGGACCGACCCGTCGGCCTCGCCGAACTTCGGCGGCGTCGGCGATGCGCCGCAACCGGAGCGCTCGGGCGGGATCAACTCGAAGAACTTCCTGCGCCTGCAGTCGTTCGCCGCCGCGATGGCGCTGGCGCCGGACCGGCTCTACGTCAGCTTCGACGACACCGACGAGATCCAGGTGCTGTCGCCGACGCAGGCGGGCCTCGTGCTGAAGACGATCGAGGGCCACGGCGGTTCGGGCACCAAGAAGCTCGGCACGTTCTGGCGGCAGTGATGCCGTCCGTCGTGTCGCTGGCGGCTGTGAGTGGACGGTGAGCGAGCGCGTCGTGAACCCATCGAGCAGCACATCGAGCATGACGCTGGAGCGTCTCGATCCGCGCCAGAAGTCGGGCGCGGACGTGCGGCGGATGTTCGATGCGATCGCGCCTCGCTACGACCTGCTGAACCGGCTCCTCTCCGCGGGCAGCGACGTCCGCTGGCGACGGCTCGCGGTGGCGCGAGCGCTGGCGGGGCGAAGCGGTGCGACGGTGGCGGATGCGTGCTGCGGGACGGGCGACCTCGCGCTCGCGCTCGCGGGCGATGCGCGGACGCGCTGGGTGGTGGGGTTCGACTTCGCGCCGGCGATGCTCGCGCGGGCGCTCACGAAGCGGTCGGCGACCGGCAAGGCGGGCTTCGCGGTGGGGGACGCGCTGCGGCTGCCCGCCCGCAGCGGCGCCTACGACGCGGTGACCGTGGCCTTCGGGCTGCGCAACCTCGTCGACCCGCGCGCCGGGATCGGCGAGCTGGCGCGCCTGCTGGCGCCAGGCGGCCGGTTGGTCGTGCTCGAGTTCTTCGCGCCGGGCCGCGGGCTCGGCGGGACCCTGTTCAAGGCCTACTTCCGGCATGTGCTGCCGCGCATCGGGCGACTGGTGGCGCGGGGCGCCGCGATCGATGCGTATCGCTACCTGCCGGAGTCGGTCGAGTCGTTCGCCGGGATGGACGAGGTCGCGACCTGGTTCGCGGCCTCCGGATGCGAGGAGGTCCGCTGCGAGCGCCTGCTGTTCGGCGCCGTCGGCTTGATCTCCGGGACGAAGCGCGCGACCGCAGCACGAGCTGCGGAGCCGACGCGCGAGCGCTGCGTGGCTTGACTGAACGTTCGACGACGCGCCGTCAGGCGCGCGTGCCGTACCTTGGAGATTCGCCGTGTTCGGAGAACCCATGATTCGCGATTGGACGCGGAAGGGGTGGGTGGTCGGGGTCGCGACCCTGGCCGTGCTCGGGGTTTCGGCATGCGGGGGAGGTGGCGGGGGCGCGGGAGGCGGTCGGGGCGATGAGCTCGACGACCCCGTGATCACGCTGTTCGGTCCGACCGGCAAGTACTCGCAGACCCCGGAGGAGGCCAACTCCTCGGGTGGCGCGATCAAGCCGCCGACGATGCCGACCAGCACCACCACCAACCAGTTCATCCGGCTCGAGGTGCCGTTCGTGGTCGACCGGCACGACATCACGTCGCCCGATCCGGTCTACCGCCCGTTCTCCCAGTTGAACGGCAACCTCGTCATCACCGACGCGATCGGCGCCCACGTGCCGGGCATCGCGCTGGTGAACGGCGTCGACTCGACCGGCCGCTTCCGCGGCAACGACCCCGGCTTCCCGAAGGACCTCTCGGGCAGCGGCGCGGACCGCAACCTCGGCCCGGGCGTGATCCTCTACGTCGCCGACGACGGCGACGGCGACCTTGCGACCGTCGCCGCGTTCGGCGGATCGACGACCGACAGCGACTCGAACCCGACGACGACCGACATCACCGTCATGCGCGTCTCGCTCGGCGAGCTGAACGGTCGCACGATCGACGCCTTCTACACGGTGAACGTCCTCAACAGCTCGCTGCTCGACATCATCGGCCCGAAGATCGTCTCGATCAGCGCCGACACGCCCGACCCCGCCGATCCGCTCGACGCGTCGAAGTGCGCGCCGACGACGCGCTTCATCGTGCGCTTCAACGAGCCGTGCATCCCGACCACCGTCGGGAAGTCGGCGGAACTCGACGGCACGCCGTTCCTCGGCAACCTGCCGCGCCTGCCGCTGCCGGGCAACCCGCCCTCGAAGCCGCTGCCCAACACGCACATCACGGCGACGCTGAACGTCAACCGCTCGCAGCTCTTCCTGCCGTGCGACGTGCGGCCGCTCAACTCGAACAACCTCGCCGCCTACATCGTCACCCCGCTCGTCGACCTGCCGGCGTCGCGCACCATCAACATCGTGGTGGTCGACGGCAACGGCAACCGCGACGCGAACCTGACGCCCTTCTCGGCGAGCGACCTGTTCGGGAACCTCCACCTCTCGGGCGCCGACGTGCGCGGCATCTTCGCGGTCGGCAAGGGGCGCGCGCCGGCCTGCGCGCCGGTCTCCCCGGAGGTCTTCTACTGGCTGCCGATCGGCGGCAACGGCATCGGCGCCGTCGACTTGAACGGCCAGGGCTTCACGACCAACACCCCCGGCCACGGCGCGAGCGACTACCGCCACGCGGCCATCATCTCGCGCTCCGGTTCGACCTCGACCACCGCGATCCTCGGCAAGGGCAACCGCTACTCGTGGCCGGTCGGCACCGGGAGCTTCATCTACGGCCCCGGCTTCTCGATCGGCGGCGAGTCGTGGCAGGGCGGGCCGAACGACGTCGGCAACGTCGGCACCCCGATCCCGGGCATCAACGAGATGTCGTCGGGCTTCGAGACGCTGGTGCGCAACGCCGACGGCGACGTGATCCTCACCGGCACCAACGACGGCACGCTCGGCGTGGTGGCCGACCTCGTGGTGGGCGACTTCCTCGACGCCGCGATCGCCGACACGCAGAGCGTCTTCAACTCGCCCGGCTTCCACACCTCGTTCTTCTGGGGCGGTGGCCTCTCGCGCAACGCGCTCGGCGATCCGCCGATCCCGAACCCGCCGCCGCTGCGCTACTGGGTCGGCCTGAACCCGATCGACATCCTGATCGACCAGAACGCGCCGCTCGCCAAGGCGCGCATGATCGAGGGCGAGGAGGTCTGGGCCGGCACGCAGTCGAGCTACAACTTCGTGGTGCCCGACAAGGTGAACCCGATCGACGCGGATGACGCCCCGACGGGCGGCGCCGTCAACGGCCCGAGCCCGCAGACCGGCACCGCCGTCGTCGCCTACGCCGCACGCCAGCAGGTCGGCAACTACCTCTACGCGGTCGACGCGACCGCCGGCCTCCTGCAGGTGGTGAACTCGAACACCTTCCAGATCATCACGACCCTCGACCTGCCGCAGCCGTCGGGTGTCGCCGTGATGCCGAACAACCGCTTCATCTTCACGGCCAACGCCGGCAACGACACGATGTCGGTGATCGGCGCCGATCCGACCCAGCCCGACTTCCACACCGAGCTCGCGCAGATCCCGGTGGGCCGCGGCCCGACCACGATCTCCTGCCAGGGCAACGGCGAAGACGTCTTCGTGGTCAACTCGCTCGACAACACGATCAGCATCGTGGAACTCGGCACGCTGACCGTCCGCAAGACGCTCGACGCCTTGATCGACGGGCCGCGCGACGTCGTGCTGACCGCGCGGCAGAACGGCTTCGGCTGGAGCGCGGGCGTCTACTTCGGCTACATCGCCAACTTCACCGGCAACAACGTCGTCGTCTACGAGTCGGGCCCCGACGGTCCGCAGGGCATCGGCTGCAACAACGTGCTCGGCTCGCTGCCGACGACCGGCAGCGACGTCGAGATCTTCGAGCCGCGCGGGCTGGTCTATTCGCCCTACGCGAACGACCAGGGCCTCTACGCGGGCGGCGTCTTCGTCACGCACCGCAACAACGCCGGCGCCGGCCTCGTGAGCCACATCATGTTCACCCACCAGGCGCTCTTCGGCCCGCTGCCGTGCGTGCTGCCGCCGGGCACCTTCTTCATCCCGCCGGGCTTCAACGTCCGCGAGTTCTCGGTGGTCGGGCAGTGGGGCGCGGCCGGCCAGACGCCGCTGCTCGGCAGCAAGCCGAGCTCGGTGGTGCTCACCGACTTCCGCTACGACTCCTACTCGCTGCTGACCACGCAGCCGCCGAGCCAGGACGGCCGCGGCACCCCGGGCTTCGGCGGCAAGAACTCCCGCCACCCGATCCAGTTCGTGCAGCCGCCCGACCCGCGCGCGCCGCACCTGCCGGTGGTCGAGCCCGACCGCATGTACGTCGCCTTCGAGGATTCGGACCGCATCCAGGTCCTCGACCCGATCCGCATCGGTGCTCAGCTCGGCGAGCTGAAGGAGCGCACCGGCGTCGGCGTCCGCAAGCTCGTCGGGTACTACGACAGCCAGTGACCGGAGCCGCGGGAACCGGCCCGCGGTACGAACGAGAGCATTCGATTTCGCGCGCGAGCCGCGGAGACCCTCGAGGTCGCCGCGGCTCGCGCCGTTGTCGGCGCGTGGGCGGCGCGTGGGCGGCGCGTGGGCGGCGCGTGGGCGTCAGCGTCCGCCTGCCGCGCGACGCCAGCGAGGTCGTTCGACGTCCTGCGAGGTCGTTCGCGGTCGTTGCCGTGTGGTAGTGTCCCGCCCGTCGCGACCGAGGGCGCAGGGCGAGCGACTCGCGCCCGGGTGGAACGAGAGAGCGAGGCGGATCACGGGATGGCGGCGCGAAGGACGGCCCGGGCGCTCGATCTGCAGAGCTACCTGCGCCTCACGCGCGGCGTGACCGTCTCGATCGCCTACCTGCTCCCGCTGCTCACCGCGTACGAGGTCGGGCTGCAGATGACCGGCAGCGACCTGCGCAACTCCGCCGAGCTCTCGCTCAAGCTCGCCGCAGGGTTGTTCGGCGAGTTCGGACCGTGGATCCAGCGCGCGGTGCTGCTCGGCGTCCTCTTCGTCGCCATCCGGTTGGGGCGGCGCGACGTGCCCGCGCTGCGGCTCTACCCGCTCTTCCTGCTCGAGGCGACGCTGCTCGCCTTGCTGCTCGGGCCATTGGTCGGCGCGATCGTCGACGGCGCCGGCCTCGCCGCGCAGGCGAGCTTCGACGCCGCGAGCGGCGCGTCGGTGGCCGCGCCGCCGGCCGCGCCGCCGCTCGTCGAGCGGATCCTGCTCTCGATCGGCGCGGGCGTCTACGAGGAGCTGGTCTTCCGCTTCCTGCTGCTCGCGGGCGGCTTCGCGTTCCTCCACCGCGGGCTCGGCTTGTCGCGGCGCGTCGCGCTCGGCAGCGCGCTGCTGGTCTCGTCGCTGCTCTTCAGCGGCTACCACCACTTGGGGCCGCAGGGCGAGCCGTTCGTCGCCGGCATCTTCGCGTTCCGCGCGGCGGCGGGGGTCGCGCTCGGGCTGATCTTCAGCTGGCGCGGACTCGCGCTCTGCGCCTACCTCCACGCCTTCTACGACATCCTCTGCGACCTGAGCGGGCCGGGAGCCGCCGCATGAAGCGCGTCGTCGTCGCGATCACCGGCGCCTCGGGCGCCGTCTACGGGCGGGCCGTCGTCGAGACGCTGCTCGCGGCCGACGTCCCCGTCGACCTGGTGGCGAGCCCGCCGGCCGAGCGCGTCGCGCGCGACGAACTCGACGCCGGCTGGACGCGTCCCGCGCTCGAGCAGTGGCTCGGCGCACGCGCCGCCGCGGTGACGCTCCATCGCCACGACGACATCGGCGCCGCCATCGCGTCGGGCAGCTGCCCGGTGCGCGGGATGATCGTCGCGCCGTGCTCGATGGGGAGCGCGGGGCGCATCGCCGCCGGCCTCTCCGATGCGCTCATCGAGCGCGCGGCCGACGTGCAGCTGAAGGAGCGCCGCCCGCTGGTGCTGGTCGTGCGCGAGACGCCGCTCTCGCTGCTCCACCTCGAGAACTTGACGCGCCTCGCGCGCGCGGGCGCCACCGTGCTGCCGGCCGCGCCCGGCTTCTACGCGCGCCCGCAGACGATCGCCGACCTCGTCCGCTTCGTCGCCGAGCGCGCCGTCGCGGCGGTCGGCGTCGAGGCGCGCCGCAGCGTCGAGTGGAAGGGCGACGCGCCGCCATGAGCACGCTCGCCCCGGCGCGCGGCTTCTTGGCGAAGACCGCGCTCACGCTCGAGATGGTGAAGGTGGCGCACACGATCTTCGCGCTCCCCTTCGCGCTCGCGGCGCTCTTCCTCGCCGCCGGCGGCTGGCCCGGCACGCGGCTGCTGCTGTTGGTGGTGGCGGCGATGCTCTGCGCGCGCGCGGCCGCGATGGCGTTCAACCGGCTGATCGACGCCGACTTCGACGCCCGCAACCCGCGCACGCGGCTGCGCGCGCTGCCGGCCGGGCTGCTCACGCGCCGCTTCGCGGCCGGCTTCGTGGTCGCGTGCGCGGCCGCCTTCGTCGCCACCTCGTGGGCGATCAACCCGCTCTGCTTCGCGCTCTCGCCGGTCGCGCTGGCGGTGGTGCTCGGCTACTCCTACGCGAAGCGCTTCACCGCGCTCTGCCACCTCTGGCTCGGCGTCGCGCTCGGCATCGCGCCGCTCGCCGCGTGGTGCGCGGTGCGCGGCGTGGTCGACGGCTCGACCTGGATCCCCGGCAGCCTCGCGATCGCCGTCCTCTTCTGGGTGGCCGGCTTCGACCTCATCTACGCCTGCCAGGACGTCGACTTCGATCGCCGCGAGCGGCTCGAGAGCCTGCCGGCAAGGCTCGGTCCGCAGCGCGCGTTGCGGCTCGCGCAGGCGTTCCACGTGGTGACCGTCGCGGCGCTGGTCGGCGCCGGGCTGCTCGCCCGCTTCGGCGCGTGGTGGCACGGCGCGACGGCGGCGGTGGCGCTGCTGCTGCTGCTCGAGCACCGCGTCGCCGACCCGGCCGACAGCAAGCGGGTCGAGCTCGCCTTCTTCCGCATCAACGCCGCGATCGGCCCGCTCCTGTTCGCGGCCGTGCTGCTCGAGCTCTTCGCATGAGCGGCGCCGACTGGAAGCCGGGCGCACCGCTCCCGTCGACCGTGCTGGTCGGCGGTGCGGCGCGCTGCCTGCTGGACGAGCTGCTCGAGAAGTGCCTCGCGCCGGTGGCGAAGGAGGCGGAGATCGAGCGGCTGCCGGCGGCCGCGCTCGCGAAGGAGAAGGAGGAGGGCGGCCTCGCGACGATCGTGCTGAAGAAACTCGGCAGCGCGTCGCTGTTCGGCGCGCGGCGCGTCGTCGTCGTGCTCGGCGGGCAGGAGCTGCTGCGCGACAAGCAGGCGAAGGGGTGGATGGAGAAGCCGACGCCGCGCACCCACCTGGTGATCGCGGCGACGCGACCGGCGAAGGACGGGCCCTACGCGGTGCCGGCCGGCGGCCACGTCGGCGTGGCGTGGGACGTCGGTCCGCAGTCGCCCGCCGACCTGCGCCGCTTCCTCGAGCGCCGCCTCGCCAAGCGCGGCGCGAAGGCGACGCCGGCCGCTTACGACGCGCTGCTCGAGCAGGCGGGCGCCTCGCTCGACGCGCTCGACTCGGAACTCGAGAAGCTGTCGCTCTTCGCGCTCGGCGAGACGGTCGACGCGCACCACGTCGAGGCGCTCTGCGGCCACACCGCGGGGCGCGACTTCGATCGCCTCTGGCAGGCGCTGCTCGAGCGGCGGCTCGGCGAGGCGCTCGGGCTGGTCGAGTCGATGGCGGCCGAGGGGCTCGTGATGTTCGGCGGCGGCCGCGTGTTCGGCGCGGCGGCGGTCTGCAACACGCTGCTGCCGCTGCTGCTGGCGCGCATCCGCCGCGTCGCCGCGGTCGCGACCTCGAACGAGAAGCTGATCGGGTCGGTGGGGGCGGCGCTCAAGATGAAGCCGGGCTACGTCCACTTCCTGCAGAAGGACGCGCGCACGCTCGGCGCGCGCCTCTCGCGTTGGCAGGCGGCGGCGCTGCGCGCCGAGGTGCAGCAGAAGCGCGGCGGCGGGCGCACCGACGAGGAGAACCTGGAGCAGCTGCTGGCGCAGCTCGCGGGTCGGTGAGGAGCGCGGCGCGATGACGATCGAGCGGTTGCCTGCGACTGTCGTCGACCAGATCGCCGCCGGCGAGGTGGTCGAGCGGCCGGCCAGCGTCGTGAAGGAGCTGGTCGAGAACGCGCTCGACGCCGGCGCCACGCAGGTGCGCGTCGAGGTGGAGGGGGGCGGCCTCGTGCGCCTCGCCATCCACGACGACGGCAGCGGCATCGCGCCCGACGAGCTGCCGCTCGCGCTCGAGGCGCATGCGACCTCGAAGATCCGCGCCGCCGACGATCTCCTCGCCGTGCGCACCTTCGGCTTCCGCGGCGAGGCGCTCGCCAGCATCGCCTCGATCGCCCACGTCTCGGTCGCGTCGCGGCCGCGCGCCGGCGACTCGGGCGCCTCGATCGTCGCGCGCGGCGGCGCGGTCGAGCCGATCCGTCCGCTCGCGCGCGCCGCCGGCACGACCATCGAGGTGCGCGACCTCTTCTTCAACACGCCGGCGCGCCGCAAGTTCATGAAGGCGGAGTCGACCGAGCTCGCCCACATCACCGAGGCGGTGCTGCGCCTCGCGCTGGCGCGCCTCGACGTCGGCTTCGAGCTGATCAGCCACGGCCGCCGCAGCCTGCGCCTCGAGGCGGGGCAGACGCTGCGCGCGCGCATCGCGGCCGGCTTCGGCAAGGAGCTCGCCGAGTCGCTGCTCGACGTGCAACTGAACCTCCCGGAACTGAAGCTCGCGGGCCTCCTCGCGCCGCCCGATCGCGCGCGCGCGCGCACCACGCTGCAGCAACTCTGGGTGAACGGCCGCTTCGTGCGCGACCGGACCGTGCAAGGCGCGGTGCGCTCCGCCTACCGCGACTTCCTCGCCGAGAGCCTCGCTCCGGTCTGGTTCCTCTTCCTCGAGCTGCCGCCCGCCGACGTCGACTGCAACGTCCACCCGACCAAGATCGAGGTGCGGTTGCGCCGGCCCTCCGAGGTCTACCAAGCGGTGGTCGCCGCGGTCGAGCGGACGCTGCGCGGCGCCGACCTCGCGCCGCGCTTCCGCTCGCCGCAGGGGCGACCGTGGCTCGGCGCCGCGCCGCCGCTCGCTGCGCCGCTCGCTGCGCCGCTGGCCGCGCCGCTCGCCGCGCCGCTCGCGGCGACCGAGTTGCGCGAACCGTTCGCGGCGCCGGCCCAAAGCGGCGGCGAGAGCCTCTTCGAGGTGCTCGCGGAGGCGCCACAACGCCCCGCACCGCTGCCGTTCGGGAGCGTCGCGGCGGCGGGCGCCGCGGCGGACGCCAACGCGGCGCGTCCGCAGCAGCCGTCGCTGCTCGCGGCCCCGCCGCCGGTGCAGCTCCTCCCCGGCCGCTTCGTGCAGGTGCTGAAGACCTACATCGCCGCCGCCTGCCCGGAAGGGCTCGTGCTGTTCGACCAGCACGCCCTCCACGAGCGCGTCCTCTACCGCCACCTGCGCGCGCAGTGGCAGGCGGGGGCGATCCGCCGCCAGGAGCTCCTCGCGCCGCTCGCCGTCGAGCTGCCAGCCGCCGACGTGCTGGCGCTCGAGGAGGCGACCGAGCTGCTCGAGCGGGTCGGGGTGCGCCTCGCCCCGCTCGGCCGCACGACGATCGGCGTCTCGTCGCTGCCGGCAGTGAGCGCGCCGCGCGACGTCGCCGGATTGATGAATCGCCTCGTCACGCTGCTGCGCGGCGAGCGGCCGGAGGGGCGGCTCGACGACTTCGCCGATCGCATGCTCTTCACCATGAGCTGCCATCGCGCGGTGCGGGCGGGCGACCCGCTCGGCGAGGAGCAGATCGCGGGGCTCCTGGCCGAGGCCGACAAGATCGAGCACGCCCACGCCTGCCCGCACGGCCGGCCGACGCGCGTCGTGATCCCGCTCGCCGAGCTCGAGAACCTCTTCAAGCGGCGCGGCTTCTGACGCGTCGCCGCCGCCGCGAGCGCGCGGCGCGCCCGTTCACCGCGGCGGCGCGAAGTCCGCTTCGGTCAGCTTCGGCGCGACGTCGAGCTCGATGACCTGGAGCGTCTGGCGCGGCTTCGTCTCGCCGTCGGCCCACAGCTCGATCTTGCGCGGGACGTCGAGGCCGGTCGACCGCTCGTGCTTGGTGAAGCAGACCTGCAGCGGCTCCTCGCCCTCGAGCAGGAGGCGCGCGCCCATCAGGTGGAACTCCTTCTCCTCGAAGTAGAGCCAGACCACCGCCTTCTTCTCGTGCCCCTCGCGCGAGACCACCAGCGTCCCCTCGATCACCTTCGCGGTGAGGCCGTCCGCGCTGACGTCGGGGCGCATCTGCAGCGAGACGAGCCGCTTGCCGAGGCGGTCGAGCTGGAAGGCGGCGGTCAGCAGTTCGGTCAGCTCGAGGTCCTGGCGCAGCTGGCGCAGGTCCTGCTCGGCGCCGGGCTCGTCGAGCCAGCGCAGCTGCTTGCCGCTCTTCAGCCACGGCCGCTTGCCGTCGAACCCGCTCCACGTCTCGGCGCCATCGAAGGAGGACTTCGCGCGGGTCCAGATGCGGTCAGGCGCGGCGAAGCGCCGCTCGGCGGCGACCGAGATCTCGTCGCCCTGGGGCGAGCGGTACTGCAGCTGCACGCGCACCTTGAGGGCGAGCGGCGCCTCGCTCGCGCCGGCCGCGGTCGTGCCGCGCTGCACCGTGGCCGCCTTGGCGAGCAGCGCGACCGCCTGCGGGTCGGAGGCGGGCGGCTCCGCGTTCGGCACGGCTTGCGGTGCCGCGGGTGGCGCGGCGGGGGGCGGCGTCGCCGGCGGCGCGCCCTCCTGCGCGCGACCGCCCAAGGCCCCGGCGAGCAGCAACACGCCGACGCGGGCCCCGCGCCGCGCGGCGCGGGTCCACGTCGCGGAGGAGCCGCTTTGCGATCGCGCGGCGCGCCCGCTATTCAGTGCCGACCGCGTCGCCCGCCCCTGCGGCGGTGGCGTGTCGCGCGCCGCGACCATCGGTTCCATTCCTCGCTCGGAGAGCCGTCGGTTCATGCCTGTCCCCTCGTTCGATCCGCGGGCGCAGAATGAACCGCTGCTGGCCGAAATCAAGGCGGCCGTCGCGCGCGTGCTGGAAAGCGGTCGCTACATCGGCGGCGACGAGGTGGTCCGCTTCGAGGAGGCGCTCGCTCGCCACCTCGCGGTCGCGGGCGCCGTGGCGCTCTCCTCGGGGAGCGATGCGCTGCTCGCGGCGCTGCTCGCGCTCGACGTCGGGCCGGGCGACGCCGTCGTCACCACGCCCTTCTCCTACTTCGCGACCGCCGCCGCGATCGTCCGGGTCGGCGCGCGGCCGCTCTTCGCCGATCTCGATCCCGCCACGCTCACGCTCGACCCGGCGCAGGTCGAGGCGGCGATCGAGCGGGGCAAGCGGCTGCCGGGCGTCCGCCGAGTGGCGGCGCTGCTGCCGGTCCACCTGTTCGGCCGCGTCGCCGACCTCGCGCGGCTCGGCGAGCTCTCGGAGCGCCACGGACTCGCGCTGGTCGAGGATGTCGCGCAGGCGTTCGGCGCGCGCTACCGCGGTCGCGCCGCGGGCACGCACGGGCGGATCGGCTGCTTCAGCTTCTATCCCACGAAGAACCTCGGCGGCTTCGGCGACGGCGGCGCGGCGGTCAGCGACGATCGCGCGTTGACCGAGCGGTTGCGGCGGCTGCGCCAGCACGGCCAGGGGAGCGCGCCGTACGAGCATCTCGAGGTCGGCGGCAACTTCCGGCTCGATGCGCTCCAGTGCGCCGCGCTCGCCGTCAAGCTGCCGCACGTGGCGCGCTGGCAGCAGCAGCGGCTCGCGCTGGCCGAGCTCTACCGCGCGGCGCTGCGCTCGCGCGGCCTCGAGTCGTTCGTCGTCGCGCCGACTCCTGCGCCGCTCGGCGAGCACGTCTACCACCAGTTCGTGGTGCGCGTGCCGGCGCGCGAAGCGCTGCGCGCCCACCTCGCGGCGCGCGGCATCGGCAGCGCCGTCTACTACCCGACGCCGCTCCACCTGCAGCCGAGCCTGCGGCCGCTCGGCGGCCGGCCGGGCGACCTGCCGGTGGCGGAGCAGGCGGCGCGCGAGGTGCTGGCGCTCCCCTTCTTCCCCGGCATGACGGCCGATGCGGTCGACGAGGTGGTGGCGGCGCTCGCGAGCTTCAAGCCGGTGGGGATGGCCGATGGGTGAGCCGAGCCACGCGTCGCCGGCGAGCAGCGAACCGGCCGCCCGCTTCCCGCTGCCGGGGCTGCTGCTCGCGCTGCTGCTGGTGGGGGTGGTGCACGGACCGCTGCTCACGGTCGGTCCGCTGCTGGACGAAGGCCCCTTCCTCGCGGGCCTCGCCGAAAGTCGTGGCGCCGCGCTCTCGATGCGTTGGCTGCCGATCGAGGCGGCGTGGTTCCACGGCGACGCGTACGGCCATCGCCTCTTCGCGCTGCTGCTCGAAGGAGCGACGCTGCTGCTGGCGGCGCTCGCGCTGCGGCGCACGGCACGGCCGAACCTCGCGCTGCTGCTGATCGCGGCCTACCTCGTCCATCCGTGGCGTTGCGAGAGCTTCGTGCGGCTCGGGTCGCGGGCGGTGTTGCTGGCCGAGTTCGGCGTGGCGCTCGCCGCGTGGCTCGCGACGCTGCGAAACCCGATCGCCGCCGTCGTCAGTGCGGTCGCGGCCGCGCTCGCGACCAGCGGAGCGCCGCTCCTCGCGCTGGCGTTGCTGCCGGCGGCGCTGCTCCTGCGCGGCAGTGCGGCGCGCCGCTGCGTGCCGCTCGCGATCGGGGCGGCGGCGGGCGTCGCGCTCTGGTGGCCGGCGGCGCCGCCCGCGCTGGCGAGCGCCACCAGCGGCGCCGCGCTCGAACTCCTCGCCGCGCCGTGGCGGACCGGCTTCGAGCAGCCGAGTCGCCCCATCACCCTCCTCGCGTCGGCCGGCGTGCTGCTGCTCGCGGCGCCGCTGCTGGTCGCGTCGCGCGCGCGCCACCGCGCCACCGCGTTGCTGCTCGGCGTCGCGCTGCTCGCGGGGTTTGCCGCGCCGGGACTGCGGCCGCCGCGCACGGGGCTCGACTACCTCGGCAGCGGCATGACGCCCGAAGGGTGGCTCCCGGCGCTGGCGCTGCTGCTGGCGGCGGCGCTCATGGCGTGCGGGCCGCAGGGCAGCGCGCGCTGGCGTCAGCTGCCGCTGTTCGCGCATGCGGCGCTCGCGGTGGGGGGCGGCTTCGTGCAGGCGCGCCGCTTCGAGGCGCCGCTCGAGCTGCTCGACCACGCCCTCGCGGTGGCGCCCGAGAGCGTCGAACTCAAGCTGTTGCGCGGCCAGCTCCACCTCGCGGCGAGCCGACTGGTCGAGCCGGAACAGGGGCTCGCGTTCGCCGACGAGGCGCTCGCGCTGGTGGAGCGCGCCAAGCGGCTGAAGCCAGGCGATCCGGCGGTGCTGACGCTCGAAGTGCTGGCGCTGGCGCTGCGCGCGCGGCTCGACGACGCGCGCGAAGTGAGCGACCGGCTGCTCGAGGCGTACCCCGACGATTGGCGCTCGCGCGTGGCGCGCGCCGAACTCGAGGCGATCGCCGGCGATCGGGTGGCGGCGCTGCGCTGGATGCGGTCGGCGGTGGCGGCGAGCGACCTGCCGGCGCTGCGCGTGCAGCTCGCCCGCCTGCTCGACGAGATCTACCGCGAGCTGCGCGTGGCGCTCGCCGATCGGCGTTGGGAGGAGGCGCGGTCGCTCTGCGAGCGGCTGGTGGCCATCGCGCCGGAGGAGATGGCGGCGCGCGAGGCGTACATCGACACCTTCACGCTGGCGGGGCAGCTGACGCAAGCGCTCGCTGCGGCGGAGGAGCTCTTCGCGGCCGCGCCGCGTTCGGCGAACGTGGTGCAGCGGCTGGCGAGCCTCCACGAGCGGCTCGGCCACGCCTCCGAAGCGCGCCGCTTCCAGCTGCTGCTGCGCGAGCTGCGGCCACCCGGCGGCACGCCGTGAGCGAGGCGGCGCGCGACCGCGCGATCGCGCTGCTGCTGTTGGCGGCGACGGCGCTCTTCCACGCGAGCTACGCGTTCCACGGCGTGGCGCTCTTCGACGAAGGGCTGCTGGCCGACGGGGCGTGGCGCGTCGCGCGCGGCGACCTGCCGGCGGTCGACGCGACGCTGCCCTACGGGCCGGCCACCTACGGGCTGGTCGCCGGCGCGTTCGCCGCGTTCGGGACCACCGTCGCCACGATGCGCTGGGTGCTGATCGCGCTGCAGGCGCTCTGCGACGGTGCGCTCTACCTGCTTGCGCGCCGCACGACGACGCGGCCGGGAGCGCTGCTGGCCGTGGCGCTCTTCGCGGTGGCGCACGGGTCGCTGCACAAGTCGGCGATCGCGGCGGCGAGCGCGTTGGCATTGCTGGCGGCGGCGCGCCTCGGTACGCGCGCCGACTCGCGCGGGGCGCTCGAGGCGGGGCTCGCGACGGCAGGCGCCTTCCTCTTCCGCCACGACGTCGGCGGATTCGCGGGCCTCGCGTGCGCGGCGGCGCTGCTGCTCGACGCGCGACCGGAGCGGAGCGCCGCGTGGCGCCGGCTGTCGGCGCTCGTCGCCGGGTTCGCGGCGCTGCTGGCGCCGCTGCTGCTGGCGCTGCTCGCCGCGGGGCTCGACCTGCCGCGCTGGTGGGCGCTCGAGTGGCAGCGGATCGGCGTGCAGGAGGCGATCGCGGTGAGCTGGTCGCCGTTCGCGGAGACGGGCGAGGCGCGGTGGGGTGCGCGGGTGCTGGCGGTCGCGTTGCTGGCGGCGCCGCTGCTCCACGTCGCGTGGGGAGGTGGCGCGTTGCTGCGCTGGCGGCGGCGCGCACCGCTGCCGCAAGACGCGCTGCGGATCGCCGCGGCGCTCTTCGGGTTGCTGCTGCTGAACCAGGCGCGGCTCGTCCCGTCGGCGAACCACCTGTTCCAGGCGTTCCTGCCGGTCGCGCTGGCGGCGGCCGATCTGCTGGCGCGCCGCGGCCGCGGGGTCGCGGCGCACGCCACCCTCGCGCTGCTGGTCGCGGGCGTCGCGAGTTGGGCGGCGCTCGGGCGCAGCGGCCCCTACTCGGGCACCTTCAAGCAGCGCCTCGAGGGGGCGGTGCCGGTGCGCGTGGCGACGGCAGGATTCGCGCTCCGGCCCGAGTTCGCGGCGGCGCTCGAGCGGCTGATCGAGCAAGTCCAGCGGCGCGTCGGCGTCGACGAGGCGCTCGCCACGAGCCCCGGCTCGCCGCTGCTCGCCTTCCTGGCGCAGCGCCGCCTCGCGCAGCCGTTCGCCGAGCCCTCCTACTACTACCGCTCGCAACGCTTCCAGCACGAGGTGATCGCCGCGCTCGAGCGGGAGCGGCCGCCGCTGCTGGTCACCGACGGCAGCGAACCGGCCAACTTCCGCTTCGAGGAGGCGGCGCCGCTGGTCGCCGAGTGGTTCGCGCGCCGCTACGCGCCGGTGGCGACCATCGGCCCCTTCACGCTCCACGAGCGGTTGCGCTGAGCGTCGCCGAGGGACGCTTCCGTCGGCCGACCCGCGCTCACCAGCCCGGCGGAGCGAGCAGCTTCCAGGCGCTGTGGAAGTCGTGCTGCTCGACGACGACGATCCACGGTTCCGCGGCATGGGTGGGCGCCACGTCGAAGTCGAGCGTCACGTCGAAAGTGCCTGCGGCGGGATCGGTGTAGAGGCGCGCGCGCTCCGTCGCGGCGGCGGGCGCGGGGGCCGGGAAGTCGCGTCGCGCGAGGAGCGTCGTCGGCGTGCGCAGCTCGACGGCCGAGAGCGGCGCGCTGCCGTTCACCACGAGCTGCACGCGATCCGTGCTGCGCGTGGCGGCGAGGCGCAGGCGGGCGCCGGTGGTGCCGTAGGCGTCGCCGCGTTCGAGCGCGCGGAAGAGCGCGTCGTGGTCGAGCGTCGGCGCCGCGACGACGGTGACGCCCTGGAAGGCGTAGCGGCGCCCCTTCGGCCACTCGATGCCGATCAATCCGCCGGGCTTGCCGAGGTGGTTGTCGCTGTCGGCCACCAGGAAGAGGCGGTGGCCGCGGCGCAACGCCGCGAGGATGTCGCTCTCGAACTGGCGCGGCAGCTCCTGCTCGTGGTTGCCGTGCATCGGGTAGCGCGAGTCGTGCTCGAGCGAGCTGCCGTGCCACGAGAAGACCTCGGCGAGGCATTGGCGCGGCAGCGTGTCGGGCTCGCCCCAGAGGAAGCGGCGCTGCGCGGCGCCGCCGTTCCAGAGCGAGTGGTGGCCGACCAGCAGCACATCGGGATCGCGGCCCAACTGCTCGGCGAGCGCGGGGAGGCCGGAGGGTGCAGGGGGCGCCGCGCGCGGCGTCCGGAACAGCGCGTGGCGATGGCCCCAATCGGCATCGGTCCACTCGTAGCCGTTGAAGACGACGAAGCGGCCCGGCGCGCTCCACTCGTTCGCCAGCGACTCGAGCCAGGCGGCGTCGTAGCCGGGCGCCTCGCGATGCTCGCTCAACGACAGGAAGTCGAGGCGCGTGACGTCGCGCGCGTAGCGCAGCGCCTGCGACGGGACGCCGCTCGAGTGGCCGCCGACCGCGGTGTGGGAGTGGAGGTTGCCGAACCAGAGCGGCGCGGCGGCGGCGTCGACGGCGATCGGGTTCGAGAGGCCGCGCACGGCCGGCTGCTCGCGCCACGCGACCGCGATGCGCTGGAGTCCGTGCGGAAGCGGCGGCAGCGGCAGATCGAACGCGGTCGGCAGCCGGCCGTCGCCGTTCGCGTCGGGCGACAGCGCGATGGTGAACCGCTCGAAGGGGCCGCTCACTTCGAGCGTGCCGGCGGGGACGGGCGCGTCGAGGCTCGACGCGATCGGGCCGGAGAGGCCGCTCATGAAGAGCACCTTCGCGGTCACGGCAGCGCCCGGCCGCGCCTGCGCCGGCAGCAGCACGCGCAGCCAGTCGATGCTCCGATCGACGATGCGCACCGGCACGCGGCCCGGCAGCGCGCGGCGCACGCCGTCGGCCTGCAGCACCTCGGCGAAGAGCTCGAGTTCGAGCGGCAGCGGATTCGACGCGACGTCGAGATCGAGCGCGAGCGCCTCGTCGCGCGCGAGCCCCGCGTTCAGCGCGACGGCGAACCAGCCGTCGGCGCGCGCGAGCGGCTGCACCGGCAGCGTGCTGACGCGGCCATCGGCGGCGACCCGGCGCACGACGACGCGGCTGGTGGCGTCGAGTTCAGGGAGCGCGTAGCGGAACTCCGGGCCGCGCCAGCAGCGGTCGCCGTCGAACTGCCCTTGGTCGATCACCAGCAGCGTCGCGGGCGGCAGCGGGTCTGGGCACCGGAGCGTCAGCGCGGCGCGGACGCGGGCGCCGGGCCGATCGGCGGGCAGCGCTTCGATCAGGGGCGGGCGGCCGTCCGGTGGCGCGGGGCGCTCGTGCACCAGCGCGAGACCGAGCGGGAGATCGGCCGGCAGTACCGCGGACGGCGGTTCGTCGGGCGAGTCGCACGCTCCAGCGAGGAGGGCGAGCACGACGGGCAGCAGCAGGGGCGGACGACGGATCGGTGAACGACGGTTCGGAGAACGACGGATCGGCGAACGACTTGGCAGTTGGCTTGGCGGAAGACGTTGCATGCCGCGACCCCGGAGAGCGCAGCTGGTGCCGAAGAGAGGACTTGAACCTCCACTCCCTTGCGGGAACTAGACCCTGAATCTAGCGCGTCTGCCAATTCCGCCACTTCGGCACGAAATGGAGGGCGGTACTGTAGGCCGCTCCTTTGCGGAGTCAAGCGAGCGGAGTCGCGGAGCGGAGCAGGCGAGCGGACGATGACGGCCAAGCCCGACAAAGCCCGGCGCACCGTCGCCCGCAACCGGCGCGCGACGCACGACTACGCGATCCTCGACCGGATCGAGGCGGGGCTCGTCTTGACCGGCACCGAGGTGAAGTCGCTGCGCAAGGCGGAGGCGACCCTGGTCGGCTCCTACATCCGGATCGACGACGACCGGATGTGCGCTTGGCTGATCGGCTGCCAGATCCCCGAGTACTCCCACGGGACCTACGCCAACCACGAGCCCAAGCGCAAGCGCAAGCTCCTCCTGCACGCCCGGGAGATCGTGAAGCTCCGGCAGTCGACCAAGACCGACGGCACCACCATCATCCCGCTCGAGATCTACTTCGAGGGGCCCTGGGCGAAGGTGCAGATCGGGCTGGCCAAGGGCAAGCGCAAGAGCGACAAGCGCCAGGCGATCGCCTCGCGCGAGGCGAAGCGCGACATCGACCGGACGGCGCGCGGCCGGCGATGAGCGGCGAGCCGGTGCGGCGCGTCGTCGCGCGCGAGGCGGCGCTCTTCCTGCTGGCGCTCGCGTTGGCCGCGCTGGCGAGCTGGCCGCTCGTGCTCCACCTCGGTCCGCTCGAGCGGATGGCCGATCGGACGCTCGACGACCACGTCTACTGGTGGGACTTCTGGTGGGCGCGCGAGGCGCTCGTGGTGCGCGGCGTCGATCCCTGGTTCTGCCCGGAGATCTTCGTGCCGCACGGCGCGAGCCTGGTCGCGTCGCCCTTCGCGCTGCCGCTCGGCGTGCTGTCGCTGCCGTTCCAGGCGATCGCGGGGCCGCTGCCGGGGGCGGTGGTGGCGGTGAAGCTCTTCGGGCTGCTCTTCCTCGCGCTCGGCGTCTGGGGGATGTCGCTGTTCGCACGCTCGCTCGGCGTGCCGCTCTGGGCGAGCTTGCTGGCCGGGATGCTCTTCTCGTTCACGCCGTTCCGGATGGTGCAACTCGGCCGGATCCACTACCTCGCGGGCGCGTTGGTGCCGCTCTTCCTCCACGCGGCGCTGCAGGTGGTGCGCGGCGGCGGGTGGCGCTGGGTCGCGACGGGAGCAGCGCTCTTCGCCTTCGCGCTGGCGACCGACCCGTCGCTCGGGCTCGAACTCGTGCTCTCGACCGGCGCTCTGCTGCTCTTCGCGTGGCGCCAAGGCGAGCCCTTCCTGCGCACGACCGCGCGCCTGCTCGGTTGCGGCTTGGCGGGGGCGCTGCTCGCGAGCCCGCTCCTCGTCCGCTTCGTCGCCGAAGCGCGCGCCAATCCCGGGCTCGACGTCGCGAGCCGCCTCGCCTACGACGACGATCCGAACCTCGTGCAGCGCCTCCTGTCGCCCGATCTCGACGGCCTCGCGTGGTTCACCGCGCCCGCGCTCCACGAGGCGCTACTGATGGCGCCCGAGGAGTGGGACTACCCGGCGCCGCGCCGCAGCGCGGCGCGGTTGAACGCCGACCTCTACGAGAAGTTCCGGCCGGTCGCGTCACCTGCAGTGCAGCACGCCGCCGCCGCGGTCGGCGCGCTGGTGGCGCTGCTCGGCGCGTGGACAGCGGCGCGAGCGCTCGCTCGGCGCGGCGGCGGGGCGTTCGTGCTGCTCGCCTTGGCGGGGCTGCTGCTGGCGCTCGGGCCGCAGCGCACCTTCTTCGGCCACGTGGTCGAGATGCCCTACGCGTGGCTGGCGCGGGTGGTGCCGGGGATGGCGGCTGGCCGTTACCCGACCGCCCACCTGCGACTCTTCGAACTCGGCATCGCGCTGGCCGCGGCGCTCGGGGCGATGGGGGGCGGCCGCGGCCTGCAGCTCGGGCTGCGGACCAGCGCCGCCGTCGCGGCGCTCGGCTACCTCGCCGTCGCTCCGCTGCGCCCCTTCCGCTTCGAACCGCGCGTCGTCGAGGAGATCCACGAGCGGATGGCCGCCGACCCGGTGGCGGGCGCCGTGCTCGAGCTGCCGCCGCGCACCGAGATCATGCTGCGGCGGATGGCGCTCGGGCAGGTGGTCCATCAGCGGCCGCTGCTGGCGGGGCCGCTCACTCGCGTGCCGCCGGCCTCGTGGGCGTTCTTCGACGCCGAGCCGTTCGTGCCGCGCTGCATGCGGCCGCTCGACCCGGCGCGGATCGCGCCGGAGCAGCTCGCCGCCGAAGTGGCGGAGAACCGGGCGCTGCTCGCCCGCTACGGGGTGCGCTACATCGTGCTGCGCCGCTTCCTCTTCGAGCACGACCCCGACGCCTCGCGGCAACTCGTCGCCTACCTCGCGGCCCACGGCTTCACGCTGCTCGGCACGCGCGACGGCCACGTGCTGGCGAGGATCGACGCGGAGTAGGCGCGGCGCGATATACTCCGCCGCGCATTCGGTACACGGGGGCGCAACGGTTTCGACCGGGTGAACCCGCGACGTGGATGGCGCTCCGAGGTTTCAGGCTCCTCGTGAAACCCCTGAAAAAACGTTCACATGCGAACAACAACCTCGCACTGGCTGCCTAACAAAAACAGGTAGTCACGACCGGCGTTCCTCGTCTGCGGGGGCGCCTGTGTCGACACTCAGCAGGCTGGCCGGCGTTCCCTGGTCTCAGGTGCGCCGGTGAGATCACGGGGCTGATCTGGCGATCGAACCTGTCGACCGGTGCCCGCCAGATGACGCTGTTCATCGATCGACTACGAGCGTAGAGGTCCACGTTTCGGCACCCTGGGACGCGGGTTCGACTCCCGCCGCCTCCACCATCCGGACGGCGCTGCACGGGGCGCCGCCCTGCGGTCTGCACGAACCCTCGAGTTCCCGCTCGAAACCCCGCAACCCTCGGGTCGACATGATCGAACTTCGCCGTCGCGTCGCGCTCCTGCCGCTGGCGCTCCTCCTCCCCTTCGGGCTCCTCCCCGGCTGCTCCACGCCGCGCGATGCCGTCGCCCGCCTCGGCGAGCTCTACGCGCGCCACGACGACGCGGTCGCGGAGTACTCCGCCGACCTCGACGACCCGGTCGACGAGGCGCTCGAGCAGCTCGCCTGCCTCGAAGAGGGCGACGAAGAGGATCTCGAGCCGGGCGAGCGCGTCGCTGCCGTCGCGACGCTCGCCGAGCTGGCGCGCCTCGACCGCTCGCGCATCGTCCGGGCGCGCGCTCTCGGCGTGCTGCTGCGTCAGCTCGAGTGGCTGCCTGCCGAGCGGCGTCCCGCGACGCTCGCGGCGATCGACGAGGCGGAGCTCACCCGCGCGCTCGAGCCGCTGCTGGCGCTGGCGGAGCGTGCGCCGGAGGACGTGGCCGCGCGGGTCGGCGCGGACGGTCAAGCGCTGCTCGCGGCAGCGCGTGCACTCGCCGCCGCGCAACCCGACTCCTTCGCGTTGACGCTGCGGCTCGCGCGGTTGGCGGCGAAGGCGGCGCGGCGCGCGCGGGATGGCGGCGGCGGCGCGGAGCTGCTCGCCGCGCTCGATGGCGCCGGCGCGGCGCAGGCGCGGCAGCTCGCGTTCGTGGTGGCGCGCGCCGACGCACGATTCGGCCGTGGCGTGCTCGATCCGGCCGGCGAGGTGCGCGCGGCGGCGGGGGCGCTGCTCTTCGAGGTCGATCCGATCGCGGCGACCGTCGAACTCGGCCGCGCGCCGGGCACCGGCCTCGCTCCCGCGTGGAACCCCGGCGTCCCCGCGCTGGTGCGGATCGCCTGGTTGCAGCAGCTCGAACGGGCGCGCCTTGCAGGGGCGAACGTCCACCCGACCTTGCGCTCGGTGCTGGTGCAGGAGCTCCAGTCGGACGACGCGGCCATCGCCTTTGCGGCGCGCGGCGCCGTGGCGCACTTGCTCGGCCGCGCTCGCGAGGGCGATGCGGCGGCGGCCGCGCCGGCTGCCCTGCCGAGCGTGGCCGAGCTCAAGTCGGCGTGGCTCGCGCTCGGCGAGTGGCAGGCGACGCCGGCGACAGGCGGCGGCTCATGACGCTGCTCGAGACGCACTTCAGCCCGCTCGAGCGCGCCTACACCGGCCGCGAGCTGCGCTCCCACTTCGCCTTCGACGAGTTCGCGCTGATCGGCGACTCGGCGGTGGCGTGGGTCGGTCCGTGCCGCGTCGACGTCGGCGAGCTCGTCGACCTGGTCGATGCGCGCGCCGGTGCCTTCATCGCCAGCCCGTCGATGGTCCACTTCATCGTCGAGCACTTCGGCGTCGCGCTGGTCGAGGCGGTGCTGCGCCAGCGGCTGTTGGCTCGGTTGGCGGGGGATCTGCTGCGCGAGAGCGGCGCGCCGGCCGTGGCGGTGCGCGGCAACGACCTCTTCGCCGACGGCCGCAAGGCGAGCGTCTCGGTCGCCACCCTGTCGCCGACCTCGGCGCTGATCCACTTCGCCGTGAACGTGCGTACCGACGGGACGCCGGTGCCGACCTTCGGCCTCGCCGAGCTCGAACTGCGACCGGAAAGATTCGCCCGCGAGCTGCTCGGAAGGTACTCCGCGGAACTCGTCGATATCCACCGCGCAGCCGCCAAGGTGCGAGGGGTTCCGTGAGCGACGCGAGCGTGACGCCGGCCGATCCGACCGCGAAGAAGCCATCCGCCCCGTGGAAAGGGGTGGTGCGGCTCGCCGTCGCCGTCGCGCTGATCGCGCTGCTCTTCAAGCTCGTCTCGTGGCGCGACCACCTCACCTGGCCGGCCGAGTTCGGCGAAGCGCCGCTGGTCGGCGAGGTGACCGCGGCGGCCGACGGCGGCCTCGAGCGGTTCGTCGTCACCGACGGGAAGTGGGCCGGGACGTCGCTCGAGTTCGTCCCTGCCGAGGCGGGGAGCGAGGCGACCTGGGCGGCGGTCGTCGTCCGCAAGCCGGGCGAGGAGCCGCGCCGCCTCGAGCTCGCCGCGGCCGATCGCGCGGCGCTCGACAACCAGCCCGAGGTGGGGCTGCGGACCGCGCTGATCCGGCTGGCCCGCGCGCCGCTCGCGCTCACGCAAGCGCTGCTGCTCTACGTGGTGGGGGCGATGCTCTCGTTCCAGCGCTGGCAGGTGCTGCTGCGCGCGGTCGGCGTCGAGGCGAACTTCTGGCGGGTGCAGAAGCTCGGCTTCTTCGGCCTCTTCTTCAGCAACATCATCCCGGGCATGACCGGCGGCGACCTCGTGAAGGCGATCATGGTCGCTCGCGACCATCCCGAGCAGAAGCCGGCCGCGGTCCTCTCCGTGATCGTCGATCGCGCGATCGGGCTGCTCGGACTCGCCGTCGTCGCCTCGGCGGCGCTCGCCTTCCAGCACGGCCGCTTCCCGGCCACCGAGTTCAAGCTGAACGTGATCCTCGGGCTGATCGTCGCGGGCGCGGCGGTGGTGATGTCGCGGCGGCTGCGGCGCGCGATCCGGCTCGACAAGCTGCTGGCGGCGCTGCCGTTCGCCGAGCTGCTGAAGAAGCTCGACCGCGCGGCGCTGCTCTATCGCGACGCCGGCTGGCAGGTCGCCTACTCGGTGGTCGCGTCGTTCGCCGTGCACGGGATGATCCTCTGGTCGTTCTGCGTGCTCGGCGGCGCGCTCGGCATCAAGATCAGCGCGCTCGACTACTTCTCGCTGGCGCCGCTCGCGCTGATCGCGCAGTCGCTGCCGCTCACGCCGGGCGGCGTGGGCGTCGGCGAGGCGGCTTTCATGTACTTCTTCGCGCCGGCTGGCGTCGCGCGCGCTTCGGCCATCGCGCTGTCGGTCTCCTACCGCCTCGTGCAGCTCCTGGTGTCGCTGGTCGGCGGCGTGCTGCTGCTGGTGAAGCACGAGCCGCCGGTGAGCAAGGCAGAGATGGAGGGGGGACCGGCCGGCGAGCGCAAGGACGGCGGTCGCGACGATCGCGGCGATCCCTCGGCGGCGGCCTGATCCCGACGACGGGCCCGACGCCGACCCCGCTGCCTGAAGCTGCTGACGAGGCGCTCGGCACGGGGCGATCGCGGCCCGCGGTCGCGCGCTAAGCTCGCCGCCCTTTTCGGCGGGAGCTGCAGATGGCGCTGCTGGTGCTCGGTTCGGTCGCGTTCGATGACGTCCGCACGCCGTCGGGCTACCGCGAGCGCGTGCTCGGCGGCTCGGCCACCTACTTCGCGTGGGCGGCGTCGACGCTGGTGCAGACCGACCTCATCGCGGCGGTCGGACGCGACTTCCCGGCCGAGTTCACCGAGATGCTGCGCGGCCGCAAGATCGGCCTCGACGGCCTGGTGAAGATGGCCGACATCGACACGTTCCACTGGAGCGGTCGCTACGGCGAGGACCTGAACGTCGCCCAGACCAACTGGGTCAAGATCAACGTGCTCGGCAAGTGGAAGCCGGTGGTGCCGCCCAAGTGGCGCAACCATCCGTTCGTCTTCCTGGCCAACGATGCGCCGCAGAACCAGCTCGCGGCGCTCGACCAGATGGTGAAGCCGCGGCTCGTGCTGTGCGACACGCGCGATCTCTGGATCGATCAGGACCGCGCCGGCCTCGAGGTCGTGATGAAGCGGACCGACGGCATCGTCCTGAACGACGGCGAGGCGCGCCAGCTCACCAAGGAGCGCAACCTCATCCGCGCCGCCTCCAAGCTGCACGACCTCGGCAGCCGCATCGCGATCATCAAGAAGGGCGAGCACGGCGCCTTCCTCTCGGTGGAGGGGAAGGGGTTCGCGTTGCCCGCTTACCCGGTCGCCGAGGTGGTCGATCCGACCGGCGCCGGCGACTCCTTCGCGGGCGGGTTGATGGGCTACCTCGCGCGGCGCGGCGAGACCGACTTCCGCGCGTTGAAGCGCGCCATGCTGGCCGGGACGATCACCGCGTCCTTCTGCGTCGAGGACTTCTCGCTCGATCGGCTGCGCTCGCTCGACGTCGCCGCGTTCGATCGCCGCATGGGCGAGTTCGAGCAGTTCCTGTCGCTGTAACGTGCCGCCGCGCGCTGACGCGGCGGAGGGAGGTGCCGCCGCGCGGTGATGCGGCGGAGGGGAGGTGCCGCCGGGGTGTCACCAGCGGCGACGAGTGACGTCTCCTGCGGCATGGCGGCGGTGGCGTCGCCAGCTCCCTGGAAAACGGCCCTTGAAGTGGGCTGCAGGCGGGCCTAGGATCCGTTCTACTTTCGTTCGCATTGGCGGGAATCCAAGGAGGGACCTGTGTCGTCCGCAACCACCCCTGACCCCAACAAGAAGCAGGCGCTTGCCGACGTCTTCAGCCAGATCGAGAAGCAGTTCGGCAAGGGTTCGATCATGCGGCTCGGCGAAGGGCGCCTGCTGCCCGTCTCCGGCATCTCGACCGGTTGCCTCTCGCTCGACATGGCGCTCGGCGGCGTCGGCGTCCCGCGCGATCGCGTGACCGAGATCTTCGGGCCGGAGAGCTCGGGCAAGACGACGCTCACGCTGCACTGCATCGCGAATGCGCAACGCCAGGGCGGCGTGGCGGCCTTCATCGACGCGGAGCACGCGCTCGACCCCACCTACGCGAAGAAGCTTGGCGTCGACCTCGACCAGCTGCTCGTGTCGCAGCCCGACACCGGCGAGCAGGCGCTCGAGATCGCCGAGATGCTGATCCGCAGCAACGGCGTCGACATCATCGTGATCGACTCGGTCGCGGCGCTCGTGCCGAAGGCGGAGATCGAGGGCGAGATGGGCGACTCCCATGTCGGCCTGCAGGCCCGCCTCATGTCGCAGGCGCTGCGCAAGCTGACCGGCGCGATCTCGAAGTCCCACTGCGCGCTGGTCTTCATCAACCAGATCCGCGAGAAGATCGGCGTCATGTTCGGCAACCCCGAGACGACGACGGGCGGCCGCGCGCTCAAGTTCTATTCGTCGGTGCGCATCGACATCCGGCGCATCGGCAGCTTGAAGGTCGGCGAAGAGGTGATCGGCAGCCGGACCAAGGCGACGGTGGTGAAGAACAAGATCGCGCCGCCGTTCCGCAAGACCGAGTTCGACATCCTCTACGCCGAAGGGATCTCCTACCTCGGCGACTTGATCGACCTCGCGACGCTCCACAACGTCGTCGAGAAGTCGGGCACCTGGTTCTCGTTCGGGGCGCTGCGTCTCGGGCAGGGGCGCGAGAAGGCGCTCGAGTTCCTGCGCGCCAACAAGGACGTCACGGCGAAGGTCGAGTCGCTGGTGCGCGAGAAGATCGGCGCCACCGGCAATGCGGCACTGCCGGGCGGCGCGGTGACCACGACGGTCGATGGGGCGACGGGCGGGGCAGCGACCGCCGCCGCGGCGACGGCCAGCGCTGCTGCATCGGCAGCTTCGGCAGGCGGCGCGGGCGCTACGGCGGCCGCGGCAAGCAATGGCTCTTCACCGCGACCCGCCGTTGCGGCAGCGATGGCGAAGGACGGTTCCAACAAGGAAAGCAGCAAGGAGAGCGGGCGCGACAGCGAGGGAGCGCGCCGAAGCGCCTCGGTGCCGCCCCGCAAGTGACCGCCCGCCAGTCCAGCACGACGTGATGGGGCCGAGCGTTTGGCGTCCATCGTGATGGTGCGACGCGGTCAGGGCGACCGCTTCGCGACATCGCGTGAACCGACCTCGGCGTGGGACCATCGTGATCGACACCTCGACCGACACCTCGGATGTTCCTGCGCCTTCGCACCTGGATCGACACCTCGATCGACCTCCTTGATCGCGATCGACGGATCGCGGTCGCCTGATTGCGCGACGAGCCTGCGGACCTGACCCGTCCGCAGGCTCGTCGTCTTTCCCGCCAACCGTTCCGCCGTCATCCTGCCCGCCTTCTTGCACCGCCGTCTTGCACCGCGCAGGGCGCGTCGCGGGGCGTCGCAGCGCGGGAGCGGGGCAGCTGCCGGCGGCCGGACTGCGCGGGATCGGGCGGCGCTTTGGTTGAATGCGCCGCCTCGCTTCCCCCTCCGATTCCACGATTGGGCTACGCATGAACTCCGCGGCGATCCGTTCGACCTACCTCGAGTTCTTCCGCGCGCGCGGGCACGCGCTCTTGCCGTCCGCTTCGCTGGTTCCCGACGACGATCCGACGCTGCTCTTCACGGGCGCCGGGATGAACCAGTTCAAGGACATGTTCCTCGGCCGCGGCACGCTGCCGCACAAGCGCGTGACGACGACGCAGAAGTGCGTCCGCCTGCCCGACCTCGACAACGTCGGCCGCACGCCGAGCCACCACACCTTCTTCGAGATGCTCGGCAACTTCAGCTTCGGCGACTACTTCAAGCGCGAAGCGATCGAGTGGGCCGACGAGCTGCTGCGCACCGGCTACGGCATCGATCGCGACCGGCTCGGCATCACCGTCTACCAGGACGACGACGAGGCGGCCGCGATCTGGAAGAAGCTCGGCTACCAGCGCATCTGGCGCTTCGGGGAGAAGGACAACTACTGGCCGTCGGAGGCGCCGTCGAAGGGCCCCAATGGCCCGTGCGGGCCCTGCTCCGAGATCTACTTCGACTGGGGCCAGCGCGCCGACGGCTCGCCCGGCACCACCGATGACCCGAGCTCCTCGGGCGGCCGCTTCCTCGAGATCTGGAACCTCGTCTTCACCAGCTACGACCGCCGCGATGGCGGGCTGCTCGAGCCGCTGCCGCAGCGCAACATCGACACCGGGATGGGCTTCGAGCGCATCGTGCGCGTCCTGCAGGGCAAGCCCACCAACTTCGAGACCGACCTGTTCCTGCCGATCCTCGAGCGGCTCGGCGCCCTGGCGAGCCGGCCCTACGGCGTCGACCGCGCGCTCGATCGGCCGATGCGCCGCATCGCCGACCACCTGCGCGCGACCGTCTTCGCCATCGCCGACGGCGTCGTGCCGAGCAACGAGCGGCAGGGCTACGTGGTCCGCAAGATCATGCGGCGCGCGTTGGCCGATGGGCTGGACGCGCTCGGCATGAAGGGGCCGTTCCTCGCCGATCTGGCGCCCGCGGTGATCGGCGTGCCGGGGATGGCCGAGTGCTTCCCGGAACTGAAGCGCCACGAGGCGAAGATCGTCGCGGTGATCGGCGAGGAGGAGCGCAAGTTCCTCGAGACCTACTCGAAGGGGCGCGAGAAGCTCGGCGAGGAGGTGGCGAAGGTGCGTGCCGCGGGCAGCGCGACGCTCCCCGGCAAGGTCGCCTTCTTCCTGTGGGACACGGCCGGTTTCCCGGTCGACCTTACGCAGCGAGTGCTGGAGGACGAGGGACTCGCGCTCGACGTCGCCGGCTTCGAGGCGGCGATGGAAGAGCAGCGCGCTCGCTCGCGCGCCGGCTCGACGATGAAGGGCGACATCTTCGCGGGCGGCCCGTTGAAGGAGCTGAAGCGCGAGCTGGCTCCGACGCAGTTCAGCGGCTACGCGCAGGACGCGCGCGTCGCTCCGCTGCGCGTGCTGCTGCGCGACGGCGCGCGCGTGAAGACCGCGACCGAGGGGCAGTCGGTGGCGCTGCTCTTCGAGACGACGCCCTTCTACGCCGAGGGGGGCGGCCAGGTCGGCGATCGCGGCGAGTTCGTCTCCGACTCGTTCCGCGTCCGCATCTTCGACACGACCAAGGCGGACGGCTACTTCCTCCACCACGGCACCGTGACGAGCGGCAGCGTCTCCGAAGGGCAGGAGGGGCGCCTCGAAGTCGATCTCGCGACGCACCGCGGACCGACCCGCCGCAACCACACGGCGACCCACCTGCTCCACTGGGCGCTGCGCCGCGTGCTCGGCCCGTCGGTCGAGCAGCGCGGTTCGCTGGTCGATCCGGAGCGGCTGCGCTTCGACTTCTCGTGGCAGGGCGCGGTGGCGCCCGAGAAGCTGCGCGCGGTCGAGCGGCTGGTGAACGAGCAGGTCGTCGCCAACCTCGCAGTCGGCACGCAGGAGTGCGCCTACGACGCGGCGGTGAAGGCGGGCGCGATGGCGCTGTTCGGCGAGAAGTACGGCGACCTCGTGCGCGTCGTCGCCGTCGAGGATTCCGTCGCCGATCGGCGCAGCGTCGAGCTGTGCGGCGGCACGCACGTGCAGCGCACCGGCGACATCGGCTCGCTCAAGATCGTCGCGGAGAGCGGCATCGCGGCGGGGGTGCGTCGCGTCGAGGCGGTGACGGGGCTGCGGGCGATCGAGCTGTTCCAGGCGCGCGAGGAGCTGGTGCGCGGGGTCGCGGCGCAGCTGCGCACGACGCTCGAGGAGCTGCCGGTCCGCGTCACTGCGCTGCAGGAGGACGTGAAGCGCCTGAAGAAGGAGCTCGAGAAGGCGTCGCGCGCGCAGTCGAGCGGCGCTCTCGACGATCTGCTCGCGTCCGCGGAGTCGATCGGCGGCGTGCGCGTCGTCGTCGCGGCGCTCGACCTCGCCGGCGATCCGCTGCTGGCGCTCGTCGATCAGCTGAAGGCGAAGCTGGTCGGCGGCTGCATCGCCGTGGTCGGCAAGGAAGGGGAGAAGGCGCCGATCGTCGTCGCCGTCGACCAGGAGGCGCAGTCGAAGGGGTTGAAGGCGGGCGAGCTCTGCAAGGTGTTCGCGGGCGCGCTCGGCGGCGGCGGCGGCGGCAATCCGACGCTCGCGCGCGGGCAAGGGAAGGCGGGACAGCCGGTGGCGGCGGGGCTCGAAGCGGTCCGCGCGGCGATCCGCGCGGCGACGGGCGGCTGAGCCCTCCGCGTCGCGGCGCCTCGCGGCGATCGGGCGCGGCGAGGGGGGAGCGACTGCCTGTCGCGCCCGTGCCATTGATTGCCCGGGGAAACCGCCTTAACGTGCCCCGCTTCCGCCTGCTCCGCAGGGAGAGATGTGGGGGGACCCGAAGGGGGTTCCCCGCAGCTGTTCTCCGGCTGAACGGGCTTCGTCCAGGGTGGGTGCGCCGTCTCGACGTGCGCCACTCTCCCCGGCCGACTGGCGCAGCGCGCCCGTCGACTTGAAGAGGCAGACTCCATGGCCGTTCCGAAGAAGAAGACCTCGCGCCATCGCAAGGGCAAGCGTCGCTCCCACCACCACCTCAGCGCCCCGGGCATGTCGCGCTGCGGTCGCTGCGGCTCCCCGACGAAGCCGCACGCGGTGTGCGATCGTTGCGGCCACTACGGCACCCTGCAGGTGTTCGCGGAAGTCGGCGACGGCTCGACGCCGAGCTGACCCGCGCCGGACGCCACGCCGGCCTGGAGAGGGAGGGAGGCATGAAGATCGCCGTGGACGCCATGGGCGGCGATCACGCCCCGGAGGAGATCCTCCTCGGCGTCGCCCGGGCGTTCGAGAAAGGGTTCACCCGCCCCGAGGAGGTCATCCTCGTCGGCATGCCCGACCGCTTCGAGCCGTTCTTCGCGAAAGCCCCGGTGCTGCGGCAGTGCGAACTGCGCGTCGCCACCGAGGAGGTCGCGATGGGGGAGTCGCCGGTCAAGGTGCTGCGCAAGCCGCAGTCCTCGATCATGCTGGCGATGGAGGCGGTGAAGAGCGGTGCCGCGGGCGCGTTCGTCTCGGCCGGCAGCACCGGCGCGTGCGTCGCGGCCGCGTGGCGCGTGCTCGGTCCGTTGAAGAACGTCGATCGGCCCGGGATCGCCGTCACGTTCGAGGGGGCGGGCGGCCCGCTCACCATCCTCGACGTCGGCGCCAACATCCACGCCACGCCCGAACACCTCTTCCAGTACGGGGTGATGGGCGAGCTCTTCAGCCGCAGCGTGCTCGGCGTCGCCAAGCCGCGCGTGGCGCTCCTCAACATCGGCGAGGAGGAGGAGAAGGGCAACAAGCTGGTCAAGGGGACGCGCGACCTGTTCGAGGGGGCGCCGTTCCACTTCGTCGGCAACGTGGAGGGCAACCACCTGCTCTCCGGCAAGGCCGACGTCGTCGTGTGCGAGGGATTCGTCGGCAACGTCGTGCTCAAGGTCTTCGAGGGCGTCGGCCACTACTTCCATGACGCTGTGAAGGGACCGCTCGCCGATCCGGTCGCGCAGGTGTCGCCGCTCGGCAAGGCGGTGCGCGGCATCACGCAGAAGCTCGACTATGCGGAGTACGGCGGCGCGCCGCTGCTCGGCGTGAACGGGCTCGTGATGATCATGCACGGGCGCTCCGATCGGCGCGCGATGGCCAACGCGCTGCGCGTCTCGGCGCAGTTCGTCGCGGCCGACGTCAATCGGCAGATCGGTCGCGCGCTGGCCGACGGCGCGCCGGGCGCGGAGTCGGCGACGTGAGCGGTGCGGTGAGCGGCGAGATCCGCGTCGGCATCCGCGGGACCGGTTCGGCGCTGCCGCCGAAGGTCCTGCGCAACGCCGACTTCGAGAAGATGATCGACACCACGGACGAGTGGATCACCACGCGCACCGGGATCAAGGAACGGCGCATCGTCGGCGACGGGGAGACGACCGCGACGCTCGCCACCGAGGCGGCGCGCCGCGCGCTCGACGCGGCGGGCATGCAGCCGTCCGACCTCGACGCGATCGTCGTCGCGACCGTCACGCCCGACAACCAGTTCCCCTCGACCGCGTGCAAGGTGCAGGCGGCGCTCGGCGCCACGCGCGCCGGCGCCTTCGACATCAGCGCGGCCTGCTCGGGGTTCCTCTACGGCCTCAACATCGGCCGTTCGCTGATCGTCGCCCGTTCCGCGCGCAACGTGCTGGTGATCGGCGCCGAGACGCTGTCGCGCATCGTCGACTACACCGACCGCGCCGCCTGCATCCTGTTCGGCGACGGGGCCGGCGCGGCGATCCTCTCCCACGAGTTCGAGCGCGGCGAGGTGCTGCCGCACCGCATCTACGCGGACGGCGGCGGCTACGAGATCATGTGGCTGCAGGCGGGCGGCTCCGCGCAGCGCATCACGCCGGAAGCGATGGCGGCCGGGCAGCACTACCTGCGCATCCGCGGCCGCGAGGTCTACAAGTTCGCGGTAAGCCGCTTCGTCGAGCTCGTGCAGGAGCAGCGCGCGGCCCATCCGGGCGACGCGCTCGGGCTGGTCATCCCGCACCAGGTCAACCTGCGCATCATCGAGAGCGCGCGCGAGAAGCTCGACATCCCGATGGAGCAGATCTTCTGCAACATCGAGAAGTACGGGAACACCTCGGCCGCCTCGATCGGCATCGCGCTCGACGAGGCGGTGCGCACCGGCGCCATCGACGCCGCGCGCGGCAAGCTGGTGATCTTCTGCGCGTTCGGCGCCGGCCTCACGTGGGCGTCGGGCGCGTTGCGGTGGTGAGCCGCGACGCGCGACCTGCGGCGTCGTCGGACGGCGGGCGGGTGAGTCGGTGTCGGTGATGGAGCCAGCGGAGCGAGCCGTGATGCGAGCGATCGTCTTCCCCGGACAGGGGGCCCAGCACGTCGGCATGGGCAAGAGCTTCCACGACGCCTCGAAGGCCGCTCGCGAGCTCTTCGAGCGCGCCGCGGCCGTGCTCGGCGCGCCGATCGCGAAGCTCTGCTTCGAGGGGCCGGAGGCGGAGCTCGAGAAGACCGACGTCTGCCAGCCGGCGATCTTCACCTGCAGCGCGGCGATCGTCGCGGCGCTCGAGGAGCGCGGGGCGCTGAAGCGCAGCGACTTCGCCTACGCCGCCGGCCTCTCGCTCGGCGAGTACACGGCGCTCTGGTTCGCCGGAGCGCTCTCGTTCGAGGATGCGGTGCGCGTGGTGCGCGAGCGGGGGCGCGGCATGCAGGCCGCTTCCGAGGCGCGACCGAGCGGGATGCTGGCGCTGCTCGGCGCCAACGAGGAGCTGGCGCGCGCCGTCTGCGCGAAGCGCGCCGAAGGCGACGTGCTGACGCCCGCCAACTTCCTCTGCCCCGGCAACATCGCCATCTCGGGCAGCAAGGCAGCGCTCGAGCGGGTCACGGCGAACGCGCGCGCCGACGGCGTCCGCAAGGCGATCCCGCTCAAGGTGGCCGGCGCGTTCCACTCCGCGCTGATGGAGCCGGGGCTGCCGCTGCTCGATGCGGCGTTGCGCGCGACCAAGCTCGCGGCGCCGACGCTGCCGGTGATCTCCAACGTCACCGCGGCGGCGCACGGCGGGCCGACCGAGATCGCGGCGACGCTGCTGCGGCAGGTCACCTCGCCGGTGCTGTGGGAGAAGTCGATGCGCGAGCTGATCGCGCGCGGCGTCACCGATTTCTTCGAGCCGGGGCCGGGCGCCGTGCTGACCGGGCTGCTCGGCAAGATCGATTCGAACGCGCGCTGCCGCAACGTGCAGAAGGTCGAAGACCTCGAGCGCGCGGCGGCCGAAGGAGCCGGCGGATGAACGGTGCACTGCCCCTCGCGGGACGGGTCGCGCTGGTGACGGGCGCGTCGCGCGGCATCGGCCGCGCCATCGCCAGCCGGCTGGCGGCCGACGGCGCCGACGTCGGGATCGTCGCGCGCAGCGCCGACGCGCTGGCGGCGACCCGGGCCGACATCGAAGCGAAGGGGCGGCGCTGCTTCGTGCTGCCGCTCGACGTCGCCGACGGCGCCGCGGTGACCGAAGCGGTGAAGAAGTTCGCGGCCGATGCGGGGCGGCTCGACATCCTGGTGAACAACGCCGGGGTGACGAAGGACGGCCTGCTGATGCGGATGAGCGACGAGGATTGGGACACGGTCCTCGACGTCGATCTGAAGGGCGTCTTCCATTTCTGCCGTGCGGCAGCGCGTCCGCTCGCGAAGAGCCCGGCCGGACGGATCGTGAACGTCTCGTCGATCGTCGGCATGATCGGGAACGCCGGTCAGTCGAACTACGCGGCGGCGAAGGCGGGGCTGTTCGGCTTCACCCGCTCGCTGGCCAAGGAGCTCGCCGGTCGCAAGGTGACGGCGAACGTGGTCTGCCCCGGCTTCATCGAGACCGACATGACGGCCGGGCTGCCCGACGCGATGAAGACGCAGTCGCTCGGGCAGATCCCGCTCGGACGATTCGGCGCCGGCGACGACATCGCGAACGTGGTCGCGTTCTTGTGCAGCGACGGGGCCGGCTACGTGACGGGGAGCGTGCTCCCGGTCGACGGCGGGCTCGCGATCGGCGGATTCGGAGGCTGATCGAGTTTCGGACCGAGTTTCGAGACGGTTTCCACGCGCGTGCGGGTGATCTCAGCCCGGAACGCGCTTGCGGCGAGGATTCGCGTTATCATCCCGCCCGCTTTCGGGAGTCGCGGCGCATCGCGCTGTCGGCGCGCCCGGGCGAGCGAGGCCAGTCGGAGGACCGAAGGGTGTCTCAGAGCATCGACGAGCGCGTGATCAACATCATTTGCGAGCAGATGGGTGCCAGCAAGGACAAGATCACGATGGCGACGTCCTTCGTGAACGACCTCGGCGCCGACTCGCTCGACACCGTCGAGCTGGTGATGGAGTTCGAGGACGAGTTCGACGTGAACATCCCCGACGACGACGCCGAGAAGATCCAGACCGTCGGCGACGCCATCAAGTACATCAAGGAACGGGTGGAGTAAGCGCCCGGATGGCCAAGCGCCGAGTCGTCGTCACGGGAATCGGTGCCGTCACGCCTCTCGGCGTCGGCGCCGAGCTGACGTTCGATCGCCTCCTGAAGGGCGACTCGGGCGTCGCCGCGATCACCTCGTTCGATGCGGCGGCATTCGCCACCCGCATCGCCGGCGAGTGCCGCGATTTCCAGCTGGACCAGCACTTCCCGAAGATCGAGGCGAAGAAGCTCGACCGCTTCACGGCGTTCGCGCTGGTCGCCGCGAAGGAGGCGATCGAGGCCTCCGGGATCAAGCAGGGCTCGCCCGACCTGAGCCGCTTCGGCGTGGTGGTCGGCTCCGGCATCGGTGGCATCAACGAGCTCGAGGCGCAGGACAAGGTGCTCGCCGAGCGCGGTCCCGACCGGATCACGCCGTTCTTCATCCCGAAGATGATGATGAACGCCGCAGCGGGCCAGATCTCGATCTACCACGGCTTCGAAGGGCCGAACTTCGCCACCGCGTCGGCGTGCGCCTCCGCATCCCATGCGATCGGCATGGCGTTGCGCACCATCCAGTACGACGAGGCGGATGTGGTCGTCGCGGGCGGTTCGGAGGCGACGGTCACGCCGCTCGCCATCGGCGGCTTCTGCGCGCTGAAGGCGATGTCGCGGCGCAACGACGACCCGGCGGCCGCGAGCCGGCCGTTCGACAAGGACCGCGACGGCTTCGTGATGGGCGAGGGGGCGGCGATCCTCGTGCTGGAGGAGGCGGAGCGCGCCAAGAAGCGCGGTGCCCGGATCCTCGCCGAAGTCGCCGGCTTCGGCACCACCGCCGACGCCCACCACATCACGGCGCCGAAGGAGGACGGCATCGGGCCGACCCGCGCCATGCAGATCGCGCTGCGCGATGGCGGCATCGACCCGAACTCCGTCGACTACGTGAACGCTCACGGCACGTCGACCGAGTACAACGACGTGGTCGAGACGCGCGCGCTCAAGATGGTCTTCGGCGACCACGCCCGGAAGCTCGCCATCTCGTCGTCGAAGTCGATGATCGGCCACCTGCTCGGCGCGGCCGGCGCGGTGGGCGCCTTCGTCTCGGCGCTCTCGGTGGCGCGCGGCGTGGTCCATCCGACCCGCAACCTGGTCGCCCCCGACCCGCTCTGCGACCTCGACTACGTGCCGGGTGCGGCGCGCGAGATGCGGGTGCGCGCGGCGCTGTGCAACGCGCTCGGGTTCGGCGGCCACAACGCCTGCCTCGCGTTCCGCGCGTTCACCGGTTGATCGACCCGCCGCGGGGCGCGCACGCTTGACTCCACACGACGCCGCCCTGCGTGCCCGCTTCTGCGAAGCCGAGCAGGGCCACGTCTTCCGCTTCTTCGACGACCTCTCCGCCGACCAGCAGGCGACGCTGCTCGCGCAGCTGCGGTCGATCGACCTCGCGCTGGTGAAGCGGCTGATCGAGACGCACCTCGCGGCGGACAAGCCGCCGCACGTGCCGCTGCTCGCGCCCGGCCAAGTGATCCCGCTCGCGGCGGATGACGCGGCGCGGGCGGACGAGCGCGAGTCGCGCCGCATCGGCGAGGAGGCGCTGCGCGCCGGCCGAGTGGCGGTGCTGATCGTGGCGGGCGGGCAGGCGACGCGGCTCGGCTACGACGCACCGAAGGGCACCTTCCCGATCGCCCCGATCTCCGGCAAGTCGCTCTTCCAGCTCCACGCCGAGAAGCTCTGCGCGCTCGGCCGCCGCTACGGCAAGGCGCTGCCGCTCCTCCTGCTGGTGAGCCCGGACAACCACGCGCCGACGCGCCGCTTCTTCGAGCAGCACGGCTGGTTCGGGCTCGCGCCGAGCGACGTCCACTTCATCGAGCAGGGGATGCTGCCGGCGCTCGACCGCGATGGGCGCCTCCTGCTCGCGGAGCGCGGCCGCATCTTCCTCAGCCCCGACGGCCACGGTGGCGTCTATCGCGCGCTGGCAGCGTCGGGCCTGCTCGAGAAGCTGAAGAAGCGGGGAGTCGACACCCTCTTCTACTTCCAGGTCGACAACCCGCTCGTCAAGGTCGCCGACCCGATCTTCCTCGGCCACCACCTGCGCCAGCAGTCGGAGTTCTCGCTCAAGGTGGTCGCCAAGCGCGACGCCGGCGAGAAGGTCGGCGTCTTCGCGCAGGTCGACGGGCGGCCGGGGATCGTCGAGTACTCCGACCTGCCGGAGGCGCTGCGCGAGGCGCGCGACGGCAGCGGGCGGCTCCTCTACGGAGCCGGCAGCATCGCGATCCACGCGTTCAGCCTCGACTTCTTCGCGCGGCTCGGCAAGGGAACGCTCGACCTGCCGCACCACCTCGCGCGCAAGAAGGTCCCGTTCGTGGACGACACCGGCGACGTGGTGACGCCGAGCGAGCCGAACGGGATGAAGTTCGAGAGCTTCGTCTTCGACGGCCTCGCGCTGGCGCGCAAGACCGTCGCCATGGAGGTGGCGCGCAGCGAGGAGTTCGCGCCGGTCAAGAACAAGAGCGGCGAGGACTCGCCCGAGACCTCGCGCGCGGCGCAGTCGGCGCTGTTCCGCACCTGGATCGCGGCCGCGGGATTGCCGGTGCCGCCGCCGGAGGGTGCGGTCGAGATCGGTCCCCTGCTGGCGCTCGATGCCGAGGAGCTGCGCGCGCGCGTCGGCGGCGCGACGCCGGGCGGTCCGTTGCGCGTCCTGCTCGACGGCGCCTGAGCGGGCCGCGCGCTACACTCCCGCGCCATGGTGGCAACGAGGGTGGCGGTGTGGTTCGGCGGCCCGTCCGCCGAGCACGAGATCTCGATCCGCAGCGCCGATGGCCTGATCGGTTGGCTGTCGGCGGGCGGCCTCGCGGTGGATGCGTTCCACTGGCGGCGCGATGGGCGGGTCGCCTGCGCGCGCCTCGAGCCGGGCAAGGCGCGCGAGCAGGAAGCGAGCGCTCTCGCGAGCGGGAGCGGTGCGCCGCTGCCGTTCTTCGCCGCGCTCGAGCGGCTGGCGCGCGACTGCGACGTCGGCTTCCCGATCGTGCACGGTCGGATGGGCGAGGATGGGTCGCTGCAGGGCTTGCTGCGCGTGCTCGGCAAGCCGTGCGTCGGATCGGGCGTGCTCGCCTCGGCGCTCGCGATGGACAAGCAGCGCAGCAAGGAGCTGCTGATGGGGGCGACCACGCTGCGCTTGCCGCGCGGCGTCGCCTTCGCTCCCGGCGAGTGCCGCGACGGCGAGCGGCTGCTCGCGCGCGTCGCGCACCTGCCGCTGCCGCTGATCGTGAAGCCGGTCGACGGCGGCTCGAGCTTCGGCCTCTCGCGCGTGACGGCGCGGGGTGAACTGCCGGCGGCGGTGGCGCGCGCCGCCGCGGTGGAGGGGGCGAGCGGCGTGCTGGTCGAGGAGCAGATCGAGGGCGACGAGGTGACCTGCGCGCTGGTCGGCGACGCGGAAGAGGGGATCGAGCCGTTCCCGCCGATCCTGATCCGGCCGCGCCACGGCGGGCTGTTCGATCTCGAGGCGAAGTACACGCCGGGCGCCAGCGACGAGATCTGTCCGGCGCCGCTGCCGACCTCCGCGCTCGCGCGCATCCAGGCGGCGGCGGTCGAGGCGTATCGCGCGCTCGGCGCCAGCGGATTCGCGCGCGTCGACTTCATCCTGCGCGACGGCGTGCCGTGGTTCCTCGAGCTCAACTCGCTGCCGGGACTCACGCGCGAATCGCTCTTCCCGAAGGCGGCGCGCGCCGCCGGGTGGGAGCTGCCGGCGCTGTTCCGCCGCCTCGTCGAGCGGGCGCTCGGCGCGGCGCGGGCGCGCGTGGCGACGCCGCGATGATCCGCGTCCTCGTGAACGGCGCGCACGGCCGCATGGGGCGGCTCGCCTGCGAGGCGATCGAGAAGTCGGGCGACCTCGCGCTGGTCGGGCGCGCTGGCCGCGGCGACCCGCTCGCGCGCTCGATCGCCGAGAGCGGCGCCGAGGTGGTCGTCGACTTCACGCTGCCGGCGGTCGCGCTCGACCATGCGCTCACGATCGTGGCGGCAGGTGCCGCGCCGGTGATCGGCACGAGCGGCCTCGACGGCGCGGCGCTGCAGCAGCTCGCCGCCGCCTGCACGGCGGCGCGTCGCGGCGGGATCGTCGCGCCCAACTTCGCGATCGGCGCGGTCCTGATGATGCGCTTCGCCGAGCTCGCGGCGCGCCACCTGCGCCATGCCGAGATCGTCGAGGCGCACCACGCGGGCAAGGTCGACGCGCCGAGCGGCACCGCGGCCGCGACGGCGGCGCGCATGGCGGCGGCGCGCGCGGCGGCCGGAGTCGCGCCCGGCGCGGTGGCGGGCGGCGGGCCGGCGCGCGGCGAGACGCGCGACGCGATCGCGATCCACAGCATCCGCCTGCCCGGCGTCGTCGCGGAGCAGTCGGTGCTGCTCGGCGAGGTCGGGCAGAAGCTCGAGATCCGGCACGTCGCCTATTCGCGCGAGGCCTACATGCCGGGCGTGCTGCTCGCGTGCCGCAAGGTCGGCGCGCTCGACCGCCTGGTGGTCGGGCTCGACGCCCTGCTCTTCCCCGCGTGAGCCGCGCGGGGTGGCGGGCCGGGCGCGTTCAGGCCGGCAACCAGCTGCGCAGCACCTTCGCGTAGTTGGCGCGCTCGAGTTCGCGCGGGGCCGGGCAGTGGCGATGGCTCATCGTGCCGATCATCGGCGCCACCGCGCGCCAGTCGTGCTCCTCGAGCCAGCTGCAGAGCTCGCGCGTCAGCGTGGCGAGATGGGCGGCGCCGTGCATCAGCAGCGCCGAGACCACCTGCACGACCTGCGCGCCGCACTGCAGCGCCTTCACGACGTCGACCCCGCGATGGACGCCGCCGGTCAGCGCGAGCTGCGCCGCGACGCGTCCGTGCAGGATCGCGATCCAGCGCAAGCGCAGGTTGAGCTCGGCGGAGGTCGAGAGGCGCAAGAGCGGGGCGACCTCGAGCGCGGCCGGGTCGATGTCGGGCTGGTAGAAGCGGTTGAAGAGCACCAGCGCGTCGGCGCCGGCGGCCGTGACCCGCGCGGCGACGTGCGGCAGCGAGGTGAAGAAGGGCGAGAGCTTCACCGCGAGCGGGATGCGGATGCGGCGGCGCACCGCGGTGACCACGTCGACGAGCGCCTCCTCGATGGCGGCGGCGGGCCGCTCGACCTCGGTGGCGAGGTCGTAGAGGTTCAGTTCGAGGGCGTCGGCACCCGCTTGCTCGATGCGGGCGGCGAAGTCGGTCCAGCCCTCCGGCGTGGTCCCGTTCAGCGAGCCGATCACCGGCACGCTGACCGCGCGCTTCACCCGCTCGAGGTGCTCGAGGTACTCCTCCGGGCCGAACACGAAGTCGCCGCCCATCGGCAGGAAGCTGCCCGCTTCCGCGTAGGAGTCGGCGTGGCCGTCGGAGGCGCGGTGGAACGCGAGCTGCTCGCCGACCACCTGCTCCTCGAAGAGCGAGCGGAGCGCGATCAGCGGCGCGCCGGCATCCTCGAGGCGGCGCACGCCGTCGAGGTCGTCGGCGAGCGGGCTCGCGCCCGGGACGATCGGGTGGGGGAGCGTGAAGCCGAGCCAGCGGGTGGAGAGGTCCATGGCAGTCATCCCTGCTTCGCGAGTTCGAGCTTCGCGAGGTGGTCGTACACCTTGAGGCGCCGCTCCATCTCCGCTTGCGCGGCGACGGCGAGCTTCTGGAAGCGGACCGGGTCGGCGCGCTCGATCATGCGGAAGCGCGCCTCGGCGGCCATGTAGTCGCGCACCTTGACGGTCGGCGCGCCGGAGTCGAGCTGCAGCGGCGGCAGCCCTTGCGCGACGCGGCGCGGGTCGTAGCGGTAGAGCGGCCAGATGCCCGACTCGACCGCCTTCTTCTGCTGGTCGAGCCCGTGCGAGAGGTCGTAGCCGTGCGCGATGCAGTGGCTGTAGGCGACCACGAGCGCGGGGCCCGGGAAGCTCTCGGCCTCCTGCAGCGCGGTGACCGCCTGCGCGTCCTTCGCCCCGAACGCGATCGAGGCGACGTAGACGTTGCCGTAGCTCATCGCGATGAGGCCGAGGTCCTTCTTGTGCGCTTCCTTGCCGAGCACGGCGAACTTCGCCGACGCGCCGAGCGGCGTCGCCTTGCTCTGCTGGCCGCCGGTGTTCGAGTAGACCTCGGTGTCGAGCACGAGCGCCTTCACCTCGCGGCCGCTCGCCAGCACGTGGTCGAGCCCGCCGAACCCGATGTCGTAGGCCCAGCCGTCGCCGCCGACCAGCCAGACGCTCTTCTTCACCAGGTCGTCGACCAGCGACGCGAGCAGCGCGGCATCGGGCGAGGAGAGGCGCGCCAGCGCGACGCGCAACCGCTCGACCTGCTCGCGCCGGCGGCGACGCGCCCCTTCGCCCGGCTCCTCGGCGGCGGAGAGGGCGGTGACCAGCTCGGCCGGCAGCTGCGGCGCGAGGAGCTGCAGCTTCTCGCGGGCGAGCGCGGCGCGCTGCGACAACGCGAGCCGCATGCCGAGCCCGAACTCGGCGTTGTCCTCGAAGAGCGAGTTGCTCCACGCCGGGCCGCGACCGTCGGCGCCGCTGCACCACGGCGTGGTCGGCAGGTTGCCGCCGTAGATCGAGCTGCAACCGGTCGCGTTGGCGACCACGAGGCGATCGCCGAAGAGCTGCGAGAGCAGCCGCACGTAGGGCGTCTCGCCGCAGCCGGCGCAGGCGCCCGAGAACTCGAAGAGCGGGGCGAGGAACTGCGAACCCTTCACGTCGACGCGCTCGATCGACTCGCGCGCGGGCAGCGGCAGCTTCTCGAAGAAGGCGTAGCGCTCGCGCTCGCGCGCCGCGACGTCGTCGTGCGCCGCCATCTCGAGCGCGCGATGCTTCGGATCGGTGCGATCCTTCGCGGGACAGACCAGCGCGCAGAGCTTGCAGCCGGTGCAGTCGTCGGGCGTCACCTGCACGGTGTAGTGGCAGCCCGGGTGCTCGCGGCCGCGGTAGGGCGTCGAGAGGAACGACGCCGGCGCGCCGGCGAGCTCCGCTTCGGGGTAGACGTTGACGCGGATCGCCGCGTGCGGGCAGACGAAGGCGCACTTGTTGCACTGCACGCAGATCGCCGGATCCCAGACCGGCACGGCCGGCGCGATGTCGCGCTTCTCGAAGCGGGCGGTGCCATTGGGCCAGGTGCCGTCGGGCGGGAAGGCGCTGACCGGCAGCAGGTCGCCCTGGTCGGCGAGCATCATCGCGGTGACGCGCTGGACGAAGTCGGGCGCGTGCGTGGCGACGACCGGCGGTCGCCAGCGCGTCGCCGAGGCGCGCTCGGGCAGCCGGACCTGCTGCAGGTGGGCGAGCGCGGCGCGCGCCGCGACGACGTTGCGCCGCACGACCTCGTCGCCCTTCTTGCCGTAGCTCTTGGCGACGTCCTGCTCGATCGCGGCGATGGCGTCGTCGATCGGCAGCAGGCCGGTCAAGTGGAAGAAGCAGACCTGCATCGGCGTGTTGATGCGGCCATCGAGCCCCGCCTCGCGCGCGATCTTGTGGGCGTCGACCACGTAGAAGCGCAGCTGCTTCTCGATCAGCTGCTCCTGCACCTCGCGAGGCAGCCGCTCGAACACGGCGTCGGCGCCGTACGGCGAGTTGAGCAGGAAGGTGGCGCCCGGTTCGGCCGCGGAGAGCACGTCGACGCGATCGAGGAAATGGAACTGGTGGCAGGCGACGAATCCGGCGCGGCGGATCAGGCAGGCCGTGCGGATCGGCCGCGTCGCGAAGCGCAGGTGGGAGACGGTGCGGGCGCCCGACTTCTTCGAGTCGTAGACGAAGTAGCCCTGCACCTCGCGGTCGGTGCGATCGCCGACGATCTTGATGGTGCTCTTGTTGGCGCCCACCGTGCCGTCGGCGCCGAGCCCGTGGAAGACGCAGCGGATCACGTCGCGCTCGTCGAGCTCGAAGTCGGCGTCGACCTCGAGCGAGCGGTGCGTGACGTCGTCGACGATGCCGACGGTGAAGTGGTTCTTCGGGGCGGGCTTGCGCGCCTCATCGAGGCACGCCTTCACCATCGCCGGGGTGAACTCCTTGCTCGACAGGCCGTAGCGGCCGCCGATCGTGCGCACCGGCAGGGCGCCCGCCGGCCGCTCGGCGAGCGCGGCCACCACGTCGAGGTAGAGCGGCTCGCCAGAGCTGCCGGGCTCCTTGGTGCGATCGAGGACGACGAGCGACTTCACGCTCGGCGGGAGGGCGGCGAGGAAGGTCGCGGCGGCGAACGGACGGAACAGCCGCACCGCGAGGACGCCGACCTTCTCGCCGCGGGCGACCAGCGCCTCGACGGTGGCGCGCGCCGTCTGCGCGCCCGAGCCCATCACCACCAGCACGCGCTCGGCGTCGGGCGCGCCGTAGTAGTCGTAGAGGCGGTAGCGCCGCCCGGTGCGCGCAGCGAAGCGCGCCATCTGCTGCTCGACGATGCCGGCGACCGCGTCGTGGAACGGGTTGGCCGCCTCGCGCGCCTGGAAGAAGGTGTCGGGGTTCTGCGCGGTGCCGCGGACCACCGGGCGATCGGGAGAGAGGCCGCGCATGCGATGGGCCGCGATGGCGGGGTCGGGCAGCAGCGCGCGCAGGTCGTCGTCGGCGAGCAGCTCGATCTTGGTCACCTCGTGCGAGGTGCGGAAGCCATCGAAGAAGTGGAGGAAGGGGACGCGCGCCTCGAGCGTCGCCGCCTGCGCGATGCAGGCGAAGTCGTGCGCCTCCTGGACCGAACCGGACGAGAGCAGCGCGAAGCCGGTCGCGCGGCACGCCATCACGTCGGAGTGGTCGCCGAAGATCGAGAGCGCGTGGGTGGCGACCGTGCGCGCGGCGACGTGGATGCAGCAGGCGGTCAGCTCGCCGGCGATCTTGTAGAGGTTCGGGATCATGAGCAGGAGGCCCTGCGACGCCGTGAAGGTCGTCGCGAGCGAACCGGCTTGCAGCGCGCCGTGCACGGCACCCGCGGCTCCAGCCTCCGATTGCATCTCCATCACCTGCGGGATCGAGCCCCACAGGTTCGTCTTGCGCTTCGCGGACCACTCGTCGGCGAGCTCTCCCATCGTGGAGGAAGGCGTGATCGGATAGACCGCGATCACCTCGTTGGTTCGGTAGGCGACGGATGCGACCGCCTCGTTGCCGTCGACCGTGCCCCGTTCCGTTGCCGCCACGTCGAGCTCCTCGTGCCGAGCGCGCGTCGGTGCGCGCCGTGGGGCAGACGCAACGCAAACGGCGGGGACCGATCGCGCAACCCAGGGGAGACGCGCCCCCTTCGCCGAATCGAGCGCTCCGCTTGGGCAGCCCTCCCCGAACCGCGGGGAAGCGATCGCAGGCTTCATCGGGAGCGCGGCGTCTGCTACAAGCGTTCGCCCGATCGCGGCACTTGGCGGCGGTCCGGCGACACTTGGCCGGGGTGGCGGAACGGCAGACGCGGTGGACTCAAAATCCACTGTCCGCAAGGACGTGAGGGTTCAAGTCCCTCCCTCGGCACCATCGCAGCGGCTCGCACGGAGCGGCGCAAGATCGCCCCGGCTCGGCGGTTAGGACCGCGGCGGCGAGTCGAGAGCGGCTCGCGTTCGTCGCACCGAGTCGCACCCGCCACGCACGGTTTCGTGCCCCGAGTGTTGGCGCTGGTGTTGGCGTTCGCTGCCCCCTCGGCCCCAGCGGCGAGCCTCGCAGGGAGCGCCTGCGATTCGTCGGGCGCGACCGGGGCGAGCTGGCCGAGCCCGCCGGCCAAGTCGTCGAGCCGGAGCGTCGTGTAGGCGCGCAGGGTGAGGTTGACGTCGGAGTGCCGGAGGAGCCGCTGCGCGACTTGGACCGAGACGCCCTTGCGGGCGAGGTCGGTGGCGAGCGTGCCACGCAGCGCGTGCAGGTCGGCGACGCGCCCCTCGTCATCGACGCCCTTGATCCCGGCGGCGGCGAAGTCGGCGAGCCGCTCCTCGAAGCTCGGGATCGAGTCGAACACGCGGGTCGACGGGTGGGGCGTCTCTGGCCGGATGCGGCGCAGTTGCACCGCGAGTTCGGGGTGGACCGGCACCGTGTCGACCCGGTGCTTCGCCTTGCCGCCCCGCACGACGATCGTGCCGGCGGCGAGGTCGACGTCGGCCCAAGTGAGGCGCGCCATCTCGGACCGGCGCAAGCCGGAGAAGTAGGCGAGCGCGTAGAACGGCCGGCGCCCGACCGTGTCGGCATGGGCGAAGAGCCTCGCGAGTTCGACGGTGGCGAGCGGTCGGCGGCGCCGCTTGCGGTCGGTCGCCTCGTCGAGCCGCGGGACCACGCCGAGGGAGTGCTCGAACGCCCGTCCGACCTTCACGGCCCACCGGAGGAACGCGAGGAACGCCCCGCGCGCCTTGTTGAGCGTCCGCGCTCTGTTGCCGCGCCCCTTTCGAACTTCGAGGACGCGCTCGACCGTGTCGGCGGTCACTTCCGAGAGGCGGGTGACGTTGGCGACCGCGCCGAGTTCGAGGAGCTGCCGCTCGACGTCGCGGCAATGGTGGTCGACCCGGCCGGCGAGCCGCAGGTGCTTCACGTAATCCGCAACGTGGTCGACGAAGGGGCGCCGATCCTCGCGCGACACTTGGTCCGCGCGCGCGTCGATGACACCCTCGCGCCGTAGCGCCGCGTCCGCTTCGAGCTTGGCGGCGATCCGCTCGGCCGCCCGGTGGTCGGTGGTCCGGGTCGAGCGGTAGCGCCGGCGCCCCGCGTGGTCGAAGTAGGCGACGTGCCACGGGCCGGCCGGGTCGCGCTTGAAGAAGGTTGCCATGCTTCACTTCCTCCGTCGCGTCGCGCCGGCCGATGCGGGCCGGAGCGTCGCCTTGCTGCGATCGACGACGAGCTGGAACCCGAGTGCGTCGGCCACGGCGTCGAGCGTCTCCGAAGCGATCCCGCAGTGACCGTTCACGAACCGAGACAACGCCGCCTGCGAGACGCCGACCACCTTCGACAAGGCGTAGCGGCTGACGCCGCTCGACAAGATCGCTTGTCGGACCCGATCGGTGAACGTCGCGTGCTTACTCATGAGTTAACTTTCAATCATCGGCCGGTGCCACGTCAAGCACCTGAGAAGTCGAACGGCTCTCGACCGATCGGTAACGGCTCGACTCCGCGGCCGACGTACTGCGTGAACTTCGGCTTCGGCGTCGACCAATCGGGCGAGTCCTCCGGCCTGCCGCCCGCGGGAACGAAGACGGCGAGCTTCTGCGGGTTCTGAACGAGGAAGCCGACGTAGTCCGCTTCTCCGTCCGGCCCCCAGCCGAAGAGGTCGAGCCTGCCTCCTGGCGTCTCGATCCAGTAGCCGCCGTTCGGCAGATCGCGGAGGTACGCCCCGCCTGTCCCCGCGCGGTGAACGCGGTGAGCGCCGGGAGGGAGCTGGAAAGGGAGACGCGGGAGAAGCGACACCGCAACGGCGCTTGCCGTTGAGAGCTTGCTGCGCCTCATCGGGGCGCCCCCTTGTTCTGTGCGCGATCCATCCAGCTCCGAAGGAACGCCGCTCGGCCACGGGGCGTCTTCTGGCGGCTTGGGTTCGCGACCTCCCAGGCGAACGCCTTCGCCAACTCGGCATCGAGGTCGAGCTGCGGGAACGCGGCGTCGAGCGCCGAAAGCAGTGCCTCCGCCCCTTCGACGAACTTCGCCTGCGCGAGCCACTGCGACGGCGGGACGGCATCGAGCTTCCACCAGCGCTCGAACGGCCGGAGATCATTGGGAGGCTCCGGCTGCGTTGGGACGGCCGCCGCAGAGAACTTGCGAGGCTTCGGCGTCGAGGCGAGCGCGACCGCGCTGGCGCTCGGCGCAAGACAAGCAGCCGAAGGCTGCGCGTCAGTTTTCAGAGAATCCTCTGCCGCTCCGTCTTCGTCTTCGTCTTCCTCAACCTCTTCCTCTTCCTCTGCTGGACACTCGCCGTTCGTCCGGTCGGACACTTCAGATTCGTCCGGGTGGACGCGGCGCTTTCGTCCGGGTGGACGTCTCGCAGCGGCACGTCGCCGGACCGATCCTCTGCCGGCTTCCTTGTCGCGGTCATTCCAAGCGTCCACCAGCTCGGGGCAGGTCAACGCCAACTGCGCCCCGATCGTGGTCGATTCCACGTGTTCGCGCTCTGTCAGCTCGGCGAGCACTGGCGCGAGGCGCTCCGGCGCGAGCTGCAACTGCTTGGACCATGCGTCCGCCGCGAGCGTCAGCTTCCCAGCGACGCCGTGGTGCCACGTCAACGCGAGCACGTCGATCAGCGCGGCGCGCGCTTCAGTCGAGAGCAGCCGCCCATCGGCTAGCCAGTTCGGCGCCCAGAACCTGATCCATGGGAGTCGCCGGCTCATGCGCGCCTCCCTTCAACGAACGCCCGGAGGTCCTCGGGGCGATACCGAACGCAGCGGCCGATCCGGACGCACGCGATGGCGCGGCGGTTCGTCAGCTCCCACAGCTTGCGTCGGCTAACCGCGATCGCCCGCGCGGCCTCGCCAGCATCGATCAGGAGCGCACCGATTGCAGGCGCCGCAGGGTTTGGCGTGGCGTCACCCATGGTGAACGCCTCGCTCGGCACGACGGCCGTTAGATGCGACGCGACGGCGCTCGCCGAATCCGGGCGCGGAGAGCCGGATGCCCCGCCTTTGCAGCTCTTCGGCGGCGTCTCGCGCGCTAGCGAAGTCGCCAACTCGAATCGCGGCCTCGAGCGCTGCCACCCAATCCGACACCGGGAACTCTGGGATCGAATCGCGATCTGCTGCCATGGTCCAGTCTCCGGCAGCGCGCAAGCGCGCTGTGAACTACCGGCGGACGGGACTATGGGATTGACTACCTCCCCGGCTTCCCGGGAAGACCGGTGACTACGCCGTGACTAGGCCCGCTCGCGGAAGCGCCTGAGCGACTCGGCATCGACGTCGGATTCGATCGAGAGCGTCTTCTTGGGAGGGTGCAGAACGGGATTGGCCCGGGCGTCCAGCTCGTCGTACATTTCGATGGCTAGCTTCGAGAATGGGTCCGAATCGGATCGGCCTCTGAGGTCATCGAGCGTCCGTCGAACGGTACGTGCAACAACGTCGAACCGGCTCGCAAGCTCGTCGATCGGCTTGTGCTCGCGAAGCCAATCATCGGACCGGCCGCTGAGGTCTCGCATCGTCGCGACAAGGTTGGCCGGCGACGGCGGAACTCCGCGACGTTTCCGACGCTTGGCCAGCGCTGGTTGTTTGGTGACGGCTGCGGCGATTTGCAGAACCGATCGCGACGGTTCCTCTCGTGAGTCGACCGCTACGCCTGCGGCATCAATAACCACCGCCGACGTCGAGAGGTCGTTTCGAAGATCGCCGAGGCGCCCCGATTGCGCCGCGAGTGCGCAACTGTAGACACCCTCGATCTCGTCAACGTCAAACTCGGTGCATACTCTGGCCAAAGCTCTCGCTTGTGCGACCGTGTTCCGGGCACCTGTCGCATTGAAGGGCGGGACGCCCGCGATAGCTCGATACCAACGATCGATCAGAAGTCTCAGCGCCACCACCGGTGACGGGGCAATGAGGCTTCCAAGTCGGGTGACGATCCCGGTGCCTGAGCATGCGACCAACTCTTCGATTGTCACTTGCGCCGCTGCCGTCGCCTTCGCTCGGAAACTCGCCATTGACTCCTGAAACCGGCGAACGTCGTCATCGAAACAGACGAACTGAAACTGACGGTTCACGGCCGAGACGCCGCGGACGCCCAACGGATCGACGTGCTCGCGCCTCTCCTGGCACTCGCCGTTCGGATCGAAGCAGCACGCGTACTCCGCGAACGGGCGCATGATCCTCAAGAGGTCTTCCGATGCGGCTAGCACCGAGCCGATCGACTCCTCCGCGCTGCCGGATTCGACAGCCCGTGTCGCGTTCATGCTGTGCCTCGCATCGCGAACGTGCTCGATGCGTCGACGCCCGCCGCGTCCTCGGCGTCCTCGGCGTCTTGGGCGGCGCTCCCTGGGGGTTCGGCAAACACGGCTGCAAGCTTCGACGCCAGCGCCGATGACGGGCGAACCGCTTTCGCGTTCCCTTCGAAAATGGCGCGCCCCAAGTCGACCGCCGCCCGAGCCGTGGACGGCTCCAACGCGCCAAGCAGCAGCCGCTTCAGAACCGCCTTCTCGAATTCGCGAAGCTGCTCGATCGACTCAAAGTTGAGGGGGAGCGGCTCGTTGGCGTGAACGAGCACGCGCTCGCGCTTGATCCCTTTTCCGCGGGCGCGCGCGCGCAGAGCGGTGAACTCGGGGGATTGGTTATGGAAGCAGCAGAGCGAGCTACCTCGCGTCGGTGGTGCGGTGCAGAATGAACCGCTGACGGTTCGGGCGGAGCATCGCGGGGCTTCGGCTCCGGGGCCGCGTTGAAGTTTGATGTCCATTGTCCAGATTGTACTTGAGCTGCAAGTAAGCGGTCGAGGGGGTCGGCTGTAGCGTCCGCAACCCCTTGCGGAGCTACAACTTGCGACCATCGACTCTACTTCCATGTGACAGGCACAGACCGGCTAGCGTTCGCAATCCTCTGAACTCACCCGGGCGCAACGAGATGAGGCGTTGTGCCAGAACCGAACCCTGCATCGCGAATGCCGCTTGATGGCTAGCTGCTCGGGTTTCGGAGAGTCTCGGACTTCTTGCCGAGATGAACACTGCTTCTCACGCGTACGGAGGGTACTTCCAGCTTGTGCGAGCCGTCGGTCTGAGGCTCATGGGCGAGCCCCTGCCGATCTCGTGGCGACTCCAAAGTGCTTTTGCTGCTCTTGCGCTACCTGCGTCTCGACCTCGTTACCCTGAAGTACTCGACGTTAGGTTCATCGAGGTAACGGGATGCCGCAGAAGAAGCTCATCTGGTGCCTTGCTACGGCACTCGCTTTCGCCGTCTGTTCTTGCGGAGGGGAAGCCAGTCAGCGCGGATCTGGCCGTGCCTCCGACGTGAGACTCGGCGACAGATCGACCGTTCAGCGTGGAGATCGCTACGAGACACGATTCGGACCATACTTCTGGACTGACGGTTATCAGTTTGTTACGCGAACTGAGTTGGCTACTGCCCCTATCATCTTCTTCCTAGCCGGCTTTGTAATCGCTTCTGTACTCGCCGTCATGTTCGTGATGAGCACCGCATTGACTCCCGTGCTATTCGGGGGCGCTCTTGCATCCTCGCTAGCCGGGAACTGGGTTAGCTCGACTCCACTGTTGTGGTTAGTCGCGATCGCAGGGGCAGCGTGCACTCTCGCGATCCGACGCTATTGGATCTCGCTTGGCGAGGAGAAGTACGAACCGCAGCGCGCTCCAAAGAGGTTCTTCCTGCGGCTTCCTCTCGCCGTCATTGTGAGTTGGACGGCCGTGTTCTTGCTGCTTCAGCGCATGGTCCGTCGTGATGGCGCGACGCATACGGAGGTTTTTGAGTACTTTGGGCTGTCCATCCCGCTTTTTGTCGGTGGCACGCTCTTCTGGTTGATCGCACTTGCCGACTCGCCTCGCCCGTGGCGCGACGCTGCTGCCGAAGAAGAAGCGCGCAAGACCCGTTATGTCGAAGAGTGACCGCTGCGGGCATCGTGCCGAAGCGCAACGTGAGCGATCAACTTTCTTCCCCTGGGAGCGCGGTGGGGCCCCATATCGAACGGCCGGGCGGCGTTTTCCCCTCCCCCCGGTGGGGCGCTGGCGGAAGTGGCAGGCGCCGCGGCGTGGGGCTTCGGCTTTGAACCGGATCGCTGGCTCGTCGCCTCTCCAGACCGTGAGCTAGCTCGACTCACCTTTGCGCTGACGCACCGCTCCGAGCGGGTTCCCGCGACTGTACGGGAGGGTTCTAGGGAACCATGGACGCGCGCACGGCCCCGGCCCGCCGCGGCATCGACCGGCCGGCAAGGCGGGCAGCCGGACGCAGCGTCGCAGCCGGCAAGCGGGCGCGGCGTCTCTGATCGACGGCGGACTCGACCGCGAGGACGATCGCGCCGCTCAACCCCGCGGCGACGCCTTCACCAGCGCGAGGATCGCGAGGCGGATCGCTTCGGGCAGGCTCGGCCACGACTCGACGACGGGGAGCAGCTCGGGCGCGATGGGGGGGCCGTTCTCGGGGCGAGTGTTGGCGTCCGTGTTGGCGTTCGGGCCGTTCCCCGGGGCCGGCGCCGGACTCAAAATCCACTGTCCGCAAGGACGTGAGGGTTCAAGTCCCTCCCTCGGCACCATCGCAGCGGGTCGCATGGAGCGGTCGCCAAACCGAACGACCGCAGCAACGCGGTCTCACGCGCATCGCTGGTCGAGCGGCTCGCCGTGAAACCGCTCAGCGGCGGTCGAGCGCGCGATCGGCCGCTCGGACGGAGGTTCTGCAACCGCTTCGGGGTGGGTGCTTGCAGTGCGTCGAGGCGCGACCTAGAGTCCCGCCCCCTCAAGGGCGGTTAACTCAGCGGTAGAGTACTATCCTCACACGGTAGGAGTCACAGGTTCAAATCCTGTACCGCCCACCACCGTGTCGCGTCGGCGTCGCGTCGGCCTCTCGGCATCGACTTGCCCGGCGCTGGTTCGGTCAACGTCAACGTCTCCGGCTCTCTCCGTCTCCTGCTTTCACCGCGTCCCGCGGTCATCGTGTTCCGAACGATGTGCCGACGTTGTGACGCGCGATCTTCGTGACGGCCGCGACCGCGTTCCGCCACCGTTGCAGGCGTCCGGCCTCGAGAGCCGCCTCGTCCGGTGCGCACCGGCACCCCCGAAGTGGGTGGCGCGGTCGCGTGGCGCCCCGCTGCCGCTCGCGGTCCCCAGCGCGCCGGAAAGCTCTTCCCGCCGCTCGGCCGCGACTCTGCCGATCGGGAGCAGACGGTCGACCTCCGATCGGGGCGCCCCTCGAGGTCGGGGAAGGCAACGCTCGAGATGCAATGGGCTCGGAGAGCGCTAGAAAGCTCGCGGCAAACGGAGGCGATCGCATGGCGTTGGTGAGTGCATGGCTCGGGCTGCTGATCGGAGCAGCACAGACGGCCGGGGCGAGCGCCACGAAGGTGCCGAGCGCTGCGGCGGCACCGGCGGCCGCACCGCAAGCGATTCCGGCCGCGCCCGTCGCGGCGCCGCGCAGCCAATCGATGGGGCCGCTGTCGATCCGGATCGGCGGCAGCAGCCTCTTCGCGCGTCCGCGGGTGGCTTCGCCAGCGCAGCGCCGCGGCACTCCGGCGGCGACGGCGACCTACGTCGCGCCGACGGCCGTCGCGCCCGCGGCGCCCCCCGGCGCAGGCGCGCTGCCATTCGCTCTCGGGGCGGGGGCGTCCACAGGATTGGCCAGCGCTGCCAGCCCGACGTCGCGGCTGCCGGCCGTCGTCCTGCAGGCGCTCGATCGCGGACCGATCAGCGAACGAGAAGCGCAGTTGCTCGTCGAGCTCCTGCTCTCCTCGAACGCCGGAGGGCCGTTCGGCGGTGCGCCAGGCGAGGCGGCGGGCGCGACCCGGTTGCTCGATCAGCCGGTCGATCCCGACCTGCAGCAGGTGGCGGAGTTGCTCGACGGCGGCAGCGCGGAGGCGGTCACCGCGCCGCTCGATGCGACGCGGCTGCGCGCCTGGTTCGCACGCCTCGACCTCTCGCGCGACGCGGCGGTCTCGTTCCTCGAGTGGCGCGACGTGACGGCGGCGCCGCTCGACCTGTTCCGCGCGCTCGACGAGTCGCGCGATGGCCTGCTGCGCTTCGACGAGTTCGCGCGTGCGCTCCTGCTGAACACGGCGCGTGAAGGCGTCCGGCCGATCGATCCGGAGCTGTTCGCGTGGGCGCGCGCCACGTTGCGGGCCGACGAGCCGCTCTCGCCGATCGATCCGGCCGAACTCGAAGGGCTCGACGACGCGGCGATCCTGGCGCGGGCGCGCGCGGCGCTCGCGGCCGAGGCGGCACGCAAGGCGCTCGCGGCTCCGCCGGCGAAGGCCGCCGTCAAGCCGCGCGGCGGCTGAGCGCGCGGCGGTTCGGCGCCGTCAACGCGAGGCCGCGGCGCCGACGGCTCGCTCGCGCGCGGCGACGATGGCGAGGAACGCCTCCTCGAGGTCGGGCGTCCCGGTGCTCGCCAGCAGTTCGGCCGGCGTCCCTTCGACGACCAGCTTGCCGTCGAGCATGACCCCGACTCGGTCGGCGAGCTTCGCCGCCTCGGTCATCACGTGCGTCGAGAAGAGCACCGTCTTGCCCTCGGCGCGGCAGGCGCGGATCAGTTCGATGATCGCGCGCGCCGCCAGCACGTCGAGGCCGGCCGTCGGCTCGTCGAGGATCAGCACGGCCGGCTCGTGGACGATCGTCCGCGCGATGCCGACCTTCTGCTTCTGGCCCATCGAGAGCTTGTCGCACCGCCGGTCGAGGAACTCGGTCATCTGCAGGCGGCGCGCCAGCGCCTCGATGCGCGCCGGCAGCTCGATCTCGGCGACCTCGAAGAGCCGGGCGAAGTAGGCGATCACCTCGCGCGCCGTGAGCCGACCGTACGGCGCGGTGTTGCCGGTGAGGAAGCCGATCGAGGCGCGGATGCGCTGCGGCGCGTCGAGGCCGTGACCGCAGACGCGCAGCGTGCCGGCGGTGGGCGCGAGCGTCGTCGCGATCATCCGCAGCGTCGAGGTCTTGCCCGCGCCGTTCGGGCCGAGCAGCGCGTAGACCTTGCCCGGCTCGCAACGGAACGAGACGCCGTCGACGGCGCGCTTCGCCTCGCCCTTGCGCGTGGCCGGGTATTCCTTGCAGAGCCCGTCGACTTCGATCATCTCGGTCCGCTCCCCGCGATGCAGCGCTACCCTACGACGACGCACCCGGGAAGCAAGCGACCGATCCGTCCCGAATCTCGGGGAGAGGGAAGCGATGGCGCGTCCAGCGGGTGCGACTGGCGTCGAGCATGAGCGGGCGCGTCGCGCCGTCTTCGGCTTCCTCGGCGGGGCGATCCTGCACGAGACCAACAACGTGCTCACCGTCATGGCGGGCGTCCGGCAGCTGCTGAAGGCGGGGATCTCGCTGTCGGACCGCGTCGGCGGGATGATCGACCAGCAGCTCGCGCGGATGGAGGAACTGGTCGGGTGGATCCGCCGGCTCGGGCCCGACGAGCGCGAACTGGATGCGGCGCCCCGCAACGCGGAGTTCGTGCTCGAGTCGGTCGAGCGGATCGTGGCGCTGGTCGGCAAGGGGCGGGGGATCAGCCTCGTTCGCGCACCGGCGCCGCCGATCGTGCCGCTCGACGCCGAGGCGGCCGGGCTCGCGCTCCTCGCGGCGCTGCTTCCGGCGCTGCCCGAGCGCGGTGGGGTCGGCCTCGCGCTCGAGCTGCGCGCGAGCGGCGAGAACGGACGGGTGCAGTTCTTCGTGCGCTGTCGCCCCGCGCGTCCCGCCGCCGCCGGCGAGCCGGAGGTGCGGATCGCGGAGGAACTCTGCCGTGCGGTCGGCGGGACGTTCGTCACGCGCACCGCCGCGGACGAGTGGAGCGCAGATCTCGATCTGCCCGCCGGCCGCTAAAACGTCCCCCCTTCCCGACCCCACGGAGATCTTCCAAGTGCGCCTTCCCGCCTCCCACGCCGCGCTCCTCCTCACCGCTGCCGCGTTCGCCGTCGCCGGATGCGGTGCCTCCAACGAGTGCCCGCTCGGTCCGTGCCCGCTCAGCGAGCTGCATGCGGCTGATCGCGCGGCCGCGACGGCCTGGATGGCGAAGTACGACCAGGGCCCGGCGAAGCCGATCGAGGCGCATGCGCAGGAGCGGCGGCTGCGGAACGTCCGGCAGCTGACCTTCTCCGGCCAGAACGCGGAGTGCTACTTCTCGTTCGAGGGCGACCAGTTCATCTTCCAGTCGACGCGCGCCGATTTCGTCGCCGACCAGATCTTCACGATGGACCTCGCGGCGGGGAGCCTGCGACTGGTCAGCTCGGGCCTCGGCAAGACCACCTGCGGCTACTTCCTGCCGGGCGCGAAGCGCATCCTCTACGCCTCGACCCATGTCGCGTCGCCGACGCCGCCGGCACCGCCCGACTACCAGAAGTACGGCTACGTCTGGAAGTTCAACGACGGCTTCGACATCTTCGCCGCCGATCCCGACGGACGCCGCGTCGAGCGCCTCACCGCGACCCCCGGCTACGACGCCGAGTGCACCGTGTCGAACGACGGCGAGTGGATCGTCTTCACGTCGATGCGCGACGGCGATCTCGACCTCTACAAGATGCGCGTCGATGGCAGCGACGTGACGCGCCTGACGCACGAGCTCGGCTACGACGGCGGCGCGTTCTTCACGCCGGGTGACCGGCAGATCGTCTACCGCGGCTTCACGCCGACCACGCCCGAGGACGTCGGCGCCTACCGCGAGATGATGGAACTCGGCATGTGGCGCCCGGGCCCGCTCGAGCTGCGCATCATGGATGCCGATGGCGGCAACAAGCGGACGTTCTTCTCGAACGGCGCGTCGAACTGGGCGCCGTTCATGCTGCCCGACGGCAAGCGGGTGATCTTCTCGTCGAACCTGCACGATCCGAACCCGAAGAACCGCAACTTCGATCTCTACATGGTGAACGTCGACGGGAGCGGGCTGGAGCGGATCACCTTCGACGAGCAGTTCGACGGCTTCCCGATGTTCAGCCCCGACGGCAAGCACCTGGTGTGGGCCGCCAATCGCCACGGTTCCGCGCCGCGCGACACCAACCTGTTCCTCGCCGATTGGGTCGAGTGATCCGCCGGCGCTGATCAGCCGCCGGATGCCGGTGCCGACTTGAACAGCTCGCCCTGCTCGGACGCGCGCTGCACGATCGCGTGCGCCGCGCGGACGAGCTGGTCGAGCTCGAGCGGCTTGCGGAGCACTTGCGCGCGCGAGCGGCGCAGGAACGCGGCGGTCTCCTCGCCGAGCGCATCCCCGGTGACGAAGATGAAGCGGCGGAGCAGCGCCGGCCGCGTGCGCGCGAGCTGCTCGTAGAGCTGCATGCCGTCGAGGCCGGGGCGGTGGATGTCGCTCACCACCACGTCGACCTGCTCGCCAGCGAGGTAGGAGAGCGCGTCCTCGCCGTGCTCGAAGGTGATCACGTGGTTGCCGTGGCCCGAGAAGGTGCGCGTGATCACCTCGCGCAGCGACGGCTCGTCCTCGACCACGACGACGCGGCAGCCCTCGATGCGTGCCGCCGGTGGCTGCGGCTCCTGCGGCTCCGCGGGCGCCGAGGCGTGCGCGACGATCGGCAGCGAGACGCGCATGCAGGCGCCCGGCGCGCGACGGCGCGCGACGCGGATCTCGCCGCCGTGGTCGTGCAGGATCTCGCGGCAGAGGGTGAGGCCGAGGCCGGTGCCGGAACCGTCGCTGCGCGACGTGAAGAACGGGTCGAAGATCCGCTCGCGCAACGGCTCCGGGATGCCCGGCCCGTCGTCGATCACGTCGACCACGAGGCGCCGCCGCGTCGTGCGCGCGCGGACGACGACATGGCCGCGCTCCTTCACCGAGCTGATCCCCTGCTGCGCGTTCGTGAGCAGGTTGATGAACACCTGCGAGAGGAGCGCCTCGTCCGCTTCGAGGGTCGGCAGCCCGGCCGCGAGGTCGAGCTCGAGCTTGATCGAGCGCAGCGCGAAGTCGCGCCGCTTCAGCTCGGCGCACCGAGCGAGCAGCTCGTCCATCCGGGCCGGGCGGCGCTCCCCGCGGCCGCTGCGGCTGAAGCGCAGAAGGTTCTGGGCGACGCGCGCGGTGCGCAGCGCCTCCTCGTGGATGCGCGCGAGGTCGCGCCGCGCCTCGGGAGCGAGCGGCTGCGCCAGCAGGAACTGCGCGTAGCCGACGATCCCGGCCAGCGCATTGTTGATCTCGTGGACGACGACGGCCACGAGGCGGCCGGCCGAAGCGAGGCGCGAGAGGTGGTAGACCTGCTGCTGCAGCCGCTCGACGAGGCTCGCGTCGGAGTAGAGCAGCAAGGCGCCGTCGGCGAGCGGGATCGTGGCGATCGGCGGCGGCAGCGGCGCGTCGGTCGCCGCGTCGACGCGCCGGCCGAGCCGCTCCGCGAGCGGTCGATCGAACAGCTTCTGCGCCAGTCGATTGCCTTCGACGACGACGCCTGCTGCGTCGACGCGCAGTGCCGGAAGCGGGATCGATTCGACCCACGACATCGCCGAGCTTCCCCTCGCGATCGTGCCGGGCGCCGGGTTCCCAAGGAACGGCGCGGATTGTAGGGGAGCGCGCGGCCGCCGCAATCGCCTCATTGGCGGACGAATGTCCCGGAAAAGAGATCGCATCGCGGTCCAGGCGTCGCGGCGCCGCCGGCGGAAGCGGGTCGGCTGCGCCGACCGGTCGAATTGCGCTTCAAGTCGAGCCGCTCGCTCGTCGATGCAGCCCCACCGGCAGGGGAGCGAAACGGCATGGCGACCGAGTTCCTGAGCGACGTCCGCAACGAGCTGCAGTCGCGCTCGACGCGGACCACCATCGACGAGCTCAAGAAGAAGGGGCTCGACCAGGTCCGGGTGATCCGGTCGAGCCAGATCCTCGAGCTGATCGAGCAGGCGGTCGACCGCGCGCTCGCGCGCCGCGGCGCGCCGGAGCGGCCCGGCGAGCGGCAGGAGCTGCTGCAGGACTCCACCACGATCTTCCGCGACATGCTGCGCAGCGAGATGCAGCAGCAGCAGGGCGCGGCGCAGAAGAACTTCGACGAGCTGAAGCAGCGTCTCGAGCAGGACGCCGTCGAGATGCGATCGCTCGAGGAGCGCCTGTCGCAGCGCGACGGGCAGCTCTCCGAGGCGCTCGCCCGGCAGGCCGAGCTCGACGCCGAGCTGCGCGTGCTGCGCCAGCGGTCGCAGGCCGGGTCGCCGCAGGACCTGCTCGAGGAGCTGCGCTCGCTGCGCAAGGAGATCGCCCGGCCGCCCGCCCCGGTGGTGGTCGCCGCGCCGGCGCCGGCCGCAGCTCCGACCGGCGCGCTCGAGCAGCGGATCCAGTCGCTCGGCGCGGAGCTCGCGTCGCAGATCGACCGGATCGGGCGGAAGGTCGGCGTCACCAACGTCGCCGACGACGCGCCGGTCGAGCTCTCCGGCCTGTTCCAGTCGATCCCCGAGCTCGAGGGCAACCTCGACGCGGTCGAAGCCAAGGAGCGCAAGGGCAGCGACGTCTCGGACGCGCTCGCCCGCATGAAGTCGATGCGCGGTCCGAAGAGCGACGCTTGAGCGGTCGCCCCGCGCATGCCGACGGAGTGGGTCGTTGGTCCCTTCAACAACTGGCGAGGCAGGAACGCGACATGGGTAGCGCAGATCACGGCAGCAACGAGAGCGGGATGCGTCCGGCGAGCGGCACGACCGGTGTCGTGGAACGCTCCCATGGCGTGGCCAAGATGGCGGGCAAGGGCCTCGACATCGGCACTGCCAACATCCTCGCGGCGGTGCGCGACCAGAAGGGCGGCATCGTCGTCCGCTGCGAGCGCAACGCGTTCCTCGACATCCAGGGCGACGTGCACAGCCGCTCGATGCTGACGCGGCTCAACGTGCCGTACGTCGTGCACGAGAACTCGCTGATCGTGCTCGGCGGCTCGGCCTTCGAGCTCGCCAACGTGTTCGGCCGGCCGACGCGCCGCCCGATGAAGGACGGCCTGATTTCCTCGCTCGAGAAGGAGGCCCTCCCGATGATGCAGATGATCATCAAGAAGGTGCTCGGCGAGCCCGCGCAGCCGAACGAGCCGTGCTTCTTCTCCGTGCCGGCCGAGTCGGTCGACAAGGAGAACAACATCGTCTACCACCAGGGGCTGTTCGCCGGGATGCTGCAGAAGCTCGGCTACAACCCGACCCCGATGAACGAGGGCCACGCCGTCACCTTCGCCGAACTCGCCGCGGAGGACTTCACCGGCATCGGCATCAGCTTCGGCGGCGGCATGGTGAACGTCTGCGTCGCCTACAAGACGATCCCGGCGCTGACCTTCTCGGTGGCGCGCGGCGGCGACTGGATCGACACCAACGCCGCGAACGTGCTCGGCCTGCCCTCCTCGAAGGTCACCTACATCAAGGAGAGCGGCATGGACATCCGCTCGCCGAAGGGACGCGAGCAGGAAGCGATCGCGATCTACTACAGGAACCTCATCTCCTACACGCTGCAGAACATCCGCAATCGCCTGATGATGGGGCGCGACCTGCCCAACTTCAGCGATCCGGTCGAGATCGTCTGCGCCGGCGGCGGCTCGCTGATCCAGGGCTTCATCGAGGTGTTCCGCGAGGAGGTCCAGAAGATCAAGTTCCCGATCGCCATCAAGGGCGTGCGGCTCGGCAAGGAGCCGCTCAACTCGGTCTCGCAGGGCTGCCTGGTGGCGGCGGTCTCGTCGATGGAATGAACGGAGCGAGCCGCGCGGAGGCTCAGCGTCGTTCGACGCGGAGCGTCAGCGCGGTCGCCCCCTCGGCGGCGATCTCGACCTCGAGCGAGACGCCCGCGCAACTCACCACAAAGCAACCCGGCGGCGCCGTGAACTCGGCGCCGCCGGCTTCGTTGGTGAGCGCCACCTGCGGTTCGTCCGCGCGGAGCGGAGCGCCGGACCGCTCGAGCGTGACGGCGAGCCCGGCGAGCGGCGCGCCGAGCGCGTCGATGACCTGCACCCGCGCGCGAGCGACGGGCGGCTCGAGAGGCTCGAGCGCGATCCTCCCGCCGCGCGCGACCTCCGCCAGCGAGAGCGGACGCGCGCGGAAGCCTGGCGCCCGCGCGACGGCGCGGAGCGGCTCGTCGAGTTCGCCCGCCCACGCGAACGCCCCGTCCTCGGCCGATGCTCCGCGCGCCAGCACGGCGCCGGCGCCGTCGAGGAGCTCGATCGTCGCGCGCGCGAGCGGCGCGAGCGACGGAACAGCGCGCAGCTCGAGCGAGACGGCCGCGGTCGGGATCGTCAGTTCGACTTCCTTCTCGCTGCCTTCGCCGAGTTGCACCTCCTCGCTCGCCACGGCGAGCGCATGGGCTCCGGCGGCCACGGCGACGATCCGCCAGCGGCCGGGCTCGAGACCGACTAGCGTGAACCGGCCGTCGAGCTCGAGCGAGGCGCAATGCACGGGGTTCGCGAGGCGCGCCGTCGCGCGGGTCGCGACGATGCGCACGCCGCTCGCGATCGTGTCGCGCGAGGCGACGACACGGCCGCGAACGCGAGAGGTCCCGTCGGCGCTGAACCGCAAGCGGCAGGTGGCGTCGCGTTCGATCCGCGTGGACCGCTCCTGCGCCGCGTAGGTGTGCCAGGTCGACGAGAGCCACTCGTCGAGCAAACGCACGCGCAGCGCACCGATCGGCTGGTGGGGGAGCCAGCAGCGCCCGTCCGCGCCGGGTCGCAGCGCGAGCTCGCTGCCGTCCGCGCGATCGACGAGGAGGTGGAGCGCGCCCGCCCGTGCGACCAGCTCTCCGTCGAGTTCAATCTCGAGCGCGCCGCACTCGGGCCAGCGCCACAGCGGCTCGCTCGCCGCGTCCAGCTCGAAGCGCGCGCGCGCGCCGTCGGGCCGATCGGCGAGGAACGAGCCGGGCCGGTCGTCCGCGCCGTCGAGCGCGACGACTCCCTGCGAATCGGTGAGAGCCGTGCTCGCGAGCGGGTGGGGCAGCCAGCCGCCGTGCTGCGAGAGGAGCGCTGGTACGACGCGGACGCCGGCCAGCGGTGCGCCGTCCGGTGCCACGATCCGGATGCGCTGCTCGCGAGAGCGCTGCAGCGTGACGCGTCGCGGCGCGTTCCCGTCGCCGGCTCCGGTGTCGCCGGTCGGCAGCCGTCCTGCGTGGGGGAGGTAGCCGGCCGCGCTCACGAGGAGTCGCTGCTCCGTCGGCAGCAGCGCGCGGAGTCTCGCGAGACCGCGCGCGTCGCTCCTCACCGTGACGACGCCTGCGCTCGCGAGGTCGTGCGCCTCGTGCTCGCGCAGCGGCGGCAGCGGGCGCGCGGCGACGTTGGCGTCGGAGATCGGGCGACCGTCCGCGTCGACCACCGCGATCACGAGCTCGCGCAGCGGTTCGAGTCCGATCTCGATCGACTCGTCCGGCGCGCGGAACGGGCCGGCATCGAGCGGGGCGAATCCGGGCGCCCGCACTTCGACGTGGTAGAGACGATCGGCGGCGATCCAAGGCATGTCGAAGCCGCCGCGCGCATCGCTCGTCAGCGATCCGACCACCAGGTGATCGGTCAACGATCCGATGGTCATCTCGGCGCCGGCGATGGGGCGGCCTTCGGGATCGACGACTTGCCCGACGAAGCGCACCTGCGGCTCGAGCACCAGGTCGAACCGGCCGCTGCGCAATTCCTCGAGCGACGTCTCGCGGCGCGTCGGCGCGTAGCCCTCGCGATGGGCCGACAGCACGATCGGCGCCAACGGCACGTCGACGAGCGAGAAGCCGCCGTCCGCATCGCTGTGGGCGAGGACGCGTTCGTCGACCGGGAGCACGCCGAGCCGGCCGCAGCGGATCGCGACGCCGACGAGCGGCGTCCCATCGACCGCGCGCACGGTGCCGACCAGCGCAGTCGGCCGCGCCAGCTCGATCCGCAAGGGGGCGCGACCATCGACGCCTCGTCGCTCGCTGGGGGCGAACCCCTCGCTCTGCACCGCGATCGTCCAGGGCGGCGCGAACGGCGGAGCGAGCGCGAACGCCCCCTCGATCCGCTGGCGCCACTCGGCGGCGGGATCGCGTTCCGAGCGGATGGTGAGTTCCGCGACGAGATCGCGTCGATCGCTCGACAGGGGCGCGACGGTTCCGGTCAGCAGCGTGCGTGGGACGAGCGGCACCACGAGTCGAGCGGTTCGCAACAGCGCGCGATCGACGAGGAACCGCTGGTCGAGCCACGCGTCGCCGCCGACCTCGAGCCGATCGCCGATCTCGGCAGCGATCGCGAGCGGCAGCTGCCGATCGGCGACTTCGTGCCGCGCGATCCGCTCGGTCGCGAGCGAGCGGCCGTTCGCGTGGCGCGGAGCTGCGGGGGCGCGGTGGTGCTCGAGATGGACTGCACGCGGTGGCGCGACGGCAGCGTCCGATGGGGCGGCCTCCTCGAAGACGATGGTCAGCGTCATCGCGGCACGCGGCGCCGTCGCGGGTTGCGCGATGCGGAGCGCCTCGATCGTGGCGCTTGCGATGGCGTCGGCGTCGACCTCAGCGGGCTCCGCCGACGCGCCGTCCGGCGGCGCTGCCGCGAGCGCCGCAGGAGTCGCGACCGCGGGATCGAAGCGCGGATCGACGGCGATCGCGGCGGGCCGCTCTCCATCGCCGCGCGAGGCGACGGTGCGCCCCGCCGCCAGCAGCGCGATCGCCGCCAGCAGCGCGTGCGCTGCGCCGCGTTCGAGCGACTTCAGCGTCATGCGATTCATCCCGAGCCGCCGCCGCGCGCTGGCGGCACGATCGGCGGTGGCGGCAAGGCGCTGCGGGTGACGTCGGTCGTGCCGGTGCCGGTCTGCGGACCGCCGAGCGCGGCAGGGGTCGGCGTACCTCTCGACACGGCGAGCGGTGCGTCGCCGATGAACGACAGCGTCGCGACCAGCAGCGCTGTGCCGGCGATCCAACGGAAGCTTCGCGTGCGCTTCAAGCGACGACTCCTGCGGTGAGAGCGACGCTGGTCTGCGTCAGCAGGCGGGCGGCCGACTGGCGTGCCTGCGTGGGGGCGCCGACGCCCCGGTGCGCGAGCGCGAGCAGCTGTCGCTCGAGCGCGAGCCCGCGCGCGCGCAGGTCGCGCGGCGCACCGACGCGGAGCGCCGCCCGGAAGTGGTAGTCGGCGAGCGCCGGGCGGCGCACCGCCGTGGCGTAGACCGCGCTGGTCCAATGCGCCGCGAGCTGCAGGGGATCGAGCGCGGACGCGCGCGCGAGCAGCCGCAGCGCGTCATCGACTCGACCGTCGTCCGCGGAGAGGATCGCACGATGGAGCAGCGCATGCGCCGCTCCGCGCGGCGTCGTCGCGACCTCGGCCGCCTTCGCGAACCCGCGCTCGGCCGCCGCGGCGTCGCCGCGCAACCAGTCGAGCTGGCCCGAGATCAGGTGGGGGGCGTCGACGTCGTGCGCCAGTTCGGCGGCCGCGTGCAGCAGCGCGCGAGCGAGCGTCGCTTGCGAGCCGACGCTCGGCAGCACGCGTTCGCGCGGCGCCGGCGACAGCAGCGTCTCGAGGCGCGACGCGAGCCGCGCCGGGAGATGGGAGCGCAGGCGCGGATCGGCCAAGCAGCCGCGCACGGCACTCTCCAACTCGAGCGGGCGCGCCACGCCGGCCGAGCGGCGCTCCTCGGGGAATGCGGCGCGGAAGCGCGCATCGAGGTGCAGCAAGGCCGCGGCGGCACGCGCGAGTCGCAGCGCGGAGCGCCGCTCGAGCAGCGCGGTCACGCGATTCGTGAGGTTCAAGCCTGGTTCCTCCCGAGAGTGAGCGGCGGATGGCGGATGCACGTCTTCGCCCAAGCGACCGAGTGATCGAACTCGGTGCGGAATCGTTCGAGCGCGGCGGCGCGCGACAACAGGTGCGCGACCGATGGGGACCGCGGGTCAGGCGCTTGCTCCGGGCGAGGGCCGGGGCATTGCAGGAGCAGCGCGCGATCGTGCGCGGAGAGCTGCAGCAGCGTCTGCGCGGCGATGACCCGCGTCGCGGTCGGCGCGAGCGGACCGGACACCTGTTCGAGCAGCAACGCAGGGAGCTCGATGCGTTCGGCGAGCGACTGCGTCAGCGACTCCGGTCCATCGACGGAGTGCAGCAAGGGGACGAACCCGAGGCAGTCGTCGACGAATGCGCGCACGACCCGCCGACAGCGGCGCTCGATCCCCGCGTACTCGCGCGCGACGGTCCGGGTCGCCGTGGCGCGAACGGCGTCGAGCGTCTCCGCGAGCACCTCCGCGGTGAGCGGATCGACCCGCGCCGGGAGCGATTGCTCGGCGATGAGTCGCTCGAGCTCCTCGGTGACCTCGCCGCGATTCAGCTGGCAGACGAGGAGCAGCAGTTCGGGATCGTCCCGCCGGCGCAGTTCCGAGAGGAGCTCGATGGTCGCGGCCGAAACCGTGTCAGCGCCGCTCGCCCCGGGACAACTGTCCGCGAGCAAGACGCGCTCTTCCGGGGTCAATGGACGGGCTCCGAGGCTTCGAGGGCCCCGATCGGCGCGAGGTGCGACCATTCGCAGCGTCCGTCAATGCGCGACCGCCCGGCACGCGCCTGCTACCCGATCCCTTCCCCGTGGACAGAGAGTATTGGAGGAGTGGTCAACATGTGCAAGATGGACAAACTACCTAGACACGCCGTGGCAAACGCGGAGCGGCGAAGGTCGGGAGACCCGTCGAGAGCAAGTGGCTCCCAATGGCGGCATCAGTCGCAACAGGCGTTCGTCGTCCATCGAGGGGGGCCGCGTTCATGCGTGGATTCGATGGCCTACTACGTCTGATAATAAATGTTCTGATGACTTCGACGGGTGGAACTATCGGCAGAACGTGGCTGCTTGTCAAGGGATTACTCGCTACTTTTTTGTCGTTGCAAGTCGTTTGCTGGCGCGCTGATGCGGTGAGAACGCCGCCGAACGACGTGGTTTTCTTCTTTCCAACGAGCCGCGGCGGACACGGCTTTGGTCAGCTTTGCGCACCGGCCCAGCGCCCTGGTGAAGGCGAAGATCCGCAGCCCCTGCCGATCTCTTGAACGCTTCGGGGGCGTATGGTCTGGTCCGCCTGCGGGCCTGCTGGACACTCGACGGAACCACCACCTATTGTGGTGTTCCGATTTTCGCGGTAAGGTTGTTCCTCAGGCGGCACTCATCAAAAAGCGAACGGGGCACTTCATCGTGAGCGAGAGCATCAAGGCGCACACCAAGGCGATTCGCGAACGGCTCTTGGCGCGCGAGCGGTTGCTGCGATCGGAACTCGAGCTGATTGACGCGCACCTCGTGCACCTCGAGGAGATCGAAGAACTCGCTGAGCATGTCCCCCCCACTCGCCGCGTGGCTGTCGAGCGAGCGGAACTTGCTGGACCGGCGGCGCAGGGGCATGGCGAGGCAGCCACTCTCACCGAAGCGATCGACTCCGTGCTGAGCGAGTCGCGACGCGTGATGACCGTCCCGGAGATCCTGGACGAGTTGTCGAAGGTGGGCCGCGCGCCGGGTGGCGCGACGCCAAAGAAGCAGATCCGGAACACGCTTGAGCGGCACTTCGACAAGCGCCACTGGGTCCGGATCGGTGATGTGCCTCCGTGGGCTTGGAAGAAGGAGTGAGAACACCTGATGCAATCGCGCGGCGGCGCGATCGTTCATCGACAGGAGCGCGACGATGGCGACGACAGTTGAAGCGCCGACGACTCGGCGGCGCGGACATCAAATGAGCGGTGGTACGGCGAGTTGACTTTGGCGTGACAGCCCGCCGTACCACTCCGAGAGTGATTCGATCGGTCGATGCCAGCGCGAACTGGCGTCGACCAACCCTCCGTCGCCTGGCCGGCGAAGGAGCGCAGCAACCGACGAGACCGAGGCCCCGACGCTTAACCGGCGTCCGGAGTATCGGCCGTCGTTGGCCTGCGATCAAGGCCACGCTTCAAGGGAGGGGACAATGTCCTCGAAGCCTCCGGAGCGCCGCTGGCGATCGGAAGACGGCCGCTTGGTGTTCTGCACGTCGTTCGTGCACTACATCACGCACAAGCGCGTCTATCGAAAGGACGGCGGCGTCTTCTGTTTTCGCGTACGCTGATTTGAAGTGACGGAGACGGCCGCGGTGCGGCACACCCCCACCGCGGCCGTTTCATCTTGTGACGTGTCACTCGAGCGCTGCCGCCGTCGGAGGCTGCATAGGTTCCGAAGGAGGGTGCAATTGGGCGTTGAAGCCAGCGAAGAGTTCGTTGAGTTTCGACCCGCGGATCCCCCGGTCTGCGTCGAGTCGGAGCGGATCATCGGCGCTGCGACTCGGTTCGTCGTCGACTGGATCGCAACGGAGGTAGGAATCGACAAGGCCGACCCACGCGCGAGGCGAGCCGCTTATGCAGCTGCAGCGCCGGACCTCGCGGCCGCGATTCGCAAGTACGCGATCTCCTACATGGCAGCGCTACGCCGAGCTGAGGTCGACGCCGGCGTCAAGCCAGCGCGGATCGGGACCGTCGTCGACGACTAAGCCGTGCAGGAGCGTCTCGTCGAGGCGCCGCAGCAAGTGGCCCCTGATGTCAGCGAACTGGCGATCCTGGTTGAGCTTGAGATCGGCTCCGGAACTGGGTCGACGGAGCGAAACCCTGCTGACTAGGACTTGTCGTCGAACTCCACGATCAACGGATGACGACCTCGAAGAATCTCGTCCGGATCCTCGTCAACGTCGCCGCCTTCAACCTCATCCGGCTGGACAATCGCCCCTTGGAATCGAGGGTTGATTCGAACCGTTCGAGTGAACGTCAGCAGGCGGCGCAGGATTTGCTGTTGCTCTCGACGAATCCCTTCGATCGTCGGGCGACCCTGAAGTTGGATCATGCTTGCCTCCTGAAATCGCGTCCTGGTTGCCACCCCGAGGGCGCGGCTTTCTTTCGACGAATTCGACGAACAGCGGGTCTGACTTTAGAGCGTCCTTGGTCTTGTGGTGCACCGCCCGGGCGAACTCAACGTCGGCTGGCGATTGGCAGCGAACGTTGTTGAAGAGGGTCTTAGCCTCATCGATGTCGATGACGAATCCATGGGATGGGTAACCAGCCACGAGCGCGTCGAGCGCTCCATCTCGTACGAGACTCGTGCTGAGTCGTTGGCCGTAGTCTCTGGCGATCGTGAGCGATCGCTGAAGCTCCCCTAGCCGAATCGGATCCATGTGCCCGTAGACAGGCCCCATGAGGCCGACCGCCAACTTGCTCGCGATCTCAGCGCATGTCCGAGTTGAGAGCTGGAACCTGGTTCGATTTCGAAGGGCAAAGAAGTGCGTCTCGAAGAGACGGAACGACTCCTCGCAGAGCGTGACAAGTGACTGCGTTGGAGTCAGTGTCGAGCTGCTCTCTCCAAGTTCATCGACCTTCGCAACTTGAACGTCGAGCGGCCCAAGGTGGGCGGTCTCTGACATGCAGAGCTCGTCAGCGCCGAGCACCATCAGAGTTCCGGCGCTCTTGCAAATCGCTGGCACGTGAATGACGATTCGGTCGTAGTGCCGACGCAGGAACCGCATGATGCGAAAAGCAGCGTCTGGCGACCCACCATGCGTCGTCAGAAGCATGTCGAGATGACGGGATGTCGTTGGCTTGGATCGCGTCTTCGAGAAAACGCGCCCCGCTCCGATGTCGCTGATGGCGCCGGAATAGACCAGCACGTCTGGCTCGGCCTGAATCGGCTGGGCATCGGGCGACCGAGCCGCGTTCGACGACGAGTTTTCTGAGGTGTCTTCCACGGGCAGTGGTAGTTCCACGCTTCGACTCCGACCGAGCCCCTAGAACGGGCGAGCACGGTAGCGGCAGGCAATCGTCATTTCAGGACCTGGCGTTTGAATCTCGTCAGAGAGGCCATCTTCCGATGGTGGGAACCCCGTTTCGGGTTCTCGCGCTAGAGCTCCGTCGCGCGCGCGCCACCCCCGGACTCCGGGGGTGCGGGAAGGACCCGCGACGGGGGGGGTGGGGGCGTGCAGGAGTTGCACGGCGAGCGTCGACCGCCCCATCGCGGGGTCAGAACAGCCCCCGCAGGCTCCGCCCCACCGCTGCGCTCGCTGAGGGGCCGCGAGAGAGGCGCTTCGCCTCCCGGTCGAGGTGGTACTGCTGCGCCTCCTCGAGGCCGGCGATCAGCTCCTCCTCGAGCGAGGCGTCGGCGACCTGCTGCGCCCGCGCGAACAGGCCGGCGCGCGGCACGATGCGCGCGAAGTCGCGGACGAGCTGCGTGATGCGGCCCTGCGCCTGCATCGCGCCGAGCGCGACGACGGCCGCCCGCTTCCGCCCCTTCACCTTCGACGCCCGGAGCAGCTGCACGGCGCGCCCCGCCACCGGCGTCTCGTTCATGCGCGCCGCGTCGCGCTGCAGCAGGTCGTAGTGGCGGATCGACTTCGGGAGTCGTCCGAACCGATCCCGCATCGCCCAGGCGAGCCGCGACGGGATGGCGACGTAACCCTCGTTCTTGCCATCGCCCTGGTCGTACGTCGTCTTCTTCAGGCCGCCGACCTCTTGGAGCTCCATGTAGGGGTCGCGGTGCCCGATCGTCAGCACCGGGTTCGGCCACATGCGCGCGAAGTCCTTCACCGCGCCGCGGATCACCGACCCGTCGCGCCGCACCACCGGCGAGCCGTCCATGTCGACGCCGGCGACAGCCGTCCACGAGGTCAGCACCCACGGCGAGCGGATCTCGTAGCTCTGCTTGAGCTGCTCGCGACCGGCCAGCACCATGCGCGAGGCGAGGTTCCGCAGGGCGATGCCGACGCCGTCGGGCACCACCTTCGACGGGAACTGGTTCATCAGGCGCCGTAGGCCATCCAGGTCGACGCGGATGGTGACCGACGCCTGATCGGCCATCGTCAGACCTCGAGCTGCGGCGCCAGCGCGTCGTCCCAGAACGGGGCGATGGCAATCGGAAGCGCAGCGCCGCCCCGCTGGTCGCCGTTGGCGCGCGCGCCGGTCGCAGGGCACGCGACGTCGCCTTCCGCCGCTCGGTCAGGTCGCGGTGGCCGCGTAGGCGTGCAGCTTCGCGAGCTGGCGGTAGAGATCGTGGTCGTTCGACTGCAGCGGGTTCTTGAAGAACGACGCGAGGTGCGTCATCGCGCCCGACTCGCCGCGCTCGAGCGCCAGCAACGCGAACCGCGCGAGGTCGAGGACGAGCGGCGCGGCGAGGATCGAGTCGCAGCCTTGCCAGGTGAACTGCATCGCCATCGGGTGGCCGAGGAAGCCGCGGAAATGGATGTAGTCCCACGCGACCTTGCTGTCGCCGAGCGACTCGACGAAGTCGATTCCGACCCGCGTCCGCACCGGCTGGCCGAGGATGTTGGACAGCACGCTGTCCTTGGTGGCGATCTTCGAGCGCTTGTTGTCGCCGTCGGCGAGCACCATGCCGTCGCGGTTGCCGAGGATGTTGTAGCCCACCCACGACATCACCTCGAGCCTCCTCGCGCGGAACATCGGCGCGAGTCCCGACTTCACGAGCGTTTCGCCGGTCTTGCCGTCGTTGCCCATGTAGGGCACGCGCTTGCGCTTGGCCAACTGCTCGATCGCTCCGCAGAGGCACGAAGGCGAGGCCGTGAAGTTGACGAACGCCGCCCCCGCCTGCATCGCGGCGTAGGCGTAGAGCAGCCCCGGCCGGAACGCGGTGGCCGGTTCCGCGTCGAGCGCGCGGTCGAGTCGATCGAGATCGGCGAGCAGCTCGGGATCGGTCGGCGGGGGCTCGGTCGAAGCGACGTTCACCACCGCCAACCCTTCCAACGCGTGCCGTTGAACGAAGCTGCGCAACTGTCCGGAGAACTCGTCGACGCAGGCGCGCGCGGAGTTCGCGGCGACGACGTGCGTCGAGTCGGCGATCGCTTCGATCGCCCCACCGCTCCCCTGGGCTTGGCCCGGTCGGATCTCGGAATCGACCGCCGCGAGGTCGGGTTCGAGTTGCCCCACCCATTCCTCGCGGATCGACCCGTTCTCGCGGGCGATCGTGCGAGCCGCAGCCGCGAGGTTCACGGCCCGGATGTCATGGCCGCCGAAACGCAGGCGATCGAGCGCCGGCAGTCCGAGGGCGGCGAACTCCGGCGCGTCGCTGACGAGGCCGGTTCGATCCGCGAGGCCACGGACGATCGCGCGCGCGCCGACGACCGCCGTCGTCGCGAGTGTCCCGCCCGCTCCGATCAGCCAGAGCCCAACCGGGCCGTTCGATCTCATGAGTGTCGTTTCCGAGCGTTGCGCCGCTTCGATGGGGCCGAGTGCAACTGCGTGCGGGCGCGAACCCACGCGAGAGTAACGCGGAGTGCGCCAAGCGCTTGCGCCCAGGTGAATCCCCCACCGCCGAGGTGCGGGCTTGCGCGCTCTACCGGCTGTATCTATCCTCTCCTGAAGCCCAAGCTCTAGTGATCGGGATCAAAAAGGAGGGTCCATTGGCCGTAACCGCCAAGGAGCGCGAGTCGCGGACGTCCCGGAAGAAGCGCAGCCCCAGCATCCTCGAGCAACTCGTCGCGGGCTGTGACGCGGAGCGGGTCGCGGTTCAGTTCGTCGACGGCCGGACGCTCGAAGGGGCGCTGCTGTTCAACCCCATCAAGCGCAGCGGAAAGCTGATCAACGTCGAGCAGGAGTTCTCCCTCGACTTCGACCCGATCGAGGTGAAGGAGATCAAGATCCTCCTCGCCCGGGCTCCCACCGCGCCCGTGGAGCGGGTGGAGCCGCGCCCCGAGCGCGAGCCGAAGTTCGTCGAGCCGGTTGAGGACGACTCCGACGACGAATGACGGTCGCGGCGCCGAGGCGCCCCACCGTGCGCGCCGGGGCGTCGTGGGCAGGATCCGCTTGGTCCTGCGAATCGTGGCGGGCTGGTAACGAAAGCGGCCCCTCGACGTCAGAGGCGCGCCCGTCCCCCGGGGAATCGGGGCGACGCGGTAGGAACGCTGGTTGCTTTGCAGGTTCATTCCATTCCCGCGGCGCCCCGGGCGGCTCGCCGTTCGTTCGCGCCGAGCGTTGCACCCTCTCGTGGCAATTTGGAGAGCGACCCCCATGTCGAAGGCGTGGCTGAAGACCAGCCTCTCTGCAGCGATCGCGCTGCTCACGTGCACCCCCGTCTGGGCGCACGGTGGCAACTACAAGGGGCCGACCGATACCGTGCCGCCGAACCTCGGCGGTGGTGGTGACACGACCCCTCCCGGCAACCCGGGTGGTCCTGGTACCCCCGGCCCTGGCGCCCCGACGACGGGCGGCCAGAAGGGCCCGGCGACCGGCGGCGTGCCGACTGGACCGACCGGCGGCGCCGGCGCGGGCATGCGCCCGTCGACGGGCGGCATGGGTGCCCGGCGCGGCGGCGGCGAAGGGTTCGAGCGCTGGGAGTTCTGGTGGGAGCACAACAAGGATCCGTTCCTCGATCTGAAGGAGCGGATGAAGGGCGGCACCGTCAGCTCGGGATCGGCGGGCTTCCTCACCGGTCGTGCGAAGGCGGTTGACGCGGTCAGCGCGAACCGTCCGAGCGCGAGCGAGGTGAAGGACAACCTCGTTCCGGCGTTCATCGAAGCGCTCGGCGAGACGCACCCCGACATCGTCGACTCGGCGGCGCTCGCCATCGGCCGCTCGGTCCGCGAGGGCGACGCGCCGGCGGTCATGGAGACGCTGGTCAAGGCGCTCGGTCACAAGGAGAAGACGGCGCGCGAGGCGGCCACCCTCGCGATGGGCGTGCTCGGCTCCGTCGACGCGGTCGAGACGCTGCGCGAACTGCTGAACGACTCGAGCAAGGGCAAGCAGCTCACCGGCCAGTCGAGCGTCGAGGACATGGTCCGCGGGTTCGCCGCGGCGTCGCTCGGCATGATCGGCGCGTCGGGCGCGATCGATGACCTGAAGAAGATCATCTCGGACGAGACGCTCGCGTCGAAGCTCGACGTGAAGGCGCTCTCGATCCTCGCGCTCGGGATGATGAAGGAGCGGCACGAGGAGATCACGACGTTCCTCCTCGGCGTGATGGACGATCGGTCGCTCAACATCTACGTCCGCGCGCAGGCCCCGATCGCGCTCGGTCGCCTGAACCGGCAGTCCGACGCCGGCTCCCCCGCCGCGCGCCAGGTGCTCGGTCCGAAGGTCCTGCCGCTCTTCCAGGACGACAAGGCCGACAACGATCTGCGTCGCTCGCTCGCGATCTGCATCGGCATGCTCGCGACCGTCGAGGATGCCGAGGCGATCGAGGCGCTCACGAACGCCGTCGCCAAGGGCAGCGATGACCAGACGCGCCACTACTCGATCATGGCGCTCGCCCAGATCGGCGCGCGCGATGCCGAGCCGTCGAAGCACGAGGATGCGCACACCAAGCTGCGCGAGTTCTTCCTGCGCGAACTGACCCAGCCGAAGAAGATCACGCACCAGCCGTTCGGTGCGCTCGGCCTCGCGGTCTATGCGCGCAACGAGAAGCTCCCGGCCGAGGTGAAGACCAACGCCCAGACCAAGATCCTCGAGGCGTTCAACCAGACCAGCAACCCGTCCTACCAGGGTGCGATGGCGATCGGTCTCGGCCTGCTCGAGTGCAAGGTCGCGGCCGAGGACCTCTGGAAGAAGTTCGAGGATTCGAACGACCAGCCGCTCAAGGGCTACATCGCCATCTCGCTCGGGCTCATGCGCCAGAACGGGAAGGCGGAGACGCTGCGCAAGCTGATCACCACCAAAGGCTTCGAGCCGAAGTTCCGGCTCCAGCTCGCGCGCTCGCTCGGCCTCATGGGCGACACGCAGGCGGTGCAGACCCTGATCGAGTACCTCCAGAACTCGGAGACGCTCGCGGAGTCGTCGTCGGCGGCGCAGGCGCTCGGCCTGATCGGCGATCGCAGCGCGGTCGAGCCGCTCCTCTCGATCCTGAAGAACAAGTCGAAGCAGCCGCTGCAGCGCGGCTTCGCGGCGGTCGCTCTCGGCATCATCGCCGAGAAGACGCAGTTGCCGTGGAACGCCGTCTTCTCGGTGAACTCGAACTACCGCGCCAAGGTGAACGCGCTCTCCGAGATCCTCGACATCCTCTGAGATCGAGTGCGTCGATCGAGTTCCGCTCGGATACGGATCCTGAATCAGCATGCCGGCCCGCCCCGCGACCCGGGGCGGGCCGGATCGTTTCCTGGCGATCCTTCACCCGTGAGGGAGCGCCGCGTCCGTCGGACGATGAGCGAGGCACCCGAGGCTCGGCCGCGGGCCTGCCGGCGCGCCGCGAGCGAGCCGCGAGCGCGCGACGACGCGACCGCTCACCCGGTCAACTCCGCCGCTCAGCCGCTCAGCCGGTCGACGGCCGCCGACCGCGCGATCGCGTGCACCAAGCCGCGAGGAGCGTCAGCGCGAGCAGCACGCCCCCAGAGCTCCACTGCAGTGCCACCAGCCGCTCGAGGTCGTGCCCGATCGGCTCGAGCTCCTTGCGCTGCGCGGTGAGCCCGGCGCGATCGGCGCGCGCCCGCTCGAGCAACGACTCGTCGACGACGCCCCGCCGCGCTTCGAGCGCCGCGAAGTCGGCGTCGGCCCCGCCGAGGTCGCCCGCGACCCAGCGCGTGTAGGCGCGTTGTAGGACGGCTTGCGGCTCGCCTGGATTCGCCGCGAGCAGGCGCGAGAGCGTGGCGTCGCTCGCCTCGTACGCGCCGCGCTGCCGCTCGAGGAAGGCCCGGAACAAGAGCGCGTCGGTGGCGCCGCTCGGCAGCGCCCCCAGCGTCGCGACCGCGGCGTCGAGCTCGCCGGCCGTTGATTGCTCGCGCGCCGTTGCCAGCAACTCCATGACGCGCGCCTCGTCGGCCGCCGAGCGCACGCCGCGGTCGTCCCCCACCGCCGATTCCGCCGCCTGCGCGACGAGCGCGCCGTACGGCGCTACGTCCTGCACCGGCCGCTGCCCCGCGCTCCGACTCATCGCGGCGTCTCGCGATCGAGCGCCAGCAACCGCGCGGCGCGATCGGCCAGCCGCTCCTCCTGCGTCCGATCGAACCAGCCGCCGTTGTCGTCGATCACCCGGTCGCTCGGCAGCGCCCGGCGCACGAACCACTGGCCCGGCGCGCGCAACGCGGCGGCGAGTTCGGCGAGTTCGGCGGGCCAGTCGTCGGTTGCCCACTCGCTCGGTCGCGGCGGCAGGCGCTCCCGACTCGCCCACACGAGCTGGTTGGCGGTGCGCGGCAGGTTGGCGACCAGCACGCCGTCGGGACAGAGCGACGCGAGCGTCGCCGCGAGCGCTTCGGTGACGCGATCGCCGCTGCCGTAGCCGAAGGCGTTCAGCGCCACCACCCCGCCGGGGGCGAGACGGTCGAGGAGCGCCGCGAAGAACTCGCGCGAGGCGACGTGCACCGGCACGAAGGACTGCCGCGCGTAGCAGTCGACGACGATGAGGTCGTAGCGGCGCGGCGCGTGGTCGGCGAAGGTGCGCGCGTCGAGATCGGTGTGGATGACGAGGCGCGGGTCGTCGGGAAGCCCGAGGTGGGAGCGACCCAGCGCGACCGCTTCCGGGTCGATCTCGACCCCGTCGATCGAGAGTTCGCAACGCGGCCCGACCAGCTCGAGGAGCTGGCGCGCATGGGTCCCTGCCGCGAGCCCGAGGACGGCGACCGAGAGCCGCCCCTCGCGGATTCCCGACAGCGCGAGCAGGTTGAACCAGTCGTAGTAGAGGCCGCCCGTCAGCACCCCTTCCGGCGGCGTCAGCGATTGGAAGGAGTCATGTCCTTCGTCGATCGCCAGCACGCGCGCGTCGCCGAGGTCGGCACGCGTGCGCACCTCGAGGTGTTGGTAGCGGCTGTCGCGAGCGACCAGCAGCTCGCCGAACGCGGCACCGGGCGTCGCCGCTCGCGAGCCAGGAGCGGCGAGGCACGCCAGCGCCAGCAGCCCCGTGCCGGCCGCCGCGGCTGCCGCGCCGTTGCGCCGCGCGGCCCACCAGGCGGGCACGGCCGCCAACGCGATCAGCCCGGCCGCGAGCAGGAAGGTGCCGCGCGTGCCGAGCGTCGGGATCAGCCAGTAGCTCGTGGCGAAGGTGCCGACGATCGACCCGGTCGTGGCGCCGCCGTAGAGGAGGCCGCTCCTTCGCCCCACGTCCTCGAGGCGCGTCGCCGCGCAGCGCACCAAGAAGGGCGGCACCGCGCCGAGCAGCAGCACCGGTGGCACGAAGCAGAGCAGCGTCGCGACGAACGATCCGCGTTGCAGGAACGGATAGGCCGCCTCGAGCGGCAGCGCGTCGGGCAGCAGCGCGCGCGCCACCGGGCCCGGGAGCCACGCCGCCGCTGCCACCAACCCCGCCGCGGCGAGGAGCATCCCGCCGAGCCACGCCGCCGGCGCCGCCATGCGATCGGCGAGTCGGCCGCCGAGCGTGCTGCCGATCGCCAGCCCCGCCAGCACGAGGCCGATCACGTTGGACCAGACGAAGTGCGCCTGACCGAACCACGGAGCGAGCGCGCGCGTCGCGGTCATCTCGACCACGAGGACGCCGGCACCCGAGAGGAATGCGGTGATCCAGTAGGCGAGCAGCACCGCTCAGCCGAGCTCGACGGCGATCATCGCGACGTAGAACTCGCCGGTGTTGCTGAACGGCGGGAACCACGCCCAATCGAGCGTCTGCTCCATGACGCGCTTCACGGTGCCGTTGAACCGCTCGGTCTCCTTCGCGCCCTCCGCCTCGGCTCCGTCGGCCGGCTTCGCGTCGGGCACGAGGCGGTGGAGCACGCGGATCGGCTTGTCGAGGTCGAGCAGTGCGTCGTTCAGGTAGATCTCGAAGCGCAGCACCTTCTCGTTGGTGACGACGGTGACCTCGTTCTTCTCCCGGTCGACCACCGCGTTGATCTTGACCGACAGCTTCTCGAGCGTGGGATCCTCGCCGCTCACCTTCAGCCAGTAGCCGGCGGCGCAACGCAGGTCCTGCGTCTCGATCACGACCTTCTTCGGCGCGAACTCCTTCGGGTGGGCGGCCATCCACGCCAGCAGCGTGGCGTCGTCGAGCGCGTCGTGGTGCTCGAGCACGAAGCCGTCATTCCCCTTCCACGTGTCGTGGAACTCCTTGCTGTCGGCGCCGACGAAGAGGACGGGCGCGCCGAGGCAGTTGCCGAAGTCGATCCGCTGCGGCGGCGTGCCGCGGACGATCGCGCCGGTCTGCGCGCCCGGGAAGCGGGCGCACAGGAGCAGCGCCGCGGAGGCGCCCGAGCCGTGGCCGTCGATGTAGATGCGGCGCAGGTCGAAGTTGGCGTTCTTCGAGATGATCTCGGAGAAGCTGCGGAAGATCCACAGCGCCCCCTCGTCGCTGTCCCAGCGCGGCCGCGAGAAGGAGACGTTGTCGCTGCCGCGGATCGCGAGGTCCATGATCGGGCAGATCACGATCGCCTTGGCGAGCAGCTCCTTCGAGTAGGTCGCCGTCGCCCACGCCTTCACCTTCTCCTCGATCGCCTTGCTCTTGGTGAGGTTCTTCGCGGCCTTCACCTCGTCGTCCATCGGGTGGAGCCCGATGATGACTGGGTAGGCGACCTTGGCGTAGTCGGTCGGCACCGAGACGAACGCCTTCAGCTTGTTGTCGAAGGCGCCGGCCAGTTCCTTCTCGTCGGCGCTGAGGTCGATCGGGCTCGGGACGTCGGCGCGCCGCAGGTCGACCCGCCACGAGATGTTGACGGTCGGCTTCTCGACCATCAGTCCGCGCCGCATGATCTCGCGCCAATCGTCCACGGCGACCAGCGGCTCGGCGATCTTCGCGCTCTTCGCCAGCTTGCCGGTCTCGTCGAGCAGCTTGATCAGCTCCTTGTTCGCCTTGTTGAACTCCTCCTTCTCGAAGAATCCGAAGTAGCCGCGCACCAGCTTCGCGACCTTGTCGTAGTTGGCCGCTCCGAGCGTCGGCGCCTGGTCCTCTGCGTGGAGCGGCGCCAGCGCGACGGCGGTCGCCAACGCCCATCCGAGCGGGATCGCGACGAGGCGGAGGAACGAGGCGCGGATCATCGACGTCTCCAGGGAGGCGCGCACTGCGGGGGCGCCCCACCGGCGGGGCGCGGCGCCAGGCCAACGAACTTGCGGACCCGTGCAATCTGGTCGAGCGCAGCCAAAGCCCGCTGCACCAAGAGGTTGCGGAAGCTAGGAGCAGCTCTCGCGAGTGTCAACGAACGGCTCCCTCGAGGAGTCGACGGCGGGCCGCTCGGTTGCAACGCCGACCGAGCGCGCTGCCTCACCCGGGAAGCTCCGCGAGGCAGAGCTCCCGATAGAAGCGCACGCGCGGGCGATTCGGATCGAGCGCCAGCGTGCGCGCGAAGTAGTCGGCCGCCGCGGCGCGATCACCGTCGTCTTGCAGCGCGAAGATCCCGAGGTTCTCGCCCCCATCGGCCGAACCCGCGGCGAGCGCCTGCTCGAAGAGGCTCCGCGCCCGCCGCCGCTCGCCCTGCGCGTGCAGCACCAGGCCGAAGTCGTTCAGCAGCTGCGGCTCGTCGGGGCGCGCGGCGAGGCCCGCTTCATAGGCGGCGATCGCGCCCGCGACGTCGCCGAGCGACTTGTGGCAGAGCGGTCGGCCGAGATGGGCCCAGTAGTTCAACGGGTCGAGCGCGAGCACCCGCTCGTAGAGCGCGAGCGCATCGGCGAACCGCCGCTCCCGCGCGCGCGCCACGGCCACGCCGATCAGCCCGTCGAGCGCGTCGCCGCGCACCTCGGAGCTCGGTCCGAGCAACTTCTCGAAGTGCGGCAGCGCGTCGTCGGGGCGCCCCGCCTGCAGCAGCGCCTTGCCGAGGTAGACCCGCGCGCGCTCGCCATGCTCCGGATGGTCGAGGCACGCCTCGAGGTCGCCGAGGGCGCCGCTCGGATCGCCCATGAAGAGGCGAGTCGCGCCGCGGTAGTAGCGGAACGAGAGTTCGGCGGGGAAGCGCTCGTGCAGCGCCGAATAGAGGAAGAGCTTCTTCTCGTAGTCGGCCGGGTCGGCAGCGTTCCACGCGAGGTAGCAGAGCTCGGCGGGTGGCGCCCCCGCGACCGCCGCCGCCACCACCGCTTCGTGCAGTCCGTCGCGCTCGCCTCGCACCGACCGGATGCGCAACTGCTCGAGCGCGACGTGCGGCGGATCGAGGTCGCCGCGCGCGCGGCCCTCCGCGATCACCTCGTTCGCCGCTTCCACGCGCTCGCGCACCGCGAGGAAGCGGATCAGCTCCGAACGGAGCGACCGCCGCAGGGCGAGGCCCGGCGCATCGCCACCCGCCGACGCGACCGCCGCGCGCAGCACCGCCTCCGCCTCCGCCTCGCGCCCGAGCAGCACGTGGCAGCTCGCGACGCCGATGGTCGCCGCGACCCGTTCGTCGGGCCCGAGCACCGCTTCGGCGTAGAGCGACAGCGCCTCTTCGAGCACCCCCTGGCGCAACGAGCGGCCGAGGTCGGAGGTCGCCTCGAGCGCCGCCGCCCGCTCGATCAAGACGTTGCCGAGCGCGATCAACAGCGCCGGCGCGCGCCCCTTCTCGAGCTCGATGCGAAGGAGGTCCTCCGCTTCTCCGGCGCTCCCTTGCGCCAGCAGCTCCGCCGCGCGCTGCCGCACGGCCTGCGTCGCCGCGCCGCGCTCGGCCGGCGCCACTTCCTGTGCGAGCGCCCCGCTCACGACGCCTGCGCACGCGGCGACCAGCGCCGCAGCCGCGATGAAGTTGCGGCGCCGCCTCGCTTCCGAGAGATTCACGATCGACTCCTTCCGGCTTGCCCCCGCCGGACGAGCGTTTCGAGCAGCCGCCGATTATTCGCGAAGCCGAGCTGTTCCGGCAACCCGTCGAGCCGGAAGAAGCGCGCCTCCTCCGCATCGTCCCCCGCCCGCAATGTCCCGCCGAGCGGCCGCGCGAGGTAGGCAACCACCAGCCCGCGGCGCCGCGGATCGTCTTCGTTGCAGAGCACGTCGAGCAGCGCCTCCACCTCCACGTCGAGCCCGGTCTCTTCGGCCACCTCGCGGCGCAGCGCCGCCTCCGGTGTCTCGTCGACCTCCACATAGCCGGCCGGCAGCGTCCAGTGCCCCTGGAACGGGGCGATCCGGCGCCGGACCAGCAGGATCTCGACGCCCTGCACCACCGCCGCCACGGCGCCGACGGTGGGATGGACCCAGACGACGTGGGGACAGGTCGAGCAGGCGCGCCGCGCACGCCCCTCGATCTGGCGGTCGACGAGCGGCGCGCCGCAACGGGTGCAGAATCGTTCCAGTTCGTCGTGCCGCACGGCGCCCTCGTCGCAGGAACTCGGAAACGGCGGGCGAGCAGATCCTTCGGCCGCGCTCGCACGCGACTATCATCCCGACCCGATGAAGCGCGTCCACCTCCTCGGATCGACCGGCAGCATCGGGCAGACGTCGGAGCGCGTGCTCGGCGAGCTGTCCACCACCCATCGCGTCGTCGGTCTGGCGAGCGGACGGGGCGGCGCCTCGTTCCTCGCGCAGGTCGCGCGGATGGCGCCCGAGGCGATCGCGATCGCCGATGACGACGGCGCCGAGGCGGCGGCCCGCGCGCTGCGCGACCAGCCGATCCGCGTCTACGGCGGGGCCAACGCCGCGGCGCAGCTCGTCGAAGCGGTGCCGGCCGAGGTCGTGCTGAACGGCATCACCGGGGCGCGCGGCTTGGCGGCGAGCTTCGCAGCGGTCCGTCGCGGCGCCGACCTCGCGCTGGCCAACAAGGAGTCGATGGTGATGGCGGGCCCGCTGCTCGCCCGCGCGGCCGCCACCACCGGTTCGCGCATCCTGCCGGTCGACAGCGAGCACAGCGCGATCTTCCAGTGCCTCCACCGCGAGCCGCTCCGCTCCGTGCGCCGCATCGTGCTCACCGCGTCGGGCGGCCCCTTCCGCACCACGCCGGCCGCCGAGCTCGACCACGTGACGCCGGCGCAGGCGTTGCGCCACCCGACCTGGACGATGGGCGCCAAGATCACCATCGACTCGGCGACGCTGCTCAACAAGGCGCTCGAGGTGGTCGAGGCGCGCTGGCTCTTCGCGCTGCCCGCCGACCAGATCGCGGCGGTGGTCCACCCGCAGTCGATCGTCCACTCGATGGTCGAGTTCTGCGACGGCTCCATCCTCGCGCAGCTCGGCGTCCCCGACATGGCGGTGCCGATCCGCTTCGCGCTCGCCTATCCCGAGCGCAGCGTGACGCGCGACTCCTACTTCGATCTCGCCCGCTTCAAGGTGCTCACGTTCGAGGAGCCCGACCTCGCCCGCTTCCCCGGCCTCGGGCTCGGCTTCCGGGCCGCGCGCGCCGGCGGGACGGCGGGCGCCGTGCTGAACGCCGCCAACGAGGTCGCGGTCGCCGCGTTCCTCGACGGGGCGTTGCCGTTCCAGCGCATCGCGACGACCGTCGCCGCGGTGCTCGACGCCGTTCCCCACGTCGACGAACCGACGCTGGAACAAGTGCTCGCAGCCGATGCGGCCGCGCGAGCGGAGGCCACCGCATGCTGCTGTTGACCGTCCTCGCGAGCTTCGGCGACTGGATCGCGGACGCCGCCGGCAGCGCCGGCTTCTGGCTGCTCGCGATGGGCGGGATCGGCCTGGTGATCTTCGTCCACGAGCTCGGCCACTTCATGGCCGCCAAGTGGTGCGGCGTGCGCGTCGAGGCGTTCGCCATCGGCTTCGGCCCGAAGCTGATCGGCTTCAAGCGCGGCGACACCGAGTACCGCCTCGGCCTGCTGCCGATCGGCGGCTACGTGAAGATGGCGGGCGACAACCCGGGCGACGCGCTGCAGGGCGACGGCAGCGACCTGCCGAGCAAGAGCGTCGGCCAGCGCTTCCTGATCTTCGTCGCCGGCGTGGTGATGAACCTGCTCTTCGCGCTGGTGGCGCTGCCGATCGTCCTCTCGGTCGGCGTGCAGTTCCACAGCACGCGCGTCGGCTCGGTGCAGGCGGGCGGCCCGGCCTGGATCGCGGGCCTCGCGAAGGGCGACGAGATCGTCGCGGTCGACGACCACCGCGTGGACGACTTCAACGACGTGATCGCCGAGGTGGCGCTCTCGGGCGCCGACGGCGTCGAGCTCGAGGTGGTGCGCGCCGCCGACGTCGAGCGCGGCGACCCGGCGGCACGCCCGACCGAGCGCCTCTTCGTGAAGCCCGAGTACGACCGCACCCAAGGGCGCTTCGTGATCGGCATCGGGCCCGCCCTCGCCCCCACCTTCGAGGTGACCGAGGAGGGGCCGGCCGCGCGCGCCGGCATCCGCGAAGGCGATCGCGTCGTCGCCTTCGGCGGCCGCCCGCTCGCGTCGATCGACGCCTTCGAGCCGCTGCGCATCGAGAACCGCGCCGCCGAAGTCACCCTGCGCGTGGCGGCGGCCGACGGCGGCGAGCGCGACGTGGTGGTCGCGCCGGCGCCAGCCGCGCAGGCGACCTGCGTGGTCGGCATCAAGCCGTTCCTGAACAAGGTGAAGGCGGTGCGCGGGCGCGCCGCGCTCGCCGACTTCCTGCGCGTCGACGACGAGGTGGTCGCGCTGGCGCGCCGCGCCGAGGACGGGACGCTCGTGCCGCTCGCGTCGATCGCCGACGGCGACGAGCTCGCCGCCGCCTTCGCGCAAGCCGCGACGCTCGGCGCCGCCGCCCGTTTCGTGGTGCGCCGCGGCGAGCAGACCATCGACCTCGCCCCGCCGGCGACGGTCGACGCGGCGCTCGCCGCCGACATCGCCTTCGGCCGCGATCCGCCGGGACGGCGCATCCGCCTCGTGCCCGACTACCCCGCGGCGCGCGCCGGCCTGCCGGACGGCTGCGAGATCGCCAAGGTCGATCAGGTCGCGGTGGAGGGGTGGAGCGACATCACGCAGCGCGTGCAGAAGGCGGCGCCCGAGGGCGACTCGGGTCGCGCCGCGCCGCTCACCTTCACGGTGGTCGCCGACGGCGAGACCAAGGAGATCACCGTGGTGCCGCGCGTCGAGCGGCCGCCGGTCGACTTCGGCCTCGTGCCGTCGATCGCGATGGTCGAGCGCTCCTACCCCTTCTTCGAGGCGGTCGGGGTCGGCGTCTCGTCGGCCGGCTACATGATCAAGAACGTCTACCTGACGCTGAAGAAGATCCTCGTGCGCGAGGTGAGCGCCAGCAACCTCTCCGGCATCTTCACCATCGCCTACGTGTCGCGATCGTTCGCCGAGTCGGGGCTCGCGACGCTCTTCTTCTTCCTCGCCGTGCTGTCGCTGAACCTCGCCTTCCTCAACCTGCTGCCGATCCCGGTCCTCGATGGCGGCCACCTCTTCTTCCTGCTGGTGGAGAAGGTGAAGGGGTCGCCGGTGAGCGAGCGGGTGATGGGCTTCTCGCAGCTGATCGGGTTGGTGCTGGTGCTCGCGCTGCTGCTCTTCGTGACCTACAACGACCTGCGCCGGTTCCTGCTGTGAGCGTGCCGTCGTCCGCGGGACGCGAGGTGCCATGAGCGGGCGCGCGTCGGCCTGGTTCGCGCTGCTGCGCGCCTCGCTGGCGCCGACCGTGCTGGCCGATCTCGCGGCCGGCGTCGCGCTGGCGAGCGGCGCGCCGGGCGGCCTCCCGCAGGTCGCCCGCTTCGCCCCGATCTCGCTGCTGCTCTTCGGCGGCGGCATGGCGCTGAACGCCTTCGTCGATCGGCGGCACGACGCCCTCACCCGTCCGGAGCGACCGCTGCCGAGCGGCCGCATCTCCCCCGCCGCCGCGCTGGTCGCGGCGCTGGTCGGCCTCGCGGGCGCTCCGCTGCTCGCCTTCGTCCTCGCGGCGGCCGAGGCACCCGAGCGCGCGCGCGATGCGGCGCTCGCGGCGCTCGCCGTGGCCGGGGCGATCGCGCTCTACCACACTCCGCTCAAGCGTCACGGCGTCGTCGGCCCGCTGCTGCTCGGCGGCGTGCGCGCCGGCGACCTGCTGCTCGGCGCGGTCGCAGTGGCGGGCCTCGCGCCCGGCGTCGCGGCCGCCTGGCCGTTCGCGGCGCTGCACGGCCTCTACGTGGTCGGCGCGTCGCTGGTCGCCCACGAGGAGGATCGCGCGCCGCGGATCGGCCGCGCCCGCGCGGGGGTCGCGATCGCGCTGGCGGCGATCGGCGGAGCGGGCGCGCTCGCGCTGCTGGATGGACCGGTCGCGGGGGCTCCGCAGATCGCCCTCGTCGTGGCCCTCTGGCAGCTCTTCACGCTGCGCCGCGCGCTGCAGCTCTTCGCGGCGGGAGCGCCGGGCGACGTGCCGCTCTCCGCCTACGCGCGGCTGCTCCTCTCGCGCCTGCCGTTGATCCCGGCCATCGCCTGCTTCGCTGCGGGAGCAGGCGATCTCGGCCTCTTCTCGATCGGCGTCTACTGGTGCGTCTTCTTCCTGGTCCGCTACGTTCCGCCGACCTGAGGAGCCGCGCGATGCGCCACACGATCGTGGTCCTGGTCTTCGTCGCGCTGGCGCTGCTCGGCTGGCGCGTCGCCGCGGTGGTGGCGAGCGGCCACGAGCAGCACGCGCGCGAGGTGGCGGCGCGCGCCGTCGCCCTGCGGATCCTCTCCGCCGAGAAGGAGCGGTTCGCCGAGCGGTCCCGTGGCGCGTCGACGACGTCGCGCGATCCCATCGGCCCCTACGCCTTCCTCGCCACGCTGGTCGCCGAGAAGCGCGTCGCCGGTCTCGTCCCGGTCGCCGCCAGCGAGGAGCGCGACCTCTGGCGCGACGACCACTACGTCTTCCACGTCCGCCTGCTGAACAAGCTCGGCCGTCCGCTCGCGCGGCGTCCGGCGCGACCCGAGGAGGAGCCGGGGCTCGGCGCCGAGTTCGAGTTGTGGGCGTGGCCGCTCGAGCGCCGCGCCACCTCGCTCGCGCTCTTCTTCGCGAGCGACTCCGGGATGCTGCTGCAAGGCGACAATGGCGCGTTCGCCGGCTGGCGCGCGCACCCCGAGGACATGAAGCCGCTGCCGCCCGTGACGCTCGAGAAGGACCCGGAGCTCGACGGCGCCGGCGACCAGTGGATCGTGGTCGCCGACGTCGAGGCGCCCGTCGCTCGGTGAGGCCGCCGCGCGCCGGGTCTCAGAAGAAGGTGGCGTAGAGCAGCAGCGTCCGCTCGCCGACCGGCTTGCTGCCGACGCGCTTGCCGAGCTCGTAGAGCTTCGCGCCGAGCGCGACGTCGTCGAAGAAGGCGATGGTGTCGGCGGCGGCGAGGCGCAGCTCGACCTCGGCGCTCTCGTCGGCGACGGGCGCGAGGAGCGCGTCGACGCAGCGCGCCTGGTCGTCCGCCGCCATCCCCTTCACGACGCCGCGCAGGCTGTCGAGCAGCGCCAGCTTCGCGCGCAGCGTCGGCGCCCGCTCGATCGCCGCGACGAGCGGCAGCCCGGCGGCGGGGCCGATCTGCTGGACGTGCGTGCCCGCGAGCTCGCTCAAGCGCAGCCGCTCGCCGGCGCGCGGATCGTCGACCGTTCCGGCGCGCGCGATGCGCGACACGAAGCGCTCGACGTCGGCCGGATCGGCGTAGCACTTCAAGCCCGACAGCAGGTTGCCCTGGTCGCTGCCGTCGAGCGCCTCGCCATCGAGTCGCCGGCGCACGATCGCTGGCGCCGCCGGATCGCGCAGGCCGTCGCAGAGGAAGCTCACCGCCTCGCGCAGCGCCATGCCGCGGCCGTGCGTGAGCGTGTCGCGCCACGACTGGATCGCCTCGGCGCGTCCGCGCCGGAACAGCGGCTCGGCGGCGGCGCGCGCGACCACCGGGTCGGGATCGGCCGCGAGTCGCGCGAGGAGCGCGTCGACCGCCTCGTCGGGCACCGTCCCCGCCCCCGCGCCGATCGCGATGGCGAGCTGCTTCCTCACCTCGCCCACCGGATGGTCGAGCAGGCCGCGCGCCACCTCGAGCGGCAGCAGCTTCGCCGCATCGCGCCAGAGGGTGAGCCCTTCGAGCAGGCGCCGCTCGTCGCCGCTGGCCAGCTCCGCGAGCGCCGCCGAACTGCCGCGCGGGTCGTCGTTGGCGAGCAGCGCGAAGATCGCGTTCTGCCGCACGATCTGCGCCGGCGACTCGAGGTGGCGGGCCGCGGCATCGACGCAGCCGGCGAGCCGGCGGATCCCGACCTGCTGCAGGAACGGGATCGCCTCGCCGCCGTCCCACTGGAGCAGGAAGCTGTTCATGGCGTCGACGTCGCCGAACTCCTCGCTGTGGACGATCTCCTGCAGCGCGGCGCCCGCGATGGCGCGGCGCGCGTCGCTCGAGAGCTCGATCAGCAGCTGCTCGACCGCGGCGTCGCGCGGGAACTTGGCGAGCGCGCGGATGGCGGCGACCTGCAGGTGCTCGTGCTCGGGCGGCGCGTTGCGCGCGATGCGCATCAGCAGCGGCACCGCGCTCTCATGGCCGACCACCGCCAGCGCGTCGATCAGCCGCTGCGCGAGGTAGGGCGAGCCGACCACGATCTTCTCGTAGCGCTCCATCAGCCGCGCGGCGAGCGCTTCGCGATCGGCCGGGAGGTGGCGCGCCGCCCAATAGAAGACGCCGGGCGGTCCCCATTCGATGCGCGCGACGGTGCGCAGCACCGGATCGGCGAGCATCTCGGGCGTCAGCGCGTCGAGCGGCGGGTGGATGTCGGGCAGCGCGTTCGCGAAGACGTAGCTCTCGAGTGCGGATGGGAGCCGGGTCGCGCGGTCGCGCTTGGGCCAGAGCGCGGCGGCGATCAGTCCGATCGCAACCAGGAGGACGAGGAGGGGGAGGCGTCGTTTCATGAGCGGAGGCGCATCGTAGACTGCGCGCCCGCGCTCGCCCCCCACCGTCTGCGCCGAGGCTTCGCCCATGCTCGATCGCTCCGTCGTCGCCGCCCTGCTCCTCGCCGCGGCGCTCGTTGCAACCGCCGCGCCGCAGGAAACGCCCGTTCCGGCGCCACCCGCTGCACCGCCCGGCGCGCCGCCGACGGCCCCTGCTGGCGACGACGCGGCGCGCTCCCCCGCCGAGATCGAGTGGCAGAAGATCACCGACGACCTGACGCCGAAGCTGGTCGCCCTGCGCGAACTGCCGGCCGAGGAGCGCCAGAAGGTCACCTTCCGGGCCGAGCTCGCGCGCATCGGCGAGTTCGTCCGCAAGTACCAGCAGAGCGAGCCCGACGTCGCCGCTTCGGCGCGCGTCTTCATGGCGACCCAGGTGCTCTGGAAGGGGCTCGGCCGCGACGCGCAGGCGGTCGACGTGCTGCGCGACGTGACCGCCACCGCACAGGGCGGCGTGGTGGCCGGCCTCGCCGCACTGAGCGCCGGGGAGATCCTGCTGCGCGCGGGCGACGAGCCGGCGTTGCGCCAGCTCTACGACCTCTATGGGCGCCGCGCCGATGCCGACGCGCTCTTCCGCGAGGCGCTGCTCGGGCTCTGCCGGCAGGTGCGGCTGCAGCCGGGGCGCCCGTTCCCGGCGGTCGAGCTGCGCGACCTCGGCGGACGGCGGCTCGACGAGGCGGAGCTGCGCGGGAAGCTCGTGGTGCTGCTCGCCTTCAGCGTCGAGGCGCCGGTGGCGCGCGACGCGCTGGTCGAGCTGGTGCGCGGGGTGGCGGCGCTCGCCGATCCCGCGATCGCGCCGATCGGCCTCTCGCTCGACCTCGATCGCAAGAAGCTGCTGGCGACGCTCGACGAGCTCGGCGTCAAGTTCCCGGTCGACTGCAGCGAGAAGGGGTTCGAAGGGCCGGCGGTGCGCGAACTCGGCCTCACGCAGATCCCGACCCTGATCGTCCTCGATCCGAAGGGGACGATCCTCTACAGCCGCGCCAGCGTGGTGGGCGTCGAGCTGCAGTCCCTGCTGACCGAGTACCTCGCGCAGCTGCGCCAGGGCGGCGAGCTGCCGCCTGCCCGCTCGGGCGGCTGAGAGCGTGAGAGGAGATCCCGGACCGGAGTTCTCTCAGGCTCTGACCGGCGCGCCCCCTGGAATTCCGGGAGGCGCGCGATACCATCCCGCCCCTTCGTGCTAGAGCCCCGTGCAACGACGGACCGCAAGCCGTGGACGTCCGCAGGTCCGTCGCACCTTCCTCCACCCGCCCCCGGAGTGGCGTCGACATGAAGAACGTTCGCAACCTGATCTGCGCGCTCCTCGCAGCCGCGTCGCTTGCCGCTTGCGGCTCGACGGTCGGTGGCGAGCGCAACTCCACCGGCACCTGGTGGAAGAACAACCTGCGCGGCTACTGGTACGTCCTCAAGCGGGACGCGAC
>JAEUIC010000027.1 GCA_016795285.1 Planctomycetota bacterium | reverse complement strand
CGCGCCGGATGGAGGCCCGACCAGAGCAGCAGCCGCTCGCGATCGGCCGCGTCGACGACGCGATGGAGCGTCGGCACTTCGAGGCTGGTGGCGAACGAGGCGGGCGTCGGGAGGCGCTCGCTCCAGGTGCGGCCGCCGTCGCCGCTGCGCTTCATCACGATCGGCCCCTTGCCGTGCCCCTTCGGGTAGGCGGCGAGCACCGTCCTCCCGTCGCGCAGCAGCACCGTCGAGACGTGGCCGAGGTACTGCCCCGCCTCGCGATCGACGACGACCTGGCGCGCCGCTTCGCCGGCGACATCGAGCCGCTGCGGAGCGGAGGATGAGGAGTTCGATGACGCGGTCGACGGTGCGGTCGGCGGTGCGATTGATGGTGCGATTGATGGTGCGGTCGGCGGCGGGTTCGAGGGCAACGGCTGGAGCGCCAGCAGCAGCGCGGCGAAGTGCAAGGGAGTCATCGCGGCGAGCGTAGCGGCGGGCACAATGGCGCGACCCCTCACCTCCCCTCGCGGAGTCTCTCTGCCATGTCGCTCCACCGCCGTGAATTCCTCGCTCGCGCTTCGGTCGGACTCGCGAGCGGCGCCCTGTTGGCGAGCGGCGCGACGCTCGGTTGCGCAAGCAGCGGTTCGGCAGCAGCGGGCGCGGCGAGCGGCGGCGGCGCGGGCGGTCCGCTGGTCGTCTCGACTTGGCCGTTCGGGAAGGCGGCGAACGACGTCGCGCTGGCGGTGCTGCAGCGCGGCGGCTCGCTGCTCGATGCGGTGGAGCAGGGGATCGGCCAGACCGAGGCGTCGGGCAACAACTCGGTCGGCTTGACCGGGTTGCCCAACGCGGCCGGCGTCGCGCAGCTCGACGCCTGCATCATGGAGGGCGTCGGCCATCGCGCTGGCAGCGTCGCCGGGCTCGAAGGGATCCGCCATCCGATCAGCGCGGCGCGCCGCGTGATGGAGAAGACGCCGCACGTGATGCTGGTCGGCGAAGGGGCGCGCCGCTTCGCGCTCGAGGAGGGGCTCGAGTCGATCGACGCTGCGGCGCTGGCCGAGGCGGCGGCGAAGCACGAGGCGTGGTGGAAAGCGCGGCCGGCGGGCGGCGGGGCGTCGAGCCGCAGCCCCTCGGACCGCGCGCCGCAGATCGATGCGGCGAACCACGACACGATCGCGCTGCTGGTGCTCGGCGCCGACGGCCACCTCGCGGGCGGCTGCTCGACGAGCGGGCTGTCGGGCAAGCGGCCGGGCCGCGTCGGCGACTCGCCGATCCTCGGCGCCGGCCTCTACGTCGACGACGAGGTGGGCGCGGCGGGCGCCACCGGCATCGGCGAGAACGTGATGCGCTGGTGCGGCAGCTTCCTCGTCGTCGAGCTGATGCGGCAAGGCGCGACGCCCGAGGAGGCGTGCCTCGAGGCGATCCGCCGCATCGCCAGCAAGGACCCGCGCGGCGCCGACTTGAGCATCAGCTTCGTCGCGCTCGACAAGTCGGGCCGCTACGGCGCCGCCGGCTCGGCGAGCGGCTTCGAGTACTCGGTCACCACGAGCAGCGCGAGCCGCGTGCTGACTGGCGCCGCGCTCTCCGCCGCCGCGATCGGTCCGATCGGCGGCAATCGGAAGTAGGCGCCGCGGCGCAGCCAGCTAGGTGAGCCGCCCGACCAGCGCGGGCACCGCCTGCTCGACGCGCAAGAGGCGCGCGCCGAGCGAGACGGGCGTGAAGCCGTGGCGCTCGAAGAGCTCGACCTCCTCGGCGAGGAAGCCCCCTTCGGGGCCGAGCGCGAGCGTGAGCGGGCCGTCGACGTGGCGCGGGCAGGGCGTCGTCGCGCTCGGGTGGGCGATCAGCCGCTCGCCGCGCGCGACGCCTTCGATCTCGTCGCGCAGGAACGGCACCAGCAGCCGCTGCAGCTCGACCTGCGGCACGACGGTGTCGCCGCCTTGCTCGAGGCCGAGGAGGAGCTGTTCGCGCAGCGCGGCGGAGTGGAGCTGCGGGCTCTTCCAGTAGCTCTTCTCGACGCGCCACGAGTTCATCAGCACGAGGTGGGGGATCCCGAGCGTCGCCGCCATCTGCAGCACGCGGCGCAACGTCTTCGGGCGCGGCAACGAGAGGAGCAGCGTGAAGTCGAGCTTGGCCGGGGGCGGCTCGGTGAGCGTCACGCGCAGGCGCGCGCGCTCCGCGTCGATCGTCTCGACGACGCCGCTGCCGACGCGGCCGTCGATCAGGCCGACGCGCAGCTCGCGGCCCTGCTCGGCGCGATGGACGGTGCGCAGGTGGAGGAGGCGCCGCCCGGTCAGCACGACGTGGCGCGGTGCGCCGTCCGCGAGGCTCGCGAGCGACGCCGCCGCCTCCTCGAAGTCCGCCTCCTCGAGCAGGACGAGGTTCATCGCGTCCGCTTCAGCGCGCCCCGACGTGGAGGCGCAGCGAGGTGACCGTCGTGGTGGCAGCTCCGGTGGAAGCGCCGCCGTTGTTCGACCCGTCGCCGTTCGATCCACCGCCGCTCGGCACGATCAGTTGCATCACGCGTCCATATTCGTCGTCGGGGAGCATCTCGCCGCGCGGCGTCGTCTCGGTGCCGCTCAGCGTGCCGCCGAGCCCGCGCACGAGCGGCGGAATCGTGTTGCTGTGGCCCGCCACCACCGCCACTGCGCCGGGCGGCAGCGCCTGCAACGTGGCGATCAATGCCGCGGGATCGCCGGCATTCACCACCGTCACCGTCTTGCCGACGCGCTTGGCGAGCGGCGCAAGCGTCAGCTGCGTGCGCTGGAACTCGCTGGCGAAGAGGTGGGTGACGCCGGCGTCGGCCAGCAGATCGCCAAGCGCCTCCGCGCGCGCGCTGCCCGCCTCGGAGAGCGTCGGATCCTTCGGCGGCGCGGTCGCCTTCTCCGCGTGGCGCACCAGGAAGAGGACGCGCGGTGCGAGCGACGCCGGCGTCGCTGGCGCGGCCGCGGGCGCCCTTGCCCGCAACGGCGCCGCGCCGAGGGCCACTCCCGCGAGAGCGATCGACAAGAGCAGGAGGCCGGTGCGGCGCGGGAAAGTCGTGCGGATCGACATCGTGGGCTCCTTGCCTCGAGGGCGCGCGGTGCTGGCGCGAAGTCGCCAGCATTGCCGGTTTCCCGCGGCAGGGCTAGAACGCAGCGCCTTCCCCTCTCGCACCGAGGACGTCCCCATGCACGCCTCGTCCGCTCTGTTCGTCGTCGCGCTCGCGACGACCGCCGCCGCGCAAGGCGGCTCGTCCCCTTCGCTGCAGCTGATCGGCGGCCGCGGCGATCCCATCGCCGCGCTCGAGGCGGGCGACACGCTCGCGGTCGCGATCGACGGGCTCGCGCCGAAGTCGGCCTACGACTTGGTGCTGCTCGACGACACCGGCGTCGAGCTCGGCTTCGCGCGCGGCGCGGCCGATCTCGCGGGCCGCCTCGGTCCCGAGGTGCTCTGGTGGGAGTCGGGCGTCACCGGACCGAACCCTGACGGGCGCGGCAACGGCGGCGACGGCTTCCTCGACTTCGCGACGGCCGAGCAGTTCCTCGCCGCGCACGCGTTGAAGGTCGAGGTGCGCCTCGCCGATCCGCTCTCCTTCGGCACCGGCCGCAAGGTCGCCGAGTGGGGCGTGCCGGTCGTCGCGCCGCGCGCCACGCCGCTCTTCTGGTTCAGCGACGGCCTCTCGAACTACCGCACCAGCTTCGAGGTCGGTCGCGAGGAGATCTACGTCAGCGGCCAGGGGCTGCCGGCGGGCGCGCTGGTCGATCTCTGGATCGTGCCCGATCAGGCCGAGTGGGCCGTCGGGGCGCCGATCGAGGACGTCTCCGGTTTCCAGGGCAGGCCGTTCAAGGAGCGCGTGCAGCTCGCGCCGGGCTCGACGGCGTTCGAGCTGCCGGTGTGGCCGGCCGTCTTCCAGCGCCCCGGCAGCTTCGACCTGATCGTCCGCGTCAACGACCCGCACGCGAGCCACTCCACGCAGCTGCGCGTCACCGACCTCGTCGCGCACGGCTGGGAGAGCGGGCTGGTCATCGAGCGCGCGCCGCCGGCCGTCACCGCCGCCGGCATCAACGACCTCGAGGTGTCGCTCAGCGGGCGTCGCACCACCTCGAACCGCTTCCCGAACTTCCGGCGCCAGAACGTCTTCGTGCGCCACAACACGGTCGCGATCAACCTCGACCCGAGCGACATCCCGGCCAACCACCCGAAGCCGAAGGTCGCCGCGATCTACGTGACGCCGGCGCGCAGCGAGGCGCAGTGGACGGCGCACCCGGCGCTGCTCGACGTCACCGAGGCGGTCGAGCTGCGCAATCTGAAGCCGGGCACCGTGGCGCTCGGCATCGTGAACGCGTGGATCGATCCCGATCCGGCCGGCGACGGCGTCCCGTTCGACGTCGTCCTCGATTTCCGCAACAGCCTGAACACCAATCCGCCGGGCTCCGGGACCCCGGGCTCGCCGCCGCCTCCGGGCAGCTCGGCGCGCCTGATCTACAACGGCGAATACGACGTCGGCGTCGACGCCATCGATGCGCTCGATGACGACGGCCTGACGATCATCAGCGATCCGGCCGTCGCCGGTGCCTATCCGGTCGGCCGCAGCGACTACGACTTCGTCGACGCCTACGACATCCCGTGGGGCCAGTACCAGGACCAGAACGTCGACGTGCGCGCGGTGGTGGCCTATCCGGCCGCGACGGCGGGCGTCAACACGCCGGTCTTCGGGACGAACCAGCGCTTCCCGGTCGTCGTGATCCTGCACGGCAACCACAGCGTCTGCATGAACTTCGGCTGCACCTGCGGCGCCGGCAACCGCATCCCCAACCACAAGGGCTACGACTACCTGCTCGACCTCTGGGCGAGCCACGGCTTCATCGCGATCTCGGTCGACGGCTACGACATCACCGGTTGCCCGACCGACCGCTTCATCGAGCGCGGCGCGCTGATGCTGGAGCACCTGCGCTACTGGACCGACTGGAACGACCCCGCGATCCCCGACTCCACCTTCAGCGGCCGCTTCTGGAACCGCCTCGACCTGCGCAACGTCGGCTTCGCCGGCCACTCGCGCGGCGGCGAGGGGGTCGCGGCGGCGGTGCAGCTGAACCAGGACCTCGCGCTCGGCTACGACATCAAGGCGGCGGTGCTGATCGCGCCGACCGACTACAACTGGAGCACGCCTCCCGGCGGCGGGCCGATCGTCTTCGTGCTGGAGGACACGCCGACCTTCAACATCATGGGGTCGAGCGACGGCGACGTGATCGACAACGACGGCGCGCAGCTCTTCGATCGCGCGTCGCCGGCCGGCCGCAAGGCCGACAAGTCGCAGGCCTACATCTACGGCGCCGACCACAACAGCTGGAACACCGTCTGGATCGATCCGGCGTGGAACGGCGGCTCGGACGGCGTCGGCGGCGGGCGCATCACGGCGCAGCAGCAGCAGGACACCGGCCGCGTCTTCATCACCTCGTGGTGGATGGCGTGGCTGCAGGGACGCACCGACATGCTCGCGTTCCATCGCGACGTGGTGCAGTCGTCGCTGCTCTCGGCCGTAGAGACGCACTGGTCCTACGAGTCGAAGGAGTCGGTCGACGTCGACGACTTCGAGCAGACGCCCGTCGACAAGTTCACCAACTCGCTCGGCGGCGCCGCAGCGGCGAGCCCGACCCCCGCCACGTTCCGTGAGAACGGCTTCCGGCCCGGCGACTATGACGGCAGCTTCGTGCAGGACACGAGCGGCCTCATCCTCGGCTGGAGCGCGGCGACGACCTACACCTCCGCGATCCCGGCTGCCTGGCAGGACATCTCCGGCTACAGCCATGTCGCCTTCCGCGTCGCCCAGATCTGGGACAACAAGACGCTGAATCCGGGCGGCTCGCAGTACGTGAAGGTGCAGATCGAGGACGCCGCCGGCAACCAGCAGAGCGCGTCCGTCGACACGCGCGCCTTCTCGACCATCCCGGTCGGCTACTCCCACCCGTTCACCGGCCGCAAGTCGATGCTGAAGTCGGTCCGCATCCCGCTGCGCTCGTTCACGCAGGACAACTCGCTGGTCGACCTCACGCAGATCACCAAGATCATCGTGAGCTGCGAATCGACCGGGTTGCTGGCGTTCGACGACCTGCAGTTCACGAAGTGAAACGAGGGCGACTGCGATGAACTTCCGGACGAACCTCCACCGAATCCGCCTCTCCGCCGCCGCTCTCCTCCTCGTCGCTGCGGCGTCGGCGCAGGAAACGCCGGCGCCGCCGCCGTCGATCGAGTACGGCCGCCTAACCATCACCGGCTACGAGCTGCGCGAGGAGCGGCTGAACCCGCCGTTTCGCACCTGGAGCGACGGCAAGGAGACGCTCCACCAGTACGCCTTCAAGGTGGTGATCCGCGGCGGCCGCTTCCCGGTCCGCGCGCTCGACCCGATCCTCTGGATCGGCGACACGCCGGTGCGCAACTACGAGCGCGAGCTCTTCGCCGACGGCGAGTCGCTCCTCTTCTGCGTCACCGATCCCGCGCTGCTGCGCGCCGAGCGCGACCTCACCGTGATCTACGGCACCGACGAGCGCACCCGCACGCGGCTGATCGAGCGGCTCGATCCGGAGCGGCTGGTGAAGCTGCCGGCGGCCGAGCGCGCGGCGTCGGGGCTGCCCGAGCTCGAGGGGGTGACCCTCACCGCGGTCGGCGCCGACGGGCGGATCGCGGGGCGCGGTCGCCTCGCGGCGGGCCGCATCGCGCTGGTGGTGCGACTCGACGATGGGAAGCTCGTGCCGCTTGCGACCGAGGTCGCCCTCGATGCACAGGGGCGGTTCGCCGTGGCGGCGGGCCCGCTGCCCGCGCGGGCGTCCCACGTCGCGGCGCTGCTGCTGACCGGCGAGCGCGCCGCGGCGGCGGCCGGTGCGGCGACCTTGGCAGGAGTCGAGCTCGCCGCGCTGCCGAAGGGGATCGAGCTGCTCGACAGCAAGGCGATCCGCCGCTGAGCCGTGGCGGTCGCCGATGAGCGGCGGCCGCGGAACCGTGGCGGTCGCCGATGAGCGGCGGCCGCTGAAACGTGGCGGTCGCCGATGAGCGGCGGCCGCGGAGCGGGACCGGCCGCGGCAGCGAGCAGGGTGGACCGAGCGCGGTCCGGTGCGGGGCGCCGAAGGGGCGTGCACCGGGCCGCGCGCGTTGCTGGAGATGAAGCGTGGCAGAGAAGAGCGGCAGTCCCTACCAGGAACTCCTGCCGGGCCTCGTGACGGTCCAGCAGCACATCATCGCCAACCAGCGCCGCCACGCCGAGGCGACCGGCGAGTTCTCCTTCCTGCTGTCGGGCATCACCATCGCCACCAAGGTGCTCGCCTCGAAGGTGCGCAAGGCCGGCCTCGTCGACATCTTCGGCGCCACCGGCGAGCAGAACGTGCAGGGCGAGACGGTCCAGAAGCTCGACCGCATGGCGAACGACCTGCTGATGCACTGCATCGGCTACCGGCGCAGCGTCGGCGCGCTGGCGAGCGAGGAGAACGAGACGGTCGTGGACCTCACCGAGACGGGCCGCACCGGCAAGTACCTCGTGCTGTTCGATCCGCTCGACGGCAGCTCGAACATCGACGTCAACATCCCGACCGGGACGATCTTCTCGATCCTGGTCCGCCCCGAGCGCGGCGAGTGGCAGCAGGGCGGCGACGTCCACACCGAGATCCTGCAGCCCGGCCTGAAGCAGGTGGCCGCCGGCTACGTGCTCTACAGCTCGGCGACGACGCTCGTCTACACCACCGGCAACGGCGTGCACCAGTTCGTGCTCGATCCCGAGATCGGCGCCTACGTGCTGGTCGCCGAGCGCCTGCAGGTCCCCGCGCGCAAGAAGGTCTATTCGGTGAACGAGGCGAACTCCGGCACCTTCCCGAAGGAGGTGCAGGACTACCTCGCGTGGACCAAGACGGAAGCCGCCGGCTACAGCTCGCGCTACGTCGGCAGCTTCGTCGCCGACTTCCACCGCATCCTCATGCAGGGCGGCCTCTTCCTCTACCCGCCCACCGCGAAGGCGCCGTCCGGGAAGCTGCGCCTCATGTACGAGGCGAACCCGATGGCCTTCCTGATCGAGCAGGCGGGCGGCGCGGCGCTCGACGGCCCGCAACGCATCCTCGAGAAGACGCCGAAGAAGCTGCACGAACGGACGCCGCTCTACATCGGCAGCAAGGGCGAGGTCGCGATCCTGCAGGCGTTCCTGCAGGGCAAGGGCGCGCCGCCGGCGTGAGCGCGCTCTGCCGCCGCTCGGCGCAGAGTCGTCCGTCGACGCGTCGCGTCGCGAGCGCGCGCTGATGCGCCCCTCGCTGCTGATCCGCCGCCTCCACTACTGGACCACGGCGTTCGTCGCGCTGCCGCTGCTGGTGGTGATCATGAGCGGGCTCCTGCTGCAGGCGAAGAAGCACTGGGAGTGGGTGCAGCCCGCCGAGCGAGCGGCGAGCGGCAACGCACCCACCGCCGCCGTCGGCTTCCCGGAGCTGCTGGCCGCGCTGGCCGAGCGGCCGGAGCTGCGCGTCACTGGCTGGGGCGACGTCGCGCGGCTCGACGTGCGACCGGCGAAGGGGCTCGCGAAGGCGTGGCTCGCGAGCGGCCTCGAGGTGCAGCTCGATCTGGCCACCGGCGCCGTGCTGCACGTCGCGCCGCGCCGCTCCGACTGGATCGAGTCGCTGCACGACGGCTCCTGGTTCGCCGGCGAGTGGAGCAAGCTCGGCCTCTTCCTGCCGGTCGGCGTCGCGCTGCTGCTGTTGTGGGCGAGCGGCGTCTGGATGTTCGTCCAGCCGTTCCTGGCGCGGCGCAAGGCGGCGCGCGCGGCGGCGGAGCGTCGCGACGGGTGAGCCGTCAGGCGGGCGCCGCGCGCGAGCGTTGCAACCCCGCCGCCTCGGGCGCACTCTGCGGCCGGTACGCGACGGTGCGCGAGGAGCGAGCGATGGCGAGTCGGGCGACGGAACGGCGGGCGATCGAGCGGCACGGGAAGGCGGGCGGCGCGGCGCGCGGCGGGGCGCGGTGGCTCGGCGCGGCCGCGCTGCTGGCAGCGTCCCTCGTGGCCGCCGGCTGCGGGGCATTCCGCCGCTCGGCGCATGTCGGGCCGCTCGTCGAGCTCGACACGCTGCTGCCCTCCGAGGGGCTGCACGACGCCGACGTGGAGCTCGACTTCTATGCGGGCCAGCTCGACCTGCGCGCGGCGCAAGGCGGGCCGCTGGTGCGGGTGCGCTCGCGCGACAACCTCGACGAGTTCGCGCCGCGCGTGGAACTGTCGCGCTCCGGCGAGCGCGCCAACGCGCACGTCTGGCTGCACGGCGACTCGCGGTTGAAGGTGGACTTCGACGACGAGGTGGTGAACGAGTGGCAGGTCGAGCTGTCGGACGAGGTGCCGATGAGCCTCTCGCTCGACGTCGCGATGTTCGACGGGACGCTCGATCTCGGCGGGCTCCGGTTGCGCCGCGCGACGCTCTCGATGGGGCTCGGCGACGGGAAGCTCCTCTTCTCGAAGCCGAACCTGCGGACGCTCGAGCAGCTCGACGTCGAGCTCGGCGCTGGTTCGTTCCGGGTCCTGCAGCTCGGCCACGCGCGCTGCGCCAACGCCCGCTTCGAGCTGTCGAGCGGCAGCTTCGAGCTCGACCTCGGTGGCGACTGGAAGCAGCCGGCGCTGCTGCGCGTCGACGGCGGCATGTGCCATGTCACGGTGCGCGTGCCGGCCGACCTGCCGCTGCGCATCGATGCCAGCGAGACGCAGCTAGGCGACCTCGAGGTCGCGGGGATGCGCGAGACCGAGCCGCGGTGCTGGATCAGCGACGCGTGGGACTCCGGCCGCCCGCAAGTCGTGCTGGAGCTGAACGTCAACCTCGGCAGCGTCGAGGTCGTGCGGGAGTAGCGGGAGCGGTCGAGCGCGGCGTCGCTCGGCGCCAGACGAGAAGGCCCTCCCGCGCGCGTCGATGGCGCGCGGGAGGGCTGCGATGCGATGAACTCGGCGCTCAGAGCGTGAGGGCGGATCCCTCCCGTCAGTTGGCGGGCGCGCCGTTCGAGCCGCCGTTCATGAAGTCGATGACGGCGCCGAGATCGGGCTGGCCGATCTGGAAGTCCGGCGGGGTGGTCACGTCGACGAGGTCGATGGTGACATCGACCAGCGGCCACTTGTTGTCGGCGCCTGGCTCGAAGACGGTGGTCTGCACCGCCTCGGCCTCATAGACCACGAAGTCGTTCACGAGGAAGTAGACGTGGACGGTCGTGACGACCGAGATCCGGAAGATGATCGGTTCGCCGGTCGCCTCGGCGAGTCGGCGGGCGAAGTTCGGCAAGGCACCGCCGTACTCGCCGAGGGTGTGCGCCCCGCCGGCCGGTCCCCAACTGGGCAGAGGCGAGGTCGGGTCACCGAGCGTTTGGGACCGGCAGTAGACGGTCGAACAGTCGACCTTCATCGGTTGGCCGCCATTGGCGAGTCCGTTCATCGTAGTGCCGGCCGGGACCGGAGTGTCGTTGTGCACTACCCCTTGAGCCGAGACGTAGTCGTAATACGCGCAACTCTTGTTGGTCACGATGATGTCGAAGTCGAGGCCGAACAGCGCTGGACCGGAGCAGAACACGAACTGCAGGACCTCGAATCCAGTTCGCCGATCGATGCCCTTGCGGACCTTGACTTCGGGACCGTACGGATCGTTCCAGCCGACCGTGACGTCGGCATCGGCGAGCAGGTGGAGCGTCGATACGCCGAGCGGGATCGACCACAGGCTCTGCAGCGGATCGTAGGCGAGGTCGAGGTCGCCGCTCGCGAACTCGAGCTTGTAGCTCGTGTCGTCGCCGACGACCGCGCGCGCCATGCCGGGGCCGAGCGGGCTCTCGTAGATCTCGTAGTCGCCGTTGCTGTCCGGCTCGCTCGCGAGCACGGTCGCGCCGAAGTTGATGCCTGTCTCGAAGTCGACGATGTGGTAGCCACCGCCGAGCTCCGCGAGCCCGATGGCGTCCGCATTGTCCGGTCCTTCGGGGTCATCCGGCGCCGCGACAGCCGGGCTCGCCGCGATCAGCAGCGCGCCGACGAGCGCGCCGAAGCGCCGGGCGAGCGAGCGCGACGCGGTGCGTGGCTCGGGGCCAGTCGTGAATGGCGCTGGCGCCGCCGCGGCGAGGAACGGGGATCCGATTCGAGTGGACATGGTCGTGGATTCCTGAGGTCCAAGGGTGGCGTTCGACGGGGAGAGCGGCAGCGCCGGGCATCGCGCCGACCTCGATCTGTCGCGAGCGGGCCGCGCAGTTGGCGTGGGACGGCGCCGATCGCGAAGTCGTGACGAGTCGCGTCGGCTCGCGCGCGGCGATCGCCGGTCGCTGAACGCCGAGTGCCGAGCGCCGATCGCAAGAGCGCCGCCGCTCGCGAGCCCGCTCGAACGAAAAGGGCCCGCCGACGAAGTTCGCCGGCGGGCCCTTGGAATCCGAACCGGAGCGGCCTCGGGTCAGAGGTTCACGATCTGTCGCGCGACGACGCCGTTCGAGTGGGTGTAGAGGATGACCGGGTGCGGGATCCCGGCGCTTGCGTCGGCCGGGATCACGGCGATCGAGTCGCTGCTGCCGGTGGCCAGGAAGCCGTCATCGGCCGAGTAGAGCCCGCTCAAGGTGCTGTCGAGGATCGCGAGCCGCCCGCGCTGCTCTCCGACGATGATCTCCACTCGACCGTCGTCGTTGAGGTCGGCGACCTTCAATCCGCAGATGCGCCCGACGCTTGCCGTCGTGATGGTCGGCGCCGCCGGATTCGTGACCAGCGACAGTCCATCGACGACGAAGAGCGACTCGCCGCTCGCATTCGGGAAGAGCGCGCCGATGACGAGGTCGACCGTGCCGTCATTGTTGACGTCGGCCACCTCCATCGCCGCATGGTCGAAGGAGCCGAGCTCGATCTCGGGGAGGATCACGTCCTTGTGGATGTCGTAGAGCCGGAGGATGCCGCTCTGCGTCACCATCGCGAGGTGGGACGGACCGCTGAGGCCGGGGTGGCGCTGGAACGGGACGCTCGCCGCCGACGTCAGCGGCACCGCGGCGATGGCGGCATCCTCGGTGATGCCCTGCTGCGGCGGGATGAACTGGATCCAATCGGAGAGCAGGCTCGTGGATCCAGGGATCGAGTGCTTCGGCGCCGTGGAGATCTGGCCGAGGATTCCGCTGCTCTCGTACTCACGGTCCGGATCGACGAGGTCCATGAAGTTGTGTTCATCCGCCTTGTGGGCGGAGAGGGCGAGCCCCCCGAACTTGCGCGAGAACCGCAGGAAGCCGGTCGGTGAGGTCGTCGTGGCCCACACCTCGCCATCCTGGTCGAACAGCTCGAAGCTCGTCTCGGCGAAGAGGTTTGCCGTCCGGACGACGCGCTTCGGCTGCCGCTGCACGGCCGTCCAGGTGAAGTCGTCGATGAAGCTGCCGGCGGGATGAGTCGTCGCGCCGACGGTCTCGGAGAAGACGCGGTAGCGACGCATCTTCCAGTCGGAGTCGAGCGTCGTCACCTCCCAGCGACCGTTCGGGCCGAGCGAAGGGTCCGTGTTGCGATCGACGGTCATCGCCGTCGTCGGCGCACGTCCCGCGACCGCCTGCGTTCCGGACGAGGGCGCGAAGGGCATCGGATGCAGCTCGATGCCGCCGTCCGCCCGGAACTGCACGACGTTCGTCGCGTTGGCGATGCTCCCGGCGGCGAAGCTCGTCCCCTGGCCGTTGGTGGCGGCGATCGGGAGCATGCTGCCCGCCACGATGTTGATCTCGGCGATGAGGCCGCCGGCGGCGGGGGTGCCGACGATGACGCAGTCAGGGTTCGGCGAGACCTCGATGTGCTCGACGATTCCGCCGAGCGCGCCGAGATGGAGTCGCCCCTGGACGTCCGCGGGCGTCTGCTGCGGCCGGCCCGGGATGGTGGGCGACGGGGCGATGGTCAGGTTGAACGGGAAGTTCGGGCTCGGGAGCGTGCTGACGTGTCGTCCGTCGACTCCGAGCACCGCGAGCCACCCGCCCTGCCACTCGTTCTTTCCGCTGAGCGGTGACACGGCGACGTTGGTGTTGAGGTCGTAGTAGAAGCCCGCCGTCGCGATCCGAGTCCCCGCCGAGGTGTCGACGATCTGGAAGTCGCGCGGCTGGAACCCCAGGTACTCCGACACCATGTCCGCCTCGAGGACGGTCTGGCCGTTGACGACCGGGAATCCGAACCGGGCGATGTGGCCGCGCACGAGCGCGGCGTAGAGGTAGTCCTTCCCGTCGGCTGGATCGCGCCGGATCATCAACTTCGAGACGTCGCCGATCTCGAAGTTGCCGACGCGCGCGCCGCTCGTTGCGTCCTCGACGATGAGCTCCGTGTTGTGGGTGGTGTAGAGGTAGTAGGGGCCCGAGCCGAAGGCCGGCCAGCCGACGAGCGACCCGCTCGTGATGGCCCGCACGTCGGAGAGGTTCCCCGTGACGTCCTCGCGATCGACGCCTCCACTCGACGCATAGAGGACATGGAAGCCGCGCAGATCGCCCACCAGCACGCGATCCGGTATTCCGTTGGAGTCCGTCGTGACGTGGACGGCGCGCGGGCTCGGACCGGTGAAGGTCCGCCAGCCGATGTTGTTGGTGGGATCGAGGCGCAGGTGCGGGTTGGAGTTGGAGGGGGAACTCGGCACCCAGTCGCGCCGCGTGATCCACCCTTCGAGGCTCTTGTAGAACACGGCACCGTTGACGACCTGCGCCGTTCCGGTCTGGCCGCCGAGTTCAGTTCCGTCGCCCGCGAATGACCAGAGCGTCGGGCAGGGATCGGGAACCGGCGTCGCCGGCAAGCGGTCGTAACGCAGCGTGTCGTCGAAACCGTCGTACTGCTGCTTCGCGATCTGCGGGAACGGCGTCGGCAGCGTCGGCAGGCAGATCGGCGGGATCGGGACGATCCCCGCGCACGGACGCGGCGCCACGCCGCTCGCCACCGTGGCGAGGAACGAGTCGATCTTGGAGCCGGCGCCGTTGTTGAACAGCAGATCGAAGACGCGCTGGTCCCCGTGGCCCGCCTCGCGAACGTGGGTGATGTCGACGTAGCTCGGCCAGGGTGGCGTCGCCGACTCGATGACCGGCGCCAAGGCGCGAGTGGCGACGACGTAGTCGTCCGAGCCGTCCACGATCGTCATGGGGATGCGGAGGTTGGCCGCGAACTGCACGAGCTCGACTGCGTCGAGCGTGTAGCCGTTCTGGGCGCAGATCATGCTGACGAGCTCGATGCCGTTGTAGATCGTGTCGAGCTCGTGGAGGAAGGCGCGCAGCGAGCGGCCTTGGCTGCGCTCGCGCAAGCCGAGGAAGCGCTTCTCCATCATGAACTGCCGCATGTTGAAGCCGACGCCGGCGCCGATGAGGCCGTCGTAGAACTGCGGCGTCAGGACCGCCGCGAGGTAGCCCGCCACGGCGCCGTAAGACGAACCGCTGATGACCACCTTGGCCCCGGGGATCAGCGCCCGGACCAGGACTGACGCCATCGCCCCCTGCTGGAGCGAGTGCTCGTAGGGGTGGCCGCCGGTCGCGTCGTCCATGATGCAGACGGCGGCGCAGCCGCGGTCGAGCCACGGCGCCACTTCGCCTTCGAGGAGCTCGGGTCCGCGGTCGTTGCGCACGCTGGTGTGGTCGTTGATGTCGTTGTCCCAGCTCTTCACGCGCGTCGGGCGCATCGCGAGGACGACGACGCCGGCGTTCGGGCCGGTGGGCGGCACCTTCGGCGCCACGAAGGTCATCCACGGCCCTGTCGGCCCGTTCAGCTGCGCCTCGGCGACGTCGTACTTCGTCAGGTCGAGGATTCCAGCGAAGTAGGAACTCTGGATCTTGAGGTTGGTGACGGCGATCTGGCTCGGGTCGTTGAACGCGCCGTTGACCTTGCCGGCGCCGTAGGCGTCCTGCAGCAGCTCGCCGAAGTTCTGCTGTTGGTCGTTGTGGAAGTTGAGGTGCAGCCCCGAGTGCAGATCCGGGTTGCTTTGGTTGAACTTGAACGGAATCCCGTCCTGCGCCCGGACGCTCGAGCACAAGAGGGCGAAGCTGGCGAGCCCCAAGGCGGAGCTCCTCCAGCGGGATCCGGCTTCGCGCGTCCGACGGGCTCGCGAGCCGGGTCGTCGAAGGACGCGCTGGACGAGCGGCGTGGTGCCCGGCGTCGCGTCGAGATCGGCAGGCGCTGGCGCCGCGGCGGCGAGGCGCGCGGGATCGATTCGATCGGACATGGTCGTGGGTTCCTGCGGTCCAAGGGGGCGTGCGACAGGGAGAGCGGCTGCGCCGGGCATCGCGCCGACCACCGGCTGTCGCGACGAGGCTGCGCAGTTGGCGCGACTCGTCACCGATCGCGAGTTCGTGACGAGTCGCGCCGACTGGCGTTCGCCGATCGCCGAGGGGAGATCTCTGCGGCACCTCGCTGCGCCGCCCCTCAGCTGCGCCGCTCGAGCTCCTGCGCCAGCGCGTCGACGTCGAGCCTCGCGCGGTCCTTCGCGGTGAGCGGCGGGAGGCGCGGGTCGACGCCCTGGCCGAACTGTCCCGGCGCATCGGCGCGGTGGCGGCGGCGCGAGCGGCGCCAGGCGCGCCAGGGCGCGAGCAGCAGATCGATCAGCCGCTCGAGCGCGCCGCGCGTCGGCGGCTCGCGCTGCGGCGGGATCGCGTTCGGGATCTCGCTCGGATAGCCCATCGACCGGTTCGCCCTCGCCTCTTCGGAGCCGCTCGAACCGGCTCGCTAGCCGCCGGCGTCGAAGCGCGCCAGCACGTCGCGCGGGTGGGCGGCGAGCCAGCGCGCGCCGGCGCCCAAGAGCTCCGCGCGGTCGCGGAAGCCCCACAGCACGCCGAGCGGCGCGAAGCCGGCGCGGCGCGCCGTCTCCATGTCGGTCGCGGTGTCGCCGACGTAGAGCAGCTCGGCGGGCGCCACCGACAGCTCGCGCGCGATCTCGAGCGCGGCGGTCGGGTCGGGCTTGTGCGGCACGCCCTCGCGCTGGCCGCGGATCGAGCGGAAGCGCGGCGCAAGTCCGAGCCCCGCCACCGTCTGCTGCGTCAGCGCATCGGGCTTGTTCGACAGCACGCCGAGCGGCACGCCGCGCTGCGCCAGCGCCGCCAGCAGCTCCTCGATGCCGTCGTAGAGGCGCGCGTCATCGAGGAAGTGGTCGGCGTAGCGCGCGCGCATCGCCGCCAGCAGCTCGGGGTGGCGCGCCGCCTCGCCGGCCGGCAGCACCCGCTCGGCGAGCTTCGCGAGGCCATCGCCGACGAAGTGGTTGAAGGCGGCGAGCGGATGCTCGGGGAGGCCGAGCTGGCGCAGCGCGAAGTTGGCGACGCCGGCGATGGTCGGCAGCGTGTCGGCCAGCGTCCCGTCGAGGTCGAAGAGGACAGCGCGGAAGCGGACGCTCATCGCACGTCTTGCCCGCCGATCAGCGCGCCACCGCCCGCCGCCGCCTCCTCCTCGACGCGCAGCGTCGCGCTGTCGCTCTTGCCGTCCGCCTCGATCACCACCAGGTACTCGCCCGGCTTCAGCCGCCGATCGCGCATCGACGGCACGCCCGGCGCGTCGACGTCGAGCGCGAGGTTCCAGCGCACCACCTGCAGGCCCGGCGCGCCCGAACCGGTGAGGCGCGCGATGGTGCCGCCCGCCACGTTCTTCACCTGCAGCGCGACGTTCGCGTCGCTGCCGCTCTTGCGCCACCACCAGAACTCGACGCCGTCGCGCGGGTTCTCGCCGTGGAATCGCGGCGCCGCGTAGCTGTTCGAACCGGGCAGCCGCGGCGCGAGCGTCACCGTGCGCGGCGTCAGCAGCTCGAGCTCCGCCGCCACCACGTCCTTGCTCAGTTGCTCGAGCGGCGCGATGTCGGCGATCCAGATGCCGCGGCCGTGGGTCGCGGCGACCAGCTCGCGCTCGCGCGGGTGGACGACGAGGTCGAACACGGGCACCGTCGGCAGCCGCCCGTCGAATGCCACGAAGGTGTCGCCGTCGTCGATCGAGTAGTGGCAGCCGACCGAGCTGCCGGCGAAGAGGATGCCGCGGCGACGCGGCGACTCTGCCAGCGCGTGGAGGTTCTGCGCGGGGAGGCCGGCGCCGATGCGGGTGAAGGTGCGCCCGAAGTCGCGGCTGCGGAAGAGCCACGGCTCGCAGTCGTCGCTGCGTCGGCCGTCCAGCACCACGAAGAGCGTCTCGGCGTCGTGGCGGGAGAAGAGCAGCTCGGCGACGTAGCGCGGGCCGGGGACGCCCGGCAGCCGCTCGACGAGGCTCTCCCAGGTCCGACCGCCGTCGCGCGTCAACCAGAGCGCGCCGTCATCCGTGCCGACCGCCACCACGTCGGCGACGCGCGGCGACTCGTCGACGGCGGTGGCGCTGCCCTGCGGCGTGCGCGACAGCTCGGGGCTCACCGCGACCCAGTCGTCGCCGCGGTTCACCGACTTGAACAACCGCTCGCCGGCGCACCAGAGCGTGCGCGAGTTCCACGGCGACAGCAGGAACGGCGTGTTCCAGCAGAAGCGCTTGCCGGGCGGCCGGATGTCGGCGCGCGCGCCGCTGTCGCGATCGAAGCGCGCCAGCACGCCGTTCTGGCTCTCCGCGTAGACGAGCGACGCGTCCTCGGGGTCGATCGCGCACTGGAAGCCGTCGCCGCCGTTCACGTAGATCCACGCGTCGCTCGGGATCCCCTGGCGGCGGCGCGTCGCGCTCGGCCCGACCCAGCTGCCGTTGTCCTGCAGTCCGCCCGCCACCGAGTAGGGGCGGTCCATGCCGACGGCGACGTTGTAGAACTGCCCGATCGGCAGCTTCTCGTTCATCTCCCAGTGCTTGCCGTCGTCGAACGTCTCGTAGAGGCCGCCGTCGTTGCCGAGCAGCACGTGGTCGCCGTCGCTCGGATCGATCCACATCGCGTGGTGGTCGGGATGCGCGTCGGCGGCGCCCTGGCTGTCGAACGTCGCGCCGCCATCGCGCGACACGTGCACCGAGATGCCGAGCACCCAGACCTTCGCCGCATCGCGCGGGTCGACGCGGATCTGCGAGTAGTAGAAGGGGCGCGGGTTGAGCGAGTTGACCCGCCGCCACGTCGCGCCGCGATCGTCGCTGCGGAAGATGCCGCCGGTCTCGAAGCCGCCGCTGCCCTGCCGCTCCTGCGCGTTCGCCGTCTGGCCGCCCTGCTCGCCGCCGAAGTCGCCGGTGGTGCCGGGCCGCCGCCCGAACTTCACCTGGAGCGTCTGCAGGTTGCCCTCGCGGCGCACCACGATGGCGGCCTCGTCGCCCGCGTTGCGCGCGTCGAGCGCGATGCGCAGCTCCTCGAAGGTGCGGATCTCCGCGTCGCCGATCTTCTGCAGCACGTCGCCCTTCAAGAGCCCCGCTGCCGCTGCCGGCCCGCCCTCGATCGCCTCGCTCAGCACGTAGCCGTCGGCGCTCGCCTCGCCGCGCACGCCGAGCCACGCCGGCCCCGACTCGCCGGGCGCCTGGCCCGGCGCGACCTTGCCGGTGAGCTCGGTCTGCACCGTCGCGTAGAGGATCTGCGGATCGGCCGCGAAGAGGTCGAAGCCGACGCGCCCGAGCTGCACCGTCGGCAGCCCGGCGCTGCTGCGCGTGAACGTCGTGCCGCCGTCGATCGAGCGCCAGAGGGCGCCGCCCGGCCCGAACTGCACGATCGGATCGCCGCCGTCGAACTCGTCGCGCCGCCGCTGCCAGGTCGCCGCGTGGACGATCGACGGATCGAGCGGATCGATGGCGACGTCGATGCAGCCGGTCGCCGCGTCGACGAAGAGGACGCGCTCCCACGTCGCGCCGCCGTCGCGCGTGCGGTAGAGGCCGCGCTCGTCGTTGTCGCCCCAGGTGTGGCCCATGGCGGCGACGAAGAGGACGTTCGGGTCGGTCGGGTGGATCGCGATGCGGCCGATCGCGCGGCTGTCGGCGAGCCCCATGAAGGCGAAGCTCTTGCCGCCGTCGGTCGACTGGAAGACGCCGGCGCCCGGGATCACCGAGTTGCGCGGGTTCGCTTCGCCGGTGCCGAGCCAGACGATCGACGAGTCGGACGGCGCGATGGTGACGTCGCCGATCGACGCGGTCGGACCGCCCTCGAAGAGCGGCTCGAAGGTGGTGCCCGCGTTCACCGTCTTCCAGAGGCCGCCGCTCGCTGCCGCGATGTACCACGTGCTCTTGCGGCGCGGATCGACGGCGAGGTCGGTGATGCGGCCGCCCATGTTGATCGGCCCGAGCGGGCGCCACGCGACGTCGTCGAAGAGCGCGCTGCCCCAGGTCGCCTCGATCGGCGCAGGCGGCTCTTGCGGCGCAGCGGCGGGCGCGGCCGGCGGCGCCTCCGGCGGTGCTGCGGGCGGTGCTGCGGGCGGCTCCTGCACGGCGGCGAACCACGCGGCAAGCGACAGCGTCCAGTCGAATGCGACCATCGCAGGCTCCTTCGAAGCGCCACCCGCGGTCGTGCGGGGGTTCGCGGCGCGATCGGCGCGGCACTCTACGAAGGCGCCGTGCGCGGGCGCGCCATCGTTCCACGGCTATGGTGCCGGCCATGAAACGGACCGCACTGGGACGGCTCTTCCTGCTGCTCTTCTTGCTGCTGGCGGCCGAGGTCGCGGTCCGCGTGGTGCTGCCCGGCGCGACGGTCGCGCCGACCGCCTGGAACGAGGCGGAGCGCGACGGGCTCTGCGGTGGCGTGCGCTACGTGACCGACGGCGCCGGGCAGCGGGCGCGCGCGACCGAGCGGCTCGCGCGGCCGCTCGCCCACCCGATCGTGATCGTCGGCGGCGAGTTCACCGCGGCACCCGGCCTGGCGCTGGCGGAGCGCTACCCCGAGCGGCTCGAGAAGCGGGCGCGCGCCGGCGGCTTCAGCGACGTCGTGGCGCTGGCGGTGGCGGACCGCGAGGCGGAGCTGCGCCGCGTGCTGGCGCTGCCGCGCGCCAACGGAGCCAGCGCCGCCGACGGCGGGCCGCCCGACAGCGTGGTGCGCCACCCGGTCGGCCCCGACGTGGTCATCCTCGAGATCGATGGCAGCGTCTACGGCGGCGACGCGCCGCTCTTCGCCATCGCGGCGCCCGACCCGCCGCCGCCCCCCTTCGACTTCGGTGCGCTGCGCGTGGTCGACGCGTGGGAGCTCTTCCAGTTGCGGCGCGCCCGCAAGCGCGACGAAGCGGCCATCGTCGACCTCGTGCAGCGCGACGGCTTCACCGGCCGCGCCTCCTCGGCGATGCGCCAACGCATCGATCGCCTCACCGCCGCGTTCCACGGCGGCGAGCCGACGGCCGAGCAGCGCCGCTTCGCGCGCGGCGTGCTGGCCGAGGTGCACGGCTTGCGCCGCTCGCTGGCGCGCGCCGCCGCTCGCGAGCAGTGGAGCCGCCTCTTCACCGAGCTGCGCGACGCGCAACGGACGGCGATCGTGCTGGTCACCGGCCCGACGCTCCCGAGCCTCGCGCTGGTGCAGGTGGCCGAGGCGCTCGGCCATGCGATCGTCCACGCGCCGCCCTTCGAGCTCGATGCCGAGCTGCGCCACGCGCTCCCCGGCGGCCCGCGGCCCGCTGCGCTGGTCCATGCGCAGGTCGCCGACGCGCTGTGGGCGACGCTCAGCAAGCGCGGCCTGCTGCCGACCGCCGCCGCCGCGCCCGCCGCCGTGATCGAGCGCGCCGACGCGATCGAGCAGTCCCACTTCTCGCGCGGCGGCCTCGAGGAGTCGGCGATCCGCCTCGTCGAGCGCGCGGTCGACTCCCATCTCCTCGTCGCGCCGGGCGCGCTGCCGCTCGGGATCCTGGCGGGCGTTGCGGAGGGGGGGCGCGTCGCGGCCGACGGTTGCCTCGAGCTGGTCCTGCGCCGCCCGGCGCTGGCGCGCGAGCTGGTGGTGCGCGGCGAACTGCCCGCCGGCAGCACCGTCGAGCTCGAGCGGCGCGCGCGCGTCGCGCGGCAGCTCGAGGTCGCGCGCAGCCGGCCGCAGCTGCTCGGCCCGGCGAGCGGTCGGCCCGGCTTCGAGCGCGTCGAGTGGAGCTTCGAGCCGCCGCCGAGCGAAGGGCCGATCGGCTACGACGGCCTCGAGTTCGCGCTGGCGACGCCGACCGAGTTCTGGCTGCGCGAGGTGCTCTACGTCGTCGCGCCGCCCGATGAGTCGGAGCGGTGAGCGTCGCCGACGAGGCGGTGAGCGCCGCGCGGACCGGTTCGTAGCAGGAGCGATCCCTCGACTGACGCGGGCGCGGCGCTAGGTTGGCGCCCACGCCAGCCGTCCCTCGCCGAGCTGCGAGGCTTCGGTCCCCCCGCTGCATGGTTCGGTTCCCCCTGCGGCCGCTCGCGAGCGCCGCCGCCCTCCTCTTCCCGGTCGCCATCGCCCTTGCGCACGTGTTCCGGCCGCCGCGGCCGAGCGCGCCGTCGCGCCCGCGCGACCTGCTGGTGATCACCCTCGACACCACGCGGCGCGACTACCTCGGCTGCTACGGGCGCACGCCGTCGCCGACGCCGGCGCTCGACGCCTTCGCGGCCGGCGCGATCCGCTTCGATCAGGCGTTCACCACCGCGCCGATCACCTTGCCGGCGCACGCCTCGCTCTTCACCGGCCTCTACCCGGCGCGCCACGGCGTGCGCTACAACTCGGGCTTCCGCCTCCCCGACGAAGCGGTGACGCTCGCGGAGCTGCTGCACGACGCGGGCTATGCGACCGCGGCGTCGGTCGGCTCGTTCGTCCTCGATCCGATCTTCGGCCTCGCGCAGGGCTTCGAGCGCTACCGCGCCCCCGACCGCGAGCTCTCGCGCCCCGATGCACCGGCGGCCGAGGCGGAGCGGCCCGCGGCGCCGATCGTCGATGAGGTGCTGGCCGAGTTCGCCGCCGCGGCCGCCGCCGGACCCGATCGCCGCCCGCTCTTCTGCTGGGCCCACTTCTACGACCCGCACCTGCCCTACGCGCCGCAGCGGCCGCCGCTCCTCGCGCCGGAAGTCGCGGCCGATCGCCGCCGGAGCGAGAAGGCGTACTACGAGCAGGAGCTGCGCGAGCTCGACGAACAGCTCGGCCGCCTCTTCCGCGGGCTCGAGGCGCAAGGGGTCCTCGAGCAGCTCGTCGTCGTCGTCACCGCCGACCACGGCGAGAGCCTCCATGACGCGCACGAGGCGGCGCACGGCTTCTTCCTGTTCGATCCGACCGTGCAGGTGCCGCTGCTCTTGCGCCATCCCGAACTCGCGCCGGGCGTGCGGACGACGCCGATCTCCCACGTCGACCTGCTGCCGACGCTGCTGCCGCTGCTCGCGGTCGGCGCGGCGGGGGCGCCGCTCGATGGCCTCGACTTGGCGCCGTGGCTCGCCGACGCGACGCTCGCGCCTCCCGAGCGGGCGCTGCTGCTCGAGTCGCAGTACGGCTGGCTCAACTTCGGCTGGGCGCCGCAGTTCGGCGCGCTGCAGGACGAGTGGAAGTACCTGCGCTCGGCGCGCGAGGAGCTCTTCGACCGCGCCGCCGATCCGCGCGAACGCGAGAACCGCTTCGCGCCGAACGATCCGCGCGCCGCCGCGCTGCGCCGCCGCGTCGACGACTACCTCGCGCGGGAGAGCGACTGGTCGTCGATCAGCGGCGCGCTCTCCGACGAGGATCGGCGCCGCCTCGAGTCGCTCGGCTACGCGGCGGACGGCGGCGCGGCGGGCGCCTTCCCGACCGACTGGTCGGAGCTGCCCGACCTCTACGAACGGCTGCCGAGCTACGAGCGGATGCACGAGACGCTGGCCGCCGCGCTGCCGAAGGGGCTCGACGCCGCGATCGCGGCGCTGCGCGCGATCCTCGTCGACGAGCCGCGCAGCGCGCCGATGCACTGGCGGCTCGGGACGCTGCTGATGGCGAAGGGGCCGGAGTCGTTCGCGGAGGCCGAGGCGGAGCTGGCGCAGGCGGTCGTGCTCGATCCGGGCAGCGCGCGGCTGCAGCTGGAGTTGGCCCGCTGCGCCGAAGCGCGCGCGAAGCAACTCCGCGAGCAGGCGAGCCGGGCGCGTGCTGCCGGCGAACTCGAGGAGGCGCGCGGCCACGCGGCGACCGAGCGCAAGACGGCGGCGCTCGCCGAGGCGGCGCTGGCGCGCGCGCTCGAGATCGATCCGCGCTACCCCGACGCGCTGGCGCTGCTGCAGCGGCGGCTCGCGGCGCGCGTCGATCGGCAGCTGCAGCAGGGCGAGCCGGCGGCGAAGGTCGTGGCGCTGCTCGGCGAGCTCGACGCGGTGCTGGTCCGGCTGATCGACGTGCTGCCGGCCGGTTCGCCGCCGGCGGCGGCGGCGGCGGCCGACCGTGCGCGCGTCGCGGCGATGGTCGCCAAGCTGCGCGAAGCGGGCGCGGGCGGCAAGTAGCGGCGCGCGGCGGCGCTGTCGCCGGAGCTACTGCGCGGCGCGGCCGCTCCCCTGCACGAGCGCGTGCGTGCGTCCCGCGGCGAGCGGCCCGAACTCCTCCTTCGTGCCGTCGGGCCAGCGCACGGTGACCGGATCGGCGGTCGTCGCGTTGCCGAGCCCGAAGTGGAGCGTCAGCTCCTGCCACGACGCGAAGGAGGCCGCGCCGCGCAGCTCCTGCCGTTGCGCGAGCGAGCCGGCGCGCAGGTCGACGCGCGCGCCGATCGCGTCGCGGTTCTTGCCGCTGCCCTGCAGCGCGAGGCGGAGCCACTGGCCCGCGCCGCGCCCGCGCCGCTCGACGATGCGCGCGTCGTGGCCGTTCGTGCTGAGGGCGAGGTCGAGGTCGCCGTCGCCGTCCAGATCGCCGGCGACGAGGCCGCGGCCGACCACCGCCTGCTGGAAGAAGGGGCCCGCATCGGGGCCGGCCGCCGTGAAGCGCCCCTTGCCGTCGTTCAACAGCAGCTTCGCCTTCTGCGCGTAGCTCTGCGAGGCGTCGTAGGCGGCCACTCCGGCGTGCAGATGGCCGTTCACCACCAGCAGGTCGGCGTCGCCGTCGTCCTCGAAGTCGAGGAAGCGGGTGCCCCAGCCGAAGTCGAGCAGCGAGCTGCGGGCGATGCCGCGCGCGTGCGCCTGCTCGTCGAAGCGGCCGCCGCCGTCGTTCACGTAGAGCGCGTTCGCCTCCATCGCGAGGTTGGTGACGATCAGGTCGTAGTCGAGGTCTCCGTCGATGTCGGCGAAGTCGCAGCCCATGCACCCCTGCGTGCGGCCGTCGCGGTCGTAGGAGATCGAGCTCGACTCGGAGGCGTCGGTGAAGCGCAGCTCGCCCGGCTTGCCGTCGTTGCGGTAGAGGAAGTTCGGCGTCGAGTCGTTGGCGACGAAGAGGTCCAAGTCGCCGTCGTCGTCGACGTCGCTCGCCACCGCGCCGAGCGCCTTGCCGTCGCGCCGCGTGACGCCGACGGCGAAGGTGACGTCGGTGAAGGTGCCGTCGCCGTCGTTGCGGTAGAGCAGGTCGGGCTCCGCCTCGAAGACGTCGGGATGGCAGTAGGACTTCTCGGCGGGTGGCAGTGCGCAGGTGCGGTGGAGCGCGAGCGACCACTTCACGTAGTTGCCGACGTAGAGGTCGAGGTCGCCGTCGCGATCGAAGTCGGCCCACAGCGCGGCGCCGGCGTAGCGCGGATCGCCGACGCCCGCCTTCGCGGTGACGTCCTCGAAGGTGCCGTCGCCGCGGTTGCGGTAGAGCGTGTTGCGGCCGAGCCCGTAGACGAAGAGGTCGCGCCAGCCGTCGCCGTCGTAGTCGCCGCCGATCGCGCCGGTGCCGTAGAGCGTCGCGCCGCAGCCGGCGGCGTCGGTCACGTCGGTGAAGCGGAGCGCTCCGTCGTTGCGCCAGAGGCGCGAGGTGGGGGGCGGCCGGCCGGTGTTGCCCTCGAGCGAGCCGCCCTGCACGAAGTAGAGGTCCAAGTCGCCGTCGTTGTCGTAGTCGAAGCAGCAGAGGCCCGAGCCGTTGGTCTCGGGGAAGTACATCTGCCCGTTCGCGCCGTTCTCGTGGTGGAAGCGGACGCCGCTCGCTTCGGTGACGTCGACGAAGCCCGGCTCCTGCGCTGCGGCGGGCGGCGGCGCGATCGGCGAAGCGCCGCCCGGCTCGTCGCCGCAGCTCGACAGCAGCGCCAGCGCGCCCGGAAGCGTGGCGCGCCGCACCGCTTCGACACCGCTTCGTCGCGCGCGCTTCACGACTCGCTCCAGAGCGAGCGCAAGGCGGGCGGCAGCGCGGTCGCCGTCGCGCTCGGCACCGCGGCGCGCCACGCCTTCACGCGCGCGGCGGCGCCCGCTTGGTCGCCCGCGCGCCACGCCAGCTCGATCCCCATCAGGTGCGCCTCGCTGGTGGCCGGCAGCTGCCGCAGCAAGTCGTCGACCGCGAGACGCGCTTCGGCGTCGCGTTGCAGCTCCGCCAGCGCGCGCGCGAACTCGAGGCGCGCCTTCACGTTCTTCGGGTCGAGCGCGGAGAGTTCGCCCCACCACTGGAGGCGGCGCTGCGGCTCGCGCAGGTCGCGGCCGGTGGTGTCGTCGTAGAGGTGGTTCAGCGTGCGGTGGATCTTCTCGGCGCGGACGGCGTCGGCGTCGCGGCCGAGCGCGCGATAGAGCCGCGCCAGCCGGAACCAGCTCGGCAGGTGGTTGCGCTCCAGTTCGAGCGTCGCCTCGAAGGCGGCCACCGCCTGCTCCGTGCGGCCGGCCGCTTCGAGCGTGAGGCCGCGCTCGTAATGCGTGTCGGGGAAGCGCGGGTGGAGCTTCGCGGCGCGCTCGAAGCAGGCGAGCGCCGCGTCGGGGTCGCCGCGCAAGCGCGCCAGCACGCCGAGGAAGTGCTCCGCTTCGCCGCGCATCTCGCGCGCGGTCGTCTCGCCGGCGCCCGCGAGGAACGCCGCGAGTTCGCGCTCGGCGACCTCGTACTCGACCAGCCCGTAGGCGGCGAGGCCGAGGCCCCAGTGCGCCTCGATCAGCTGCGGATCGAGCGCGAGCGCGCGGTCGAAGGCGGTGCGCGCGCGCGAGTAGGACATGCCGGCGCTGGCCAGCACCGAGCTGCGGCCGAGCCAGTTCCACGCCAGCGCGAAGGTGGCGTCGAGGCGGGTCGCCTCCTCGAACGCGGCGCGCGCCTTCGGCAGATCGCCAGTGGCGTAGAGCGCCTTGCCGCGCTCGAGCGCCGCCTGCGCTGCGGCTCGATCGGCGAGCGGCGGTACGGCGTTGCCCGGAGACGGGGCGGGAGCTGGGGCGGAGGCGGGCGCCGCGGCGGGTGCGGGCGCGGGGGCGGCTGCCTCCTGACGGGGCGCCTCTCCACACCCGGCCACCACGAAGAGGAGGACGCCGGCGAGCGCGCGCGCGAGGGCGGCGGCGCGGGGGCGCTGCGCGGCGCGGCTCAGTGCGCGGAGCGGCGGGTGGCGCTGTCGGGGTCGCGCGCCGGCTCGATCGTGCGGGTCCGGTCGCAGTGCAGCACGAGGCAATGGAACCCGAAGGCGATTGCCAGGATCAGGAGCACGGCGGCCAAGAGCAGCGGGATCCAACTCATTGAAGTGCGGAATCTCCACGTCCTTTGAAGGCGACCTCCTGAGGCAGAGCAAGGACGGTACCGACTCGATCCCTTCGTCCAAGAGTCGGTTGCAATGAAGTCGGCACGGCGGAGTCGCACAGCGGCCGGGGCGGGTCACGGCGCCTCCTCGATGCGGTGGTAGCGGCGGCTTTGCAATTCATGCAGGGTTTGCCGGGTGCCGCTCGGCCAGCGCAGCTCCACCTCGACCGGCCCCGTGAGATCGCCGAGGCCGACCAGCACGCGCGGGTCGTGGCTCGAGAGGTAGCTCTCGCCGCTGCGCACCATGCGGCGGAGCGTCCGACCGCCGACGCGCACGAGCAGTTCCGCTCCGAGCGGTTGGCGCGGCGAGCGGCGGCCGACCAGCTCGAAGCCGATCCAGGCGGGTTGGTTCCCGCGGTCGTTGCGGAGCAGCCGGGCCGCTTCACCGTTGTGCGTGAAGAGGAGGTCGAGGTCGCCGTCGTCGTCGTAGTCGGCGGCGGCGACGCCGCGACCGACGTGGCGCTCGCCGAAGTAGCTGCCGGCCGACTCGGCGCCCGCCAGCGTGAAGCGCCCCTTGCCGTCGTTCCAGTAGAGGTGGGCCGGCTGCCGCCAGGTGGTGCCGGGCAGCAGCTTCTCCGCGTTGTCGAGCACGTGGCCGTTGGCGACCACGACGTCGAGGTCGCCGTCGCCGTCGAAGTCGGCGAAGAGCGTCCCGAAGCCGACCCACGCCATCGACGGCGCCGCGAGGCCGCTCGCGAAGCTCCTGTCGCGGAAGAAGCCGCCGTCCTGCAGCCAGAGCGTGTTGTATTCGTTGCTCAAGTTGACGGTGAAGAGGTCGAGGTCGGCGTCGCCGTCGACGTCGGCGAACGCGGCGCCCATGCACGACTGCGTGCGCCCCTCGCCGTTGAAGTCGACGCCGAGCGTCGAGGCGACGTCGGTGAAGCGCAGGCCGCCGTCGTTGCGCCAGAGGAAGTTGACGTCGGCGTCGTTGGCCACGAAGACGTCGAGGTCGCCGTCGTCGTCGTAGTCGGCCACCGCGACGCCGAGCCCCTTGCCCTTCTTGCCGGCGAGCCCCGAGGTCGCGGTGACGTCGGTGAAGGTGCCGTCGCCGTCGTTGCGGAGCAGCGTGTCGTCGATCCCCTGGTACATGTCGGGGTGGCAGTAGCTGGTCCACTCGGGGCCGCGCGCCGCGTCGCCGCACACCTTGCCGTCGCCGACGCGGTAGTCGACGTAGCCGACCACGTAGAGGTCGAGGTCGCCGTCGCCGTCGAAGTCGGCCCACGCGCACGAGCTGTGGTAGCGGTCGCCGTCGGCGACGCCGGCCGCCTCGGTGACGTCGGTGAAGGTGCCGCCGTCGTTGCGCCAGAGCACGTTCTTGCCGTAGTTGGTGACGTAGAGGTCGCTGTCGCCGTCGTTGTCGTAATCGGCGGCGGCCGCTGCCATGCCGTGCGCCGACTCGCCCCTCATCGCGTCCGGCGTCACGTCGACGAAGCGGCCGTCGCGCGCCAGGAAGAGCGTGTCGTGGAGCGGCCGCGTCGCGGTGAAGCCGGGCAGCGCGGCGCCCTGCACCAGGAAGAGGTCCAAGCGGCGATCGCCATCGACGTCGAGCCACGCCGCGCCCGAGCCGTTGGTCTCGACGAAGTGGCGCTGGCCGCTCGCGCCCGTCTCGTGGACGAAGTCGAGGCCGAGCGCCGCCGTGACGTCGGTGAAGCAGGGGGCGGCCGCGCTGGCCGGAGCAGTGCCGCCCGCGCCGCCGCTCGGCGCCACCGGGTCGTTCCCGCAGCTCGCCAGCGGCAGCAGCACCGCCAGCGCGATCGCTCCTCGGGTGCGCCTCATCGCGGGAACCCCTCGCTCGCCAGCTCCTCGAGCTCCGCGCGCAGCTCGGGCGCGATCCCCTTCGCCTTGCGCAGCAGCGCGGCGAGGTCGCGTTGCGCCAGCGCGTCGTTGCTGCTCCTGCGCAGCAGCTCGATCAGCAGGAGCCATCCATCGCGCGGCGCGTCGGGCTCGACGACCAGCGCCTTCAGCCGCGTGAGCGCCAGCTCCGGCTGCCCGAAGCGCAACTGCAGTTGCGTCAGCTGGAGGCGCCCCTCGAACCAGCGCGGCAGCAGCTTCTCCAACTGCTCCAGCGCGGCGACCTTCTGCACCACCGACTCGCGCGTCGTCGCGACGTTGTCCTGCGTGTCGTTCAGCAGCTTGTGGAGCAGCGCCGCCTGCGCCGCCTCCTCCGCGCGCCCGAGCCGCCGCAGCAACTGCGCGCGCAGGAAGTGCGCCTCGAGCAGCGCCGGCCGCTCGGCCAGCGCGCGGTCGACCCAGGGCAGCGCGCCGGCGTCGTCGCCCGACTCGGAGAGCGCGTTGCCGGTGCGGAAGAGCGCGAAGGCGTAGCGCGGCGAGAGTTCGAGCGCGCGCGCGTAGAGCGGCGGCGCCTCGGCGAAGCGCCCCTCCCGTTCGAGCAGCCAGCCGCGCAGCAGCCACGCCTCGGCGCTCCAGTCGGCGCGGTCGGCGGGCGCGTGGGCGAAGTAGGCGTCGAGCGCGGTGCGGCAGGGCGCGGGCGCCTCGGCGCGGAAGGCGGCGCGGGCCAGCAGGAAGGCCGCCTCGGGATCGCTCGGCGCGCTGCCGAAGGTCGCGGTCAGCAGCTCGAGCGCCTGCGGCGGATCGGCCTGCGCGTGGACCGCGACCAGCTCGCGAGCGCGCGCCAACGCGGCGGCGGCGGCGGCGGGCGCCGGCACCAGCGTGGTGGCGGGGACGCGCGCGCCGTCGAGGGCTTCCGCAGCCGCGGCGGCCGCGGAGGGCGCGACGGTCGGCGGGGCTCCGGGCGACGCCGGCGGATCGCAGGCGCACGGCAGCAGCAGCGCGAGGAGGAGGCGTCGAAGCATGGGGAAGGAGATCGGCCGGAGGCCACGATCGGCGCGAGGCGCGTCGCACCGTCGCCGCCGAAACGGCGCGCCAGCGTAGCGCCGTCCGGTGGCGGGGCAGTTGCACCACGGCAGGTGGCGGGGCAGTTGCACCACGCTCTGCCGTTGCTTGGCGCGGCGCCGCTCGCTACGATGCTCCGCCTCATGCGACGCCCTCCCACGCTCCTCCTCTTCGATCTCGACGGCACGCTCGTCGCCAGCTCCGGCACCGGCCGGCGCGCCCTCGACCGCGCCTTCGGCGAGCTGCACGGCCGCGCCGACGCTTGCGCCGGCTTCAGCCTCGCCGGCCTCACCGATCGCGCCATCGCGCGCCGCGGCCTCGAGGCGATCGGCGTCACGGCCGACGACGCCGCCATCAAGGCGCTGCTCGACGGCTACCTCGCGCGGCTCGACGACGAGCTGAAGCGCGCCAGCGGCTACCGCGTGCTCGACGGCGTCACCGCGGCGCTCGCGCGCGCGGCGAAGGCGGAGGGGATCGTCGCCGGGCTCGGCACGGGCAACCTGCGCGCCGGCGCCAAGCGCAAGCTCGACCACGTCGCCCTCTGGCACCACTTCGCGTTCGGCGGCTTCGCCGACGACAGCGAGCAGCGGCCCGAGCTGATCCGCATCGCCGCCGAGCGCGGCGCGGAGATGGTCCGCATGCCGCTGCGCTCCTGCCGCGTCATCGTGATCGGCGACACGACGCTCGACATCGCCGCCGCGCGCGCGAACGGCTTCGACGCCTTCGCGGTGGCGAGCGGCCCGGTCGCGCGCGCGGAGCTCGAGGCGGCGAAACCCGACGCGCTGGCCGACACGCTCGCCGATCGCGGGGCGATCGACTGGCTGCTCGCCGCCCGCGACGGCCGGCCGCCGCTGCGCCGCCGCTCGTGAGCCGCCTGCGCGAAGGGCTGCGCGCGCTGCGCAGCGCCTTCTCGGGCGAGGCGCGCGACTGGACGCAGGGGCCGATCGCTCCGGCGCTGCTGCTGTTGTCGGTGCCGATGGTGATCGAGATGTCGATGGAGTCGCTCTTCGCGCTCGTCGACCTCTTCTGGGTGGCGAAGCTCGGCAGCGACGCGGTGGCGGTGGTCGGCACCACCGAGTCGATGCTCTCGATCCTCTACGCGCTGGCGATGGGCGTCTCGATGGCGGCCGCCGCGACGGTGGCGCGCCGCATCGGGGAGAAGCAGCGCGACGCCGCCGCCACCGCGGCCGTGCAGGGCGTGCTGCTGGCGGTCCTGATCGCCGCGCCGCTCTGCCTCTTCGGCGGCTGGTTCGCGCCGCGGCTGCTGGCCGCGATGGGCACGTCGGAAGCGACCGTCGCGGCGTGCGGCGGCTACACGCGCATCATGTTCGGCGGCAACGCGACCATCCTGCTGCTCTTCGTGATGAACGCGATCTTCCGCGGCGCCGGCGACGCCGCCATCGCGATGCGCGTGCTGCTGCTGGCGAACGGCATCAACCTCGTGCTCGATCCCTGCCTCATCTTCGGCTGGGGGCCGTTCCCGGAACTCGGCGTCGAGGGCGCCGCGATCGCCACCAACATCGGCCGCGGCATCGGTGTGCTCTACCAGCTGTCGCAGCTCCATCGCGTCGGCGGCCACTTCCGCGTCGAGCGGCGCCACCTGCGCGTCGACCCGCCCGTGCTGGCGGCGCTGACCCGCTTCTCGCTGACCGGCATGGTGCAGTCGCTGGTGCAGACGTCGAGCTGGATCGGGCTGGTGCGCGTGCTGGCGAGCTTCGGCGAGGCGGCCGTCGCCGGCTACACGATCGGCATCCGCGTGATCATCTTCGGGTTGCTGCCGGCGTGGGGGATGGCGAGCGCCGCCGCGACGATGGTCGGCCAGAGCCTCGGCGCCAAGGATCCGCGCCGCGCCGAGCAGTCGGTGTGGCTCGCCGGCCGCTTCAACCTCGCCTTCCTCGGCGCGATCGGCCTCTTCTTCGTGCTGGCGGCCCACTGGATCGTCGGCCACTTCACCGCGGACGCGAGCGTCGCCGCCTTCGCCGTCGATTGCCTGCGCACCATCAGCTACGGCTTCCTCTTCTTCGCCTTCGGCATGGTGCTGGCGCAGTCGTTCAACGGCGCCGGCGACCCGTGGACGCCGACCTGGATCAACCTGCTCTGCTTCTGGCTCTTCGAGCTGCCGCTCGCCTGGTTCCTCGCGCGCCACACCGCGCTCGGTGCCGCCGGCGTCTTCTGGGCGATCTTCGCGTCGTTCGCGCTCTTCACGGTGGTCGCGGCCGTGGTCTTCCGCCGCGGCAAGTGGAAGCGCATGGTGGTGTGAGGGCGGCGAGCGCGGGGTCGGGCCGCGCGGTGCCGCGGGGTCGCGGCCGCTTCGAGTCGACGGTGAAGCAGTGGGCAGGGCGGCGGCATTAGAGGCCGTCACCACGGAGCACTGCCATGGCCGATGCCCTGCCCGAGCGAGCGACCTGGGAGCAGCTGCTGGCCCACGGCGAGTTCCTGCGCCGCCTCGCGCGCGCGCTGGTGCACGACGAGAGCCGCGCGGAGGACGTGGTGCAGGCGACGTGGCTCGCCGCGGCTGCGCACCCGCCGCGCGCGACGGCCGCGCTCGGCGGTTGGCTGCGGCGCGTCGCGACCAACGTGGCGCGCCAGTGGCAGCGCAGCGACGGGCGGCGCATCGCGCGCGAGCAGCGGGCGGCCCCGCCCGAGTCGCAGCCGTCGACCCTCGCCGAGGCGGCGACCCAGCTCGAGCTGCAGCAGCGGGTGCTGGCCGCGGTCGACGCGCTCGAGCCGAAGTACCGCGCCGTGGTGGTGCTCCACTTCCTCGAGGGGCTGCGCGTCGCGTCGATCGCCGCGAAGCTGGACCTTCCCGCGGCGACCGTCCGCACGCAGCTCCATCGCGCATTGGCGCAGCTGCGCGAGCGGCTCGATGCCGCGCACGGCGGCGATCGCGAGCGGTGGCAGCGGGGGCTGGTGCTGCTCGGGGCCGAGGCGGCGTCGGAAGCGGCGCTCGGCGGCGCGGTCGTGTCGATCGTCGCGACGCTGCTGCTGCTGGTGGGCGGCAGCTGGTGGTGGGTCGCCCTCGCCGAGCCGGCCGACGCCGAGCAGCAGGCGGCGCTCGCCGCGGCCGCCGCCGCCGCGCCGCTGCCCGACGACGTGCGCGCGATCGCCGACGCGGTCGCCGAATCGAGCACCGCGACGCAGCGCGCCCCGGTGGCGGGGTTGATTCTTCCGACCGTGAGCGGCCGCGTGATCGACGCGCTCGGCGCTCCGGTCGGCGGGGCGACGGTCGTCTTGGAGGAGGGCGCGACCGCGTCCGCCACGGGGCGCGCGACGGCCTCGGTGACGCAGAGCGCCAGCGACGGGAGCTTCGCCTTCTCGCTCGACGACGCGCGTAGCGGCTCGCTGCGCTGTCGCGCCTCGCTGGCAGGCGCCGTCGGCTCCGAGGAGTGGCTCTTCCTCGACGGCCATCGACGAGCGGCCCGCGGGGTGACGCTGCAGCTCCATCCGGCGCGTGACGTTCGCGGCGCGGTCCGCTCGCTGGATGGCGCGCCGATCGCCGGTGCCTGGCTGGTCGTGCGCTGCGCCTCGTCGGTCGACCTTGCGCCGCTCGAAGCGGAGACGGCCGCCGACGGCGGCTTCGCCCTCTCGCTGCCGCTCTGCGCGGTCGAGCTCGATGTCGCTGCGCTCGGCTTCGCGCCGCGCCGCTTCGGGCCGATCGGTCCCGAGGAGTCGGAGGCGGTGATCGAACTCGAGCCCGTCGAGCCGACGCGCCTCGAGCTCGCCCTTCCGCCCGACGTCGCGACGAGTGGCCACGCGCTGTCGCTTTCGCTCCATCCCGGGCCGCTGCGGCGCGAACCCTTCGGCGCGCAGCCGATGCCGCGCGTCTTGCCGAAGCGATGGCAGCGACTCGCCGGCGAGGAACTGCTCGGCGGACCGCTGTTGGGGCTTCCGGCAGGGAGGCTCGACGGCACCTTCAGTTGCGACGGTTGGCCGCTGACCAGCAAGCCGATCACGATCGAGCTGAAGGGCGGGGCGGCCACCACGCTCGCTTGGCCTGACGGGGTGGGGGGAGCGACGCTGCGCGGCGCGCTGCGGGACGGTGGCGGCGCTCCGCTCGCGGGGCGCGCGATCGCGATCGCACCGCGGCGGTGGGTCCGACCGCTGCAGGTGACGACTGCGGCCGATGGCTCCTTCGCGCTGCCGCTGCCGACGCTCGTCACCGAGCCGCTGCGCTTGTGGTTGGTCGACCCGGCGCTGGCGCTGGTGGGGCCGACGACCTTCGGCGGGGTCGCATGGTGCGAACCGCCGCGCGGCGGAGCGGAGCCGGAGGTCGCGCTGCAGGCGGTCCCATCCGCGAGTTGGCGCGGCCGGATCGTCGCGCTCGATGGCGCGCCCCAAGCGGGGGTGCGCGTCGAGCTCGACCTCCCGGCGTCGGAGCCGCTGCGCTCCGTGCCGAGCATCACGACCGACCTCGACGGCACCTTCGAACTGCGCGGCCTCCCGCCGAGCGACGTGGAGCTCGGGCTGCGGGTGGTGCCGCGCTTCGCCGAGGAGCCGCTCGCGTTGGCCGAGCGGCGCGCGATCCCGGTGGGGGCGTCGCTCGACTCCGGGACGCACCTCCTCCCGGCGCCGGCGTCGCTGTCGGGTCGCGTCGTCGATGCGGAGGGCCGCGGCGTCGCTGGTGCGCGCGTCGAGCGCGTGTCGCAATCGGTCCGACAGGGCGCGATCAGCGATCGCGACGGCCGCTTCGCGCTCTTCGACCTGCCGGCGGGGATGGTCACGCTGCGGATCGGTGACCGTGCGCTCGCGGTTGGGTCCTTGCCGCCGTTGACGGGTTTCGCGCTGGAGGCCGGTGAGCGGAGGGAGGGGGTCGAGTTGCGGCACGGCGACCCGAGCAGCGAATCACTCGTTCGGGGTCGGATCGTCTTCGAGGAGCAGTGGATCGCGCCGTCGGTGGCGGTGCTCCGTCTGCAGATCGACGGTGGCGTCGACACCCAATACTGCTACGCCGACGACCCGACCTTTGCCGTCGAGGTAGCGCAACCGACCTCCCGCGTGCGCGCCACCACGCTGCTGCAGGACAGCGATGGCAGCACGATCGTCGTCGGTCTCGCGGCGCCACAGACGGCGGTGCCGGGCGGCGCGCCGATCGAGGTGGTGGTGCGCAAGCCGGCGCGGACGCGGGTAGAGGCGCAGATCGTCGAAGCCCACGGCGCGCCGGTGACGCGGTCGCTGGTCTGGTTGATCTTCGGGGAAGAGGCGTCGTCGCCGTACGACCACCTGAGCGCCGGCTGCCTCACCGCCGGGGATGGTCGCTTCGCCTTGCGCGGGCTTCCGGTCGGCACCTACCGGTTGCAACTCGGCAGCGACCCGCATCTGCCGGAAGCGGTGCGCGAGTTCACGCTGCGCGACGGCGATGAGGTCGCGCTCGGGGAGATCCGGCTGGCGAAGGCGCCGGTGTTGACGGGCACGCTCGTCGATCGCGACGGCGCGCCGATCGTCGGCGGCGAGGTCGGGAACCCGATGCGAACGGACGGATTCGTCTTCTTCCCCGGCGGCGTGGTCGGCTGCCGAAATCGCAACGACCCGCTCAACCGCGACTGGCCGTACGCCGCGACCGACGCGCAGGGGCGCTACGTCCTCGACGATCCCGACCTGATGCCGCAGATCGCCACCGCGCCGGGCTTCGCGCCGCGGGAGATCGTCCGCAACAGCGACAACAACGACTCCGAGCCGCTCTGCCTCCTGCCGGCCGGCGACTTCGAGCTCGCGAACTTGCCCGAAGAGATGGCCCGCTCCGGCGTCTGGCGCATGCGCCTCGTCTCGCTCGAGACCGCCGACGCGCGGCGCGGCTACCCCGACCGAACGACGACCACGGCGATCCGCCCGCGCACCGAGGAGCCCTGCGGCTTCTTCGCGCTGCCGGTCGGTGCCTACCGGCTCCATCTCTGGAAGGGCGACTCAGGCTCGACCGATTCGCGCGAAGTCGCGCCCGATCAGACGGTGGCCCGCGAGTCGTTCGTCGTGGCGGTCACGATCCGGGCGCAGGAGACGGCGCTCGTCGACGTCGGCGCGCTCTGGTGAGCCACTCGCGGACTCGGTGGCGGCGCGCTTCGTCCCGGGGGAACCGCCCAAATGTCACGAAATTGGCGGGAGTTCTGCCGGACGACGTTGAGAACGACGCAGAACGCGATCGAACTGTCTTGGTCGCGCCGGCGGCGGCGCGGGGCCTCGTCGCGGACGTGGGATCGAATTCGCAGAACGCTTGGACGAAGGGGCGGGCGTTCGGCGGTGCGGTCCGTGGTCCGATCCGAAGACGAGGCACCTGCGAGCCGCGCGGCGCCGACCGAAGCGTTCGACTCGCTCGGCTTCCCTGCCCCGTCCGAAGGTGCCTTCGGACGGGGCGGCGGGAAGGCGGGCAGCGTCGTGGCAGGCATCGTTGTGGCGGGTGGTGTCGCGGCAGATCGTGTCGCCTGAGGCACCAGTGCCTTCCGCAACTTGCCGGCTGCGGTGGTTCTCCTTCGACGCGGCGCACCGGACGGCGCGCGGCTCGACGACCTCGCGGTCTCTCGCCAGGGGGCCCTGGGGCATCGGCTGCCGCTCGTCCGGTGGCGCTGCGGCGTTCGCGGTGTCGCTCGCGATGTCGCTTACGGTGTCGCCGGCGGCAGCGGTCGGCGCGCTCGGTACCGCCGACCGCGCGGCCGCCGTCACTTCGGCGCGGCGCTCCAGGCGACGGTCCAGTCGCCGCTGCCCTTCATCTCCATCTTCATGCCGCCCTCGTCCATGCTGCCATTCAGGGTGATGGGCCCCTTCAACGCCATCGCGACCACGCGTGAGGTCGCCTTCGCCACGGTCCAGGTGCCCGCGAGCTCCATCGTCATCTCGGCCGGGTTCTCGTCGTTCTTCGGCGACACCAACTTGGCGGCGACTTGGAAGACGACGGCGTCGCTGCCAGCCGTCGGCTCCTCGGCGAGCGTCAGCTTCACCGACTGCACCTTGGCATCGTCGGCGAAGAAGCCGAGGCAGCGCTGCGCCACATCGGCCGGCAGCTCGACCGCGTCGCCCTTCTTCAGCGCCTTGCCGCCGAGCACGCCGGCCAGCGGCGCCGCCTCCAGCAGATGGGCCGCGATCATCCCGGTGGCCAGCTTCTCGTCGTCGGAGAGCTCCGGAGACGGGCCGGTGACCACCAGGCCCGCGGCACCGCGCTTCGCCGCGTAGCTCTTGCCGGAGCAGTCGGTCGGCTGCGACTCGGCGGGCGCCATCGGGTTCGGGGTGATCTCGGAGCAGTCACCGAACGCGAGCGTCGCTTCGCTCGCGCCCTTCTCGTCGGCCGCCTTCACCGCCACCTTCGCGGCGATCTTCCCGCTGCCGTGCATGGGCATCTTCTGGACTTCCTGCCCACCGACATGGATGCCGATCGACATCTTCATCTCGTGGCTCGCCGTCACCTCGAAGGTGGCGCCCGCCCGGTGCGGCGCGGTGGCGAGGGTGGTGTCGGGCGCCGGCGCCGCGATCGCGGCGAAGAGGGTGGCGACGGCGAGGAACGGGGCAGCGAGTTGCATCCGAGGCTCCAGGGCAGCGCGAGCAGGGGGTGGGCGGCGGGACGGCCCCGCCGCGAGGTCGCGCAGTGTACGAGCGGCCGCGCCGGGGAGTTCGTCCGCGGCACCCCCCGGCGCAATCGTCACCTCCTGCGCACCTGAGCAGGATCGCGGCTTGGCGGCATCTCGTCGGGGAACTCTCATGGAGGCCGCGATGAACCTGCCCGACTCGACGTTGCCTTGGGATGAACTGCTCGCGCACGGCCGCTTCGTGCGGTCGTTGGCGCGCTCGCTGGTGCGCGACCCGGCGCGCGCCGACGACGTCGCGCAGGCGAGCTGGCTCGCCGTCGCGCGCCACCCGCGGAGCGGCATCGCGTCGCTGCGCGGCTGGCTCGCGTCGGTGGTACGCAACGTCGCGCGCCAGGAGCAGCGCGGCGAACGGCGCCGCGAGGCGCGCGAGGTCGTCGCGGCGCAGAGCGAGGGGAGCGTCGCGGCGAGCGACGTCGCCGTCGCAGAGCTCGAGACGCAAGCGCTGCTGCTCGCCGCCGTGCAGGCGCTCGATCCGAAGTACCGCGCCGTGGTGACGCTGCGCTTCTACGAGGAGCTGCCGCCGCGGGCGATCGCGGCGCGCCTCGCGCTGCCGGTGGCGACGGTGAACACGCAGCTGCAGCGCGCGCTCGAGCAGCTGCGCGCCGCGCTCGACGCGAAGAGCGACGGGGCGCGCGAGCGGTGGTTGCGCGCGCTGGCACCGGCGGCGCTCGAGGCGACGGTGAGCGTGCCGGGGCTCGTGCTGGCGGCGGCGGTCGTGCTGCTGCTGATCGGCGGTGTCTGGTGGCGCATCACCGCGCTGCCGAGCGAGGGCGCCGAGGCGGCCGTGGTGGCGACGAGCGGCGGCGACGGCGGCCACGACGCGGCGCTGCAGGCCGCGCTGCCGGGGGTGGTCGCGTCGCTGCGCGTGGCGCCCGCGCCGCTCTCGAACGAGGCGCGGATCGTCACCGGGCGCGTCGTCGATGCGGCCGGCCAGCCGATCGAGGGGGCGACCGTCGAGCTGCAGGAGCGGCCGGACGCGCCAGCGAGCGGCGGCGCAACGCGGCTCGCGACGACGGCGGCGGACGGCAGCTACGCGTTCGATGCGGTCGCAGCCGGACGCTACGAGTTGGTGGCGCGCGAGACGGGTCTGACCCGCGTGCGACGCCGCGTCGAGATCGATGTGCGGTCGCCCTTCGATCGCGGCGCGACGCTTGTTCTCTTCCCGGCGCGCGCGGTGACCGGTCGCGTGGTCGACACCGCGGGCGAGCCGATCGCCGGCGCACAGCTTCTGGCCTTCGACGAGACGCTCTTCGACCGCTTCGCGTGGCCGGAGACGGTGAGCGGCGGCGATGGCCGCTTCACGCTCGACGGAGTGCCGACCTGCCGCGTCTGGCTCACCGTCGTCGCGCATGGCCACGCGAAGCAGCTCGTCGGCCCCGTGGCCGCGGGCAGCGCCGCCGTGGCGGAGTTCGGCGACGTGACGCTCGTGGCGGAGCCGCCGGCGACGCTCGACCTGCGCGTCATGGATGTTGCCGGGCAGCCGCTCGGCGATGCGCGACTCGGCTACACGCTCGAGGGCAAGGAGCACACCGAGTTCAGCTACTTCCGGATGGCGAGTGCCCTCAAGTCGCTCGCGATCCCCGCCGATGGCCACCTCGTCACCGACGCGCTGCCGAGTGGCCGCTACCAGTTCCAGGTCTGGAGCCCGACGTCGCGGTTCGATTCGATTCGCTTCGACGCGGCGCTCGCGCCTGGCGTGACGACGCTTCGCGAGCAGCGCGCCTCCTTCACCCGCGGAGCGGTGCAGTTCCACGGCACGTTGCACGACGCGAGCGGCGCGCCGCTCGCCGGTCGCGTCCTCGCGTTCGCTCCGGCCGCATGGAGCGAGCCGTTCCTCGTGACGACGGCGGCCGATGGCAGCTTCGAAGCAGCGGCGCCGGTTGCGGCGGGCCGATCGTTCGCGGTGTGGCTCGAGCACTCAGGCGATGGGGAGGGCGAAGCCGCGGGCGTAGGCGAGGTGCTGCTCGGCGCGGCGGCCCCTTCGGCGGTGGTCGAGGTGCTCTGCAGCCCGAGCGTCCCGCTCGCGCTGGTGGCAACGCGCGCGGCGGCGCTGCGGGGTCGCGTCGTCCATGACGACGGCACGCCCGCGGTCGGCGCGCGACTCGTCTTGGAACCGCTGGGCGCGACGATCGGCGACGGCGCGGCGGAGAGCTCGCCGTGCGAAGCGACGACCGACCTCGACGGCACCTTCGAGTTCCGGAATCTCGTGCCGGGTGAACCGGCGGTCCGCCTGCGCGTCGCGTGCGGCGGACTCGGCGCGTTCGTCACGTTGCCCGACCACCACGAACTGGCGGCGGGCGCGACGATCGAGGGACTTCGCCTCGTGCTGCCGCGGCTGGCGTCGATCGCGGGGCGAGTCGTCGATGGGGCGGAGCGGCCGATCGCCGGCGCGATCGTCACGTGCCGGCGCGGCTCCGATCCGCTGCGCACGGTCAGCGCGGCGGATGGCTCGTTCCGATTCGAGCGCGTCGCGGCGGGGGCGTGCGAGCTGGAACTCGCCGATCGCACCGTGAACTCCTCCATGAGCTTCGGCACCGCTCCGACCTGGCCGATGGCGCTGGCGCTGCAGCTCGCCCCCGGCGAGGCGCGGGTCGAGGTCACGCTGGTCGATCGCTCGGCGGGTGGCACCGGCACAGTGCACGGCACGATCGAGCTGCCGCCGCCGCCCTTCGATTGCAAAGGCGGGCAGCTCGGCGTGGCGCTGCGTTCGGCGACGGGGAGCGGGTCGAAGTTCAGCCCTTCTCCTGAGTTCCGGTTCGAGGGAGTCAACGACCCCGACGCTCGTCTCGTCGCGCTCTTCGCCGCGCCCGACGCGGCGCACGGGCCGGCCGCTTGGACCGTCCTCTTCGGTCCCGAGGTCGCAGCGGCGCCGGGCGGCGCCGCGCGGAGCGTTCCGCTGCCGGCCCCGTTCGACTCGACCGTGCAACTGCGCTTCGTCGACGCGCGGGGCGAGCCTTCGCTGCGGCCGATCGGCCTGATGGTGGAAGCGGTCGCGCCGACCGACGGGAACGAGCCGTGGAGCAGCGCGAGCGTCTGGCTCGACCGCGTGGTCGACTCGCTCTCGATCCGCGGCCTCGCGCCGGGTCGTTACCGGATCCGCCTGCCGCCGACGGTGCTCCGCGATTTCACGGTCACCGCCACCGGCCTGCTCGACCTCGGCGTCGTCGAACTCGCTAGGCCGCCGCGGCTCGAAGGGATGGTGACCGACGCATCGGGCGCGCCGTTTGCCGGCGCGCGGATCGGGTTCGCGCGCGACCTGGTGTTCCATCCCTACCAGACGCGCAGCGGCGATCCGCTCGACCCCGACCAGCCGATCGTCACGCTCGACGAGTCGGGCGAGTTCTCGGTCGAGTTCGCTCCCGATCGTGGGCTGATCGCCTGGGCCGAAGGCCATGCGCCGCGCTGGGTGCCGACCGATCCGGCACAGCTGCGCGAGCAGCCGATCGTCCTGCTGCCGGCCGGCAGCTTCGAGCTGTCCGGCTTCCCGCGCGAGCTCGAAAACTCCGACGAGTGGCGCTTCGCGCTCGTCTCGCTCGAGTCGGAGGAGGCGCGCTGCGGCTACGCCACGGAGTTCGGTCGCATGAGCGGCACGCTGCCGGAGAGCTACGGCTGCTACGCGATCCCGGCCGGCCTCTACGCCGCCTGCTTCTGGAAGGGGCCCGCTGGCCGAGGGAGCTCGGACGAACCGCTCCCCGAGCAGACCGTTCCCCACGAGGCGTACCGCTGGACGGTGACCGTGAAGGCGGGCGAGACGACCACCATCGATTTGTCGCGCGAATGGTGAACCGACTGACTCGCGAGCGGCGAGTCGACACTCATGTCACGATCGGGCGCGTCGCGGGAGGTCTGCCGCCGCGGCGCGCTCGATCGGCCTCAGACCTCGAGGGGCGCTCGAAGCGGCGCGGGTGCCGCGGTCAGCCTCGCCACGGCTGGCCGCGGCGCCGCTCCCATGCCTGGCGGTAGAGGAGCTCGTAGTCGCCGGCGAAGCGGTCCCAGCTCCAGTCGAGGCTCATCGCCTCGCGCCGCATCGCGTCGATGTGGGGGCGCCGCTGCCACCAGGTCGCCAGCGCCCAGCGGACGGTGTGGTAGAGCGCGTCGGGCGAGAGCTCGAGCAGCATGAAGCCGGTGCCGCGGCCGCTCGACTCGTCGTAGTTGCGGACCGTGTCAGCGAGGCCGCCGGTCGCGCGCACGATCGGCAGCGTGCCGTAGCGCTGGCTGTACATCTGGTTCAGGCCGCACGGCTCGAAGCGCGACGGCATCAGGAAGAAGTCGGCGCCCGCCTCGATGCGGTGGGCGAGCTTGTGGTCGAAGCCGGCGAAGAGGCGCACCTTCTGCGGGTAGCGCGCGGCGAGATCGGCGAGCCACCGCTCCGCCTTCGGATCGCCGGTGCCGAGCAGCACGAACTGCGCCTCCTCGTGCACCAGCCCCATCAGCGCGTGGGCGACGACGTCGATCCCCTTCTGGTAGGCGAAGCGACCGACCCAGGCGACCAGCGGAGTCGTCGCGCGCACCGGCAGCCCCGCCTCGCGCTGCAACGCCATCTTGCAAGCCGTCTTGCCGTCGAGGTCGTCGCGCGAGTAGGGGGCGCTGATCAGCGGATCGCGCGCCGGATCCCACTCGTCGCCGTCGATGCCGTTCAGGATCCCGCGCAGGTCGGCGGCGCGCTCGCGGAGCACGCCATCGAGGCCGCAGCCGTGCTCGCTGCTCTGGATCTCGCGCGAGTAGGTGGGGCTCACGGTCGAGAGGAAGGTGGCGTGCCAGAGGCCGCCCTTCAGGAGGTTCAGCGCGCCGAAGTGCTCGAGCCCCTTCGCGTGGAGGTGCTCGTTGCCGAGCCCGGTGCGCCACAGCTCGCGCGGGTCGAACTCGCCCTGGTAGGCGAGGTTGTGGATCGTCAGCAGCGACGCGGCGCCGTGCAGCGGACGGCCCCACTCGACGGTGTTCAGGTAGACGGGGGCGAGCGCGGCCTGCCAGTCGTGGGCGTGGACGACGTCGGGCGTCCAGTTGAGCGCGCTGCAGAGCGACAGCGCGCCGCGCGAGAGGAAGGAGAACCGCTCGAGGTTGTCGCCGTACGCCTCGGTCGGGCTGCCGTAGAGGTGGGGGCGGTCGAACCAGCGGCGGTGCTCGAGGAAGTAGACGCGCACTGGCGGCGCCGCGTTGCTGGCGGCGCCGCCGCGCGGCAGCTCGCCGAGGCGCACCGCCGCCCGCTGCGCCCCGCCGCCCATCGGCACGGTCAGCACGCCGTCGAGCCGCTCGAAGTCGTCCCAGCGCAGCGTCGGCAGGTAGCCGTAGAGCGGCATCACGATGCGCACGTCGTGGCCACGCCGCGCCAGCCACTTCGGCAGCGCGCCGACCACGTCGCCGAGGCCGCCGGTCTTGGCGAACGGCGCGCACTCGGAGGCGACGAAGAGGATGCGCATGCGCGGTGACGCTCCGGTCGGGAGGGGAACGGCGCCGCATCGTCGCCGGCGGCGCGCGCCGTTCAAGCCGCGCGTCGTCGCGGTGGCGCCGCGCGCTTAGCCATTTCTTAGGAAAGACGCAGCAACCTCTTAGGGTGCGCGCCGTCCCGCCTTGGACGACACTTCCGCCGGCTTCGACGGAGGTGGTTCATGGCTCGCATCGATCTCTTCACGACGATCCACAAGGGGCTGCGCGCGGCGCTCTTCGCGACGGCAGCGGCCGCCGCCCGCGCCGACTTCGAGCAGCGCGCGGCCGCCGACGCGGTGGCGGCCGAGGTGCGCCGACTGATCGAGCTGCTGGCCGAGCACGCGGCGCTCGAGGACGCGCAGATCGTCCCGGCGGTGGCGCAGAGCTGCCCGCAGCTCGCCGCCGAGCTGCATGGCGAGCACGTCCGCCTGGCCGGCCGCGAGCGCGAGCTGCTGCGCCGCGTCGAGCGGCTGGTCGCCGCGGCGCCCGCCGCGCGCGTGGCCCACGGCCGCAAGCTCGTCGAGGAGCTCCACCGGCTGGTCGCCCTGCAGCTGCTCCACATGGAGCGCGAGGAGCTCGCCGCGAACCGCCAGCTCTGGGCGCACGCGAGCGACGCGGAGCTCGCGCAGCTGCACGAGCGGATCGTCGCGGTGCTGCCGATCGAGCGGCAGCTCGAGTGGCTCGCGTTGCTGCTGCCGGCGGTGAACGGGGTCGAACGAGCGCAGCTGCTGGCGAGCCTGCGCGCGGCCGCGGCCGCCACGGCCACCGCGACGCCTGCCGCGACGGCGGAGGTCGCCCCATGCTGAGCCGCGAACGAGCCGCCGGCGGCGCGCTGACGCTCGCGCTGGCGATCGGCATGGTGGCGCTGCTGATCGGCTGCGGCCGCGCGCCGGCGGCGGAGAGCGGCACCCTGCCGCCGACGCTCGCGGCGACCGGCCTCTACTCCGACTTCGCGGCGCGCACGCTGGCCGACGGCGTGATCGCGTTCTCGCCGCAGTACCCGCTCTGGACCGACGGCGCGACGAAGCGGCGCTGGATCGCGCTGCCGCCCGGCACCTCCATCGACGCGAGCGACCCCGACCACTGGCGCTTCCCGCCGGGCACGCGCCTCTGGAAGGAGTTCGCCTTCGAGCGGCCGATCGAGACGCGCTACCTCGAGCTCGGCACCGACGGCGAGTGGCGCTTCGCCAGCTACCAGTGGGCGGCCGACGGCTCCGCGGCGCCGCTCGCGCCCGAGTGCGGCGTGCGTGGCGCGGCGACGACGCCCGACGGCGTGCGCTTCGATGTCCCGTCGCGCCTCGACTGCCTCGCGTGCCATCGCGGCGGCGCCGACGTCGTCCTCGGCTTCGGTGCGCTGCAGCTCTCGGGCGATCGCGATCCGCTGGCGCTGCACGGCGGGCCGCTGCCGGACGGCGCGCTCGACCTGGCCGAGCTGGTGCGGCGCGGCCTCGTGCGCGGACTGCCGGAGTGGCTGTTGGCGACGCCGCCGCGCATCGCCGCCGCGTCGCCGCGCGAGCGGGCGGTGCTCGGCTACCTGCACGGCAACTGCGCCGCCTGCCACAACGCGAGCGGCCCGCTCGCCGGCCTCGGCATGGACCTCGCCGCCTCGCTGCGCGAAGACGCGACGAAGCGCGCCGCACCGCCGGCCGCGCTCTCCACCACCGTCGGCGTGGAGAGCCGCTTCGCGCTGCAAGACGCGTCGCTGCGCATCGCGCCCGGCGCTCCGGAGCAGAGCGTCCTGGCGCGCCGCATCGCTTCGCGCCACGCCGCGCAGCAGATGCCGCCGCTCGGCACGCGCGTCGTCGACTCGCACGCCTCGCAAACCATCGCGGAGTGGATCCGCGCCGATCTCGTCCCCGCTGCGTCCCGCTGACCCGAATCCCCCCTGAAGGAGCTCTGCCATGGATCGCCGTCTTTCGATGAGCCTTGCCGTCCTCTGCCTCGCTGGTGCCGCGGTCGCCTACAGCGCCGCGCAGCCGACCGGCCCGTCCGCCGACTCGCAGGACGCTCGCGTCGCGCGCGGCCGCTACCTCGTGAACGCGGTCGGCTGCGTCGATTGCCACGCGCCGAAGGAGTTCGGTCCGGCCGGCCCCGTGCCCGACGCGGCGCGGTCGCTGTCGGGCCACCGCCAGGAGCTCGCGCTGCCGCCGGCGCCGGCTGCGTCGGGGCCGTGGATCGCCAGCACGACCGGCGAGCTCACCGCGTGGTCGGGGCCGTGGGGCACGAGCTTCGCGGCCAACCTCACGCCCGACGTCGAGACGGGACTTGGCAGCTGGAGCGAGGAGGAGTTCGTCGCCACCATCCGCACCGGCCGCACGCGCGGGCGCGGGCGCGAGCTCCTGCCGCCGATGCCGATCCCGGCGTTCCAGCACTTCAGCGACGCCGACTTGCGCGCGATCTGGGCCTACCTCCGCTCGCTGCCGCCGGTGTCGAACCGGGTGCCGCAGCCGCTGCCGCCGCCCGGCGCGAACTGACGCGCCGCCCGCGATTCCCCGTCGGGACGAGCGCGCTACGATCCGCGCCGCATGGCGCAGCTCGTCTCGACGGAGGTCGCGGAGTTCATGCAATCGGGGGTGAGCGTGCTGGTCGCGTCGCGCGATCGGCAGCTCTTCCCCGCGTGCTGCCGCGCCATGGGCGTGCGCGTCGAGCGCGGCCGTCGCTCGCTCACGGTCTTCGTGCCGGAGGCGACCGGCGCCGCGGTGGTCGACGCCATCGGCGCGTCGGGTCGCGTCGCCGTCTGCTTCGCGCGCATCGAGGACCACCGCTCGCTGCAGGTGAAGGGGAGCGTCGCCGCCCTCGCGCGCGCCGCCGACGAGGAGCGCTGCTTCATCGAGCGCTACCGCGGCGAGTGGGCGCGCAACCTCGCGGTGATCGGCCTGCCGCCGCGCCTCTCGCTGCGCCAGAACGCCTGGCCGTGCCACGCCGTGCGCGTGCGCATCGAGGCGCTCTTCGTGCAGACGCCCGGGCCGGGCGCCGGCGCGCCGCTGCTGCCGGCCGGGTCGGAGCGCGCGACGTGACGCCGCGCCTTGCCGACCTGCGCCCCTGCTTCCAGGGGGTGATCCCGTCGTTCATCGCGACCTGCTCGCGCGACGGCGAACCGAACGTCACCTACGTCTCGCAGATCGAGTTCCTCGACGAGAAGCACGTCGCGCTCTCCTGCCAGTTCTTCAACAAGACCAAGCGCAACGTGCTCGAGAACCCGTTCGCGTCGGTCCACTTCTACGACCCGGTCACCTTCGAGTCGTGGAACCTGAAGCTGCGCTACCTGCGCTCGGAGGAGAGCGGCGAGCTCTTCGACCGCATGGCGATTCGCATCCAGGTGATCGCGTCGCACACCGGCATGGCCGGCGTCTTCAAGCTGATCGCGGTCGACCACTACGAGGTGCTCGCGCTCGAGCCGGTGACCGGCTTCCTCACGCCGCCCGACCCGCTGCTCGACTGCGCGCCGACGGCGCAGGTGGCGCCCGGCCCGATGACCGAGGTGCGCGGGCTGCAGGCGGTGTCGGAACGGATCGCGCGCGCGCGCGACCTCGACGACCTGATGAGCGGCGCGCTGCTGGCGTTGGCCGAGCATCTCGGCTTCGCGCACTCGATGGTGCTGCTCGCCGACGACGCGACCGGCCGCCTCGTCACGCTCGCGAGCCGCGGTTACGGGCCGGGCGGGATCGGTGCCGAGGTGGCGCCGGGCGACGGCATCGTCGGGACGGTCGCGCAGCAGCGGCGCATGGTCCGGTTGAGCGGCGTCGCCGCGGAGCTGCGCTACGGGCGGGCGATCCGTGGCGCGGTCGAGCGGTCGAGCGGCGCGGGCGGCCTCGCGCCCGAGATCCCGCTGCCGGGGCTGCCCGACGCGCAGGCGCAGCTCGCGCTGCCGCTCCTGGCGGGCGAGCGGCTGGTGGGGGTGCTCGCCGTCGAGAGCCGCGATCCGCTGCAGTTCGACGAGTGGGACGAGGCGTTCCTGCAGATCGTCGGCAACCAGATCGCGCTCGGCATCGATCGCATGCAGGCCGACGACGAGGAGCCGGTGGCGCCGGCGGCAGTGGCGAGCGCCGCCCACGCGCGCGGGGCCGCCGCGAGCAAGGTGCACCGCTTCGCCTTCTATCCCAGCGACGACTGCCTCTTCGTCGACGGCGAGTACCTGGTGCGCAACGTGCCGGGGCGGATCCTCTGGAAGCTGCTCGAGCGGCGCGTGCGTGGCGGGCAGCTCGAGTTCACCAACCGCGAGCTGCGGCTCGACCCGTCGCTCGGGCTGCCGCCGATCAAGGACAACCTCGAGAGCCGCCTGATCCTGCTGCGCAAGCGGCTGCAGGAGAAGTGCCCCGACGTGCGGCTCGTGCCGGTGCCCCGCGGCCGCTTCGCGCTCGAGATCGACGGGCGGGCCGAACTCGAGCTGAAGGAAGGGAGCTAGCGGCGCAGGTCGACCGGCGCGTCGCTCCGCGCTCAGCCGCCGAGCGCGTCCGCGACGGACGGCGCGACGGCGCAGCGGCGGATCCAGCGCAGCAGCTGCTCGCCATCGGCAGCGGCGATGCGCGCGCGCACCGCGGCATCGAGCGGCCCGAAGCGCGACTCGAGGACCACGGAGAGGCTCTCCCGCTGCGCCGCCAGGGCCCCCTCGGTGCGGCCCTCGGCGCGGCCTTCGACGCGGCCTTCCGCCTTCAGTTGTTCGGCGATCGTCATGAACGGGCTCCGCACTTCCGGCGGCAATGCGGCCGCGATGGTGTCGCGGACCAGCGCGAGCGGCGCATCGCCGACGTGGCAAACATAGCTCGCGAGCGCTGCCAACGCCGACGGGGCCTCGGGTCCGCGCAGGTTCGCGGCGAGCGCGCGAATGGCGGCAACGAGGCGCGGGAAGAATCCCTCGCGGTCACGGCCCGTCCGCAACGCCAGCAAGGCGAGGCGCGCGATCGCATCGTTGCCGCGGGCGAGCAGGTCGGCATCGCTGCATCGCGCGAGGTCGTCGAGCAGGAACTCGAAGTCGAGCAGCTCCGGCTCGCGCGTCGAGGCGAGCGGCGGCGGCAGCGAGTACTGCGGCGCGAAGCGGGTCGGGCCTCCCCACGGTCTTGTGCCGTGGTGGATCACGATCGGCACGATCGGCGGCAGGCGCCGTTCGCCTGGATGGTCGCGCGCGTGGCGCTCCCAGATCCGCGTCAGGTACCCGAGCAGGCGCAGCGGCATCCGCGGATCGAAGGTGCTCTGGTGCTCGAGCAGCAGATAGAGGAGCGGCTCGGCTCCTGGCGCTGCTGCCGACGAACGTCGCCAGGGGGCACGGAAGAGGAGGTCGGAGCAGCTCGCACGCAGCGCCTCGTCGACGAACGATCCTTCGACTCGCGTCAGCCCCGTGAGGTCGAGCGCGTCCGCCAGTGCCGGCGGCAGGACGGCGTGCAGCTCCGCCGCGGCATGCAGCGGTTGGCCGAAGATCGCGCGGAAGAGGGCGTCGTGGGGGTGGCTCACGCGCGAGGAGACGTCGCTCGCGCGGAGCGGTGACGGCCGTGCGCGTCGCACCGACCCGCCGCGGCGTGCCGCCCGATGCCGCGCGCATCAGGCCCAGACGCGCCAGTCGAGGTCGTGGAAGAGGTTGTCCTTCGCTTCGAGCGCCTCGAGGTAGGGGAGGTCGACCTTGCCGGCCGACAGGTCGTCGTGCAGGCGCGTGAAGCGGACGATCGCCTCGTGGGTGCGGCGCGTCGCGTACGAGACGGTGGTGCCGGTCTTCATGATGAAGGCCCAGTCGCTCGACTGCGCGAGGAGCAGCTCGCGGCCCGCCTGCGCCAGCGCCCGTCGCTCGAGGTCGGTCGGCGTGACGCCCGGCGCGGAGAAGCGGCGCGCCAGCGCGACCATCCGCTCCGCGGCGGCGTGCAGGTGGGGGTAGACCCACGCGTTGGTCTCGTTCAGCCAGTACTCGGAGAAGCCGCGCTGGCCCCAGCTGCTCGCCGACGGCGTCGCCACCTGGTGGGTCGGATGGCGGTCGAGGTAGACGGCGGGCGTCATCGGCTCGAGCCCGGCGCCCGGCTGCTGATCGAAGTGGAGCTGGCGGAAGAGGTCGTCGAGGAACTGCACGCCTTCGTACCACCAGTGGCCGAACAGCTCGGCGTCGAACGGGGCGACCACCAGCGGCGGCTGCTCCATCCGCTGCGCGAGCGCTTCGCACTGGCGCAGCCGTCCGGCGCGGAAGTGGGTGGCGTGCAGCCCCGCCTTGCCGCGCGCGATCTCCGGGTCGTAGACCCACTTGTCGTGCAGCTGGTCGTGGGTGATCGCGTGGTACTTGAAGCCGGTGTAGAGGCGGTGGCCCTCGGGATGGATCCAGGGCCGCAGGTAGTCGACCGGCAGGTCGAAGCCGATGTCGCGATAGAAGTCGCGGTAGTGCTTGTCGCCCGGGTAGCCCTCCTTCGCGCTCCACACCTGGCGCGACGACTCGGCATCGCGCGCGAACGCGGCGACGCCGCTCTCGCAGTAGAGCGGCGCGTGGGCGCCGAAGTGGGCGGGGCTCGACGCGTTCTCGAGCGCGTGGGTGTCGACGAAGAAGTAGCGCACCGCCGCGGCGCGCAGCAGCTCGTCGCAGCCCGGCACGTAGCCGCACTCGCCGAGCCACATCCCCGGCGTGCGCCGCCCGAAGCAGCTCTCGTAGAGGTCGGCGGCCAGCTCGACCTGCGCGCGCATCGCGTTCCGGTTGCCGTCCATGAGCGGGAAGAAGCCGTGCGTGGCGTTCGAGGTGATCACCTCGAGCCCGGAGCCCATGTCCTGCAGCCGCCGGAACGCGCGCACGAGGTCGCCGTCGTGCGCTCGCCACGTGTCGCGCAGCTGCGCGTAGCGATCGCGGTAGTGGCGGGCGAGCTTCTGGTACCACGGCTCGGCGCGAGTGCGCTCGATCTCGCTGTCGCCGAGCGCGATGAGCGAGTCGAGGTGCGCCGCGATCCGCTCCTTCAGCAGGTCGTCGCGCAACATGCAGATCAGCGGCGCGGAGAGCGACAGCGTGCAGCGGAACCGGACGCGATCGTGCGCGAGCCCTTCGAAGAGGCGCAGCAGCGGGAGGTAGGTGTCGGCGACCGCCTCGTAGAGCCAGCGCTCCTCCATGACCGTCGGATCCTCCGGATGGCGGAGGAACGGCAGGTGGGCGTGCAGGACGATCGCGAGATAGCCGGTCGGCATCGGGCTCTCATGCGGGCCGCGTGGCGTGGCGATGGTAGCGGGCGTAGCCTCTCCGCCGCTGCCTGGAGTCCCGATGAGTCGCCGCGCGATCCGCCTGCTTGCCGCCCTCCTGCTCGGCGCTTCGCTCGCCGGCTGGGCGGCGGTCCAGCGCGGCTGGTTCGGGCGCGTGGGCGACAGGCGAGGGGCGGGGCGCGGCGAGCCGACGGTCGCGACGAGTCGCGACGAGGCCGGCCGCTCGCGAGGCGACTCGCCCGACGAAGGTGCCGCGATCGAGGCGCAGCGCGACCGTGCCGCAGTGCCGCCTGCGGCCGAGGAAGGCGCGGAGGACGCCGACGAGTTCGGGAGCGGGTCGAGCTCGCCGCGGCCGTTCACCCTGCGCGTGATCGATGCCGAGAGCGGGGAGGCGTTGCGCGGGGTCACGGTGAGCGAAACGGTGGCCGGGGCGTGCGAACCCTGGCTCGACGCGCTCGGCCGTCCGTTCGAGCCGTTGCTGTCGGAAGCGCCGTTCCTGGCGCACGGCGATTCGCCGCTCCAGGTCGTTCCACCGCGCGGCGCGCAGCTCCTCGGGCGCGTCGTCGTCGCCGCCCCCGACCATGAGGCGACCGAGCGGCGCGTCGACTGGCGCGGCGGCGGCGAGTGGCAGATCGCGCTGCGGCCGGCCGGCGCGCTGCACGTCGAGGTGCGCGGCGCGCCGCCAGAGGCGCAGCTGCGCTTGCGCCTGCATGAGTCGGCCGCCCTGCAGCAACAAGAGAGCGACGGCCGCGACGACGGCCTCGGCCCGCTCGACGCCACCCCCGGCACCGCGTGGATCGCGCGCGAGCCGGAGCGGCGGCTGCCGTTGTTCGGCGCGACCGCCACGGTCGACGCGCTCGCGACGGGACGCTGGACGGTCGCGCTGTTCGACTTGTCGCTGCCGGCGGACGCGCAAGTCGCCTTCGCGGAGGCGGAGGTGCCGGCGGGTGGCGACGGGAGCGTCGTCCTCGACTACCGGCCGCCCACGCTTCCTTCGAGCGTCCCGTTCGCCGGCACCCTCGTCTTCGATCGCGCGTGGCTCGAGGCGGCCGCGACGTCGCCGAACTTCGCGTTGCCGATCGGGATGCGTCTCCGCCAGCGGCCCCACGTCGGCCTCGCCGACGAGCCGACCGACTGGGACGTGCTGCTGACTCCCGGCGAGCGTCCCGAGGAGCGGCGCTTCGATGCGCGGTCGGCGGTGCCGGGCGCGCTGTCGGTCGAGTTCCTCGGCTGGAAGTCGCGCTACCGCACGACGCTGCAAGTGCCGCCGCAGGGCGAGACCGACTTCCGCTTGGAGATCGCCGCGCCCGCCGAAGTCGAGGTGCGCGCGATCGGGCGCGAGGGGCCGCCCGACCACTCGATCGCCGTCGCGGTCGCGAGCCGCGTCGAGAGCGCGGGATCGACGGGACGCCCCTTCTTCGCGCCGCTCTTCATGAGCGGGACCTACGAAGACGCGACGCTGCCATTCCGCATGCCGAGCGGCTGGATCGAACTGCGCGGCGACTCCCCCCGTGCCGGAGACTTCGGCTACCCGCTCCCGCCGCCGGTGGCGCCCTTCGCGCCGCTGCGCCAGTTCGTGGCGCCGGGCCGCAACGTGATCGAGCTGCCGATCGACACGCTGGCGCTCCTCGAGCTCGTCCTGCGCGACGGCGACGCGCTGCTCCCGTGGCAGTCGCCCTTCCGGCTGCAGGTTCGTCAGGGCGGCCGCGACGTCGCCCCCGTCGATCGCGCCGAGACGAGCGACGACGGCGCGCTGCGCGCGAGCTTCGAAGGCGAGGGGCGCTTCGAGCTGACGGTCACCGGCGTCCCGGGCTACGAGGCGGCGGGGCCTCTGTCGATCGAGTTGCGGCGCGGCGAATCGATCGCTGTCGAGCTGCCGCTGCCGCGCCGTCGCTGATCGAGCGGCACTCCGAGGCGAGGCGCGACCGGCCTGCGGTGCCCGGCCCGTGGCGCGTGACGCGCTCGTGGCTTGCGCTCGCGCGCGTTGCCCCGATCATGGCGCGCTCGATCTCGCGGGAGCTCTTCATGCACGCTGCGTTCGCTCGCTCGCCTCGCTCCCACTCGCGCCGCCTCGCGCCGACCGCGGTCGCGTGGGCGTCGCTCGCGGCGGTGGCGCTGCTCCCCGCCGTCGGCCGCGCGCAGACCGGCGTGCTCGAGGGCGGACCGGCGGCGGGACGCGTGGTCTGGCTGCGCGCCGATCGCGGCGTCGCGCACGGCTTCACGAACCTCGTGCAGCAGTGGGCCGACGCGAGCGGCCACGGCCACGCCGTCACCGGCAGCGGCGACGGCGAGTCGCAGCCCGAGTGGCTGGCGGCCGGGATCGGCGGCAAGCCGGCGCTGCAGTTCGATGGCAACGACTGGATGCAGGGCAGCGGCGTGCCGACCGGGAGCTACACGAAGGCGGTGGTGGCGCAGCTCGACACGCTTGGCGCGGTGAACAACGTGGTCTCGAGCCAGTCGCACCACGCGCTCTGGTTCGCGGCCTCGCCCTACGCGCGGCTCTACCACACGGGCGACGTCGTGCAGTCGAGCGTCGCGGTGACCGCCGGCGTGCCGTTCGTCCTGGTGGCGAGCTACGAGGCGGTGACCGGTCGCGCCTCGCTCTACCTCGACGGTCAGCTGGTCGGTCGCACGACCGGCGCGGCGGGCAACTGGGATCCGTCGCTGCAGCTCGGCGCCTTCGCGTGGGGCAACTTCCTGGTCGGGCGCATCGCCGAGGTGTCGGTGTGGGACCACGAACTCGGCGTCGGCGAGCTCGCGCAACTGCACGCCGACCTGCAGCGCCGCTACTTCGATCGCGCGGTGCCGGCGGTCGAGTTCGCCGCGCTGCCGCGGCCGGGGCAGCTCCTCCAGCGCGACGACTCCTACACCGCGGCGCTCGACCTTCGCGGCCAAGTGCTCTCGCCCGGCTTCGACACAGTGACGCTCGAGATCGCGCGCGACGGCGCGCCGTGGCTCGCACGCACGCATCGGCTGAGCTACGGCGCGAACGGCCACGCCGGCTTCCTCTTCGATCCGACGCTCTACGCCGGGCTCCACGACCACGACCTCGAGCTCTTCGTCGAGGGCGGCGGGCGGCGTCACCTCGTCGCGGCAGTGCCGGCGGTGACGGTCGGCGACCTCTACGTGATCCACGGCCAGAGCAACGCGCAGGCGTCGGACTACTGGGGCGAGGGGCTCGCCAACGGCTCGCAGAGCCGCTGGGTGCGCAGCTTCGGGTCGAGCTCGATCTGGGGCGGCAGCGACTTCGACTTCCACTGGGACGTCGCCGATGGCCAGGGCTTCTTCGGCCACGCCGACGTCGGGCAGTGGGCACTGCGCATGGGCGAGTTCCTCGTCCACCACGAGCAGCTCCCCATCGCGCTGATCAACGGCGCGGTCGGCGGCACCTCGGTCTGGCAGCACCAGAGGAACGACGTCGTCCACCAGGATCCGTCGACCATCTACGGCCGGCTGCTGCGCCGCATGGAGGAGGCGGGCGCCGCGGAGAAGTTCCGCGCGCTGCTCTGGTACCAAGGCGAGTCGGACGCGTGGAGCGCCAACTCGTGGTACCAGGGGTGGATCAACCTGCGCGCCGATTGGGCGAAGGACTTCCCCGCGCTCGAGCGCGTCTACGTGGTGCAGATCCGCAACGACTGCGGCAGCGGCGGCGCGCAGCTGAAGGAGCTGCAGCGGCTGCTGCCCGATCTCTCCGCCGACACGACGGTGATGGCGTCGAACGGCGTGCCGGCGCACGACGGCTGCCACTACCAGTACGTCGGCTACCGCGACCTCGGCGAGAAGCTCGCGCGCCTGGTGCGGCGCGACTTCCACGGCGCGCTCGACACGCGCGAGATCGATCCGCCGAACCCCGCCTCCGCGCGCTTCACCGACGCGACGCGCACGCAGGTGGCGATCACCTTCCGCGATCCCGACGACGTGCTGCGGCTCGATCCCGGCGCCGAGCGCGACTTCGTGGCGGGCGATCGGCAGCGCGCCATCGCCGGCAGCGTCGCCGGCAACGTCGTGACGCTCACCTTCGCCGCGCCGCTGCAGGTTCCCGCCCTCAGTTACCAGGGCCATCCGTTCGACGGCCCGTGGCTCGCGACCGCGCGCGGCGTCGGGGCGCTCGCCTTCGAGTCGCTGCCGATCCGATGAGCGCGCGGCAGCGCTCTCGCGCGCTGATCGCAGCGGCGGCGCTGCTGCTGCTGGCGATCGGCGCAGCGGCGATCGCGTGGTGGAGCACGCGGCCGCGTCTCGAGTGGCCCGACCGCGCGTCGACGCCGGCAGGCGCGACGGCAGCGGCGCCGGCGAGCGCGGCGCCCGTGGCCGAGCCCGAGGCGCAACGCGAGGTCGAGGCGCCAGCCGCCTCGCCGACGTCAGCGCTGCCGGAATCGGAGGTGGCGCTCCCTCGGAAGGCGTTGCTGCTGACCGTCGTCGACTTCGACGATGGGCGCCCGCTGCGCGGCGTGGCGGTCGACCATCGTTCGGAGGGGAGCGGCCCCTTCGCGGGTCCCGAGCGCGAGGCGGCGCCGCTCGCGGCCGGAGACTCGCCGGTGCGGCTCGACCCGCCCGCCGCGACGGCGCGGCTCGGCGAGCTCACGGTGAAGGTCGCCGGCTACGAGAGCGAGACGCTGCGCATCGACTGGTCGCGCGGTGGCGAGCGGCGCGTCGCGCTGCGGCCGGCCGGCTCGCTGGTGGTGCAGGTGGTCGACGTCCCCGAGGGGCGTCACCTTGCGGTCCGCCTCTTCGAGCGGGAGCGCGCGATCGCGCGGCTCGAGTGGATGCTGCGCAACGTCGAGGGGACCGAAGCGATCGCCGGCACCCACTGGATCGAGCGGCAGCGCGCGGCGATCGGCTGGCTGCGCCGCTACGGCGGCAACGCGGCGCTGCTCGCTCGGCCGGAGGAGCTGCTGCCGCAGATGAGCGCCGATCGGCAGGCCGACGTCGACGGCGATGGGCGCGTGCGGTTCGACGGGCTGCGCGAGGGGGACTGGCGGATCGCGGTGATGACCACCGATCGGCGCGAGCGCGCGTGGGTCGGCGTCGGCGACGCGCGGATCGATCGCGACCGCGAGGCGCGCGCCGTCGTTCCCTATGCCGAGCCCACCCGGCGGCCGAACGTCGCGCTGGCGGGGCGCCTCGTCGTCGATCGCGGTTGGCTCGCGCCGGGGTCGCCGCCGCTGCCGACGACGTTCACGCTGCGCTCGACCGAGCCGTCTGCGGCCGCGTTGGGGATCGGCGGCGAACGGCCGATCGACCTCGTTCCCGGCGACGAGCCGGGCGTGCTGCGCTTCGATGCGGGCGAGTGGCGGCCGGGCGAGGCGGCGGCGACCTTCGAGGAGTGGCCGTTCGCGCTGGCGTTCGTGGTCCCCGACTTCCCCGACCGCGAGCTCGAGCTGCAAGTGCCGCCGCCCGCCGACGTGATGGTGCAAGTGCGCGACCTCGCCGGCTCTCCGCTGCCAGGCGCGTGCGTGCGGTGGCGGGGCGTCCACGACAGCCGCGCGCGGGAGGAGTCCGCCTTCCCGACCGTGCTCAGCGATCGGGACGGGCGCGTCGCGTTCCGCGCTCCCGTAGGCGAGATCGAACTCACCGTTGCGCGCGAGCCGGCCGAGTTGAACCTGTTCCGCAGTCGCCACGCGCTCGCACCCGGTGCGAACGCGATCGAGCTCGTGGCGCGCGAGGCCGCGGCGGTCGACGTCACGCTGCTCGAGGGCGAAGCGGCGGTGCCGTGGGAGTGGCACCACCGCTTCGAGGCGAGCGGCTCGCGCGGATCGATCGCGCAGGTCGGCGTGCTCTCGCCGAGCGGCTACCGCGACCCGTCGATCCGCCTGCTGCTCGATGGCGAAGGGCCGGCGCAGCTGCGCGCGGCGGAGATCGACGGCTACTTCCCGTCGGAACCGGTCGCCGTCGAGCTGGTGCGCGGCGGCGTCGCGAGCGTCGAGATCGTGCTGCGGCGGCGCAACTGACCGCACGCGGCATCGACGTCGCGGCCGGTCGAGGCGCGGATCGTCGCGAGGATGCCGTGCGCCTTCACCTGCTCGCGCAGCTCCACCGCGCGCTCGAACGAGGTCGGGGTGAAGGGCATCCCGGCGACCGGGTTCCAGCGGATGAAGTTGACGTAGCCGCGCACGCCTTTCAGGAGCGCCGCGAGTTGCGCGACATCCTCGTCGCGATCGTTCACGCCGGCGAGCAGCGTCCACTCGAAGACGATCGGCTTCTTCTGGAGCGCGGCGTAGCGAGCGGCGCCGGCGACCAGCTCCGCCACCGGCTCGGGCGCGGCATTCGGGAGCAGCTCGCGGCGGATCGCGTCGTCGGCCGAGTGGAGCGAGAGGGCGAGGCACGGCTTCACGCGCGCGGCGGAGAGCCCCGCGAACGCCTTCGCCGAGCCGACCGTGGAGAAGGTCTGGCGGGCGGGACCGATGCCGGCGCTGCTCTTCAGCAGCGCGACCGCCTCGAGCACGTTGGCGAGGTTGTGCGACGGCTCGCCCATGCCCATGTAGACCACGCGGTCGATGCGTCGCTCGCGGCGCGCGTGGATCACCTGCTCGACGATCTCGGCGGCGGCGAGGTTGCGCTTCAGGCCGTTCATGCCGCTCGCGCAGAAACGGCAGGCGACCGCGCAGCCGACCTGCGTCGAGACGCAGACGGCGCCGACCGGCATCGCCACCGTCTCGATCAGCTCGCCGTCGCGCAGCTTCACCACGAGGCGCGCCGAGCCGTCGTCGGAGGGGACGCGCTCGGCGACCCGCGTGGTGAGCGCCGTCTCCTCCCACGCCGCGAGGCGCGCCGCTTCCGGCTTCGAGAGCGCCAGCGCGCGCGCGGCGAAGTCGGCGGGCTCGGGCCGCTTGCCCTCCAGCACGAGCCGTCGCGCGAGCCGCGCCTTGGCCGTCGGCAGCAGCGCGTCGAGCTCGGGCAGTGCGACGGGCAGCGCGCTCGCGGGCGCGGGCTCGGCGGGACGTGCGGAGGCTTCGGTTCGCTCGATCACGGCGCGGCATCGTAGGGTCGGACCGCGGAGCTCGCGCGGGTCGATTCGTGCAGCGATCGTCCGCGCATCGATCGTCGAACGTGCGCCTCCACGCGTCCGGCGCGTTTGCCGCCGCCCGGGCGGGTTAGTAGAAACCCCGACCTTTCCATCGGGAAACAGGGTCGCGCAGCAGCACCGTCCGTCGCGGAAAGGGACCGAGACGACGTCCGCCGCTGCGCTCTTCAAGGAGCGTCCCAGCATGCGTTCGACCGTCCTCTCCGCCTTCGCCATCGTCGCGCTCGCCGCGGCCCCGGCGTTCGGCGACAGCGTCAAGCTCAAGAATGGCGACACGCTCACCGGCAAGGTGGTGAGCATCCTCGACGGCAAGGTGACGCTTGCCACCGATGCCGCCGGCGAGATCAAGATCGACGTCGCGCAGGTCGAGACGCTCTCGACCGACGCGCCGATCACGGTCGAGCTCCCGAACGGCGCCACCTTCACCGGCAAGGCCGCGGCGGCGTCGGGCGGGAACATCACCGTCGAAGGCGACGGCGTCGGCGCGCAGACGGTTGCGCTCAACGCGGCCGCCATCAACAAGCCGGCCAAGCCGCCGCGGGCGTGGACCGGGTCGGTGGTCGGCGCCGCCACCTGGACGCGCGGCAACACCTACACGCAGAACGTCGCGGTCGACATCAACGCCGTGAACCGCGGCGAGATCGACCGCCTCACCTTCGCCGGCTGGTACCGCGCCGGCCGCCAGAAGGACCAGGGGACGGGCGTGATCTCGACCTCCGAGCGTCGTCTCGGCGCCGGCCTCAAGTACGACTACTTCTTCGGCGACAAGTCGTACTGGTACGCGAACATGACGGCGGAGAAGAACGCGATCGCCGCCCTCGACCTGCGCTTCGTCGCCGGCGTCGGTCTCGGCTGGCAGTTCATCGAGAACCCCACCACCAACCTGAACGCCGAGGCGGGCGCCTCGTGGTTCTCCGAGAACTACTCGAACGCCACGCCGACCGTCGACGAGGCGGCGCTGCGCGCGGCCTTCCACTTCGACCACAAGTGGAGCGACGTCTGCTCGATGTTCGACGACACCGAGCTCTTCAAGATCTTCGGCGACCCGCGCGACTACCTGGTCAAGACGAAGGGCGGCTTCCGGCAGAACTTCTCGGCCAGCTTCTTCGCGCAGGAGTGGGTCGAGTTCTATTGGGATCCGACGCCGGCCGCCGGCAAGAAGCGCAACGACGTCACCTACTACGTGGGCGTCGGCTGGAACTTCTGAGCCGGGCGGAGGTCGAAGCCGCAGCTCAGTCGGACGGACCGAGCCGGCACGATCGAACATGAATCGGGACGGGGTGGCCGCTCGCGCGGTCACCCCGTTCTCGTTCCGGGCGCGCTCCGACGGCCTCAGGCGCTCTCACGCACTCCCAGGCGGGAGCGTCGCTGGAAGCGACGGCAGCGCGGGGGGCGCCGCTGCTCCGGCGAGGCGCGCTTCGCTGCCGCCCTCCGACTCGCGCCCGGCGACGCCGCGCCGGCGCCGCTCGCTGGCGCCGGCGAACCGCTCCTCGCTCGCCCCCGCCAGCCGCAGCTCCGAGGCGGCGAGCCAGCGCCGTTCGCTCGCTCCGGCGGCGAGACGCGGCTCCGAGGCGGCCGCTCCATCGGCGCCGACGGCCGCGACGCGCACCCACCCGCGCCGTTCGCCGAACCGCTGCCGTCCGCCGCTGACGACGCGCACCCGGCGCAGCTCCCAACGCGCCAAGAGCCGGCGCCCGCCGCGCGCCGCGATCCCGCGGATCTCGATGCTCCACGGCGCCTCGCGGACGCGCAGCGATCGGCCGCGCCGCTCGACCTGCGCCGGGCCGCCGCCCTGCGTGATCACCACCGCATCGCTCGGGCCGTCCATCTCCCACTCGCCCGCGGCGAGTTCGCGCGCGAGGTCGAGCGACCGCCCGTCGGCCTCGAGCCACTCGCCGCTCTCCTGATCGAGCGGCGCTTCGAGCGACTCCTCGACCACCTCGCTCCACGCGAGCGACTCGACGCGCTCGCCGGCCGCGGCGCCGCTCGGTTCGTCGTCTTGATCAGAGCTGCCAGCGGCGCCGCTCGCGCCGGCGTCGCGCGATGCGCTCCCGCCCGACCCGCCGTTCGCCGGCGAGCCGCCGCTCTCGCGCGCGCTGCCCGGCGTGCCGAGCGGCGGCGGTGCGGGTGCGACGGCGAGGCGAGCGTCGCGCGGCGCTTGCGGCAGCTCGCGGACGGTGAGCCACTCGAGCGGGCCCGGCGGTGCCGGATCGCGGCGCGGGAACTCGACGCGGTGCGAGCGGGCGATGGCGGCGAAGCGCCCTTCGTGGCCGGCCAGCCCGAGCTCGACGATCACCTGCGAGGTGGGGCGGCCGATGTGCTGGAACCACTGGCGGTCGGCGCGACCGACCGCGAGGTCGAAGGAGTGGTGGGCGTTGGTGCCGTCGAACAGCAATCCGGTGATGTCGTGGATCCGCAGCACCAGCGTGCCCGGCTCGCCGGCGAGGCGGGCGCGCGCGGCGGCGATCGCCTCGTCGGTCACCTCCCAGTAGAGGAAGAGGCGCTCGGGATCGACCGCCATCGCGGTGACGCGGTCGCGGCCGTAGCCCCACGGGATCGTCTGCGTCTTCTCGCGCGAGTCGAGCAGGCGGGTCCACTCGTGGGGGCCGAGCTCGAACTTGGCGCGCAACGCCTCCTGCTCGGCGACGTCGACCGCGATCGGCGGCGTCGGCGGTGGCGTGATGGGCGGCGGCGGTTCTGCGCGCGGCAAGGCGACGGCGCGCGGCGCGGCCGCCTTCTTCGCTGCCGCCTGCTTCGGTGCGGCCTGCGGGGTCACCGCTTTCTTCGGCGGCGCCTGCTTGGCCGGCCTCCGCTCCACCGGCGCTTTCCGGGCGGGCCGCTTCGCCGCGCTCTTCTTCGGCGCTTTCTTCGTCGCCTTCTTCGTCGCCTTCCTCGGCGGCCGCTTCGCCCCCTTCTTCGCGCCCTTCGGCGCCGCCTTCACCGGCCGCTTGGCCGCCCGCCCGCTCCGCTTCTTCGCCATCGCTCGCTCTCCTCGTCGGCACGATACGCCGTTCACCGGGCCGGCTCGCGCGCCCCGTCGCGCCGGCGCGGGGTAAAGTGCCGCGCCCTTTTCCGGCAGACGCGTGGCGGCGTCGCCTCCGAGGAGATCGCGCCGTGGCTCACTTCATCATGCAGATGGAGAAGGTGCAGAAGGCCTTCAACAAGAAGGTCGTCTTCCAGGACGTCACCCTCTCCTTCTATTACGGCGCGAAGATCGGCGTCCTCGGCGCGAACGGCCAGGGCAAGTCGACGCTGCTCAAGATCATGGCGGGCGTCGACAAGGAGTTCGAAGGGACGCTCTACCACCACCCCGGCGCGGTGATCGGCTACGTCCCGCAGGAGCCGCAGCTCGACCCGGACAAGACGGTGCGCGAGGAGCTCGAGGTCGCCGTCGCCAAGAAGCGCGCGCTGCTGACGCGCCACGAGGAGGTCTCGGCGCTGCTCGCCACCGAGCTCGAGGCCGACGACATGCAGCGCCTGCTCGACGAGCTGAACGACCTGCAGGAGAAGATCGACGCCACCAAGGCGTGGGAACTCGAGCGCGAGCTCGAGCTCGCCGCCGAGGCGCTCGAGCTGCCGCCCTTCGACGCGCGCTGCGGCCACCTCTCCGGCGGCGAGAAGCGGCGCGTCAACCTCTGCAAGGTGCTGATGCAGCAGCCCGACCTGCTGCTGCTCGACGAGCCGACCAACCACCTCGACGCCAGCTCGGTCTCGTGGCTCGAGCGCCACCTGCAGGAGTTCCCCGGCACCGTCATCGCGGTCACCCACGACCGCTACTTCCTCGACAACGTCGCCACCTGGATCCTCGAGATCGACCGCGGCCGCGGCATCCCCTACCAGGGCAACTACTCGACCTTCCTCGACGCGAAGAGGACGCGCCTCGAGCTCGAGGAGAAGCTCGACGCGTCGCGCCAGAAGACGCTGGCGCGCGAGCTCGAGTGGATCCGCATGTCGCCGCGCGCGCGCATGGCGAAGCCGAAGGCGCGCGTCGCCGCCTACGAGAAGCTGCTCGAGGAGGCCAACAGCGACGCGGGACCGTCCGAGCCGATCGAGCTCGAGATCCCGCCGGGGCCGCGCCTCGGCAACGTCGTGGTCGAGGCGAAGAACCTGAAGAAGGGGTTCGGCGATCGCGTGCTGATCAACGACCTCACCTTCGCGCTGCCGCCGGGCGGCATCGTCGGCGTGGTCGGCCCCAACGGCGCCGGCAAGACCACGCTGATGAAGATGATCGTCGGCAAGGAGAAGCCCGACTCGGGCACCATCACCGTCGGCCCGACGGTCGTGATGAACTACGTCGACCAGAGCCGCGAGAGCCTCGATCCCGCGAAGACCGTCTACCAGGAGGTGAGCGGCGGGCGCGACGTGATCCAGCTCGGCGCCAAGCGCGAGATGAACGCGCGCGCCTACCTCGGCAAGTTCGGCTTCAAGGGGCCCGACCAGCAGAAGATCGTCGGCAACCTCTCGGGCGGCGAGCGCAACCGCGTCCACCTCGCCAAGCTGCTGAAGGGCGGCGCCAACCTGATCATCCTCGACGAGCCGAGCAACGACCTCGACGTCGACACGCTGCGCTCGCTGGAGGAGGGGATCCTCAAGTTCGCCGGCTGCGTGATCGTCGTCAGCCACGACCGCTGGTTCCTCGACCGCCTCGCGACCCACATCCTCGCCTTCGACGGCAAGGGCAACGCGCGCTGGTTCGAGGGCAACTTCCAGATGTGGCAGGAGAAGCGGCGCGAGGAGATGGGCCTCGAGGCCGATCAGCAGCAGAAGACCAAGTACATCAAGATCTGACCCGCAGCGCGGCGGCGCGCCCGTTCGCGGCGGGAGCCGGGCGGGGCCGAGCTGCCGTCAGGCGCTCTGCGCGGCGTCGTCAGGCGCTTTCGCGCAGCGGCGCGCGCGGCAGCAAGCGCGACACGAAGCGCCCGAGCTGGATGCGCCAGCTGCTCCGCCGCCGCGCGTGCGCCCGCAGCCGGCGCACTTCGAGGTGGAGCCGCTCGAGCTCCGAGCGGAGCGCATCCTTCGGGGTCGGCGCTGCGGACGAGCGGCCTCTCGTGGCGGCTGCGCGCGCCTCGGCCTCGGCACGGACCGTCGACGCCGGCGCCATGCGGGCGGCGCGCGATCGGGCGGTGCGGAAGAACTCGAAATCTTCGTAGGCGGCCATGGGTTCTCAGGTCATCCCGCTCCTGCGGACGGTGGGACGCCGCTGCGGGTTTCGCCCTTCGAGCCGATCGGCACCGGCTCTTCCCGCTCATCGGCTGGTTCGGTTCACCATTCGAGAGCGGCGCCATGAAGAACGCGTGAAGCGCCGCAGCGTTGGAAGCGGATTTCGGTCAAACGGCGGGAGCGGCTTCACCAGGAGCGGGCGGCGCCGCTGGCGGCCGCGGCGGCGGCCGGACGGTCGCCACCAGCGCCACCGTCCCCAACGCCGCGAGGCCTGCGCCCATCGAGAACGCGGTCGGCGCGCCGGCGCGATCCATCACCGTCCCGAACAGCAGCGACGCCGGCAGCGCCACGATCGCGGTGACGAAGTGGTAGGCGCCGAACGCTCGGCCGCGCGCGTCGGCGGGGGCGAGCTCGGCGACGAAGGCGCGCTCGGCCCCCTCGAGCAGCGAGTAGTGAACGCCGTAGAGCGCGATCAGCAGCCACGCGTGCCACGGCGCGCTCGCCAGCGCGAAGCCGGCGTAGACCAGCGCATAGAGCGACCAGCCGGCGACGATCACCGCCTTGCGCGGCACCCGGTCCGACAGCGCGCCGAGCGGCGTCGACAGCAGCGCGCGCACCGCCGCCAGCAGCGCCGGGAAGAGCGGCAGCTGCGCGAGCGGCACGCCCAGTTGCGCCGCGCGCAGCAGCAGGAAGGCGTCGGTCGACTCGCCGAGCCCGAAGAGGAAGTGGGCGCCGAGGAAGCGGCGCAACGCCGGCACCGCGGGCGGGCGGATCGTGAAGGCGGGGCGCGGCGGGGCGGCGAGCGGCGGGGCGCCGGTTGTGCTGGCCGCGCTGGCCGCGTCGGCAGCGTCGGACTCCGCGGCGTCGACCGCAGCGCGCGGCGGCTCCTTCACGAAGAAGAGCAGCGTCAGCAGCGCCAGCGCCGCCGGGATCGCGGCCAGCCCGAAGAGCGTGCGCAGGTCGGGCAGCCCGGGCGGCCCGTCGAGCGTGTGGAGGAAGGCGACGGCCAGCAGCGGGCCGACCACGTTGCCGGCGTTGTCGAGCGCGCGATGGAGGCCGAAGGCGCGGCCGCGTTGCGACGGCGCGGTGATCTGCGCCACCAGCGTGTCGCGCGGGCTGCCGCGCATCCCCTTGCCGACGCGGTCGAGGAAGCGGACCGTCAGCACGTGCCACGGCCACAGCGCCAGCGCCATCAGCGGTCGGGCCGTCGACGACAGCGCGTAGCCGGCGACGATCAGCGGCTTCTTGCGCGCCACCCGGTCGGCGAGCGCGCCGGAGATCAGCCGGAAGAGCCCGGCCGTCGTGTCGGCGACCCCCTCGATCAGCGCCAGCGTCTGCGCCGTCCCACCGAGCGCCAGCAGGAACGCCGGCAGCAGCGGCACGATCATCTCGGCCGACGCGTCGGTGAAGAGCGAGACGATGCCGAGCGCGACGACGGCGCGCGGCAGGCGCGGTGGCGCGCCGCGCTCGCGAGGCGACGCGGCCATCGCGTCAGCTCGGGCCGGCGGTGCGGTGGCGCCGGCCGGCCGCGGCGGCGGTGTCGGCGAAGAGCGTGAAGTCGGCGTGGTCGCCGAGCAGCGACGCCGGGCGCTCGGTGGAAGCGGGCTGCTCCAGCAGCGCCGCGAGGATCGCCGCCTTGCTGGCGCCGGTCGCCATCAAGCCGATCTTTCGCGCGGCGCCGATCTCGGCGAGGCCGAGCGTGATTCCGTGCGTCGGCGCCGGATCGGGGGCGAACTCGGCCGCCGCCACCGCGCGCGTCGCCGCGGCGAGCGGCACCACGCGCGCGCCGTCGTCGCGCCGCGTGCCCGGCTCGTTGAAGGCGACGTGGCCGTTGGTGCCGATGCCGAGGAAGGCGACGTGCGCGCCGCCCGCGGTCGTCAGCGCGCGCGCATGGCGGGCGATCTCGGCCGCCGGATCGGCGGCGCTGCCGTCGAGCAGCGCGTCGTGTCCTGGCGCGCGGCCGAGCGGATCGAGCAACTCCTTGCGCAGCAGCGCGTGGAAGCTGCGGGCGTCGCTCGGGCCGGGGCCGAGGTACTCGTCGAGCTGGAAGAAGCGCACGCCGTCGAGCGGCAGCTCGCCCGTTCGTGCGCGGCGCAGCAGCTCGGCGTAGAGCGCGAGCGGCGTCTTGCCGGCCGGCAGGATCACGCGGGCGCGCGGCTCGCGGGCGACCACTTCGGCGAGGAGGTCGGCCGCAGCGGCGGCGACGGCGGCGGGAGTCGGAAGGGTGAGCAGGCGCATCGTGGCGCGCGAGAGTAGCGAACCCCTGGGTCCGGCCCGGCAGGTCGACGCGTTGCGCCGCCCACCAGGTCCGGCCCGAGAGTTTCCCATCCCCGTGGACGCTTTCGCATCCGACGGCCCCTCATCGGCGCTCGCGACCCCGCGGCTTGAGCGGCCGGACGTCGCGGGGCGCTGCGGCGCGGGATGCGGCAACGCGCGCGGCGACCGGCAACGCGGCGGGCGGCATGATGCGCGGCCCATGCGACCACCCGAGCTGATCGACACCCACTGCCACCTCTACCTGCGCGAGGCGGGGAGCGCCGCGGCGGACGACCCCGAGCTGCGCGCCGCGTGGCAGCGCGCGCAGGGGTGCGGCGTCGTGCAGGCGGTCGTGCCGGCGATCGACGTGGCGAGCTCGCGCGCGGTGGTGCAGCTCGCCGATCCGGCGCGCGGCCTCTTCGCGGCGGTCGGCATCCATCCGAACGACACCGCGACGGTCGCCGCCGCCGACCACGCCGCCATCGCCGAGCTCGCCCGCGCGCCGGGCGTGGTGGCGATCGGCGAGAGCGGGCTCGACTGCTACCGCGACCGCGCGGCGCTCCCGCAGCAGATCGACTCGCTGCAGCGCCACGCCGAGCTGGCGCTGGCGCGCGAGCTGCCGCTGATCCTCCACGTGCGCCAGGCGTTCGCGCCGACCGCCGAGGTGCTCGCGCCCTACGCCGCGCGAGGCTTGCGCGCGGTGATGCACTGCTTCGACGGCGGCCCGACCGACCTCGAGCCGTGGCTCGCTTGGGGCTTCTTCATCAGCTTCAGCGGCATCGTCACCTACCCGAAGCGCGACGACCTGCGCGCTGCCGCCCGCGCCGTCCCCGCCGATCGGATCGTCGTCGAGACCGACGCCCCGTTCCTCGCCCCGGTCCCGAAGCGCGGCCGCCCCAACGAGCCGGCCTACCTCGTCCACACTGCGCAGGCGGTGGCCGCCGCGCGCGGCGTCCCGCTCGCGGAGTTCTGCGCGCAGACGACGGCGAACGCGCGGAGGTTGTTCGGGTTGCGGGCGGGGTGAGGGGGCGGTGGGGTTGGCGCCCGCGCGACGCGGTCGTCGGCTCATGAATTGCGCCACGCTCTTCGGGTCACGCTCGGTTCGGGAACTGCCTCCGGTACGGAGCGACCGATGAGTCGTCGTCCTCGCGTCTGGGTGGGGTGGCTCTCCGTCGTCGCAGCGATCGCCCTCGTTTGGAGCGTTCGCGAATGCGATCGGCGTCCCGATGGCGAGGCGCTTCGACGCCCCGTTCGATCGGACGGACCGGTGGCCGAACCGCGTGCTGCGGTGGTTGCCGACGCCGCACGAGTCGAGCTCGGCGCATCGCCGCCGTCGGATCCGATCAGCGAGCCGACCCTGACGTTGGTGACGGTGAAGCTGCAGATCGTCGCTCGCTCCGATCGAGCTCCCGTCGCTTCCGCACGCGTCGAGGTCTGGAGCGATGGTGCGTCGGAGCCGACGGTCGGCGGCCTCTCCGATCGGGAGGGGCGACTCGAGTTCCCGCTGCCGCGCGAGTCGCTGGCGATCGCGAAGGCGCGCGTGCGCGCCGAACGGTTCGCGTTGCACGAGGAGCCGCTCGCGCCGCACGTCGCGGCCATCGAGGCGGGGGAGATCGTCGTCGTCGAGCTGGCTGCCGGCGGCGTGCTCGAGGGGAACGTCGTCCGTCACGACGGGACGCCAGGGCCGCAGGGGATGAAAGTGGCTGCTTGGCGGCCGACCGTTGGCATCGATGCGCCGACCCTCTTCGCCCCCAGCTCCGACTGGAGCCATTGCCGCATCGTCGAGACCGATGAAGCGGGGCGCTTTCGCTTCGATGGTCTGGTCGAGGGTTCGGTCTATCGCCTCGAGGCGGGCGGTCGGGGACTGGTCTCCGACGGGTTCGCGGCGAAGGCTCGCGTGCCGGAGGTTGCCGCCCGCATCGAGGTGGCACCTCTCTACGCATGCGTCGTCGAGTTGGTCGAGCGGGGCGGCGGTCCGCTCCGGGCCGGCCCCCTGATCTCAGGGTGGATCGACGGTTTCGAACTGGACGGCGGCATCTCGGCGGAGCCGGTCAATTGCGATCGCTTGCTGACACTGGCCTCGTTGCCACCGCGCGCGGCTCTCCTCGGCGATCGACCCTCGACGCTCTTGATGTACCGCGCGTCCCCCGACGTCGCTTCGATCGGCCCCGCGCGCTTCCATTTCGGGGTTCCCGGGTATCGAGCGGCGGAGGTCGAGGCTCACCTGCCGCGAGTCGTCGACTCGATCGAGCGCTTCACCTTCGAGCTCGAGCCACTCGGGCAGAACGACTTCGGCGACGTCGTCATCCGCTTCTCCGACCTGCTCGCGTGGAACGGAGGTTCACCGCGCGACGGGCAACTGCTCGGCACTCTGGGAATGCGCCCGTTCGAGGCTGGTGTTCCTTACTTCACCGTCCCGCTCCGCTTCGCCGGCGATGAGCGTGTCGAGATTCGCGGCCTGCCCTTCGGCCGCTACCTCTGGTTCTTCCATTCCGCTGGCAGTCTGTTCCAGCTCCCGAATCGCGACCATCCTGCACTGCTCGAATGCACGGTCGGTCCGCGACCCGTCGAACTCTTCGTGCCGATGCCGAGGAGCGGGACGCTGCGCTTGCGGGTGCGCGAGTCGCGTGGCGAGCCGTTCACGATGCCGCTCGGCCTCGAGGTGCGGCGCACCGGCGATCCGCCCGCCGGCACGGTGTGGATGCTCCACCCGATCGACGCGCCCTATCGGGTCGATGCCTTCCCGGGCGGCACCTGGAACCTGCTGGTGAAGCCGAGCCTGCACGCCGCGCTCGGCGTGCCGCGGCCCGTCGCTTTCGAGGGAGTCGAGATCGAAGCGGGCAAGGAGACGCTGCTCGATGTCGAGATCGTGATCGATCCGCCGCTCGAAGGCGAGTGACCGCGCCCCTGATCCGACTCGCGACTACCTCGGCCGCACCGCCAGCACCGACGCTTTCTCCCGCGTCAGCGACTCCTTCGCCAGTGCGTTCAACTCCGCGACGGTGACGCCGTCGTACCAGTGCTTCAGGTCGGCGAGTTCGTCCTGCAGCGCGGGCGTCGCGAAGGTGCGATGGAGCTGGCGCAGCCAGAAGTCGGGGTCGCGCGCGAGCGCGTCGCCGTTGCCGATGCGGGCGGCGCGGAGCCGCTCGAGCTCCGCCTTGGCGACGCCCTGCTTCGCCAGCGTCTCCATCGCGGCGAGGCAGGCCTCCTTGATGACGGCGAGCTTGGCCGGGTCGACGCGCACGTCGAGCTCGACGCGCCCGCGGCCGCGCAATGCCGGATCGCCCCAGGCGCCGCCGTTCGGCGAGTAGGTGGTGCCGAGCTTCTCGCGGATCTCGGCGCGCAGCCGGTCGCCGACCACGTCGCCGAGCAGCTCGAGGCGCCGCTCGGACGCGGCGTCGCGTGCGTCGCCGGCCGGATAGACGACTTGCAATAGCGCGACCTGCGTGTCGAGGTCGATCGCGCCGCGCGACTCGTCGAGCCCGCGCTTCATCGGCGTCGCCGCGCGCCGCGACTCGTCGATCGGCAGCGCCGTGCCGCGCGTCGGCAGCGTGCCGACTGTCGTCGCCACCTGCTTCACCAGCGCGTCGAGCGGCAGCTGCGCGACGACCACCAGCTCGATCGGCCCGGCGAGCTCGGCGGCGAGGAAGCCCTCGACCTGCTCCGCCGTCACGCGCCGCGCCGGCTCGAACTCGAGCGGCAGGCGACGCCGATCGCCGTCGGCCAGCGCCCGATCGAAGAGGAGCCGCGCGCCGCCCCAGGTGGGGCGCTCCGTGTCGACGATCAGCCCCGGCAGCTCCTTCTGGAACTTCGCGAAGGCGGGCGCCCGCTCGCCGTTGTCCTGCAGGAGCGCCACCAGCGTCTCGAGCGCGCGCCGCAGCCCCGCCTCGCCGCCGCCGCCTTGCGCGCGGCCGCTGAAGACGCAGGCATCGCCGCCGACCGCGAAGTCGAGCGCGCCGCCCGCCGTCGCCAGCGCCGCGTCG
>JAEUIC010000017.1 GCA_016795285.1 Planctomycetota bacterium | reverse complement strand
GTCTGCCTGATCTGGAACATGTGGAAATCGCGCGGCGCCAAGGCGCACGCTCCGATGGTCCCGTTCTTCACCCCGGCCGACGCCACGCGCCCCGGCGCGTCGTCGAGCTGACCCCAGCGGAGAGAGCTCGCCATGGAACGGGTACGCGCGATCCTGTTGCTCGCCGGCGTCTTCTTCTTCGCCCTCTCCTTCGCCTTGATGGGCGTCCTGCCGATCGTCTCGCTCTCGGACATCCCGACGCAGACGCTCGCCGAGGTCGCTCCGGTGGTGCAGGACTCCTTCCTCGACCTGAAGGAGCGCTGGCCGGCGGCGTTCGGCAAGGCGTTCGGGGAGCCGACGCTCGAGAACTACCACGCGGCGCTCCGGCGCGGCCGCGAGGTCTACATCGGCGAGGGGTGCTGGCACTGCCACTCGCAGTACGTGCGTCCGGTCAGCAACGAGGGGCTGCGCTTCGGGCCGGTCTCGATCGCCGAGGAGTACCAGAACGAGATGCAGATGCCGGTGCTGTTCGGCACGCGGCGCGTCGGCCCCGACCTCACCCGCGAGGGCGGCAAGCGGACCAACGATTGGCACGCCGCCCACTTCTTCGATCCGCCGAGCGTGGTGCCGACCTCGGTGATGCCGCGCTACCCGTGGCTCTTCGAGCCGGTGGTCGGCGGCATCCTGCCCACCCCGCCGAACCGCGACGGCTTGAGCCTCATCGCCTACGTGCAGTGGCTCGGCAAGTGGCCGCGGCCCGACGTCGAGTCGCCGGTGCAGGAGAGCCCATGAGCACGCCGCAGATCCCCGAGAAGGCGCCGCGCTGGCTCATCATCACCTTCGTCTCGGTGGTGGTCGTCGCCGGCTGCGGCTTCCTCTTCAAGCTCACCGAGTTCGCGCAGACGCTGGACGCCGCGCCGGAGGTGAGCTTCGCGCTGATGCCGATGATCACCTACCTCGCGGTGGCGGCCGGCTTCTTCTGCCTGCTCGCCTGGGCGACGCTGGGTGGGCAGTGGAAGGACATCGAGGCGGCGAAGCGCTGGATGCTCGAGAACGACGCCGCCCTCGACGCCGCGACGGCGCCGCCCGACGGCGACGGGACGAGCGCGAAGCCTTGATCCACGCGGCCGACGCCGCCGCCTGCCGCCAGTGCGGGCTGCCGCTGCCGCGCGCCCCCGTCGGCGGCGCGCCGGCAGCCGCGCGCTTCTGCTGCCTCGGCTGCGAGATCGTGGCGTCGATCGGCGGCCCGGGCGAGGCCGCGCGTTCCGGCCTCCTGCTGGCGCGCATCGGGCTCGCCGCGTTCCTCTCGATGAACGTGATGATGATCGCGTTCGCGCTGTTCGGCGCGACGCCTCCGAGCGGCCCGCTGCCCGGCTGGGTGACGCTGCTGCGCTGGCTCTCGCTGGTGCTCGCCACTCCGGCGCTGCTGATCCTGGTGCCGCCGCTCGCGAAGAGCGGCCTCGCGCGCGCCGGCGGCGCGCGGTTGCGCCTCGAGCTGCTCGTCGTCGTCGCCGCGGTCGCGGCCTACCTCCTCTCCGCCTGGAACACGATCCGCGAGCGCGGCGACATCTGGTTCGACACCGCGACGATGGTGCTGCTGGTGGTGCTGCTCGGCAGCTGGCTCGCCGCACGCGCGCGGACGCAGGCGCGCGCCGACCTCGCCCGCCTCTTCGCCGCCGCCGACACCCCCTACTCGATCGAGCGCGCCGGCGCCCGCACCACCGCCCGCGAAGCGGAGCTGCAGCGCGGCGACGTCGTGACGATCGGCCGCGGCGCGCGCGTGCCCGTCGACGGCACCGTCGCGCGCAGCGACGGCGCACGCGTCGACGGCTCGCTGCTCACCGGCGAGCCGGGCGCGCGCCCGATCGACGCCGGCGCGCGGCTGCGGGCGGGCGAGCTGGTGCGCGAGGGCTCGCTCGAGCTGCACGCCGAAGCGGTCGGCGCCGACTCGACGCTCGGGCGGCTGCAGGCGGCGCTCGAGCAGGCGCTCGCGCGCCCGTCGGCGACCGTGCGTGCGGTCGATCGCGCGGCCCACCTGCTGGTGCTGGCCACCGCGAGTTGCGCGCTCGCGGTGCTGGCGTGGTTCGCGTGGCGCGGCGACTTCGAGATCGGCCTGCAGCGCGCGCTGGCGCTGCTGGTGGTCGCCTGCCCCTGCTCGATCGCCATCGCGGCGCCGCTCACGCTCACCCGCGCGCTGCAGGCGGCCGCGCAGCTCGGCGCGGTGGTGCAGTCGCTCGACGGCTTCGAGCGGCTCGGGCTGGTGAGCGCCGTCGCCGCCGACAAGACCGGCACCCTCACCACCGGCGAGGGAGCCGAGCTGACGCTCGCGCGGCGCGACGGCGCACGCCTCGACGGCGAGCTCCGCGCGCTGCTCGCCGCCCTCGCGCGCGCCTCGCAGCATCCGATCGCGATCGCGCTGCGCGAGTCGCTCTCGGGGATCGAGCCGGCGCCGCTGCGCGAAGTGCGCGACGAGCCGGGCGTCGGCCTGCGCGCCGTCGACGCGCGCGGCCGCGTCGTGACGCTGCGGCGCGGCGACGCCGCCGACGAGCGCGCCGGCGCGCTCCATTCGACGCTCGCGATCGACGACCGCGTGGTCGCCGAGGTGCACCTCGCCGAGCGGCTGCGCGACGGCGTCGCGGCGCTCGGCGCGGCGCTGCGCGAACGGGGGCTCGCCTTCACCCTCCTCTCCGGCGACGACGAGCGGCGCGTGCAGCCGCTCGCCCGCTCGCTCGCGGCCGCGGGCCACGGCGGCCTCACCCCCGAGCAGAAGGCGGCCCGCTTGGCCGTGCTGCGCGAGCCGGGGCGCGGGATCGCGTGGCTCGGCGATGGCGCGAACGACGCGATCGCGCTGGCCGGAGCCGACGTCTCGATCGTCGTCGATCGCCGCCTCGAGTGGCTCGCCGACGCCGCCGACCTCGTGCTGCTCGGCGAGCGAGTCGGCGCCCTGCCGCAGCTGATCGACGTCGCCCGTCGCGCGCGCCGCCGCATCGTCGGCGCGCTCGCGTGGGCGGCGCTCTACCACGTGGTGACGCTCGGGCTCGGCGTCAGCGGGCTCCTCACCCCCGCGCTCGCCGCGCTGGCGATGGCGCTCGGCAGCGTCGCCGTCGTGCACGCGAGCCTGCGCCCGCTCGTCGACCCCGCCTCCGCTGCTCGTTCCACACTCGCCGGCGCCGCCGTCGTCGCGGCCGCCTCCGGATCTCCGCCTCTCCTCGCAGGAGCGAACCTGTCATGAACAACGTCGCCCACGCCCCCGGCCCGGCCCCCGCCGGCAACGCCGCCGAGACCCATGCGAACGACCACGAAGAGGCAGCGGCCGAGCGCGCGCGCCTCACCTACATCGGCCACGCGCTGCCGTGGCCGGTGGTCGTGCTGTGGGCCGCGTTCCTGCTGTTCGGCCTGATCTACTTCGTCGTCCACCTGTGAGCGGAGCGACGGCGGCGTGGCCGACGCGACGGTCGGCGCGGGATGCGAGACGTCGCGCTACGGCTTCGCCGCCGGCCCCGGGTCGACGTGCGCCGGCGTGGTCAACACCAGCCGGAAGCACCAGAGCGAGAGCCCCCAGACGAAGAGCAGCGACAGCGCCATGAAGGCCCAGCCGCCGCCCGAGAGCCCCGCGGCCAGCGGCGCCGCTGCGCCACCGCCCTCGACCGGCGTCCCCTGAGCGAACGCCGCGACGACGAGCGGACCGAGTCCACCGAAGAGCGAGTTCATCGCGCACCTCCCGTCGCCGGCCCGTCGTCGGGCGGCCGCTGTCCATCGAGATCGAGCCCCGCCGCCTTCCAGCGCTTGGCACCGATCTTGGTGAGGATCACCAGGCCGACGGTCACCGCGGCCACCAGGATCAGCGAGTAACCGCCGACCGGCGAGTAGTCGACGTTGCCGTCCGCCCCCTTGTGGCCCGGCACGAACGCCTTGCCCCACCAGGCGCCGAGGTTGTCCTTCGCGAACAAGACGATCGAGGTGAGCAGGTAGGCGGGCGCGACGTACTTGAGGATGAACGACATGAACGCCGGGATGCGCAGCTGCGCCCCCTCGTGCGCCTCGTCGAGGCCGCGCTTCACGCCGAAGCACCAGCCGAACGCCACCACCTGGAAGAAGGCGAGCACCACGATGAGGAAGGTGCCGACCCAGTCGTCGATCGTCCCCCACCCGACGGTGCCACCGGTGAACCAGAGGCAGTAGAGGCTGCCGGCGACGGCAACGCTCGCGACCAGCGCGGTCGCCTTCCGGCGGCTGCAACCGAGCGCCTCCTCGATGAAGGCGAGCGTCGGCTGGAGCATCGACAGCGAGCTCGTGATCGCCGCCAGGAAGAGCATGAAGAACCAGAGCGCGCCGATCGCGTTGCCGCCCGGCATCTGCGCGAAGACGACCGGCAACGTGTTGAAGCCGAGCCCGAAGGTGCCCTGGCCGATGATCCCGGTCGCCCCCATGAAGATGAAGGCGGCGGGGATCGTGATCATCCCGCCGAAGCCGACCTCGAAGAGCTCGTTGGTCGCCGAGGCGGTGAGGCCCGACAGCACCACGTCGTCCTTCTTCTTCATGTAGGAGGCGTAGTTGATGATCACGCCGAAGCCGACCGAGAGGCTGAAGAAGATCTGGCCGGCGGCGGCGAGCCACGTCTGCGAATCGCCGAGCTTCGTGAAGTCGGGGTTCCACATGTAGGCGAGCCCGCTCTCGACGTTCTGGTCGGGATGGAGCTCGTTCGCGGGCAGCGTCAGCACGCGGATCAGCACGCCGATCGCGATCACGGCCATCGCCGGCATCGCCCACTTGCAGAAGTTCTCGATCCCCTTCGAGAGGCCGCGGAAGACGAACCAGACGTTCAGCGCCATCGTGACCAGCCAGAAGACCAGGACGCCGCCGTGCCCGCCGTCGAAGAGCGCGCCGTCCTTGCTGGTGCCGATGAAGCCGTTCCAGAAGTCGCTGGCCTGCTGCGCCTGCGTGTTCATCGGCGCGGCCGGATCGACGCCGATGCCGCCCGTCAGGTACTTGACGAAATAGCCGAGGCACCAGCTCTCGATGAAGACGTAATAGAAGTAGACGCACAACGGGATCAGCACGCCGATCACGCCGACGTAGCGGAAGAGCGGCCCCTTGCCGATCACGCCCATGATCGCGGGCGCCGAGTGGAACCCCTTGCGACCGCCGTAGCGCCCCATCGTCCACTCGGCCCACCCGATCGGGATGCCGAGGAAGAGCAGCGCGCAGAAGTAGGGGATCATGAACGCGCCGCCGCCATTGGCGGCCGCTTGGCCAGGGAAGCGCAGGAAGTTGCCGAGCCCGACGGCCGACCCCGCAACGGCGAGGATCACTCCGAGCCGACTGCCCCAACCATCCTTCTGTTGCGACATGGCGCCCTCTTCCAGGTGGATGCGCGACCGCGCTGCGCCCCACCACCGAGGTGCTCGGAGCGCGCGCCGACCAGACCTCGCCCGCCGCGGTTCCCGACTCCCCGGGGGCGAAGGGGGCGGACGATAGCGCGGCGCCCGGGCGAGCGAATGCGGACCTGCGGTTGCGTTGTTGGAGCGATCGCTGAGGGAGCTCCCGGAGCGTTACCCGATCGACGTTCCAGAAGCGGGGCTGCCTTACCGGTAGTGGTGCGTACGATTTACCAGCTTGTGCGAGAACCAACCATGTCCAACTCGCCGAACCACCGCGGCCTCGCCCATCGACGCGTCCTCGTCGTCGATGACGAGCTCGCCCTCCGCAAGGGGCTCGCGCAACGGTTCGAGGAGGAGGGGGCGGAGGTCACGACGGCCGACAACGTCGCCACGGCGCGCAAGGCGCTGAAGGAGGGCGACTTCGATCTCGCCGTCCTTGACCACCGCTTGCCCGACGGCACGGGGCTCGCGCTGCTCGAGGAGCAGAAGCGCGCCGGCTGCACCACGACCTTCCTGATGATGACCGCCTACTCGTCGACCGCCGACGCGGTGCGCGCCATGAAGTCCGGTGCCGCCGATTACCTCCAGAAGCCGTTCGACCTCGACGAGCTCATGCTGGTCGCCGAACGGGCCCTCGAGAGCGTCGCGCTGCGCACCGAGGTGACGCGGCTGCGCTCGCGGCAGACCGGCGCGGCCGGCGTCGCCGGCATCGTCGGCCGCAGCGCCGCGATGGCCGAGTTGCGCGGGCTCGTGCAGCAGGTTGCCGCCTCCGGTGCGCGCACGATCCTCATCACCGGCGAGAGCGGTACCGGCAAGGACGTGGTCGCCCACGCGATCCACGCCGCGAGCCCCGAGGCCGATCGCCCCTTCCTCGACATCACCTGCACCGCGCTGCCCGAGGCGCTGCTCGAGAGCGAGCTGTTCGGCCACGAGCGCGGCGCGTTCACCGACGCCAAGACCTCGAAGCGCGGCCTCTTCGAGGAGGCCGACGGCGGCACCATCTTCCTCGACGAGATCGGCGACATGCCGCTCTCGCTGCAGGCGAAGCTGCTGCGCTTCCTCGAGGCGAAGAGCTTCCGGCGCGTCGGCGGACTGCGCGAGATCAAGGTCGACGTGCGCGTGATCGCGGCGACCCACCGCCGGCTGCCCGAGCTGATCGAGAAGGGGCAGTTCCGCGGCGACCTCTACTACCGC
>JAEUIC010000011.1 GCA_016795285.1 Planctomycetota bacterium | reverse complement strand
CGCGCGATCTTGGCCAGCACCTCGTGGGCCGGCGCGCCGTGCGCCACCACGTCGAGGAGCTCCGGCTCGCCGGGCTGCGAGACGACGGTCACGTCGAAGCTGTCGTCCTGCGCCAGCACCTCGCGCTCGAGCGCCTCGGCGGCCGCCTCGGCCGCTTCGTCGTCGGGCATCCCCTGGCGCGCCGCGGCGGCGAGCAGCAGGGCGGCCAGCAGCGCCGCGCTCATCGCTGCTCCTCCGCCGAGCCGCCCGGCAACGCGCGCACCTGGCCGCTCGCGAGCGCCTGCGCGTACCACGTGTCGGCGAGCCGCGCCTCGGCGAGGCCGGCGAACGGCAAGTCGCGCTTGGCGAGTCCGTCGCGCCGCGCCAGCAGCTCGCAGAGCTTCTCGCGCGCCTCGGCGTAGCGGCCGTCGGCGGCGAGCTCGCCCGAGTCCTCGAGCACCAGCGCCGGTTCGCGGCGGTCGACGCTCTGGTCGGTGGCGCGCAGGTAGAAGGCCTGCGCGCGCTCCACGTTGCCGAGCGCGCGATGGGCGCGGGCGAGCAGCAGGTAGGCCTCCCAGCGCTGCCACTGGTCGAGGCGGGTCGGATCGGCGACGAGCGGCTCGAGGATGCGCACGGCGTCCTCGTAGACGTGCGCGCTCATCTGCACGCGCGACTCGTAGAGCAGGCGCGACACCTCCTGCTCGGAGGTGCGTTGCGGAGCGGCCGTCGCCGGCGGGGCGTTCCCGTCGGTCGCGGCGGTGGCGGCGTTGGCGGCGCCGCGCGGCGCGAGGAAGAGCTGCACCGTCTGCAGCGCGAGCAGCGCGGTCACCACCGCGCCGAAGAACCAGAGCGCCGGCGACGAGCTGCGCGCTTCGCCGCCGCCGCGGCTCGGGAGGCTGCGGCGCGACTCGACGATCGGCACGTCGGACGGGCTCGCGAGCAGCTCGTCGGCGATCGGCTCGATCGGGCCGAGCCGCTGCTCGACCTCGTCGGGCGCCGCTTTCGCAGCGCTCGCCGCGCCGGGCGTCGCGTTCGGGCTCTTGCTGTCCGCCATGGTCCTCGCCTCGTGCGCGCCCTGCGCAGTCCCTTCCGGGAAGCGCTTTCCGGGGCGCGTTCGCTGCCCCCCTTTCGGGCGTTTTCTTCCTGCGGCTTGAGCCTGACCCGGAAAAAAACGAGGGGTGGCATCCGCGGCCGCCCGGGCGCGGGTGCGGCCGGCCGTTTGCCAAGCGCGCTTCGTCATGGGAAAGCCGCTGCTCAGCCTCTGCATGATCGTGAAGGACGGCGGCGCGTCGCTGTCGCGCTGCCTCGCGAGCGTGGCGGGCGTCGTCGACGAGATCGTGGTGGTCGACACCGGCTCGCGCGACGACAGCATCGAGCGGGCGCGCGCGGCGGGGGCGCGGGTCACGACGCGCGCGTGGGACGACGACTTCGCGGCGGCGCGCAACGCCGGCCTCGAGCTGGCGCGCGGCGAGTGGATCCTGCTGCTCGACTGCGACGAGCGGTTCGAGCCGCCGCGGCCGGCCGGCCTGCGCGACGCGCTCCGCCGCACCGAGTACCTCGGCTACTTCCTGCCGGTGGCGAGCGAGCTCGCCGGCGGCGAGCGGCTCGACTCGACGATCCTCCGCCTCTGGCGCCATTCGCCGGACGTCCGCTTCCGTTTCCCGATCCACGAGCAGGTGCTGCCCGACCTGGAGAAGGTGCGCGCGCGCACCGGCCAGCGCTTCGCGTTGCTGGAAGAGCTGCGCGTCGTCCACGACGGCTACACGCCCGCCGCGATCGAGAAGCACGGCAAGGTGGAGCGCAACGTGCGGCTCTTCCAGAAGGCGGTCGCGCAGCACCCCGACGAGCCCTACCTCTGGTACAAGTTCGCCGACTTCCTGCGCGGCCAGGCGCAACAGAAGGAGGCGGCGCGGCCGGCGGCGGAGCGCGCGCTCGCGCTCTGCCAGGCGGCGCTCGCGCGCGGCGAGGGGCGAGCGCCCTACTGGAGCGAGCTGCTCGCCATCACCTGCGCGGCGCGGCTCGAAGCGGGCGCGCTCGACGAGGCGCTGGCGCTGCTCTCGGCCCATCCGCCGCGCGAGCTCGAGGCGCCGGCCTACTCCTACGTGGCGGCGCTCGCGCGCGAAGCGGCGGGCGACTTCGAAGCGGCGCTGCGCCACGTGGAGGAGTGCCTCACCGTGCCGCGGCGCACCCACCAGACGGCGTGGCGGCCCGGTCTGGCCGGCCCGCAGGCGCACGCGTTGGGCGCGCGCCTCTCCTTGAAGCAGGGCGATCCGCCGGCGGCGCTCGCCGCGGCCGAGCGGGCGTTGGCGGCGCGACCGGGCTATCCGGCCGCGGTGCAGTTGAAAGCGGACGCGCTGGTGGCCGCCCACCGAGCGGGCGACGCGGTGCAGTTCCTGCTGGCCGAAGCGAAGGTGCGCCCCGAGGCGGGGCGCACCTGGCGGCAACTCGGCGCGCTGCTCAACCGCCTCGGCCAGCCGGTGCAGGCGCAGAAGTGCCTGGCGCGAGCTGGCTCGACAACGGCGCCACCGTCATCTCCGGCAGCGAGCGCGTCGGCGCCGGCCTGAGCGAGGAGCGGCGCGCCGCGAAGCGCGCGCGCAAGCCCTGCACCGCCGTGCGGGTCACCATCGCGCCGACGAAGCCGCCGACCAGCGCCCCTGCGCCGGCGATCAGCAGCGCGGCGCTCGACTGCGCGCCGTTCCAGCCGACGCTGATCGCCTCGGCGCTGCGCTGCGTGGCGACGAGCAGGCCGCCGAGCACGGCGCCGATCGCGCCGCCGCCGATCGCGGCGATCAGCAGCCGCGCGCGCGCGTCGCGCGACTCGCTCGAGGGGGTGCCTGCCGTCGGGTCATCGCGCGGAGAGGTCGCCATCACCGGCTCCAGGCCCAGCGTTGCTGCTCGATCGCTCGCGGTGGGCGCGCGGCGCCGTTGGTCGGGACGATCGCCCCGGCCCGGGAGACGAAGCACATCGCGCTCCGCGGTCGATCGAGGTGCGGATCACGGAGCGGCGGGGAACGGCGCGTCGCCGAGCACGATCACCACCTCGTGCTCGCCGCCATCGTCCTGCCACGCGATCGCCGCCGGATCGGCCGCCACGCCGTCGAGCGTCGCCGAGGCGACTCCGCGACAGCGGCTCGCCGGGTTCTCGATCGCGATCCGGTAGCGCGTCGCGCCGCTCCTCCAACGCAACGTGCAGCGCGGCCACTCCGCCGGGATGCAGGGGTCGACGGCGAAGGTCGCTCCATGCCGCGCGAGGCCGAGGATGCTGTTGACGCCGAGTTGCCAGAGCCAGCCCGCCGAGCCGGTGTACCAGCTCCAGCCGGCGCGCCCGAGGTGGCTCGGGTGGGAGTAGATGTCGGCCGCGGTGACGTAGGGCTCGCCCTTGTAGCGCTCGACGTCCGGCGCGGTCCGCGTGTGGTTGATCGGGTTCAGCATGTGGAAGAGCTCGACCGCCTCGTCGCCGTGGCCGAGCCGCGCGATCGCCATCGCGGTCCAGATCGCGGCGTGGGTGTACTGCCCGCCGTTCTCGCGGATCCCCGGCACGTAGCCCTTGATGTAGCCGGGGTCGCGCGCGCCGCGGTCGAACGGCGGCGTGAGCAGCAGGACGAAGCCCGCGTCGCGGCGGATCAGGTGGGTGCGCACGGCGTCGGTGGCGCGTTCGGCGTGCCGCGGCGCCCCCGCGCCCGACAGCACCGCGAACGACTGCGCGATCGCATCGATGCGGCAGTCGTCGCCCTGCGCGGAGCCGAGCGGCGCGCCGTCGTCGAAGTAGGCGCGGCGGTACCAGTCGCCATCCCAGCTCTGCTCGAGCCGCTCGGCGAGGCGGATCGCCTCGGCGCGGTAGCGCGCAGCGCGCGGCGCTCCGTCGTCGCGACCGTCGCAGAGGCGCGCCATCCGCGTCAGCACCATGTGGAGGAACCAGCCGAGCCAGACGCTCTCGCCCTGGCCGAGGTGGCCGACCCGGTTCATGCCGTCGTTCCAGTCGCCGCTGCCGATCAGCGGCAGCCCGCGCGGCCCGCTGGTGAGGCCGCGTTCGGTCGCGCGCAGGCAGTGGTCGAGCAGCGTCGCCGGCGCCGCGGCGACCGGCGGGCTGCCGTACGAACTCTCCTGGCCCGCCGCGAGCGGTGGTGCGGCGAGGAACGGGACGACCTCGTCGAGCAGCGCGCGGTCGCCCGTCGCCTCGACGTACTCGGCGACCGCGAAGGGCAGCCAGAGCAGGTCGTCCGAGCAGCGCGTGCGCACGCCGACGCCGCTGCCGGGATGCCACCAGTGCTGCACGTCGCCCTCGGTGAACTGGCGCGCGGCGGCGCGCAGCAGATGGTCGCGGCAGAGCGCGGGGCTCGTCAGGGTCAGCGCCAGCACGTCCTGCAGCTGGTCGCGGAAGCCGTAGGCGCCGCCCGGTTGGTGGTAGCCGCTGCGCGCCCACAGCCGGCAGGCGATCAGCTGGTAGGTCGACCAGCGGTTCAGGATCAGGTTGAAGGAGTCGTCGGGCGTCTCGACCTCGACGCCGTCGAGCAGTTCGTCCCAGCGCCGCTCGACGCGGGCGAGCGTCGCGTGCGCGGCCGTCACCGACGCGTGGCGTGCGATCAGCTCGCGCGCGTGTTCGCGGCTCGTCCCCTGGCCGAGCACGAAGACGATCTCGCGCGTCTCGCCCGCCGCGAGCTCGACGCGCAGCTGCAGCGCGGCGCACGGGTCGAGCCCGGCGCCGACGTCGCCCGACAGCGCGCTGCGGCGCAGCGCCGCCGGCTTGCCCGGCGAGCCGTTGCGGCCGAGGAACTCGGTGCGATCGCCGCTGACGGCGACCGGCCGCTCCGACGCCGCCGCGAAGGCGATCCGTCCCTTGAAGTCGTGCTGGAACGGGTTCCTCGCCAGCACGCCGCCCGAGGCCGCGTCGAACTCGGTGACGACGTGGCGGCGATGGCCGGCGCGCGCCGGCCCGAGCGCCCATTCGTCGTAGGAGAAGAGCGCGAGCGAGCGGCGCCGTCCGCTGCGATTGGCGAGCGTGAGCGTCGCGATGCGGACCGGATCGACCGGGTCGACGAAGACGGCGAGCTCCTGCGCGATCCCCGCCACGGAGCGCTGCCAGCGCGTGACGCCGGCGCCGTGGCGCACGACGAAGCGCCCCGAGTCGGGCGCGCGCTTGAGCGGCCCCGGCGTCGCGCTCCAGGTCGCGCCGCTCTCCTCGTCGCGCAGCAGCAGGAACGAGGAGAGCGGATCGCTCACCGGGTCGTTGGCGAACGTCGTCAGCCGGTTCTCGCGGCTGTTCTCCGCCCACGTGAAGGCGATCCCCGACGCGGTCACGAGCGCGCCGAAGCCGGGATTCGCCAGCACGTTGCTCCACGGCAGCGGCGTCTCGGCGTCGCCGGCGAGCACGACCACGTACTCCTTGCCGTCGGCCGAGAAGCCGCCGAGCCCGTTCGCGAGGCGCAGCGCCGGCAGCGGCGGCTCGCCGTCGCCGTCGGCGCGCCGATCGCCGGCCGCGGACTCGTCGCTCGCCGGCGGGCCCCAGCGCCGCGCGACGAACGGGGGCGGCAGCGGGGAGCGCGGCGCCGGCGGCCGCAGCTGCTGCTGCAGCGAACCGCGCTCGCCCTGCAGCACCGCGCGCGCGGCCGCGGCGAGCAGCCGCTTCGCCTCGGCCGAGAGCGTGTCGCCGCGCAAGAGGAAGATGCCGCCGCCGGCGCGCCCCTTGTTGGCCGCCCACGAGCCGCTCTCGATGAGCGCCGCCAGCTGCTCCTGCAGCAGGTCGCGGTAGCTGGTCGGATGGTCGTTCAGCAGCACGACGTCGGCGGCGAGCCCCTTCAGCCGCCACAGGTCGACGGCGCGCAGCACCTGCTGCACCAGCGGCAGCCCCTCGTCGCCGACCACGCGCACCAGCAGCAGCGGCAGGTCGCCCGAGATGCCGTGGGGCCACAGCTCTTGCTGCCCGCCCTCGTTGGCGGCCAGCAGCTCCGGCTCGGCGTAGAGCGACGGATCGCTCCAGAAGAGGCGCGAGGCGAGGTCCATGCAGAGCTGCGCCTCGTCGGGCGCCATGCCGAGGTGGGCGAGCTCGACGCGCGCGTTGGTGTAGGCCAGCGAGAAGGCGCGCGCCGCCGCCGCCGGCTCGTGGAACTGCTCGGCGAGCGCCAGCGCGCGCTCGCGCTCGGCCGCCATGCCGGTGGCGAACGCCATCCGCATCGAGCCGCCCGGCGCCAGCCGGATGCGCAGCCGCAAGCTCGCGATCGGGTCGAGCACGGCGCCGGTGGTCCCCGACAGCGAGCGGCCGTCGAGCGCGATCGGGTCGTCGAGCTCGCGCCCGCGGCCGAGGAAGCGCGCGCGGTCGGTCTCCCACTCGATCGCGCCCTGCAGCCGCCCTTCGACGCTCAGCACGTGGAGCCCGCACGCGCCCGGCTCGCCGGCGGCGCGCGGCCGGCGCGAGCAGAGGATCGCTGCGCTCGCCGGCACGTAGCTCGTCTCGAGGAAGAGCTTCCCGAACGCCGGATGGGCGAGGTCGTCCTGCAACGGCGCGAGCGAGAACTCGACGAAGCTGGTCACCTCGATCTCGCGCACGCGCAGGCTCTTGTTGGTGACGGTGAGGCGGCGCACCTCGACGTCGCTCTCGGGCGAGACGACCACCTCGAGCTGCGTGTCGATGCCGTCGTCGCTGCGCCGGAAGAGCGCGCGATCGGGCAGGAAGGTGACCGCGTAGCTCTCCGGCTCGCCGAGGCCGGGCTGGCCGGTCGCCGACCAGACGCGGCCGCTGCGCACGTCGCGCAGGTAGAGCAGCTGGCTGCCGCCGTCGCGCGTCCGGTCCTCGCGCCAGCGCGTCACCGTGCGGCCGCGGCAGATCGAGGCGCCGCCGCCCGACTGGCTGACGATCGCGGTGTAGCCGCCGTTCGAGAGGAAGTGCGCCTGCGGATGGAGGGTCGCCGCGGTCGCGTGGCGGCGCGGCGCGCTGGCCGTCGCCGGCACCGGCGCGCGCGTCTCGTTCGGGTGGGGCGGGCGGATCGGCGCGTTCCGCGGCACCCGCTCCTGCAGCAGCGACTCGGCGCCCTGGATGCGCGGGTCGCGATGGAAGCGCTCGACCATGGTCGGGCCGAGCAGCGCCGCGCCGAGCGCGACGAGCGTCATCCCCTGGTGGTGCGCCATGTAGCTGCGGACGATCACGCCGTCGCCCGGCGCCGCATCGGGCGCGCCGGAGAGCGGTGCGTCGCTGAAGTCGATCGCCTCGTAGGCGCCGTAGCGACCGTCGAGTCCGAGCCGCGCGAGCGCGCGCAGGTTGGCGGCGGCGGCGCACGGGTCGATCAGCGCCGCGAGCGCGCTGGCGTAGGGCGCGACCACCAGGTGGTCGGCGAGCCCGCGCTTCAGCCCGAGTCCCGGCACGCCGAACGCCTTGTACTGGTAGTGGCCGTGGCGGTCGACGAAGGCGTAGGCCGACTCGGAGATGCCCCACGGCACGCCGCGCTCCTCGCCGTAGTCGATCTGGCGGTGGAGCGCCGCGCGGCAGCTCGCGTCGAGGAGCGTGCGCGAGTAGGCGCGCAGCAGCAGCTGCGGCATCAGGTACTCGAACATCGACGCGCTCCACGACACGAGCGCCGGCTCGCGGTGGACCACGGCCAGCGAACGGCCGAGGCGGAACCAGTGCTCCTGCGGGACGTCGCCCTTGGCGATGGCGATGAAGCTCGCCAGTCGCGCCTCGGAGGCGAGCAGGTCGTAGCAGCTCGTGTCGAGGCGCCCCTCGCTCTCCGCGTCGGCCAGCAGCCAGCCGATCGAGAGGAGCTTGCGCTGCGGGTCGAAGAGGAAGCGGAAGTCCATCTCCTCGGCCAGCAGGCGCGCCCGCTCGGCCAGCGCGGCGAGCGGCGCGACGAGGTCGGCGGGGACGTCGCGCTCGAAGGCGGGATCGAGCGCGTCGGCGAGCGCGGCCGACCAGTGGAGCAGGTCGTCGCGCGCGCCGGCGTCGGCTTCGCGCTGCGTCAGCCGCATGGCCGCGTCGCGCAGCGCCGCCGCGCGCGGGTCGGCCGGCGGGACGGCGCTCGGGTCGGCGCGCTCGCTGGCGCGCTCCTCCGCGAGCTCGCCGAGCAGCGCCTCGACCTGCTCGCGCAGCTCGGCGCGCTCGGCGCGGCGCACCGCATCGAGCGCCGGCGCGGGCGCCACCGGCAGCAGCAGCGCCTCGTGCAGCAGCTCCGCGGTGGCGCGCGCGGCAGCGCGGCGGGTGGCGGGGGCGAGCGGCTCCTGCGGCAGGCGCGGCAGCCCGGCGGCCAGCGCGATCAGCGCGCCGGCGAGGTTGCCGCTGTCGACGGTGGAGACGTAGCGGCGCGGCAGCGGCGCGAGGCTCACGGTGTCGTACCAGTTGAGCAGGTGGCCCTCGTGCCGCTCGAGCGACTCGACCGCGGTGAGCATCGCGTCGAGCCGCGCCACCAGCGTGCGCGCGTCGATGAAGCCGAGGTCGCGCGCGGCGAGCGTGGCGAGCAGGCCGACACCGATGTTGGTGGGCGAGGTGCGGTGCGCCAGCGCCTCGACCGGCGCCTCCTGGTAGTTGTCGGGCGGCAGCCAGTGGTCGGCGGGGCCGACGAACGTCTCGAACCAGCGCCACGTGCGGCGCGCCAGCCGGTGCAGCTGCGCGCGGTCGGTCGCGGCGAGCGTCGTCGTCGCCGCGCGCGTCGGCGCGCTGAGCCACGCGGCGATCCACGGCGCGAGCAGCCACGCCAAGAGGAGCGGCGCGGCGATCGGCAGCGCGGCGGGGCGCAGCCATGCGATCGCGGCGCCGAGCAGCAGCGCGATCAGCGGGCTCGCGAGCATGGTGCCGAGGAAGCGGCGGCTCGTGCCGCGCTGGTCGGCGCCGTGCGCGCTGGCGCTGGCCGCGGCGCTCGTCCAGTCGAGCAGGTGGCGACGGGTGACGAGGAGGCGCCAGAGCGTCACCGAGATGGCGCAGAGCGCCGTCCACGCGTGGAAGGGGAGCAGCAACACGCCGACGCCGACCTGCGCCGCGGCGAGCGCCGCGTCCTCGCCGATGCCCGCCAGGAAGACGCGCAGCGGCTGGCGCGCCGCCGGACCGTTCAGCAGCGCGAGCAGCTCGCGCAGCAGCGGCTGGCCCAGCACCAGCAGCACGCCGAGCGTCCACGCGAGCGGCGCGCCCGGCAGCACGGCGAGGCCGGCGGCCAGCAGCGCGAGGCAGGCGGGCGCGACCAGGCTCCGCCGCAGGTTGTCGGCGATCTTCCAGCGGCTGATCAGCGGCAGCTGGTCGCGCGTGCGGCCGTTGCGCGGCGCCGCCACGCCGAGCAGCCACGGCAGGAGCTGCCAGTCGCCGCGCATCCAGCGGCGCGCGCGGCGCGCATGGAGCAGCACGCTCGCCGGGTAGTCGTCGACCACTTCGACGTCGGAGACCAGCGCGGTGCGAGCGAAGAGCCCTTCGAAGAGGTCGTGCGAGAGGAGCGTGTCGTCGGCGACCCGCCCCTCGAGCGCGACGCGGAAGGAGTCGACGTCGTAGAGCCCCTTGCCGGTGAAGATCCCCTCGGCGAAGAGGTCCTGGTAGGTGTCGGAGACGGCGGTGGTGTAGGGATCGACGCCGACGTTCCCGGCGTGGATCCGCGAGAAGCGCGAGCCGGTGGCGCTCGAACGGGTCACGCTGACCCGCGGCTGCAGCACGCCGTAGCCCTCGACCACGCGCCCGCGCTCGGCGTCGTAGCGCGGGTGGTTCAGCGGGTGGAGGGCGATCGAGACCAGCTCGCGCGCCGCGTCGCGCGGCAGGTGGGTGTCGCTGTCGAGCGTGATGCAGTAGCGCACGCCCGCCAGCAGCTCGAGCGCGCCGACCTGCGCGACGAAGCTCGTGTCGGTGGCCCCGCGCAGCAGCCGATGGAACTCCTCGAGCTTGCCGCGCTTCCTCTCCCAGCCCATCCAGGCGCCTTGCGAGGGGTTGAAGCGCCGCTCGCGGTGGAACAGGAAGAAGCGGTCGCCCTTGCCGGGCGCGTGGCGGCGGTTCAGCCGCTCGATCCCCGCGCTCGCGGCGGCGAGCAGCGCGGCGTCGGCCGGCAGCTCCGCGGCAGGCGCGTCGGTGAAGTCGGTGAGCAGCGCGAAGTGGACGTGCGGCTCGGCGTTGCCGAGCGCCTGCACCTCGAGGTGGTCGAGCAGCTGCTCGACGCCCTCGAGGCTCGCGAGCAGCGTTGGCACCACCACCATCGTGCGCGCGTCGGCGGGCACGCCGCCCTTGAGTTCGAGGCGCGCCATCCGTCGCGGCGGCGCGAGTCGAGCTGCGACGGCCTGGAGCAGGTCGCTCGCGAACTGGCTGGCCGGCAGCGCGACCAGCAGCGCCACGAGCAGCCGCCAGCCGGCGCCCTCGACCGCCGCGGCGGCCGCTGCCGTGAGCAGCACGGTCAGCGTGGCGAGCGCGCCGAGGTAGAGGAGCGTGACGTGGCGGAAGCAGGCGCGCCGCAGCAGCAGCGCGAGCGACGGCCGGAACTCGACCGCCGCCTCGAGCGCCGGTCGGCCGCGGCCGAGCAGGTGCCAGCCGACGTGGCGCGCGCGCGCGTCGGCGCCGGGCGGCTCGCTGGAGGCGCGCGCGCTCTCGATCGCCCGCAGCGCCACCTTGAGCTGCTCCTCGGCGGTCGGTCCGGCGAGCTCCTCGATCGCGTGGCGGCAGCGATCGCGGGTGGCGAACTCGGCCTGGCGGTGGATGCCGGCCGGGTCGCGCAGCAGTACCTGCTCGACCACGCTCTCGCGCTCGACGAACTTGGTCCAGTCGAGGTTGCTGCAGAAGCGCAGGCTGGTGACCGCGTTCTCCATCGAGACGCGGCGCGCCGCGACCCCCTGGATGTCGGCGCGGATCGCGTCCGCCTGCTCGATCCGCGAGGCGACCAGGCGCGCCTCGAGGGCGGCGCGGATCGGCGCGCAGCGCGGCGCGTGCTCGCGGAGGCGCTGCAGCAGCTGCGCGATGTAGGCGGTCGAGGGGAGCTCGGGCAGCGTCGCCAGCTCGACGTGCGGTGCGCCGTCGTCGAAGGCGCTCCAGACCGCGTCCGCCTCGAGGCGGCAGGCGCGCCGCGCGAGGATCTCCTCGGCGAGGAGGCGCACGTTCTCGATCAGGCGCACCTTCAGCATGGTCGGCCACGCCCACAGCTCGCCGATGGTGAGCGGCGCGAGCGGCTGGAAGGCGGCCAGCAGGTGGTGCATCCGCTCGGAGCTGAGCCGGCCGTCGCTGACGCGGATCAGCTCGACGGCCAGCGCCTCGATGCGCGAGGTGCAGTCCGACTCGCGCGCGGTCAGCTTCGGCAGCTGGCGGAAGTAGTTGCGCGGGAGGTTGCGCTGGATCTCGACCACGTCGGCGTCGATGGTCCGATAGGCGTCGAGCAGCCATTCGGTGGCCGGCTCGATCGGCAGCTCGCGGCGCGCGTCGTCGGCGAGGACGCGGTACGCCTCCGACAGGAAGCGCTCGTTCTGCGCGAGGCGGCCGAAGAAGCGGCGCGACCCGCGGCGCGAGCGGCGCGCGAGCCCGAAACGGGCCGCCAGCACGCGGGCGTGCTCCTCGAGACCGTCGATGCCGAGCAGCGTGGCGGCGAGCGGAGTCGTCTCGCCGCCGTTCGATCCGCTGCGCTGCTGCATCGCCGCTCCGCCTCCGCCCGCGAGCCGCCAGGCGCGACGTCGCGGACGGTACGCCGGATGCAATCGACGTTCCCGCGCGCCCGACGCGGGGCGCCGGCGCGGCCCGGGCGGATGGGCGGCGAGGTGGTGCCGTCGACCCACGGCGTCGCGCGGCGCTTTGTAGATCGTGCCGCGCGGCGCCCCCTCGAACCGCTTGCTTCGCCTCGCGTTGCGCGCAACATGGCCGCCATGCACGAACCTCGAAACCGCCTGCTCGCCGCGTCCCTCGCCGCCTCGCTCGCGGCGCTCGCGCTGCTGGTGCCGCTGTCGCCGCGCGCCCTCGCGCAGGAGCACGACCACGACCACGCGGAGGGCGAGGGCGACGGGGCGCGCGCCGGCCGCGTGGTGGCGCCGCCGCCGAAGGATGCGGCCGAGTTCGCGCGCCGCCTCGAGCAGGACGGCATCACCTTCGATCGCGCGCGTCGCGAGGTGCACGTGCGCGGCGACCTGATCCGCCGGCAGCGCTCGCGCGAGTACCCGGTCGAGTACGGCATCGTCATCGAGGGCGGCTTCACCCACGAGGCGTTCGGCATCGTGAAGTGCACGCCGAGCTTGCTGAACGCCTGCTTCCTCGCGCTCGGCCTGCAGCCGGGCGTCGCGCGCCGCCGCCAGCTGCGCGATCCGCTGCCGCCGCGCGAGGAGGTCGACGCCGGCCTGATCGAGCCGTGGGAGGTGCTGCCGCCGTCAGGCGAGCGCGTCTTCCTCTACGTGCGCTGGAACGAGCCCGACGGCCGCGCCGTCACGCGCGCCTTCGAGGACTTCTTCGTCGACCTGCGCACCGGCCGGCCGCTGCCGCTGCGCGGCTACGTCTACCTCGGCTCGCGCTTCGACGAGGTGCTGCTCGGCACCGAGAAGAAGCAGGTCTTCCTCGCCGACTACGAGGGGAACATCCTCACGCTCCATCCCGACAAGTCGCGCGCCGACAACTGCCTCTTCGACGTCTACGCGCACGACGACGAGCCCTACACGTGGGCCGACGTCGACGAGGAGATGCTGCCGCCGGCCGGCGTCGCGCTCGACTTCGTCTTCACGCTGCTGCCGCTGCCCGGCACGCGCCCGTTCGAGCCGGAGCTGCCGCGCCCGCCGATCGCGCTGGCGAGCGTCGCCGAGCTGGTGGCGGCGGCGCGCAATCCCTGCGCGGAAGGCGGGGGGGGCGACGGGCAGGCGGCCGCGTGGCAGGCGCGGCTCGGCACGCGCGAGCTGCACGAGCTGGCCGCGATCATGAAGCGGACGCGCCAGCCGGCGCTGCGCGAGCAGTGCGCCATCGCGCTCGGCGCGGCGCGGCGCGACGAGGCGATCGACGCGCTGCAGCTGCTGCTCCGCTTCGATCGGGTCGGCGACGTGCGGCTCGCCGCGGCTTACGCGCTGGTGGAGATCGACAGCGCGGCGTCGCTCGGCGCGCTGGTCGAGGTGGTCGAGCGCGGCGCCGAGCTCGCGCGGCAGGACGCGCTGACGGCGTTGCGCTTCGCCTCGGGCGAGGACTTCGGGCTGAAGCCGCTGGCGTGGCGCAGCTGGATCGCGTCGCGCTGAGAGGTGGCGGTCGCCGACGACGGCGGCCGCTGAGAGGTGGCGCTCGCCGGGGCGCGGAGCGGTCGCTTTGACCCCCTTTCCGCACGGGGCTACCATCCCCGCCCTTCTTCGTCCGAAACGCCGCCACCGAGGTCTCGAGAGCGATGCGCAACTACCAGGGAGTCGACTTCTACGTCCTCGATGACCTCCTCTCCGAAGAGGAGCGGCTGATCCGCGACACGACGCGCGAGTGGGTCAGCGCCAACGTCGTCCCGATCATCGCCGAGCAGTGCCGCATCGGGACCTTCCCGCGCGCGCTCATCTCCTCGATGGGCGAGCTCGGCGTCTTCGGCGCCAACCTCTCGGGCTACGGCTGCGCCGGCGTCGGCCCGGTCGCCTACGGCTTGATGATGCAGGAGCTCGAGCGCGGCGACTCGGGCGTGCGCAGCTGCGCTTCGGTGCAGGGCAGCCTCGTCATGTTCCCGATCCACGCGTACGGGACCGAGGAGCAGAAGCAGCGTTGGCTGCCGGCCATGGCGAAGGGCGAGGCGATCGGCTGCTTCGGCCTCACCGAGCCCGACCACGGCTCCGACCCGGGCGGCATGGAGACGCGCGCCACGAAGAAGGGCGGCGAGTGGGTCGTGAACGGCGCCAAGATGTGGATCACCAACGGCACCATCGCCGACGTCGCGGTGGTCTGGGCGCAGACCGAGGACGGCATCCAGGGCTTCCTGATCGAGAAGGGGACGCCCGGCTACAGCGCGCCCGAGATGAAGGGCAAGCTGTCGCTGCGCGCCTCGGTCACCTCTGAGCTGGTGATGCAGGACGTGGTCATCCCCGACAAGAACCGCCTGCCGGGCGTGAAGGGGCTGAAAGGTCCGCTCTCCTGCCTCACGCAGGCGCGCTACGGGATCGTCTGGGGCGCGCTCGGCGCGGCGATGGCCTGCTACGACGAGGCGCTCCACTACGCGAAGTCGCGCATCCAGTTCGGCAAGCCGATCGCGGGCTTCCAGCTGGTGCAGGCGAAGCTCGCCGAGGTGGTCACCGAGATCACCAAGGGGCAGCTGCTGGCGTGGCGGCTCGGGCGCCTGAAGGAAGCCGGCAAGGCGACCCACAGCCAGGTGTCGATGGCGAAGCGCAACAACGTCGGCTGGGCGCTCGACATCGCGCGCACCTGCCGCGACATGCTCGGCGCCAATGGCATCCTCGACGAGTACCAGACGATGCGCCACATGGTGAACCTCGAGTCGGTCAACACGTACGAGGGCACCTGGGACATCCACACGCTCGCCATCGGCGAGGCGGTCACCGGGATCCCCGCGTACCGCTGAACGGTGGCGAACGCGGTGATGGAGCGGTCGCCGACGACGGCGGCCGCGGGGATGTGGCGGTCGCCGATGACGGCGGCCGCGGGGATGGACTCGGCTCGCAACAGGAAGGTCGACGAAGCATGAAGTCACGGCTCTTGGCGCTGCTGGCGACGACGGCGGCTGGCGCGGCAGCCGGCGGCTGCAGCTCGGCGGCGTGGCGCGATCGCGCGCACGACTTCGCGCAGGTCTTCGAGGCGAGCGGGAGCGTCGGCCCCGGCATGGCGGCCCACGTGCGGTTGACCGAGCTGGCGCAGATCGGCGCCGGCTCGTTCGACGGCAAGTCGGGCGGGCTGCTCGAAGGGCGCTTCGCCGCCGCGCGCGAGCAGCGGAGCGAACTCGGCCTCTCGCTGCTCCACACCTACGAGTTCCGCCGCGAGAGCCGCGACCTGCTCGACGTGCGGCAGCCCTACTTCGCCGACCCCGGCTGGAGCGAGCATCCGCTCAGCTGGCAGCTCGAGAGCGATCGCCACTTCTGCGACCTCGGCTTCGGCCTCCACCTCGCCTACGTCGGCGTCAGCGCGACGCTGAAGCTCGCCGAGCTCGGCGATGCGCTGGCCGGGTGCTTCGGTTTCGATCCGCTCGGCGACGACGCCTTCGGCCGCTCGCTCGATCAGCTGCGCGAGCAGGCGCTCTCGCTCGACGCCGGTGAGCGGCGCGCCGCCTACGACGCGCTCCTGCGCCGCGGCGAGTCGATCCACGGCTACTCGATCTACGCCGTGCCCGACGTGACGCCGCCCGCGCAGAAGCGCGCCGAAGAGGCGATCCGCCGCGATCGCGCCAGCGAGCCGCCGAGCGCGCCGACGAGCGACGCACCGCCCGCCGGCGGCTGAGCTCGCCTGCCGGCGGTGGGGCCGCCGCTGCCGCCCCTCACTTCGCCAGCGCGGTGCGCAGCGCGACGAGGTCCGCTTCGGGCCAGCTCGCCGCGTCGACGACGCGGACGGCGGCGAGCCCTTCCTTCGCTGCCGCCTGCAGCGCGGCGATCAGCGCGGGGCGCTCGCGCGCGTCGGGCAGCGGAAGGCGCAGCGTGAAGCGGCTGGTCGGCAGCGCGGCGGTGCGCGCGCTCTTCACGGCAGCGGCGAGCCGCTCGGGCTGCAGCGCTTCCGGGTCGCTCGCGAGGTCGAGCGTGAAGCCGGCGAGCCAGTCGGCCAGCGCCAGCAAGCCGCCGCCGATCGCGCGGCCGCCGACGAAGGGCGAGGGATGGGCGAGCGCCTGCAGCTCGATCGTCTTCGCGACGCGCTTCCGCACCTCCTGCACCAGCGCCACCAGCGATTCGCGCCGCACCGAGAGGAGCGCCGCCGACTCGGCGCCGCCGAGCTGCTTCACCAGCCACGGCCCGATCTCCTCGGGCCGCTCGAGCGGACCGGTCGCCTTGCCGGTGCGCACGTCAGCCAGCGCCTTGTCGACCTTCGCGGCGACCTTCGCCGCATCGAGCTGCCGCGTGGCGAGCCGCCGCGTGCACCCCTCGCATCGGCAGAGCGCGGCGAGGAAGCGGCCCGCACCCGGCAGCGCCCCGTCGTTCCCCTGGGAGCCGTGGTCGGGGAAGCCGTAGCGCACCAGCTCGAGCGCGTCGGGCGCCAGCGCGCGCGCCACGCTCTCCGCGTGGTCGATCGCGGCCGCGCGTCCCTTCGCCTCGTTCGGGCAACCGGCGCGCGGCGGCTCGACCAGCGCCACCACCGCGAGCTTCGCCTCGCGCGCCGCGCCGATCGCCGCCTTCGCCGCCGCCGTCTCGTCGCACGGCAGCGCCACCCGCTTCGCCTTCAGCGTCGCGGCCGCGGCCAGCGCACGCGTCCGCGCGGCGCCGCGCAGCTCTTCGTCCATCCACTCGCACTCGACCTCGATCACGGCGTTCCTCCAGCGATCTCGAAACGGGACTGCGTCTTGCCGTCGGCGTCGGCGAACTCGATCACGATCCTCTCCTCGCTGAGCGTCACGTCGGCGAATCCGCCGCCGGTGGCCGACCACGTCGCCGCGGCGTTCGGGGTGATCGAGTCGGCGTTGTCGGCGCCGCCGCCGCCGCCGGCGATGGCGACGTGCAGCTCGTCGAGCTCGCCCGCGCCGCGCGCCGCGCTGCTGCTGCTGCCGCTGCTGCTGCTGCTGCTAACGCTGCGCAGCGCGGATGGCGGGAGCCACTGCGAGAAGTGGTCGTGGCCGAAGAGCGCGAGGTCGACGCCGAACCCGGCGAGCACCGGCTCGAGCCGCTCGCGGTAGTCGGCGAGGCCGCGGCTCTGCGTGCTGCGCACCGGGTGGTGGCCCACCACGATCTGCCAGCGGCCGCTCGACTTGCCGAGCGCGTCGGCGAGCCACGAGAGCTGCGCGGCCGCGACCTGCGTCTCGTCGACCAACTGCGTGGTGTCGAGCACGAAGAAGTCGGCCGTCGCGCCGCTCGGCAGCGCGACGGTGAACGCGTACCACGGCGCCGGCAGCTGCCAGCGCGCATGGCTCGCCCCGTAGTCGAGCTGCGCCTGCACGCTGCCGCGATGGTCGTGGTTGCCGAGCGCGACGTAGAAGTCGCGCGCGAAGCAGGGGGCGGCGTAGGGCTCCTCGAAGTGGGTGCGCCACTTCGAGTCGTCGCTCGACGCGACGCCGTCGGGATAGAAGTTGTCGCCGAGCAGCACGAAGAAGTCGGGCGGCGTCGCCTGCGCGCGCGCGGCCATGCCGGCGGCGACGCGCGCCTGCCCCTTGCCGCCGGTGCCGAAGTCGCCGAACGCGAAGAAGCGCGGCGGCGCGGCGGGGCGCTCGAGACGATCGGGAGCGCGGCTGTCGAAGGCAGGCGGGGCGGCGCGCGGCGCGCGGCACGCCGCGGCGAGCAGTGCGCACGCTGCGAGGAAGAGGGCGCCGGGGCGACGCGCGTTCATTCGCGACCTCCCGCCGCAGCGCCGGCGAAGCGGCGCCGCAGGAACCAGAAGAGCAGCACGACCGCCAGCGGATGGCCGAGGCCGGCCACCACGAAGAGCGGCTGGTAGCGGTCGGGCGCCTGTTCGAGCCACCAAGCGGTGCCGAGGTTGGCGAGGATGCCGCCGAGCGTCGCGCCGACCCCCGAGATTCCCGAGCAGGTGGCGACCAGCGGCCCCTGGAAGAGGTCGGCCGGAAGGGTGAGCACGCTGCTCGCGAACCATTGGTGGGCGAAGCCGGCGATCGACGCGCAGGCGATCACGCCGACGACCGACTCGCCGCGCGCAGCGACGATCGCGAAGGGCATCAGCACGCCGGCGATGGCGATGCCGAGGCGGCGCGCGCGCAGCACCGGCCAGCCGCGGCGGATCAGCTGGCTCGTGAAGAGGCCGCCGGCGAGGCTGCCGACGTCGGCGAAGAGCCACGGGATCCAGGCGATCGCGCCGAGCTCCGCGAGCGTGAGCCCCTTCTTCTCGATCAGGTACTTGGGCAGCCAGATCAGGAAGAACCACCAGACCGGATCGGTGGCGAGGCGCGCGAGGAAGAGGCCGATCACCTCGGGCCGCCGGAAGAGCGCGGCGCGCGAGGCGGGCGGGGCGTCGGCGCGGGCCGCGTCGGCGGCGTCGATGGCGCCGGCGGGGCGCTCCGGCCGCCGGTAGATCGCGATCCACGCGACGATCCAGAGCGCGCCGAGCGACGCCGTGGCCGCGAAGGCGAGCTGCCAGGCCGGCTTCGGCTCGCCGCCCTCGACGGGCGGATCGGCGAACTTGAGCGCGATCCAGGTGACGAGCGGCGCGGCGATCACCGCGCCCGTCGCGCTGCCGGTGTTCCAGACTCCCGTCGCGAAGGCGCGCGCCTGCGGCGCGAACCACTCGCCGGTCGCCTTCGCGGCGGCCGGCCAGTTGGCCGCCTCGGTGAGCCCGAGCAGGAAGCGGCAGAGCGCGAAGCCGGCGAAGGAGGCGGCGAGCGCGTGGCCGGCCGCCGCCAGCGACCACGCCAGCACGAAGAGGGCGAAGCCGAGGCGCAGCCCCATGCGGTCGAGCAGCAGCCCCGAGCCGAACTGGCCGATCGCGTAGGCGACCTGGAAGCAGAGCACGAGCTGCGAGTACTCGGCGGGGCCCCAGTCGAACTCGGCCGAGAGCGGAGCGGCGAGGATCGCGAAGACCTGCCGATCGATGTAGTTGATCAGCGTCGCGGCGAAGAGCAGGACGAGGATCAGCGCGCGCCGGCGCCGCGCGGCAGCTTCCGCGAGCGGGTCGGCAGGGGCGAGCGGTTCGGCCACCGGTCAGCCGCGGAACGCGTTGACGGCGGCGATCACCGCGTCGACCTGGGCGGTCGGCAGCTCGGGATAGATCGGCAGCGAGAGGATCTCGGCGGCGGCGCGCGCCGCTTCGCGCGGCTCGACCGGCGCGTGGCCGTGGCGCACGAACGCCTGCATCTGGTGCATGGCGCGCGGGTAGTGGATCAGCGTCTCGAGGCCGCGCTCGGCGAGGTGGGCGCGCAGCCGATCGCGCGCGGCGCAACGCACCACGAACTGGTGCCAGACGTGGAACGCGCCCGGTCGCTCGATCGGCAGCGTCACGGCGGGATTCCGGATCTCGGCGCGGTAGCGCGCTGCGGTGGCGCGTCGCTGGTCGTTGTTGGCGGCGAGCGTGGCGAGCTTGACGCGCAGGATCGCGGCGTGCAGCTCGTCGAGGCGGGCGTTCAGGCCGGGCTCGACGAAGTCGTAGCCCTCGATCGCGCCGTAGTTGCGCAGCCGCTTCATGCGCGCCGCGAGGGCGTCGTCCTGGCAGGTGAGCGCACCGCCGTCGCCGAACGCGCCGAGGTTCTTCGTGGGATAGAAGCTCCACGCGCCGGCGACGCCCATCGTGCCGGCGGGGCGGCCCTCGTCCTTCGCCCCTTGGCACTGCGCGCAATCCTCGAGCAGCGGCAGCCCGCGCGAGCGCGCCAGCGCCAGCAGCGGCTCCATCTCGGCGCACTGGCCGTAGAGGTGGACCGGGATCACCACCTTCGTGCGCGGCGTGAGGGCGCGCTCGACGGTGGCGGCGGTGACGGTGAAGGTGGCGGGGTCGATGTCGGCGAAGACCGGCCGCGCGCCGACGGCGCAGACCGCCATGCCGGTGGGGGCGGCGGTGAGCGCCGGGACCACCACGTCGTCGCCCGGCTTCACGTCGAGCGCCAGCAGTGCGACCTGCAGCGCCTCGGTCGCATTGCCGATGCCGAGCGCGTGCTTCGCGCCGCAGAAGCGGGCGAACTCCTCCTCGAACGCGGCGACCTCGCGGCCGAGGATGTACCAACCGCCGTCGAGCACCCGCTCCACCGCGCCGCGGATCGCGTCGCGCTGCGCCAGGAAGGAGGCGCGCAGGTCGTGGAACGGCAGCTTCGCCGGCGCGCCCGGCGCCGTCTTCGCAGGCCCGTGGTCCGGTGTCACGGCACGGCCTCCTCGGTGGCGCCGCCAAACTGCGGGCCGTCGACGTAGCGGGCGAGGTGGCGCTCGTAGTAGCGGATCGTCCGCTCGAGCCCGTCCTGCAGCGCGACCTTCGGCGCCCAGCCGATCTCGCGGCCGATCAGCTCGGCGGTGCCGAAGTAGCTGCCGATGTCGATCGCCTTCTTCTCCGGCGGCCACGGCACCAGCTCGAGCCGCCCGCGCCCGGCGATGCGGAGCATCGACTCGGCGAGCTCGCGCAGGCTGACGGGCGGCGTCCCGGCGAGGTTGTAGATGCGGCCGTCGGCGCGCCGATCGGCCGCCGCCAACAGCAGCGCCTCGACCACGTCGTCGACGTGGTTCAGGTCGCGCTGCTGGCTGCCGTCGCCGTAGAGCTGGATCGTGGCGCCCTCGACCGCCTTGCGGATGAACCAGCCGACGAAGCCCTGGCGATTGTGGCGCAGCAGCTGGCCCGCGCCGTAGGTGTTGGTGAGGCGCAGCGACGTGGCGCGGATGCCGTAGACGTCGTGGTAGAGCAGGTGGTACCACTCGCCCGCCACCTTGCTGATGCCGTTCACGTCGACCGGCCGGATCGGGTGCGCTTCGTCGACCGGGAGGTACTGCGGGCGGCCGTACTGCTGGCGGCTGCCGGCGAAGACGATCTTCACGTCGCGGTTGAAGTGGCGGCACGACTCGAGGATCGACAGCTGGCTGCGGCAGTTGATGTCGAGGTCGGTGAAGGGGTCCTTCATCGAGTCGATGTGGCTCACCTGCCCGGCGAGGTTGATCAGGTAGTCGCGCCCGCGGATCAGGTAGTCCATCGCGCTGCGGTCGCGCACGTCGGCGATGTTGACGGTGACCGCGTCCTCGATCCCGTGCAGGTTGAAGCGGTTGCCGCCGTAGCCCGGGATCATCGAGTCGAGCACGGTGACGCGCGCGCCGAGCGCGACGAGGCGGCGCGCGACGTTGCTGCCGAGGAAGCCGAGCCCGCCGGTCACCAGCACGTCCTTGCCCGCGAACGCGGCGGCGAGGTCGATCGGCGTGGCGAGCGCGCTCATCGGCCGCTCACCGGCCCGCGGCGGCGCGCGGCGGCGCGTCGGGGCGGGTCACCTTCTTCTCGCGGATCAGCTCGATCCAGAGCTTGCCCATGTCGCGGGCGACGCGCGCCACGCGCGCGAAGTTGAAGAACTGCGACTTGCCGTGGAGGCGGTGGTAGTGGTGCACCGGCACGTGCTCGACGCGGAAGCCGTTCTTCTCGATCTTGGTGACCAGCTCGACGCAGATGATGCCGGAGTTGCGGGTGAGCTCGATGGTGTCGAAGACGCTGCGGCGGATCAGGCGGAAGTCGCAGTCGACGTCGCGGATCTTCAACCCGAACATGAACTTGACGAAGCGGTGGTAGAGCTTGCCGATCACCTTGCGGTGCAGCGGGTCGTGCCGCTCGATCTTCCAGCCGTTCACCATGTCGGCCGGCTGCCCGCGCGCGGCGGCGGCGTCGCGCGCCTCGACCAGGAGCTTGAGCTCGCGCACGTCGTACTGCGCGTCGCCGTCGGTGTAGAAGACCCACTCCTTGGTGGCGTTGGCGAAGCCGCTGCGCAGCGCGCCGCCGTAGCCGCGATTCGCCGCGTGCGTCACGATCTTGAGCCGCGGGTAGCGCGGCGCGAGCTCGGCGAGGATCTGCCCCACGTGGTCGGGGCTGCAGTCGTTGACGACGATGATCTCCCAGTCGTCGGTCAGCTCGCGCAGCACCGCCTCGGAGAGCACGACGAGGCTCGCGATGGTGCCCCAGTCGCCATACGCCGGGAAGAAGACCGAGATGCCCGGCCGCCCGCTCTTGCTCGCCGTCGCTGCTGTGTCGACCACGCGGTGCCGTGCCGTCCGGAGTGGGAGGGAAGGGGAAGGGCGGGCGAGTCTAGCGAGCGGGCGCGACGGGTGGACCGGGTCGGCGCAGGATCGCGAAGAGGGAGAGCCCGGTCGGCAGCGGGGCGCGCAGCGTCCACCACGCCTCGAAGCGGAGCCACGCCGACAGCAGCGCGTTCACCGGCGCGAGCGGCAGCGCGACGTCGGAGGCGGCCGCGGCGGCGCGCGTCCGGCGGCGGCGCGCGCGGGCGAGGGGGAAGAGCGCCGAGTTGAACCAGCAGAGGCGCTCGACGGCGAGGCCGGCCGCGGCGGCGATCCGCTCGACGTCGGCCCGCTCGTAGCGGCGCTGCGTGTGGACGAAGGCGTCGTGCGCGCCGTAAAGATCGCGGTGGGCCGGCAGGTTGAGGAGCACCACGCCGCCCGGCCGCGTGACGCGCGCCAGCTCGGCCAGCGCCGCCGCGTCGTCGGCGACCGCGCGGTGGTAGAGGACGTCGGCCGAGACGACCGCATCGAAGGCGCCGTCGCGGAAGGGCACGCGCTCGATCGACGCTTGCAGCAGCGGCGCGGCGGCGCGGCCGGGGGCGAAGCGCAGCGCGTGGGGCGAGAGGTCGAAGCCGAAGCGGCGCGCAGCGGGGAAGCGCCGCCCGATCGACTCGAGCAGCCCGCCCGTCCCGCAACCGGCATCGAGCAGTCGCAGCGGCCCGCCCGGCAGCGCGCGCGCGAGCGCACCGGTGAAGAGCGCATGCACGCCGCGGTACCAGAAGTGGCGCTGCTCGTGGTGATGGATGCGGGCGTACTCTTCGGGTTCCACGCGGCGAGTGATACGTTCCGCGCCGCATGGATCCAGGTTCCGCCGCTCGCGCCCCCCGCGGCGCGCCGACGCTCGTCGCGCTCGCGCTCTTCGCGGGGCTCGCGTGCGTGCTGCTCTGGCCGGCGTTGACCAGCGGCGAGCGGTTGGGCGGCAAGGACTGGAACGCCTTCCTCGGCCAGGCGGCCGCCGAGGCGTCGACGCTGCTCGATGCGGGCGAGTTCCCGGCGTGGAACCCGTGGCGGCGCGGCGGCCAGGTCTCCTTCGCGCAGCCCGAATCGATGCTGCTCACGCCGGTCACGCCGCTCGTGCTCTGGCTCGGGGCGCCGCTCGCGTTCAAGGCGCTGCTGGTGCCGCTCTTCGTCGCGTGCGGGATGGGGCTCTTCGCGCTGGCGCGCGACCTCGGCCTGCGTGGCGGCGCGGCGCTCCTGCCGGGCGTCGTCTTCCTCGCCGCGAGTCCGCTCTGCTTCTACGTGAACGGCGGGCTGCCCAACTGGCTGTTCGGCATGGCGAGCCTGCCGTGGCTCCTGCTGGCCAGCCGCCGCGCGTCGCGCTCGAACGGCTGGCTCCTGTTCGGCGCGGCGCTCTTCGCCCACATCCTCTTTGCCGGCAGCGTCCACCACTTCGTCTTCTTCCCGCTGGTGCTGGCGTGCGAGGCGACGGCGCGCGCGCTGCGCGAGCGGAGCGTCCGTCCGCTGCTGGCGAGCGGCGCGCTCGGGCTGGTCGGCGTCGCTCTCTCGCTGGTGCGCCTCGTCCCGCTCCTCGAGCTCTTCTCCGAGTTCCCGCGCCGCCTCGATGCGAGCGGCCGCTTCATGCCGCTCGAGCTGATGGCGCGCTCGCTGCTGCTGCCCCATCCGGAGGAGGCGGTCGATCGCCTCCACGTCAGCGTGCAGGGCGGCAGCGTCCTCTACTGGGTCGACTGCGGCGCCTTCGTCGGGCCGCTCGTGCTGCTGTTGGCGATCGTCGCGCTCTTCGCGGCGTGGCGGCGCGCGTGGCCGTTCGTCGCCATCGCGGTCGCCTTCGCGTGGCTCGCCGCCGGTTCGAGCGTGCAGCCGTCGCTGTGGGACGCGCTCCATCGGCTGCCGGTCTACGCCTCGATGCAGGCGCCCGAGCGGTTCATGGGCTACGTGGTCTTCGCGCTGGCGCTGCTGGCGGGGTTCGGCGGCGAGCGGCTGCTCGGCTGGATCACGCGCGACGGGACGCGCGGCGCGCGCAGTGCGGCGGCGCTGCTGCTGCTCGCGGTCGGTGCGCCGCTCGTCTGGTTCGACGCACCGATCGCGCGCGGCGCCTTCCCGATCGAGCCGCCCGCCGACGTCGCGCCGACCACGTGGCGCGGGCCGGGCCGGCCCCATCCGCGGCCGTCCTTCGAGCAGGCGCGCTTCCCCGACCTCGCAGAGCAGTGGGGCGGGCCGCTCCACGAAGCGGTGCTCCGCAATCGCGGCAACGTCACTGGCCAGTCGGACGTGCCGTCGCTGCCGGCCGCGAGGGCGAAGGGGGACCTCGGCTACCGCGGCGAGGCGTACCTCGAGAACGGCCGTGGCACGGTCGAGGCGCGCTTCACGCCGAACCGGATCGCGGTGAGCGCGACGCTCGAGGCGGACGACACGCTGCTGATCAACCAGACCTTCTTCCCTGGCTGGCACGAGACGGCGAGCGGTCGCGCGTGCGAGCCGCGCCACGGCTTGATCGCGCTGCCGCTCGCGGCGGGCACGCACGCGCTCGAGCTCGAGCTCGAGTTCGCGCCGCGCTCGCTCCCGGCCGGCGCGCTGCTCACCTTCGCGTCGCTGCTCGGGCTGCTCGGCTTCGCGATCGGCCGGCGGCGCGAGCGGCAGGCGGAGGCGGCGGCCGCGGCGGAAGCGGCGGCGCGCGCGGCGGGCATCGCGCCCGAGGCGGCGCCGCGCCGCCACCTGATCCACGCGCTGCTGGTCCATCGGCCGGCGCGCCCGCGCTTCCGCTCCGAGCTGCTCGCCGTCGCGCTGCAGGCGCTGCTGGTCGGCGGCGTGCTGGCGTGGTACGTCACGCGCGCACCGGGCGGCGCGTCGCCGCCGCTCGTCCCGTGGCGGGAGAGCGCGCTCGCGGTGGCGCCGGCCGATGGGCCGCAGGGACTGCAAGCGGTGCTCGACCAAGCGCCGGTCGGTGCCGTCGTGCGCCTCGCCGCGGGCGACTACGAAGCGGCGACGATCCGCCGCGGCGTGACGCTGGTCGCCGATCCGCTCGGCGGTGCACGCGTGCGCGATCTGGTCGTCGAAGGGGTCGCGGCGGGCGAGCGGGTCGCGACGATCGGCGTCGTCTTCGGCAGCGACGCAGCGGCGCTGCCCGATCCCGACGCGCCGCCGCAGCAGCGCGGCACGCTGACGCTGCGCGATTGCGCCGGCTCGATCGTGCTGCAGGGAATCGGGCTGAAGGACGAGCTCGACCTCGCGGCGGGCCTGCCGCCGCGGACGCGGATCGAGCGCTGCCCGCAGGTGCTCCTCTTCGACCTGCCGCTCGGCGCGACGGAGCTGGTCGACGGCACGCTGCACGCCGCACGCGTCCGCTTCGGCGAGTGGTACGCCAGCGAGCCGGGGCTCGTCGCGACGCGCAGCACGGCGGTCCTGAACGACAGCTCCTGCGAGCGGATGACGCTGCGCGACGGCGCGACCGTGCGCGACTTCGAGCGGCGCCTCACGCGCGCGCGCCGCGAGCTCGCGCTCGACGTCGACGCGACCTCCTCCTACCGCGAGCTCGGCGACGACCGCTGCTCGCTCCACCTCACCCGCACCTACGGCGACGGCCGCGCGGCGCTGCTGGTCCTGCGCGGACCGCCCGGCGCGAAGGGGACGCTGGTCGTCGCGCGCGACGTCGAGCTGAAGCCGCTGCAGGGCAAGAACCTCGGCCAGCTGCGCGCCGGCAAGCTCGACGGCCGCCAGATCCTCTTCCCGTTCGAGCTCTCCGCGAGCGGCGAGCAGCGGATCACGCCGCCGCCGGCTGGAGACGACGCGCGGCCGGGTGACGGCTGGTTCTTCCAGGCGTTCGTCGCCGACGAGCGCGACGGCGCCGGCCTGCTCTGGAGCGCGCTGGACGGCGGCCTGCTCACGCCGCCTTGAGCGAGCGGCGCAGCGCCGGCGCGACAAGCCGCGCCGCTAACCGAGCCGCGGATCGATCGTGATCGGCTCCGGCGAGCCGAACTCGAACTGCCGGAACGCCGGATGGGCTGGATCGAGCAGGTAGTTGCACTCGCTCGGGATCAACACGCTCGGCAGCGCCAGCACCGGCCGCTCCTTGCGTCGCACGAAGTCGTCGCCGAAGCGCGCCAACGCGCGCGGCGGCGGCGAGGTGCGCCACTCCGCCGGCAGTTCGGCCGGGTCGAGCCGCTCGACGAGGGCGTCGTCGAAGGCGATGCGCGCGACCACGTAGCTCGCGAGGAGGGCGGGGCGCTCGAGGTGGGCGAGCAGTTCGAGCAGCGCCAGCGCGCGGCTCTGCGCCGCGTAGACGACCGCGACGCCGACGCTGTTCCAGCGCCCGCCATGGAGGCGCGCCCCCTCGCCGTCGAAGAGGTGGTCGACGTGGCGCGCTTTCACGATGCGCCAAGCTTCGAGCGTCGCCATCAGTGACCGCTCTGCCCGCTCAGGCGATCACGCCGTGCTCGAGGCGGCCGATCAGCGTCTCGATCTCGCGCGCGCCGAGGTCGCTCGACGCCACCGCGAGCGGGACCGCGCCGCCGAGCCCGACCTGCGGTGCCGACAGCCAACGCAGCGCGGCGTCCCGGTCGCCTTCGTGGAACTGCAGCACGAGGTCGAAGATGCGGGCCACGCGCGCGAGGCGGTCCGACTCGTCGGGGTGGAGGCGGCCCGCCGTCTTGCGCCGCGCGATGGTCCGCTCCGCGATGCCGATCGCCGCCGCGAGCTCACGCGGCCCGAGCGTCGTCGCGCGCGCGAAGGCGAGCCACGCCTTGTAGGGCAAGCCGCGCGCGACCAGTCGGACGCCCTCCGCGAAGTGGAGATCGCCCGAGATCCCGAGGTGCGCGAGGTAGCTCAGCGCAGGCTTGGTCGCGGCGCCGGGAAGGACTTGCGAGGACATGGTCCGCTCCTGCCAGATGGCTGACTTGTTATCGCCAATTGGCAGTGGGCGCAAGCGGGCACCCGGCGCGCACCCCGTTCCTCAAGGGGGAAAGTTCCGAATCCGATCTCTCCTGCCGACTCCTCGCCGCTCGCGGCGTGCGGCTCACAGCCGGTACTGCGCCACCAACGCCGTCAGCTGGTGCGCGGCGCGGTCGAGGTCGCCGGCGAGCGCGTCGCTCTGCTCGGCTCCCTGAGCCACCTTGCCGGCGCCGTCGGCCACGCCGCCGATGTGCTGCACGATGTCGGCGGTCCCGTGGGTCGCCTCGGCGAGCGTCCGGCTGATCTCGCTGGTGGCCGCCGTCTGCTGCTCGACCGCGCTCGCGATGGCGTTCTGCGACTCGTGGATGCGGCCGATGATCTTGCCGATCTGGTCGATCGAGCCGATCGCCTGCTGCGTGTCGCCCTGGATCGTCTCGATGCGGCTGCGGATCTCGGCGGTCGCGTCGGTGGTGCGGCGCGCCAGCTCCTTCACCTCGTTCGCGACCACCGCGAAGCCGCGTCCCGCCTCGCCGGCGCGCGCCGCCTCGATGGTGGCGTTCAGCGCCAGGAGGTTCGTCTGCGCGGCGATCGCCGTGATCAGCTTGATCACCTTGCCGATCTCCGTGCCGCTCGCGTTCAGCTTCGCGATCGTCCCGCTCGCCCCCTTCGCGACGTCGACCGCGCCGAGCGCGACGCCCGCCGCATCGGTGGCGTTCTTCGCGATCTCCCTCACGCTGGCGGCCATCTCCTCGGTGGCGGCGGCGACCGTCTGCACGTTGCGGTTCACCTGCTCCGACGAGGAGGAGACCGACTGCACCTGGATCGACGTCGAGCCCGACACCTCGGCGATCGTGGCGCTGGTCGACTTCATCGTCGCCGCGGCTTGCGCCACCTGGTCCGCTGCCGCGCGCGCCGACTCGACGAAGTCGCGCAGGTTGCGGTACATGCGCGCGAACGTCTCGCCGAGGAGGCCCGGAACGTCCCGCTGCAGCGATTCGGCGTCGAGCGCGCGATCGGCGATGGAGCCCGCCTGCGCCAGCAGGTCGCGCACCTGCTGCTTCACCTGCGCGAGCGCCTCGGTCCGATCCTGTCGCGGGCCGGCCTGCACCGACTCGACGCTGAGCCCCATCGTCTCGAGGGTCGAGAGCAGGAACGAGTCGCCGATCGCCTGGAGGTCGAGGTTGAACACCTTGAGGAGCGCCATCTCGGCGTCGCGCCGCCAGTCGGCCTTGCGCTTCTGCGGGAACGACGCGGCGAGCTCGGCGCGGATCAGCGCGAAGAACTCGGAGTAGCTGCCGACGTACCACTTGAACGGCAGGTTGACGCGGTCGTGGACCGCGCCGACCTGGAGCCGCGACTCGAAGTAGGCGGTGCCGAAGCCGTCCGGCGCGCCCGAGAAGACGCTCTTCAGGTAGCCGGCCTGCGCGCGCTCGAGCGTCTCGCGCAGCGCCGTCAGCGGGAGGCCGCGATGGCGCGCGTGGTCGTCGAAGAACTGCCGGGTCGGCGCGAAGCTGAACTGCCAGTCGTAGAACGCGCGGGCGATCTGCGGCGCCTTCGCCTCGATCCAGGGAGCGAGTTCGGCGAGCAGCTGGCGATCGCGCTCGCCGAAGCGGAGGAACTCGTGCCGCAGCGCGAGGTTCTGCGCGTCGATGCCGAAGCGGAGGGTGAGCGAGCGGCTCTCCTTCGGCGCGACGGGCGGCTGCAGCGGCCGCGCGATGGTCGCGGCGGCGGCGGAATGCGTGGCGGGGGCGAGGTTCGGAAGCGGCATGCGCGGGCTCCGGCGCGACTCGCCATGGGCGGGAGTCGAATCGCGGGAGTCGATCGACGCGTGGCCGCTAAGGACTTGACCTCGGCACCGGTCGGGGAAACCCGACGTCGACGCGATGGTGACCGCTGCCCGACCGTTGCGAAGCCCTTCCCGCGTTCTCGCGCGCGTCGCGCCTCGCGCCGCCGCTAGTCGTCCCAGCGGTCGGGCGGTGCGCCGCTCGCGACTTCGTCGTGGCTGGTCGCGACGACGCGGCGGAAGTAGCCGAACAGCGAGACGACCACCGACGCGGCGGGCACCGCCAGCAGCGCGCCGAGCATGCCTCCGACGTGCTTCCCCGCCAGCAGCGCGAAGACCACGATGATCGGGTTCATGCTGGCGCTGTGGCCGAGGATGTTCGGGTTCAGGATGTACGCCTCGATCGCGTGGATGATGCAGATCCAGGCGACGACGGCCAGCGCGCCGCCGACCGAGCCCTGCGCCAGCGCCAGCACCACCATCGGCACGGTCGAGAGGATGACGCCGAAGATCGGGATCATCGAGAGCACGCCGGCCAGCAGCGAGAGCAGCACCGAGTAGCTCGCGAGGTTGGTCGCGTCGGAGTGGGCGCCGATGAACCAGAGGCCGGGGAAGGTGAGGATCGCGTTGACGATGCAGATGATCACCTGTCCGCGGATCGCTCCCGAGAGGCGCGTGTCGATGCGCTTCAGCACGACGGCGTAGTCGTCGCGGTACTGCGGCGCGACGAGGTCGCGCAGGTAGTCGCGGATGGTCGGGAAGAAGATCAGGAAGAAGGCGGTGAGCATCAGGATCAGGAAGAAGTCGAAGATCCCGTGCGCGAGCCCGGTCACCATGCCGAGCAGCCCGGCGAGCTCCGTCTGCACCCAGCGGCGCGCCGTCTCGAGCCCGGCCACGACGTAGGCGTTGACGACGTTCGCGTAGTCCTCCTGCTTCACCGCGTCGCGCACGCGCAGCCCGGCGTTGCGGGCGAGCAGCGCGATGCCCGGGTCGCCGTCGGGCAGCCCGAGGTGCTTCGAGGCCAGCGCCGGCACGATCTCGCGCTCGACGCGCGCGGCCACCCCCTTCGCGAGGCCCGGGCGCTTCAGCTCGGCGTTGATCGCCTCGAAGAGCTCCTTCTTCAGCGCGTTGCCGCGCGCCTCGTCGAAGCGGCGCGGCACCGACGCGGCGATGGTGTCCTCGTCCGGCGGCGGATCGCCCTGGCCGTGCGCGCTCTCGGTCGCCTCGCCGTTCGCTTCGCTGGCGAGCTCGCCGTCGGACGCCTTGGCAGCGCCCGTGGGAGCCTCGCCCGCCGGCAGGCCGAGCGACCGCTTGCTGCCGTCCGGCAGCGTCACGTTGATGGCGAAGAGCTGGACGATGGTCGGCCGCTCGGGAGCGGTGGCGGCGGGCGTCACCGGGTCGCGCAGCGGGACGGGCGGCGGCAGCAAGAGCTCGTCGTCGTTGGCGGGCAGCGCCAGGAGGGTGCCGGTCGCGAGGTCATCGACGTCGGCGTAGATCAACTCGGGGGTCGGCGCGGTGAGGTGCTCGACCTCGAGCTTGTCGGCGATCCACTCGTCGAGCCCCTTCCGCTGCTTCTGCACCCACTGGAAGTGGCTCGGCAGGTCGCTCACGAGCTTGCGCAGCTGCGCCGAGACGTTGCCGACCAGCGGCGGCACGCCGAACCAGCCGAGCGTGAAGAGCAGCGCGTAGACGCTCACCACCGCGAGCCAGCGCGGCGGCCGGCGCGTGCCGACCGGGATGCGCTCGATGCGCGAGACGATCGGATAGATGAGGTAGGCGACGAAGATCGCCAGCACGAAGGGCAGCAGCACTTCGCGGAAGGTGACCAGGATCGCCAGCAGGAAGAGGATCAGCCCGGCGCGCGGCAGGTGGGCAAAGAAGCGGCGCGTGCGCGAGGTCTCGGCGGCGTCGGCGCGCGCGGCTTCCGGCCGAGCGGCGTCGGGGCGGGGCGAGTCGGCGGGGCGGTCCGGTTTGGCAGTCACGGCGGATCGTTCCGTCAGGGAGGGGGGAGCGCGCGGGGCGGCGCACGAGGGGCGCGAGCTTACGCCGCCGCCGGCGGCCGCTGCTACGCTCTCGCCCCGCCATGAAACTCCATTTCACCGCCGCGCCGCTGGCGCTCGATGCCCTCGCTCCCGTCCTCGCCGGCGAACCGGTCGAGGTGACGCTCGACGGGGTGGTCCGCAAGCGGATCGCCGCCGCTCGCAAGGTGGTCGACCGCGTGCTCGCCTCGGGCGAGACGGTCTACGGCATCAACACCGGCTTCGGGAAGCTCTCGCGCGAGCGGATCGACGGCGCGAAGCTCGAGCAGCTGCAGGTGAACCTGCTGCGCAGCCACGCGTGCGGCGTCGGTGCGCCGCTGCCGCCCGAGATCGTGCGCACGATGATGGTGTTGCGCGCGCGCACCTTCGCCACCGGCCGCAGCGGCGTGCGCCTCGAGCTGGTCCTGCAGCTGCTCGCGCTGCTGGCCGCCGACCTGGTCCCGTGCGTGCCGTGCCAGGGGTCGGTCGGCGCGTCGGGCGACTTGGCGCCGCTCGCCCACCTGGCGCTGGCGCTGATCGGCGAAGGGGAGCGCTGCTGGCTGCGCGGCAAGGAGATGGGGGTGCGCGCCGCGCTGAAGAAGGCGGGCCTCGCGCCGATCGCGCTGCGGGCGAAGGAAGGGATCTCGCTGATCAACGGCACGCAGCTCACCACGGCGCTCGCGCTGCAGGCGCTCCGGAAGGCGGAGAACCTCGCGCGCAGCGCCGACGTCGCCTGCGCGCTGACCGTCGAAGCGCTGAAGGGGACCAATCGCGCCTTCGACCGGCGCATCCACGCCGCGCGGCCCCATCCGGGGCAGCTGCGCGTCGCCGCCAACCTGCACGGACTGCTGCAGGGCAGCGCGATCCTCGCCTCGCACGCCGACTGCGGGAAGGTGCAGGACCCCTACTCGCTGCGCTGCGCGCCGCAGGTGCACGGCGCCTGCCGCGACGCGCTCGCGGAGGCGCGGCGCGTGCTGCAGGTCGAGATCGATGCGTCGACCGACAACCCGCTCGTCTTCGCCGAGGAGGGCGAGCTGATCTCGGGCGGCAACTTCCACGCGCAGCCGATCGCGGCCACCGCCGATCGCATCGCCGCCGCGGTCGCCGACCTGCAGTCGATCAGCGAGCGGCGCACCGAGAACCTCGTCAACCCCGACCTCTCCGGCCTGCCGCCCTTCCTCACGCCGAAGCCCGGCCTGAACAGCGGCTTCATGATCCCGCAGGTGGTCGCCGCCGCGCTGGTGAGCGAGAGCAAGGCGCTCAGCTTCCCCGCCGCGGTCGACTCGATCCCGACCTCCGCCAACAAGGAGGACCACGTCTCGATGGGGCCGATCGCCGCGAGGAAGGCGCTGCAGATCGTCGAGAACGGCGAGCGGGTGGTCGCCATCGAGCTGCTCTGCGCCGCGCAAGGGCTCGACTTCGAGCAGCAGCACCGCTCGACGCCGCCGCTCGAAGCGGCGCGCCGCGCGATCCGCGCGCAGGTGAAGACGCTCGCCGACGACCGCTACCTCGCGCCCGACCTCGAGGCGCTGGCGCAGCTGGTGAGGAGCGGCGCGCTGGTCGACGCGGCGCGCAACGCGGGCGGGAAGGTCGAGTAGCGGAGCGCCGCGCGAAGCCGTGCAGATCGGCGCCTAGCGCGCCACCGCGCGGCAACGCCGTCCCAACGTCTTCTCGAGCAGCCCGTCGCGCGGGAAGGCGTGGCCCAGGTGGGGGCGCCACCCTTCGCCGAGCGGCGCACCGACCAGCGCACCGCGCTCCGCTGCGAAGCGGCGCGCCTGCGCGATGAAGTCGTCGGCGCCGTGCTGCTTCGCGAGCCAGGCGCGCTGGCTGCCGTGGCACTGGAGCAGCAGCTCCTTGATCGGCCAGGTCGACTCGATGTCGACGACGACGCGCGGCGTGATCGGCGCGCCGAGGCGATCGATGCCATCGAGCGGATCGGCGTAGCAGAGGTGGGGGATCGCGGCGGTCGCCGGCGCCTCGTCGTCGCCGCCGCTCGAGGCGGTGTAGAGGCGCACCGGCGCGGCGAAGCACGCCTGCGCGGCGATGCGCGCGGTCTCCTCGTGGTCGGCGAGGTAGTCGCTCGGCGAATGGGTCAGCACGAGGTCGGGGACGACCGCGCGGACCAGCGCGGTCGCGCGCCGGCAGAGCTCCTCGCCGAAGACGATGGCGAGGTCGCGCGCTTCGAGGCAGTGCCAGCGCGCCTTCAGGAGCTCTGCGGCACGCTGCCCCTCCTCGCGGCGGATGGCGGCGATCGCCTCGCGATCGAGCGTCGCCGAGCCGAGGTCGCCTGGCGTCATCGCCGCGACGTCGACCCGCCAGCCGAGCTCGGCGAGCAGCGCGAGCGTCCCACCCGCCAGCAGCTCGGCGTCGTCGGGATGGGCGAACAGCGCCAGCACGCGCGGCGCGGCGGCGCGCGGCGTGGCGCTCATTTGCGCGCGTCACGCAAGCTGCGCGCGACCCGTTCCGCCTCGCGCAGCGCGCGCAGCACGTTGCCGCCGAGCAGCCCGCGCACCTGCTTCTCGCTCCAGCCGCGCTCGAGCAGCCGCTCGGTGATCGCGGGGTACTTCGAGACGTCCTCGAGGCCGGCCGGCACGCTCGGGATGCCGTCGAAGTCGGAGCCGAGGCCGACGTGCTCCTTGCCGGCCACCGCGGCGAGGTGCTCGATGTGGGCGACCACGTCGTCGAGGCTGCCGCGCTCGAGCGGATGGGCGGCGTTCCACTCGTCCATCGCCTTCGACAACGCCTCGCCCTTCAGCCCCTGCGCCTTCAGCTCGAAGCGGCGCGCGAGGCTGTCGGTGAGCGTCGCGGCGCTGCTCGGCACGACGAAGCCGGGGAAGAAGTTGACCATCACCACGCCGCCGTTCGCGCCGATCGTCTTCAGCTGCAGGTCGGGGACGTTGCGCGGATGGTCGGCGATGGCGCGCGCCGAGCTGTGGCTGCAGATCACCGGTGCCTTCGTCACGCGCAGCGCGTCGTCCATCGTCTCGGGCGAGACGTGCGAGAGGTCGACCAGCATCCCGAGGCGGTTCATCTCGCGGACCACCTCCTCGCCGAACGGGGTGAGGCCGCCGTGGCGCGCCAAGTCGGTGGCCGAGTCGGCCCACGACAGCGTGCCGCCGTGGGTGAGCGTCATGTAGCGCGCGCCGAGCGAGTGGAGCGTGCGCAGGTTCGCGAGCGAGTCGTCGATGGCGTGGCCGCCCTCGACGCCGACCAGGCAGGCAACCTTGCCGCGCTTGCGCGCCGACTCGAGCTCGTCGGCAGTGAGCGCCCACTCGAGCTCGTCGGGGTAGGCGGCGACCAGGCGATGGATCAGCAGCAGCTGCTCGATGAAGGTGGCGGCGGTCGAGCGGTCGGGATCGAAGCCGACGTAGCACGACCAGAACTGGCCGCCGACGCCGCCCTGCTTCAGGCGCAGCAGGTCGGTGTGGAACTGCGGCTGGAGCTGGCGGAAGTCGACGGCGCGCGGGTCGCCGCCGAGCTTCTCGCGGATCTCCCACGGCAGGTCGTTGTGGCCGTCGATCACCGGCAGGTCGGCATGGATGCGGCGCGCCGCCTCGCGCGGCGACTCCTGCGCGGCGGTCAGCGCGGCGGGGAAGGCGAGGAGCAACGCGGCGACGTTCATTCGAGGTAGCCCTTGCGCATGTCGTGCTGCTCCTCGGCGCGCACCTTGCCGGCGCGGTCGAGCAGCGTCACCTTCCACTTCAAGTTGATCTTCACCTGCGGCCGCGAGTCGCACTCGAGCTCGAGCGCGAGCGTGTCGCCCGCCTTCGCGGCGAGCGGCGCGCGCGGCGGCAACCAGACCTGCTCCCAATGGGTCGGCGGCGCGAGCGGCGAGGTCGACAGCACCAGGTCGGGCGCGTCGGCCAAGAGCTCGCACTCCCACCAGAGCGCGAAGCCGTGCAGCGCCGTCGCCTTGGCGATGCGCCACTCCGCTCGGCCGCGCCGCACGCTCGCCGTTCGCTTGCGCAGGTCGACCTGGTCGAGCCGGCGCGAAGCGACCTCGCCGTCGCCGCGCCCCTCGGCGAGCAGGTCGCCCGGCGCGAAGCGGCGCACGTAGACGTTGTCGGTGGCGAGCGCGCCCGCCAACCCGAAGTCGAGGCCGTGGCCGAGCCGCGAGAAGACGTCGAGCTCGGCGAAGAAGCGCGGCGCGACCAGCGGCGCCGCGAACTGCGCCACGCGCTGCGGGATCATCGTCCCGCCCGGCGCCAGCCACCGCCGCGCGTCCTGCATCGTCTCGAGCAGGTTCTCCTCGAAGGCGACGTTGCCGAGCGTCTCGCTCACCACGAGGTCGACCTTCGGCGGCTGCTCGAGCTCGATCGAGTGGGCGTGGATGAAGGTGAGTTCGTCGAGGCGGTTCGCCTTGGCGAGCCGCTGCGAGAGCTCGATCAGCTCCGACATCTCGACCAGGTAGCAGTGGGCCGCGCCGAGCTTGCGCGCCACGAACGAGAGGTAGCCGGTGCCCGCCCCGAGGTCGGCCACCGTCGTGCGGCCCGGCACGATCGAGCGGCGCAGCGCCTCCGCGAAGAGCTCGTTGCGGCGGGTGTCGCCGAGGATCAGCCGTTGGAATTCGATCATCGCGCGAGGCCCCGTCCGGGTGCGAGGCGGGGGATGGTAGCGGGGGAACCACGGGTATCGGGGGCACCTCTCGGCCGTTAGCGTGCCGCGCCGCGCCGTGCCGAGAGTCGCGCTCGCGCCGTCGCCGCCGCTTCGTTCCCGAGTCGTCCGATCGCGAGGAGCCGCCATGCACCTGCCGCTCGCCACCGCCGCCCTGCTGCTCTCCTGGAACGGGACGTTCGAGCCGCTGGCGCCGATCGCTGCGCCGCGGCCGCTCGCGCTCCTCCCCGACGGCGCCGGCCATTCGCGCCAGGGCGCCGCGTTCGACGCGGGCATGCGCCAGCGGCCGTGGCGGATGGAGGGGCTCGGCACCACGCACTTCCCGATCACGACGACGCGGCCCGCCGTCGCGGCCGAGCTGCAGCAGTGGTTCGACCAGGGCAACACGCTGCTCCACAACTTCTGGTTCGAGGAGGCGGAGCGCACCTTCCGCTGGTGCTTGAGGCTCGATCCCGATTGCGCGATGGCCTACCTCGGCCTCGCGCGCACCGGGCTGACCTGGTTCGTCGACGGCGACTTCGAGGAGCCGAGGAACCAGCGCTACCGCGACTTCCTCGCCGAAGCGGTGAAGCGCAAGGAGAAGGTCTCGCCGCACGAGCGCGCCTGGATCGAGGCGTTCGCGACCGCTTACCAGCCGGGCGCGAAGGAGCCGCAGACGCGCCTCGCCGCGCAGCTGCAGAAGCTGGTGCTGGCCCATCCCGACGATCTCGAGGCGAAGGCGTCGCTCGCCCTCTTCTCGATCCGCCAGCGGAACGCCGTCGGCAACGAGCTCCTGCTGCAGCAGGTCTTCGCGCAGGCACCCGACCATCCCGGCGCCCACCACTACCGCATCCACAACTGGGATCCGACCGATCCGGTGCAGGCGCTGCCGAGCTGCCGCGCCTACGGGCCGGCGGCGCCGGGCAGCGGCCACGCCAACCACATGCCCGGCCACATCTACAGCAAGATCGGCATGTGGCACGAGGCGGCGCGCTCGATGGACCGCGCGACGCGCGTCGAGCTCGCCTACATGAACAGCCACCTCGCGCTGCCGTTCGAGACGTGGAACTTCGGCCACAACCGCAACTACCTCTGCCACATCCAGGAGCAGCTCGGCCTCGAGGCGGCGGCGCGCTCCGGCGCGCGCGACCTGATCGCCGCGCCGCGCGATCCCGACAAGAACAAGGACGGCGACTACGGCGACATCGACGAGGGGATGAAGGCGCTGGTGCGCGGGCTGCTGCGCTTCGAGCGGTGGGAGGAGATCCTGAAGCCCGGCGCGATCCCGTGGCGCGAGATCGAGAAGGACAAGGATGCGCGCGCCTTCGCCGAGTCGGTGGCGCTGATCGCCACGGGCAAGCGCGAGGAGGCGCGCGCCAAGCTCGGCGCGTTCAAGAAGCGCGTCGCGGAGGTGGAGAAGGGCGACGCGGTCGGCGGGCCGCTCTCGCTGCGGCTCGCCATCGGCGAGGGGCTCCTGCGCGAAGCGGACGGCGACGTGCTGGGCGCCGTGCAGCGCCTCACCCAGGCGGGCGAGTTCGAGGACGAGCAGCGCGCCGTCCACGGCTACGAGAACGACCCGCCCGACGATCCGTGGTCGGCCTGGTACCTCCTCGGCGAGCTCTTCCGCCGCCACGGCGACCTGCGCCTCGCGGTCACCGCCTACGAGCGCGCCCTCGTGGCGCTCCCCAACGACGCCTTCGTGCTGGCGGCGCTGGCGCAGGCGCACGCGGCGTTGGGCGCGCGCGAGGCGGCGACGGAAGCGGCGGGCCGCTTCGCCTTCGTCTGGTCGGCCGCCGACGCGGGGCTGCGCTGGTCGCGCGAGGTCGCGGCGCTCGGCCTCTCGGCGAAGCCCGATGCGAAGACGCCGGCGCCCGAGCGCGCCTACACGCTCGACAGCAACGCCGACGTCGGGCCGCTCGATTGGGTGCCGTTCGCGGCGCCCGAGCTCGACGTCGTGGCGGCCGACGGTTCGCGCGTGCGCCTCTCCGACTACCGCGGCCGCAACGTCCTGCTCGTCTTCTTCCTCGGCGAGGAGTGCGCCCACTGCGTCGAGCAACTGAAGAAGATCAACGAGAAGGCGCAGGCCGGCGGCTTCGGCGACACCGCGCTGCTGGCGGTCAGTAGCGCGCCGCCCGAGAAGAACCGCGACTCGGAGCAGCTCGGCGGCCTCGCGTTCAAGCTGCTCTCCGACTTGAACCACGAGAACGCGCGCCGCTTCGCGAGCTACGACGACTTCGAGGAGCTCGAGCTCCACTCGACGATCGTGATCGACGCGCAGGGCCGCGTGCACTGGAAGCGGACCGGCGGCGATCCGTTCATGGACGTCGACTTCCTCGCGAAGCAGCTCGAGCGGCTGAAGGAGACGCCCGCCGCCGCCACCACCGGCGCCGCGAGCAAGCCGGCCGGCGCGCCGTAGCGGGGGGCGCTCGCGCGCGGCGGTGGAACGGCAGCGCTACGATCGCCCGCCCGTTCGTTCCACCGACCTCGCCGAGAGCTTCGCCATGTCGCCGATCGCCAAGGGGCCCCGCCCGGTCCGCGCGCCGCGCGGGAAGACGCTCACCTGCCGTTCGTGGCTCACCGAAGCGCCGTTCCGGATGCTCCAGAACAACCTCGATCCCGAGGTGGCGGAGGATCCCGATCGGCTGATCGTCTACGGCGGCAGCGGCAAGGCGGCGCGCAACTGGGAGTGCTTCGACGCGCTGCTCGCGACGCTGAAGACGCTCGGCGACGACGAGACGCTGCTGGTGCAGTCGGGCAAGCCGGTCGGCGTGTTCAAGACGCACGCCGACGCGCCGCGCGTGCTGCTGGCCAACAGCAACCTCGTGCCGGCGTGGGGGACGTGGGACCACTTCCGCGAGCTCGAGTCGCGCGGCCTGATGATGTACGGCCAGATGACCGCCGGCTCGTGGATCTACATCGGCTCGCAGGGGATCGTGCAGGGGACCTACGAGACGTTCCACGCGGCGGTCGCGCGCCACTTCGGCGGCGACGGCGGCGGGCGCCTCGCGGTGACGGCGGGGCTCGGCGGCATGGGCGGCGCGCAGCCGTTGGCCGCGGTGATGACCGGCTGCACGGTGCTCGCCGCGGAGGTCGATCGGTCGCGCATCGAGAAGCGGCTGAAGACGCGCTACCTCGACGAGTGCGTCGAAGGGCTCGACGCGGCGATCGACCGCGCGCTGGCGCTGAAGCAGCAGCGCAAAGCCGTCTCGGTGGCGTGGCCGGGCAACGCGGCCGAGCTGCTCGAGCGGCTGATCGTGCGCGGCCTCACGCCCGACCTGCTCACCGACCAGACCTCGGCGCACGACATGCTGAACGGCTACGTGCCGCGCGGGATGTCGCTCGCGGCGGCGGCCGAGCTGCGCGCGAAGGACCCGAAGGCGTACCAGCAGAAGAGCGGCGCGACCTGCGCCGACCACGTGCGCGCGATGCTCGCGCTGCAGGAGCGGGGCGCCGTCACCTTCGACTACGGCAACAACCTGCGCGGCGAGGCGCAGAAGGCGGGCGTCACGGACGCGTTCGCGATCCCGGGCTTCGTGCCCGAGTACGTCCGCCCGCTCTTCTGCGAAGGGAAGGGGCCGTTCCGCTGGGTCGCGCTGTCGGGCGACCCGCAGGACATCGCGGTCACCGACGAGGCGGTGCTGGAGCTCTTCCCGCAGGATGTCGGGCTGCGCCGCTGGATCACCATGGCGCGCGAGCGGATCGCCTTCCAGGGCCTGCCGGCGCGCATCTGCTGGCTCGGCTACGGCGAGCGCGCGAAGCTCGGATCGAAGATCAACGAGCTGGTGGCGAGCGGCCGGATCTCGGCGCCGATCGTCATCGGCCGCGACCACTTGGACTGCGGCTCGGTCGCGTCGCCCTACCGCGAGACCGAGGCGATGAAGGACGGCAGCGACGCGGTCGCCGACTGGCCGCTCCTGAACGCGCTGCTCAACACCGCGGGCGGCGCGACGTGGGTGTCGCTCCACCACGGCGGCGGCGTCGGCATCGGCAACTCGATCCACGCCGGCCAGGTGATCGTCGCCGACGGCACGCCGGCCGCGGCCGCGCGGCTGCAGCGGGTGCTCACCACCGATCCCGGCATGGGGATCATCCGCCACGCCGACGCCGGCTACGAGAAGGCGATCGAGGTGGCGAAGGAGCGCGGCGTCCGCCTGCCGTGGCGCGAGTAGGCGGCGCGTGAGCGCGCAGCGGACGGCGGGGAGGCGCTGATGGACGTCGCGACGGTGAGCGTCCTGTGCGCCGCCTTCTTCGTCGTCGCGGCGCTCTACTCGTCGGTCGGCCACGCCGGCGCGTCGGGGTACCTGGCGACGATGGCGCTGCTCGGCGTCGCGCCGGAGCAGATGAAGCCGACGGCGCTGGTGCTGAACATCGTCGTGGCCGGGCTCGGGGCGTGGCGCTTCACGCGGGCCAAGCTCTTCTCGTGGCGGCTCTTCTGGCCGTTCGGCGTCGCGACCGTGCCGCTCGCCTTCGTCGCGGGCGGCTTCGCGCTCGACCCGCGCGCTTACAAGCCGCTGCTCGGGTTGGTGCTGCTGGCGGCGGCGGCGCGCCTGCTCTTGCCGTCGCGCGAATCGGACGCGGGCGAGCCGCGCCCGCCGACGCGCCCGGTCGCGCTGGCGGTCGGCGCGGCGATCGGCTTCGTGTCGGGCCTCACCGGCACCGGCGGCGGGATCTTCCTCGCGCCGCTCGCGCTCTTTCGCCGCTGGGCGCGCGTCCGCGAGGTGTCGGCGTTGTGCGCCGTCTTCATCCTCTGCACCTCGATCGCGGGGCTGCTCGGCCATCGCGTGCGGGTCGAGGCGCTGCCGCGCGAGCTGCCGCTCTACGCCGTCGTGGTGCTGCTCGGCGGCCTGCTCGGCACGTCGCTCGGCACTGCGCGGCTCGATCCGGGGCGGCTGCGGCGGCTGCTCGGCGTGGTGCTGCTGATCGCGGCGGGGAAGCTGCTGGTCGAGGGGGGCGCGGCGCTGCTGGCGGGGGCGAGCTGACGCGGCGGAGGGGGGCGCGTCGATCGCCGAGGTGCGGCTTCCGGCGGCGGAACGCTCCCGGATCGGGATGCCGCGGTCAGTGGGCGTGGAAGCGGCGCAGCAGGTCGCGGCGCGTCTCGTCCGAGGTGCCCTTGTCGAAGGCGGGGTAGAGGAGGTTGCGCTCGCGCTCGTCGTGGTGGCGGAAGAACGACTTGAAGAGCGCCTCCTCCTCGATCAGCTCGATCAGGTGGCGCCCGGCCGTGCCCGCGTCGAGCCGCCGTGTCGCGTTCTCGAACTCGCCGAGCAGCTCGCGCAGGTGCTTGTGCTCGCCCGTGAAGAGGTCGAGCGGCGTGCCGCGCACCGAGTCGACCTCGGAGAAGAGCTTGGCGAAGAGCTCCTCCTCGCCCTGCACGTGGTCTTCGAACTGGCGGCGCAACTCGAGCAGCCGCTCGAGCGCGCGGCCGAAGTCACGCTCGAGGAGCGCCTGCTGGTGCTCCTCGAAGAGGCCCATCATCGCGGAGTGCGCGGAGAGGAGCGCGAGGAAGGTCGGGTTGGTGACGGTGGGTTCGGGCATCTCGGCCTGGCGTCGGGAGTGGCGGGAACGGTCGCGACGGCGCGTTCGATCAGTGCGTCTGACCCGGTCCCGGGGAGCCGCCACCACCGGTGCGCTTCGGCGGCGCGGCGGGTGGCGGCAACCGGATCGTCACCTGATCGGCCACCACGACGCGATGGAAGAGGCGCGCCTGCAGCTCGAAGACGTACTGGCCCGGGGTCGAGAGCGTGACCGGCGTGTCGAGGCGCGCCGGCTGCTCGATGGTCGCCGCCGGGCCCGAGACCTGCACCCAGACCAGCGACTCCGGCACCGAGTGGATCAGCAGGCTGTGCGCCGAGACGTCGTGGATCACCGGCCCGTACGGCACCGCCACTTCGTCTTCGAGGTCGATGCGCGCGAGCTGCACCGACCAGATGTTGGTGCCGGCGTCGTAGGTGCGGTACGCGCAGAAGAGCTGCCCCTCGAAGAACTCGATCTCGTCGACCTTGGCGTCGGGACCGTCGTTCAAGTCGAGGATGTGCTCGATCGTGAGCGTGGCGAGGTCGAGCCGCTGCAGCGTCTCGGTGGCGTCGTCGCAGAACCAGAGCCGGCCGTCGCCCGAGCGGCAGGCGAGGCCGCGCACGTCGCTGAACTGCGCCGGCAGCGTGGTGATGACGGTGGCGGTCGCGGTGGTGCGATCGACCTGCAGGATCTTGCGCGTCTTGTTGTCGACGGCGTAGAGCTTGTCGGCGCCGTAGTCGTAGGCGAGTCCGAAGAGACGGCCGTACGCGAGCGCCGGCCCGACGTCGGTGCAGAGCCCGGTGGTGCCGTCGAGCCGGTAGAGCTTCCGGTCGAACGTCTCGATGCCGAAGACCTCGCCGCGCACCCGCTCGAAGTCGCTCGGCCAGCCGTAGATGCGTCCGGTCGAGTCCTGCAACGGGCCGACCACGGTGAGGCCGGTGAAGTCGTTCCACTTCAGCAGGCGGTTCTCGGACGCGCCGTCCCCGTCAGCGACCCAGAAGTCGAGCGGCGAAATGTTGCCAGCCGCTCCGGCCAGCCGCGTGAGCGGACGCTCCGGCGCCAGGGTGGCGTCCTGGCCCGCGTTCACCCACACCTGCGCGGATGCGGCGGGGGCGAGGCACGGCGCGAGGAGCGCCGCCGCGAGGCAGCTCGTGGCGATGCGGGGCAGCAGCATGAGAATCGTCCGGAACGACGGGGGGTGGCGACTCACCGGGGGGAATGCAGGCGCGGAGGATATAGCACGCTCCTCGAACTGGGCAGGGGTGGGGAAGGATGTTCCACCCAGCGCGCTCGTCGCGGAGCCGTCACTCGACATGCATGCCTGCGCCGTCATCCCTGCGCTGAACGAGGAGGCGTCGATCGGCCTCGTCCTGCGCGACCTCCCGCGCCCCCTCGTCCCCCGGGCGATCGTGGTCGACAACGGCTCGACCGACGGCACCGGGGCGGCGGCCGCCGCCGCCGGGGCGACCGTGGTCCGCGAGCCGCGCCGCGGCTACGGCGCCGCCTGCCTCGCCGGGATCGCCGCGCTGCCGCCCGACTGTGACGTCGTCCTCTTCCTCGACGCGGACCACTCCGACCACGGCGAGGAGGCGGCTCTGCTGCTGGCGCCGATCGAGCGCGGCGAGGCCGACCTCGTGATCGGCTCGCGGATGCGCGGCCGCGCCGAGCCAGGCGCGCTCCTCCCGCAGGCGCGCTTCGGGAACGCGCTCGCCTGCTTCCTGATGCGCCTCCTCTACGGCTTCCGCTACAGCGACCTCGGCCCGTTCCGCGCCATCACGCGCGAGGCGCTCGCCCGCATCGGCATGGTCGACACCAACTTCGGCTGGACGGTCGAGATGCAGCTGAAGGCGCTGCACCATCGCCTGCGCATCGTCGAAGTGCCGGTGAGCTACCGGCGCCGGAAGGGCGTCTCGAAGATCACCGGCACGGTGAGCGGCACGCTGCGCGCCGGCTGGAAGATCCTCTGGACGATCTTCCGCTACGGCGTGCTGAAACGGGGTGCGACGTGAGCGGCGGCTCGCCCGCGCGCGGCTGGCGCGACTCGATCGCGCTGGCGATCGCGTGGCGCTACGCGACGCACGCGGTGATGCTGGCGCTGGCGCTCTGGCACGAGCCGCTCGCCGCTCCGTCGCTGCCCGATCGCGTGCTGGCGCAGGTGCCGCGGATCGAGTGGATCGCGCGCGCCAACTACTGGCTCTGGCTCGCCGCGTGGGTGCCGCTCGCCATCGCGCTGCTGGTGCGCGATCGCGCGCTCGGCGTGCGCTTCCTCTGGCTCGGCGGCTGGTTGAGCCTGCTGCGCGGCGCGTGCGTCGTGCTGACCGGGCTCGGGCCGGTCGACGGACTCGATCGCAACGCCGGCGCCTCGTTCGAGACGCTGCGCGACGCGTGGGTGGCGCTGGTGAACCCGGTGAGCGCGCTGCTCGGCGACGCGCCGCACGTCGCGTTGACCAAGGACCTCTTCTTCAGCGGCCACGTCGCGACCACGTTCCTGCTCTGGCTCTACTGCCGGCGCGTGCCCGGGCTCGGGCGCCTCGCGCTGGCGGCGCAGCTCGCGACCACGGCGGTCGTCTTCCTCTCGCACCTCCACTACGCGATCGACGTGGTGGGCGCCTACGCGATCACCTTTGCCGTCTACGCGCTCTGCGAAGGGTGGCCGCCGCGACCGGCGGAGCCGCGCCCGCCGCTCGCCTGAGCTTCGCGCGCGGCGCTCAACCGCCGATGAGGACGGTCGGGCAACCGGCCGGGATGATGCCGCCGTGGCCCGTCGAGCTGGTCGCGCGCGCCGCCGGCATGTTGGCGATCAGCACGGTCGCGCTGCCGGCCGCGATGACGTCCGGCGGACCGACGCACGTGCACTGATCGCCGACGCGCGCGGCCGGCAGGTTGCCGATCAGCACGGTCGGCGCGCCGGGCGGCAGGATCGGGCCGCCGACGTGCGGCACGACGCCGGTCACCATCGGGCAGGTGTGCATGTCGCTGACGCGCGCGGCGGGGAAGGACATCGGGTTACTCCTGCGTCACTTCGCCGGGCGCAACGCGCCGGTCGCGATCTGTTCGCCGATCGCCAGGAAGGCGCGCTGCCGCGTCGGCGCCTCGAGCGGCGGCCCGGCGACCGCGGCGAAGAGGATCGCGCCGCTCGCCGCCTTCGCCGCGAGGCCGGGCGTCGGCGCCACCGCGGCGACGTGCGGCGGCGCGAGGCTCGAGCCCGACCAGAAGGCGGCGATGGCGACCCACGCCGCGGCGCTCTTCATGCCGGTCCGCTCCGCCACCGCGAAGGCGTCGCGGCCGAGCGCGTCGCCCGGCTCGCGCACCCAGCGCTCGCACAACACCAGCATCTGGCCGTCGGCCGGATCGGTCGGGCCGATCGAGCGGACGCACTGCAGCGCGAAGAAGACCGCTTCGCGCGCCGGCAGCGCGTGGCAGAGCAGGCGGATCGCCTCGGGGCGCGCTTCGGCGGCGCGCAGCGCGTCGTAGAGCTGCTCGGGCGTCGCCGGCTCGGCGGCGAGCGGCAGCAGCGGGGCGTCGAGGTCGAGCCGCGCGGCGATCTCGGCGGCGCGCTCGACGGCGACGATCGGCCAGCGGCGTGCGGTCATGGGGCGCTCCTGGTTCGCCGTCATCGCCTCACCCGATCTTGATCAGGCCACCCTTGAGGGTGACCATCCCGTCGCCGGCGACGTCGACCATCGGCGCCTTGATCTCCGCCTTGGTGTCGCCCTGCACGGTGACCTGCATCGCCTTCAGCGTGATGCCCTGCGCATCGATCTTGATCGAGTTGCCGCCGACCTTGAGCTCGATGCTGGTGCCCGCCTCGATGGTGCACTTGCCGGCGTCGACCTTGGTCTCGAGGTCGCCCTGCTTGACGTTCAGCGTCTCCTTGCCGGCGCTGACCTCCACCGTGCGATCGCCCTCGCTGATGGTCAGCGTGTCGGCGCCCTTCACCTCGGTCGTGCGCGCGCCGCCGACCACCTTGGTGACCAGGTCGCCCTCGTCGATCTCGAGCGTCACCGCGCCCTTCGTGTGCGTCGACCAAGTGCCCTTGGTGACGGCGTGGGTGAGGTTGCCTTCGCTCACCGTGACGGTGCGGTGGCCCTTGGCGATGGTGACCGCCTCATCGCCCTCCTCGACGGTGCGCGTGCGGGCGTTCTTGACGGTGATGGTCTGGTCGTGGCCGATGGCGACCACGTCGTCGTTCTTGACGGTGAGCGCGCGGTCCTTCTGCGCCTGGATCACCAGCTTCTCGGCGTCTTTCGTGTCGTCGAACGAGATCTCGTGGAAGGCGTCCGCCGCGCCGTCGGCGGTCGACTTGGTGCGCCACCCCGACACGTTCGGCGTCGAGCCCGGCGTGAACGGGTTGGCGAGCGACGGGTTGTAGACGCAGCCGGTGACGAGCGGCCGATCGGGATCGCCGTCGATGAAGGTGACGACCACCTCGCTGCCGACCCGCGGCAGGAACCACGCGCCGAACCCGGCGCCCGACCACGACTGCGCGACGCGCAGGAAGCAGGTGGTGTCGGGCACGGCGGTCTCGCTGCGATCCCAGTGGAAGCGCACCTTCACGCGGCCGTGCTCGTCGGTGTGGATCTCCTCGCCGTCGGGGCCGACCACGAACGCCGTCTGCACGCCGGGGATGCGCGGGCGCGGCTGCGTGCGCGGCGGGCGGAAGCCGGTCGCCGTCGGCAGGCAGGTGAAGCGGTTGCGGTAGCCCTCGCCGGTCAGCAGGTGGTCGACGCCGGTGACGAGGAACTCGCGCTCGACGTGCGCCGCGTTGGCGATGCCGAGCGACTCGTCGAGCTCGACCTTGCCGCCCGGCTGGAGCGGGACGACGTCGCTGGTCGCCTCGATCGCGTGGTAGCCCGACTCGACGGCGTGCATCGCCGCCTCGGCCGACGCGGTCGCGGCGTCGGCGGTGACGAAGCCGCCGGGGTAGTCGTAGTCGACGTGGGTCGCCTGGTCGGGCAGCCCGAGCACGCTGCTCGAGGTCCCCTCGGGGAGCGCGGTCGGCGCCTGCCAGTCGAAGTCGCGGCGGATCACCTGGCCGGCGACGTAGCGCTGCTCGCGGCGCCAGCTCGTGATGCCGCTCGCGCCGCCCTTCGAGGAGCGCTCGACCGACTCCTCGAGGCAGCGGTCGAAGCCCGCCGCGCAGTCGCCGAGCACGAGCTTGTGCTTCTGCTCGTCGTGGCGGAAGTACCAGAAGATCCCGTGCTCCTCGAGCAGGCGGATCACGAAGGCGAGGTCGCTCTCCTGCCACTGCACGCAGTACTCGCGCGCGACGAGCGCCTGGCGGACGCAGCTCTTGTCGATGTCGCTGAAGCCGTGCTCGCCGCAGACCGCCTCGACGATCTCGAGGATGGTCTGGTTCTGGAAGATGCGGCAGTTGCGGCGCAGGTCCATGAACCAGAGCGCCGGCACCGCTTCGATCTGGAAGCGGAAGGAGCCGCCGGTGCTCTCGTCGATCTGCCGCGCGGCGCGCGCGACGACGCCGCGGAACGGACGGCGCGTGCCGTCGGGCTGCACGATGGTCGCCTTGGCCGGCTGGCGCAGCAGCCCCTTCAGGTCGAGGTCGGTGCTCGACAGGATCACGAAGCGCATCGTGAAGAGGCCGCAGAGCCGCTCCGAGACGGCGAACGACTCGACCTGCTCGAAGTCGCGGTTGCCGCCGATCTCGATCTCGGTCGTCGAGTAGATCATGCGGGGTCCTCCCGGCGCGGTGAGGCGGTCGCGATGGCCGCCTCGAACGCGACCGGGCTCCGACGCGAGGCGCCGGAGCCCGGCCGCAGGACTTCTACGTTGCGGCGCGCCGCGCGGCGGAGGCCGACGCGGCGCGCTCGCCTGCGATCAGACCGACTTGCCGAGCGCGAGGTCGTAGCCGGCCGGGATCGGCTCGGCGTCCGCCGCGTCGCCGCCCGACGGGATGTACTTCAGCTCGATCTTGGTGAAGTTGAGGCTGATCGACTCGGTCGGGTTGTCGCCGCCGGAGCTCGCCGACCAGCCGCTGATCAACACGTTGGTCAGCACCACCGAGAAGTAGGTCTGCAGCGTGCCCTTGTCGGTCTTGACGAAGTCGATCGTGATCGACTTCGGCTCGCCGACGCACGCCTCCTGGAAGAAGAGCGGCGAGGTCCGGTCGCCCACCTTGGTGACGACCACTTCGCTGATGCTCGGCTCGCTGCTCTCGCGGTTGGCGGCGCGGCCGGTGGGCGACCCGATCCCGCGTCCGACGCCGAACTGCACCGAGTTGATCTCGATCCAGTCCGTGTGGCCTTCGGCGGTCACGTTGCCCTTGATGCTGTCGTCGTTGAACTTCATGTAGATGGCCATCGGCTCGCTCCTGATCCTTGGCGGGGCGAGCGGCCTTCCAGTCCCCCGGAAGGCGAGCCCCTACCGACCTGCCGCCTGCGGGCGGCCTTGCTTGCAGCGGCTCCGCGCCGCCACCTCGAACTCGCAGATACGAACGCGAATCGTCGCGCCGGCCCCTCAGCTCGCCGCGCCCCCGTCGGCGGCGATCTCGTAGCGGAAACGGCCGTCGGCGCCGGTGGTGGCGCGGCAGGAGCGGATCGCCTTGCCGTCGGCCATCTGCGCCAGGAACTCGGCCGCCATCTCGGGCAGCAACGTCCGCGTGAGGATGTGGTCGACGTTGCGCGCGCCGCTCTCCACCTCGGTGCAACGCGCCGCGATGGCGTCGACCAGCTCGTCGCTCCAGTCGAAGCGGGCGCGGTAGTTCTCCTGCACGCGACGGCGCACCTTGCCGAGCTTGAGCCGGATGATGTCCTTCATCACCGAGTCGTTCAGCGGGAAGTAGGGGAGCACGGTGCAGCGGCCGAGGAAGGCCGGCTTGAAGGTCTTCAACAGCTCGGGCCGCAGCGCTTCGCGCAGACCTTCCGCGTCGGGCATCGTCGCCGGATCGGCGCAGAGCGACATGATCGCGTCGGTGCCGGCGTTGGTGGTCATCACGATCACGGTGTTGCGGAAGTCGATGTCGCGCCCCTCGCCGTCGCGCATGTTCCCCTTGTCGAACACCTGATAGAAGACGTCCTGGAAGCCGGGATGCGCCTTCTCGAGCTCGTCGAGCAGCACGACGCTGTACGGCTTGCGGCGCACCGCCTCGGTCAGCACGCCGCCCTCGCCGTACCCGACGTAGCCCGGCGGCGAGCCCATGAGGAGCGACACTTTGTGCTCCTCCTTGAACTCCGACATGTTGATCACGGTCAAGTTCTGGTCGCCGCCGTAGAGCAGCTCGGCCAGCGCGATGGCGGTCTCGGTCTTGCCGACGCCGCTGGTGCCGACCAGCAGGAAGACGCCGATCGGGCGGTTCGGGTCGGTGAGGTTGGCGCGGCTGGTGCGGATCGCCTGGGAGAGCGCCTCGAGCGCGTGGCCCTGGCCGACGACGCGCGACTCGAGCGTCTCGCGCAGCTTGAGCACGGTGCGGATCTGGTCGGCGAGCATCCGGCCGGCCGGGATGCCGGTCCAGTTCTCGACCACCTCGGCGATCGCCTGCGCTTCGACGCACGCGTGCACCAGCGGCGCCGCACCCTGCAGCGCCTTCAGCTCGGCGGTGACCGCGTCGAGCTCCTTGCGCGCCGCGGCGCGCGCCTCGGGAGCGAGCGGCGGCGGGGCGGCCGGCGCCGTAGCACCCGCCTTCAGCGCCGCGCTCGACGGCGCGACCTGCTCCACCTTGCCGCGCAGCGCCAGCACCTTGGCGACCAGCTCCTTCTCGCGCTTCCAGCGCTCGGCGAGCCGCTCCTGCTCCTGCTGCACCGCCGCCTGCGCCTTCTTGCACTCCTCGAGCCGCTCGGCCTGGCCGCCGGTCGCCGCCTCCTCGCGGGCGAGCGCCGTCTCGGTGGTGCGCAGCTGCGCCAGCTGCCGCCGGCACTCGTCGAGCGCGGCCGGCGTCGCCGACTGCGACAGCGCCACGCGCGCGCACGCCGTGTCGAGCAGGCTCACCGACTTGTCGGGGAGCTGGCGGCCGGAGAGGTAGCGCGTCGAGAGGCGCACCGACTCGACCACCGCGTCGTCGAGGATGCGCACGCCGTGGTGCTTCTCCATGGTCGCGACCAGGCCGCGCATGATCTCGATGGCGGTCTTCTCGTCGGGCTCCTCGACCTTCACCACCTGGAAGCGGCGCGCCAGCGCGGCGTCGCGCTCGAAGTACTTCTTGTACTCGGCCCAGGTGGTGGCGGCGATCGTGCGCAGCTCGCCGCGCGCGAGCGCCGGCTTCAGCAGGTTCGCCGCGTCGCCCTGTCCCGCCGAGCCGCCGGCGCCGATCAGCGTGTGCGCCTCATCGATGAAGAGGATGATCGGCTTCGGCGAGCTCTTCACCTCCTGGATGACGTTCTTCAGCCGGTTCTCGAACTCGCCCTTCACGCCGGCGCCCGCCTGCAGCAGCGCCAGGTCGAGCGTGCGCACGGCGACGTCCTTCAGCGCGGGCGGCACGTCGCCCTGCACGATCTTCTGCGCGAACCCCTCGGCGATCGCCGTCTTGCCGACGCCCGGCTCGCCCGTGACGATCGGGTTGTTCTGGCGCCGCCGCGTGAGGATGTCGATCACCTGGCGGATCTCGCCGTCGCGGCCGAGCACCGGGTCGAGCTCGCCCTTCCTCGCCCGCTCGGTGAGGTCGATGGTGAACTGCTCGAGCGCGCCGCTGCCGCCGCCCGCGCGCGGCCGCTCGCCGCCCGGACCGCTGCCGCCGCCCGCCGCCACCTCGGCCTCCGCCTCGCTCGACTTCGCGGTGATCGCGGCGAACTCGCGCTTCAGCGCATCGGGGGCGATCGACTCGAACTGCACCGAGAGGCCGTGGGCGAAGCGCGCCAGCGCGTCATCGGCGAGCAGCGCCCAGAGGAGGTGGCCGCTGCGGGTGCGCGGCGCCTCGAACTCGAGCGACGCGGCGAGCCAGCCGGAGCGCGCCAGCTCGACCACGTTCTCCGCCAGCGACGGCGGCCGCGAGCTGCCGCCGCGCATCTTCTCGAACGAGCGCTGCAGGTCGGCGGAGAGGCGGGCCGGGTCGACTTCGAAGCGGCGGAAGATCGCCTCGAGGTCGCCGCCGCGCACCTCCATCAGCTTCCAGAGCCAGTGCTCGATCTCGACGTGGTGGTGCGTCTTGCTGAGGCAGAGGCCGGCGGCCCCCTCGAGCGCGCGCCGCGTCGTGTCGTTCAGGCGCGAGACGAGCGCCTTCAAGTTCAGCGTTGCCACCGTTCTGGCTCCTGACGAGGGATGGCGCCGCGAGGCGCCGAGCGGACGTGACGGTCCGCACGAGGAAAACGCGGTTCACGCTCTCAGCCACTCACCCGCCAGCCCATCCCGTGGCGAGCGGGAAGACGGCGTTGCGCACTCGTGGGGCGCGCCGCGGCTCGCCGAGCCAGCTGTCGCGCCCGAGCCGGGCGCCGCGCTCCGCCTCCCCGCGGCCGCCGCCGCGGGCGAGCCGGGCCGGCGGCAGCCGCTCCCGATCGAAGAGGAGCTCGAGGCGGGCGTCGATGCCGATCCCGAGGTAGGTGCGGACCAGCTCGCGCAGCGCCCGATGGCCCGGCGTCCCCGGGAGGAGCGCGCCGTAGTGGTCGCCGCCGACGGGGCCCACTTCGAGGTGGACCAGCGACGTGACGTCGCGCACGCGCGAGCCGAGGAAGCTCGACTGGCCGAGCCGCGCGTGGCTCCCCTCCGGTCGCGCGCGGCTCGCGAGTCGGGTGCGATCCTCCGGCTCGATCGGCAGCCAGCGCGGCACGAACTGCCGGACGCGGGTCGGCTGCCGCAGCCACGCGGCGACCAACGCCGCGAGGCCGGCGGCACTGCGCCGCGGGTCGGCGAAGAGGCCGGCGGCGGCGAGCAGCGCGGCATCGGGCAGCGACTGGCGCCGCTCGAGTCCGCGACCGGCGATGCCGGCGAGGCCGCGCAGCGCGAGGCCGGCGGGATCGGGCCGGCCGGGGTGGAGCGCGGCGTGCTCGAAGGAGTAGAGCGGCCGCTGCCGCCGCCACGCGCGCCAGTAGTAGGAGAGCGTCCGGTGCAGCAGCAGGTCGAGCCAGTCGACCAGCGAGCGGTCCTTGTGCTTGTGGAGGCGGCGCAGCGCGAGCTCGGTGTAGTGCTGCGGCAGGACGCCGACCGCGCCGAGGAAGCCGAGCACCGGCGTGCGCAACTCGGGCTGCGCCCCCTCCTCGAGGCCGCGCACGTCGCGCACCTCGCCGACCGGGAAGGCGAGCGACGGATCGCCGCGCAGCCGCGCCGCCTCCTCGCACGGCGGCCCGTCGTAGCCGAGCGGCGCGCGGCCCTGCGCGCGGCCGCGCTGCTCGAGGTGGCGCAGCGCCGCGAAGAGGCGCCACGCGGTCGGCCGTTGCGCGAGCGGCTCCATCAGCCGGCCACCCGATCGCCGGCGCGCGCCGGGAAGCGGCGCACGATCCCTTCGCGCCCCTTCACCGCCAGCGCGGTGCGCACGAACGAGTTGATGCCGGCGTGCAGCGCGAGGTAGCGCTCCACCACGCAGGCGAACAGGAAGTGCTGGCCGGCGGGGAAGCGCGCCTCGTCGAGCGTCAGCGTCACCTCGTGGCCGCGCACCAGTCCCGGCGCGCCGCCGCCCTCGACGCGCAGCGTGACCGGACGGCGGCGCACCGAGACGACGCCGCGGATCATCTCCTGCACCTCCTCGCGTCCTTCGTGGTCGTGCAGGCGGAGCAGCTCGCGGAACGCCTCGCTCCCCTCGCCGCCATCGGCTTGCACGGCGGCGCCGCGGCGCGGCTCGTCGTCGAGCGAGAGGTGGTTCAGCTGCAGCTGCGAGACGAGCCGCCACGCCTGGCCGTCGCGCAGCGTCGGGCGGCGCGTCGCCGTGGGCGCCAGCAGGCACTCGAGGCGCGGCACCGGTCCGCCCCCTTCGGCGAAGCGCAGCCGCGGCTGCCCGCCGCCGAACGGCAGCAGCGCCGGCAGGTCGCGCTGGAAGCAGGTCGTCTCGAGGTCGAGCACCCAGTCGGCGGGCGCCGCCGGCGCGCCGTCGAGGTCGACCAGGCTGATCCAGAAGTCGCTGCCGCGCTCGCTGGCGGTCGCGCGCGCCGTCGGCCGGCGGCTGCCGAGCCAGAAGCGGCCGCGATCGCCGGGCGCGGTGTCGTGCTCGAGGCCGTGGAGCGGCAGGTAGGGCTGCGGCTGCATGCCGGCCGCGGCGGCGGTGACGCGATCGAGCGACCAGACCTCGAGCGCGCGCGCGCGCCGCGCGTCGGGCACCACGCGGTACTCGTGCTCGCCGGCCGCGAGGCGGATCGGCTCGGCGCGGCGCGTGAAGAGGTTCACCGCCGGCGTGCAACCGAGCGCGAAGCAGCTCGCATCGACCTGCGCCTCGCTCTTCGGCGCGGCGCGGCGCAGCAGCACCTGCAGCTCGAGCCGCTTCCCGCATTCGGCGACCTTGGCGCGCTCGAAGCCGGAGAACTCGACGAAGAGGAACTTGGCCGGGAAGTGGAACAGCTCGCCGAGCAGCCGATGGGCCGGGTGGGCGCGCGCCGGGACCGGCAGGAGCGCCTCGTCGTCGGCGTAGCCGACCGGCGCGATCGCGCTCGGCGGCAGGCGCTGCGGCCGCGGATCGGCGGGGCCGGCCGCCACCGCGAGCTCGAGCGCGTCGTTCAGCAGCAGCTGGTGGAGCTCGTGCGCCAGCGCCGGCTCGCCGCGCAGGAAGAAGCGCAGCCGCGCCGCCGCCGGATCGCCCGACTTCGGGAAGAGCAGCGCCGCGAGCGGCACCTCGCCGCGGCTCTCGACGACGATCCGCAGCAGCGCGCGCGACTGCGCCGCGAACGGGCCGGGCGTGCGCGCCGCCTGCGCGCCGATCAGCGTGGCGGCGGCGACCCGGATCGGGTGGAGCAGCGTGCGGTAGCAGGTCTTGAAGCGGATCGGCTCGCCATCGATCGGTTCGGTGTCGACGTGGGTGCCGCGCTTCACCTCGTAGGGGGCGGTGAGCCCCGCGTCGCACTCGAAGCGCACCACCGTCGCGGAGGGGAAGGGGAGCAGCTGCTGCGGCTGCACGAAGCCGAGCAGCGCGTCGGTCAGCTCCGGCAAGTCGTCGTCGAGCTTGCGGCGCACGCGCGCGTTCAGGAAGGCGACCGCGTCGATCAGCCGCTCGACGTGCGGATCGGTCGACCCCTGCTGGCCGAGGCGCAGCCGCGCCGCGATCTTCGGATGGAGGCGGCCGAACTCCTCGCCGAGCGAATGGAGGTAGTCGCGTTCCGCCTCGTAGGCGAGTTCGAGTTCGTCGCGCGCCATCACGTCCTCACGTCCTCGCGTTCAGCTGGAAACGCCGCTGCGCCGGCTCGAGCTCGGAGTCGAAGACCACCGCCTGCGGCACCGGGTCGGCGAGCACCGTCGCCTGGATGCGGAAGCGGACGCGCCGATCGACGTCGGTCGCCCCCTCGTGCGCCACGACCTTCACGCTGCGCGGGTCGAAGCGCGGCTCGAAGCGGCGGATCACCGCCTCGATCGAGCGGAGGAACTCGGCGCGCGCGGCCGGCGCGGCGAGGTTGGTCGCCGCGAGGTCGGGCACGCCGTAGCCGAGCAGCGACTTCTCGAGCCCGGTCGGCAGCGCGCCGGGGCGCAGCCGCGTGTTCAGCAGGTCGCGCAGGTCGCGCTCGATGGCGCGCTCGAGGTCGCGCACGCTCTGCGCGAGGGTGCGCGGCGCCTCGCGCTCCTGCTCGGGATCGTCGTCGAGCAGGCGGTCGAGGAGCGATGCCTGCACCGGCGCCGGCGTGTCGTTGCGCGCCACGCTCGCCTCACCCGGCCGCCGCGAACTGGAGCTGCGTCATCTCGAGCAGCGTCTTCGCCGCGTCGCCGACCAGCCAGGTGCGCAGCCCGCGGCCGCGCACCGCGCCCGCCGCGTCGAGCCAGTCGGTCTCGCGGCCGAGCCGCAGCGCGGCGTCGCCCGGCGCGTAGCTCGCCGCGTAGATCGCGGGCAAGTACACCTCGCCCGACGGGCCGTCGGCGATCTCGACCGCGGCGCGCCGCCAGAGCAGGTCGCGCGGCCGCTCGGGCGCGCGTAGCTCGATCGACTGCAGCCGCGCGAACGGCACGAGGAAGAACTTCCCCGTCGAGGTGAGCAGCTCGAGGCTGTCGTTCAGCAGGTCGTCGAGGTCGCGCGCCTCGGCGAACGGCGCGCCGTCGCAGCTGCCCGCCGTCGCGTTGCGCGTCGCCTCGAGCTCGGCGAGCAGCGCCGCCGCGCCCGCCGCGTCGCCCGCGCGCGCCGCCACCGAGGCGCGCAGCCGCAGCGTCATCCGCGCGTCGGGCTTCTCGAGCATTTCGGGCAGCCGGCCGTCGCGATGGAACTCCTGGCGCCACAGCTCGGCGCGCACCAGCTGGCGCAGCAGCGTGCTGCCGACCGTCCGCTCGCCTGCCGTGCGCACCAGCGCGTCGCACTGCGTGTCGGCGCGCGCCAGCTCGCCGGCGAGGCAGAGCAGCTCGATCAGCAGGCCGCGCCGATCGATGTCGGCGGGGGCGGCCTTCACGGCTTCGGTCGCGGCCGCGATCGCCTCGTCGAGGCGGCCGGCGCGGAAGAGCGGATCGATGGCGGGGGCGCTGCTCACGGGCGGCTCCAGGCGGGGGTGGTGGCGGGGGTGGTGGCGCGGCGCATCACTGGCGCGTCGCGCTGACGAGCTCGGTCTCGAGGCGGACCGAGGCCGCCATCTGGTCGAGCTGGAAGTGGGGGCAGAGGTGGATCACGCAACGGTAGGAGCCCGGCTTGCCCGGCGACTCCTCGACCTTCGCGCGCGCCTCGCGCAGCGGCTGGCGGGCGAGCGTCTCGTAGCCGGCGTTCGGGTTGCCGTTCGAGTAGTCGCGCAGCCACCGGTTCAGCACCGCCTCCCACTCCTCGGGCGTCGACAGCGAGCCGACGCGGTCGCGCGCCATCACCTTCAGGTGGTGGGCGAAGCGCGACACGCAGAGGATGTAGTGGAGCATCGAGGAGATGCGCGCGTTGGCGGTGGCGGTCGGGTCGTCGAAGGTGGCCGGCTGCTGCAGCGACGGGGCGGCGTGGAAGGCGGCGAGCGTGTCGCCGTGCACGTGGCAGAGCGGCATCAGGCCGAGCGGCACCAGCTCCTGCTCGCGCGCGTCGCTGACGGCGACCTCGGTCACCGGCTTCGCGACGCGCGGGTGGGTCTCGGTCGAGATCCAGTCGACGGCCAGGTCGTCGACGCGGCCGCCGCTGCCGTCGGCGGGCAGGCCGCGCATGGCGATCGGCAGTCCCGACTCGCCGACCGAGCGGATCACCACGGCGGCCAGCGCGAAGGCGGCGTTGCCCCACAGGTAGCTGGAGCGGTCGGGGGCGGAGGCGTCCTCCTCGTAGCGGAAGCCGTCGGCGCGCGCCGGGTCGTCGCGCCACGGCCGGCGCAGCAGCACGCGCGGCAGGCAGACGCCGAGGAAGCGCGCATCCGGCGAGCGGCGCAGCGCGTTCCACGCCACGTGATCGGGCTGCGCGAACGGGCGCGCGACGTCGATCGGCCGCTCGAGGTCGGCGAAGCTCTCGAGGCCGAGCAGGCTCGGCGCCGCGCCGACCAGCAGCGGGGCGAACGCCGCCGCCGCCACCTGCGCCGCCGCCGCGAGCGTCGCGACGTCGTCGATCGGGTGGCCCGCCTCGGGAGCGTGGCGCACGGCGAAGTCGCCGACCAGCAGCCCGAACGGCTCGCCGCCGGGGCTGCCGAACTCGGCGCTGTAGACCTTGCGGAACAGCTGGCTCTGGTCGAACTCGATGGCGCCACCGAGGTCGCGCGCGAGTTCGCGCCAGCTGGCGTGGAGCAGGCGCACCTTCACCAGCTCGACGTCGCGCGCGGCCTCGACCACCAGCGCGACGCCGCGCCACGCCGCCTCGAGCTCCTGGAAGCGCGGGTGGTGGAGGATCGCGTCGACCTGCGCGGAGAGCAGCGCGTCGAGGCGCGCGAGGTCGACGGCGAGGCGCGCGCGGATCGCGGCGCCGGACGGCACGGGATCGCCCGGCGCGAGCCCGAGCCAGAGGGCCAGCCGCGCGCCGCGGGTCGGCGCGGCGCGCAGCTGGTCGAGCACGGTCGCCGCGGAATGGGCCGCGGCGACCGTGGCTTGCACGACCTGGTCGAGGAGCGATGGAGCCATGGCGCGCGCCGCGCTGCTCGACTCGGTCCGCGGCCGCTCAGCCGGCCTTCGCCGGGATCTTCGCGACCATGCGCAGCGACGTGGTGAGCTCCTCCATCTGCAGCCACGGCCGCAGGTAGGCCACCGCGTTGTAGGAGCCGGGCGCTCCCGGGATCTCCTTCACCTCGATGCGCGCCTCGGCGAGCGGGTACTTCGCCTTCATCTCGGGGCCCGAGGCCTTGTTGCCGTTGACGTAGTTCTTGATCCAGCGGTTCAGCCAGGCGGCGCAGTCCTCCGCCTCCATGAAGCTGCCGATCTTGTCGCGCGCCATCACCTTCAGGAAGTGGGCGAAGCGCGAGCTCGCCATCAGGTAGGGCAGGCGCGCCGAGATCGCCGCGTTGGCGGTGGCGTCGGGCGAGTCGTACTTCTTCGGCTTCTGCGCCGTCTGCGCGCCGAAGAAGACCGAGTAGTCGGTGTTCTTGTAGTGGCAGAGCGGCAGGAAGCCGAGGTCGGAGAGCTCCTTCTCGCGCCGATCGGTGATGCCGACCTCGGTCGGGCACTTCATGTCGAGGTCGCCGTCGTCGCTGAGGAAGGTGTGGGTCGGCAGCCCCTCGACCTTGCCGCCGCCCTCGGCGCCGCGGATCGCGGTGCACCACGAGGTCTCGGAGAAGGACTTGGTCATCACCGTGCCCATCGAGTAGGCGGCGTTCATCCAGCAGTAGTCGCTGGTCTCGGTCGCCTTGGCGATCCCCTTGCCGGTGACCTCGACCTCCTCGTAGGAGAACTCGTCGATCGGCTTGGTGGCGGCGCCGTACGGCAGGCGCGCCATCACGCGCGGCATCACCATGGTGACGAAGCGCGAGTCCTCGGAGTCGCGGAAGCTGCGCCACTTGGCGTAGTCGGGGCCCTCGAAGATCTTGGCGAGGTCGCGCGGCTTCGAGAGCTCGCTCCACGACGAGAAGCCGAACATGCCGGGGCCGGGCGCCGTGATGAAGGGGCAGAAGGAGGCGGCCGCCACCTGCGACATCCCGGCCAGCAGGTCGAGGTCGTCGGGGTGCGCGGTGAACTCGTAGTCGCCGATCAGCGCGCCGTAGGGCTCGCCGCCCGGGCTGCCGAACTCGTTCTCGTAGAGCTTCTTGAAGATCGTGCTCTGGTCGAACTCGGCGGCCTTCGCGATGTCCTTCGCGAGGTCCTTCTTCGAGACGTTCAGCACCTTGATCTTCAGCCGCTCGCCGGTCTCGGAGTTCATCACGAGGTGCTTCAGGCCGCGCCAGCTGCCCTCGAGCTTCTGGAACTCGGGCGCGTGCATCACCGCGGCGAGCTGCCGCGACATCATCGCGTCGATCTTCGCGACGGCGCTGGTGAGCGTGACCGTGAGGTTCTTGCTCCAGGTCACCGTGCCCTTCATCGCCTCCGAGGCGAGCGTCCGGATCAGCTCCTCGGCGCGCGAGCGCTCGGTCTGCTTGAACCCGGCGATCGCCGCGTCGAGCAGCGAACCTTCGGCCGGAGCGGCATCGGCCGCGGCGGCGCCTTCGAGCTTCTTCTCTGCGTCAGCCATGGGTTTGCTCCGGCTCAGCTCTGGCCGCCGTCGGGCTTGAGCCCGAGGCTTTCCGAGAGCTTCTTCAGGTCGTCGCTGCTCTTCAGGGTCTTCTCCAGGACCTCCTCGAGGTCCTCGGAACGGTCCGCCTTGCTCAGCAGGTCGGTCAGCTGGTCGCGCACCGCCTTCAGCTTCTTCAGCGGGTCGACCTGCTCGACGACGGCGCCCGGCGAGAAGTCGTCGAGGCTGCGGAACTTGAGGTTGACCGCCATCTCGCCGCCCGCCGGATCGAGCGTGTTCTTGACCTTGACGTTCAGCTCGGGCGACACCGTCGCCAGCACCTCGTCGAAGTTGTCGCGATCGATCTGGATGAACTTGCGGTCCTTCAGCGGCTTGATCGGCGCGCTCGGGTTGCCCGAGAAGTCGCCCACCACGCCGACGACGAACGGCAGCTCCTTCTGCACCGCCGCGCCGCCCGTCTCGACTTCGTAGGAGATGTGGACGCGCGGCTTGCGGACACGGCCGAGCTTGTCGTGGATCGATCCTGCCATGGCGGTGCTTCCTTGGTCCTCGCGGTCAATGACCAGCGCGCTGCGGGCGTCGAGCGACGTCACTTCGCGGGCGGCTGGATCCCGGTGCGGGTGAACAACGCCTCGCGGGCGTTCTTGTCGGGGAGCAGTTCGGCGAGCAGCTCCGGCAGCGTGAGGCCGCCGTAGCGGACCACCTGCTCGAGCATGTAGGAGAGGGGCGAGTGCGGCTCGGTGGTGCGGAAGAACTCCGCCACCTTCTTCAGCGTGGCGAGCGCGTCGGCGCGCGTCGCGATGGCGCCCGGCGGCGGCGCCGGCTTGGCGGGCGCGGCGGCCGGTGCGCCACCCTCCGTCGCAGCGCCCGCGGCCGGCGCAGCAGCGGCCGGCGCCGGCGGAGCCGGCAGCAGCTCCTTCGCGAGCGAGAGCACGGCGCCCTGCACCGCGGTGACGGCGTTGCGGATCGAGCTGGTCGGCAGCGCGTCGCCGCCGCAGCGCGGATCGATCTCCTTCTCGAGCGCGGCGAGCTGCACCAGCGTCGCCTCGAGGTCGTCGCGCAGCGCGACGTAGAAGGGGGCGCCCGACGCGGCGACCGCGGCGCGGATCTTCTTCTGCGCCTCGGCGTTCGCCTGCTCGCGCTGCGTGTTCTTCTGCGCGAAGTTGGCGTCGCCCGTGTTGCCGCGGTAGGGCGTGTTGGCGTTGGTCCAGTCGTAGGCGGTGAAGGCGCCGTCGTTGCCCGGCTTGGTGACCGGCACCAGCCCGATCGGCGTGATCAGGGTGCCGGCGGCGTCGATGCCGTTCAGGCCGCAGAGCGGCTCGACGCGCGCCGACGCCGGCTCGCCCGGCTCGGGCGCGGGGTGGAGCTGCTCCCAGTACTTCGCCACCAGCTCGCGCGCCAGCCGCAGGCCGTCGCGCAGTCCGGCGAAGCCGCGCTCGCGCAGCAGGCTCTCGATGAACCAGGCGCACACCTGCAGGTCCTTGGTCGCGGTGGCCAGCAGCTCCTCGGCGAGGCCGCGGATCGTGCGCCAGGCGGTGGCGGCGTTCTGCAGCGCGTCCGCGCCGCCGTCGCGCTCGAAGGAGGTCGCCTGCTTGCGCAACAGCGCGAGCTGCTGGTACTTCGCGGCCGCCGGCGTGCCGAGCGCCGTGCGCAAGTCGGCACCGGTCGGCGCCTCGCCCGCGATCGGTGCGGTCAGCTTCGCGAAGTCGAGGGTGTCGGGAGTAGCCATCGGCGGCGCGTCTCGCGGCGAAGCCTCCGGCCACCCCCCTGTGGAGCGGCCACGCGACGACGAACGCAAACCCTGCCGACTACCCTTGACCCGCGCTCGCCGCCCCGGGTGCGACGGCGACGAGGCGCGCCTCGAGGGCGGTGGCGAGCGGCGCCTCCGCGGTCGGGAAGAGGCGCGGATCGGCCGGTGGTGGGGGCGGCGGCGGCGGCGGCAGTCCGCCCTTGCGCTTGCGCGACGAGGACTGCGGCGCCGGCGCCGGCGCCGGCGGCGGCGGGGGCGCGGCGGGCCTCGCGGCGGGCGGCGCGAGCCAAGCCGCGGTGGCGTGGCTCGACGGGAAGTCGCGCAGGAGGAGCAGCGCGGGGGTGCTCGGCGGCGCCGCCCCCGGCGCGAGCTCGAGCGGCAGCACGATGCTGGTCCGCTCGGGCGCCGCGAGTCGGCCGCGCCGCGCGAGCAGCTCGCCCCAGGCGCGCGCCTGCGGCAGGAAGGGGGCCGCCGCCGTCAGCGGCAGGCGCAGCGGCGCGCGGCCGTCGTCGCTGGTCGCGAGGTCGGCGAGCTGTCGTCGCAGCCCCGCGACCCCCTCGCCGGGCCAGAGCGCCGCGAGCCACGCGTCGGCGGCCGGCTCGCGCGACGGCGGCGCGCCGATCGCGGCCACTTCCTGCCCGCGCCACGCCTCGAGCAGCGCACGCCCGTCGACGAATCGATCGCGTCCCGCGAACCGCTCCTCGAGCGCCTCCCAGAAGCCCGCCTCGCCCGCGCCGCCGGACGGCAGCGCGTCGCGCAGCACGGCGCGGCGCCGCTCGACGAAGAGCGCGAACGGGAAGCGGCGCAAGCCGCCGTCGTCGTGGCTCGGCCAGAGGCAGCCCTGGAGCGGCGCTCCGCTGCGCGGCGCCAGCAGGAAACGGGCGGGCCACGGCAGCTCGAGCGTGCCGGCCAGCGCGCTGCCGGAGAAGGTCGTGTCGAGCCAGTCGCGCAGCTCGCGACCGCTCCCCTCCGCGGCGCCGATCCGCAGGTAGTCCTTGGCGAGCGGCAGCTTGCCGTACGCCTGCAGCAGCGGAGCCTCGTCGCGCGACCAGGGCCAGCGCATCGCTCACCTCGCGTCGTGGGCGCGCAGCGCGGCCGGCAGCGGCGGCAACGGCGGCGCGGCGGCGTCGAATGCGATCTCGAACGGGAAGCGCAGCGGCAGCACCTTCGGCGCGGCGCGCGGGAACTGCGGCGCGAGCCGCCAGCGGCCGGGCGCGATCGGCTGGCCGAGTTCCCAGCACGCCTGCAGCAGGCCGAGCGGGCCGTGGAACTGCTTCGCGTAGCTCTCCTGCCCGCCCGCGTTGGCGAGCTCGCTGCGCTGCGGCCGTGCGGCGGCGCTCCAGAGCAGCGCGAGGCCGGGCTGGCGCGCCGGAGCGCACGCCCACTCGAACTTGCGCGCGCGCGCCGCCGGGCTGCGCTCGAGCTGCGAATCGATGGTGAACAGCTCCGCCGAGGTGGCGTCGGTCGCGTCGATCCAGATCGCGAACGAGATCACCTCGGACGCCTCGGCGCCGCTCGCGCCGGCGAGCGTCCAGCCGCTGTCGGAGGCGAAGTCGGCGAGTTCGAGTCCGACCGCGAAGCTCGCCTCGGCGAGCCGCTTCTTGCCGCCCGCCAGCAGGAACTCCTGCAACTGCGTGCAGAACTGCCACGTGGCCCACGCCAACGCCCCCGGCTCGTCGTCGCTCGACGCGGCGACGGGCGGCCAGAGCGTGCGACCCGGCGGGGGGGCGAGCGGGAAGCGGCGGCGCAACTGGTCGAGTTCCCCGTCGCGATCGAACCAGCGCGCGAGCTCGGCGACGTCCTCGCTCGACACGGTGGCCGAACCGCCGCCGAGCAGGAGCCGCTTGCGGACGCCGAGCAGCCCCGGCTCCTCGAGGAAGCGGCGGGTGAACTCGTCGACGAACCACTGGCGCAGCTCGGGCAGCAGGCGCAGGTCGAGCGCCGCGACCATGCTGCGCGCGAAGTGGAGCGCCGGGTCGAGGTCGAGCGCGTCGGGCGCGGAGGCGGGCGGCTCGAGGTCGCGCCACGCGGCGACGAAGGCGTCGCGACCGGCGCTGCCGCGGCTCGAGAACTCGCCGAGCGCGGTGGCGAAGCGGCGCAGCGCCGCGATCGGCGCGCGGTTGGCCAGCGCATCGGCGCCGTCGGGCGCCAGCACGTCGGCGAGCGCCTTCGCCTGCAGCGGCAGCCGAGTGAAGCGCTCGCCCACCGCCGGCTTCGCCGCGAGCGCGCGCAGCGGGGCGGCGCCGTCGCGGGCGAGCGGCGACGCGAGCAGCCGATCGCGCCGCTCCTTCAGCGCCGGCACGCCGAGCAGGAGTTCGAGGCGCAGCGGCAGCTCGGAGAGCGTGGTGCGCCGATCGAGGAGGGCCGGGTCGACGTCCCACGCGGCCTGCGCGTCGGCGCGCAGCGCAGCCAGTGCGTCGGCCGCGGCGCCATCGAAGGCGGCGAGCGCGGCGGCCTCGATGCGGCCGGGCGAGCGCGCCAACGCGTCGACGGCAGCGAGCAGGCGCGGCAGCTCGGCGCGCCGCCGCTCGATCGGCGCGTCGCGCAACCGCGTCGCCATCCGCGCGAGCGACCGGTCGAGGTAGGTGGCGCGCGTCGTCGCCGCGCTCTCCTGCAGCGCGGCGCCGACGGCGAGGCCCGGCTCGTCGGCCGGCCGCTGCCGCAGCTCGTCGAGCGCGGCGAGGCTTGCGCCATCGAGCCACGGCTGCTGCGCGAGCGCGCCGTCGATCTCGCCCTGCGCCGCTTGCAGCGCGGCGACCAGCTGCGCCTCGAGCGCGGCGCGCCACGGCTCGAAGCGACCGGCCGGGTAGCGCTGGATGGCCACGGCGAGCTGCACGAGGTGGATCACGGTCGGCAGCGCGGTCGTCTCCTGCGCCAGCAGCGGCGCGACGGCGCGCAGCGCGGCGGCGGGATCGGCGGCGGGGAAGCGCGCGAGGTCGTCGGCCATCAACTCGTTCACGCGCGCCAGCACGACGGCACCGGCGGGCGCGGCCGCGGCGAGCGGCGCCGCGAAGCGGGTCGCGGCGGCGAGCAGCGGCGCCGCGAGCGCGGTGCGCGGCTCGCCGGGCGCGGGCAGCAGCGGCGGCTCGCAAGCGGCGAGGAACTCGCGCGCGGTGGCGAGGTCGCCCTTCGCGGCGGCGAGGTGCGGCAGCGGCAGCTCGACGCGCGCGTCGGCTTTGGCGACCCCCTCGAGCGCACCGAGCAGCCCCTTCTCCTTGCTGCAGTCGATGTCGAACCGCTGCTTCGCCTCGGCCACGACGGGCGCCGCGGCGGCCCACGGCTCGGGCGGCAGTCCCGCCGCGCGCGCCAGCGCCTCGCGCCCGACCACGAGGTCGCGCAACGAATCGGTCAGCGCCGACGTCGCGCGCAGCGGCTGCTCGCTCGCGGGGTCGGTGAGCGGCGCGCCGCCGATCCGCTCGATCAGGACGCGGAAGTAGCGGGCGCGATCGCGCGCCGGCCAGCCGCTGCGCAGCGGATCGCGCGTGAACTGGTCGTGGAGCTGCGTCGCCTGCACCCAAGCGGCGAAGCGGCCCGCCTCGCCGTCGAGCGCGCACGGCGCGTCGAAGTCGAAGGCGCGCTCGAGTTCGGCGAGCGTCTCCTTCTCGGCGGCGGCGAGTTCGGCCGAGCGGCCGCTGCCGCCGGTGAGCTGCGGCGGCAGCTCGGGCAGCCCGTCGCCGCCCGCGACCACGTAGCCCTGCACCGCGTCGGCGAGCGAGAGCAGCAGCGGTTGCCCGCGCGGATCGGCGGCGGCGAGCTTCGCGCACGCGGCGATGCCGGCGGCGCTCCAGTCGCCGGCGCCCTGCAGCAGGCGCGCTTGCGCCAGCAGCTCGCGCAGGCCGGCGTGGTCGCCCGGTTGCGCGCGCCACGCGGCGAGGCGGGCGACGAGGCCGCGCTCGGCGGAGCGCCGCAGCGCCTTCGGCAGCGCGCGATCGAAGACGGCGACGTAGGCGCGCTCGAAGTCGTCCTTGCTGCCGGCCAGCCCGAACGGGAGCGCCGTCTCGAGCGGGTGGCGCTCGCGCGTGGCGCAGTCGCGCAGGTCGCGCAGCACCGTCATCACCTCGGCGAGCTCGCCGTCGGCCGGCGCCAGCGCTGCGCCATCGGGGCGCAGGAACTCGGCGGTGCGCCGCGCGGCGCCCTCGTAGACGGCGAGGTCGGCCTTCGAGGCGGGGGCGTAGTGGGCGATGCCGGCGATGGCCGCGGCGGCGATGGTGCCGCCCGCGCCGTAGCCGATCAGCGCGCTGCGGCGCGCCGCGGCGGCGCGCTTCGCGGTCGGCCGCACGATGCCGCGCTCCTCGAAGACGCGGCGGCGCACCACGTCCTTGATGAAGTAGGCCTTCTGCTTGGCGATCAGCGACTCGAGCACGCGCGCGTCGGCCTCGCGCGCGCCGGGGTCGCCGCCGAGCAGCGTCGCGCACGCCTTCACGATCGGGGCGCCGCTCTGCAGTCCGCTGGTCAAGTAGAAGCCGCGGAAGAAGAGCTTCGCGACGTGCTCCGAGTCGGTGAAGAGCTGGCGCAGGTAGAGCTCGAGGTTGCCCTGCAGCTGGGCGAGCTCTTCGGGGAAGGCGTAGAGGCGATCGATGGCGGGCAGCGCCTCGGGGACGCGCTCGGTGGCGAGCATCGCCGCGCGCAGGCCGCGGGCGCGCTCGAGCAGCGTCGCGAAGCCGGCGCGCGCCTCGGCGAGGTCGAACGGCGCGTCGAGCTTCTCCGCCGAGCGCGACCAGCCGAACATCTCGTGGCGCTTCTCCGCCTCGAGGCGGTGGACCGACTCGGCGAAGCCGAACACCTTGTCGCCCTTGGTGAGCAGCACGTAGACCGGCAGCTGCACCTCGAGCTTGCGGACCAGCGTGCCGAGCGCCGCCTGCATGCGCGACGCCTTCTGGCGCGCCACCTCGGGCGCGTCCTTCAGCAGGCCGTCGCAGGGCAGCACCAGCAGGATCCCGTTCGCCGGGCACATCGGGCGATACGACGCGAGCAGCTCGAGGAACGCCGCCCACTCCGCCTCGTCGCTCGCGCCGCCTTCATGGGTGAAGAGGCGGCCGGCGAGGTCGAGGATCACCGCCTGGTCGGTGAACCACCAGTCGCACCCCTTGGTGCCGCCGACGCCGGAGAGGCGGTTCTGGCCGAACGGGAAGTGGAGGTCGGAGTTCTGCAGCAGGACGCTCTTGCCCGACTGCGGCTCGCCGACCAGCACGTAGAAGGGGAGCGCGTCGCGATCGATCCCCTGGCGCGCGAGCTCCGCCGTCCACGTCGCCCACTCGCGGCGGCGATCCTCGATCCCCTCCTTCGCGGCGATGGCGGCGTCGAAGGCGGCCTGCTTGCGGCGCGCGCGTGCGCGCAGCCAGAGGTCGCCGAGGAACCAGAGCGCGGCGGTCGCGACCAGCGCGATCAGCCACGCCACCAGCAGCGCGCGGAACCAGACGGCCAGCACGACCGTCACGACGACGATCAGCACGGCGGCGATCAGCGCGAGGAGGCGGCCGCGGCGGGTGGCTGGGAGCAAGGGCATGGGCGGGGCCTCACGGGCGGGGCGAGGGGCTTGGCGGAAGGACAGCGCGGAAGGACAGGGCGGCGGGCGGGTACGGCGGCGGGCGCGCTCAACGCGTCTCGACGGCGCGATCGAGGTCGTCGACGAACTCCTGGCGCTGGCTCGTCACGAACCAGACCGCGAGCAGCGCGAGCAGCAGCACGCCGACCGCGACCAGCGCCATGCGCAGCACGCCGGCGGTGGGGAGCTTCGCGACCGGTCGCACCAGGTTCTGGCCGTAGCACTCGGGCGCGAGCGGCGCGGCGCCGAGCGCGGGCAGGCGCGCCTTGTCGAAGAGCAGCTGGCGGTGGCGCTCGTACTCCTTGCGCTCGTTCTTCCACTGCCCCTGGAAGCCGAGCGCCATGCAGGTGAAGAGCAGCTCGGCGAGTTCGCGCGCCTCTTCGCGCGGGTCGGAGAGCACCTCCTCGACGATGCGATAGAAGCGCTTGCCCCCTTCGGCCGACTTGAAGAGGCGCGTCTCGAGCAGGTTCACCGACCAAGTCGACTTGTGCGACCACTGCGAGGTGAGGACCACCTGGTCGGCGGTCGCCGCCAGCGGGTAGAGCGCCTGCTCGAACAGCGCGCGGCCGCCGGGCGCCGCTTCGGCGCGCTGCCGCGCCGCCTGCAGCTCGGCGTCGAGCGCCGCGTGCAGCTCCTTCACGGGGAGCTTCGAGGTCGCCGAGTTGCGCCGGAACGTGGTGAGGAAGAGGAAGACGTTGGCGCACGCCGCGGTCACGGTGAGCTTCGCGTCGGCCATGGTCGGCTAGCCCTGCAGTTCGACGAAGAGGCGGAAGCGGGCGCCGCCGATCGACTGGAGGAAGGTCAGCAGCGCCAGCCGCTTCTGCCCCAGCGCACGCAGGAACGCCTCGCGCGACGCCCCTTCGCGCTCGATGCGGAACCAGTGGCGTTCGGCGCTGGCCGGGAAGGCGACCGGCGCGACCTTCTCGTGGACCAGCTCGATGCCCGGGACCACGCCGGTGAGGAACGACTCGACGTCGCCGGCGCCGATCAGCTTCACGCAGTTGGCGACGTACTCGACGGTCGCCTCGGGCGTCGCGGTCGACTCGACGGCGAGGTAGAGCGCGTGATCGCCGTCGAGCCAGTCGGCCGGCAGCTCGACCTGGAAGAACCCCTCGCGCAGCGGATCGGCGGCGAAGTCGACCGTGTCGTAGGGGAGCGTCACCTCGGTGGCCAGCAGCGAGCGGAGCGCCTTGAAGGCGACGCGGAAGCCGTCGCCGAGCTTCTCGTGGTCGTAGGCTGGCAGGTCGGCCGGCGGCACCCGGTCGGGGCCGAAGATGGCGAGCGTGCCGATCAGGTCGACGAGCGTCCGCCACGCCTCGAACGGATGGAGCTGCGGCCCGCCGGCGAGCTGCTCGAGCAGCGCGGTCGCGCGCCCGATCGCCTGCAGCTTCGCGAACGCCAGCACGTCGACCGAGCGGTCGTCCGAGGCGCGCGTGGCGAGCGGCAGGCTGCGCGCGAGGTCGCGCGCCTGCGCGCGGGTCGCCACCGCGATCGCCTTCAGCTGCCGCATCAGCGCCTGCGAGGCGCCGCACGCCAGCAGCGGCGGCACGTCGTGCTCGAGCAGCGCCGACTTCGGCACCGGCCGGCCGCGCCGCTCGAGGCGGGCGAGGCGCAGGCACTCGAAGCCGGTGCGATCCTCGCCGCCGAAGAAGAGGCGCGCCTCGAGCTGGCGGAACTCGAGTTCCCGCTCGCCGTCGCGCTCGTTCTCGTCGGCGACCGACTGCACCTGCGCGCGGTAGCGCCAGGCGCGCTCGGGGTCGTCGCCGATCTGCGGGACGCCCGGCTGCTCGGCCGCGATGCCGATCCAGACGTCGAGCGTCTCCTGCTTCCAGTGGTCGCCGAACTCGCGCGGCTCGAGGTGCGCGTTCTCGGGCAGGCGCAGCCACGTGCCGTCGCGCAGCAGCGCATCGCACGCGACCACCTGGAAGACGTCGCGCTCGAGCGCCGCGGCGTCGATCTCGAGGGCGATCAGCCCGTAGCTGCCCGGCAGCCCGAGCGATTCGGCGCGCACGATGCGCGCGCGCAGCTCGCGCGAGAAGGCCTGGAGGTGCTGCGGGCAGAGCAGCATCCCTTCGCGCCAGAGGACGGAGGGTTCGGGGCGGGCGCTCATCGGTTGGACTCGCTCATCGCGTTCGCTCGCTCATCGCGTCTGGTGGAGCGCGCCGTCGCGCACGTCGAAGGCGAAGGTGGCGCCGGTGGCGATCGCCGCCGTGCCGACCAGGTGCCAGTCGCTCGCCTTGGCGGCGCCGTTCTTCCACTGCACCACCAGCAGCAGCGCGGTGGCCGGCTCGCGCTCGAGCAGGTCGCCGTCGATGGTCACCTCGAGCGGCGACTCGACGGCCTGGAACGTCCGGCCATCGGGCCCGGTCGCGCCGTCGATGCCGAGGTCGACCAGCGGCTCCTGCGCCGGGACGAAGCGCTGGTCGACCACTTCCCAGAGCAGGCGGCGCTTCGCGTCGAGGGCCGGCCGCAGCTGCACGTAGGCAGACAGCGCGTCGAGGTCGAGGTCGCGCAGCAGCGCGATGGCGTCGCGGTCGGCGGGGCGCACCTTCTCGGGGTCGAGCTTGGCGTCGGGCGCGACGACGACGTAGAGCGCGCGCACGTCGCTGCCGACCTGGTCGGGGTTCGAGCTGCCGACGACCGCCTGCGGGCTCGAGCAGCCGGCCGCGCACAGCGCGACGAGGAGCAGCGCGGCGAAGCGCGGCGCCGCCCAGGGGGCGTGGCGGCGAGCCACGATCGGATGCGCGTCCACCATCGTCGACCTCCAGGGGCTCCGCCTCGCGTCGCGCCCGATCGGCGGCGCCGGGAGGGGGAGCGGCTCCCATTTGCGTTCGTCGAGCCGTTCCCGCCTTCGAACGCGGTTCGAGCGTCGCGCCCCTCAGCCCGGAGCCTGCTCCATGCGTCGCCCCTTCCTCCTCGCCTCCCTCGCGCTGCTGCTGGCGACGCCGGGCTGCCTCATCGACGCCGGGATCGCGCCCGTCTTCGAGTCGAACGTGGTCGCCGCCACCCACTACGTCCACCGCGGCATGGTCCAGAACGAGCGCGGCGTCGCGCAGGCCGACCTGAACGTCGACCTCGCCACCACCTCGGACGGCACGATCGGCTTGAAGGCGTGGGGCAACCTCGACCTCTCCGATCAGACCGGCAACGCCTGGTTCCCCTCCGACCACGGCGGGAAGTTCACCGAGGTCGACCTCACCGCGCAGTACGGCCAGCGTCTTGCCGGCTTCGACCTGACCGCCGGCGTGCAGAGCTACGTGCTGCCGAACGGCCTCGAGTTCCCGAACGGGGAGCGGGGCAACACGACCGAGTTCTTCGGCCGGGTCGGCAAGGAGAGCTTCCTCGGCCTCTACCCGCAGCTCGAGCTGCGCCTCGATTGGGACGAGGCGGACGGCTGGTACGCCCACGTCAGCGTCGCGCGCGACTTCGCCTTCGAGTTCGAGCCGCGGCTGCGCGCGCAGCTGCTGGTGGGCCAGGGCTACTCCGAGCGCGACGAGTCGGAATGGAACTACGGCCTCGAGGAGTCGGGGCTCGCCGACCTCGTCGGCCAGGCGACGCTCTTCTTCGACTGGGACGACCACACGACGTTCCACGTCGCGCTGGCCGGCTCGAAGCTGATCGACGCCGACCTCGCGCGCTGGTCGCGGGCGCTCGGCATCGACGACGACCTGCTCTGGCTCACCGCCGGCATGACCTTCCGCTACTGAGCCGCCGCCGGAGAGCGCCGTCCGCGTCGCGATCGTGCGCGCCGCCGCCGCTCGCCGCGCGCCCCCTTCCGCTCTCCGGCCCCTCCCTCGCGAGTTCCCCATGCGCCTCCCGATCGCCGCCCGCCTCGTCCCGCGCGTCGCCCTCGCGGGCGCCGCCGCCGCCCTCGCCCTGCTCGTCGTCGCCGCCTGCGACAGCGGGCTCGGCAACGACCCGCGGGGCGGCCGCGGCGGGGCGGCCGCGGCGGTGGAGACGGCGCCCGAGTCGCTCGCCCGCTTCCCGTTCGACCTCGGTGTGACGCTGCGCTCGCCGCTCGGCGGCGCGGCGACGCTGCGCGAGGCGACCACGCGCGGCACCGCGATCGGCGGGCTCGGCGCGGTGGTCTTCGTCGCCTTCGTCACCGAAGCGGCGGCCGATGACGCCGACGGCAGCGGCACGCCGCTCGACGACAGCGCTCCGACCGACGACAACGACGCCGACGACTGCTTCGTCGCCGTCTTCGCGCAGGGCACCCGGCGCGACATCGCGCTGGCGAGCGGTGCCAACTTCGGCGGCGCGGCGGCGAGCGGCGCCTCGAACGAGCCGTCGCTGGCGTGGGAGGAGAACGGCGCGTTCGACCCGACCCAGCCGTCGCTCACCAACCCCGCCGGCTGGCTCCACGTCGCCTTCGCCTCGACCGCGACCGACCTGCCCGGCACCGATCGCAACGGCGGCGGCAGCGACCTCTTCCGCGTCTCGCTGGCGGCGAACGTCGTCACCGGCGGCAACGGGCAGGCGACGCTCGAGCTGGTGCGCGAGGAGGCGGGGCTGCGCGCGCCGCAGCGGTTGAGCGTGCAGGACGGTCAGGCGGGGACGGGCAACGGCGGGACCAACGTCGCGACCTCGCCGCGCCTCACCGGCAGCGGCGACCTGCTCGCCTTCCTGGCGGGCGATGGCGACCTCGATGCCGGCGACGCGAACGGCGCGGTCGACGTCTTCCTGCGCCAGCTCTCGAGCTCGACGACGCAGCGGATGACGGCCGGCGACGGCGACTGCTCCGACGTCGTGCTGACCGAGCAGGCGCTCCCGGTACTCGCCTTCGCGTCGGACGCCACCGACCTCGTCGCGGGCGACACCAACGGCGTGCGCGACCTCTTCTTCGCGGCGCTCGATCCCGCCGTCGCGCCGTTCGTCCGCGACCCGTGGGCGCGCGCCAACGTGACCAGCGGCGACGCCGAGGCGCAGGGCGGCGACTCGCGGCGCCCCTCGGTGCACGTGACCGCCGTCGACGTCGACGGCAGCAACGGCCCCGATGGCGACGGCGACGGCCGCTTCGACGTGATCCGCATCGCCTTCGAGTCGGAGGCGACCAACCTCGTCGCGGCGCTGCCGACGCCATCGACCAGCAACGCCTACCTCCACCTGCTCTCCGACAGCTCGCGCACCACGCTGCTGCTGAACCAGCGGGTCGGTCCCGGCGGCGCGACGCTCGGCTCGGCGCAGGGCGGCGCGGCGGCCTGCGACTCGTTCCGGCCGCGGCTGCGCCCCGACGGCAACGGCGTCGTCTTCGAGACGCTCGCCGACAACCTCGACGTGCTGCGGCCGGTCGACGCGAACGGCGCGCTCGACGTCGTCTACGCCGACCTGCGCCTGTTGCCCGCGAGCGGCTTGCTGCGCCACTGGCGCCTCTCCGTCACCGAGGCGGGCGGCGACGCCAACGGCGCGTCGAGCGACGCGCTCTTCGGCTCGACCGGCGCGGTCGAGGAGACGGCGGGGGTGACGCCCTACTTCGGCCGCGCGCTCGGCCTCTTCATGCAGTCCGACCGCTGCATCAACTGCCACCGCTTCAACGCCGACGGCGGGCTGCCGGGCCACACCAACAGCCCCAACTGCGACAACTGCCACTCCGACGTCGGCGACCCCGGCCACCTCGCCACCTGGCTCGCCGCGCCGGCCGCCTTCGACTTCCGCAACAAGTCGCTCGACGAGCTGTGCGCGCAGGTGCGCGACAACCCGAGCCTCGCCGGCGACGTGCGCACCCACCTGAAGGAGGATGGCCGCATCGTCTGGGGGCTCACCGACGGCAACACGCCGGGCGGGCCGCGGACGACGGTGCTCGACGAGTTCGGCATCACCCGCGGCGATTGGGACGCGTTCGTCGACGCCTGGATCGACGGCGGCTTCCAGTGCCAGCCGTTCGGCGCCGGCAACTCCGACTACGTCCTCTTCACGACCGCCGCCACCAACCTCGCCTCCGCCGCGACCGGCGGCCAGGTGGTCGGCTTCCTCGACAGCGCCGTGAACGAGCGGCTCAGCAAGGGCAGCGGCTTCGCGCCGGCGGGCGGCCGCGAGGCGCGCCTCGCCGCCCACTCGCCGTCGATCACCCGCGACGACCGCTTCGTCGCCTTCGTGACCGCCGAGCCGCTCGATCGCGTGCGCGACGGCAACGGCGTCGAGGACGTCTACGTGCGCGACCTGCTGCTCGGCACCACCACGCTGGCGAGCGTCGCGGCGGGCACCGGACTGGCCGGCGATGGCGCTTCGACGCGTCCGAGCGCGGCCGTCGGCGCCGACGGCGTGCTGCAGGTCGCCTTCGAGTCGGTCGCGACCGACCTCGTCGCCGGATTCGTCGACGGCGACGCGGGCGGCAGCGACATCTACGTGGTCGACTTCGCCGCGTTCGACGGCAGCGATCCCGCCACCCTCTCGACCACGTTGGTCAGCGCCAGCTTGGCGGCGGCGACGCAAGGCGGAGACGCCGCCTCGAGCCGTCCGTCGCTGGCGGTGGCCGGCGGGCTCGCGCACGTCGCCTTCGAGAGCGTCGCCACCGACCTGCTCTTCGGCTTCACCGACGGCAACGGCGCCGGCAGCGACGTCTTCGTCGCGAGCCCGGTCGGCGCACCGCTCGGCCTGGCGAGCTTCGCGCCGCTCGCGGGGCTCTCCTTCGGCGGCGACGGCAGCTCGCGCGCGCCGGCGCTCTCCGACGACGCGCTCTTCGTCGTCTACGCCTCGGAGGCGAGCGACGTGGCGGTCGGCTTCGTCGATCGCAACGGCAGCGGCGCCGACATCTACCGCGCGCAGGTCGGCGGCTTCTCGTCGGAGCTGGTCTCGGCGGCGATCAGCGCCGCGACCGATGGCGCCGACGGCGACTGCGCCGCGCCGGCCGTGAACGAGGACGGCACGGTCGTCGCGTTCGAGTCGTTGGCCAGCGACTTGGTGGCCGGCTTCGTCGACGGCAACGGCTCGACCGCTCCCGACCTCTTCGCGGTCAACTTCAACAACAGCCCTGCGCCGTTCCTCGCCAGCGCCGCGCTCGGCAGCGCGACCAACGGCGGCAACGGCGCCTCGCGCAGCGCGAGCCTCACCGCGGCCGGCAGCGACGTCGCGTTCGAGTCGGAGGCGACCGACCTCGTGGCGAGCGACGGCAACCTCGCCGTCGCCGACCTCTTCGTGCGCGACATCAACGCGCAGGCGACCGAACGACTGCCGACGACGCTGTCGGGCGCGCCGACCCGCGCGCCGGCCAGCGCGCCGCGGCTCGGCTCGAACGACGGGCTGATCGTCTTCGTGACCGCGGCCGACAACCTGCTCGCGCCGAGCGTCGATGGGAACGGCGTCGCCGACGTCTACCGCGCGCGCCGCTGAACGATGGAGCTTGCGATGGAACGAACCACGAACCGCCGTTGCGTGCACGGCTTGCTCGCGCTGCTGGCGCTCGCGGCCTGCGTCGGCACGCGCGACGGCCGCTCGACGGCGACCGGCACGCCGCGGCGCGTCGCCGTCCGCGGCAGCGGCGCCGTCGCTGGCAAGGACCAGGTCGGCGAATGGACCTACCTGCACGAGAACGGCCAGGTGAAGGCGCGCGGCGGCTACGTCGCCGATCGCCAGGAGGGGCTCTGGACCTGGTTCCACGACAACGGCAACCAGGAGATGGAGGGGCAGGTCCGCGACGATCGGCGCGAGGGGCTCTGGCGCTACCACCATCGCAACGGGAACCCGCGCGCGCTCGGCTCGTTCTGGCGCGGCCGCGAGGAGGGGCCGTGGAGCTTCTGGAACAGCGACGGGCAGCTCGTCGAGCAGGGCGACTACTCCGACGGGCGGCCGGCCGGACGGTGGGTCAGCTTCGGCGCGAACGGTCAGAAGCGCGCCGAAGGGGCGTGGCTCGACGGTCACCGCGTCGGCGAGTGGCGCTTCTGGGATGACGCGGGACAGCCCTTCGTGAAGAGCTTCGCGCTGCCGGCCGCCACCATCGTGGTGCGCGAGACCTTCGCGGACGGCAAGCCGCGCCGCGACGGCTTCCTGCGCGACACGCTGCCGGTCGGCCGCTTCACGACCTACCACCACAACGGTCGCCGTCGTGCGAGCGGCGAGTTCGTCGACGGCAGCGCGCACGGGCCGTGGATGGCGTGGGACGCCGCGGGCGAGCGGCTCGCGCTCGGAACGGTCGACCACGGCCGCCCGAGCGGCGAGTGGACCGTCTGGCGCAATGGCCAGCCGGCGACCGTCCGCTTCGACGCAGTGACGCCGCCGCCGCCCGCGCTCGCCGAGTGGAGCGACGACCTCCTGCCGCAGCGCGAGCCGCCCGAAGTGGTGGCGACCCTCTGGCTCGCCGAAGCGGCTGCCGAGATCGAGCGACCGGTCGCGCCCGCCGCGGAGCCCGCCGCGCCGGCGCCGCCGCTCGCTGCCGCGCCGCCGCCCGCGCTCGAGCAGGAGGCGGCCACGCCGCTCGCCGTGCCGGTGAAGGCGCAGCCCTACACGCAGCGCGAGGAGGAGGAGTACGACCGCTACGTCGAGAACTACGGCTTGGCGCCGCGTTCGAACTCGTCGACGGGGGGCCGCTACGGCCGTCCGCGCGCCGCCGGCAGCGTGGCGAACGGCGACGAGGAGCGCGCGGCGAAGCTGGTCGGCCAGCCGCTCGCGGTCGACGCCTTCCGCTGCGCCGATGGCCGGCAGCTGCGCATCGAGGACTTCCGCGGCAAGCAGCTGCTGATGGTGGTGCTGCGCGGCTACGGCAGCGGCATCTGCGTCTACTGCGATGCGCAGACGCGCGCCCTCTCGGCACCGGAGACGGCGCAGGCGATCGCCGCGCTCGGCTGCCAGGTGGTGCTGGTCTATCCCGGTCCCGAGAACGGCTGGGAGGCGTTCCTCGAGAAGTACCAGCGCGCGGGCGACGACGCTCCGCCGTACCCTTGCCTCTTCGATCCGGAGCTGCGACTCGTGCGCAGCCTCGGCATCGAGGGGACGCAGGCGATCCCGTCGAGCCTGCTGCTCGATGCGAGCGGCGTGGTGCGCTACGCCTACGTCGGCACGACGGTCGATGACCGGCCGTCGGCGAAGCGGCTGGTCGAGGAGATCCGGAAACTGTGACCGCGGGAGCGAGCGGCGACGACGACCTCACGCTCGGCGCCGGCGCGCCGCTCGATGCGACGCGGCCGCCCTCGACTCCGCAGCGCCCGGCGGAGAGCCGGCCGCCGCCGCCGATCGGCGCTGCGCCCGTCATCCCCGAGGTGACGCTGACCGGCGTGCTCGGCAAGGGCGGCATGGGGGTCGTCTACGCCGGCCGCCAGGAGTGGCTCGCGCGCGACGTCGCGGTCAAGGTGCTCGCGACCCACCTCGTCGACGCGCAGTTCACCAGCCGCTTCCAGCGCGAGGCGAAGCTGCTCGCCGGCTTCACCCATCCGCACGTCGTCACCTGCTACAGCGCCGGCAGCACCGAGTCGGGCGTCTGCTACCTCGTGATGGAGCGGATCGGCGGGCCGTCGCTCGCCCAACACCTGCGCGAGAAGGGGCCGCTCGCGCCGCGCGAGGCGCTCGCCGTCTGCCGCGACCTCGCCGGCGCGCTCGACCATGCGCATCAGGCGCAGGTGATCCATCGCGACGTGAAGCCGGAGAACGTGCTGCTCGCGCCGAAGAAGGGGGCGGCGGCCGGCGACCCCTTCCCCTACGACGTGAAGCTCGCCGACCTCGGCCTCGCGCGCAGCACCAGCGACGGTCGCTCGCAGGTCGAGCTGACCGCGCCGGGCGCGGTGCTCGGCACGCCGTCGACCATGGCGCCCGAGCAGTTCGAGGACCCCGACTCCGTCGACTTCCGCGCCGACATCTACGGGCTCGGCTGCATCCTCTTCCACTGCCTCACCGGCCGGCAGGCGTTCCCGCCGCAGCCGACGCTCGCCTCGACCTTCAGCGCGAAGCTCGCCCCGAAGCCGCCCGATCCGCGCCTCCTCGACGAGCAGCTCGATCCGGCGATCGCCCGCTTCGTGATGCAGCTGCTGGCCAAATCGCCCGAGGAGCGCCCCGCCTCCTACGCGGCGATCATCGCCACCTGCGAGCAGCTGCTGGCGCGCGGTGCGGCGCCGGCCGGTGGCGGCAAGCGCGGCCTCCTCGTCGCCGCGGCGCTCGGCGTCGTGGCGGTCGCCGGCGCCGCCTTCTTCCTGCTGCGCGAGCGGCCGGCGGCGCCCGAGGACGGTGGAGCGGTGGCGCCGGTCGCGGGGGCGGAGGGGAGCGCGGGCGAAGCGTCACGCGGGCCGGCGAAGGAGGCTCCGAGCGAGGCGCCCGTCGCCGCCGTCGCGCCGCGCCTCGCGCTCTCGATGTTCGCCGGCGAGCGCGAGATCGACGCGGCGAGCGCGCTGGTCGAGGGGACGCGCGTCCTGCTGCGCGCTGCGCTCGAGCCGGCGGCGGCCGAGCTGCCGCGCTTCACCTTCGCGGCCGGCTCGCCGTCGGGCTGGCCGGTCGTGGTCGACGACGCGGCGCCGCAGCGCGCGAGCGTCGTGCTTCCGCGCGGACTGCTGGCGGAGAGCTTCCCGATCACGCTCGATGCACCCGATCGGCACGACGTCGAGGCGCTCGAGCGGCTGCTCGCGATCGCGCCCGACCCGCAGCTGGCGAGCCTCGCGCGCGAACTTGCCGTCGCGCCGGTCGACCTGCTGCGCCGCGAGCCGCCGAAGAACTTCGACGACGGCAGCGACGACCCGGCGCGCCATCGCCTCTGCGGCGGGCGCGGCGGCGACTTCGCGAGCTGGCTCCTGCCGCGCGGCGACTGGCGCCTCGCGACGCGCCTCCACCTGCTGCAGCTGCGCCCCGACGCGACGACGGGCGGGCTGCGCCTCGAGTTCGACGACGGCCTCGCGGTCGAGGTCGTGGCGACGCGGCGGCAGCAGGAGGGCGGCGCGCCGGCGGAGTGGAGCGTCGTGGTCGGCGGCTGCCGCGGTCGCACGGCGGCCGATGCGATCGAGCTGCCGCACGCCGGCGAGCGCCACCTCGCCGACTTCACGCTGGCGCCGAACCGCGCGCACGAGGACGACGCGCTGGCGGCCGACGGCGTGACCGAGTCGCAGGACGTGCTCGACTGCACCGTCGAGTGGCGCGCGGCGAGCGGCGAGCTGGCGGTCGCGGTCGGGCGCGTCGCCGCGCTCCATCGCCGCGACGTCGGCTGGCGCGAGGAGGAGGCGCCTGCGGCTCGCTTCACGCGGACCCTGTCGCGCGCCGACTCGCTCGGCGTCGTGAACGGCCTGCCGCTCGCCCCGTGGCGCGCCGTGCTCTGGAAGAGCGGCGGCGGCCTCTGCGTCCACGCGCTCTCCCTCGCCCGCTGAGGTGGCGGGGAGAAAACGGCGGTCAATTCCGCACTGGTGGCGGGGGGAAAACGGCGGTCAGAACCGCACTCCGTCGCAGCAGGCCTGCCCGACGCAGTCGGTGGCGCGGGCCTCCGGAGTCGGCCCGACGCGGTCCGCGGCGCGGTCGTTCAGCTCGGCTTCGCGGCGGGGGGCGGCGGCGTGCCACCGCTGCTGGCGGCACCGCCGGCGAGGATCTTCTGCGCCGCCTCGCGGGCGAGCTTCTCGACGCGGTCGTCGATGGTGTCGGGCGACAGCTCGGCGAGCCACTGCGCCGCCTTCTGCCAGAGCTTCGCCTCGCCGCTGCCGAACAAGCTGAACGAGCCGCTGCCGCCGCCGGAGAGCGCCTCGGGCGAGAGCGACCTCTTCACGCCGAGCGCGAACTCGCGCGCCGCCGTCTTGTAGGCCGCGAGGCTCGCCACCATCCAGCGGCTGAGCTCGCGCAGGTAGCGGTCGAGGTCGGCGCGGCGCGCGGCGTCGCGCGGTTGCGCCAGCAGCTCCTGCAGCCGCTGCGCGAAGTTGCGCTCGTGGTCGGGCAGCACCGTCTGCATGTCGAGCAGCTCGACGAACTCGCGCGCCGAATAGGCGACCACCTTCTCGGCGCCGCGCAGGAAGCGGACGGTCGCGACCAGCAGGAAGTCGTGCAGCTCGGCGTCGGCCGGCGCCTCGACGCGGTCGATCTCCTTGCCGGCGAGCGGCGCGAGGTCGATGCGCCGCGCCGCGCTCGCGGCGAAAGGGGCCGCCGCTGGAGCGCTCGGCGCCGGCGCGATCGGAGGTGCGCTCGGCGGCAGCGCGCCGCCACGCGCCTTCAGCTGCGCGTTCTCGGTCTGCAGGCGCATCAGCTCGCGCTGCATGCGCGCGACGAACTCGCTCATCGGCACGCCGGGCGCCGGCGCGGGGGCGGCGGGCGGCGCGGCGAGCGCGGCCGAGGCCACCTGCGCCTCGAGCTCGCGCACGCGCCGCTCGTGGAGCGTGGCGCGCTGCTCCATCGCGTCGTACTTCTCCTGCAGCAACCGCGTGGCGAGCGCGTCGGCTCCCGCCTTCGCGCTGCTGTCGAGTTCCGCCTTCAGGCTGCCGAGCCGCTGCTGCAGCCGCATGATCTCGAGGCGCGCCTCGGCGAGCTCGCTGCCCGACGTCGCCTGCTTCGCATCGCGCGCCCGCTTCAGCTCCTCGAGTTCGCGGCACGCCTCGAAGGCGCGCTTGCGCTCCCGCTCGAGTTCACTGCGCACGGCGGCGAGGTCGGCCGCGGCGGCGCCGCTCGCGGGCGCGGCGGGCGGCGCGGCGGGCGGCGGCGGGGTCGCGGCCGCAGCGGCCGGGCTCGGCGCGCTGCGCAGCGCCCCGGCGGTGATCGTCACGTCGGCGAACTCGTCGGCCGGGACCGCGGCCGCCTCGGCCGGCTCGAGCTCGACGTGGATCGCCCGTTCGCCCTGCCCGATCGAGAAGCGGGTGCCCGGCAGCCGCGTCGCCTCGCCGATCCGCTGCTGCTCGATCCAGGTGCCGTTGCGCGAGCCGAGGTCGACGACGATGACGCCCTGCAGCAGGCGGGTGTGGCGGCGGCTCACCTCGGGGTCGTCGATGCGCACCTCGCACTCGGGGGCGCGGCCGAGGGTGGCGCTGTCGCCCGCGAGGTTGACGATCTCGGGGGGCATCCCCGGCCGGGTGAGTCGCAAACGAAGCAAGGTGGGGGTCTCCGGCGCACCGCTCGGATCGGGCCGTCCGCCACGGCTCCTCGGCCGATGGGGCGCGGCCAAGTTAGCGCCGCGAAGGGCGCGTGCGTCCGTTCGCGTTCGTCGCAGCACGTCGCCTTGCCTGCGCGGTCGGGCGGCGCGGCGGGGAGCGGACGGGAGCGACGTCGATGGCGATCCGTGGTTTCACTCGGGCCGGCGCGCTGGCGCTGCTCGCGGCGGCGGGTGGCTGCGGCGGCGGGACGCTCTCCTTCATCGGCGCGTCGCGCGGCGGCGAGGGGACGCCCGACACGCCGCCGCTGCTCGGCGGGCTCGCGATCGTCGAGCCGCGCCGCTCGCCGGCGCTGCTGCAGTTCACCGCGCAGGACGCGCAGGGCGATCCGCTCGACGTGCGGCTGCGCTGGCGCGATCCGACGAGCGGGGCGCTCGTCGACGCGCTCCTGCTCGACGACCCGGCGCAGGGCATCGACGCCGCGCTGAACGGCCTCGCGGCCGAGGCGGGCGGCACCCTCCACTCGAAGCTGTGGGACGTCGCGGGCCAGCTCGGCGCGGGCTACGTCGAGGGGATCGAGCTCGAGGTGCGCGCGCTCGGCGGGACGGGGGCCGGCGCGGCGACGATCGGCCGCTTCGACCTCGGCAACGACGCGCCGCAAGTGAGCAGCGTGCGGCTCGGCGCGAGCGGCGAGGTGGCCGGCAACGTGCCAGTCGACTTCGACTTGGCCGACAGCTCCGACGACGTGGTGACGGTGGTCGCCGAGTTCCTGCGGGTCGACCTTCCGGTCGGCGACCCGCTGGCCGGCGTCTGGCAGCCTGCCCACGCGGCGGCGGTCGACGGCAGCTCGGGCGATGGCGCGCTGGTCGGACTCGTCGCGCCGCGCGGCGGCAAGACGGTCACCTTCTTCTGGGACACGCTGCGCGACCTCGGCGCGGCGCAGGCCGACGTGCGGCTGCGCTTCCACGCCGACGATGGCGTCGCGATCGGCGCGACGGTCGAGAGCGGCGACTTCCGCGTCGACAACAACAGCGAGCCGATCGCCTTCCTCGACGGCGCCGCCTTCGCCGCCGATCCCGACCAGCGCGGCCGCCTGCCGCTGCGCTTCGAGGTCGCCGATGGCGAGGGCGATCGCGTCGACGTAGTGGTGCAGTGGACCGCGGCGGGCAGTCCGTTCCCGACGCTGCCCGCCACGCCGGCGGAGCTGCGCGCTGCGCTCGCCGATCCGACGCAGCGCCGCCTCCTGCAGATCGCCGAGGAGCGGCGAAGCGAGCTGCGTGGCTTCGCGCGCGCGGCGAGCGACGCGTTCGCGCTCGAGCTCGACCTGGCGGCCGAGGGGTTCGCGGCTTTGACGGCGCTCGGCGGGCCGGTCGGCCGGGAGCTCGAGCTGCTCGGGCGCAGCGACGCGTTCGAGCTGGCGAGCGTGCGCTGGCCGGCGCTGCTGCCGCTGCTCGCCGATCCGGTGGCGGTGGCGACCTTCGCCGAGGGCGACCGCGCCGCGCTGCTGCGCCACGACGCCGCGACCGGCTGGGCGATCGAGGAGTTCGACCTCGCGACGGGCCGCGCGCTGCGCACGCTGGCGCACGGCAGCGCCGGCAGCAGCGGCGTGCCGACCGCGTTCGCCCTCGAGGCCGGTCAGCGCCACGCGCTGGTGGCGAGCGACGTCGGCGGTGCGCTCCTGCTCGAGCGCGCCGACTTCGCCGACGGCAGCGCGACGCGGCTCCACGGCCCGAGCGCGCTGGCGACGCCGGCGCGCGCGCTGCTGGCGTGGGATGCGGGGCGCGCGCTGCTGGTGGCGGGCGACGCGCTCCACGCCGTGTCGCTGCTCGATCCGGCGGCGCCGCTCGTCGTGCTGAAGGCGGGGCTCGCGGAGCCGAGCGGGCTCGCGCGCGATCCGTCGCTCCCCGATTCGCTCCTCGTGAGCGAGCGCACCTTCCTCGGCGCGGGCGGCCGGCTCGGGCGGCTGCTGCGCGTCGACGTCACCACCGGCATCACGAGCCCGCTCGCGCTGCAGTCCGGCTCGCTCGAACGGCCGGGCGCGTTGGCCTACGAGCCGCGCTCGCGCACGCTGCTCTGCTGCACCGATCTGCAGGGCGACGGCGCCTTCGAGCTGCAGTCGCTGGCGCTCGGCGGTCCCGACGTCGGCGTGGCGCGCGTGGTGGCGAGCGGGCTGGCCGTCGCGCCGGCGTCGCTCGCGCTCGGGGATGCCGGGCTGCGGCTCGCCGCGTTGCCGGGCCACGGCGATCTGGTCGCCGTCGGCGGCATCGCGCAGCGGCGCACGATCGTCGCCTTCGAGCCGGCGGCGCAGCGCGCCTACGTCGCCACCGCGACCGACGGGACGCCCTTCGATCCGCCGCCCGCGCCATGCGCGCCGTGGCGTCTCGTCGAGCGCGCGACGCCGCTGCGCGCCGCCGAGGAGGGCACCACCGGCCTCTTCCGTTGGGAGCGCGATGCGGTGGTGCAGGAGGGCGGCGTGCTGCTGCGCCTCGTGCCGTTCGACGACGAGTACGGCAGCGGCCAGGAGGTGACCACGCCGCGCACGGTGCGCGCGACGGTCGAGGTGGCGGCGCGCTCGTTCTCCTCGACGGCGCTCGCCGATCGGCCGGTGGCGCTGGCGCGCGGCGACCTCGACGGCGACGGCGACCTCGACCTCGCGGTCGCGAGCGAGCTCTCCGATTCGGTGCGGCTGCTCCGGAAGGCGGCGGGGGCGAGCTTCGTCGCCGATGCGCTGCCGCTCGGCGGGCCGGCCGGCACGCCGCGCCCGTCCGCCGTAGCGCTCGCCGACTTCGACGGCGACGGGCGGCTCGACGTGGCGTGCGCGAGCCGCGGCAACGGCGGCTCCGGCTCGGTGGCGCTCTTCTTCCAGGCCGGCAACGGCACCTTCCCGACCGTGCCGAGCCTCGTGGTGACCGCCGCCATCGCGAATCCCGCCGACCTGCTGGTGGCCGACCTCGATCGCGACGGCGCGCTCGACCTCGCGGTGGCCAACGGCGGCAGCGACGACGTGGCGCTCCTCTACGGCGAGGCGGGCGGCTTCGCGTCGGCGAAGAACCGCGTGGTCGGCGGCGGCGGCACGACGCACGATCCGGTCGCGCTGGCCGCAGCCGACATCGATGGCGATGGCCGGCTCGACCTCGCAGTGGCGAACGGCAGCGGCGACGACGTCGCGCTCTTCGTGCAGGCGGCGGGCGGCGGCTTCGCGACGGCGCCGACGGCGCAGCTGCTCGCCGCGCTCGACGCGCCGCGCGACCTGGTCGCGCTCGACGCCGACGCCGATGGGGACGCCGACCTCGCGGTCACTTCGCGCGACACGAGCGAGGTGGTCCTCTTCCGGCAGGTCGCGCCGCTGCAGTTCGTCGCGCAAGCGCACGGCCGCCTCTTCACCTCGGGCGCACCGACCGCGCTGATCGCCGCCGACGTCGACCGCGACGGCGACGACGACCTCGTCGCGGCGAGCGAGCTGTTCGGCACGCTCCTCGTCTTCGCGCAGAAACCCGACGGCACCTTCGGGCAGGGCGGCGATCGCGATCCCGACCTCGTCCTCGCGCTCTCCAGCGGCGCGAGCGAGCCGGCCGCGCTGCTCGCCGCCGACCTCGACGGCGACGGCGCGCTCGACCTGCTGGCGGCCGAGGCGGGCAGCGACACGCTCACCTGGTTCGCGACGCAGCGCGCGGTGCCGTTCGCGGCGACGCCGGAGCGCACGCTCGTGCCGCCGCGCATCTTCGGCAACCCGGCGGCGCCGCTGATCGCCGACCTCGACGGCGACGGCGATCGCGACGTGGCCGCGCTGCTCGCCAACGACGCGCTGGTGCCGCATCTCTTCGTCTGGCTGCAGTCGAGCCCCGGCCTCTTCCCGAACGCGCCCGACTTCATCCTCGGCGGCGTCGGCCTCACCGACGTGCCGAAGGCGCTGGCGGCTGCCGACCTCGACGACGACGGCGACCTCGACCTCGCCGTCACCGCGCAAGTCGATCGCGACGGCAGCGGGCCGGTCGACGAGGCGATCGTCGCGCTCTTCTTCAACGACGGCGGCGCGCCGCCGCGCTTCGCCGCCGCGCCCGACGTCGAGCTCTCGCTCGGGGTCGCGCAGTCGCCCGGCGTGGTCGGCGCCGATCCGCTGGCGATCGTCGCCGCCGATCTCGACGGCGACGGCGCTCAGGACCTCGCGGTGGCCGATGCGGGGAACAAGCGGATCGCGTGGTTCCGCCAGGTCGGACCGGCCGCGTTCGCGCCGCCGAGCTTCCTCACCGCCGGGATCAGCCAGCCGAGCGGCCTCGCCGCCGGCGATGTCGACGGCGACGGGCGGGTCGACCTGGCGCTGGCCGACGCGTCGCTGCTCCTCTTCTTCGGCGCCGTCGGCGGTCCGGAGAGCGCGCCGAGCGTGACGCTCGCCAACGGCTCGGTGCGCCCCGAAGCGGTGGCGCTCGCCGATCTCGACGGCGACGGCCGCTTGGACCTCGCGGCGCCCAGCAAGAACCGCGATCGGCTGGTGGTCTGGCGCCAGGATCGCGCGCCGGCGCCGCCGCGCGGCTTCGCGGCGCGCCAGGAGATCGGCACCGACGGGTCGCTGAAGAAGCCGGTCGCCATCGCGATCGGCGATGCCGACGACGACGGCGATCTCGACCTGCTGTGCGCCAACGGCGATCCGTCGCAGCCGACGCTCGCCCTCTTCCTGCAGCGCGGCGGCGGCAGCTTCGCCGTCGCGCCCGACCAGCTGCTGCGCGATTCGGCGACCGCGCCGAGCCTGCCGGCGACGGCGACCCTGGCCGACGTCGATGGCGACGGCGAGCTCGACGCCGTGGGCTGCTTCTCGACGCCCGGCTTCGGCCTTTCGATCTGGTTCGGAGGTGGCCGGTGAACGCTCCGCTCGACGCGCTCGAACGACTGCTGCTCGACCAGGTCGATGCGGCGCGCGGCCAGCCGGCTGGCAGCGCGGCGCGGGAGCCGGCGCGCGTCGCCGCGCTGCGCGCCGAGCTCGCGCGCGAGGCGGCCGATGCGCAGGAGACGCTCGACTTCGGCAAGCGCGTCGCGCAGCTGCTGCCGGGCGAGTCGCCCTCCGATGCGCGGCTCGGGCTGCGCTTCGAGCGGGCGATCGCCGCGGCGCTGGCCGCCGGCGGCGCGACGATCGGCGGCGCTTCGCTGCCGCCGCGCATCGTGGTGCTGCGCGACGATGCGGGCGGCGACACGCGGCGCGCCGGCTCGCTCGACGGGCTCGGCGCGACGCTCTCGCGCGATCCGCGACCGGCGCTGGTGCTGGCCGGCGAGCAGGCGCGCGCGGCGCTCGAGCAGGCGGGCGGCGAGACGCTGGCGAGCGGCGCGGCGCAGGTCGTGGCGCTGCCGCCGCTGCCGGCGCCGGTGGCGCGCGCCGTCGCGGCGCAGGTGGCGCCGAAGGCGGGCGTCGCGCTGGCGCCGGGCGACTGGATCAGCGGCAAGTACCGCATCGTGCGCGAGATCGGCCGCGGCGGCTTCGGTGCCGTCTTCGAGGCGCGCGACGAGACGCTCGGTTCGCGCGTCGCCATCAAGGTGATGAACGCGCGCGCCGCCTGCACCGCCGCCGAAGTGCAGGAGTTCAAGGACGAGGCGCGCCGCGTCACCCGCCTCTCCCATCCGAACATCGTCGACTGGAAGAGCTTCGACGAGCTGCCCGACGGCAGCTGCTGCTTCGTGATGGAGCTGCTCGAGGGCGAGGACCTCGAGACGCGCTTGAAGCGCGAGAAGCGCCTGCCGCCGAAGGTGGCGATGGAGCTCACGCTGCAGATCGTCGACGCGCTGCGCGCCGCGCACCACCTGAGCGCGACCGAGTCGATCCTCCACCTCGACCTGAAGCCGCGCAACGTCTTCCTCGTGCGCGGCGCCGGCGGCGTCGAGCGGGTGAAGGTGATCGACTTCGGCATCGGCCAGTACGTCGGCGGCGCCGAGAAGCCGGCGGCGAGCGGCGGCGCGAGCGGCGCGGCCGGCGGCGCGACGGCGGGCGGCGCGTCCGCGGGCAGCGCGCCGCGCAGCGCCACCTCGACGTTGCGCGCGCTGCAGCCCGCCGCGGCGAGCAGCGACGACTCCGCGAGCGCGATCCACCGCTCGAGCTCCTGCACGCCCGAGTACGCATCGCCCGAGCAGTGCGCCCACCTGCTGCCGGGCCGCTCGATCGTCGCGCTCGACGGTCGCTCCGACCTCTACTCGCTCGGCGTGATGGCCTACCAGATGGTCACCGGCGAGCTCCCCTTCACGGCGCCGAAGCGCCGCATGGACTGGCTCGAGGTCCATCTCACGCAGGAGGCGCGCCGCCTCGCCGACGCGGGCGCCAAGGTGCCGCGCGCCTTCGCGCAGTTCGTCGACCGCTGCCTGCGCCGCGATCGCGAGCAGCGCTTCGCCACCAGCGCGGCCGCCTTCGCCGAGCTCGATCGCGTCGTCCATCCGCCGCTCGCGCAGCAGCTGCGTTGGGCGGCCCCGCTGCTGCTGGTGCTGCTGGCGGCGACCGGCTTCATCGTGCAGCGCATCAAGCAGCGCGACGTCGCCGACGCGCTGGCGAAGGCGCGCTTCCCGTTGTTCGAGCTCGAGAGCGACCGGCCGATCGCCGAGGCGCCGCTCTGGTTCGGGCCGGAGCGCGCCACGCAACGGCTGCGTGCGAGCGACCTCGCGCTGGCACCCGGCACCGAGCTGCTGCTCGCCGACGCGCGCGGGCGCAGCGGCGAGGCGGGCGCGAGCGAGGCGCGCGCCGTCGACGGCTTCCGCGCGACGGTCGACGCCGGCGGGCAGATCGTCGTCGAGGCGACCGCCGAAGCGACCGAGCGGCTCTCGCGGCGCGCCACCCTCCGTGTGGTCGACGGCCCCGATGCGGGCCGCCGCTCGGTCGACCTCGAGCTGGTCTGGATCGGCGGCGCGGCGTGGTCGCTCGGCGCGATCGAGGTGGCGGGGCGGCGCGGCCGCGCGCTCGATCCGCGCGGGCAGTCGCTGTCGATCGAGGTGGTCGGCGCGGCGGCAGCTGACCTCGAGCGGCTCGCGGTGCGCGTCGACGGCCGCGAGGTGGCGGCGACGGCGACGCAGCTCGAGGCGGGGCGGTCGCGCTTCGAGGCGCCGCTCGCCGCGCTGTTCGAGGCGGACGCGGCGGCGGCCGGGACGTCGCGCGCGAGCGTGCAGTTCGAGATCGAGGCGCGCGATCGCAGCGGCCGGCGCGCGACGCGCCGCTTCCCCGAATCGGAGCCGCTGCCGCTGGTGGCGAGCGCGCTCGCGGCCGAGTCGGCGCCGCGCTTCACCGCGCTGCGCAGCGGCGAGCGCTGGTTCGTCGGACCGCGCGCGGCGCCGCGCTTCCAGGCGACGCTGCAGCGACCGGCGACGCTTGTGCTGGCGGTCCGCGACGTCGAGGGGAACGTGCTGCGCGAGTGGTCGGAGCCGCGCGCGCTCGCCTTCGACCTCGACCTCGCCGAGGTGAAGGCGCTGCGCGGCGGCGCCCCCTACGCGGGGCGGCTCGCCTGGCGCTTCGACGAGAGCGAGTCGGTGGCGCGCGCCCCCGAGCGGTCGCGCGACGGCGAACTCGCCGGCGAGCTGCCGTTCGACTTCAGCGTCGACGAGGTCGACTTCGCCGCGACGCTCGACGTCGGCGACGGGCCGCGCCGCCTCGTGCCCGATGCGGTCGTCTTCACGTGCGCGAGCGAGGCGAGCCTCGCGTTGCGGCGCGTCAACGCGGTGCCGGCGCAGCTGCAGGCGACGATGCACGCGCCCGACGGGAGCGCGACGGTCGTCGCCGACGCGCGCCTCGAGCGCGAGGTCGAGAACGCGGCGAGCGGCACGCTGTCGCTGCCCGCCGAAGGGGTCGTTCCGCTGCAGCTGCGCGGCTGGCGCGTCGAGGCCGGCGCGCGCGGCGGGCCGGCGAGCGCCGATCCGGAGCGCGACTGGCGGGCGCTGCTGGTCGTCGATCGCAGTGCGCCGAGCGTGGCGCTGCGCGGCTTCGAGTCGCCGCCGGTGGTGCGCCGCGCCGAGGAGTCGCTGCCCGAGCTCGTCGTCGAGCTCGCCGACCCGCCGATCGGCGGGCAGAAGACGCCGGCGCGCGTCAGTTGGCGGCTCGAGCGGAGCGCTGCCGACGCGGCGACCGGGAGCGCGACCGTGGTGCGGCGCGGCACGCTGGCGGAGGCGCTGGTCGCCGGCGAGGCGCGCTCGTTCGCGGTGCCGCGGCCGTGGGAGGAGAGCGGCGTCGACGCCGACGGCGAGTGGCGGCTCGTGGTCGAGGCGCACGATGCGGCGGGCAATCCGCCGACGATCGGCTCGGTCGGTTGGCGCGTGAGCCTCGCCGGTCCCGCGGTCGAGCTGCTGCAACCGAGCCCGCTGCGCGACTTCAACGCGACGCTGCGCGAGGACGGCACGAACGAGAGCTGGTTCGCCGAGGTGCGCGCGCGCGACGACAACGGCGTGGCGCAGGTGACGGCGCTTGCGCGGCCGGTCGGCGCCGGCGCCGGCGCGCGCGCGATCGCCTTCGAACTGGCGCAGAAGAGCGTCGGGGCGGAGAGCTACTGGAGCGGCTGGCTCGCCGAGCCGTTCCCGTTCACCTGGTCGGGGCGCGAGATCGAGATCGAGGTGCGCGCCACCGATCGCGACGGCACGGTCGGCCCGCCGCAGCTCGAGCGGCGCCGCCTGCCGACGCTGCACCGCTTCACGCCCGAGCGCATCGTCGGCGGCCACGGGCTTCGCGACGCGGTGGCGATGGTGCGCGTGCGCGGCAACGACCTCGGCCGCTACGTCTTCGGCGGGCAGGTCGAGGCCGAGGAGAACCGCCTCTTCGTCGCCGCCGGATTGCCGCTCTACGCCGCCGACGCCGCGCCGCCGCGCAGCTGGCAGCAGGAGGTCGCAGCGGGCGCGATCGAGGACCTCTACGTCGACGCGACCGAGGTGACGCAGGGGCAGTTCCTCGCGTTCCTCGCCGATGACGAGCGCGGCTATCGCAGTGCCGCGCCGTGGAGCGACGGGCGGGCCGGCGGCGATGCGCAGCGCGCCGACGAACTGCTCGTGCGGCTGCTGGCGGAACCGCCCGAGCTGCCGATGACCGGCGTCGACTGGCACGAGGCGGATGCCTTCGCGCGCTGGTGCGGCAAGCGGCTGCCGACGCTGCTCGAGTGGGAGTGGACGGTGCGCGGACCCGGCTACCGGCCGTGGGCGGGGGCGCGAAGCGGCGTGCCGCTCGAGCGCGAGCGGCTGCGCGTCGGGCGGCGCGACCAGGGGCCGGGCGCGGTCGGCGGCGACGGCGCGCTCGATGCGACGCCGGAGGGGATCGTCGATCTCTGCAGCAACGTCGCCGAGTGGACGGCGACTTCGCCCGATCCGGCCGATCCCGCGTCGCGCGAGCGGTTCGCCGCCGGCGGCGCGTTCGACACCACGGCGTTCGACTTCGCGAAGGTCGAGGTGGCGTGGATCGATGCGCGGCGCGCGTCGCTCGGCTTCCGCTGCGTGGTGGCGGCGCGAGTGGCGCTCGATTCGATGGAGCGCGACGACGCGGAACGGTTCCGCCGCGCGCCGACGGGAGGGTCGCGATGAAGTGGGTCCTGCTCGCGCTCGGCGCGCTGCTGCCCGGTTGCGCCGGGCTCGCGCGCCAGGAGACGCCGCCGCTGCCGTTCCACGTCGCGCTGATCCCGGTGCGCACCGCCGCCGTCGCGCTGCGCCCGCCGGCGCCGCCGCGGCCGCCGCTCGATCCCGAGGCGCCGCCGCGCGAGCCGCCGCCGGAGCCGCTGCGGCTCACCGTCGACGGGCCGCTGGCGACGGCCGCGTGCGCCGCCGCGCTGGCGGAGCGCTGCTTCGTGCAGGTGAGCGCGCTCGACTACCCCGAAGGGGTGAGCGCCGAGCAGTTCGCCGCCGAGCGCACGCCGCGCCAGCAGGAGGCGTGGTGGATCGAGCAGGCGCTCGCGCGGCAGGCCGACCTCGTGCTGCGCTGCGAGATGCGCTACGACGAGGTGGTCGAGTCGGAGACCAACGGGCTGTTCGTGCCGAACCTCGTCCTCTTCGCGCTCGGCGGGCCGTTCTGCTACTTCCTCGACGACCGCGACTACGACGTGCGCGCCGAGTTCGACTGCGAGTTCTTCGACGTCGCCGCGCTGTCGGGCGCGCGCGGCGCGGCGCCGATCGCGCCGGCGCTCGACCGCCGCCTCGCGCTGCTCGATCCGCGCTTGAAGCCGCGCCCGTGCGCGCTCGACTTCGTCGATCGCACGGCCGGCGCCTCGACGAGCTTCTACCTCGCGTCGCTGCTGGTGCCGGCCGGGCTGCTCTGCCAGCGCGCCGGGCAGGTGCGCGAGGAGGTGACGGAGGCGCTCGTCGCGCAGCTCTGCGACGACCTCGCCGAGGAGATCGTGGCGAAGCGCGAGCGGCTGCTGGCGCCGGCGTCGCGCGCGCCGTTCCGGCTCGAGCCGGAGGTCGCGTTCCGTGCGCGGCGCACCGACGCGGGGCAGCTCGAGGTGGCGGGCGAGGTGCTGCTCTCGCCGCGCGACGGCGTCGATCGGCTGCACGCGTGGAGCGTGGCGGCGGGGGGCGCAGTGGTGCGCGCGCCGATGCCGCCGCCCGCCGTCGAGGGCGAGTCGTTGCGCTACCGGCTCGCGCTGCAGTTGCCGGCGCCGCCGGACGCCGCGGCGCGCACCGTCCAGGTGGTCGTGACCGACGCGACGCGCGACCGCTTCGCGCGCACCTTCACCGTCCCGATCGAGCCGTGAACGCGGCGCGCGCGAGCGGCGCGGCTCACCGCTCGCTCGGGCGCGTCTCCGCGGAGGTCGCGTCGACCTCGGCGAGCGGCTCGATCGGCGCCGGCGGCACGACCGGCGGCGGCACGAAGCGGTCGAGCTCGCGCGCGAGCTCCTCCTTGCGGATCGGCTTGGCGAGGTAGCCGTCCATCCCGCAGGCGAGGCACGCCTCGCGGTCGCCCTGCATCGCGTTGGCGGTCATCGCCAGCACGATCTGGCGGCGGCCGGCGCCGCGCGCCGCCTCGCGTTGGCGCAGCTCGCGGGTCGCCTCGTAGCCGTCCATCTCGGGCATCTGGCAGTCCATCAGCACCGCGTCGTACGGCAGCCGCGACGCCGCCAGCACCGCCTCGACGCCGTTCGCGGCGACGTCGACTCGCCAGCCGAGGTTCTCGAGGAGGCGCACCGCCACCTTCTGGTTCACCGGGTTGTCCTCGGCGAGCAAGAGCCGCCCGCGCGAGCCGATCGGCCGGCGCGGCGGCGCGGCGGTCGCGGCAGCGCTCGGCGCGCTGGCGCGGCGCGGAGCGGCGGCGGCTCCGACGACGTCGCGCAGGCAGTCGCGCAGCTGGTTCACGCGCGCCGGCTTCAACAGGTAGGCGGCGAAGCGGTCGGGTTCGTTGGCGCGCACCTGCCCGCGCGCGACCGCGGAGGAGAGCAGCACCAGTGGCAGCTTGGCGAAGCGCGGGTCGGCGCCGATCCGCGCGGCGAGCTGCAGCCCATCCATCTCCGGCATCATGTAGTCGAGGATCGCGAGGTCGAACGAGCGACCCGCCGCGTGCTCCGCCTCGAGCAGCGCGAGCGCCGCCGCGCCGCCGTCGGCCGCCGCGAAGGCGAGGCCGAACCCCTCGAGCTGCTTGCCGAGGATGCGCCGGTTGGTGGCGTTGTCGTCGACGATCAGCACGCGCTGGCCGCCGAGCGCGATGCGCGGCTCGGCTTCCGAAGGCGGCGCTGCGCGCACGCCAAGCGCCGCGGTGAACCAGAAGCAGCTGCCCCGCCCGTCGGCGCTGCGCACGCCGATCGCGCCCTGCATCAGCTCGGTGAGGCGCTTGCTGATCGCGAGCCCGAGTCCCGTCCCGCCGAAGCGCCGCGTCGTCGAGGCGTCGGCCTGGCTGAACGACTGGAACAGCTTCTGCTGCTGCTCCGGCGTGATGCCGATGCCGGTGTCCTCGACCTCGAAGCGCAGCAGCGTCGCCGCCGCGTCGGCGCGCTCCACGCCGATCCGCACCACCACCTCGCCCTTGGCGGTGAACTTGATGGCGTTGCCGACCAGGTTGAGGAGGATCTGCCGCAGGCGTCCCGGATCGCCCGCGGCCCACGCCGGGACCTCCGGCGCGATCTGGCAGCAGAGCTCGAGCCCCTTCTGCTGGGCGCGCGAGGCCAGCAGCGAGAGCGACTCCTCGACGAGGTGGCGCGGGTCGAAGTCGACCACCTCGATGGTCATCTTCCCCGCCTCGATCTTGCTGAAGTCGAGGATGTCGTTGATGAGGTCGAGCAGCGCCTCGCCGCAGCCGCGGATCGTCTCGACGTACTCGCGCTGCTCGCCGTCGAGGCGCGTGTCGAGCAGGAGCCCGGTCATCCCGATCACGCCGTTCATCGGCGTGCGGATCTCGTGGCTCATGTTGGCCAGGAACTCCGACTTGGCGCGCGCGCCGGCGATCGCGTCGTCGCGCGCCGCCTGCAGCGAGTGCGACAGGCCGGCGAGCTCGTCCTGCTGCCGCGCGAGCGTGGCGAGCATCTGGTTGATGCCGTGGCCGAGCGCGACCAGCTCCGAGGCGCCCTCCTCCGGCATGCGCAGCGTCAGGTCGCCGCCCCGCTCGACGTCGCGCACGCGACCGGAGAGGAGCGAGAGCGGCCGGATCACCATGTGGCGCAGCTGCCAGAGCAGCGCCGCGCCGAGCAGCGCGACCGTGAGGGCGAGCGTCAGCTTGGTCGAGCGGCCGGCGGCGAGCGCCTGCGCGTGGATCGCGCGCGGCTCGGTGATGCGCACGAGGATGCTGCGCGCGCCGTCGATGTCGAGCAGCGCGCCGGCGCCGGCGATCCGCTCCTCGCCGAGCGGCGTCACGAGGGTCGCGCCCGCGGCGAGCTCGCCGCGGCCCGCTTCGAGGTCGGCCGGCAGGAGCGGCGCGTCGGCGAGGTGGAACGCGAGGTCGAGGTGGGTGACGGCGGAGAGCTCGGCGGCCTGCGCCGCGCCGAAGCGCTTGGCAAAGAGGATCGATCCGCGCGCCGGGCCGGTCTGCTCGCTGGTGAGGAGCGCGGTGGCGGCGAACAGCCAGATCTCGCCGTCATGGACGAAGCAGCCGCTCGCTTCGCGATCGGACTCGGTGCGCGCGAGCAGCGGGCTGCCGGGGACGAAGCGGGCCGCGAGTGCGGCGGGGAGCGGGATGACCTGCTCGTCCTCGATCTCGACGCACCGCTCGCGCAGCAGGGCGCCGGCGGGGTCGAAGAACGCGATGGCGTTCAGCCCCATCGACGCGATCGAGGCGGGCGTGAGGTTCGACTCGACGAACTCCTCGTTGCGATCGAGCGCGAAGGCGTAGGCGTCGTCCCACCACGCCCAGTCGTGCGTCTTGTTGGCGAGGGTCGCGATCGAGGCGTCGAAGGCGTCCCGCACGCGCTCGACGTTGCGGGCGGTCGCGTCGCGCTCGACGCGCGCGAAGCTGTCGAGGACGATGCGATCGAAGGCGAACTGGAGCGGCAGCGCCACCAGCAGCAACGCGATCGCGATCACCCACGTCGTCTGTCGGCGCAGCGTCAAGGCCGTCGTCCTCACCCCGCGATCCGCCCTGGCAGGGGCGCACGGTCCCGCCCTGATCGACCGCCACGAGCGACGCGGACGAGCGGCAGGTCCGCAGCCGTGCCGCAGCGGAAAAGCCTTCCGCGGCGGCTCAAGGCGCGCGGGTCGCCGCGTCGATCGGGTCGCCATGCCTTCCCCGCTCGGCGCCATCACCGACTCCGCGCTCGCGACCCGCCTGCTCGGCGAGGTCCGACCGGTGGCCGTTCGCGCCGACGCGCAGGCGCTGGCCGCGGCGCAGGCGGCGCGCGCTCCGCAGCGTGGCGCGGCGCTCCCCGCGACTCCCGTGGACGAGGCGGAACCGCTGCCGCTCTACACCGCGGGCGGCCGGATGCGCGGCGCGCCGCAAGCCGAGGAGGTCGAGCGCGCCGATCTCGTCGATGCGGTCGGCGGGCTGCTCGCCGCGCGCGAGGGCGGCGCGATCGACCTGGCGCGGTTGCGCGCCCTCCACGAACGGACCGGCACGCTGCTCGACGTCCTCGCCTGAACGAGCCGCGTCGCTGCGCCTCGGCGCTACTCCTCGGCCGGCTCGACCGTCATCAGCTGGTCGCGCAGCGCGAGCGTCCACGCCGAGAGCAGCTTGAACGCGGTCTCGGGATGGCGGGTGCGCAGGTACTCGAAGCCGTCGATCGGCACCACGAGCAGCGCCGCGTCGGTGGTCGCGCGCACGGTGACGCGGGTCGGGCCGCTCGCGTCGATCGGCAGCGCGCCGAGCAGGTCGCCGGCATGCAGCGCCTTGCGATGGAGCGCGCGGCCGTCCGGGAGCTGCTCGTGGCCGGTGAGCGTGCCGGAGCGGACGATCAGCAGGGTCCCTTCCGAGAGCTCGTCCTCGAGCGACTCGCCCGGCTTGAGCTCGCGGTCGAGCAGCACGGTGGAGAGGAGCAGCTTCTCGAGGTCGTTCAGGTCGGCGAAGAGGTCGAGCGCGCAGACGAAGCGCTGCACCTCCCAGAGCTTGGCGTCGATGAACTCGCGCATCCGCGCGAAGTCGGGGCCGGCGAGGTCGAGGAACCGCATCCCGCTCAGCACCGACGCGCGCACCGCGGTGGTGCGCCCGGTCCACGAGACCTCCGCGTGGAGGCGGATCGGCTGCTCGGTCGCGGCGAACTCGAAGGCGAGCCGCAGCGGCTTGCCCATCGGCAGCACGGTCGGCGTGGTGAGGCAAGTGCCCGTCGCCGAGAGGTCGCGGAGTCGCCCGAGCGTCCGCTCGCCGGTCGCTTCGTCGAGGATGCCGACGTCGGCGCGGAGGCAGATGCGTTGCGCGCTGCGTCGACCGAGCGTGTTGAGCAGCCCTTGATCCAAGCGTGGCTCCTGGCTCGCCCCCTCGAATCGCGATTCGGGGCGTCGGTGCAGCTCGCCATCGGGTTATGCCCTGCCTCCGCTTGAAGCTCTCCCGCCGGCCGGAAGGGAAATCCGGTCGGCGGCGCGTGCGTGGAGATCTCCCGTGTGGATCGTCCGGCTCGGAATCGTGCTGCTCTTCCCGGCGGCGCTGCTGGCGCTGCTGGTGAGGCGTCCCCGCCAAGCGGCGGCGGTCGCGCGCGCGAACGGCGCGGAGCTCGAGGGCGGCTTCTTCGTCCGGCCGCCGCGCGCGCCGCGGCTGGTGGTCTGGATCGCGGCGGCGCTGATCGTCAGCTTCCTCGGCAAGAGCGGGCTCGCGATCGCCTTCGTGATGGCGCTCTTGACGGCGCCGCTCGCGGCCGCGGGGACGCTGCGGCTTTTGGCCACCTGCCGCGCCGGGCTGATCGTCGACGACCGGCTGCACGCCTGGGACGAGTTCAGCGCCTTCACCACGCGCGACGCGGCGCGCGAGCTGCTCTTCCTCTGGCGCGACGGCCGCGCCCCGTTGCGCCTCGCGGTGCGCGGGGTCGCCTTCCACGCTGCCGTGAAGTCGATCGGTCGCCACCTCGCGCAGGTCGCGGCGGAGCCGGAGGGGCGCGCGGCGGCGCGGTGAGCGGCAGCGAGCGGCGCGCACGGAGCGGCGCGCACGGAGCGGCGCCGAGCCGCGGCGGTCACTGCAGCATGGCGATCAGCGCGTGGGCGGAGGGGCCCGGCTCGCGGCTCAGGCTCAGCACGGTGGAGAAGGGGCGCTCGATCTTGATGCCCGTGATCGGCACGGCCTTCAGGTCGGCGGTCCGCCCCGCGATGCAGGCGCGCGGCAGGAAGGCGGCGCAGTCGCCGCGCGCGACCGCCTCGCGGATCGCTTCGTTGGTCGGCAGCCGCAGCGCCACCTTCACGTCGCGGCCGATCTTGAGGCCGGCCTCGGTGAGTGCGTGCTCCATCGAGGAGAGCGTCGCCGACCCTTCGCCGCGCAGGACCAGCGCGCTCTGCTTCAAGTCGGCGAGCTCGATCGAGGCGCGCGCGAACCACGGATGGTCGCGGCCGACCACCAGCACGATCTCGTCGGTGGCGACGCGCTTCGCGCGGTAGCGGTCGGGATCGACCTCGTCGCCGACCAGCGCGAACTCGACCTTGCCGAGGTCGAGCGCGTCGAGGATCTCGCGCGTGTCGCCGACGGTGAGCTCGATGGCGATCGCCGGATGCTGCTGCGCGAAGCGGGCGAGGAAGGGGGGCAGGTAGTAGGTCGCCGGCGTGGTCGAGGCGCCCACCCGCAGCTCGCCCTGGTGGAGGCCGAGGAAGCGGTCGAGCTCGAGCTGCGCCTGCGCCTTCTGCTCGCAGATCTGGCGCGCGTAGCGCCACAGCAGCTCGCCGGCCGCGGTCGGCTTGGCGCGGCCGCCGCCGCGATGGAGCAGCACCGCGCCCGCCTCGCCCTCGAGGCTGCGGATGTGGCCGCTCACGGTCGGCTGGGTGAGGCCGAGGCTCTTCGCCGCCTGCGTGATGCCGCCCTCCTGGACGACGCGGGCGAAGATCTCGAGATGGCGCAGGTCGAGGCCGTGGGTGATCACGGAGGCTCCTTGTCGCGGGCGAGGGCGTCGAGTCGGGCGAGCGCGGCGCGCGCGTGGTCGGCGAGCAGCGGGTCCTCATCTTGGCAGAACGGGGCGACGACTTCCCGCAGCGCGAGCTCCCCGGAATTGCCCGCAGCGACCAGCAGGTTGCGCAGCAGGCCGCGTCGCCGGCCGCGCGAGACGGGCGTGTGGCGGAACCACTTCCAGAAGCGGTCGCGCGCCTCGACCAGCAGCTCGCGCAGCGAGAGGGCGGCATGGCGCTCGAGCGTCGGCAGCAGCGGGCTCTCCGCGTGGAGCGCCCGCCCGCCGAAGGGGCAGGCGGCGAGGCAGGCGTCGCAACCGAAGGCGCGCGTGGCGAGCGGCTCGCGCAGCTCCTCCGGCAGCGGCCCCTGCTGCTCGATCGTCCAGTAGGAGAGGCAGCGGCTCGCGTCGAGCTGGTAAGGGGCCGGGAAGGCGGCGGTCGGGCAGGCGTCGAGGCAGCGGCGGCAGTCGGCGCAGTGGTCGACGGCGGGCGGGTCGGGTGGCAGCGCCTCGCTCCAGAGCAGCGTGCCGAGCAGCGTGTAGCAGCCGTGCTGGAGGTGGACCAGCATCGTGTTCTTGCCGATCCAGCCGACGCCCGCGCGCTGCGCCGCTTCCCGTTCGCGCAGCGGCGCGCTGTCGACGGCGATGCGCACCTCGCTCCCCGGCGCGAAGGCGAGCAGCCGCCGCGCGAGCAGCCGCAGCGCCTGCTTCAGCACGAGGTGGTAGTCGTCGCGCAGCGCGTAGGCGGCGATCGGCGCCGGCTCCTGCTGCGGCTTCGCGTAGCGCAGGGCGGCGACCAGCACGGTGCGCGCCGACGGGAGGAGGTCGGTCGGTCGGGTGCGCGTCCCGGGCTCGAGCCAATCCATGCCGGCGTTGCGGCCCTGCGCGAGCCACTGCTCGAAGTAGTCGCCGCGCGGCAACGGCTCGCTGCCGGTGACGCCGAGGTCGGCGAGGCCGAGCGCGCGCGCCGCCTCCTTCAGCTCGACCTTGAGGCGCTCGCGCTGAGCCGCGTCGTCGGTTGCGCCGTAGGGGGCGTTCGTGTCTTCTGCGCGCCTCACGTGCGGCGGAATCTCGACGAGGGACGGTGGTGCCAACGGCAACGGCGACGAAGGCGGCGGATCATAGGCCGCTCGGGGGCGAGCGGCGGCGCGCGCGATCGAGCGGGCGCGGGGCGGGCGGCGCGACGCGGGTCGCGGCGCTGCTCGTCGCGCTGCTCGCGCTCCTGCCGCTCGGCTGCGCGCGCGAGCGGAGCGCCCCGGTCGCGCCGTTCGGCGGTGCGCTCGCCACCGCGCTGCCCTACCGCGACGTGCTCGGGTTCCTGCGCTTCGACCCGCGCTCGGAGACGGCCGGAGCGCTGCTCGGCGAACTCGACGGCGCGCCCGCGGCGTTGCGTGCGACGCTCGCCGGGCCGACGCTCTTCGTGCTGGAGGCGGCGCGCGACGGGCAACTGGTCGCCGAGGGCGAATCGCTCGCGCTCCTCTTCCTCGACCCGAGCGTCCACGGCGCCTTCGTCGGTTTCGCGTGGCGCGGCAGCGGAGAGCCGCTGCGCGCGGCGGCGCAGGCGGCGAGGCTCGCCCTCGACGGCGAGGCGGTCGCGTTGCCCGGCCGCGGCCGCATCGAGGACTTCTCGAGCGTGATGATGTCGACGATGAGCGCGATGCGCAGCGACGACGCATCGCGCGAGGCTCCGACCGTCCGCTACCACCTCGTCGAGCGCGACGGGCTCTCGCTGCTGCTGCCGGCGCGCGACGGCGTGGCGCACGTGCTGGCCACGCTGCAGGCGACGCAGCTGCTCGATCCGGCGACCGGTCGCGATGCGTGCCTGCGCTTCGAGCTCGGCGCGGCGGTGGGGGAGGCGAAGCAGGATCTCCACTCCTGGCTCGGCGGCGCGCTGCAGGGCGTGCTGCTCGACGACTCGCTGACGTCGTCGCTGGTCGGCGAAGGGGCAGAGCAGCAGCGCTGGGACATCTACTGGGATCTGCAGCGGGTGGCGTGGAATGCCGCCAACGTCGCGCTCGACCTGGCGATGACGGTCGAGCACCTCTTCGTGCTGCAACGCGGGCCGCGCATCGACTGCTACTTGCGCAAGGAGGCGGGGCGCTTCCTCGCGCGAGCGAGCGCGGCGCTGCGGATGCGACCGGTGGCCGAGCTGCTGGCCGGCACGCCGATCGATGCGCCGGTGGTGCTGGCGGGCTCGCTCGATCCGGCGGCGGTGGAGCAGCTGCCCGAGACGTGGCGCGCGAGTCGCAGCTCGATGCGACGCGGCCGTCGGCCGCGCGGGATGCGCTTCGACGGGGCGCCCGACCTCGCGACGATCGAGAGCGACGCGCCGCCCTTCCTCGACTCGTTCGGCGGACGCTTCTGGATCGCGGTGGGGCCGCCACCGGCCGATGCCGCCGCGGCGCCCTCGCTGCTCGATCGGCTGATGGGGGCGCGTGCGCCGCAGGGCGATCCGGCGGTCGGCGGCGCGGACGAGGCGGCGCTCGACAGCCTCTGCGCCATCGCGTTCGGCGAGCTGCGCGACGAGCGGGCGCAGCAGGGGCTGCTCGCGGCGCTGCTCGAAGGGGTCTTCGACGAAGGCACCATGCAGTACCTGCGCAAGGCGGCGTTGGCGGTCTATTCGGTGCAGCGCGCGAGCGGCGGCAGCCTCGAGGCGCTCGGCACCAACGCGAGCGGCATCGTGCGCAGCGCGGTGGCGCGGCTCACGCAGCCGCAGGAGAACTGGCACGCGCTGCCGTCCGACGTCGCGGAGCACGCCTGCGGCCTCGCGCGCGTCGCTTGGCCGGTCGACGGCCCCGCGCGCTGGCTCGCGCTGCAGGACCATGCCGACGGACTCCAGCTGACGGTCTGGCCGGCGGAGCGCTGATGTTCGTCTGGCGCGACGATCTCCACGTGCCGGCCGCGGATCTCTGGCTCGACCCGGGCCATCGCAAGGCGCGCGCGTTCGTGAGCCACGCGCATGGCGATCACATCGGCCGCCACCAGCAGATCTGGGCGACGAAGGCGACCGCGGCGCTGATGCGGGCGCGGCTCGGGCCGCTGCAGATCACCGAGCTGCCGTTCGGCGAGTGGTGCGACGTGGGCGGCGGTTGCCGCCTGCGCCTCCATCCCGCGGGCCACATCCTCGGCGCGGCGCAGGTCGAGATCGTGCGCGGCAGCGAGCGGCTGGTCTACACGGGCGACTTCCGGCTCGAACGCAGCGAGACGTGCGAGCCGGCCGCGATCGTGCCGTGCGACGTGTTGGTGATGGAGTGCACGTTCGGGCGGCCGCACTACCGCTTCCCGCCGCGCTCCGAGGTGGTGCCGCTGATCGCCGCCGACCTGCGCGCGGTGCTGGCCGGCGGCGGCACGCCGATCCTGCTCGCCTACGCGCTCGGACGCGGCCAGGAGCTGATGAAGCTGCTCGAGCCGCACGGCTTCGAGCTGGCGCTGGCGCCGGCGCTGCACGCGATGGTGAAGATCTACGAGGAGCAGGGCGTGCGCTTCGGCCCGTACGAGCTGGCGCGGCCCGGCCAGACGCGCGGCAAGGTGGTGCTGGTGCCGCCGCACGCGTCGACCTCGCAGCTCGTGCTGCAGGCGCAGCGGCCGGTGCTGATCGCCGCGACCGGTTGGGCGCGCGACGGGGCGCCGCCCTACCGCGCCGACCGCAGCTACGCTCTCTCCGACCACGCCGACTTCGACGAGCTGCTCCGCTACGTCACCGTCGCGCGTCCCCGCGAGGTCTACACCGTGCATGGGTTCGACGAGTTCCGCGATCACCTGCGCGAGCGCGGCATCTTCGCCTCGCCGGTGACCGCGCGCGTGGTGGCGTCGTGATCGTCGTCGCGGGAGCGACCGGACTGGTCGGCCGCGCGCTCGTCGAGCTGCTGCCGGCCGGTCGGCGGCCGTGGAGCGAGCTGTCGCGTCGACCGCGCGGGCCGGGCATCGAGGGCGGGCCCGCGCTCCATTCGCTCGACGTGACGCGCGCCGAGGCGCTGCTCGCGGCGCTGCCCGAAGCGCGCGCGATCGTCCATCTCGCCGGCGTCGCGCCGGGTCAGGCGCCGGCGCACGCCGACGCGGAAGTGGCGGCGATGCGCGCGCTGCTCGAGTTCGGCCGGGCGCGCCGCGTCGAGCGCTTCGTCTTCCTCTCGGCGTGCGGCGCCGCGGCCGATTCGGGCCATCCGTGGCTGCGCGCGAAGGGCGAGGCGGAGGCGCTGCTGCGCGCGAGCGGCCTGCCGTTCGTCATCCTGCGCGCGAGCGTGGTCACCGCCGCCGACGCGCCGTGGTTGCTGGCGCTCGCGCAGGTGGTACGCGTCGGCGGGACGCTGCGGCTGCCGTTGCTGCGCGGCGGTCGCGTGCAGCCGAGCGCGGTCGGCGACGTGGCGATCGCGCTGGCGAGCGCGCTCGATGACCATCGCGCGGCGGGGCGCTCGATCGAGATCGGCCGCGCGCCGCCGCTCGCGCTCGACGAGCTGTGCGATTGCGTCGCGGCCCGTTTCGGGCGCGAGATCGCGTGGAGCAAGGTGCCGTTCGTCGGACGCGCGCTCGAAGAGGCGCTGGGGCGCGTGCGCGTGCAAGACGACACGGGCGAGGAGCGGCCGCTGCTCGGCGATGCGGCGAGCTTCGTGCGCCTCTTCGCGTTGCTCGAGCCCGCTTCGCTCGCTGACTACGAGCGGTTGCTGCCGATGCGTCGCGCCACGTTCGAGGAAGAGTTGCGCGGCTATCCATGGGGCGCGCCGCCACCGCGGCCAGGCGATCCGCTGCCGGTGCTCCGCGAAGAGGTGGACGCCGGTCTTCCACTGTTCATCCCCGGCGAGGCGCTGCGCGACGCCGGAGAGCGGGCGAAGTTGCCCCCAGCTTGGTTGGGTCGCGTCGACGGTTTCGGGCGAGGCTCCGAACCGGGCGAACGGAGTCCGCACGAAGAGCGTGCGAGCGGCGACGAGGGGAACTCCGCAAAAGGTCCGTGAAGATTTCGCCACTAGCAGGGAGAAGAACTCGGCGTTATTTCAGTGCCCGTCTCGCGAGCCGCGCAGCGCGCTCTACGCTCTGCCGGGTCGCGGGAATCGCGCCCACCGCCCGAACGAGTTCGATCGAGAATCGCCGCAGCGATCCACGTCGTCCTCGTCCAGCCGGTTGGCGCGATCGGTCCGAGCGAATGCGAGGTGTCGATCCGATGGGCCCTTCCGCGCGGGCGAGCGGAAGGCGGACGACCCCGAAGCCTTTCCAGGATCGGACGTGGCGATGCGTCGATCGACAACCAGTCGATCCGAGGAGCCAGTGGCGATCGTGCCGGATGTTCCCGGCGCGATCCCGGCGGTCGTGAACAGTCGCCTTCCGGCGGCGTTCGCAGCACTGCCGGTCGGCATGCGCGAGGAGTTCCGCGATCGCAGCGCGGCTCTTCGGCAGCAAGGCCAGCTCTCCCCGGAAGCGTTGGCGAGCCTCCTCATGGAGGCCTTCACGAGAACGCAGAACCTCGACTGCTTCTCGCTCCTCTACGAGCTCTGCCACCGGCAGATCCTGCTCGTGATCTTGAAGCGGTTGCGCTTCGCCCATCCGGGCATCGATGCGAAGGACGTCCTGCAGGACGTCTTCCTCTCGATCTATCGCTATCCGCACCGCTTCCGGAACGAGAAGGACTGCTCGTTCCGGAACTGGTCGTTCTCGATCGTCCGCAACACGCTCTTGAAGCACCTGCGCAACGTGCCGCGCGCCGAGGTCGATCTCGACCCGCTCGCCGAGGTGGTCGAGGACGAGCGGATGGCCGCGCCCGACGAACTCCTCTCCGATGTCGAGGAGTCGACCCGCGCGGCGCAGATGTACGCGCTCTGCCTGGTCGCCTATCGCGCGGTCTTCGAGTCGGAGCTGAAAGAGCGCGAGAAGAAGGCGCTCCAACTGATCGAAGTGAAAGGTCTCAAGTATCGGCGCGCTGCCGAGCGTATGGGGGTTCGTCTCGAGAACCTCAAGATGATCGTCTGCCGGGCGCGCAAGAAGCTGCTGCGGGCGATGTCGGACACGCTGATGTCGGATGCCCTGAAGCCTGAAGTGCCGGAGGCGCGGCCATGAGCGAGCAGACGCTGCACGACCACGCGCGACGCGCGAAGTCGGCTTGCGCACGCTTCGAGGCCGACCTCTCGGCCTTCGTCGACGGCGAGAAGACCGCGCTCGATGGCGACGAGATCGCGCTCCACCTCGCCGGCTGCGACGGCTGCCGCTCCTACGTCGAGGCGCTCGCCGGGATGTCGCGCCTCCACCTGTTCGGCGCCGCCCAGACCGAGGGCGCGCTTCCGAGCGGCACCGAGCTGTGGGGCGACCTCACGCGCCGTCTCCTCGACGACAACTGCGGCAAGCTCGCCACCGTGCTCTACGAGCTCGGCAAGGCGCTCGTCGCGAAGGGGCTCACCGCCAGCCCGAATCTGCGCGGCGTGCGCGTCTTCGCCAAGAAGCCGGGTTCGATCAGCAAGCTCGCCCACAAGGGGCAGGCGCTCTTCCGCGAGCACCACGGCCTCGCCAAGCAGCCGGGCGCCGACGGGCGCGACACGCTCGCGCAGAAGAAGGGGCTCTTCGCCAGCGCCGACGACGTCGAGCCCGATGCGGCGTTCGAGGCCGGGCGCGCGTGCCTCGAGCAGTGCTTGCGGCTCCAGCACGACCACCACGCGGCGCGCATCTACCTCGCCAAGTACCACAGCATGACCGGGCGCTACGACCGCGCTCGGCAGCTGCTGCGGACGGTGCTCCACTCGAACGCTGATGCGGCGAACCAGTTCTTCGCGCTGCAGCAGCTCTCGCGCGTCTATTCGATGGCGCAGCAGTTCGATCGCGCCGTCGAGCTCGAGCGCGAAGTGCTCGCGCGCGCGGAGCGCGATCACAACGACGTGTATCAAGCCGCCGCGCTCACCAACATCTCGATCTACAGCGTGAAGCTCGGTCGCCTCGAGGAGGCCGAACAGGCGATCGATCGACTCGCGACCTCCTTCCCGCAGCACCTCGAAACGCTCACTGCACCGGCCTTCCGACGAGCGCGCGATTTCCGCCAAGTCCTGCTGCGTCATCGCAGCTTCTTGACGCGTCTGCGTGGTCGTTACCCGTTGCTCTTCGCCAGCTAACCCAAGGCACGCGAGGTAGAGACCATGGGGTGCCGGAATCTTCTCGGTGGATGGTTCGGTGCAGCGCTGATCGGCGCTGCTGCGCTCGCTACGCCGCCGTCGCTCTTCGGCGGCGGTGGTGACGAGGGCATCGACATCCTGCCGTTCCGCGGCGGCGGCGATGCCTCGGGCTCCCGCAGCGATGGCGCTGCTGGCCTCGGCGTTCCGGAGCGACCGGCCATCGGCTGGATCGCGGTCCACGGCAAGACCGTGAAGCTCGACGCCAATGGGCGCCCCGACCAGACCGGGCTCCTCCTCCATTCGCACTCGCGCACCGACCTCTTCGTCGGCACCGTCGGCTCCGAGCCCGACCCGTTCGCCGTCACCACGCTCGACCTGCTCACCAAGGGGCCGCGCAAGCTGATCTACGGCGAGTTCGTCCCGGCGAAGAACGCGCTCGGCGGCGAGCCGCTCCTCAACCTGAACGGCCGTTTCGAGCTGGCCGTGCTCGACGATTCGCCCGACGGCTCCGCCGAACGGCTCGAGCTGATCGGTCGCGAGCGCAAGCCGGCCGTGCTGACCGTGATGGTCGGCCACCGTTCGACGCGCAACGGCGCCATCGGCCCGTCCTTCACCCAAGTCGACTCGACGGTCACCGATGCACTGCCTTCGGGCGCGATTGACCTGCTCGCGCTGCGCGAGGCGCTGCTGGTCGACCATGCCGGAAGCGGCGTCGACATCGCCATCGTCCTCTCGACGACGACGGCGCGCGGGGTCGAGGAGGCGTGGGCCTCGTTCCATGCCGACGACAGCGAGCCGCGCTTCGACGTCGAGATCCGCATCCCCTGACGCGCCGGCCGTCCGCGAGCCGAGCGCAGCGAGCAGCACCGCACGTTCGTCCCCTCACGATTCGAGGAGGACGATCGCGCTGGCGGTGGTGGCGGTGTGGGTCAGCGAGACGTGGCAGCGGGTCGCGCCGACCGCCTGCGCGCGCGCTGCGGCTCCGCCCGTGAGCCGCAGCAGCGGCGCGCCGGACGGCAAGCGGTCGACCTCGATCTCGGCGAACGCGACACCTTGCCCGAGTCCGGCGCCGAGCGCTTTCATCGCCGCCTCCTTGGCGGCGAAGCGCGCGGCGAGCGTCTCGCGGCGCCGCAGGCCGCTCCCCGCCAGCTCGAGTTCGCGCGGCGTGAAGAGGCGCACCTCCGCTCGCTCGCCGAAGCGGGCGAGCAGCTCCTCGATCCGGTCGATCTCGACGGCGTCGATCCCGATCCCGACGATCACGGCGGCCTCCTCCGCGCCACCTTAGCGGTCGCCCTCGCTAGCCTGCGCGGTCCCTCACCGTGGAGCGCGTCGCGCGTGGATCGTCCCCTCCCTCCTGCCCTGCTCGACGGCCTGAACGACGCGCAGCGCGCGGCCGTCTCCCATCAGCACGGCCCGCTGCTGATCGTCGCCGGCGCCGGCTCGGGCAAGACGCGCGTCATCACGCGGCGCATCGCGGCGCTCGTCGCGCGCGGCGTCGCGCCGCACCGGCTGCTGGCGATCACCTTCACCAACAAGGCGGCGCGCGAGATGGCGGCGCGCGTCGAGCAGCTGCTGCCCGGCTCGCACGCCTGGGTCAGCACCTTCCACGCGGCGGCGGCGAAGCTGCTGCGCCTCGGCGGCGAGGCGATCGGCCTGTCGCGCGACTTCACGATCTGCGACCGCGACGACCTCGTGGCGATCGTGCGCCGCCTGCTGAAGGCGCATGGGCACGACCCGAAGGAGGTGCGTCCCGAGGGGGTCGTCGAGCAGATCTCGCTCTGGAAGAACCACGGCCTCTCGCCCGAGTCGGCGAAGCAGGAGGCGCACGAGCCGGCGTGGCGACCGGGCGCCGCCGCGCTCGGCACGGTGGCTTCGGAGCTGTGGCCCGAGCTCGCGACGACGATGCGCGAGGGACGGCTGCTCGACTTCGACGACCTGCTGCTCGAGGCGCGCCGGCTTGTCGCCGATCCGATCGCGGGCGCGCCGTGGCGCAGCCGCTTCGAGCACGTGCTGGTCGACGAGTACCAGGACACCAACAAGGTGCAGAGCGAGCTCGCCGACCTGCTCGCGTCGGGCCACGGCAACCTCGCGGCGTGCGGCGACCCCGACCAGAGCATCTACGCGTGGCGCGGCGCCGACCTCTCGAACATCCTCGAGTTCACGCGCCGCTACCCGACCGCCACGATGGTCCGCCTCGAGCAGAACTACCGCTCGAAGGGGGCGATCCTCGCGGTCGCCTCGGCGGTGATCGAGAAGAACGTCCACCGCGTCGAGCGCGGCCTCGTGCCGGTGCTCGACTACGGCGAGCGGCCGCGGCTGCTCTTCGGCTGGACCGACAACGACGAGGCGGAGCTGGTCGCGCGCGAGATCTTCCGGCTGATCGCCGACCACGGCGTGCGCAGCCGGGAGATCGCCGTGCTCTACCGCACGAACGCGCTGTCGCGGCCGTTCGAGGCGGCGCTGCGCGCGCGCGGGATCGCTTATCGCGTGGTCGGGGCGCTCGAGTTCTACGCGCGCAAGGAGGTGAAGGACCTGCTCGCGTGGCTCCGCTTGAAGGCGAATCCGCGCGACCCCGAGGCCTTCCTGCGGGTGGTGAACACGCCCCCGCGCGGGATCGGCGAGGTCGCGCAGGGGCAGCTCCTCCAGGCGGCGCGGGAGGCGGGCGTCGACTACTGCACCCTCGTCGAGGACGAGGCGCGCCGGCCGCGGCTGAAGGGGGTCGCCGGGAAAGGTGCGGTCGCGCTCGCCGCGTGGCTGCGCTGGCTGCGTTCGGCACCCGACCGTCCGGTGGCCGCTCTCTTGCAAGAGCTGATCAGCGTGGTCGGCTACGAGAGCCACCTCACCGAGGCGTATGGCGAGATCGACGGCGGCGAGCGGATCGACAACGTGCGCGAACTCATCGCGGATGCCAACGACTTCGACGTGACCAATCCCGAGGGCGGGCTGGCCCGATTCCTCGAGGAGCGCGCGCTGGTGCAGGATGCCGACGATGCCGGGGCCGAGCGGACCGATGCGGTGTCGCTGATGACGCTGCACGCGGCGAAGGGGCTCGAGTTCGCGGCGGTCTTCCTGGCCGGGCTCGAGGAGACGCGCCTCCCGCATCGGCGCGCCGACTCGCCGCTCGAGATCGAGGAGGAGCGGCGCCTCTTCTACGTCGGCATCACGCGCGCGCGCGAGCGGCTCTACCTGTCGCACGCCGGGCAGCGCTTCGTCTTCGGCCGCTCCGAGCCGGCCACGCCGAGCCGCTTCCTCCACGACCTCCCGCCGCACCTGATCGACGGCGGCGTCGCGGCCGACGAGACGTTCGATGCGGCGCCGCGCGCGGTGCAGGTCGTGCTGGACGACGAGGTCGCCGAGAGCGAGGGGTTCGTCGCCGGCGAGCGCGTCGAGCACGAGAAGTTCGGCGTCGGCAAGATCCTCGACGTGGTGGGGCGCGGCCGCTCGAGCCGCGTGCGCGTGGTGTTCCGCAGCGGCGAGAAGCTGCTCGACCTCAACTACGCGCGATTGAAGAAGGTGCGCTCGCATGAGTTCTGACCGCGCGGGCGATCCGGTGCGCCGCGCCTTGAAGCTCGGCCTCGCCGGCGTCCTCTCCGAGTACAAGGACGAGCTCGGCGCCGACGGGCCGGCGGCGCTGCGCCACGACCTCGACGAGTTGCTCGCCGCGGGCGCCGCGACCGCCGCGGCCGCGGCGTCGACGGCCGCTGCCCGCGCGGCGGCCGAAGCGGACAGCAGCGGCGCGCCCGCGCTCCCGCTCGTCGCGCCGACCGCCGCCGAACTCGCCGCCGCGGCGGCGCTCGCCGAGACCGCCGACGTCGACACCCTCTGCGCCCACTTCCCGAAGATCGTCGCGCGCTCGCCGAAGATGCTGGCCGTCTTCCGGCTGATCCTGAAGGTGGCGCCGACCGACGCGACCGTCGTGATCCATGGCGAGAGCGGCACCGGCAAGGAGCAGATCGCCCGCTCGATCCACGAACTCTCGTCGCGCAAGCACGGCCCCTACGTCGCCGAGAACTGCGCCGCGTTCCCCGAATCGCTGCTCGAGAGCGAGCTCTTCGGCCACAGCAAGGGCGCCTTCACCGGCGCCGATCGGATGCGCAAGGGGCGCTTCCAGATGGCCGATCGCGGCACGCTCTTCCTCGACGAGGTCGGCGACATGAGCAGCGCGCTGCAGAAGAAGCTGCTGCGCGCGCTGCAGGAGGGGGAGATCCGGCCGGTCGGCGCCTCGGCCCCGATCAAGATCAACGTCCGCTTCCTCTCGGCCAGCAACAAGGACCTCGCCGAGCTGGTGAAGAAGGGGCTCTTCCGCGAGGACCTCTTCTTCCGCCTGAGCCCGATCAAGATCGTGCTGCCGCCGCTGCGCGAGCGCGGCGACGACCTGCTCCTGCTCCTCGACCACCTCTCGATCGAGGCCGCCCGCAAGTCGGGCCGCCCGCAGCCGCCCACCTATGCGCCCGAGACGCTCGCGTTGCTGCGGCGTTACCGCTGGCCCGGCAACGTCCGCGAGCTGCAGAACGAGGTGCAGCGGATGGTCGCGCTCGCCGATCCCGGCCGCCCGGTCGAGCCGCGCGACCTTTCGAGCGAGGTGCGCGCCGGCGCCGGGGCGTGACCCGCTCCGCGCTCCTGCCGTAATGGGGGCCCGGAGCTACACTCCGCCCCCTTTCCTCGCCGGACTCCCCCGGGCCGCGACCGCCCGGAGCCGGCGCCTCGCCTCCTCGGAGCGATCGTGTTCCAACTGCAGCTCTTCGACACGAAGAGCGGCGCCCGGCGCGCCGTTCCCCTCTCCGACTCGGTGCTGATCATCGGCGGCGCCATCGACTGCGATCTGGTGCTGCCGGGCGGCGACATCGCCCCGAAGCAGTGCCGGATCGAGCTTGCCGACGGCGCGCTGCGGGTCGTCGATCTCGGCAGCGACCACGAGACGCTGCTGAACGAGCAGCCAGTGGGGCGCGCGCTGCTCAACGTCGGCGACGTCCTGAAGATCGGCGCCTACCAGCTGACCGTGCTGCCGGCCGCCGTCGCAGCGCCCGCCGCGCCTCCGCCGGCGGAGCCCGCCGCGCCCGCCCCCTCCGCTCGCGCGCCCGCGCCCGCCGCTCGCGCCGCCGCGCCGCGCGCCGCCGCCCGTCCCGCCCCGCGCGACGAGCGACCGGCGCCGCGCGCCCGCAGCAGCGCGAAGCGCGGCTCGCCGGCGGCCGCGCTGGTCGGCGCGATCGCGGTGCTCGGCCTGCTCGCCGGGGCCGTGATGATCTTCGGCGGCGGCGACGACGGCCCGAGCGACTCGACCCGCCAGCGCCAGCAGGCGCAGATCGCCAAGGCGATCGAGCTCAACAGCGAGTGCCGCTTCGAGGAGGCGATCCAGCAGCTCGCCAGCGTGATCGGCGGCGACGACAGCGCGGAGAAGCTGGCGGCGCTCGAGCAGGAGCGGGCGATCAAGCTGCGCAAGAAGCGCTACGACGAGGGCAAGGTCGACCTCGACGCGCTGCGCCGCCGCGTGGCGAGCGACCTGCGCGGCGATTCGCGCGGCGACCTGGTCCGCTTCATCGACCGCAACTCCGACCTCGCGCCGCTCGCCGACCAGGGGCAGAAGCTGCTCGACGACCTCGACGCGCGCGCGAAGCAGCCGACCGTGGCGAGCTCCTCCGACCTCGAGGGGATCACGCTGCCGGCGCAGCTGACCGTCGCCAACTGCGTCGCCGAGGCGGACAAGCAGGTCGCGAAGCAGGAGTACGGCAAGGCGATCTTCGTGCTCTCGCGCGTCGAGGCCAGCGGCGATGCGGAGGCCAAGCAGCTCGCCGCGGCGTTCGCGCGGGTGAACGGCGCGGCGCGCAAGGCGGGCGAGGAGATCCTCGCGCGCGTCGCCGACCAGCTCGAGCACGGGCAGGCGCTCGTCGCCATCGGCGAGTTCGACGACGACAACATGCGCCCGTTCAAGGGCACCGACATCTGGTACGAGATGCTCGACAAGGCCGACGAGATCGAGGACATCCTCGACGCGAAGTACGGCAACAACCGCCCCTTCCCGCGCCGCAAGCACCACCGCGACAAGCCCGGCACGGAGCCGAAGAAGACGTCGCTGCTCGAGCTGACCGAGGACTCGATCGTCGGCCGCAAGCCGGTCGCCGCCGCCGAGCGCGCGCCGAGCGGCTCGGCCGCGGGCGACGCCGGCCGCGCGAGCGACGCCGCCGGCGCGGGCGTCTCGCCGCTGCAGCAGCAGGCGCGCGCGCTGATCGCGGCGGGCGACTTCGCCGGCGCGCTCGAGCGGCTCGAGCAGGCGCTCGACGCGGCGGCGCCGAGCGACGCGAAGGGGGAGATCGCGCGCGACCACGAGCGGGCGCGCCGACCGCAGCGCCTCGCCGGTCGCGTGACCGAGCTGCTGGCGACGCGGCTGCCGGGCAACGCCGACGTGAAGCTGCGCGACGGCCGGCGCGCGCGCATCGCCGGCAGCGACGGCCGCCTCCTCTCGCTGCAGGTCGGCGCCGAGACGCTCGCGCTGCCGGCGACCGAGCTCGAAGGCGCGTCGCTCCTGTCGCTGTCGGCGCGGCTGCCGCTGGCCGGCGAGGAGCTGCTCGATCGCGCCTTCCTCGCGCTCGCGGCCGGTTCGGCCGACGACTTCTTCGGCGCGCTCGAGAAGCTCGGCGACCATCCCGAATGGCAGGGCTCGATCGACTCCGCACTGGCCTTCCAGCGCGGACTCGACCGCGTCCCGCCGCGCGGGTTCGTCCGCCACGGCGACCGCTGGCTCACCTGGGAGGAGAAGGCGCGCGAGACGTTCGCCGACGAGATGCGCGCCGCGCTGGCGGCGGCGGCGACCGGCAAGGAGGCGCCGGCGGCGGTGCGCGCCCGCATCCTCGAGCTCTCCGCCGCGGCGCCGGCCGTCGCGATCGCCGAGCTGAAGGCGCGACGGCTCGTGCTGAAGGGGCAGTTCGAGGCGGCGCCGGAGCAGCCGCGCCTGGCCAAGCTGCGCGAGCGCCTCGAGCTGCTGAACGACGCGCGCCGCCACGCGCTGGCGCTGATCTTCGACGAGACGACCTACTTCTATCCCTACCACCCGCCGGGCTGCCCGCCGGAGAAGGCGCAGCTCTATCCCGAGGTGCAGCGCGAGGTCGACCTGCGCGTCGACGCCGTGCGCGCGATCTGGGGGCGCGAGTCCGATCCGCCGCCCGAGCCGCAGGTCTCGATCGGCGCGACGTTGCAGCAGACCCTCGAGCAGCTCCAGTTCGTGCGCGCGCTCCTCGCCGATCTCGGCGCCGCCAACGACGACGTCGACCAGTCGCTGCGCCCCGCCTTCGCGCTGCCGACGACGACGCGCACCGTCCATCTCCGCAACCTCGCGCGCGACGAGTACGAGCGCAACCGCCTCGACCTCGACGCGAAGGTCTGGCTGCTGAACGGCAGCGCGGCGCCGCGCGACGGGGGCCCGAGCCGCGAGGAGATCGAGCAGGTGCGCGTCACCAACCTCTACCGGGCGATGCTCGGCAAGCGGGTGCTGGCGCTGAACGAGAAGCTCTGGGAGGCGGCCGATCGCCACAGCGAGTGGATGGCCCGCCACGGGACGCTCTCCCACTTCGAGGAGGACGATCCGGAGCGCACCACGCCCGAGCAGCGCATGAAGCTGGCCGGCTATGCGCAGGGCGCCGGCGAGAACTGCGCGGTCGGCTCGAGCGGGCCGCTCGAGGTGCTGCAGGGGTGGTGCCACTCGTCGGGCCACCATCGCAACCTGCTCTACGACAGCCACACCGAGATGGGGGCCGGGCAGAGCGGCTCGTACTGGACGCAGAACTTCGGCGGCGGCCGCGAGTACAAAGGCAACCTGATCCGCGACTGACGACGGACGGCGGGCTACCCTGTCGCGTCGCAGCGTGCACTGGACCGGCTCTTGACCGCGGCGCCGCGCGCCGAGACGAAGGAGATCTCCGATGGCCTGGTTGATGGTGAAGCTTCAGAGCGGCAAGGAGCGCGGCCATGAACTCCTCGACGACGTCACCTTCGTCGGCTCGGCCGAGGATTGCGAGATCCGCGTCGCCGGCGGGGCGCCCAAGCACTGCCAGATCCTGAAGAGCGGCGCCAACCTGAAGCTGATCGATCTCGGCAGCCCCGACGGGACGCTGGTGAACGGCCAGAAGGTGAAGGACAAGGTGCTGCTCGACGGGGACGTGGTGCAGGTCGGCACGACGCAGCTCGCCTTCAAGGCGGGCGGCAGCACGGCGGCCCCGCGGCCGGCGGCCGCTCCGGCGGCGCCTGCGGCGGCGGCGCCCGCCCCGCGCCCGGCTCCGGCCGCGCGCCCCGCGGCGCCGGTCCGTGCCGCGGCCAGCAGCAGCTCGGCGCGCCGCCCGTCGCGCGCCACCGCCGCGCGCGGCGGCCGACGCGGGCGCGACGAGGAAGAGGAGGAGGGCGAGGAGACCGGCTCGTCGCGCGCCGAGCGGCGCCTCACGCGCGGCAGCGGCCGCAACCCGATGATGACGGTCGGCATCTCGATCGTCTCGCTCGGCATCCTCATCTTCGTGATGGTGAAGGCGCTCGGCAGCGGCGACGACGTGCGCGAGCGCATCGCGAAGGCGGAGAGCCTCGCGGCCAACAACAACGTCGACCTCGCCATCGCCGAGATCGACGCAGTGCTGAAGGGCGTCAAGGAGGGGAGCGCCGACCACGTCTCGGCGAAGGTCGTGCGCGACCGCATCCTCGAGCAGAAGAACAAGACCGTGCAGGTGCACGACGAGCGGCAGGAGGACGCCTACTTCTTCTCGAACCTGAAGCCCTTCTACGACATGTACATTGACGACAAGTCGAAGGCCTTCAAGGGCAAGGACTACCTGAACGACCCGGCGACGGCGCGCTACTTCGTCGAGGAGCGCCTCGAGTACTACCTCACGCGCTTCCCGACCGGCGCCAACATCGGCACGGTGAAGGCGTGGGCCGAGTCGCTGAAGCGCCGCTACAACGCGGCCGATCCCTTCCCGCGTCCCGACGTCTGGTGGGACACCGAGATCATCGCAACGTTCGAGAGCAAGCTCGAGCACTACGGCCGCGCCTACGTGCTGCGCAAGCGGTTCCGCGACAACAACCCCAACTACAAGAACCTGAAGGACGTCGACGAGGAGGTCGCCTACGAGCTGCGCCAGGCGACCAACTACGCGAAGGCGTTCATGAGCGAGATCAACCGCAGCCTCGACGGCGCGGCCGAGAAGCTCGCGAAGGGGGAGCGCGCGACGGTCAGCACCAACTACGCGACCGCGCTCTCGAAGGCGATCCGTGCGGCCAACAACCTCGCCGGCATCCCCGACATGGTCGCCGAAGTGAAGGCGGCCGGGCAGAAGGCGATCGACGCGTCGAAGGCGGCCGGCTTCCCGTTCGCGCAGGCCGAGATCGACAAGCTGAACGCGGCCGGCACCGAGACCTTCTGAGCGGCTGACGCACGGCTTCTTGCGGGTTACCGCCCGCGCGGCTCGCCCTAGAGGCGGACGCGCGGCGACCCGCGGCCCCACCCGGAGGCGTCGTCGCGCCGGGGGTGGAGGAGCCGTCATGTTGTCCGCCGTTCCGACGCTCGTCCGCGTCGCCTCGCGGCCGATCGAGGCGCTCGACCTCTACCACGTCCTGCCGGGCTCGCGCGCGCTGGTGGTCGGCTTCGCCGAGCCGGCGGCTGCAAGCGGGCGCCGCGCCGCTTCGATCGATCCCGCGTGGCCGCTCGCCGCGCTGCCGCGCTTGGCGCGTGCCGGCCGGTGCGCCACCGTCGCCTTCGCCGACGGGGAACCGCTCCACGCGCTGCCGGCGCTGCTGGCCGCGGCCGAGCTGGCGCGCGGCGAGGGGTTCGCCACGGCGTTGCGCACGCGCGAGCTGCCGAGCGCCGAGGCGTGCGTCGCGCTGGCGCCGCGACTCGATGCGGTCGCGCTCGAGGTCGCTCCGCTGTCGAGCCGCCCGTGCGGCGCGGCGCGCGCGCACGACGTGCGTGATCGGCTGGCGCGGCTGCGGCAGGCGGGCGTCTGGGTCGAGGTGGTCACCCCGCTCGCCGCGGAGGTCGCCGCGCGCGACCTGCTCGAGACGGCGCTCTCGCTGAAGGCGATCGACGGCGCGATACCGTGGCACGTGCGCGCGCAGCGGAAGCTCCTGCTCGAGCGGCCCGAACGCGCCGCGGCCGAGGTGGCGCAGGCGGTGGCCGCGGGCGAGCGCGCCGGGCTCGAGCACGTCTACGCGCCCGAGGCGCCGAGCGGCGATCGCGAGATCACCTACTGCTCCGTCTGCCGCGACGTCGTCCTGATCGAGCGCTTCGTCGGCCAGCCGCAGAGCTACCTCGCCGACGGCCGCCGCTGCCCGCGCTGCGGCACGCGCGCGAAGGGCCTCTTCGAGCGCACGGTCGCCAGCGTCAGCGCCTGACGGCGGGCTAGCATCGCGCCGCCGCGTCGCCGGAGGGGCGCCGCGCGTCCGGCGGAGAGCGCGAGCGATGAGCGGACCGACTTGGCCCAACCGTGCCGGCAGCAGCGTGCCGCCGCCCGGCCTCTTCCGAGCGCCCGACGCGCCGGCGCGATCCTCGCCGTCGTCGCGTCCGCTCTGCCTCTGGTCAGGACCTCGCAACGTCTCGACCGCGCTGATGTACGCCTTCGCGCAGCGCGCCGACACGCGCGTCGTCGACGAGCCGCTCTACGCCCACTACCTGCGCGTGAGCGGCGCCGACCACCCCGGCCGCGACGACGTGCTGCGCGCGCAGGAGAACGACGGCGCCAAGGTGGTGCGCGACGTCGTGCTCGGGCCGTGCGACCGGCCGATCTGGTTCCAGAAGCACATGGCGCATCACCTCGTCGAGCTCGATCGCGCCTTCCTGCGCCAGACGGTGAACGTGCTGCTGATCCGCGATCCCGCCGAGGTCGTGCTGACGCTGCGCCACCAGGTCCGCGCGCCGACGCTGCGCGACGTCGGCATCAAGGCGCAGGCGGAGCTGCTCGACGAGTTGCACGCGGCGGGGCAGGCGCCGCCGGTGCTCGACGCGAAGGAGCTCCTCTCCGATCCCGAGGGCGTGCTGGCGGAGCTCTGCCGGCGCGTCGCGCTCCCCTTCGACGCCGCGATGCTCTCTTGGCCGGCCGGGCCGCGTCCGTTCGACGGCGTCTGGGCGCCGCACTGGTACCAGAACGTCCGCAAGTCGACCGGCTTCGACGCGTGGCGCGCGAAGACGGAGCCGATGCCGGCCGAGCTCGCGCCGCTCGCGGCCGAGTGCCGCCCCTGGTACGAGCAGCTGATGCAGCACGCGATCCGCGCGCGCCGCTCGCCGACTGGAGCCGCGAAGTGAATCCCGCCGCGCCCGCGCAAAAGCTCCCCGACCCGCGCAACGCCGCAATCTTCGCCCACGTCGGCGGCGAGCTGCTGCCGCGCGAGCAGGCGAAGGTCTCGGTCTTCGACAGCGTGGTGCAGGGCGGCGACGCGGTGTGGGAGGGGCTGCGCGTCTACGACGGCCGCATCTTCGCCTTCGATCGCCACTTGGACCGCCTGCTCGCCTCGGCCCACGCGATGGCGTTCGCCGGCGTGCCGACGCGCGAGCAGGTGAAGCGCGCGGTGGTCGAGTGCCTCGCGAAGAACGGCATGCGCGACGGTGCGCACGTGCGCCTCACGCTGACGCGCGGCGTGAAGGTCACCTCGGGCATGGACCCGCGCAACAACCAGCAGGGCTGCACGCTGATCGTGCTGCCCGAGTGGAAGGGGCGCGCCGACACGCGCGGCGTGCCGGTCGACGACGCGCGCGGCCAGCGGCTCGTCACCGCGGCGATCCGCCGCAACCCGCCGCAGTGCGTCGACTCGAAGATCCACCACAACAACCTGATCAACAACATCCTCGCCAAGATCGAGGCGAACGTGGCGGGCGTCGACGAGGCGCTGATGCTCGACCTGCAGGGCTTCGTCTCGGAGACCAACTCGACCAACGTCTTCGTGGTGCGGCGCGGCGTCGTGCTGACCCCGTTCGCCGACGCCTGCCTGCCCGGCATCACGCGCGCGATCGTGCTCGAGCTCTGCGCGAAGCACGCGATCCCGTGCGCCGAGAAGAACCTGAGCCTCACCGAGATCTGGACCGCCGACGAGATGTTCACCACCGGGACATTGGGTGAGTTGGCGCCCGTCGCGCAAGTCGACGGCCGCACGATCGGCGACGGCCGGCGCGGGCCGGTGACGGCGCGGTTGCAGGCGCTCCACCGCGAGCTCACCCGCAGCGAGGGCGAGCCGCTGCCGTGAGCCGCGGCGCGCGGCGCGCTGCGATCAGCTGCTGCGCTTCCTCATCTGTCGCACGAAGTTGGTGATGAAGCGGAAGGCGGAGAGGTCGCGGACCTCCTCGGAGGCCTTCTGCTGGCTCTGCCAGGCGCCCTTCGGCACGTCGCGCAGGTCGGCGTAGGAGAGGCCGAGCACGTCGACGGCGTAGGCCATCCGTTCGGCCGGCTCCTTCATCGGCGGGGCGCGATCGAAGCCCTGCAGGTCGAAGTGGTTCACCGAGTCGAGGATCAGGCCGTGGCCGACGCTCCACCAGGCGGCCAGGTTGCCGCCGCCCCAGCGCGTCGCGCATTCGGGGCTGTCGATCAGCACCTCGACGCGGTCGTGATCCAGCACGTCGATCAGGTGCGCCCCCTCCAGCACGTACTTCGGCCGCGTCGCGCCCTCGAAGACGCCGGCGAGGTAGGGGCTCTCGCGGCACGGCTCGGCGGTGACGAGGTCGAGCACCTGCCCCTTCGGCGTCGGCAGCATGCGCGCATAGCCGGGGCGCACCAGCGAGGCGTGGTGGGTGAGCGCCCAGCAGCTGCTGAAGAGGTAGCCGCCCGCGTGCACGGCCCACTGCACCTGCTCGAGATCGTCGGCGCCGCACTCGCCGGTGCAGTTCGCCACGTAGATGCCGAGCGGCGAGACGCCGCTGTCGGGGACGCCGCCGCCGTGGGTCGTGCGATGGGCGATCTTCAGCTTCTCGAGCAGCTTCTCGATGTGGTCGCCGCGGCTCTGGAAGACCAGCAGGTCCAGGTCCTCGTAGACGCCGTACGCGCTCGGCGCGTAGCCGTACTTCTGCTGCTGCTTCGCGTTCTCCGCCGGGTCGGGGAAGGCGAACTTCGCCTCCTGCTTCGCCCACCAGCTCTTCCAGTTGCTCTCCTTGGCGGGCAGCTTGTCGCTCGTCAGGCGGCGCAGGATCTCGAACGCGGTCAGCTTCAGCGTCGGCGCCTTCTCGCCCAACGCGGCGATGAGCGCCGGCACCGCCTCCTTGCGCTTCAGGTGGCCAAGCCCCACCAGCGCCGCCCCGGCGAGCTTCCACTCCTTCGCCTTCGCCAGCTCGAGCAGCGGCGCCAGCGCCTCCGGCTCCTGCGTCTTGCCGATCGAGACCGCCGCGGCCACCGCGACCGGCCAGTCGCCGTCCTTCAGCAGCGGCAGCAGCGCCGCGACCGTGTCGCTCATGCCGGGGCGACCGAGCGCGACCGCGGCGTCCTCGCGCACGTCGGCGTCCGCGTCCGCCAGCAGCTTCTGCGCGACGGGACGCAGCCGCGAGACGTCGCTGCCCGCCGTCTCGGCGAGGCCGCGCAGCGCGATGGCGCGGGCGCGCGGCGAGGCGTGCTCGGCGAGCGGGACGAGCGCGTCCTGCGCTTTCGCGGTGGCGATCAAGCCGAGCGCCTTCGCGGCGGCCGCGGCGGCCGGGGCGCTGCCGCGCTTGCCGATCGGCGCGAGCCAGTTGATCGCGGTGTCGACCGGCAGCAGCGGGACCGTGTCGGCGGGGCTGCCGGCCGGCGGGGCGGCGGCGAGGCGGCCGACCATCCGCGCGAAGCGCGCGAGCGGCGGATCGCTGGTGATCTTCTGCGCCGCATCGAAGAGCGCCCCTTGCAGCGCGGTCCGCTCCGCCGCCGGCGTCGCGCGCAGCAACGCCTCGACGGCGTTCACGAGGCGCCGCTCGAAGACCTCGGGCAGCTCCTTGCCGACGAAGGCGTCGAGCAGCGTCTTCAGCAGCGCGGCGTCGGGGTGGCGCGTCGCGGAGTCGAGCGCGGCGGCGCCGACGGTGAGGTCGTCGTCCTTCAGGCAGGTGACGAGGTGGGTGGCGCGCTCGGCGGCGGGGAAGGCGTGGAGGCCGGCCGCGGCGGTGGCGCGCGTCGCGCTCTCCTTCGAGAGCAGTCCGGTCTCGAGGCCGGCGCGCGCCCCTTCGCCGACCGTCGCCGCGATGGCGGCGAGCCCTTCGCAGGCGCGCAGCAGCGCCGGCCCCTTCGCCGCCTTGGTCAGCAGCTCGCCGGCCGTCTCCGGCGCGAGCTTCGCCAGCGCCAATGCGGCGGCGAGGCGCACGCGGCGGATCGGCCCCTCGAGCACCAGCTTCGACAGCGCGGGACCGCTGCCGGCGGCGCTGCCGCGCTCGGCCAATGCAAGTGCGGCGCGCTCCATCACCTCCCAGTCGCGATCGTCGAGCGCGTCGAGGAGGAGCTTCTCCGCCTCCTTGTGGCCGTCGCGGCGGATCTTGTCGACGGCGGCGACGCGGTCCTCGGGCTCGCGCGCCTTGATCTGGTTCGCCACCTCGTCGCGCGCCGGTGCCAGCGCCAGCGCGGCCGCCAGCACGGCGATCAGCGCCGTCGCTCGCAGCGGCGCGGCGGGCACGGTCGAACGTTCGTCGGCAGGCAGCGCGGGCATCGCAGGCTCCGTTGAACGCGCGCTCCGAAGCGAGGCGCGGCGGAGCGGCAGCGTAGCGAAGCGGGCGCGGCGGCGCGTTCAGGTCGGCGGGAGCTTCGAGTCCTTGAGGTGCACCGGCTCGCTCTTCGCCCGCACCTTGAGGTTCACCATCTCGACGCCGAGCGAGAAGGCCATCGCGAAGTAGACGTAGCCCTTCGGCACGTGGCCGCCCGAGCCGTCGACCACCAGCGTCACGCCGATCAGCAGCAGGAACGAGAGCGCGAGGATCTTCAGCGTCGGGCGGTGCTCGATGTAGGTCGAGATCTTGCCCGAGAAGATCAGCATCACGCCGACCGCGATGATGACCGCGGCGATCATCACCTCGCGCGAGTTGGCCATGCCGACTGCGGTGATGACCGAGTCGAGCGAGAAGACCAGGTCGAGCGCGAGGATCTGCGCGATGACGGCGCCGAAGGTCGCTTTCGGGGCGCCGCTCGGGCCGTGCCCCTCGACGCCTTCGAGCTTGTGGTGGATCTCGAGCGTCGCCTTGCCGACCAGGAAGAGGCCGCCCACCAGCAGGATGAGGTCGCGCCCCGAGAAGCCGTGCTCCCAGCCGCCGAGCACCGCAGGCAGCCCGACCGTGAAGAGCGGGTTGGTGAGCTTCACCAGCCAGCCGATCGCCAGCAGCAGCGCGATGCGCATCACCATCGCCAGCGTGAGGCCGAGCTTGCGAGCCTGCTCGCGCCGCTCGGGCGGGAGCTTGCCGCAGAGGATCGCGATGAAGACCACGTTGTCGATGCCGAGCACCACCTCGAGGCAGGTCAGCGTCAGGAGGGCGACCAGGTTCTCGGGGGTGAAGAGCTGCATCAGGTCCATCGATCTCTCCCGCGGAAGGGGCGGGAGTCTCGCGGCGAGCCCCGTGCGGCGCAAGTCGCGCACGCCCGGCGACGCTCGGCGAGTCGCGCGCGGCGGCGGTTAGATTGCGCCGCCTCGTCCGCCGTCCCGTGCCACCGCCCCCTTCCGCCGTCGCGAAGAGCCGCATGCCCGCCGTCATCGTCGAGAACCTCGAGAAGGAGTTCCGCCGCTTCCGCCGCCGCGAAGGGCTCGCGGGCGCCTTCAAGGACCTCTTCCAGCGCGACTACGAGGTGTTGCGCGCGGTCGACGGCGTCAGCTTCTCGATCGAGCGCGGCGAGCGGATCGGCTACATCGGCCCCAACGGCGCCGGCAAGTCGACCACCATCAAGATGCTGACCGGCATCCTGACGCCGAGCGGCGGCCGCATCGAGTCGCTCGGCCTCTCGCCGCACAAGCAGCGCAAGCAGTACGTGCGGCGGATCGGCGTCGTCTTCGGCCAGCGCACGCAGCTCTGGTGGGACCTCGCCGTCGTCGAGTCGTTCAAGCTGCTGCTGCAGATCTACGAAGTGGAGAAGCGCGCGGGGGAGGCGCGGCTCGCCAAGCTGCGCGAGCTGCTGGCGCTCGACGAGTTCCTCCACATCCCGGTGCGGAAGCTCTCGCTCGGCCAGCGGATGCGCGCCGACCTCGCGGCGAGCCTGCTGCACGGACCGGAGCTGCTCTTCCTCGACGAGCCGACCATCGGCCTCGACCTGGTCGCCAAGGACGCGATCCGCGCGCTGCTGAAGCGGGTGAACGACGAGTTCGGCACCACGATCCTGCTCACCACGCACGACCTGCGCGACATCGAGGCGCTCGCCGAACGGGTGATGGTGATCGACGGCGGCAAGATCGTCTGGGACGGCCGCCTCGAGGCGCTGCGCGACGAGGCGGGCGAAGAGGCGACGGCCGAGATCGAGCTGCTCGAGCCCGCCGCGCTCCCCGAGCTGCAGCGCCTCCTGCCGCAGGTGCGCTTCGAGCAGGAGAACCCGCTCCACCTGCGCGCCCGCTTCTCGAAGCGCGCGATCCCCGCGGCCGAGCTGCTGTCGCGCCTGGTCGGCGCGCTGCAGGTCGCCGACATCGCGCTGCCCGAGCCCTCGATCGAGGAGGTGATCCGCCGCATCTACGAGAAGGCGGGCAAGAGCGCGATGGTCGCCGCGCAGAAGCAGGGCGTCGCGCGATGAACCCGGTGCGCGCGCTCCACCTGCCGGCCTACGCGGGGTTCTTCGTCGGCCAGTTCCACAAGATGCTGGCCTACCGGACGCGCTACGTGACGGGGATCATCTCCTACCTCGTCTACGTGACGACCTACTACTTCCTCTGGAAGGCGGTCTTCTCGCGCCGTGCGCCCGACGACGCCATCGCCGGCTTCTCGGGCGCCCAGATGGCGACCTACGTGGCGATCGGCTGGATCGCGCGCAGCTTCTACTTCAACAACGTCGACCGCGAGCTCGCCGAGCAGGTGCAGAACGGCTCGATCGCGGTCGCGTTGTCGCGCCCCGTCTCGCTGCAGGGCACCATCGTCGCGTCGACGCTCGGCGAAGGGCTGTTCCGCTTCCTCTTCTTCACGCTGCCGATCAGCGTGGTCATCTTCCTGCTCTTCCCGGTCGCGCCGCCCGCCTCGGCGCTGCACGCCGCGGCCTTCCTGCTCTCGAACGTGCTCGCGCTCGCGATCCTGACGCAGCTCAACTTCCTGGTGGGGCTCTGCGCCTTCCCGCTGAAGAACATCGACGGCGTGATGCGCGCGAAGCACTACCTGATCGAGCTCCTCTCCGGCCTGCTGATCCCGGTGGCGATGTTCCCGGGGTGGCTCCAGTCGCTCTCCGCGTGGCTGCCGTTCCAGGCGATCAGCTACCTGCCGAGCTCGCTCTGGCTCGGCCATGCGCGCGCCGGCGCCGAGTGGCTCGGCGGCGACGCGACGCTGATCGGCCGCGTGCTCCTGGTGCAGGCGGCGTGGGTGGCGGCGCTCGCGGCGCTCGGCGCCTTCTGCTGGGGACTCGCCGCTCGCCGCCTCTCGGTGCAGGGAGGGTGAGGCGATGCGCGCGCTCAAGATCTACGCCGCCCTCTTCGCCCAGATGCTGAAGGTGCGCCTCGCCTACCGCGGCGACTTCCTCGCCGACCTGTTCGCGACCGCGCTCGGCGGCCTCTCGAGCCTCTTCTTCGTGCTGCTCTTCTTCGTGCCGGTCGATTCGCTCGCCGGCTGGAAGCGCGACGAGGTGCTGCTGATCGCCGGCCTCTCGAGCATGAGCTACGGGCTGTTCGCGACCGTCTCGTGGAACCTCTTCGAGTTCGGCGATCGCTACATCATCGAGGGGCGCTTCGACCGCGTGCTGCTGCGGCCGATCTCGACCTTCGCGCAGATCCTCTGCGACCAGTTCCGCATCCCGGTGCTGGCGGAGACGGTGATCGGCGCCGGGGTCGTGGCGACGGCGATGCACCGGCTCGGCATCGGTTTCGGCGCGCTCGAGTGGCTCTTCGTCGCGGTGACGGTGGCGTGCGGCGCGCTGCTCTACGTCTTCGTCTTCACGATCCTCGCCTCGGTCTCGTTCCACTTCGAGGATCGCGTCGGCGTCGCGCCGCCGGTCTTCAACGTGATCCCGTTCGGGCGCTGGCCGCAGGAGATCTTCCCGTGGCCGATCCGGACGCTGCTGCGCTGGGTGATCCCGTTCGGCTTCGTCGCCTACTACCCGAGCACGGCGCTGCTCGGCCGCGGCTCGCTGAAGGGGATGGCGGCGCTCTCGCCGCTGGTCACGCTCGCCTTCGGCGTGCTGGCCGCGCTCTGCTGGCGCCTCGGCGTGCGCAAGTACGAGAGCACCGGCTCCTGAGCGCCGGCGCGGGGCCGGTACGTCGCCCCGCTCAGCTGCCCGCCGCCCACTTGGTGCGCCCCGCGCCGCGCAGCAGCTGGCGCAGCTTCACGTACGCCTTGGCCAGCGCGCTGTCCTCGAGTTCGCCGCCCTTCGCGCGATCGAACGCGCGCAGCAGACGCGACTTCACGTGCCCCCGGGCGACCGCGTGCTCGACGAGATCGCGCTCGAGCGCGCCGTCGCGCACCGCCTCGGCGAAGCCGCGCATCCAGAGCGGCACGAGGTGGTTCTTGTCGTTCTTCCACGGCTGGGTCGAGACGACCGTGTAGTGGACGAGCTGCGTCTCGCCCGCCTCGAAGTGGTCGAGGTGGTTCCAGGTCGCCGGCAGCGACTCGCCGATCTCGTCGCGCGCGACGAGCCCGCAGTCGTGCAGCAGCCCGTGGTAGTCGAGCTTCCCCTCGTCGAGGCGGCGCACGATCTCGCCGATCTCCCAGTCGAGGCGACCGCAGTCGAGCAGCATCACGCTGAACTGCCGGCCCGGCCGGAAGAAGGCGTGGTCCTTCCAGTGGGGCGGCGCCTCGGGTTGCACGGTGCAGAGCACGCGCTTCGTCCCGAACGGCAGCTGCCAGAGCTTCGCGACGTCGCCGAAGACCTGCATGTCGGCGTCGACGTAGAGCGCGCGTCCCGAGTAGCCGGCGAGCTTCGGGATGCAGAAGCGGAAGAAGCTGAACGCGGTGCGCGGGCGGTTGGCCGGGTCGCGCGGCGCCGGGATCGCGAGCCCCTTCATCGAGTGGAACTCGATCGGCCCGGTCGCGTGCTTGCGGAAGCTCCATTCGAGGACGCGCGTGGCGACGTCCTGCGACTCGTCGGTCCCGCAGTAGATGCGCATCGGTTCGCTCATGTCGGCTCGCTCATGACGGGCGCGATCTTGCCCGCCGGCTCGCGCAGCCACAATCGCGTCGACGGCGCCGCTGCCGCGGTGCGCGCGGCACGCGGCGCGCTTCGTGAATTGGCGGCGCGGTTGTGCGAAACTCCGCGCCCTTCGTCTCGCTGACCGCTTCCCGTGACTCGGGAGAGGGTTCCCGTGGCTGATGCCGTGCCGTCGTCCGTTCCCGCTCCGGTCCGTCCGCGCGAGCGCTTCCTCGTCTTCGGCGCGCCCGAGATCACGCAAGCCGAGATCGACGAGGTGGTCGCCACGCTGAAGAGCGGCTGGATCGGCACCGGGCCGAAGACGGCGCGCTTCCAGTCCGACTTCGCCGCCTACAAGGGCGTGCCGGCCGCGGCGGCGGTCAGCTCGGCGACCGCGGCGCTCCACCTCTGCATGGTGGCGCGCGACCTGCAGCCGGGCGACGAGGTGATCACCACCGCGCTCACCTTCTGCGCGACGGCCAACGCGGTGCTGCACGCGGGCGGCACGCCGGTGATCGCCGACATCGATCCGGTGACCGGCAACCTCGATCCCGCCGACGTCCGCCGCAAGATCACGCCGCGCACCAAGGCGCTGCTGCCGGTCCACCTCGCCGGCCGCTCGTGCGACATGGACGCGCTCGGGGCGATCGCGCGCGACCACGGCCTCTGGATGATCGAAGACTGCGCCCACGCGATCGAGACGCAGTGGCGCGGGCAGCACGCCGGCACCTTCGGCGACTTCGGCTGCTTCAGCTTCTACGTGACGAAGAACGTGGTGACCGGCGAAGGCGGCATGGTGATCGCCCGCCGGCAGGAGGACCTGGACCGCATCCGCATCCTGGCGCTGCACGGCATGAGCCGCGACGCCTGGAAGCGCTTCTCCGACTCGGGCTACAAGCACTACTCCGTGGTCGAGTGCGGCTTCAAGAACAACCTCACCGACCTGCAGGCGTCGATCGGCCTCCATCAGCTGGCGCGCGTCGAGGCGAGCTGGCGGCGCCGCCAGCAGATCTGGCGCGCCTACGACGCGGCGCTCGCCGGGCTGCCGATCGGCTTGCCGGCGCCGACCGCCGCGCACGAGAAGCACGCCTACCACCTCTACCAGGTGCGCATCGACCCGCAGCGCTGCGGCGTGGAACGCGACGCGTTCCTCGATCGCATGACCGCGCACGGCATCGGCGTCGGCGTCCACTACCTGAGCCTCGCCGAGCATCCCTACTACCAGCGCGAGCTCGGCTGGAAGCCGGAGAGCTGCCCGCACGCGCTCGCCTTCGGCCGCGAGACGGTGAGCCTGCCGCTCACGCCCAAGCTCACCGATGCCGACGTCGCCGACGTGGTCGAAGCGGTGCGCCGCTCGCTCGCGGGCTGAGCGGGACGGCGCGACGCGATGCGCGTCCTCTTCATGGGCCGCAGCCACGGCTTCTCGCTCGCGCCGCTCGCGGCGCTGGCGGAGCGCCACGCGGTCGTCGCGATCGTCGAGTCGGGGGGGCGCGGCGCGCGACCGGACCAGGGCAGCGCGCTGGCCGAGTTCGCGCGCGGCCGCGGATTGCCCTACCTGCTGCTCGACAAGGGGACGCGCGGCGCGCTCGAGCCGTTCGTGCGCGCGGCGGCGCCCGACCTGCTGGCGATCGCCTCGTTGACGCAGCTCCTGCCGGCCGCGGTGATCGCGCTGGCGCGCCACGGCGCGATCAACCTCCACCCGTCGCTGCTGCCGCGCTGGCCCGGCCCCTATCCGTGGCTCTGGCAGTACCTCGCCTTCGAGCGCGAGATCGGCGTGACGGTCCACGCGCTCGACGAAGGCGAGGACAGCGGGCCGATCCTCGCGCAGGAGCGCGTCGCGGTGGAGCCGGGCCTGCCGCTCGCCGAGCTGACCGCGCGCGTCGAGCCGATCGGCGCGCGGCTGATGGCGGCGGTGGCCGACGCGCTCGCCGCCGGTCGCGCGGAGCCGCGCGCGCAGGGGCCACGCCCGACGCCGCGCGCGCGCGCCGTGCGCCGCGACGAGCCGTTGATCGACTTCGACGGCTGGTCGCTCGAGCGTTGCTGGCACGCGCTGCGCGGCACGCAGCACTGGCTCGACGGCGCGCGCTGGCCGCTGGGGCGCTACGCCGGCGCGAAGTGGACGATCGGCGCCGCGCAGCCGGGCCCCGCCTCCACGACCGCCGAGCGGCCGGCCGGCAGCGTCGGTCGCGATGCGAGCGGCTACTTCGTCGCCCATCGCGACGGCAAGATCCGCGTCGCGCCGCGGCTGCGCTGGTCGCGGCAGTTGCGCAACCTGGCGCGGGGGCTGCTCTGCGGCGGCGCGCGGCGGTCCGCGGGAACGGGCGGCGAGGACTCGACGGAGCGGGGCGAACGATGAGCGCAGCGGCGAGCGACGTGCGCCGGTCGCGCGGCAGCGAAGGTGCGGCGAAGCGGATGGTCGCGCTGCAGAGCGTGCCCTACTGGCTGCCGCTCACCTCGACGTGGCTCTTCGCGCAGGTGAAGCACCTGCCGGCGGAGCGCGTCGAGAGCCGCGTCGTCTGCGACGGCGTCGAGCATCTTGACCAGTTCGACTGGCCGGCGATCGAGCAGAGGAAGGAGCGCGGCGTCAAGCGCTCGTTCTGGCAGGCGTGGCGCGAGCCGAGCTGGAGCCGCTTCGTCGTCGACGCGGCGCGCCGCGCCGGCGCGGCGCTGATCCACTCGCACTGGGGCGACCACGCCTGCCGCGACGTCGAGGCGGCCCGAGAGGCGGGTCTCGCCCACGTCGCGACCTTCTACGGCAAGGACGTCAACTTCCTGCCGCGCCAGAAGCCGAAGTGGCTCGCGCGCTACCGCGCGATGTTCGCGGCGGTCGACCGCGTCCTCTGCGAGGGGCCGCACATGGGGCGCTGCCTCGTCGCGCTCGGCTGCCCCGAGGCGAAGGTGACGGTGCACCACTTGGGCGTCGACGTCGACGCCATCGCCTTCCGCCCGCGCACCTGGGACGGCGGCACGCTGCGCTTCCTCCTCGCCGGGTCGTTCCGCGAGAAGAAGGGGTTCCCCGACGCGCTCGACGCCATCGGCGAGTTCGCGCGCGACCATCGCGACGTCGAGATCGCGATCATCGGCGACGCCAGCGCCGACCCGCGCAGCCACCCCGAGAAGGAGCGGATCCTCGCCGCGCTCGAGCGGCACGGGCTGCGCGACAGGACGCGCCTGCTCGGCTACCAGCCGCACCGCGTCTTCTTCGAGGAGGCAGCGCGCGCGCACCTCTTCGTCTCGCCGAGCGTCACCGCCGCCGATGGCGACACCGAGGGCGGCGCGCCGGTGAGCTTGATCGAGATGGCGGCGAGCGGGCTGCCGATCGTGAGCTCGACCCATTGCGACATCCCGTCGGTGGTGCGCCACGGCGAGACGGGGCTCCTCGCCGACGAGCGCGACGTGGCGGGGCTCGTGCGCCACCTGCGCTGGTTCGCGGAGAACCCGTCGCGTTGGGAAGCGATGGCGATCGCGGGGCGGCGCCACGTCGAGGCGGAGTACCACGTGGCGCGGCAAGGCGAACGGCTGGCGGGGATCTACGAAGCGGCCGTCGCGGCGCGCGCAGGGAGGCAGGCGTGATCTTCGGACGCAAGAGCGCGCCGGGCTCGACCGCGGCGACCGAGCTGAAGCCGCTGGCGGTGCTGGCCAACGGTCGCAGCGGCGGGACGATCTTCCTCGAGGCGCTCTCGCGCCACCCCGAGATCGTCGTCTGCCCGCGCTGGCCGCACGAGCAGCGCCCCGCCACCTACGTCTCCTTCGCGCGCGCCTCGCTGCGCCTCGTGCCGGAGGGGGAGCCCTCCGGCTACGAACCGGCGAAGAGCGTCTACGAGAACGGCCGCTCGCCCTTCTCGAGCCGCGAGCAGGAGCTCGAGCGCGACTACGGCGACGCGGTGCTGGCGCGCCTCGACGAGGCGGCGCGCGCCGGCGTGAGCGACTTCTATCGGCGCCTCGCGACGACGCTGAAGAAGCCGGCGGTGCGCGCGTTCGCCGAGAAGGTCTACGTCAACCTGATGGTCGAGTTCGCGCGCCAGTGGCCGGCGGCCTGCCTGGTGCTGCTGGTCCGCGATCCGCGCGACGCGGTCGTCTCGGCGTCGGAGTTCTTCTATCGCGAGGGCGAGAGCGCGGCGCCGAAGGCGGGGCGGGCGCAAGCGTTGACCGAGCTGCTCGAAGGGCGTTACGGCCAGGCGTGGACGCGGTTGCCGGCGCGGCTCGACGCGGCGCGCGCGGCGGGCGTCACGGTGCACGTCGCGCGCTACGAGGAGCTCCTGGCCGCGCCGGAACGAGCGCTGGCGCAGGTGGCGCAGTGGGCGGGCGTGGCGGCGGACGGGGTCGCCGCGATGGCGAGCGCCTTCCACGAGGCGCCGCAGCGGCAGAGCCATCTCACCGCGGCCTCGCCGCAGGAGTCGGTCGGGCGCTGGCGGCGCGAACTCGAGCCGCCGTTGCGCGCGCAGCTCGAGCAGGCGCTCGCGCCGTGCGTGCGGGCGCTCGGCTACGAATGAAACGGCGCGAGTGAGCGAGCGCTGCGACGTCGCGGTGATCGGCGCGGGCGTCGGCGGGCTCGCGGCGGCCGCCCGCCTCGCGCGCGCCGGGCGGCGCGTCGTCGTGCTGGAGCAGCATGCGCTGCCGGGCGGTTGCGCCTCGTGGTTCACGCGCGAGCGCTGCCGCTTCGACGTCGGCGCGACGACGCTGTCGGGGCTCCTGCCCGGCCAGCCGATCGCGCAGCTGATCGAGGAGCTCGCGCTCGAGCTGCCGCGCGTCCGCTGCGATCCCGGCGTCGTGGTCCATGACGAGGCAGCCGACGGCGCGCGGCGCGTCGTGCGTCGCTTCGCCGATGCGGCGCGCTGGGGCGAGGAGGCGGCGCGCGCGTTCGCCGGCGAGGGCGATGTCGTCGGCTTCTTCGCGGCGGCCGAGGCGCTCGCCGATCGGGCGTGGCGGCTGCTGCCGCAAGCGGGCGGCTTCCCGCCGGGCAACTGGCGCGAGACGCTCGCGCTGCTGGCGCCGCGCCGCTTGGCGCTGCTGCCGCTGCTGTCCGCGCTGCGCCGCAGCGTCGCCGCCGTGCTGGCCGATCACCGCATCGCGCCGGAGAGCCGTTGCGCCCGCTTCGTCGCCGAGCAGCTCGCCATCACCACGCAGCGCGACGCGGCGGCGACGCCGTGGCTCTTCGGGGCGCTCGGGCTCGCCTATCCGCGCGACACGTGGGCGCTCGACGGCGGGCTGTCGGCGCTCCCGCAGGCGCTCGCGCGCGCGCTGCGGCGCGACGGCGGCGAGCTGCGGCTGCGGACGCGCGTGGTGGCGCTCGAGCGCGGCGGGGTTGGCGGCGGCGGCGGCGCGCCGTGGCGCCTCGCGCTCGCGGCCGCGGCGGGTGGTGCGGCGGGGGGTGCGGCGCGCGGTGCGTCGCTCGAAGCGGACGCGGTGGTGGCGAACGTGCCGCTGTTGGCGCTGGCAGAGCTGCTGCCCGCGCTCGCGCCGTTTGCCCGCGCGAAGACGGCGCGCGGCGTCGCGGTCGGCGCGTTCACGCTCTACGCCGGCGTGCCGGCCGACTTCGACGACCTCGGCACGCCGTTCCACCAGCTCCACCTGGCGCAGCCGCTGCCCCATCTGCCGGCGCACTCCCTCTTCCTCTCCTTCTCGCGAGCAGGGGAGCGCGGCCGCGCGCCGCCCGGCCGCCGCGCGCTCACCGTCTCGACCCACGTCGAGCGGCCGGCCGAGTGGACGCGCGGGCGGTTCGCGTCGGACGATGCCGCGGTGGCAGCAGTCGCCGCGGCGATGCAGGCGGCGATCGTGCGCGCCTTCCCGGAACTCGGGCGCGGCGAATGGCGCCCCTTCCTGCCCGGCACGCCGCGCACCTTCGAGCGCTACACGCTGCGGCCCGACGGCGAGGTCGGCGGGCTCGGCCACTCGCTCGCGAATCCGCCGTGGACGTGGGCGGGGGCGCGCGCGCCGCTGCCGCGGCTCTACCTCGTCGGCGACACCATCTTCCCGGGGCAGGGGACCCCGGCGGTCGCTCAGGGCGCGGCGGCGGCCGTGGCCGCGCTACTGGCGGACGAGCGCCACTCGTAGGCGCGCATCGCGTCGCCCTGCTCGCGCTCGATCTCGGCCAGCAGCGGCGGCGTCAGCGTCTCGCGCCACTTGTCGGAGGTCGGCCGCACGCCGGCCGTCGCCTTGGCGAGCAGCGCCGCATCGTGCGGCAGGCCGCAGAAGTCGAAGACGCGCCGCATCGTCTCCTGCGGGGCAGCGAGCAACTCCTCGTACTGCACCGGCAGGAAGCGGCCGGGGCGCGCGGCCGCCTGGCGCGCGAGCTCCTCGTGGACGACGCGGTGGTGCCACGCCGCCGCGAGGTGGGCCGGGCGCTTCGCCTGCTCCTGCCAGCCGAGCGCCCGCACGCCGAACCACTGCCCGGTGAAGTCGCGCTCGCGCTTCACCATCGTCGACGCGACCACCGCCCGCCAGTCGCGCAGCGGCTGCAGGAAGAGCGCGTCGGGCCAGAGCGCCGCGAGGAAGTCGACTTGCAGCGAGTGGGCCGGCAGCTTGTTCGAGTAGCGCTTCGCGCCACGCAGCCGCAGCACCGCCTCGATGCGCTCCTCGAACCAGGCGCGCGCCTCGGGCGTCGCATCGCGCGCGTCGGCGACGTCGACTGCGCGCTCTGGGAAGAAGCGGAACCAGATGCTGCGCGACTCGCGCGGCGTGTCGCGGTAGGTGCCGAGCAGCCCGCCGACCTTGGTGATCCAGTGGGCGAGGCGCGGCGAGTCGACCCAGTTGCGGTTGGCGCGGTTGAAGTAGCCGACGTCGGGATGGGCGACGAGGCACTGGTAGAGGAGCGTGGTGCCGCAGCGCGGCGGCGCGACGATGAAGATCGGGCGATCGATGGCCATGGGGCGGGGAGTGTAGCGGAGGCGGCGACGCGCGGCGCGGCGCTACAGTGCTGCGCCCCTTTCGCCGCTCTGCCGGCGCTCCTGGAGTCGAGTCGTGAATCCCTGGCGTGGCCTCGCCGGCCTCCCGCGCGCGAGCTTCCTGATCGCGCTGGCGACCTTCATCAACCGCGCCGGCGTGATGGTGCGACCGTTCCTCGTGCTCTACCTCGTCCAGCGCCTCGGCTTCGAGGAGGCGCGCGCCGGCTGGGTCCTCTCGCTCTACGGCGCGACCACGCTGGTGGCGGCGCCGCTCTCCGGCTGGCTCTCCGACCGCTTCGGGCCGCGCCGCGTGCTGCGCACCTCGCTGGTGGCGGCCGCGCTCGCGGTGGCGTGCTACCCGCTGGCGCGGAGCTTCACCGCAGTCGTCGCGGCCACCGTCCTCTTCTCGCTCTGCAACGAGATGCCGCGCCCCGCGCTGATGACGCTGGTCGCCGAGGTCGCGCCCGATCCGCTGCGCAAGCAGGCGTTCGTGCTGTCGCGCCTCGCCATCAACTTCGGCCTCTCGATCGGGCCGGCGCTCGGCGGCTTCCTCGCCGAGATCGACTTCCTCTGGATCTTCTGGGTCGACGCCGCGGCGAGCCTGATCGCGGCGCTGGTGCTGCTGCGCACCCCGCTCCCGGCCGCGGTGCGCCACGAGCGGCCGCACGGCTCGGCGTTGCGCGTGCTGGCGCGCGACGGGGCGCTGCTCTGCTTCTTCGCGGCGACCGTGCTGAACGCGGTGATGTTCTTCCAGCACGACTCGACGATGGCCTACTACATGACGCACCACCTCGGGCTGCGCAAGTTCGACTACGGCCTCACCATCACGGTGAACACGCTGCTGATCGTGCTGATCGAGGTGGAGTTGAACACGCGGCTCTCCCACTGGAGCCACCGCAAGTCGCTGGTGGTCGGCTCGTTGCTGACCACCGCCGGCTTCGGCTCGATGGCGTTCGCCCACACCTGGTGGACGATCGTCGGCGCGGTCGTGATCTGGACCTTCGGCGAGATGATCGCGATGCCGGCGATGTCGGCGTTGATCAACGACCTCGCGCCGGCGAACCGCCGCGGCCTCTACATGGGGACGCTGACGCTCGCGTTCGGGGCGGGGCTCACCATCGGCCCGAAGTTCGGCATGACGCTGCTCGATCGGGGCGGGCCGCACCTGCTCTGGTCGGTGGTCGCCGCCGTCGGCCTGCTGAGCACGCTGCTCTACCGGTTGCTGCCGGCGCGCCGCCCGGCGGAGCTCCCCGCGCCGCAGTAGCCCGCGCGCGGCAGGATCAGCGGCCGCTCTGCCGCTCGACGGGCCGCTCGACGGGGGGAGCCGCGGGCGCTTCGACCGGAGTGTCGACGGCGCTCGGGCTCGGCGCCGGCTCCGGCTCGCCGGCACTCATGAAGAGCAGCAGGAAGACGAACAGCACCGCCGCTGCCAGCAGCACGAAGAACGCGCAGCCGCGCAGCCCGCTCTGGCGCGGCGGCTGCAGCGCCTCGAGCTGCCGCAGCGCCTGATCGAGCCGCGCGGCCTCGACCGAACCGACCGGCTGGGCGAGCGGCGGCTTCGGGGCGGCGACCGGCGCGCCGGCGAGCGGCGTCCCGCACCATTCGCAGCCGGTCGCCTGCGGTGATGCGATCGCGCCAGCGCAGGAGGGACACTTGCGAGCGACGGACGCCATGCACTCTTCCCGATGCAGTTCCCGGCGCGCTCATGGGCGCGATCGCGCGCCGCGAAGCGAAGGCGCGTCGACCGCGCGGCTACGCACGATCGACGCAACCGGTTCGATCCTCGTTCGGTCCGGTTGGACGTCCCGCGCCGCTCCTCGTGCGGCGGGCGGGACGCTCCGTCGTCTCAGCCCGAGACCTTCAACGTGAACTCCTTCCACGCGGTCTCGAGTTCGGCGAAGTCGACGCCGGCGAACGCCTCGCGCAGCGCGATCTCGAGCGCCGACTCGGAGACGTCGCCCTCCTGCATCGGCTGGAAGCCGGGATCGGCCGGCGGTTCGTCGCCCTCGCCCGGCGGCGTCGGATCGGCAGGATCGGTCGGATCGGTCGGCTCGTCCGGCTCGGTCGGATCGCCCGGCTTCTTCGGGTCGTCGGGCGCCGGCGGCTCGTCGTCGCCGAAGCCGCGGCGGCGCAGCTTCCCTTCCTTGTTCACCTCGCGCTTCAGCGCGGTGAAGTAGGTGTCGAGGATCTTGCCCCACTTCTCGGCGTACTTCTTGTTGTTCGGGACCTCTTCGCGCAGGAAGTAGATGAGGCTCCAGCCCTGCGCATAGCTCACGCCGGGGTAGCTGTAGTAGTCGCCCTGGCTGAAGGCGACCAGGTCCTTCAGCGGCGTGTAGCCCTTGTCGCTGGCGTAGATCCGGCGCTCCTTGCCGGTCTTCTCGTCCTTCTGCACCGCCGAATCGCGCGGCCCCTGGCGGATCGCGTTCTTCACCGTCCCGACGCGCCAGTCGAACGGGCCGACCTTCCACTTGTTCGACTTCCACTTCGCGCCCGCGTAGTAGTCGCCGTGCCCCTCGTTGAACCACGAGTGGGGCGCCACGCTGCCGACGCTGTAGTAGATGTACTGGTGGAACGCCTCGTGGTAGAGCACCGCGAGCGTGTCGTCGTCGATCTGCTTGGCGGGGCTCGCGTCGTAGAAGACGAGCTCCTCGGCCCAGCTGTTCCAGTAGCCCGCCGAGCCGCCCGGGCCGCCGTACTTGTGGTACTCGTTGCGATCGCCGCAGACGCGCACGATCGAGACCGCCTTCACCGGCTCGGCCGGCGGGAACTGCACCTCGTAGATCTGCTCGCGGATGCCCTCGATGCGCTTGGCGATGGTCTCGGCCAGCAGCTTGTTCTTGTTGTTCTTCGTGTTGTAGATGATGACGTAGTTCTTCTTCGGGCTGACCTCCACGCCCCAGCCCTTCACGAGCCCCTTCTGGATCTCGCCGCGGCGCTTCGGCGTGATGTTCACGCCGTCCAGCACCTTGTCGAGGCTGACGACCTCCTTCGCCTTGTCGTCGAAGAAGACGAACGACTTGGCCATGGTCTTCAGCGCCGGCTCGAACTCCTTGCGGCGGCGCGCCGGGCCCGAGAAGCGGATGCCGTACTCGATCCCCTCCTTCTCGAAGGCGACCAGCATCACCAGCAGGTACTCGGTCTTGTCCTTCGGGTTGTCGCCGCGGTGGATCTCGTGGATCCAGAGCTTGCCGTCGACCTTGTCGTACGAGGTGATCGGCTTGAAGGAGGCGGGATCACACGGCTTCGCGCCCTGCGGCATGATCAGGTTGCCGAAGGCGAGGTCGAAGACGGTCTTCGGAGCGTTCGCCGCTTCGAGGAGCTTGCGCACCGCCTCGTCGTCGATCTTCTTCGGGTCGAGCCCGGTGACCGGCCCGCCGGCGCCCGTCTTCTTGTCGATGCGGAAGACGTTGATCTCGGGCGAGAACCAGTCGCCGCGCTCGCCCTTCTCGTAGAACTTCGCGACCTCGTACTTCTCGGTGATCTCGACCGGCACCTGCTCCCAGTCCGCGTACATCTTGAACGAGAACTTGTGGACCGGGTCGCGGTACGCGCGGTTCGGCACGTCGAGCGCCGGCGCCGGCGCGTTCAGCGCCAAGCCCCTCGGCGCGAGCGTGGCGAGCGTCGCGGGTGCGGCGCTGGCGAGCGCCAGTCCGGTCGTCGCGGCGAGTGCAAGGCTCACGATCCAACTCATCGACGGACTCCCCTTCCCTGAGGTTTCGAGCGGACCCTACCGGCCGGGCGGCCAATCGGTGCAATGGCGGTCGGCAGGTTAGCGGGCGTCCCGCGCCGGCGCCGGGTCCCACCATGGACCACGTTCCACCGCTCGAGTTCGCACCCGCGCGCCAATTTTCCTCGCAGCCGAAGCACCGATGCCGCCGACGGCCCGCTCTTCGGAACGCAGCGGACGCGTTTCTGTTTCCGGCCGTGACAAGAAAGTGACGCCCGCTGGCAACGAGCCGGAGCGCGGCGGCGCGCGGCGGAGCGCCGTTCGCCGTGCTCGCCTTCAGCGCGCCGGCGCCTCGATTCGATGCCACTGCCCCGCGGCGAGCGGGCCGTGGGTGGAACGGCGCCCGTCGGGCCAGCGCACTTCGACCGAGTCGGCCGCCGTCGCCTCCCCGAGGGCGAAGGAGAGGCGCAGGTCGTGGAAGGCGAGGTAGCTGCTCACGCCGCGCACCTCGTCGACCTGCGTACGGCCGTTCGCGATGACGCGCACCTGCGCCCCGAGCGCCTGTCGGTTGGCGCCGCTGCCCACCAGGGCGACCCCGATCCAGCGCGGCCCCGCGCCGTCGTGCCGCGTCCGGTTCTCGAGCAGCGCCGGCCTGCCGTTCCAGTGGCCGACCACCGCGTCCGCATCGCCGTCGCCATCGAGGTCGCCGATCGCGAGCCCGCGCCCGACCTGCCGCGTCGCGAAGTAGCCGCCCGCCTCGTCGATCGGCAGCCGCCGGAAGCGGCCGCGGCCGTCGTTGCTCATCAGGAGGGGCGGCTGGCGGAAGGTCTGCGCCGGCTCGTAGAGCTCGACGTTGTCGATGACGTGGCCGTTGGCGATCAGCGCATCCTGGTCGCCGTCGAGGTCGGCGTCGAAGAGCTCGCAGCCGAAGCCGACGTAGAGGAGCGACGGGGGCCCGAAGCCGCTCGCCTGGCTGCGGTCGTCGAAGCGGGCGTGGCCGTCGTTGCGGTAGAAGTTGTTCACCTCCATCGCGAGGTTGGCGACCACGAGGTCGAAGTCGCCGTCGCCCTCGACGTCGCCGAAATCGCAGCCCATCGCCGCGGTGCTGACGCCCGAACCGTCGACGGCCACCCACGCCTCGCCCGCGACCTCGGTGAAGCGCAGCGCGCCCGCCTCGCCGTCGTTGCGCCAGAGGAAGTTCGGCGTCGAGTCGTTGGCGACGAAGAGGTCGACGTCGCCATCGCCGTCGTAGTCGCACGGCACCGCGCCGAGCCCGGCGCCGCCGCGGCCGGCCGCTCCGAGCACGTCGCTCGCGTCGACGAAGCGGCCGCCGTCGTTGCGGTAGAGGCGATCGGGGGCGGGCGCGAACTCGTCGGGGTGGCAGTAGCTGCGCCACGCCTCCCCCTTGGCGAGGTTGCCGCAGCCCGGGTGGTCGAGCACGAGCGCGACGTAGTTCACCACGTAGAGGTCGAGATCGCCGTCGCGATCGAAGTCGAGGAAGGCGGCCGCGGTCGACCACTCGGGGCTCTCGCCGCCGAGCTCGGCGGTGACTTCCGTGAAGCGGCCGCTCGTCGCGACGTCGTTGCGCAGCCACGTGTTGCGCCCGGCGTTGGCGAGGTAGAGGTCGGGGTCGCCGTCGCCGTCGACGTCAGGGCAGGCGGCGGCGTAGGTGAACGCCGCGTCGAAGGCGCCGGTCGCATCGGTCACGTCGGTGAAGCGCCAAGCGCCGTCGTTGCGGTAGAGGCGGTCGCGCAGGTCGCGCCCCGTTGCGTCGAAGCCGGGCAACGCTGCGCCTTGCGCGCAGAAGAGGTCCAAGTCGCCGTCGCCGTCGTAGTCGAGCAGGCTCACGCCGCCGGCGTTGATCTCGACCAAGAGCTTCTTGCCGGCGCCGCCGCTGCAATGGACGAAGTCGACGCCGCTCTCCGCGCTGCGATCGACGAAGAGCCCGGGCGCAGCAGGGCTCGTCGCGGGCGCTGCGGCGGGGCTTGGCGCAGCAGCCGGGCGGGGCGCGGGCGCGGGGGGCGCGGACGGCGGCGCCGGCGGCCGCTCGCACGCCGCGAGCAGCGCCGCCGCGGCGGCAGCGACTCCCGCGTGGCGCCGCCTCACGCGCCGCCCAACCAGGCGCGCAGCGCTCGATCGAACGCCGTGGCGTCGACCGTCTCCGGATTGCCGCGCCGCCAGTCGTCGAGCACTGTCCGCAGCACGCCGGGCGGTACCGCCGGGTCGAGCTGCTGCATCGCGTCGGCGCGCTTCTTCGCGCCGTCGAGGTCGCCGCAGCCGGCCAGCGCGCGCGCCGCGAGCCAGTGCACCTCGGCGCTCGCGCCGTCGCGCGCCTCGATCTCGGCCGCCGTCCCCTTCGCGCCGACGAAGTCGCCCCCCTCCAGCTGATCGCGCACCAGCGAGTGGAGCAGCCGGCGGTGCTCGGGCCACGCGGTCGCGAGCTCGCGCCAGAGCGCGGTGCGGCGCGCCGCATCGTTCACGTAGCGCGTCGAGAGGTGGTCGCGCAACGAGCGGAGCAGCTCGTGGATGCGCGCCTCCTTGGCGCCGCCCTCGGCGTCGCCGCTCTTGGTCAGGAGCTGCGCCAGCAGGTAGTGGGCGCGCACGTTCTCCGGGTCGACGGCCAGCGCGCGCCGCACGGTCGCGAGCGCCTCGGTCGGCCGATCGAGCTGCGCCTGCAGGTCGGCGAGGCGCACCAGCGCGCTGCCACGTTGCAGCGCCGGGATCGCGTCGCCGCTCGCCTGACGGTAGAGGGCGAGCGCCTCCTCCTGGCGGCCGTCGTTGGCGCAGACGTCGCCCAACGCGATCGCCGCCCACGCCCGCCGCCCGATCGCGCTCTCCGGCAGCTTCTCGAGCGCGTGGCGCAGGAGCGACTCGGCGCGCGCGACGTCGTTCAGCGCGGCGCGCGCGACCCCCTCGCCGACCATCGCGTGGAGCTGCCCTTCGACGACCAACTGCGCGCGGCGGAACTGCAGCAGCGCGAGCCCGAGGTTCTGCTCCGCCCCCGGCTCGAGCAGCAGGAAGCCGTACTCGACCAGCGCGCCGAGGTGGGCCGGGTCGAGCTCGAGCGCCTTCTCGAAGGCGCGCACGGCGCTGCGGCTGCGGAAGGCGCCGCGCTGCGCGACCGCCTGCTGGAACCACGGCAGCGCGCCCGCTTCATCGCCCTTGCTCGGCGGCGCGATCCAGGCGTCGAGGACGCCATCGCCCTCGACGGTGGTCGCGTCGGCGGCGATGGTCGCTTGGCCGGGGGCCGGGCCGGCGATCGGCGCGGCGGGCGTCGGCGCGCTCGGCGACGAGGCGCCCTCGGGAGCGCAGCCCGGCAGCAGCGCCGAGCCGAGCAGCGCGGCGGCGAGCAGCAGCGACGGCAGCGCGCGCCGCCCCCGCTTCGCGGCCGCGGGCGTCGCTTGCCAGTCGCGGTGGTCGGGCAGCGGCTCGGGCGGCAGTTCGGCGAGCCAACCGTCGCTCGCGTCGGGGCGCGAGTCGGCGTAGCGGACGTAGGGCTTCAAGTCGAGCACGGGCGTGCCCTCCAGCATGTCGAGCCCGCGCACGCGCAGTCGCGTGCCGCGCACGTCGAGGAGCTGCACGACCGAGAGGCCGATCGGGTTGGGGCGGTGGGGCGAGCGGGTCGCGAAGAGGCCGCGCTTCACGGTGTCGCGCGGCGGCACGACCTGCGCGTTCCAGCCGCGGCTGAAATTGCACCAGAAGAGGACCCAGAGGTGGCTGAACCCCTTCAGGTCCTTCAAGCAGTTCTGCAATCCCGCGCGCAGCACGATCTCGCCGTCGGCGATCGGTGCGACGCCCGGTTGGCGCGGTGTCCCGACGTGGACGCGGAACGGCGAGCGGACCACGCCGATCGGATGGACGGCGAAGGTGGCGTCGGCGGGCAGCGAGTCGGCGGTGGGGCGGCGCGCAGTCACGCCGAGAAGTTAGCGCGCGCTCGCGCTCAGTAGGCGCGTCGGCGGCCGTTCTTCGTTGGCTTCGCGGCGGGGGCCGGCGCGGTCGCGGGCGGCGCGGCGGACGGCGGCTCCGACTCGGCGTCGTCCGCTTCGGCGGCGCCCGCCGGCGCCTCGTCGCCGCGGCGCGAGAGCGCCTCGAGCAGCGCCACCAGCGCGGCGACGTCGTCGTCGCTGATCTCGAACGGCTCCATGCGCGGGTCGAGCTGCTCGTTCCGGTTGCCGCCACGCGCGTAGAAGCGGACCACCTCCTCGAGCGTGGCGAGGCTGCCGTCGTGCATGTAGGGCGCCGTCTTCGCCACCATGCGCAGCGTCGGCGTCTTGAAGGCGCCGCGGTCGGTCGGGTCGCCGGTGACTGCGAAACGGCCCGCCTCCGGTACCCCCTCCTTCGCGCCGACGCCGGTGTTGTGGAACTTCTCGTCGCTGAAGTTCGGCCCGGAGTGGCACTTCCAGCAACGTCCCTTGCTGTCGAAGATCCAGAGGCCGCGCCGCTCCTGCGGCGTGAGCTTCCCCTTCGCGGCGCGGAAGCGGTCGATCGGCGAGTCGCCCACCACGAGGCGCCGCAGGAACTCGGCGAGCGCGGCGGAGAGCGAGGCGACGTCGGGCTCGGGCGCGCCCGCCGCGGCGAAGAGCGCGCGGTACTCCGCGTCGGCCGCGAGGCGCGCCACCGCGTCGGCGAGCGGCAGCGCCATCTCGTGGGGATGCTCGATCGGCATCACCACCTGCGCCTCGAGCGTCGCGGCGCGCCCGTCCCAGACGTGGGTCGTGCCGAACGCGCGGTTGAAGAGGGGCGGCGAGTTGCGATCGCAGAGCTGGCCGCCGACGCCGAGCGGTCGCACGTCGTTGGTGGCGAACCCCTTCTGCGGATCGTGGCAGGAGGCGCAGCTCACCGTCTTGTCGAGCGAGAGGATCGGATCGAAGAAGAGGCGGCGACCGAGCGCGGCACGAGCGAGCGCGAGCGGCGTCGACTCGACCCCCGGCACCGTGTCGCCGAGGCCGAGCAGCGGCAGCCCGGCGACGTCGGCCTCGGTGAGCGTGTCGCGCGGCAGCGGCGGCTTCGCGGCGCCGCCCTCCTGCGCGCCCTGCGACGCGGCGCGCAGCGAGGCGCCGAGCAGGGCGACGCACGAGCCGAGCGCCAGCGCGACGACGACGCGGCGCGAACGAAGGCGAGCGGCGAGCGGTCGCGATCCCGTCATCGGCAGACTCCTTCGGCGAAGCGCACGATCTCGTCGCAGAGCTGCTCGCGCGCCGCGGTGAGGCGATGGTCGCCGCCGGCGATCGTCACCAGGCGTGGCCGTTGCGCGCGGCAGTCGCGGGCGAAGGCGACGCTCCCTTCGAGCGGCGTCGTCTCGTCGGCGCTGCCGTGCAGGAGGAGCGCCGGCACCCGCGACTCCTCGAGCAAGCGCGCGTGAGCGTAGCGCTGCGCGTCGACCACCGCCGCAAAGCGCAGGTCGAACTCGAACCACGGGCCGGCGAAGCGGAAGCGCCCGTCGCGCTCCCAGCGGGCGCGCCCCTCCGGGCCGATCGCGGCGAGGTAGCGCTCGAGCAGCCGGAAGGCCGGCGCGATCAGCACTTGCCCGGCGATCGGCAGCGGTTCGCGCGGGGCGAGCAGCGCGTGCCACGCCGCGGCGAGGCCGCCGAGCGAGGCGCCGATCAGCAGCAGCGCGCGCGGCGGCGCGCCCGCGCGTCCGCTCGCGAGGTGGGCGGTGACGGCGGCGACATCTTCGAGCAGGCGCGTGAGGGTCAGCTCGTCGAACTGGCCGCTCGATTCGCCGTGGCCGCGGAAGTCGAAGCGCGCGAAGCCGTAGCCGCGCGCCACCAGCTCCTGCTCGAGCCAGGTCGCCTTGGTGCCGCCGCGGTGGGAGCCGAGGCCGTGCAGGTAGAGCGCCAGCGGCGCGCCCGCTCGCTCCAGCGTCACGTCGCCGACCAGTCGGCCGCCGTCGGCGAGTTCGATCGTCTGGCGCACAGCGGCTCCTCGGCGGTTCGAGCGGCGGTTCGAGCGGCGAACGCCGCACGGCGGCGCGCGTCCGGCGGCGGCGACCTGTCGGAAGCGCCGCGCCGCGCTACCTTCTGCGCCGCGGGCATGGAGCGCAAGCGGATGGGGCGAGCGGCGCCGGCGAACGGCTTCCTGCGGGCGATCGAGCGGCTCGCCGCGGTCGCGTGCTTCCTTTGCGACGGCACGCGCGGCCCGCCGCCGGCACCGGCCGATCTGCTGGCGCGCACCTACTACCGCGCGCTCTCGCTGCGCCCCGACGGCACGCGCGCGCTCAGCTTCGAGATCGACGGCCTCGCCGCGAGCGAGTTGCGGTTGGTCGACCATCGGTTGACGCGGGCGGCGGGCGACGCGCAGCCGCCGCTCGTGCTGGCGAACACGGCGCTCGGGCAGGTCGAGTGGGCGCGCGACGGGCGCGCCGCCTTCGTGCTGCGCGCGCCGCCGCAAGCCGAGGTCTGGATCGCGCCCGACGACGAGCCGCCCCGGCTCGCGCTCTTCCCCGATGCATCGCGCGGCGCATTCGACCTCTTCTGGCGGGCGCGGGCCGACGGCGACGAGCTGCTGGTGCTGCACGTGGTCGAAGGGCCGGGCTACCGCACGGCGCAGCTCGCGCGCGCCGACCTCGCGACGCAGGAGCTCGGCGAGACGCTGCTCGACTTCGGCCGGCTCACCGTCGAGGACGCCCGCCTGTCGCCCGATGGCCGCACGCTGGCGCTGATCGCCACCGAGCAGCCGACCGGCGCGCCCGAAGGCGAGCCGCTCGACCTCTTCGTCGCCGATCTGGCGACCGGCGCGCTGCGCCGCCTCACCGACGGCCGCGGCATCGCCGGGCGCCCCGCCTTCAGCGCCGACTCGCGCCAGCTCCACTGCGTGTGGTGGTCGGCGCGCACGCTGCTCGAGCCGGGCAAGCGCGACCTGCTGCGCTTCGACCTCGGCAACGGCTTCTGCCGCAACCTGACGCGCGAGGCGCCGCTCTCGCTCGGGGATGGGGTGAATGGCTTCCGCGAGCGGCTCTGCGTCGACGCGCACGGCGCCATCGCCGCCGTCACGCAGCACGGGCTCGCCGACCACGTGGCGCGCATCGAGCCGGAGGGGCGCGGCGGCGCGCCGCCCATGGTGCGCTTCGTCCACGACGCGCTCGAGTCGTGGCAGCACCTCGACGTGGCGAGCGACGGCACCTTCCTCGCGGTCGTCTCGGGGCCCGGCCGCCCCGAGCAACTGGTGACCGGGTCGTCGCGCGACTGGGTCGCGATGCCGCTCAGCGCGCGCAACGCGGCGCTCGCGCAGCGGCCGTTGGCGCGCGGCGAGCGGCTCGCCTTCGCGCTGGCGGGCGCCGTGGGGGATGCAGTGGGAGATGCAGTCGGGGATGGGGCGCCTCGTGCCGTGTCCGGCGCCGCGGCGCACGGCGAGGCGCTCTGGCTGACGCCCGATTCGCCGGCGCCGTGGCCGACCATCGTGCTGCTCCACGGCGGCAGCAACGGTCGCGCGACGGCGCGCTTCAACGACGGCTACGCCGAGGCGTTCGTCGCGGCCGGCTTCGCCGTCTGCGCGCCGAACCTGCGCGGCTCGGCCGGCTACTCGCAGCCCTTCGGCGAGGCGAACCGCGGCGACTTCGGCGGGCGCGAACTCGACGATCTCGACGCACTGGCGGCGACGCTGGTCGCGCGCGGCCTCGCCGATCCGCGTCGCCTCTACCTGCTCGGCCACAGCTACGGCGCCTTCCTCGCCGAACTCGCGCTGACGCGCAGCGACCGCTTCGCCGCGGCGAGCGCGACGGCTGGCGTCAGCGATTGGCGCCGCTTCGAGGCGACCAGCGATCTGCCGCAGCTCGCGCGGCTCGGCCTCGGCGGGCCGGTCGAGGAGGCGGGCGAGCGGTACGACGCCCGTTCTCCGCTGCACCAGCTCGCCACGCTGCGGGCGCCGCTGCTCCTCTTCCACGGCGGCCGCGATCGGCGCGTGCCGTTGGAGCAGAGCGTGTTGCTCGAGCGGGCGCTGCGCGCGGCCGGGCGGCCGTGCGAGCTGGTGATCGAGCACAGCGAGGGGCACTCGTTCCGCGACCGCAACGCGATCCTGCGCTGGATCGACGGGACGGTCGCGTGGTTCCACCGCCACCGGAAGTGACGGCGACGCCCATCGAGGCGACGCGGGCGATGTGAGCGGCGGCGCGGTTCTGCCCTCCGGGGGCTCGGAGGGGCGGTCGGTGTGGAGCTGAAACCGATCGTTTACCCGGGGAGCGCCGTGGAATTCAATCTTGCATCATCGAGTCATGAAGTCATGATCTTCGCGCCGTGGCCACCTCCCTCCCGACGCTGCTGAAGATCCTCGCCGACCCGACGCGCCTGCGCCTGCTCGGGCTCTTGGCGCGCGAAGAACTCGCCGTCGGCGAGCTCGCCCGCGCCGTCGCCATGTCGCAGTCGCGCGTCAGCAACCACCTGAAGGTGCTGCGCGAGGCGCGCCTGCTCGACGAGCGGCGCGAAGGGGCGCACGTGCTGGTGCAACTGGCGCGCGGCGCCGCGCTGCCCGACGACCTGTGGGCGGCGATCGAGAGCCGACTCGCGGCGGTGGAGGGGCGGGCCGACGACCTCACCCGCCTCGAGGCAGTGCTCGACGAGCGGCGCAAGAAGAGCCGCGCCTTCTTCGATCGGGTCGCGCCCGAATGGGACGCGGTCGGCAGCGCGTTCGAGCACGGCTCGGCGCGCTGGCGGGCGCTCGCTTGCCTGGTCGCGCCGGGCCTGGTGGTGGCCGACGTCGGCTGCGGCACCGGCTACATGGCGCGCGCGCTGGTGCGCGTCGTCGAGCGGGTGATCGCCATCGACCACTCGGCGGCGATGCTCGCCCGCGCGAAGGAGAACCTCGCCGGCCACGCCGCGCAGGTGGAGTTCCGCCAGGGCGAGCTCGACCGGTTGCCGCTCGCCGACGGCGAGGTCGACGCGATCTTCGCGAGCCTCGTCCTCCACCACGTGCCCGACCTCTTCGCGGCGCTGCGCGACATGCGCCGCGCGCTCAAGCCGGGCGGCCGCCTCGTCGTCACCGACCTCCTGCCGCACAAGGAGGCGTGGATGGGCGAGGCGATGGCCGACCTGAAGCTCGGCCTCGACGCGACCGAGCTGAAGAGCCGCGCCGAGAAGGCGGGCTTCGTCGACGTGGCCGTCGATCGACTCGACGATGCCTACGTCGTGGAGGCTCCCGGCGGCAGGCGCGCCGCGCTGCCGCTCTTCCTGATCCACGCGCGGGTGCCGCAGAACGCCGCGAACGACGCGGCGCGCGGCCTGCCCGCTTCGCTCCGAACGAACCCGGACCGTCCGTAGCCGAGGGTGCGGACGCCCTTGATGGAGAGACTCGCGATGAACCCGATCGTGCTCGACCCGAAGTTCACCGACTTCAAGGTGAAGGACCTCTCGTTGGCCGCCTCCGGCCGCAAGGAGATCGAGATCTCCGAGCCGGAGATGCCGGGCCTCATGTCGCTGCGCGCGAAGTACGGCAAGAGCAAGCCGCTCGCCGGCGCGCGCATCGCCGGCTGCCTCCACATGACGGTGGAGACGGCGATCCTGATCGAGACGCTCGCCGAGCTCGGCGCGCAGGTGCGCTGGAGCAGCTGCAACATCTTCTCGACCGAGGACCACGCGGCGGCCGCGATCGCCGCGCGCGGCATCCCGGTCTTCGCCTGGAAGGGCGAGACCGAGGCGGAGTACGACTGGTGCATCGAGGAGTCGCTCAAGTTCCCGGGCGGGCAGGGGCCGAACCTGCTGCTCGATGACGGCGGCGACCTCACCTGGATGGTCCACCAGAAGATGCCGCACCTGCTGAAGGAGATCCGCGGCGTCAGCGAGGAGACGACGACCGGCGTGCACCGCCTCTACCAGGCGCACGAGAAGGGCCTGCTCCAGATGCCGGCCATCAACGTCAACGACTCGGTGACGAAGAGCAAGTTCGACAACCTCTACGGCTGCCGCGAGTCGCTGGCCGACGGCCTGAAGCGCGCGACCGGCGTGATGGTCGCCGGCAAGGTGGTCGTGGTGGCGGGCTACGGCGACGTCGGCAAGGGGTGCGCGCAGTCGATGCGCGGCTTCGGGGCGCGCGTGCTGATCACCGAGATCGACCCGATCTGCGCGCTGCAAGCGGCGATGGAGGGCTACGAGGTCACCACGATGGAGGACGCCGTCCGCGAGGGCGACATCTTCGTGACCACCACCGGCTGCAAGGGCGTCATCACCGGCGACCACCTGCTGGCGATGAAGGACAACGCGATCGTCTGCAACATCGGCCACTTCGACATCGAGATCGACGTGAAGTGGCTCGAGGGCAACTGCGTCCGCGAAGAGGAAGTGAAGCCGCAGGTCGACCGCTTCTTCCTGAAGAACGGCCGGAGCCTGATCCTGCTGGCGCGCGGCCGCCTGATGAACCTCGGCTGCGCCACCGGCCACCCGAGCTTCGTCATGTCGGCGAGCTTCACGAACCAGGTGATGGCGCAGCTCGCGCTCTGGCAGCAGAAGCCGGCGCTGCCGATCGGCGTCCACAAGCTGCCGAAGCTGCTCGACGAGGAGGTCGCGCGGTTGCACCTCGGCAAGCTCGGCGTGAAGCTCTCGAAGCTGAGCGACGAGCAGGCGAAGTACCTCGGCGTCCCGCTGCAGGGGCCGTACAAGAGCGAGTGGTATCGGTACTAGCAGCCGGGGCGCAGCGGAGCGGAGCTGACCGGGCGGGACGCGGTCGCGCGAGCGAACGCGCGACGCCCGGCAGCTCCATCCGCGGGCGCAGCGGACGAGGGGCGCACGAGGGGCGCTCGCGGAACGGCGCGCCGGTGGCGTGCTGGAGGCGTGCTGGAGGCGGAATGGCGGAGGAGGGCGACGACGCCTCGTCGCAAGCGTGGCGCGCGGGCGAGGCGGCGGCGAAGAGCCGGCTCGGTCAGCGCCTCTTCTCGCTCGGCGGTTCGCGGTCGCGCGCGGCGCTGCTCCTGTTCCTCGCGCTCCTGCTCCTCCTCCCGTCCGGCTGGATCGTGGTGGGTGATGCGACGGCCCGCGAGCGGCCGTGGGCGCCGGCGGCGTGGCGCACCTCCGGCGCCGAGCACGCCGCGCCGCCGCCGCTGCTGCTGGTGGTGGCAGCCCTCTTCCTCGCGGCGCCGGCGGGGCTCTTCTTCTTGCGCCTCGCGTGGCGCGAGATGCGCGGCGCGGTCGTCGTCTGGCAAGGCGCGCTCGAACTGCATGCGCGCGGCCGCAGCCGCTTCTGGCCGTGGGCGCGCGGGCGGGCGTGGCGGCGCGCGGACGCGTTCGACCTGGTCGTCGCCTTCGCCACGTCGCCCGAAGCGCCGAGCGAGAGCGTCGTCATCAGCTGCGAATCGCAGGCGCAGCGCGAGGCGATCGTCGCTCGGCTGATCGAGTCGGACGTCGCCGCCGATCCGTGGCTCGACGATCCGCGTCGCTTCGGCTGACGAGCCGCCGACTCACGGCGCGGTCGTCGACGGTTCCACGTCGGCGAGCCACTCGATCCAGCGGCCGTGGCCATCCTTGCGCGCCAGCTTTCGCTCGCGCGAGTCACCCGCTTCGAGCGTCCGCAGCACCACCTCGTCGGCCTCGCAGGCGAGCCAGTGGAGGCGGCGGCGGTGCGATGCGGCCAGCAGCCGCTCGCCGAAGCGCGCGAGCTCCGCGGCGCTCGCTTGGCAGAGCGCATGGCAGTGGTAGACGATCAGTTCGAGCTCCGCGGGCACGTCGGCGAGTTGCGCGTCGAGCTGCTCGATCGCGTCGCCGCGCACGATCGGCGGCGGATCGGCCAACAGCTCCGCGATCGCCCGACGCGCCAGTGCGCGGCGCTCCACGTGGTCGGGCCAGATCAGCGCCTCGAACCAGCGCCGCTCGATCGGATCGGCGAGGTCGAGCGGGTGGAGATCGATGCCGCGCCGCCACGGGCAGGGCGGGAAGCGCGGGTCGAGCGGCAACGGCCGCTCGCCGCGCGCGTCGATGCGCAGGACGACCGCCGCACCTGGATCGCCGGCGCGCACGCCGCCGTAGTCGTAGGCGTAGCGATCGAAGCGGAGGTGGAGCCCCGCGCTGCAGCCGATGTCGAGCAGCGCCAGCGGGCGGCGACCGTGCGCGCGATGGATGGCCGTGAAGGCCGGCAGCAGGTAGCCGGCGCGCCGCACCTCGTTGGTCTGCGTGATGCGCGTGCGCAGCAGCGGCGCGAGTTCGGCCTGCCGATCGAGCACGAACGCGCGGAACGCGGGGAAGGCGCTCGCAGCCGGCAGCGGATCGTCGACGAGGCTGCGATACCAGCGGGCGAGGGGCGCGCCGCGCGCCGGCTCGGTCGCGCCGAGCAGCAGGAAGTGGACGGCGGCGAAGAAGACGTTGGTCTCGGGCGGGCGGCCGACGGTCGCGGCGATGCGGAGCAGCTCGGGATCGTCGGCGACGGCGGTCGCGAGTCGCTCGTAGAGCGGGCAGTCGCAATCGCGTGCGTCGAGCGACCACGCGCGGAAGCTCTGCGCCAGCGGCTCGCGGTCGGGCTCCATCGGGCGCTCGCACCAGGTCCAACGCGACGGCGGTCGTGGCGCGCCGCACGGCGCTCGCTGCCTCGACGCCGGCGGCGCAAGCTAAGCTCCCCGCCCCTCTTCCGCTGCTGGAGCGTCCGATGCCGACCCTCACGAGCTACGTCTGCGGTGCCTTCGCTCACGGCAAGGGCGAACTCGTCCCGCTGCTGAACCCCGCGACCGAGGAGGTCTGCGCGCAAGCGAGCTGCGGCGGCCTCGACGCCGCGGCGGTGCTCGACCACGCGCGGCTGCGCGGCGGGCCGGCGTTGCGCGCGTTGACCTTCGCGCAGCGCGGCGAGCTGCTCGGCAAGCTGGCCGCCACCATCGCCGACCATCGCGACGAGCTGATCGAGACGTCGGTGGTGAACGGCGGCACGACGCGCGGCGGCGCGAAGTTCGACATCGACGGCGCGGCGGGCACGCTGCAGGCGTACGCCGAGCTCGGCAAGAAGCTCGGCGAGGCGCGCGAGCTGGCCGACGGCGAGACGGTGATGATCGGCCGCGGCGCGAAGCTCGCCGGCCGCCACCTCTACCTGTCGCGCGAAGGGGTCGCGGTCTTCATCAACGCGTTCAACTTCCCGGCGTGGGGCTTCGCGGAGAAGGCGGCGACGGCGCTGCTGGCGGGCGCGCCGGTGATCAACAAGCCGGCGACCGCGACGGCGTGGACGGCGGCGCGGATGGCCGAGCTGCTGGTGGCGGCGAACGTGCTGCCCGACGGCGCGTTCCAGCAGGTGCTCGGGACGGTGACGCCGCTGCTCGAGCGGCTCGGGCCGCAGGACATGGTCGCCTTCACCGGTTCGAGCGGCACCGGCACGACGGTGCGCTCGCTGCCGGCGCTGCTGCGCCACGGCGTGCGCGTCAACGTCGAGGCCGACAGCTTGAACGCCGCGGTGATGGGGCCCGACGTCGCGCCGGGCAGCTCAGCGTGGCAGACGCTGCTGCGCGACGTCTCGCGCGAGATGACCGAGAAGTCGGGACAGAAGTGCACGGCGACGCGCCGCGTGCTGGTGCCGCAAGCGCGCGTCGCGGAGTTCCTGGAGGAGCTCGTCGACCGGGTGCGCGCGGTGAAGGTCGGCAATCCGGCGAGCCGCGACGTCGAGGTCGGGCCGCTCGCGACGCGCCAGCAGATGGTCGACGTGCACGCCGGCTGCGCGCGGATGCGCGGCGTCGCCGAGGTCGCCTGCGGCGAGGAGCGACCGGCGAACCTGATCGACATCGCGGCGGGGAAGGGCTTCTTCTGCGGGCCGACCGTCTTCGTCGCGCGCAGCGACAAGGCGGTGGAGGAAGCGCACCGCGACGAGATCTTCGGCCCGGTGACGACCGCGATCCCCTACTCGGGCAGCGCCGACGATGCAGTGGCGCTGGTTCGGCGCGGCGGCGGGATGCTGGTGACGAGCGTCTACTCCGAGGATCGGGAGTGGGGCTCCGGCGTGGCGAAGGCGATCGCGCCGTGGGTCGGGCGCGTCTGCATGGTCGACAGCAAGAGCGAAGGGATTACCCTCCCCCCGGGCATGGTTTTGCCGGACCTCCTCCACGGCGGCCCGGGACGCGCCGGCGGCGGCGAAGAGCTTGGCGGCCTGCGCGGCGTGCAGCACTATCTCGCGCGCACTGCATTCGAGGGGCCGCGCGCCATCGTCGAGCGGCTGCTCGGTTAGCGCGGCCCACCCGCGCGGGCGGCCGACCGCGGAACTTCTCGAGGCGTTCGCCGTTCTGTGACAATCGTGGGGCGCTCCGGATTGAGCTGGCAGCGTCCCACGATCGACGAAGGGGAAACCCTCGGTTCGCAGTTCGCGCATCGGGCACCGCCACGACGCCGCTGCGAGATTCCGCGAAGGTGCTCTTCGCACCTTGGCACCGCTCCGCTAGCGTTCCGGCGCATCGAGGGTGGCGATGAACGGGATGGAGCCTCGATCATGAACTCGCGAGATACCGCTCCGCAGTCGAGCGCCGGGTCGAATCTCGCCGCCGGGCGCGACGTGGACGGGACGCGCGACGAGCTCGCGGACTCGGTCGAGCTCGTCGGGACGCACGAACCGCACGCAGCCGAGCCGTCGGTCTTCGTGGTCGACGACGACGCCGCGCTGCTGCGCCTGATCCGCAAATTGCTCGAGACGAACGGCCGCCACGTCGAGACCTTCACGTCGGCCGCCGAATTCCTCGCGGCCTATCGCCCCGATCGCGCCGGCTGCCTCGTGCTCGACGTGCGCATGCCGGGGATGAGCGGGCTCGCGCTGCAGGAGCGGCTGGCCACCGACGAGATCGCGTTGCCGATCTTGATCGTGACTGGCTACGGCGACGTGCCGGTCGCGGTGCAGGCGATGCGGCAGGGCGCCTTCGACTTCATCGAGAAGCCGTTCAGCGGGCAGATCCTGATCGATCGCATCGAAGCGGCGCTGGCCGAAGACGCCCGCCGCCGCCGCACGCGCATGACGCGCGAAGAGGTGCGCCGCCGCCGCGTCACGCTGACGCCGCGCGAGCGGCAGGTGATGGACCTCGTGGTGCAGGGCAAGCCGAACAAGCTGGTCGGCTCGGCGCTCCACCTGAGCCCGAAGACGGTCGAAGTGCACCGCGCCAACGTCATGAAGAAGATGGAAGCGGGCAGCCTCGCCGAGCTCGTGCGCATGTCGCTGCTGGTCGGCGAGGAGTCGCACGAGTCGGGCGGCAGCTGAGCGACCGCTGAGCGATCGCGCCGCCCGAAGTCGCTCGGTTCAGCCGCGCGTGCCGCCCGGCTCCTCGGCGAGCCGGCCCAGCACCAGGTCGGCGAGGAACTTCGCCGCCCAGTTGAGGTACTCGTAGCTGCCGTAGCCGCCCCAGATCGGGAACGAGCCCGGCACGCCTCCGCGCACCCCGCCGTCCGCGTGGTCGAGATCCTGCGCCGAGAGCGCGTGGTGCAGCACCCGATCGGCCGCCGCCTTCCACTGGCCGCCGCCGTCCTGCCGCTCGAGGCGGTCGTAGACGAGCCCCATCTGCGCCGCGCCGGTCACGCACGACCAGTCGACCGCCGGCCGCCAGTCGCGATCGAGCCGGCCCGGCAGGAAGCCGCCGGGGCCGATCGCGCCCAGCACGCCGCGCGCGGTCTTGCGCGCCGCCTCGACGAAGCGCGGCTCGTCCAGCAGGAGCCCGATCTCGAGCACCCCTTGCGCCGCGTAGGCGATCGTGTGGGTGAGCGGGTGGAGCGGATCGGAGAGGCAGTTGTCGGCGAACCAGCCGTTGTCGAGCTGGTTCTTCAGCGCGAACTCGGCCGAGCGGCGCGCCGCCTGCTGCGCCGCGCGGTCGTTGGCGCGCACGCCGTAGAGCGCGAGCCCCCAGGCCGCGCGCGCGTTGTAGACGTGGCCGCCCGCCGCCGCGAACTTCGAGGCGCCGCGCCGCCACGCGCCATCGTCGTCCAAGTTCTCGACCAGCCAGCGGCCGGCGCGCGCCGCGCAGTCGAGCCAGCGCGCCTCGCCCGTCTCGTCGTAGGCCGCCACCCAGCCGAAGAGCACCTGGCCGGTGTTGAAGACGGCGGGGCTCACCGGATCGGCCACCGTGCCGCCGCGCACCGCGCCGTCCGGCAGCTGGATCGACGCCTCCCACGCCGCCATCTCGGTCGCGCGCGTCGCGAGTTCCTGGCGGCCGAGCTGGCGCGCCGCCGCGTAGAGCGTCGGGATGATGTAGCCGGTCGTCTCGGGATAGGCCGGCAGCCAGCCGACCACGCCGTAGCGATGGTGGCGGCGGAGCACGTAGCTGCGCGCGACGCCGGCGCGACCGCTCGCGTCGTGGCCGCGCTCGATCCAGCCGAGCAGCGCGTCGAGGTGGGCGCGCAGCTCGCGCGGCGTCCTCGGCCCGGCGCCATCGCGCCACGCCGCGCCCGCCGCGAGCGGCGCCCCCTTCACCGTCCACTTCATCCGCTCGAGGAGCGCGCGTCCGCGCAGGCTCATCGTCCGTTCCCTCGCTGCCAGATCGCGCTGCGACACTCGACGCGTCGCGGCGCGAACCCTTCCTTGAAGCGCCACAGGCCGTGCTCGGCGTGGCCCGCCGTCTCCGCCTCGCGCGGCACGCCGCCGAGGTTGAGCTCGACGACGCCGCCCTGCGCCAGCAGCACGCTCGCGCGCCAGAGCACCAGCGTCGCCGCGTTGCATTCGAAGCCGGCCGCGCTGGTGCCACCCATCAGGTAGTAGGCGCGCGGCCCCTCGACGCCGCAGAGGATGGCGGACATCGCCTGCCCTTCCTTGCGGCCGACGAAGAGGCGGCCGCTGCCCGCGCCGACGAAGCAGCGCTGTAGCCGTTCGTACTGCTCTGCCTCGGGCAGCGCCATCGTCTCGCCGCGCCCCTCGCGCCGCTCCTTCGTGCTCGACTGCAGCTCGTGCAGCAGCGACAGCGCCGTCGCGCCGCTCTCCTCGGCGACGGTGACGCCCGCCTTCTCGGCGTCGCGCACCTTGCGGCGATGGCTCGACTTGATGGCCGCGAAGCGTGTCTCGACGTCGCCGCGCAGGTCGAGCAGGAACTCGAGCCGCTCGCGCGTTTCGAGCCGCAGCGGCGCGAACTCGGGCGCCGCGAAGTCGGGCGCCGGCCACGGCCCGTCGTACGACTCGAGCTCGACGCGCGCGACGCGCTGGCTCGCGAGGGCGGCGATCACCGCGCGCGCGATCGCGCCGTGCAGCGCTCGCTCGCTCGCCTCGTCGGTCGGTGCGCTCGTGGCCGATGGGCTCGTGGCCGATGGGCCGCCAGCTTCGGCCGCTGCCGGATCGCGAAGCCGCCACGGCAGTCGATCGAGCAGCGCCTGCGTCGCGACCCACGGCCGGAAGCGCGGCCGCTTCATCCACGCGACGCCGCACGCGATCGGCTCGCCGTCAGCGCCGCTCGCTGCATCGCTCGGCGCGCGCTCGACGAGGAGCCACGCCGGCCGATAGCCCTGCGCCTCGCGGTAGGCGATCCAGCCGGCGCCGAAGTGGGGGCCCGGTTGCGCGATCCGGCGGCACGCCGCGTCGAAGCGGGCGTCGCGGGCGGCGACGCAGCGCGCGCGCAGCGGGGGCGGCGCGACGTCGGCGCGGGCGACGGCAGCGGCGGCGGGCGGTGTCAGCGGCGTGTCGATGGCGAGCGTTCCGGAGGCGGGGCGGGGCGGTCCCGGGCAGGGTCCGCTCCTCTTCGTCCGTCGGCAGGGGGGAGCTGTGCCCCGGGGGCGCTCACAGCGGGAGGCGCTCGAGCACCCGGTAGCCGGCGTCGGCGAAGCCGCTGCGCCGATAGGTGGCGAGCGCCCGCTCGTTGTGGTCCTCGACGTAGAGGCGCAGCCCGATCACGCCGGCCGCCTTCCCCTGCGCGACCACCTTGTTCAGCAGCAGCCGGAAGACGCCGCGGCCGCGCCAGTCGGCCTGCACGTAGACGCTCTGCAGCCACCAGAACAGGCCGTTGCGCCAGTCGCTCCACTCCTCGGTGGTCATCACCTGGCCGACCAGCGGGCCGCTCGCCGGATCGCCCGCCACCGCGACGAAGTAGCGGCCGAGTCGCGGATCGCGCAGCAGCGCCTCGACCCCCTTGGTGAGCGTCGCGTGGTCGAGCGACTTGTTCTCGCTCTCGAGCGCGAGGCGGTGGTTGAACTCGACGATCTGCGCGAGGTCATCGAGCCGGCCCGGCCGGATCGAGAGCTCGGCGGCCTGCGTCGGCGCGTTCATTTCGCTTCCTCCTCGCGGACCACGAGCTTCGCCGCGGTGCCGGCGGTCACCGCCTGCTTCGTCCGCCGCCCCGAAGGCCAGCGCACCTCGATCTCCGCGGCGTCGCTGCGCCGCGCGAAGAGCGGCCGTGGATCGCACTGCGACAGGTAGGAGTTCGAGCGGCCGACCAAGCGGTGCTGCGCGCCGAGCGCATCGGTGAGCGTCACCTGCGCACCGATCGCCGCGCGGTTCGGCGCACGCCCGACCAGCTCGACGGTGAGCGAGCGCGGGCCGCTCGCCCCGCGCGGCAGGTCGTTCCGCAGCAAGCGCGGCGGCGCGCCGACGTCCTTCACGTTCACGATGTAGTCGAGGTCGCCGTCGTCGTCGAGGTCGCCGAACGCGGCGCCGCGGCTCACCCGCCCGACGGCGAAGTCGGGACCGAGCTGCGCCGAGTCGTCGCGGAACTGGAACCCGCCGAGGTTGCGGAAGAAGCGGTCGGGATCGGCCGCCTTCAGGTCGAAGGCGCCGCCGAGCACGACCAGCAGGTCGACGTCGCCGTCGAGGTCGAAGTCCTCGATGCCGGAGCCCCACGATCCCTTGCCGATCAGCGGCGGCAGCACCGCCGACTTGGCGGCCACCTCGTCGAAGTGCACGCCGGCCGGCGCCGCAGCCGCCGCGCCGCCATCGGCCGCCGTCGGGCCGAGGTTGCGGAACAGGGCGCTGGTGAAGAGCGCCGGCACGAACAGGTCGAAGCGGCCGTCGCCGTCGAAGTCGCCGACCGAGCCGTGCATCGAGGCCATCGGCGCGCCGCTCCCGTCGAAGGCGATGCCGGCGGCGCCGCCCACTTCGGTGAAGCGCCCGGTGCCGTCGTTGCGCCACAGCACGTCGGCGCGCGAGTCGATCGCCTCGAAGAGGTCCTGGTCGCCGTCGCCGTCGAAGTCGCACGCCACCGCGCCCATCGAGCGGCCGTCGGGCAGCGCGAGCCCGGCCGCCTCGGTGGCGTCGACGAAGGTGCCGTCGCCCGCGTTGCGATAGAGCAGCGACTGCTGGCCGGGATAGGACTCGGGCCCCTCGTAGGGGTACTCCTTCGGCAGGCGCGGATCCCGGAAGGCGGGATCGAAGGCGAGGTAGTTGGCGACGTAGAGGTCGAGGTCGCCGTCGCCGTCGGCGTCGAAGAAGCAGCCGTTCACGCTCCACTTCGGCTGGCCGTTCAGCAGGGGCGGACCGGCGACGCCGGCCGTCGCGGTGACGTCGGTGAAACGCCGCTTGCCGTCGGCGCTGACGTCGTTGCGGTAGAGCACGTTGGCGCCGCGGTTCAGCACGTAGAGGTCGTCGTCGCCGTCGCCGTCGTAGTCGCCGACCACCGCGCCCATGCCGTAGCCGCGCTCGGTGATGCCGACCGCGTCGGTCACCTCCTCGAACTTCATCCCGCCGAGGTTCCGGTAGAGGCGGCTCCGGCCGCCGCTCGCGCGCTCCTTCCAGGCGGGATCGGAGAAGCCGTCGATCCACTGGCCGCTCGAGAGGTGGACGTCGAGTCGCCCGTCGCCGTCGTAGTCGATCAGCGCGACGCCCGAGCCGGTGTCCTCGACGATCTTGCTGAAGTCGCCGTCGCCGAAGGTGTGGCGGAAGGCGTCGAGCCCGGAACCGGCCACCACGTCGGTGAAGCGCAGGCCGTCCGCGGCGGGGGTGGCGGGAGCGGGAGCGCGCGACTCGCAGCCGGTCGCGAGGAGCGGGGCGAGCGCGAGCAGGGCGCAGGCGGCAGCAGGACGCGGGGCGCAGTCCACGGCGAATTCGCTCCACGACGAGGGCCCGCGCGGCGGCGGGCGATCCGAGGCAGGAGCAGCGTAGCCGCCGCGATCGGCGCGCGAGCGGCCGCGTGCGCGGGGCGACGGGCTAACATCCGCCGCCTCTCGCGCCGCGCCACGCCGGCGTCGCGCCGCTCGACGAGCTCCCGCGGATGACGGCCGAAACCAGGATCCTGCGCCTCCACGTGAACGGCAGCGACGTCGACGTCGCGGCGCCGTCGCACTGGACGTTGCTCGAGGTGGTGCGCTACCGCTTGGGGCTCACCGGCACCAAGCAGGGGTGCGACAAGGGCGATTGCGGCGCCTGCACGCTGCTCGTCGACGGCCGCGCGCGCCTCTCCTGCATCACGCTCGCCGGCGATGCGGTCGGCCATCGGGTCACCACCATCGAGGGGCTCGTCACCAAGGACGGTCTCGACCTGCTGCAGCGCACCTTCGACGAGGCGGGCGCGCTGCAGTGCGGCTTCTGCCAGCCGGGGATGATCGTCGCCGCGCGCGCCTGCCTCGACGCGAAACCCGAGGCGACGCGCGCCGAGGTGAAGGAGGCGCTGGCCTCGAACCTCTGCCGCTGCACCGGCTACACGAAGATCTTCGAAGCGGTCGAGCAGGCGGTGCGCGCCGGTCGCGCGGCCCACACGAACGGCCCGGCATCGCTGGTCGGCGATTCCGCGGCGCTCGCCGGAGGCCGCCGATGAGCGCCGGCAAGCTCCCCGCCGATCGCGCCGATCCGCTGCAGCACGCGCGCTCGCCCAATCGCACGTTCGGGCCGCAGCCGCCGGGCGCCCAGTTCGAGGTGGTCGGCAAGCGGTCGCGCAAGGTCGACGCCGCCGGCAAGGCGACCGGCGAGGCGCGGTACACCGACGACCTCGCGCTGCCCGGCATGCTGCACGGCAAGACGCTGCGCAGTCCCCATCCGCACGCGCGCATCAAGCGGATCGACACCGCGAAGGCGGAGGCGCTGCCGGGCGTGCTCGGCGTCGTCACCGGTGCCGAGATGCCGGTCCGGTTCGGCGTCATCCCGTGGACGCAGGACGAGACGGCTCTGGCCGTCGACAAGGTGCGCTTCATCGGCGATCCGGTCGCCGCGGTCGCCGCCGTCGACGAGGAGACCGCGCAGGCGGCGCTGCGGCTGATCGAGGTCGACTACGAGCTGCTGACGCCGCTCTTCGACCCGGCCGAGGCGCTCGCGCGCAAGGACGTGGTGATCCACGAGGGCAACAAGCACGGGAACGTCACCAAGGAGGTGCTGCTCGAGTTCGGCGATCCCGACGGCGCGCTCGCCCGCTCCGACTTCGTGGTCGAGGACGACTACGAGTTCCACGGCACCGCCCACGCGCCGATCGAGACGCACGTCGCGCTGGCGCGCTACGGCTCGGACGGCGTGCTGACCCTCTGGTCGGCGACGCAGATCCCGCACTACGTCCACCGCGAGCTCGCGCGCGTGCTCGACCTGCCGGCGCCGCAGATCCGCGTGATCCAGCCGCACTTGGGCGGCGCGTTCGGCGGCAAGAGCGACCCGTTCAGCCTCGAGTTCTGCGCGGCGAAGCTCGCCATCAAGACGCGCCGGCCGGTGAAGTTCCTCTACACGCGCGAGGAGGAGTTCTACGCCCATCGCGGTCGCCACCCGATGCAGATGCGCTTCAAGACCGGCATGACCAAGGACGGGCGGTTGACCGCGGTCGACAGCAAGATCCTGATCGACGGCGGCGCCTACTCGAGCTTCGGGCTGGTCACCACCTACTACTCGGGGCAGCTCCTCACCGGTCCGCACGACCTGCCGAACTACCGCTTCCACTCGACGCGCGTCTTCACCAACAAGCCGCCGTGCGGGCCGAAGCGCGGCCACGGTTCCGTGCAGCCGCGCTTCGCGCTCGAGGTGCAGCTCGATCGGCTGGCCGAGAAAGCGGGGCTCGATCCGATCGAGGTGCGCCGGCGCAACTTCCAGGGCGCCTACACGACCACCGTGAACGGCCAGCGCGTCACCAGCAACGGCTTCGACCAGTGCCTCGCGCAGGTCGAGGCGGCGAGCGGCTGGAAGGCGCGGCGCGGCAAGCTCGGCCGCGGCAAGGGGCTCGGCTGCGCCGGCTCGATGTACATCAGCGGCACCAACTACTGCGTCTACCCGAACGACATGCCGCAGGCGGGCATCCAGATCAAGGTCGACCGCAGCGGGCTGGTCACCGTCTTCAGCGGCGCGAGCGACATCGGCCAGGGCAGCAACACGGTGGTCGCGACGATCGTCGCCGAGGAGCTCGGGCTCCGTCTCGAGGACGTGCGCGTCGTCGCGGCCGACAGCGACCTCTGCCCGGTCGACCTCGGCGCCTACAGCTCGCGCATCACCTTCATGGTCGGCAACGCCGCGATCCACGCCGCGCGCAAGCTCCGGAAGCTCGTGCAGCAGGCGGTCGCGGAGGAGTGGGGCGTGGCGCCGGAGCGCGTCGCGCTGGCGGGCGGCTTCGCCTTCGACCTCGAGGAGCGCGCGCGCGTGGTGAGCAGCGCCAAGGCGTTCCACCTCGCCGAGGCGAAGTTCGAGACGCTCGGCGCGACCGGCTCCTACAACACGCCGAACCTCGGCGGCGACTACCGCGGCGGCACCATCGGCGCCTCGCCCGCCTACTCGTTCACCGCCTGCGTCGCCGAGGTCGACGTCGACCTCGAGACCGGCGAGGTCCGCGTGCCGCACGTCTGGACGTCGCACGACTGCGGCCGCGCGCTGAACCCGGTGCTGGTCGAGGGGCAGATCGAGGGGAGCGCCTACATGGGCTTCGGCGAGGTCTTCCTCGAGAGCCACGCCGTGAACCAGTACGGCCTCACGACGCGCCCGAATCTGCTCGACTACACGATCCCGACCGCGCTCGACTGCCCCGAGTTCCACGCGTCGATCGTCGAGTCGCTCGATCCCGAAGGGCCTTACGGCGCCAAGGAGGCGGGCGAGGGGCCGCTCCACCCGACCATCCCGGCGATCGCCAACGCGATCCACGACGCGTGCGGCATCTGGCTCACCAAGCTGCCCTTCACGCCGGCGAAGGTCTTGGCCGCGCTGCAGGCGAAGGCGAAGGCCGACGCGGCGAGCGGTGGCACGCGCGGCGGCGCGAGCGGCGGCGCGAGCGGCGGCGCGCTCGGCGGCGATCAGGGAGGGAAGCGCTGATGCTGCGCCTCGAACCGTTCGCGTTCGCGAAGCCGCAGACCACGGACGAGGCGCTCGCGCTGCTCGCCCGACACGGCGCGAAGGCGAAGCTGATCGCCGGCGGCACCGACCTGCTGCCGAACCTGAAGCACGGCCTCTACGAGCCCGAGGTGGTGATCGCCCTCTCCGACCTCGCCGAGCTGCGCGGCGTCGCGGTGAACGGCGCGGGCGAGCTCGAGATCGGCGCGATGACGACGCTCGAGGAGGTCGAGCGCGCTGCGCTGGTGCGCGCGCGCGCGCCGGGCCTCGCGCAGGCGGCGGCGGCGGTGGCCGGCCCGACGCAGCGCACGATGGGGACGCTCGGCGGCAACGTCTGCCTCGACACGCGCTGCGTCTGGATCAACCAGTCGCACTTCTGGCGCCAGAGCCTCGGCTTCTGCCTCAAGAAGGACGGCACCGTCTGCCACGTCGTGAAGGGCGGCAAGAGCTGCGTCGCGGCGGCGAGCAACGACACGGCGACCCTGCTGGTCGCGCTGCGCGCCCGGCTCACCATCCGCAGCGCGGCGGCGACCCGCGAGGTGGCGATCGCCGACTTCTACAAGGCCGACGGCGCGATGAACCTGCGCCTCGCGCCCGACGAACTCCTGACGCGGATCACCGTGCCGGCGCCGGCGCCGCAAGGCACCTGGTCGGGCTACGCGAAGCTCCGTCCGCGCGCGTCGATCGACTTCCCGCGCCTGTCCGTGGGGGTCGCGTGGACGACGCAGCAAGACGGCACCTTCGCCGATGCGACCGTAGTGGTGAGCGCCATCGCCGCGACGCCGCGCGTCATCGCCGGCATCGGGGAGCTGCTGCGCGGCCGCCGGCCCGACGACCTCGCCGCGCTGCTCGCCGCCGGCGAGAAGGCGCGCAGCGTCGTCACGCCGCTCACCAACATCGACGGCGACCCGCAGTGGCGTCGCGCGATGGTGCCGGTCTTCGTGAAGCGGTCGTTCCTGGCGGGCGCGCGCGGCGGGGCGTGAGGGCCGGCGGGGCGCGTCAGGCAGCGCACCGTTCCCGTGGCTCCAGCCCCTCGACCACGGGCTCGGGCTGCTGCGCGAGCGGTGCGGCGTCCGGCCGCAGCGCGTAGTCGGTCCACGTGCCTTGGGCGCCCTCGAGGTAGGGGACGGTGCAGAGATAGGAGGCGTTGCCGTTGGCGTAGAGCGCGATGCTCAGGTTCCATGCCTCGCAGCGGAAGTGGACGTAGCCCTCCGATCGGACGAGGACCTTTCCATCCATCTGCACGCCGTCCGGGCGGGTGAACTTGACGGTCTCGCGACCGTCCGGACCGATGCTCGTGTCGAGGAACCAGACCCCGTTGTGGTTCGCGTTGCCGGTGATGCCCTCGAACTTGACGGCGGCCGAGTTCTGCGCGACGGCCGTCCGCGACATCGCCAGCGTGGCGATGAGCAGCAGTGCCAGCGTCAGCAGCGAGCGGAAGGGGCGAGGCATGCGGTTCTCCTTCGAGGCGCGGCTCGACGGGTGACACGGCATGCGCCACCGACGCACCGAGTCGCGCTGCTCGAGGGTGTCGCGACGGCGCTCCGCGGTTTCATCGCGGAGCGCCGGGTCGTCTCGGCTCACCCGTTCGGCGCGTCGTCGCCGCCAGATCGCGTGCGACGGCGGCGGCGCGCGGCGGCGATCACGATCAGGACGACGATGACTCCGCCGCCGATCCCATGCGATCGCGTGCGCGACTGCTTCCCTGGAGCGGGCGGCGTGTCGCCGCGCGCGTCGTCGCTCGTCGACTGCGGCGCGGCGAAGAGCGGCGCTCCCGAGCAGCCGACCAGTACGAAGGCCGCGGCTGCGGCGACCGGCGCGGCGCCGAGCTCGGTCACCAGCGCCTCGCGACCGCGGCGCGTCGCCTCGTCGGGCGCGACGCCCTCCTGCGCGAGCGCTCGGTGGAAGGCGCGGCTGAAGCAGAGTGCGCTCGCTGAATCGATCCGGTCGGGCGCCACCACGACCGCGCGCGCGCCGTGGCGCAGGAAGGCGCCGGCGAGCGTCTGCGCCGAGTCGTCGCCGCGCCGCTCGGGGCCGGCCGCCGATTCGCACGCCGTCAGCAGCACGAGCGTTGCGCGCGGCAACGTGGCGACCTGCTCGTGCCAGAGGACGCCGTCGTCGGCGTCGTCCTCGCCGGCGAGCTGCAGCCCGCTCCAGAGTTCGAGCGCGCCGTCGGCGACGCCATGCGTGAGGAACTGCAGGACGCGCGTCGAGGGGGCCACCGCGCGCAACGCCGCGCGCGTCGCCGTCGGGCCGGCGAGCGTCGCGCGGCGCGTCTCGGGGTAGGCGTCCGCGAGGCGCGCCACCGCCGGCAAGAGCGTGTCGAGCGGCGCGATGCCCGGTGTGCGCACGCGGGCAGCGGCGCTGAGCGTCGGCGCGGCGGCGAGCAGGCAGTCGAGCGCGGGCGGCTCGGCGCCGACGCCGACGCCGGCGCCGGCGCGCTCGGCCAGCGCGGCGGCCACCAGCAGCGAGGGGGCGCGCGTGACCCGTCGCCGCGTGCCGATCGCGACGCCCTCGAGCGGCAGCGCCTCGAAGCTCGTCTCGCCGATGGCGTCGAGTCCGCTGATCCAGAGCGGCACGTTGCGCTCGAGCGCGTCGCGCGCCGCATCGGTCAGCAGCAGGTGGGCGAGCGCCGCAGCGGCCGCTTCGGCCTCGCGCGCACTCGCGCCGACGGCGAGGGAGCGATCGAGCGTGAGGCGGGAGTGGCTCGCGCGCGCGGCCGCGAGCGCCTGCGCGGCGTCGACCAGCGCCGCTTGTCCCGCGCACGGCGCCGCCTCGATGCGCGCGGCGTCGATCACGAAGAGCCAGCTCTTCGCCGGTGCCGGGAACCAGAGCAGCGCAGTCGCGCCCTCCTCCTGCAGCGTGCGCCGCACCGCCGCGAGGTCGTGCCCCGTCGCCTCGAGCTGGCGAGCGAGCGTGCCGACCCGCTGCACGTCGAGCAGCAGCTCGAGCGCGCGCGTCGGGCCCGCCGCGGGATCGAGCGCGAGCTCCGCCTCGATCGCCGCGCCGACCGCATTCGCGCGATAGGCGAACTGGAGGAAGCCGTTGCCCGACCGCTCGATCGCCTGGCTCGACCAGTCGGAGAGCGCGGCGGTGAGCTCGCGGCGCAGGTCGGCCTGCAGCGGCGCGAGCGTCGCGGCCGGCGCGCGGCGCGCCAGCGCGAGGCGGACCGCCGCGCTCGCCACCAGCGCCCGCTCGGCCGGCGGCGCGGCGGTGGCGGCCGCGAGCCGCTCGCGCAACGGCGCCAGCAGCTCCTCGGCCGCCGCGAGTTCGCCGCGCTTCAGCCGCAGGTCGAGCGCCTCGCCGAGCAGCCGCACGCGACCGATCGTCCCGAGCCCCTCGAACGCGAGCGCCACGCCGATCGCCGCGAGGGCGGCCTCCTCTTGCGCCGGATCGCGCACCGCGAGACCGGCGAGCGCGCTCGCGCGGCGCAGGCGCAGCGGCGGCTGGTAGCGCGGATCGGCGGCGTGGCCCGGATCGGCGAGCGCTTCGTCGCTCGCCCGCAGCGCCGCGTCGTGGTCGCCGCGGCCGAGCAGGAGCTCGATCCAGCGCGCCGCCGCGGTCTGGCGCGCGTAGAAATCGGCCGAGCCGCGCGCGTGGTCGCGCATCGCGCGGCCGAACTGGAGCGCGCGGTCCAGCCGACCGAGCTGCAGCTCGAGCGAGACGCGCTCGCCGAGGAAGTAGACCGCGAAGCGGCGCTGCTCCTCGTCGGCCGGGACGCCGATCCGCGCCAACGCCGCGTCGATCCACTCGATGGCGACGCGGTCCTGGAACGAGACGCGCGCCGACACCACGAGGTCGAGCAGCAAGTCGAGCGCGGCCGCGGCGTGACCCGCTGGCAGCCGCTGCGCGATCGGCTCGAGCGTCGCGATCACGGCGAGGTGGTCGCCCGCACGCGCGGCGGTGGCGGCCGTTTCGCGCGCGGCGGCGATCTCGCCGTCGCCCGCGGGCGCCGCTGCGTCGGCCTCGACCGGCGCGTGCTCCTGCGGCTTCGCCGACACGAAGGCCGGGCCGGCGATGGCGCACCAAGCGAGCGCGAGCGGCGCGGCGTGCGGCGTCATGCGGCGGTCACGGCCGATTCACGGTCCACGGTCGAGCGGGGCCGGCTGGGTGACGGCGACGGCCGCGCTGCGCCGCCGCTCGCCGCGCGAGTCTTCGGCGACGATGCGCCAGCGGAAGCTGGTCGGCAGCGCGGCGGCGTCGGCCGCGCTCGGCCGCCATTCCGGCTCGATCAAGCGCGGCGAGACGAGGAGGGGAGCGTCGCGATCGTCGGACGCGCCGGCGAGGATCTCGACCTGCCAGGCGCGCGAGGGGACGCCGCTCTCCCGCCAGGCGAATCGGTCGACTCGGGCCGCTTGGGCGCCGCTCGGCGCGGCCTCGGCGAAGGCCTTCGCGTCGAGCTCGATCACCGGCACCTCCGCCGGGATCGGGTCGCGGTGGAGGACCCACCAAGCGACGAGCGAGAGCGCCACCAGCAGCGACGCGGCCAGAGCCAGCAGCGGCGCACGGCGGGCCGGAAGCCGTCGCATCGCAGTCGCCGCGCGGTCGCTCGAAGGGCGCTCCCCGGCGCGGTTCTCCTCGGGGAGCGGCGGCGCGGCGACACGGCCGGCCGCAAGGGTCCGGCGGAAACGGTCGAGCGCCTCCTCCTCGCCGGCGACCGGTCCCGCGGCGGATGCCAGCAGCTCGGCATGCTCGGCGGGGGAGAGCGACAGCCCGTCGACGACGCCCCGCAGTTCGAGGACGCGCTCGCGGCACGCGGCGCACCCCTCGAGGCGCGCCTTCACGTCCGCGTCGTCGGCATCCTTCGAACCGGTGAGCAGCTCCATCACCAGCGCCTCGTGGTCCTCGGAGTGGACGTCCTTCATGCGGGCCGCTCCAGCGATCGCCCGCGCAACAGCGAACGCAGCTGGTCGAGGCCGCGGTAGTAGCGCGTCTTCAGCGTGTTGGAGGACACGCCGAGCTGCCGCTCGATCTCCTCGAAGGTGAGCCCGTGATAGAGCTTGAGCTCGATCACCTGCGCCTGCGAGTCGTCGAGCTGCGCGACGGCATCGCGCAGCAGCTGCCGCTCGAAGGTGTCGATCCCTGCCGACGGAGTTGCGGGCAAGAGGACATCGTTTTCCCCTAGCAGGGTCGCCCGCTTCTTCCGCGACGCGTTCAGCAGGTGGTAGATCGCGATCTGCCCGGCGAAGCTCTCGAACGGCGCCTCGCCGCGGTAGGTGGCGAGGCGCCGCCAGATCGTCGCGAAGGTCGACTGGGCGAGGTCGTCGAGCTCGTCGCGCGTCAGGCAGGAGCGGTAGCGACGGTGACCCGCCGCCAGGACGCGCGGGACGACGCGCATCCGCTCGACGAGTCGCTCGGTCGCGACGGGGTCACCGGCCGCGGAAGCTCGCGCAAGTTGCACATCTTCGGCGTGCAGAGGGGGCCGGTCGGTCATGTCGAGAGGTTAGCCCGCGTCGAGCGCGACGCACGTCCCCCCGCGACATCGTGACCCCCGGCCCCACCTGCACGCTGGTGCGGCGATCAGCCGCCGCCGCCGCCGCCGCCCGGCGGCGGGGGCGGAGGAGGCGGCAGGATCGGACGCGGCAGGATGTCGCCGATCTTGCTCGTGGAGGCGGTCGCGATGAAGCCGCCGAGGTTCGCCTCGAGGTCGGCCCGGTCGAGCTCGAGGTACCACGCCGTCGACGGTCCGCGGCGCGCGACGACTCCGCTGCCGCCGACGTATTCGATGCCGCGCAGCTGGGCGAAGAAGTAGTGGTCGCGACCGTCGAGGTCGATGCCCTGCACCTCCACCAACGTCTCGCCGAGCTCGTCGACGCTGGTGCGGATCGTCTCGACCGGGAAGGCTTCGGTCGCCGGGGCATCGCGCTCGAGCGCCCAGATGGTCACCTCGATCTCGTTGGCAGGCAGCAGCGGCGAGCTGCCCGAGTAGGCGTTGAACTGCACCGACGCGACGGTCGTGCCCTCGCCGAGCGTGAAGCCCGCCTCCTCGTCGTTCGCGAGCAGGGAGTAGGACTGCTCCAGCGCGTCGTTCGAGCCGTTCAGCGCGAGCATCCCGAAGCCGGTCGCCTCGATCATCGCGGCGGCATCGAGGTCGCCGTCGCAGTCGAAGTCGTCGAGGCCGAGGCCGCCGCCGTTGTCGCTCGCGTTCACGTCGCCGCCGAGGTCGAGGATCTGAACGTCGAGCGCCGGGTCGTAGAGGGTCGGGATGGTCGAGCCCGCGGCCGAGACGTTGCGCACGACGAGCAGCTCGTAGCTGTAGCGGTGCCAGAGGAAGAGGTCGTCGTCGGCGTCGCCGTCGACGTCGCCGGCCCGCAGCGCGGTGATGTCGAGGAAGCCGAGCGGCAGCGTCGACTCGACCACGCCCGCCGGCGTCATGACATGCAGCATGAAGTACGGCGTGCTCGGGATGGTGGTCGCCACCGCGAGGCGCTGCACCGTCTCGCCGGTGCGGGTCAGGGCGACCGTTCCGAGGACCTCGGCCCCCATCGAGATCGTGTTGACCGTGTTGCTGGCGACGCGGATCACGTCGACGGACGTGGCGCAGGTCACCGCCACTTCGAAAGAGGCGTTGGCATCGGCCCGTACGCCGGCGAGGTCGGTGCCGACGTGGCCGCTCGGCAGGTGGATCGTGTCGTGGTGGGTCAGCGCGCCGTTCACCCAGGCGGCGATGAGGACGGTGTTGCCGGCGGCGTTGAGGCCGACGAGCTCGTCGGTGCCGTCGCCGTCGGTGTCGATCGACGCGATGCGGCGCGCGTTCACCCAGGCGCCGGTCAGTTCCGCCACCACGGTCGGAGTGCCCGACCCGTCGAAGGTGGCGATGGTCACGCCCGCCGTGTGGGCGCAGGCGAGCAGGTCGCGGCGGTCGCCGAACTCATCCGGCAAGGCCTGCAGCCGTGCCGCGTCGATCGGCGTCCCGCTGCCGACCGACAGCGTGATCGGCATGCGGGCGAGGCTCGGCCCGAGTGCCGCGAAGAGCGAGCCGCCCTGGACGACGACGATCTCGCGGAGGTAGTCGCCGTCGAGGTCGCAGGCGATCGTCCGGGTCGCGGGGCCGTTGCCGGCGATCGAGTCGAGGTAGATCCCGTAGACCTGGCCGGGGTCGAGGTCGCCGAAGGCCGCGGGCGCCGCCTGGGTGGCGAGCGCTGCGAAGGGGAGGAGCGCCGCGGCGCGCTTCCACCGCCGGCGCGGGGGGGACGAGTTCGAAGGCATGAGGTCGTGCTCCGAGCTGAGGGTCGAGAGGTGACAGGTCACTTCGTGCCGGTCGGCGGAACGGCAGCCGACTCGCGCAGGTCGCGACCATAGCCGGAGGGGGATCCTCGCGGCGATGTCGCAAGGTGTCACGACTTCACTGGAAAGTTGCAGACGGCGTTTCATTCCGGTGGGCCGCAGCATTTCGCGGCGCGGTGGCGACGTCCCATCCCGGCGCCGACGTGCCGCTTCGAGTCGCTGAGCCGGCAGCACGCCGGTGCCGGATCTCCCGCGAATCGCCAACGCCCGGGAGAGGTCTCGCCTCTCCCGGGCGTTGGCAGCGTTCGAAGAATGGCGAAGCGTGCCCCTGCGATCGGGTGGCCAGCGCGGATGCGCCTGCCCGAGCGGCGAAGACCGACCGAGGGTGGTCAGCCCTAGAATCCGACGATGATGCAGGTACCAACCCCGATGGGTGCGCCGGTGTACCGGTCGGAGATTTCGATGGTGTAGGTCCCAGCTCTGGGCAGCCCGCCGCTCAACCCCCAGGGGTCGTACCAGATCCCCTTGTTTCCGTCTCCGTACCACCACCAACTCCCGAAGATCGGCCAGCTCGAAGTGAGGTCGTGCCGCTTGCCATCCTCGTCGATGAGCACGACCGACGCCTCTTCGATGGCGAAGGAGACTTCGACCCAGATCTCCAGCCGTTTCTCCGCGAAGGGATAGCTCTGCATCGTGACGGTGTGGCTTCCGGACGCCGTGACGTTCGGGATGCCGTCGCTCGCGAGCTCTGCTGCCGGAGTCAGAGCGGCAGGCGGAATTACGAAGGCGAGGATGGAGGACATGACCCACGATGGACGCATTCGAATCCCTCCGTTGAGCCGCGCGGCGATGGGTCGAACGGCCGGTCCATCGACCTCGCGACCGAGAAACGCCATCGTCGATGGCGGCACTCAGGCGATTCCTGGGCGCATGGTGGTGTCTTGAGGCGCGCGTTAGTTTCGCGATTCGCCTAGGCCGCGCTCGCACGCCTCCGCCAGCTCGTCCGCCGTCTGGGGGCGGAAACGGAAGAAGAGCTCGGGCTCGATGACCTCGAGCTCCATCAGGCGCAGGCCGGCGGCGCTCTCGACGGCGTCGACGCGCGCGTAGAGCGGCGGGTAAGGCGCGGCGGCGGCGGCCCGTTCGGCGAAGTCGATCTCGGCGCGGCTCGGCACGTGGGACCGCACGGTGCCGCCGTGGTCGTCCTGCACGCGGAAATCGCCTTGCTTCGGCAGCTTGCGCACGGCGTGGCGGCAGCGGCCGGCGACCACGATGAAGGAGAGTTCGCCGCGCGTCGCGATGGCCGGCTCGAACGGCTGCACCAGCAGCGCCTCGCGTGACAGCAGCGCCTCGAGGTGGGGGGCGCGCTGCGCGAGGTTCGCCGCGTCGACGCGCCACGTCTCGCGCGCCGCGCCCGACACCGCCGGCTTCACGACCAGCCCCTCGCGCGGCGCCGCGGCGACACGGCGTTCGAGTTCGAGCGCGCCGCCCGGCTCGAGCCGCTCGGTCGGCACGATCGCGACGCCGCGCTCCGCCAGCTCGAGCAAGTAGCGCTTGTCGAAGTTCCAGCGCACCAGCGCCGCGTCGTTGATCAGCCGCGTGAGCGGCGCGACGCGCTCGAGCCAGGCGGCGAACTCCGCCGGCCGCTCGAAGTAGTCCCAGGTCGAGCGGAACAGCGCCGCGCGCGGACGCGACCAGTCGAAGGCGGCGTCCGACCAGGCGACGCGCGCGACGCTCCGGCCGCGCCGCTCGAAGGCGGCCGCCAGCAGCCGCTCCTCGTGATGGACGTTGGCGTTGTAGGCGTCGCCCGGTCGTGCGCCGAGCAGCCGCTCGTCGGTCAGCAGCACGATCTCGGGCGCGGCGGAAGGGGCCATCGGCAGCGACGCTCCAACGCGCCACGCACGGCGCGCAGCGAGGCGGCGAAGCATAGACTCGCCCGCGATGCGCTACTGGATCGACGGCTACAACGTGATCCTCTCCGGCCGCGTCGGCGTCGGTGCCGCGCTGCACGAGCGGCGCGCCGAGCTGCTGGCGCGCCTCGCCGCGACTGGCCTCTCGGCGTTCGTCGCCTTCGATTCGCGCGAGCGGGTGGTCGACGGCGGCCACGCGACCCCGCGCCGCATCGAGGTCGCTTTCGCGCGCGAGGCGGGCAGCGCCGACGCGCTGCTGCTCGAGAAGCTGCGCCGCGCGCGCGACCTCTCCGACGTGGTGCTGGTCAGCGACGACCGCGACCTGCTCGATCGCGCGCCGTTCTTCGGCGTGCGCACCGAACGGGTCGCCGCCTTCGTGCGCAAGCTGAAGCCGGCGGCGCCGCGCGACCCGCCCGGCACGCGGCCGCTCTCGAAGCGCGAGGTCGACGACTGGATGGAGTGGTTCGGCCAGCCGAGGAGGGAGCCGTGAAGCCGCAGCTCGACATCGATCCCGAGATCACGCGCGCTCGCCTGCCGCCGCCCGAGCTCTACCGCGATCCTGAGTGGGCCGCGGCGGTGGCGCGCACGTCGCTGCGGCGCGGCTGGCACTGCCTCGGCAGCGCGGCGGGCCTCGAAGCGCCGGGCTCCGCGCGGCCGCTCGTGCTGTTGCCCGGCTTCGTCGGCGAGCCGCTGCTGCTGGTGCGCGGCGACGACGGCGTGCTGCGGCTCCTCTCGAACTCCTGCACCCATCGCGCCCATCTCGTGGTCGAGTGCGCCGGCAGCGGCCGGCAGCTCGCGTGCCCCTACCACGGGCGCCGCTACGCGCTCGACGGCCGCTGCCTCGGCGCGCCCGGCTTCGAGCGGCTCGAGGGGTTCCCCGACGCCGACGAGGCGCTGCCGCGCTTCGAGGTCGCCGAGTGGCGCGGGCTCCTGTTCGGCGCGCTCGAGCCCGAGGCAGCGTGGCGCGACGTGATCGCCCCGGTCGAGGCGCGCATCGCGCCGTTCGCGCCGGCGCGCTGGCGCGTCGACGCGTCGCTCGATCGCACCTTCGAGTTCGACGCGAACTGGTGCCTCTACGTCGAGAACTACCTCGAAGGGCTCCACATCCCCTTCCTCCATCCGGGCCTCACTGCGCGGCTCGACTGGAAGAGCTACCGCTACGAGCGGTTCGACCACGCGACGCTGCAGGTCGGCATCGCGGCGGAAGGGGAGCCGGTCTTCGAGCTGCCCGCCGGCCATCCCGAGCACGGCAGCCGCGTCGGCGCGATCTACTTCTGGCTCTTCCCGACCACGATGTTGAACTTCTATCCGTGGGGACTCTCGCTGAACGTCGTCGAGCCGCTCGGCCCGACGCGCACGCGCGTCCGCTTCCACGCCTTCGTCGAGCGGCCCGAGCTGCACGATCGCGGCGCCGGCTCGGGCTTGGTGCAGGTCGAGCTCGAGGACGAGCGCGCCGCGCTGCAGGTGCAGGCGGGCCTCGCCTCGCGCGCCTACCGCGGCGGCCGCTACGCGCCGCTCGCCGAGATGGGCGTGCACGCGTTCCATCGGATGCTGGCGCGCACGCTCGCCGGCCCCTTCCGCTCGCGGACGCCGCCGCCGAAGTGACCTCGCCCGGGCCAGCTCGCCCGCGCCGCGTCGCGCCGACTTCGGAGGCGCGCGCCCAACGTCCGACATGCGTAGCCTGCAGCACCCCGGTTCAACCGGGCCGCGTCCGGCCGACTCCGGAGGCCGGCGCCAACTAGTTCAGTGCGCGGTGTGGCCGTCGATGACGATCGCGAGGCGCAGCGCCTCACGCTGGTCGGTGCCTTCGACGCGCGCGGCGAAGGTGATCTCGAGCGCCTGCTCGTCGTGCTCGCCGCGCTTCGCGACGCGCGCGCCGCCGAGGGTTCCCTCGGTCGGCGGCGGCGTGGTCGCCGGCGCGACGTAGAGGCAGAGCGCGTGGTCGCTCGGCGAGGCGGCGACGGCGAGCGGGATCAGGTCGTCCTTCGCGGCGATCGGCGCGGGCGACTTCTCCTCGGCGAGGCTCGTCAGCAGGAAGAAGTCGCGCGAGTCGGAGGTGCCGAGGTGGTTCGCGTCGCTCGGCTGGTGGTAGTAGCGCAGCGCGTAGACGCCCGCCTCGATCTCCTGGTCGCGGTAGTCGTTGGTGCGGCCGGGCGTGCGCACGATGCCGACGAAGGCGCCCGGCACGAGCCGCTCGAGCAGGACGCTGCTGACGCCGCCCGCCTTCGCGAGCAGCGGCATCTCGAGGCGGAACCAGAAGTCGGCGCGCACCTTGCCGTCGGGCGCGAGGACGCGGACGCCTTCGCTGGCGAGCAGCTTCGCGAACGGCTCGCTCACCTCGCTCGGCACGCTGCTCTTGCCGTCGACGGCGGGGAGCGCCTCGACGGTGAATCCCTTCGCGGCGGCGGGGGAGGCGGCCGGGGCGGTGGCAGGCGCGGCCGGTGGCGCATCCTGCGGCGCGGGGAGCGGCTCTGCGGGCGCCGCGGCCAGCGCCGCGAACGACAGCGCGAACGCGGCGGCGGAGATCGATCGCATCGAGGGTCGTCCTGTTCGGCGGCCGTGACCGCTCAGCGCGCCTTCACTTCGTCGGGATGGACGGTGCGCGGCGCGGCGGGCGACTCGAGCTCGAACTTGCCGAGGAAGGCGCTGCGCGAATCGCGGTCGATCCACGCGAGGTCGAGCAGCGTCCCCTTCACGGCGTGCTCCACCGTGTAGACCGCATGCTTGTCGGCCAGAGACACGAGCGGCGGGTAGTAGGTCTCTTCGTGGCCGCACACCTTGTCCTCGGCGTGCAGGCAGCGCGTCTCGATCTTCGCGATCTCGCCGGCCGCGAACTTCGCGCACCCCTCCCGGTCGCAGCAGTCGACCTTGAGCGTGATCGGCGTCGCGATCTCCTCGATCACGTTGCCGCCGATCTCGCCGGTCTGGAGCGCCACGAAGTCGCGCAGCGCGAGCTTCTGCGCGTCGCTCGCCCGCTCGTCGACCAGCAGCACGTCGCGCACCGGCAGCGGCGAGTGGTAGGGGTCGCCGAGCGTCGACTTCGCGGTGACGATGAGCGCCGCGGAGAGCCCCGCGAGCTCGACGCCCTTCCAGGCGCCCTCGGTGAACTGCCAGACGAGCGTCGCCTGGCGCCCCTGCTCGCTCGTCTCGGAGTTGGCGAAGCAGGCGCCGACCCAGACGTCGCAGGTGCGCGCCTCGAGGTAGTTGCCGCGCAGCTTGGCCTCGAGCGCGCGCGGCGGCGCGGCGGCAGGTTCGGCCGCGCTCGGCGCGCGGGCGAAGGCGAGGGCGACCAATCCGGCGAGCAGCGTCTTCATGCGGGTACTCCTACGGGCCGCGCCGATCGGCGGCGGCAGCACGGCGCGGACTCTATCGGCGCAGATGCGCCGCGGGGATCACGCCTCCCGTTCAAGCTTCGTAGCAGGGGCGCTCCGGCGAGCAGGCGTCGGCGCTGCACGGCTCGTTCTCCGGGCCCATCGCCGTGAAGGTCTTCAAGCACCAGAAGTGCTTGTTCGCCAGCGCCTCGGCCGGGTTGGCGCGCGCCCGCTCGAGCTGGTCGGGCGAGTTGTAGTACATCTCCTTGCAGCGCAGCTGGCGGCAGAGGCGATGCCCGGCGGCGGGGCGGAGGTTCATGAAGCTCATGGGTCAAATCCCCTTCAGCGCCGCGGCGAACGCGCGGCGGATGGCGACCTGGGCGAGCTCGACCTTGTAGGCGTTCTTCGCGAGCGGGGTCGCGCCTTGCAGAGCGGCAACCGCGAACGCGCCGATCGCCGCCTCGTCGAGCGGCTTGCCGACCAGCGCCGCCGCATCGACCGGCCACGGCGTCGGCGCCACATGGCCGAGCGCCACGCGCGCCGCCTTCACCTTGCCGCCGTCCAGCTCGAGCGCGACCGACGCCGCCACCAGCGGCCAGTCGAGCCCCTGGCGCGGCCGTACCTCGTAGGTGGCGCTCTTCGGCGCCACCTTCTTCAGCACCACCGCGGTCAGCAGCTCGTCGGCAGCGAGCGTCGTCTCGCGTTCGCCTGCGGCTTGCGGCGCGCGGTAGAGCTCCTCGACCTTCACCGTCCGCACGCCGCGCGGCGAGACGAGTTCCGCCTCGGCGCCGAGCGCGATCAGCGCGGGCGCGAGGCTCGACGGGTGGACGAACTTGGCCGGGCCGGCGTTGCCGAAGATCGCGTGGTAGCGGTGGTCGCCGCGCGGGACGAGCGACTCGCCCTTCGCATCCTGCGCGAGCAGCCCGTGGCCGCGGCGGAAGTACCAGCAGCGCGGCCGCTGCAGGAGTTCCCCGCCGACCGTCCCCATGGCGCGCAGCTGCGGGCTCTTGATGCCGGCCGCCGCATGCCAGAGCGCTGGCCACTTGGCGCCCCATTGGTTCAAGAAGCCCGCCTGCAGCAGCGCGTCGAGCGTCACCGTCGCGCCGATGCGCAGCTCGCTCGCGCCGACCGCGATCTCGGCGAGCGGCTCGATCCCCATCAGCGAGACGACGCGCTTCGGCTCGACGAGGAAGTCCTTCATCAAGGAGAGCAGGTCGGTGCCGCCCGCGAGCGGCGCCGTCTCGCCCTCCTGCTTCGAGAGCAGGCCGACCGCTTCGGCGACGGTGGCGGGACGGGCGTATTCGAATGCGTTCATCGCTTGGCTCCTGCGTTCCCGGTTCCGCTCACGCCTTCAACGCCGCCAGCACGCGATCGGGCGTCATCGGGCAGCGCTTCACGCGCGCGCCGATGGCGTTCGCCACCGCGTTGCTGATCGCGGCCATCGGGCTGATGGCGGGCGGCTCGCCGATGCCGATCACGCCGCGCTTCAGGTGCTCGTCCGTCTGCATCATGTGGACGTCGAGCTCGCCCACGTCGGCGATGCCGGCGAGCTTGTAGAACTCGAGGTCGGGGTTGAGCAGCGCGCCCGTCGTCGGGTCCATCACGCGCTCCTCGTAGAGCGCCGCGCAGACGCCCATGATCAGCGCGCCGCGCACCTGGCTCTCGGTGGTGAGCAGGTCGATGATCCGGCCGACGTCCTGCACCGCGACCATCTTCACGACGCGGATGATGCCGGTCTCGCAGTCGACCTCGACCTCGGCCATCTGCACGCCGCCGACCTGGGAACTGGACATCCCGTTGCCGCGCTGCGTGGTGCCCATCGTGACGATCGGCTGCGCGCCGATGCGGCGGCAGGCGTCGGCGAAGGGGAGCCCGCCCGCCGTCGATCCGGCCGCGCGCACCATCCCCTCCTTCGCGACGAGCTGCTCGGCCGGCGCGTTCAGCTCGGGCGCCACCGCCGCGAGCATCTGGTTCACCGCCTTCACGCACGCGTCGCGCGTCGCGGTGCTGATCGCGCCGATCGTCGTCGAGCCGCCCGAGCCGTCCGACTGCGGGTAGCGGTTGTCGCCGATGAGGACGGTGATCTTCTCGAGCGGCAGCCCGAACGTCTCGGCCGCCACCACCGCGATCGCCGTGCGCGCGCCGACGCCCAGGTCCTGCGTGCCGCAGCGGATCTCGACTGCGCCGTCGGGATGGAGCGTGCACTGCACGTTGCTGGTGTGCGGTCCGCCGCCCCAGGTGTGCATCGCGAGGCCGAGGCCGCGCCGCACCACCCCCTTCTGCTCGCCGCGCGGGATCCACTTCTTCGCCCAGCCGATCCGCTCGGCGGCGATGGCGAGCTCCTCGCGATAGACGTCGGCCCGGGCGGTCAGCCCGAGGTTCTTCCGGAAGAACTCGAGCTCGTCCATGCCGAGCTCAGCGGCGGCGTCGGAGAGCGCCGCCATGGTCAGCAGGCACATCTGCGGGTGGTTCGGCGCGCGCCACGCTCGCGCGTTGCCGCTGTTGGTGAAGATCGGCGTCGTCTGCGTCTTCTTGTGCGGGATGTTGCCGAAGACGTAGGGCAGTCCCGGCGCGCCCATGCCGCCGGTGTTGCCGCCGCTGCCCCAGGCGGCCGACTCCCACGCGACGATCTCGCCGTCGTCCTTCACGCCGACGCGCATCGTCGCGAACGCGGAGGGGCGCGAGCCGGCCAGCGCGATCTCCATGTCGCGCTCGAGCATCACCTTGACCGGCCGGCCGGTCTTCTTCGCCAGTCGCGCCGCCAGCGCGCCCCAGAGATCGGCGCCGAACTTCGAGCCGAAGCCGCCGCCCATGTGCTGGCAGATCACGTGGACCTGCGAGCCCTCGACGCCGATCGCGCTGGCGAACTCGCCGCCGACGCCCGACACCGCCTGCGTCGAGCTCCACGCGGTCACCGCCGTCTTGCCGTCCTGCTCGGCGACCTCGACCATCGAGCCGTGCGACTCGAGGCAGCAGTGGGTGAGGATCGAGCAGCCGACCTCGGTCTCGCTCACGACGGCGGCGCCGGCGAGGGCGGCGTCGAAGCCGTCGGTCAGCTGCTCCTTGCCCTTCTTCGCCTTGTTGCCGGCCATCTCGACGTCGTCATCGCTGACGCACGGCTCGAGCACTTCCCAGGTCACCTTGATGCGGCGCGCCGCCTCGCGGGCGACCTCTTCGCTCTCGGCGGCGACGCACGCCACCTCCTGGAAGTGGACCTTGCACTCGGTCCCGACCGGCGCGATCACCTCGACCGCGACGACGCCCGGCATCGCCTCGGCGGCGCTGGTGTCGAGGGTGGCGACCTTGGCGCGCCCGTAGGGGCAGGTCGCGAACTTCGCCCAGAGCATGCGCGGGCGGTTGATGTCGTAGGTGTACTTGGCGCGGCCGGTCGTCTTGTCGGGGCCGTCGATGCGCGGCGTGCGCTTGCCGAGGATCGAGCAGTCGTTCGGATCGGGCCAGGCGAGGTCGACCATGTCACTTGCCTCCCTTGGCGGCGTCGAGCACGTCGAGGACGGCGTTGGCGACGCCGTGGTAGGTGCCGCAGCGGCAGAGGTTGCCGCCGAGGCCCTCGAGGACTTCTTCGCGCGACGCGCCGGCGTGGCCGCGTCGGAACCCCTCGCACGCCATCACGAAGCCGGGGGTGCAGAAGCCGCATTGCTGCGCGTCGTTCGCGACGAAGCACTTCTGGATCGGCGCGTTGCCGCCATGCGCCTCGGCGAGCCCCTCGACCGTCTCGATCTTCTTGCCCTGCGCCTCGACGGCGAGCACGGTGCAGGCGTAGACCGTCTTGCCGTCCATCAGCACCGTGCAGGCGCCGCAGGTCGCGCGATCGCAGACCTTCTTGGCGCCGGTCAGGTCCAGGTGGTTGCGCAGCGCGTCGAGCAGGGTGACGCGCGGCTCGAGCCGCAGCTCGCGCACCTTGCCGTTGATGTCGAGCTTGACGGCGACCGGTGCGGGACCGAACAGGGGGACCGGCGGCGCGGCGGGCGGCTCGGCGTTCGCTGTCCGCGGCGCGAGCGCGGTGGCCGCGAGGCCGCTCTGCGCCAGCGCCCCGGTGGCGAGCGCGGTGGCGCCCACTCCCTTCAGGAAGCCTCGCCGCGAGACGCTCGACGCGCTCTCCGGCTGTTCGGGTTGGCCCATGCGCCGTTCTCCTTCATGCGTCCTGGCATGCGTCCTGGCATGCGTCCTGGCATGCGTGCTGGTTCGAGCCGCGCGCGGCCCGACCGGCGTGAGCGTGGCACTACACCCGTGCCGCCCCTCGCTGGCAAGCGTGCCGCTTCCCCTACGGTGCGCGAGTTAAAAGGTGCCGCGTGAACCACGCTCGGAGCTCGAACGGGTCGTCGATGGCGCAGCGGACCGCAGCGCTGCTGCTCTGCGTCGTCGCGAGTGGCGTCGCGGCCGGCTGCAGTGACGCCCCGTCGACCGATTCGGGCAGCGGCGCGGTCGGCGGCGCGAAGGCGGCGCCGCCGGCGAGCGGGCAGCGGCCGCTGATCGTCGTCGGCGCGGATGGGCTCGAGTGGGAGCTGCTGCTGCAGTTCTTCGCCAAGGGAGCGCTGCCGAACTTGGCGGCGCTGGCGCAGGAGGGGTGCGCGGGCGAGCTCGCCACGCTTGACATCACCCTGTCACCGATCATCTGGACGACGGTGGTGACCGGGAAGCTGCCGGGCGACCACGGCATCAAGGGGTTCACCTACCGCGGCGGCGACGACCTCCCGCACCTCTTCCTCAGCATGCATCGCCAGAGCAAGGCGCTCTGGAACCTCTACGACGAGGCGGGGCTCGTCACCGAAGTGGTCGGCTGGTGGTGCACCTATCCGGTCGAGCCGATCCGTGGCGGCATGGTCGCGCAGACCTCGACGCGCGCGCAGGCCGACATCTCCGACGGCGGGAAGCTCTGGAAGGGGAGCTACCTCGCCGGCGTGCAGAACCAGGTGTGGCCCGAGGAGCGCGCCGCGCGGATGGACGCCCACGCGCAGGAGCTCTTCGAGGCGATCCAGGCGGGGCGCGACCCCTACGCCGAGCGGTTCGGCCCCGCGCCCGCGCCCGAGCGCAAGCTGCCGACGCAGCTCTGGTCGGTCCTGCGCACCGCCCACTACGCCGACCTGCTCTTCACTGCGGCCGCGCTCGACGTGGTCGACGCGCCGCAGCGGCCCGACGCGCTGCTCCTCTATCTCGGCAGCGTCGACGTCGCCTCCCACATGTTCTGGCGCTACTTCGAGCCGGCCGCGTTCGACGATCGCCCCAACGAGGCCGACGTCGCGCGCTTCGGCGGCATGATCGAGACCGCCTACCGCTTCATCGACGCGACGGTGGGGGAGCTGCGCCGCCGCGCGCCCGAGGCCGACTTCCTGCTCCTCTCCGACCACGGCTTCCACGCGGTCGCGCGCAAGGAGGCGTTCCCCGACGAGCGCGTCGGGCGCGCCGATTCGGGCAACCACCAGGATGCGCCGCCCGGCGTCTTCCTCGCTGCCGGCCCCTGCTGGAAGAAGCAGCCGCTGAAGAGCGGCGCGACGCGCGGCGACGTGGCGCCGATCGGCCGCGTCGAGGACGTGCTGCCGACGCTGCTGGTGCGCGCCGGATTGCCCTACGCGAAGGATGGTGCCGGCAAGCCGCTGCTCCACGTGCTGTCGGCGGAGGCGCGCGCCGCCCATCCGCTGCGCAGCGTCGCGACTCACGACGACCCCGAGTGGAAGCGCCGACGCGCCGAACTGCTGCAGAAGATCTCCGCCTTCGAGCGCCACTTCGAGGCGGAGCTGCGGAGCGTCGACGGCCCGAACCTCGAGCAGCTGAGGGCGCTCGGCTACACCGGCGACGACGGGGTCGACCTGCCGACCGGGCCGCCGCGCGATGCTGATGGCGCGCTGCCGCGCGACGGCGATGGCGCGTCGCCGCGCGACGGCGATCGGAAGTGACGCTCGATCCTGCGGTCGCCGGCGGTGCGGCGGCCCTCGCGGCGGCGGCCTCGTGGGCGATCTCGACCGTGCTCTTCAAGGCGGCGATCGTGCGCCACGGCCCGCGCGCGATGAACGCTTTCCGCATCGCGATCGCGCTGCTGCTCTTCTGGACCGCGACGCTGCTGCTGAACGGCGGCGCCGCGCCGCGCGCGCTGCTCACGCGGGAGGGGGCGACGCTGCTCGCGTCGGGCGCGCTCGGCTTGGCGGTCGGCGACGTCTTCCTCTTCGAGGCGCTGAAGCGGCTCGGCGCGCAGCCGGCGATCGCGTTGAACCAGCTCTCGCCGATCTGGTCGGCGGCGTTCGGCTTCCTGCTCGGGACCGAGCAGCTCGGCGCGCGCGAGCTCGGCGGCATCGCGCTGGTGCTGGGCGGCGTGCTGCTGGTCATCTTCGGCCGCGCGCCGACGGTGCACGCGGTCGCTCCCGACGCGATCGAGCGCGCCGCCGCGCGCCGGCTGCGCCTCACCGGCACCGCGTGCGGCATCGCGTCGTCGCTCTGCAACGCGACCGCCGGGATGCTGACGCACCACGCGATCCGCGCCGTCGGCGACCTGCCCGGCTCGACGCTGCGGATGAGCGGCGCCGCGGCGGGGACGCTGCTCGCCACGCTGGTGATGCGGCGCAGCGCGCTCGACTTCGCGCCGCTGCGCCAGCTGCCGCGGATGAGGAAGGAGCTGGTCGCCGTCTTCCTCGCCACCTTCCTCGGCATCTTCCTGCAGCAGGCCGCCTACGCCCGCCTCGACGCGAGCGTCGCCCTCTGCCTCCTCTCCACGACGCCGCTCTTCCTCCTGCCGATGGCGGTGACGCTGCTCCACGAGCGCTACCGCCTCATCGCCTGGATCGGGACGCTGCTGGCGACCGCGGGGGTGCCGCTGCTCTTGTTCGATTGAGGGCAAGCGCACGTTCTCTCACGCCGAGCGGCGCCGCCCGGCGGCACGGATCACCGCCGCCAGATCCGTGAGCGAGCTGCCGAGCGCAAGCAGGGTGCGGACCAGCAGGTCGACCGAGACGCTCGCCTCGCTCGCTTCCATGAAGGCGACGCGTGGCTGGCTGGAGCCGACGGCGCGAGCGACCTGCGCCTGGGTCAGCCCCTTCTTCTCCCTCGCGGCGCGGAGGGCCTTCGCGAGCGCGACCTTGAGCTCGACGAACGCTTCGTCCACGGCGGAGAGCTCGAGGAACTGCGCCGGCGTGCCGACGCTCCATCCAGCCGCTTGCAGGCGGCGTCGCGTGTTCGGCTTCATCGCACCCTCCTCGAGTCGTCCCGACCTTTCAAGCGGCCGGGTCGCTCGTCCACCTCGCGCCGGTACGCCACCAAGCGTCGTCGGCACGTGACGAGGATCTGCTTCGGCGTCGCGCGAGTCGTCTTCGGAAACACGTCGAGGATCACGATCGCATCGGCCGCCACGAAGCAGACGATGCGCCAGGCGTGAGCCTCGTCCTGCACTCGCAGCTCGAGGCAGCCTCGGCCGATCGTCGGCATGGGGCGCGACTTCGGCATGCCGATCGACTCGCCCTCTTGGAGCAGGCGCAGCAAGAAGCCCGCCTCCCGGCGCGCCGCCACGCCGAAGGGCGGGGTCTTGATCTCGCCTCCGAGCCAGACGAGCGGCTTCGCGCCGCCCGGAACGACCTTCAATATCGGATTGGGGATACTCACGGTCAAGACCCCGTCCCGGGAATCGTCGGCGCTCCTCCACCAGCAGTTCGGCGCCGGATCGACCGCGAGGACGCGCCTCGGCGGCGGTGGTGACAGGGTTCGACTCGACATGCGCTGGCGCGAGGGGCCCTCACGGGGACGAGTCCGGCGTCGCGAGCCGCAGCGCGGCGTGCCGCCCCGCCCTTCCGCCGGCGCGCCTGCGCCGGCAAGCTCCCGCGCTCTTCGCGGCGGGCGAGCGGCTCGCGGGCGGGGCAGATGGCGGGCACGCATGCGACGAACAGCGGCGCGGGCGGTGGTGATGGCGGTGCAGGCGGCGGCGATGGCCGCGCTCGTGCTGGGCGCGGCGTGCAGTGCGGCGCCGCGCGGCGATGGCGACGGCGAGGAGCGAACGATGGCGCACGATTCCCACTCCCATGCGCGGCCGCTCGAGGCGCGCGTCACGCGGCTCGAGCTCGACCTCGCGGTCGACTTCGCGACGAAGCGGCTCTCCGGTCGGGCGAGCCTCGCGGTGGAGGTGCAGCCGGGCGCGACGCAGCTGGTGCTCGACACGCGCGACCTCGCGATCGGGGCGGTCACCTGGTCGGGTGCGGCGCCGGCGGCGGGCGGCCTCGCAGCGCGCACGCCGCTGCCGTTCGCGATGGGGAGCGCGCAGCCCGACTTCGGCGCGCCGCTCACGATCGAGCTGCCGGCGGCGGGGGCGGAGGGCGCGGGCGCCCGCTCGCTCTGGATCCACGTCGACTACGCGACCAGTCCGAGCGCCGCGGCCGTGCAATGGTTGTCGCCCGAGCAGACGGCGGGCGGCAAGTCGCCCTTCCTCTTCACGCAGTCGCAGGCGATCCTCGCGCGCACCTGGATCCCGTGCCAGGACACCCCCGGCGTGCGCATGACCTACGGCGCACGCATCACGGTGAAGGCGCCGGCGGGCGGTCCGCCGCTCCTGGCCTTGATGTCGGCCAGCAACCCGCAAGCGGCGCGCGCCGACGGCGTCTACGAGTTCGACATGCCGCAGCCGATCCCGAGCTACCTGATGGCGCTCGCGGTGGGGGACCTCGGCTTCGCGTCGCTCGGCAAGGAGTGTGGCGTCTACGCCGAGCGGCCGGTGCTGGCGCGCGCGGCGGCGGAGTTCGTCGACCTGCCCGCGATGATCGACGCGGCCGAGCGCCTCTACGGGCCCTACCGCTTCGGCCGCTACGACCTGCTCGTCCTCCCGCCGAGCTTCCCGTTCGGCGGCATGGAGAACCCGCGCCTCACCTTCGCGACGCCGACCATCCTCGCGGGCGACCGCTCGCTGGTCTCGCTGGTCGCGCACGAGCTGGCGCACAGCTGGTCGGGCAACCTCGTCACCAACGCGACCTGGAACGACTTCTGGCTGAACGAGGGGTTCACCGTCTACTTCGAGCACCGGATCATGGAGGCGCTCTTCGGCACCGAGTTCGAGGAGGCGCTGGCCGTCTTGGGGCGCCAGGACCTCGAGAAGACGATCGAGGAGCTCTCCGCCGGCGGCCACGCGCGCGACACCCATCTGCGCCTCGCGCTCGAGGGGCGCAATCCCGACGACGGCATGACCGAGATCGCCTACGAGAAGGGCGCCCGCTTCCTGCAAGTGATCGAGCGGACGGTCGGGCGCGAGCGGTTCGACGCGTTCCTGCGCCGCTGGTTCGACGGCCACGCCTTCACCAGCCGCACGACCGACGACTTCCTCGCCTTCCTCGATCGCGAGCTGCTGGCCGCGCGCCCCGACTGGAAGACGGCGCTGCAGATCGGCGCGTGGGTCGACGGGCCGGGGTTGCCGTCGAACTGCCCGCAAGCGAGCTCGGCGGCCCTCGCCCGCGCCAGCAGCGCGATGGAGAGGTTCGTCGCCGGTGCGCCCGCAGCGTCGCTCGACGTCGCGACGTTCACGACGCAGCAGTGGCAGCACTTCCTCCGCCAGCTCCCGGCGTCGGCGACCCACGCGCAGCTCGCCGAGCTGGACGCGGCGTTCGGATTGTCGGCGCGCGGCAACTCCGAGGTGCTCTTCGCGTGGCTCGCGCAGTGCGTCGACCATCGCTACGAGCCGGTCCTCGGCGCGCTCGAGCGCTTCCTCACCGCGCAGGGGCGGCGCAAGTTCCTGAAGCCGCTCTACGCCGCGCTCGCGAAGAGCGAGTGGGGCAAGCCGATCGCCGCGCGGATCTACGCGAAGGCGCGCGCCAGCTACCACGCCGTCGCGCGCGACACGATCGACGAGCTGCTCGCATGGCCGAAGTGACCGCGCGCGCCGGGTCGCCGAAGCTCTCGCTGCTGGTCGCGTCGCTGCTGGCGCTGGTCGGCGCCGGACGCTTCGCGAGCGACCTGCTGACCGACGCCAACCCGAAGTGGGTCGAGTCGATCGCCGACACGCCGCTGCGCTACGTCGTGCGCGCCCCGTCGGACGGGACGCTGATGGGCGACTTGAACGTGCAGTGGTTCAAGCTGCTCGCCGTGCCGTGCTGCATCGCCGGGCTCTACGTCCTGAAGCGGCTGCTGTCGAAGGACCAGCGCGCGACGCAGCAGCTCTGGCAGATGGGGCTCTATCGCGCGAGCTTCCTCGCCCTCTTCGCGCTGATGTGCGTCGTGATGGAGCTCGAGAAGAGCTACCACTTCCTCGGGCTCCAGATGGCCGGCCAGCTCGAGGGCGAGCGCGCGTGGTTGAACCACGCGATCCACGCCGCGAGCCTCGTGCTGGGCGCGCTGCTGATGCGCTGGCTCTGCTTCGTCGATCCGCGCTCGCTCGTCCGCCGGCGCGGGAGCTGAGCGGCGCCATGGCCGAATCGCACCAACCCAACAACCCGCTGCACGGCATCACGCTCGAGGCGATCCTCACCGAGCTCGCGGCGCGCATCGGCTGGCGCGCGATGGCCGCCGACGTGCCGATCCGCTGCTTCATGTTCGATCCGACCGTCACCTCGAGCCTGCGGTTCTTGCGCAAGACCCCCTGGGCGCGCGCCAAGGTCGAGCAGCTCTTCCTGCGAATGCGCTGGGAGTTGGGCGACCCGCCGAAGCAGGGGTGAGTCGCCGCACGTTGCGCCGCTCGCGCTGCCGATCGAGCGCGAGCGGCGCCATCGGTCACAGCAGCTCGAGCCCGCAGTGGATCTTCAGCCCCGGCGTGAGCGAGAGCTTCTTCACCGCGCCGGCGTCGACCTCGGCGACCTGCACGTAGAACTCGGCGAAGTAGAGCGCGACGTCGTACTCGATGTCGCCGGTCAGCACGGTGCCACCCGCGTCGAGCGGGAAGATCAAGGTCAGCGCCGGGTCGACCAGCAGCGTGCCGCCCTTGAACGGCGTGCTGGCCGGATCGACGCCGAGGAACAGCGCCGCGAGCGTCGGCGCGCCGAGCGAGTTCTCGACCAGCACGTTCAGGTCGCCGCCGACGTGCGGCGCATCCTGCGCGATCAGGTGGGGGATGCCGTTGGTGCCGGCGAGGCCGCTGCCGTACTCCTCGGTCCACGCCGGGCAGCCGACGTGCGCGATCGTGACGCCGCGCTCGATGAATCCGGCGCCGTCGAGGAAGTTCGCGTCGTGGAGCGGATCGGTCCAGACGAAGTCGCCGTACTCGTCGCCGTTCCAGTTGCCGGCGGCGAGCGCGTAGCCGAGCTGCTCGCTGGTCGAGATCGCGTCGCTCCAGCCCTCGAAGCTCCAGAGCACGTGGAAGTCCGCGCCCGACCAGATGAAGACCTTGCCGGTGCCGAGCGCGCCACCGTCGAGCTCGGTTGCGGCGACCTCGGGGAGGCCATCGCGATCGAGGTCGGGGATCGAGGTGATCGCGTGGCCCATGTGGACGCCGGCAGCCGTGCCGTAGGCGCGGAAGAAGGTGACGCGCGTCGCCCCGCTCACGCCGATCACCAGGCCGAGGTCGGTGGCACCGTACACCGTCGAGCCGCAGAGGAAGTCGTCGACGCCGTCCGAGTCGTGGTCGCCGGTCGCGGCGCAGCTCTCGCCCATGCGGTCCCCGGTCGACGCGCCGAGCACGTGGTCGATGAAGGCGAGCGTCGCGCCCGAGTAGATGGCGACGCGGCCGCGATCGAGAACGAAGGGGACGAGCGTGTCGTAGTTCGGCTCGCCGACCAGGATCTCGTCGACGCCGTCGCCGTCGATGTCGCCGGTGCGCGACACGCTGGTGCCGAACTCGACGTCGCCGCCGCGGAAGATCGTGTTGAGCACGTTCAAGTTGTGGCTGACGATCTTCACCTGGCTCGGGCCCGGCTCGCCGCACAGCACCTCGGGCTTGCCGTCGCCGTTCAGGTCGCCGATCGGCGCCAGCACGAGGCCGAGCTTCTCGTTGGCGGCGCTGCCGGTCAGCGTGCGCAGCAGCGCGCCGGTCGCGCCGCTGAAGAGCTCGAGCTTGCCGGCGTCGACCAGCGTGCTCGTGTTCCAGTAGGGCGAGCCGACCACGAAGTCGGCGGCGCCGTCGCCGTCGACGTCGCCGACGCCGCAGATCGCGTGGCCGAACTGCGCGCCGGTCTGCGTGCCGTCGATCGCGTAGAGCGGGCCGCCGTTGCCGACCTCGGGATAGACGTAGACGCGGCCGCAGCTGAAGGTGATGCCGGCGTCCCACCACGGCGAGCCGACCACGAGGTTGTCGCGCCCGTCGCCGTCGAGGTCGCCGACGTTGGCGATCGCGTGGCCGTGGCGCTCGGTCCACTGCTCGCCGTAGGTGATCGAGTGGGAGAGCTGCGCCTGCGCGGCCGGAGCGAGCAGCAGCAGGAACGGCGCGGCGAGCGGGGCGGTGGCGCGGCTGAAGCGGTGCATCGGGGCATCTCCTCTTGGGGCGGCGCCGATCGGCGCAGCGGCGAGAGGCACACCCGGAGAGGAGCGGCGGTGTTACAGCATCTAGCGCAGGCGAGGGGGGGCGCTGCTCGGGAGACTCCTCGTTGGCCGCGGACTTGCTCCCCCCCCCGCTATTCGGATTGAATCCGCCTGCGGAAAAGGTACGCGGCAAAGCGAACTGGCTCGGAGCTGCCCCTCATGAGCGTTGGCGATTCCCGTCGTGAGCCACCTGACGGATCGGGGCTCCCCTCGAAGGGGTGGCGGTTCTTTGCCGCGGTCGTGGTTCTGTCGGTGTTTGTCGCCGGCTTGGAGTGGCGGCGTCGGATGGCGCCGTCCGATGGCGCGGGGCGGACCGTGGATGAGATCGGGTTGGCGCCGCCGGCCGCAGCCGAGCCTGCAATTCCGGGCGATCGAGACTCGGAACCTCCGCCGCAGGACCCCGCCGCCACCGCTCTTCGCATCGCGAGTGCTCCGCCGTTCCATCGGACGCTCGTGGTGAAGGTCTTCTCGCAGCCAGCCGTGCCATCGGATCGCGAACCAGTGTCCGGCGCGGAGGTGCGATTCGTCGTCACGGCGGATGCAGGAGGTGAGTCCTTGATCACGGCGCGCACGGACGCGAGAGGTTGCGTCGTGCTCGACCTGTCCGATCACGGCCGGAGACGCAACGGCGAGCTGCGGGTTGAGGCGCCACGCTGCTTCCCGTTCTCCTCCCCGGTGACGGCCGAGGAGGATGAGCGGGTCGTGCTGCTCGAGCCGCGCTGCCGGATCGTCGGCGAGATCGACTGGGAGCGCAGCGCGACCGTCCAGCTTGGTGGGGCGTGGTCCCTGTTCGCGATCGTCGGCGCCGATGGAGGAGCGGTGCGCGAGTCGCGGTGGCTCCGCGACGATGCCGCGACACTCGACGAACTGCGGCGCTGGAACGAGGCGCGGTTCGAGGTTCCGCCGCACGAGTACCGATCCACTTCGCATGTGGTCGGCGAGCACGACGGAGTTCGTCTCCACTGCGTCCCGATCGAGGGACGTGGCTTCACCCTGGAGGATCTGCGCCTCGGCGAGACGTGTTGTCTCCGCCTAGCGCTGGTCAACTCCGAGCCTCGTTTGAGGACGGTGGTCGTCGATCGGCACGAGGTCGACGTCGGGGGGCTCTTCGTCCCGGGGATGTCAAAGCTCGCCTTGCTGTTGGTGGCGCCGGATGGCAGCCCCGCCTATCCCGATCCCGCTTGGCGCGCTTGGTGCACTCGGACGAGTGCGAACAACGGAGGCGTGGCCGAGTTCACTACCTTTTCCGAGCTGCGCTTCGATGAGCAGGAGCAGATGACGTACGCGTTGTTCTGGGGCGCGTGGCGCGAGGAGTACCTCCTCGGATTGAGCGGTGCACCGCAAGCTTCGACCTTCGTGGTTCGGGTGCCCGAGAGTGCCGACGCGCAGCGCGTCACCTGCGTCGTTGCCCCGGTCGATGGCGGCGGCAGCCGTCGCTTGCGGGTCGTCGGCGCTGACCGAGACGCAATCGCGGGGGCGCGGGTCGAACTCTTGGTTCCGGGGAGCGAGGCGGCTTGGCGCGCGGTTGCCTCGGAGGATGGCGAAGTGGTGCTCGCCGACCCGCGAACGCCCGATGCAACGATCCGAGTCTCGGCAGGCGGCTTCCGTTCGCGACTCGTCGACCTCGAGCAACTCGGGCAACTCGGTGGCGAGGTCGTGTTGGAGCCGCTGCAGGTACGGCGGATTCGCTTGGCCGGGATCGATGCGCAGGAACTCCGGTCGCGGACGATCCGGTTGCTCTCGCTCGCGGAGGGCGGCGCAACCTCCGAGAGTCGAGTCGAATCGATCGACGGCTCCATCGAACTGTTCGAAGCGCCAGGCGAGACCCTCGCGGCGTTGGTCGTCGAAGGGCATCGGGCGATCGTCGTGCGGCGCGCAGGGACCGTGATCGATCGAGCAGTGGTCGATCTCGAGCGGTGCGTGGGGGTGGAGATGCGTCTCGTCGGCGAGCGCGCGCAAGGGGCGAGCCTGCGATCGCTGGGCTTGATGCGCTCGGTGCTGGTGCGGGAATCGTCGCGAGGCGAGCCGTCGCTCACGATCGAGACCCGCTACGCGCTCGATCGTGACGGCGTCGCTCGCTTGCAGCTGCAGTCCGCCGACGCGCCGATCGAGGTCCGCTGGCCGCGCTACCGCGGCGGCGAGGAGCGATTCCTCGACGTGATGCCGATCGAGCGCGGCGGGGTTTCGACGGTCGAATTGTCGCTGCAGTGAGCTTCGGCGGAGTTCCGCCGAACGTTCGATGCGGCAATCAGGAGAACGGCATGTTCATCAAGAGCGTGGTTGTTGCAGGAGCGATGCTCGCAGTCTGCAGCAACGTGCAAGGCAACTCGCCGTCGGGCCCGCTCGCGCCCTGTACTTGGTACCCGCTCAGTTCGGTGGTGGGCTTTGACATCAACACATTTCAGCCCGACAACTGTGCCAACGAAAGCGGGAACGCAATCAACTGCCCGAGTGGCGGTGATCCTGATTGCTACGCGATCATCGAGTGGGCTGGCCCGCCGTCGAACGCGCAGCCCTGGGTCAAGGCATGCAATGGCTCGCCGCTTTGCTGGATCGGAGGCGGGAAGTTCTGGATCTCGTGTGATGCGTCCATTGACTGGTCCTGATCGACGGTCGACGGCGGAGACCCTTCGGGCTCTCCCAACGTCGAGTTGACGTTCGCGATCGAGGGCGGCTCATCACGCCGAGGTCGTTCGGTCGCTGCTGAGCCGCTCTCCTCGGCGCTGTGCTGCCCGCGTCGCCCCGCTCAGCCCCCCTTGCCCTGCAGCTCGCGGTCGGCCTGGCGCGCCTTGTCGGCGCGCTTGGCGCGGTCGGCGGCGACCTTCGCGGCGAGCTCGGCGTCGGCCAACGCGAGCATCTGCACGGCGAGCAGCGCGGCGTTCTCGGCGCCCCAGGTGCCGGCGGCGACGGTGGCGACCGGGATGCCGGGCGGCATCTGCACGGTGGCGAGCAGCGAGTCGAGGCCGTTGAACGGCTCGGTGGCGACCGGGATGCCGATCACCGGCAGCGTGGTGCGCGCCGCGACGGCGCCGGCCAAGTGCGCCGCGCCGCCCGCGGCCGCGATCAGCACCTTCAAGCCGCGCGTCGCCGCGCTGCCGGCCCACTGGCCGACGTCCTCGGGCGTGCGGTGCGCCGACATGATGCGCACCTCGCAGCCGACGCCGAACCCCTTCAGGACCTCGATCGCCTTCTCGAGCTTCGGCAGGTCCGACGCCGAGCCCATCACGATCCCGACCTTGGCAGTGCTCATCGAATCCTCGCTGTTGGTTTGTCGCGTGTCGATCGTCGCGGACGGCGCGTGCAGGGCGCTCGTCGGCGCGGCTCGTTCGTTCAGCTCGCTTCCTGCGCGCGCGGCGCGAAGCCGGGCGCGGCGGGCGCGCGACTGGCGGGACCGACCCGCTCGGCGCGCACCCGTTCGTTCTGTTCCCGACGGAAGGTGGCCCACCGCTCGCGCAGCTCGGCGTCCTGGCGGGCGAGCAGCGCGACGGCCAGCAGCGCCGCGTTGATGGCGCCCGCCTTGCCGATCGCGAGCGTCCCGACCGGCACGCCGGCCGGCATCTGCGCGATCGAGAGGAGCGAGTCCATCCCCTTCAGCGCGTGGCTCTCGAGCGGTACGCCGAAGACCGGCAGCAGCGTGTTCGCGGCGAGCATGCCGGGCAGGTGGGCCGCGCCGCTCGCGCCGGCGATCAGCACCTGCAGCCCGCGCTCCTCGGCGCTGCGCGCGTAGTCGGCGAGGAAGTCGGGCGTGCGATGGGCGGAGATCACCAGGCACTCGTGCGGCACGTCGAGCTTCTTCAGCGTGTCGCTCGCGTGCTGCAGCGTCTCCCAATCGCCCTTGGTGCTCATCACCACGCCGACGCGCGCGGGCGGCGGCGGCTCGTTGCTCTTCTTGCGGCTCACGGGGCGGTCTCCAGGTGGGGGGCGCGGAGGTTAGCGCCCGGTTCGCCCGCGCGAGGGGGGCGGCGTCGTGCGCGCGGCAGCGCTACCAGCGGTGGTAGGCGGGGTGGCCCTCTTTCACGGCGACGAAGATGCCGCGGCAGGTGGCGGTCACCTTGCCGTTGGCATCGAGCGTCGCGTCGACCACGGCGCGGTCGCTGGTCGACTCGACCACGTGGGCGCGGATCGTGAGCTCGCCGTCGACCGGCGTCGGCCGCTTCAACTTCACCGCGAACTCGGCGGTCACGGTGCAGGGCGGCTGCTGCAGGCCGGCCGCCTTCATCAGGTGCATCGCCGCCATCCAGTTGCTGTGGCAGTCGAGCAGCGCGCCGGTGATGCCGCCGTTCAGCATGCCGGGGAACGCCTGGTGGTGCGGCTCGGCGCGCCAGCGCGCGACCAGCGCATCGCCCTCGAGGAAGCTCCGGATGTGGAGCCCCTTCTCGTTCGCGGGGCCGCAGCCGAAGCAGATGCTCTTCGGCGAGTAGCGCTCCTGCACGGCGAGCGCGGCGGGTGCGGCGCCGTCTTGCGGCGAGGTCGAACTCATGCGGCGACTCCCGGGGTCGGCGGCGTGGTGAAGCTCGCCCCGTAGCGCGCGCGGTAGGCGTTGGCCATCAGCGCCGCGACGACCAGCACGCCGGCCGCCATGAGGAAAGGGGCGTTGGGGGCGAAGTGGTCGAAGACGAGGCCGGCGCAGGCGGGCGCGGTGGCGCGCGCGAGGCTGCCGGCCGATTGCGACATGCCGAGGTAGGAGCCCTGCCGATCGGCCGGCGCGGCGCGCGACAGGAGGCCCGGCACCGACGGGTTCGAGAGGCCGAAGCCGAACGGCATCAGGCAGCAGCCGACGAGCACCATCCACCACGTCGTCGCGAAGCCGACCGTCGCCAGCGCGAGGGCGAGGATCAGGGGGCCGGCGACGATCAGCTTCGTCTCGCCGAAGCGCGGCACGAGGCGACGGATCAAGCCGCCCTGCACCAGCGCCGAGAGGATGCCGATCGCGAACATGTACTTGCCGGCGTAGCGGCCCGCTTCGATCACCTGGTCGAGCGACGCCTTCTCGATCGCGCCGTCGAGGCCGAACTTGGCGGGGAAGCGGGCGAGGCCGAAGAGGATGAACATCGCCTCGAAGCAGGAGAAGGCGAAGAGGTTCAGGAAGTTGAGCACGATCAGCGCGCCGGTGCGCCCGTGCGCCAGCGCCCGCTTCAGCTCGCCGGCATCGAAGAAGCGCACGCCGGTGCGGCGCACGGCGGGCTCGGGCAGCTTGAAGAAGCCGAAGGCGGCAGCGGCCAGCGAGAGGCCGGCGGCGAGGTAGCCCGGCAGCGACGGCAGCGTGGTCGCCCCTTCCGGATGGCGGCTCGACAGCACGCCGAGCAGCGGCCCGAAGGTGAAGCCGAGCCCGAACGCCGCGCCGATCACTCCCATCCCCTTGGCGCGATCCTTCTCCTCGGTGACGTCGGCGATGTAGGCCGAGGCAGCCGAGAGGTTGGCGGCGCAGAAGCCGGCCATCAGCCGCGAGGCGAACAGCACCGCGAGCGGCGACACCGAGAGCAGCGTCGCGATCGGCGTCACGTTGGCGAAGACGACGTAGCTCGCCGCGGTGCCGACCAGCCCGCCGATCAGCACCGGCCGGCGGCCGATGCGGTCGGAGAGGCGCCCCCACGTCGGCGCGAAGAGGAACTGCATCGCCGAGAAGGTCGACTGCATCAGCGCGAGCGTGAAGCCGCTGGCGCCGAACCACTTCGAGTAGGTCGGCATCAGCGGGATCACGATCCCGAAGCCGAGCAGGTCGATGAAGACGGTGAGGAAGATGAAGAGCAGCGGGGAACGGCCCGCTCCCGCTGGCTTGGCGCTCGTGGTTTCGTTCGACATGGGCGGCGGAGTATAGGGGCGCGCGATCGGGACGGTCCGCGCGGGGGCGCGAGGGGATCCGATGAAGAGCTCGTCGTGCCGGCTCGCGGTCGTGCTTGCGCCGTTCTCGATCGCGTGCACGGCTGCGCGCGCGCAACAGCAGCCGCTCGCGCCGCCGTCGGCGCCCGTCGCTCCCGCGGCGCCGCTCACCGCCGGCTTCGACGACCACTTCTTCGTGCAGAGCGCCGACGGCGCCACGCGGGTCGAGCTCGGCGCGCTGCTGCAGGTGCATGCGACCGCCTTCGAGCGCGGGCTCGCCGGCCGCGAGAGCGACGTCTTCCTGCGCCGCTTCCGCCTCGAGATCGGCGGGCGGATCGACGGCGAGTGGCTCTTCAATCTCGAGCCGAAGTTCACCGAGCGCGAGTTCGAGTTCGAGGAGGCGTGGCTCGGCGTCGAGCCGGAGCGCGGCCTGCTCGTGATGGCGGGGCGGATGAAGGAGCCGTTCAGCCTGGAGGAGATGCGCTCGCAGAAGCACCTCTCCTTCGTCAACTTCTCGCTCTGGAACCAGCTGGTGCCGGCGGAGGGCCACGGCCTCACGCTGGCGGGCTCGCGGCACGACGGCGCGCTCGAGTGGGGCGCGGCGCTCTACCGCGGCGGCGAGGAGGGGGTGAACGGCGGCAGCGAGGCGGCGGGGCGGCTGGTCTGGCGGCCGTTCGCCGGCGGGCCGGCGTTGGCGCGCGAGCTCGCGCTCGGCGTCGCGGCCACCGGCGGGCGCGCCCACGACGCTCTCGGCGGCGACGAGTTGAAGACCGAGGCGCGCGTCCCGTTCGCGACGTTCGACGGCGCGGCAGAGGCTGATGGCGCACGCACGCGCGTCGGCCTCGAGCTCGAGTGGCGCGGCGGGCCGTGCGAAGTCACCGCGGAAGCGCTGCGCATGGAGCGCGCGCTCGAAGGGCCGCTCGGCGACGAGGTGGCGCGCGCGCAGGGCGGCTACCTCGGCGTCTCGTGGGTGCTCTCGGGCGAAGCGCGCGGCAAGGACGGCGTGCGACCGGCGCGTCCCTTCACCACGCGCGGCGGCAGCGGGCTCGGCGCGCTCGAGCTGGCGGCGCGCCTGACGCGGCTGCAGCTGAACGACGGGTGGTTCGAATCGGGCGCGCTGCCGGCGACGAGCGACCCGCGCCGCGTGACGAGCCTCGACGTCGGCTTGAACTGGTACCCCGCCTGGCGCGTGCGCGTGAAGCTGCACGGCGTCATGACCCGCTACGCGCGCGACGTGCTGCTCGATGGCGAGCGGCGCGGGGAGGAGCGCGCCCTGCTCCTGCAGCTGCAGCTCCACTTCTGAATCGCCTCGCCGCCTCGCCGCCGCGCGCCGCGTCGCTTGCCGAAGCGCCTCCCCACGGCACCGCTGCCGAGCGCCGCTACACTGCCCCGCTTCGATCGCGGCCCCCATCGGCCGCAACCAGGGCGAGCGGAGCGGGCGATGCGGAGCGAGCGTGAGGGAGCGAACGGGCGGCCGCGCAGCGCGTGGTTGCGGGGGGGCGTCGCGGCGGGACTCCTCGCCGGGCTCTCGATGGGCGCTGGCTGCACGACGATCCGCGCGTCGAGCTACGGACGGCTCTACCTCGCCGACGAGCTCGCGCCGGCGGAGCGCGGGCAGCTCGGCGTGCTCGAGCCGCAGTCGGGGCGCTGGAGCAGCGTCGTCGTCGACGAGCAAGGCGCGCCGCGCGACGTGATCGAGCAGCAAGCGCAGGGCGCGAAGGACGACTTCAACGTGGCGCTGCTGACCGGCGTCGAGATCGCCGACGGCGAACTGGCCGTCGACTTCCGCGCGATCGACGGCGAGATCGACCAGGGCGGCGGCCTGGTCTGGCGCGCGCGCGACGGCCGCAACTACTTCCTCGCCCGCTGGAACCCGCTCGAGAAGAACCTGCGCGCCTACGTCGTGATCGACGGCAAGCGCGAGCAGTTCGCCAGCGAGAAGGTCGAGCTCGCCGACGGGTGGCATCGCATGGCGGTCCGCTTCGCCGGCGAGCGCGTGCAGGTGGCGCTCGACGGCAAGTGGTGCCTCGACGCGACGCGCGCGCCGGGCGAACTGGCGAGCGGCCGCGTCGGGCTCTGGACCAAGGCCGACGCGCGCACGCAGTTCGACGAACTCCGCTGGCAGGACGGGTGAGCGCCGTGGTGCCGCTCGGAGCTCTGCTGGCCGCGCCGCTCGCCGCATGGCAGGAGGTGGCGCAGGGAACGGGGGAGGCGCTGCCGGCGCGCCTCTCCGCCGACTGGCGGCTGTGGACGCTCTTCGCCGCGCTGGTCGGCGGCGTCCTCTTCCTCGACCTCTTCGTGCTCCATCGCAAGGCGCACGAGGTGCGCATGCGCGAGGCGGCGGTCACCGGCGGCAGCTTCGTCGCGCTCGCGCTCGCCTTCTGCGGGTTCGTCGCGTGGAAGCTCGGCGCCGCGCCGGCGCAGGAGTTCCTCACCGGCTACGTGGTCGAGCTGTCGCTCTCCTTCGACAACCTCTTCGTCTTCCTGGTCCTCTTCAAGTTCTTCGGCGTCGAGGCGAAGCACCAGCACCGCGTCCTCTTCTGGGGCATCCTGGGTGCGCTCGTCCTGCGCGCGCTCTTCATCGTCGCCGGCTCGGCGTTGCTGCAGCGCTTCAGCTGGCTCGCCTACGCCTTCGGCCTCTTCCTGGTGCTGACCGGCGCGAAGCTGCTGGCCAAGGACGACGACGAGGCGGACCCGAGCCAGGGGTTCCTGATGCGGACGCTGCGGCGCCTCGTGCCGGTCTCGAGCGCGCCGCACGAGGGGCGCTTCTTCGTGGTCGAGGGCGGCAAGCGGCTGGCCACCACCCTCTTCCTCTGCCTGCTGATGGTCGAGGCGAGCGACGTCGTCTTCGCGGTCGACTCGATCCCGGCGATCTTCGGCATCACCGTCGACCCGTTCATCGTCTACACCTCGAACGTCTTCGCGATCCTCGGCCTGCGCAGCTTCTTCGTGCTGCTGGCGCTGCTGATGGCGGCGTTCCGCTACCTGAACGTCGGCCTCGCGTTCGTGCTGATGTTCATCGGCGCGAAGATGGTGGCGGTCGGCTTCGACTTCCACCTCGGCTCGATGGCGTCGCTCGCCGTCGTGTTCGGCATCCTCGGCGCGGCCGTGGTGGCGAGCCTGGTGCGGCGGCCGAAGGCGGGCGGCGCCGGTTCGCCGTAGCGCAGGCGCGGGGCTGCCCGATCGGCGCGCGCCGATCGCGTCACAGCCAGTGCTGGCGGTGCAGCCAGCGCCAGACGGCGAACGCCACGGCGACCATCACGCCGAGCAGCACCGGCAGCCCCCACGGCGAGCGGGAGAGCGGCAGGTGCTCGAAGTTCATGCCGTAGATGGCGGCGATCAAGCTGAGCGGCAGCAGCATGGTCGCCACCGCGGTGAGCGTGCGCATGGTGACGTTCAGCTCGTGGTTCATCGCGGTCAGGTGGCCGTCGCGCGCGGCGAGGATCCCGTCGCGCACCGCCTCGAGCAGGTCGTAGATGCGCAGCATGTGGTCGGCGACGTCGCGCAGGTAGGGCTCGATCTCGCGCGAGAGGAGCGGATGGCCGCCGCGCGCCAGCGCCTGGCAGACGTCGCGCTGGGAGCGCAGCACGCGCGCGAAGGCCGCGGTGCGCCGCCGCAGGTGGTGGAGGCGGCGCAGCACCCCCTTCTCGCGATCGAGGGCGCCGTCCTCGAGCTCCTCGGCGAGGTCGATGCTCTCGTCGATGCGCTCCTCGAAGATGTCGGCGAGGTGGTGGAGCACCGCGTGGACGATCCGCTCCGGCGCCGCGAGGTACCACGCCGGATTGGCGCGCAGCACCTCGTGGAGCGGATCGAGCAGCGGCATCGGCAGGCGCACGATGCTCACCAGCAGGCGCGGACCGAGGATCAGCGACACCTTGCGGGTCGCCACCTCCAGGCCGGGGTTCGGCGCATGCGCGATGGCGAAGAGGAGCCCCTCGCGCTCGACCAGCCGCGGCGGGTGCTCCGGCTCGAGCGCCGCCGCGATCCAGTCGCTCGGCAGGCCGCACGCGCCGCGCAAGAGCTCCTGCTCGGTCGCATCGGGCGCGATCGCCTCGATCCAGGCCGATTCGCGGTCGCGCGCGGCGGCGGCGGTCGCGGCGGCGGCGAGCCCTTCCTCGGTGCGCCATTCGGCGCCGTCGCGGTGATGGACGCGGAGCATCGGTTCAGCCTCCGGGGGTCGGCGCGGGAGCCGGCGGCGGATCGGGCGGATCGAGGCGCACCCGCAGCGCCTGCTCGGTGCGCAGCATCACGTCGCGCGTCGTGAACGGGATCGCGATGCCGGCGCGCGTGAAGGCGGCGTCGATCGCGAAGCGCAGGTCGCTGCCGACCTGGTAGCCGTGGCGGAAGTCCTCGAGCCAGACGTGCAGCCGGAAGTTGAGCGCGCTGTCGCCGAAGGAGAGGAAGTAGACCTCGGGCGCGGGGCGGCGCAGCACGCGGCCGTGCTTCTCGGCCACCTCGAGCAGCACCTCGCGCACCCGCTTCACGTCGCTGCCGTAGGCGACGCCGATGTCGACGGCGATGCGCACCTTCGGGTCGATCGCGTCGTAGTTCACCACGCGAGACGTGATGAACTCGCGGTTGGGCACCAGGATGTGGTGGTTGTCGCCGTTCTGGATGGTCGTCGCGCGGATGCCGAGTTCGCGCACCACGCCCATCGGCGTGTCGCCGAAGCCGATGATGTCGCCCGGCTTGATCGGCCGCTCGAGCAGGAGGATCAGGCCCGACACGAAGTTGCTGATGATCTCCTGCAGGCCGAAGCCGATGCCGACCGAGAGCGCGGCGACCAGGTAGCCGAGGTTCCGGACGTCGAGCACCTGGCTCGCGGCCAGCCAGATGCCGAACCCGTTCAGCAGGTAGACCGCCAGCGTCGTGATGGTGTACTGCGTGCTCTGCGCCAGCGCCGTGCCGGGCAGCACGATCCCCTCGAGGAGGATGCGGACGTGGCGCGCGAGGCGCAGCGTCAGCACGGCGATCAGCGCGGCGTTGAAGAGGTCCCACCAGGTGCGGCGGCTCGCCGGATCGCCGCCATCCTGCAGCGGCAGCGGCTGCTCGAAGAAGCGGCGGAACGCGGCGAACGACGTCCCGGTGAACTGGAACAGCGCGAAGAGCACCAGCAGGATCACCACCACGCGGGCGGCGAAGCGCCACAGCTCGTCGATCGCCTCGACGCGGCGCGTCTCGCGCTCGCTGGCGAGCGGGGCCGCCATGGCGCGCTCGCGCCAGCGCTCGACCGCGAAGACCAGCGCCTGGTAGGCGATCGAGCCGATCGGGAAGGCGGCCAGCAGCAGCACCGAGAGGCGCGTCACGAACGCGGCGAGGATCCGCCAGCCCAGCCCGTCGAGGATGACGACCGTCGGCACCAGCAGCACCAGCAGCGGCTGCACCAGCGCGGCGGTGCGGCGCAGCAGGCGACCGAGCGCGCGCTCGGGCGGCGGCAGCAGGCTGAAGAGGAGCTGCCGTTCGAGCAGCAGCACCATCACGACGGCGCCGGCGATCGACTTGTAGGCCAGGTCGATCGCGGCGAGCGCGCCGACGTTGCGCCACGCCGCCGCCTGCAGCACCCGTTCCAGGGCGAAGACGGCGAGCGTCATCCAGAGGACGAAGTTGGCGCCGAGTCCGACGCGGCGCGCGGTGGCGCGATCGACCGCGAGCACCATGCGCTGCGGCGGCTCCGGGCGCAGCAGCTCGCGGCTGATGCCGAGGCCGAGCCAGAAGGACGCGAAGAGCGCGCCGAGGTCGTGCAGCAGCTCGCCGCCGCGCTCCGGCAAGGCGGTCAGCAGCGCAGTGACGACGTGCGGCGCGATCCAGAAGAAGGCCGCCGTGCAGGAGAGCCGGCCGAGGTGGGCGAGCAGCAGCGCGGTGCGCACCGGCAGGCTCGCCGCCGGATCGAGCGCGAGGAGCCGCGCGATGCGGTGCGCGAGCCAGCGCCGCGCCAGCAGCGCCACCAGCGCGAGCGGCAGCAGCGCGGCGAGGCAGCGCAGCAGCCGGCCGAGGTTGCCGTCGGCGCGCAGCCACGCCAGCAGCGCCGCGAGCCGCTCGAGCAGCACGGCCGGCAGCGCGAGCAGGTCGGCGAGCCCGCTCGCCACGTCGTCGCGCGTGATGCGGCGATCTTCGTGCAGGAAGAGGTTGGCGCTGCGCAGCAGCGCGAGCGCGTCGTTGCGCACCTCCCACGTCTGCGCCTCGACGTCGAGCAGCTGCGTCAGGACCTCGACGTGGTGGGCCGTCGCCGCCGCGAGCTGCGCGAGCACCGCGGCGCGCGCGCTCTCGAGCGCCGCCCAGCGCGGCGCGAGGGTCGCCCACGCGCCCGGCGTCGCGGCCGCCTGCGCCGCAGCGCGCCGCTGCTCGAGGTCGCTCCGGCGCGCGCTCGACTGCGCCTCCGCCGCTTCGGCCTCGCGGCGCGCGGCGTCGAGTTCGCCGCGGAGCTCGCTGCGGCGCGCCTGGTGCTCGAAGTAGCGCGTCTGCTCCTGCAGCTGCTCGATCTCGCGCTTCACCTGCACGGCGTCGGGGGCGGGCGCGGCGGCGTCGCCCGCTGGATCGCCGCGGTAGCGGGCGAGGTAGCGATCGCGCTGCGCCCGCGCCGCGGCGCGCTGCTCCTCCGCGGCGGCGAGCTCGGCATCGAGGTCGGCGGCGCGCTGCTCGGCGATGCGCTGCTGCGCGGCGAGCCGCGAGTTGACCAGCAGCACCTCGTTGATGGCGCGCTCGTCGGCGTCGCGGCTGTCGGCGAGCTGCCGCTCCCGCTCGCGCACCTCCTCCTCGGCGTCGCGCGTGGCGGCGGAGAGGCGCTCCTGCGCGTGGCGGCGCGCCACCGCGAGCCGCTGCTCGGCGAGCTGCTGCTCCGCCAGCGCCGCTTGATGGCGCGCGGCCAGCAGCTGCGCGCGCCGCTCGAGGTGGGGCGCCACCTGCTCGAGCCAAGGCGCGCGCATGCGGTGGTGGGCCAGCTCCTCCTCGGCCGCCAGCGCGAGCTCGAAGAGGTCGGCGCGCTCCTCGTCGGCGAGGTCGCCGCCCTCGAGGCGCACGCGCAGCGCGGCGAGCTCGTTCGCGGCCGCCTCGGCGGCGAGGCGCGCCTCGTCGCGCCGCCGCGGCAGCGACTCGCTCTCGGCGGCGGCGGCGGCGCGCTCCGCGTCCTGCGCTTCGGCGGCGCGGCGCGCGGCGAGCGCCGGCTCCTCGTACTCGGCTGCGATGCGCGGCGCGAGCGACTCGGCGTCGGCGAACTCGCGCAGGTGGTCGATCAGCGCGCTCGGTTCGAAGGAGCGCAGAGCGCCGCGTGCGGCATCGCGTGCCTGCTCGGCCGCGGCGAGCGCGGCGGCGGTCGCTTCGCCGACCTGCGCCTCGACCCGCGCCTTCTGCACCAGGAAGTCGCGCTGCCGCCCGAGCGCGTCCTGCTGGCGCTGCAGCGCCCGCGCGCGCGCCGCCTGCGTGGTCGGGTCGAGCTTGCCGTAGAGCTCGCGCACGCGCGCCAGCTCGCTGCGCACGGCGTCGGCGTCGCGGAAGTCGACGCCCCCCGGCGCGTCGCCCTCGGCCACCGCTGCCACGGGCGCCGGCGCTCCGCTCGGCGCGTTCTCCTGCGCGCGCAGCAGCGCGACGCACGTGAGGCCGACCATGAGGAGGCGGAGGAGACGCGCCATCGGACGATCCTGCGAGCGAGGAGGGGGCGCCGCAGGTTAGCGGTGGGCTGGCGTGCCGCGCGGCGGCGGGCGGGTCAGTGGCCGTCGCCCGGACGCGTGATCCACGGCGCGAGCAGGAAGCAGCCGCCCATCGCGGCGTAGGCGCCGACGAACGGCCACGCGGGCGCGAGCGCCAGCACGACGTCGCCGCCCGCGAACCGCCAGGAGTGGAGCAGGCCGGTGGCGGAGAGCGCGGCGGCGGCGAAGCACCAGAGCGCGGCGCGGCGGAACTGCCGCTCGATGACGGCGACGGTCGCGGCGGCGAGCACCATCGAGCCGAGGATGAAGCCCTGCTCCAGCGCGAAGCCGCCGGCGATGAAGGTGTCGAAGCGGGCGAAGGCGGCGACCGTCGCGCCGTCGATCGCGGGGCCGCCGGGCGCGCCGTAGCCGGCGACCTGCAGCGCCTGCTTCACCAGCACGACGCCCCACGCGGCGACGCCCGGCAGCAGCCCGACCACGACGGCGGGGGCGTGCGCGCTCGGCGTCGCCTGGAACGCCTGCGCGGTGATCACCAGGCCGATCCAGAGCACGATCGCCATGCCGGCGTCGACCGGCACCCAGCCGGCGACGAACGAGAGCGCGCCGGTGCAGCAGAGCAGCGCCATCACCACGCCGGAGAGCGCCGAGTAGCCGACGCGCGCGCCGAGCGCCTTCCAGCCGGGATGGCCGATGTAGAGCGTGGTCGGGAAGCAGGAGCCGAACAGCGCGGCGGCCAGCGAGCCGAGGCCGTTCACCGCCAGCGAACTCCGCGTCGGGTAGACGTCGCCCGCCGCCGCCGCCGACTCGAGGTTCTGCAGCGAGCCGATCACCGCGAAGAGCCCCATCGGCACGATGACGCCGAGGTGGTCGAGCAGCGCTCCTTCGCGGAGCCCGCGCCAGAGATCGCCGACGAACGGCAGCGGCGCGTGGAGCTCGAGCGGCGGCAGCGTCGGCGGCGCCGCGAGGCCGGTGGCGTGCGCGAGCGCGGTGCCGACCGCGACGGCGACGAGCCCACCCGGCAGCCCGCCCTTGAAGCGGACGCGCCCGAAGTAGGTGAGCAGCACGATCGCGAGCGTCGGGAAGCCGACCAGCGGATGGGCGAAGGTGCGGAACAGGAAGCCGAGCCCGATGAATCCGAGCGCGACGCCGGCCAGCGTGGCGAGCAGCGCGGCGCGTGGCGTGGCGCGGCGCAGCGGCTCGGCGCAGAAGGCGCCGGCGAGCTCGATCACGCCCGAGCCGAAGGCGGCGGCCAGGCCGGCGCGCCACGCGAAGCTCGCCGGATCGGCGAGGCCGGCGCGCTCGGCGGCGAGCTTCGCCGGCAGCATCACCAGGAAGACGTAGGCGAACAGCGAGACGGTGTTGATGCCGTAGGGGAGCGCGCAGAGGTCGGAACGGCCGGTCGCGCGCGCGAGGCGGAGCGCCTGCCACGAGTAGTAGAGGTTGCCGACCAGCAGCGAGAGCGCGGCGCCCGGCAGCACGCGGCCGTTCATCAGCTCGTCGCCGAAGCCGAGCACGCCGCGGCAGAGCGCGTCGATCAGCAGCAGCTGGACGAGGTTGTCGAGCGCGAGCCCGAAGAAGCCGTCGAGGTCGCCGCGGACGAACCAGCGCGCGGCCGGCGCTGCGCCGTTCACCCCTGCTTCCAGTCGTAGAAGCCCTTGCCGCTCTTCTTGCCGAGCTCGCCGCGCGCGACCATGTCACGCAGGAGCTGCGGCGCGCGGTACTGGTCGCCGCCGATCTCCTTGGCGAGCGTGTCGGCGATGGCGAGGCGGACGTCGAGGCCGACCAAGTCGGTGAGCTTCAACGGCCCCATCGGGTGGTTGTAGCCGAGCTCCATCGCCGTATCGATGTCGGCCGGGCTCGCGACGCCCTGCTCGACCATGCGCATCGCCTCGAGGCCGAGGATGACGCCGAGCCGGCTCGACGCGAAGCCGGGCGAGTCGTGGACGACGATGGGGGTCTTGCCCATCCGGCGCGTCACGTCGAGGACGGCCGCCTTCGCCTCGGCGCTGGTGCGCGGGTGGACGACGATCTCGACGAGCTTCATCAGGAAGACGGGGTTGAAGAAGTGCATGCCGATCAGCCGCTCGGGGCGCGCGAGCGGCGCCGCGATCTTGGTGAGCGGCAGCGACGAGGTGTTGCTGGCGAGGATCGCGTGCGGCGGCACCGCGCCCTCGAGCGCGCGGAAGAGCGACTGCTTCACCTCGAGCTTCTCGACGATCGCCTCGATCACGAGGTCGGCGGTGCGGGCCGCGGCGAGCGCATCGGTCGAGGTCGCAAGGTGGGCGACGGCCCGGTCGCGATCGGCTTCGGTCAACTTCCCGCGCTGCAGCGCTCCCGCGAGCAGCTCGTCGATCTTCTTGCGGCCGCGCTCGAGGGCGACCTGGTCCTGGTCGACGAGGGTGACCTTAAGGCCGGCTAGCGCCGCGACTTGCGCGATGCCGTGGCCCATCGTTCCGGCGCCGATCACGACCACGGTGGAGGGAGCTTCGGGGGCGTTCATGGGCGGGGGATGAAACCGCCTCGACCCGACGCGATCAAGCGCCGCCTTGACCCTGAAAACGCTCTCGCTACAATCCCGCGCCTTCCTTCAGCCTGAGCGTAAGTGCTTGTCGTTGCAAGGGTTGAGGCGTGGTTACCGACGCGCGGGCGGGTCCTATATGGCCCACTCGTGTGTCGCCCGGGAGGCGGCGCGACCCTTCCACGACGAAGGGTCGGGGCTGTTTCCTGGGGCCGTTGTTTTCATGCAGGCTCCGTTTGATGCAGGCTCGGGCTCGTCCGCTGGAAGCAGCTGGCGTGACGCGTTTGCGCTGACCGCGCCGGCCTTGACGGGCCGGTCATTCCGTCGACGACGCGTGCTGTGTTGGCAGCCTGCGCCACCGACGACTCCGCCGACCACGTGCCGTGGCCGGCTTGGACAAGGAGGAAGTCCTCGAATGTTCTCCTTCTCGTATGCCGGTTCGGTCCGCGTCGTCCTCGCCCTCGCGCTCGGGCTCATGGCCACCGCGCCCGCGAAGGCGCAGTCGGTCGACGACAAGTTCAAGGCGGGCGCCGATCTCTACTTCCGCGGCAAGGTCGACGAAGCGCTGAAGGCGTTCCAGGAGATCCTCGCCGAGAACCCCTCGAACGAGGACGCGCTGCGCCTCTACGGGCAGGCCGGCAAGGAGCTCTTCGCCTTGATGCTCATCAAGGGCGGCGAGTTCGAGTCGACCGCGAAGCGCTTCCTCGAGCTCGCGACCGTCGCTCGCACCGAGAAGAGCGATGACGCCGACACCATCAACGGGCTGGTCGAGACGGCGCTGACCGGCGACTTCCTCGCGGCCCGCGACGCGCTCTACGCGCTCTCCGCCAACCACGGGGAGTACGGGGCGGCGCCCTTCATCGCGGTGCTCGGCGACGAGGACAACCAGGAGAAGCGGGTCAAGGCGATCACCTGCCTGAACCACATGGCGGGCGACGCGGTGCTGCCGCTGATCGCGGCGCTGCAGTCCGACAACGAGCGGGTGGTCCGCAATGCGGTCGCCTGCCTCGGCGTGATCGGCGATGCGCGCGCTGTCCCGGCCCTGAAGGCGGTCTCCGAGACCACCAAGAACGAGGTCAACCGCGGCGCCGCCGACGAGTCGCTGATGAAGATCACCGGCAAGGCGGCGAGCAGCCTCGCCTCCTCGACCGAGCTCTTCCTCGCGCAGGCGACCCGCTACCTGCAGAACGACTCCTCGGTGGTCGCGCCGTTCGACACCAAGGACGCGGTCTGGAACTGGAGCGGCGAAGGGGTCGCGGCGACCAAGGTCCCGGCGATCCTGCGCCACATCAAGCTCGCGCAGCAGTGCTGCCTCGCGGCGGTGGGGGCCGAGTCGGCGCAAGCGGCGCTGCTCGCGGCCTACGCTGCGGAGAAGGCGGCGCTCGCCTCGACCAAGGAGATGGGCGCCGAGGGCGAGGCTCCCGAGGCGAATCCCGAACTCGACGTGCTGATCGCGTCCGGCGGCCCGAAGGGCTGCTCCGACGCGCTCACCTACGCGATCGCGAACGACGCGTCGACGGCGGCCGTCGAGCTGCTGAAGGCGCTCGAGTCGATGGGCGCGTCGACCGACGCGATGCGCGCTGCGCTCGGCTGCAACTACAAGTCGGTCCGCTACGCGGCCGCCTTCGCGCTCTCGAGCGCCGGCGACCAGAGCGCCGACGTCGTCGGGGCGCTCGGCCAGGCGCTCGGCGAAGACGCCCTGCGCACGGTGCTGGTGATCGACGATCGCAGCGAGTCGCGCAACGTGACCGCCGCTGCGCTGCGCGAAGCTGGTTACACGGTGATCACCGCCGACAGCGGTGCGCTCGGCTTCGCCCGCTCGCGCACGGTGCCGCCGAAGGATGCGGTGGTCGTGCGCGCCAGCCTCGCCGACGTGACGCTCGACCAGTTCGTCTACGACTCCGACTTCCGCGCCAACGCGGCGGCCCTGATCGTCGTCAGCGATGCCGCCTCGGCCGAGACGGTGAAGTCGCAGTACGAGGGCAAGGGCAAGGTGAAGGGCTTCGTCACCGATCCGATCGCGGCCGATGCGCTGGTCGAGACGGTGAAGGCGGCGCTGCCCGAGCTGAACCATGAGCGCGCGGCGGCGCTCGCCGCTTCCGAGCGCGCCTCGATGATCCTCGGCCACCTGCCGGCTGCGGCGCTGGGCGGCGTGACGGCGAACCTCACCGCGGCGCTCGCGCGCAGCGAGGAGACGGTCGTCGGTGGCGTGCTGAAGGCGGTCGGCCACCTCGGCCTCGGCGAAGCCGCTCCGACCGTCGCCGCGATCTTCGCCGACAGCGCGCGCTCCGAGGCGATCCGAGTGGCGGCGGCCGATGCGCTCGGCGGGATCTTCGCGAAGATGACCGCGAAGCCGTCCGAGGAAGTGCTGAAGCCGGTGATGGACGCGGCTGCGAGCGAGAGCAACGCGGCGGTTCGCTTGGCCGCCGGACGCGCGCTCGGATGCGCGGCGTTCCTCGGCGCGGCCGATCGCGCGACGCTGCTGCGCGGCGCGACCAAGTAACGCAACGACGAATCGAAGCGACAAGGAACTGAACGGCGGGCCAGAGTAGCTCAGCGGTAGAGCACCGCTTTCGTAAAGCGGGGGTCATGGGTTCAATCCCCATCTCTGGCTCCATGCACGACGACACGACCTGACCAACGAGCAGTGCTGATCAACGAGCAGTGCTGACCAAGATGCAGTGGTCCGCCGGGGCATTGGGCGTCCCGGGGATGGTTCCGGGACGCCAACGTCGCGCCGATGCGGCGAGAGTTGGATCGAGGAGGATGGGCGTGAAGACCAGCCTGAAGGCTCTTGCGGCACTCGCCGCTGCGGCCTGCCTGAGCTTGCCGGGTTGCGGCTCGCTCAAGCGTGTCGGCACCGATCTCGCCGTCGTCGTGACCTCGCCGGTCACGGTGCCGCTCTCCGCGGTGTACGACTCGCTCGATTGGGGCTCCGGGACCAAGGATGCGACGCCGGTGCTGCTGGCGCCGCTCAACATCCCGCTGCACATGATGAAGCACATCGCCTACACGCTGGTGTACGCGGCCGACGCGTGCGTCTCGCCGCTCTACCTGCTGGCGTCGATCTCGCCGGGCAACGACCTCGAGCCGATCGACCTCTACTCGCTCTCCGACGGCTATCCGTGGGCGAGCGACCCGTGGCCTCACCTCGAGAAGTGAGCCGCTGAACGGAGGGCGGTGACGCGTCCCGCGCGCACCTTCCTCGCGACGATCGATCTCCGGGCGAGCCGATGGCCTGCTGCCGTCGGCTCGCCCGTTTCATGGGATCGCTTCCCATTCCGCGCGCTCGCGCGGCGCCGCATCGCATCCCGCTGCACGCCGCGTCGCGCGCCGCTGCACGCCTCTGCACTGCGGGGCGTCGCTAAGATCGCCCGCCCAGTCGATCGCGAGGAGAGCGAAGCGTGGACGTGGAGCTGGTGCGATACGAGGTGCGCGGCGGCGTCGCGTGGCTCACCCTCGAGGATCCGCCGGTCAACGGCTACAGCCACGAGATGATGTTGGCGCTCGATCGCCGCATCCTCGCGGCGCGGATGGACGAGTCGGTCCACGTGCTGGTGGTGACTGGAGCGGGCGACAAGTTCTTCTGCGCCGGTGCGTCGATCGCGAAGCTCCAGGCGATGACGCCGGCGTTCAAGTACTACTTCTGCCTGCACGCCAACGAGACGCTGCTGCGGCTCGAGCACACTCCGAAGCTCACCATCGCCGCGCTGAACGGCCACTGCGTCGGCGGCGGCCTCGAGGTCGCGCTCGCCTGCGACTTTCGCCTCGCCAAGCAGGACGGCGGGAAGATCGGGCTGCCCGAGGTCGCGCTCGGCGTCCTCCCGGGAACGGGCGGGACGCAGCGCCTCACGCGGGTGCTCGGGCCGACGCGCGCGCTCGACTGGATGGTGACGGGCAAGACCTGCGACTTCGCCGAGGCGGAGCGGGTCGGACTCGTGTCGCGCGTGCTGCCGGCCGCCGACTTCGCGGCGCAGGTGCAGGCGTTCGCGCAGCAGTTCTGCCCGCCGCACAAGGCGTCGGCGGCGGTCGGCGCGATCAAGCGCTCGGTGCAGACGGGCGGCGCGCTGCCGCTCGAGAGCGGGCTCGCGCTCGAGCGCGAGTTGCAGGCGAAGCTGTTCGCCTCGGCCGACTGCAAGATCGGGCTCGAGGCGTTCTTGGCCAAGAAGCCGGCGGCGTTCACCGGCCAATAAGGGAGATGCGGGAGCGGGTGCGCGCGTCCCCCGTGCCGACCCCGCCGCGAAGATGGCCGACAGCGACACTGCGGGAGCCTCTCCCGCACCACCCCCCTCCGAGCCGCCCGAGCCCCGCGCGCGCTGGCGGGTGCGCTTGCGCCATCTCCTGTTCGGCGCGCCGCTCGAACTCGAGGACAAGACGCTCCTCAAGCACCTCTCGCTGGTGCCCTTCCTCGCCTGGGTCGGTCTTGGCGCCGACGGCCTCTCCTCCTCGGCGTACGGCCCCGAGGAGTCGTTCAAGGCGCTGCAGAGCCACACCTACCTCGCCATCGGGCTCGCGATCGCGACCGCGCTCACCGTCTTCCTGATCTCGTCGTGCTACTCGCGGATCATCGAGAAGTTCCCGCACGGCGGCGGCGGCTACGTCGTCTCGACCAAGCTGCTCGGGCCGCGCATCGGGCTGATCTCCGGCTGCGCGCTGCTGGTCGACTACGTGCTGACCGTGACGGTCTCGGTGGCGGCGGCCGGCAACGCGCTGCGCGACGTGCTGCGGCAGGTGATGCCGTTCCCCGAGTCGTGGGTGATCCCGGTCGACATCGCGCTGCTGGTGCTGCTGGTCGTCCTCAACCTGCGCGGCGTCAAGGAGTCGGTGGTCGCGCTGGTGCCGATCTTCCTGCTCTTCCTCGTCACCCATGCGGCGCTGATCGTCGGCGGGATCGTCGCCCACCTCGGCGATGCCGGGCCGCGCGCGCAGGCGCTGGCCGGCGATTTCCAGCGCGACTGGAACGATCCCGGCTTCGGCCCGATGGCGATGGTGCTGCTCTTCTTGAAGGCGTTCTCGCTCGGCGGCGGCACCTACACCGGCATCGAGGCGGTCTCGAACAGCATGTCGATCCTGCGTGAGCCGCGCGTGCGCACCGCCAAGACGACCATGCGCTACATGGCGATCTCGCTCGCCTTCGTCGCGTCGGGGCTGATCCTCTGCTACCTGCTGTGGGACATCCGTCCGCTGGCGGTCGGCGAGAAGGAGACGATGAACTCGCTGCTCGCGCGGAGCGTCACCGCCGACCTCCCGGGCGGCAAGGTGCTGGTCTTCCTGGCGCTGATCAGCGAGGCGGCGCTGCTGCTGGTGGCGGCGCAGGCCGGCTTCATCGCCGGTCCGCGCACGCTGGCCAACCTCGCCATCGACTCGTGGGCGCCGCGCCGCTTCGCCGCGCTCTCCGAGCGGCTCACGACGCAGAACGGCGTGGTCTCGATGGCGGTCGCCTCGCTGGTGGCGCTGCTCTACGCGGCGCGCGCGAGCGGCGCGGGTCACGACGGCCACGGCGGCAGCGACGTGATCGGCCGCCTGGTGACGATGTACAGCATCAACGTCTTCTTGACGTTCGCGCTCTCGATGCTGGCGATGACGATCTACTGGTCGCGGACCACGAAGGACCCCGAGCTGCGCGCGCGCCGCCTCGCCCTCTTCATCACCGGCACCGTGGTCTGCACGTCGATCCTCGCGGTCACCGTGGTCGAGAAGTTCACCGAGGGCGGCTGGGTGACGATCGCGGTCACCGGCGCCTGCGTGGCGGCCTGCATCGTGGTGCGCCGCCACTACGTCGACGTCGCGAAGAAGCTCTCGGCGCTCTACTCCGACCTCGCCCACCTGCCGCTCCCCGACGGCGGCGTGATGCGCGCGCCCGACCCGACGCAGCCGACCGCGGTGGTGCTGGTCTCGACGTGGGGCGGCCTCGGCATCCACACGGTGCTGAACGTCTTCCGCTCGTTCCCGGACCACTTCAAGAACGTGCTGTTCGTGTCGGTCGGCGTGATCGACTCGGGCGCCTTCAAGGGCGACCACGCCGTCGAGGGGCTCGAGCAGCGGACCGAGTCGATGCTGCGCCGCTACGTCGACCTCGCCCGGCGGCTCGGCGTGCCCTCCGGCCACAAGCTGACGATCGGCACCGATGCGGTCGAGGCCGCCGAGGAGCTCTGCCGCGAGGTCGCCAAGGAGTTCCCGCGCTCGACCTTCTTCGCCGGCAAGGTGATCTTCAAGGACGAGGGGATCCTGCAGCGCTTCCTGCACAACGAGACGGCGGTCACGCTGCAGAAGCGGCTCCACTTCGGCGGGCTCACCATGGTGATCCTGCCGGCGCGCGTCTACTGATCGGTCGCGTCCGCGTCCGCGTCTGCCTCCGCGCCCGCGCCCGCGCTCTCAGGCGATCAGCATCCCTTCCATCTCGGGCGTCGCGAGGCCGGCGACCAGGCGGAAGCTGCGCAGGCAGAGGCTGCCCTGGCTGAAGTGGCTGGCGTCCTCGCATTCCGAGCGGCCGAACGCGAAGTGGAAGCCGCAGAGCTGCGTCTGCTCGCCCTCGTTGAACTGTCCGCCCGCGACCACGGCTGCGACCAGGTGGCGCAGCAGCCGGCGGGCGACCTCGATCGAGGCGCGCGGCACGCCGTGCAGCTCGAAGTCGGCGTGGCCGAACTTCTCCATGCCGTGGGTGTGGACGAACCAGGGGCGCGCGCTGCGCTCGACGTGGATCATCACGTGGCGCTGCGGATCGAAGGCGCGATCGAGCTCGCGGACGATGTCGGAGGCGCCCATCACGGCGTAGGAGAGCGCGTCGACCACCATCCCGCCGGTGGTGGCGGCGATCTCGCCGGCGACGAGCAGCGCGCAGCGCAGGTAGCCGAGGTCCTCCGGCTCCACCTCGCTGGCGTCGACGCTCCAGATCGACTTCGCCTGGCGCAGCCGCGCGTACGCCTCGAAGTCGAGCGGCGGCGTGAAGTCGCCGGCGGCCGGCAGCGACTCGCGGGCGAAGCGCGCCGCGTCGGCGCCGTGGAAGCTCGCGAGGTCGAGGTTGCCGGTGGCGACCGGGTGGCGTGCGAGGATGGCGGCGAGCTCCGACGGCGCGATCGCCGCCGGATTCGACGAGTAGACCTGGTAGGCCACGTGGGCCGCGCGAACGTCGGCCATTCGGGATGCTCCGAGGCGCGCTGCCGTTCGGCCGTCGCGCGGTGTCTGTGCGGCTGATCGGTCGGCGGTCCGCTCGGAGTGGAGCGGGAAAACCCTTCACGGGCGGGCGACGGCAGAATGGCGGCCCGGCGCGCGACCGGTCGCGGCGCCGCGAACGGTTCGCGAGGTCCGGGGGTCGCTGATGGCGCAGGTCCGCAAGCTCTACCGCAACGGCAAGGTCTGGGCCGACGCCGACGAGTCGGGCGCGCTGGTCGTCGACGCGCGCGGACTGGTCCAGATCCGCTACCGGCGCGAGGACGCGACGAGCTACAGCGCGAAGGAGCGCGAGCTGCGCGACCTGCCGCCCGAGATGGCGGTCGCCGCGGCCCGCGCGGCCGCCGCGGCGAGCGAGGCGGCGGGGGGCGGCGCCGACGCGGGCGCTGCCGCCGCGCCCACCGCGAAGAAGAAGCGCGCGGCGCGACCGCGCGCGCCGGCCAAGCCGCGCGCGAAGAAGGGGGGCGCCGGCGGGGCGCCGACCGTCGCGGCGAGCGGCGCCGGCGGGCGCGAGGTGCTGGTGATCTACGCCGACGGCTCCTGCTTCGGCAACCCGGGGCCGGCCGGCATCGGCGTGCTGCTCGAGTGGCGCGGGCAGAGCAAGGAGATCTCCCGCTTCCTCGGCGACGGCACCAACAACATCGCCGAGCTGACCGCCATCGAAGCGGGGCTCGAGGCGGTGAAGAACCGCGACGTCCCGGTGCGGCTCCACACCGACAGCCAGTACGCGATCGGCGTCCTCTCCGAGGGGTGGAAGGCGAAGGAGAACCGGCCGCTGATCGCGCGCGTGCAGGCGCTGATGGCGCAGTTCCCCGACCTGAAGCTCGTCAAGGTGCGCGGCCACTCGGGCGACCCGCGCAACGAGAAGGTCGATCAGCTCGCCCGCGACGCCATCACCTTCCGGCGCTGAGCGGGCGGCGCCGCGATCGCAACGGCGCGCCGCTCCGCCTATCCTGCCCCGCCCGATGCGCACCTCCACGACTCCGCTGGTCCCGTTCGTCTCCGGCGTGCCGATCGTCCGCCTCGAGAACGCCTTCGCGCGCCCCTACGAGAACGCGGTGGCGACGGCGCGCACCTGCTACTCGGCGAAGGGGGTGCTGCGGGTCGCCGACGTCTCGGGCGATGGCCTCGACGACGAGCAGCGCGCCAAGCGGGCGGCGCAGCGCGACCGCATCGCCGCCAGCACCTACCAGGCGGGCCACCACACCACGCTGCAGCACGCCCACTTCCAGTTCACCATCGACCGCATCTCGCGCCAGTGCCTCTGGTCGTTCCTGCACAGCCACGCCTTCTACAACTCCGAGCAGGTGAGCCAGCGCTACGTCACGGTGAAGCCGGGCCACTACGCGATCCCGCCGCTCGACGGGGCGGCGCTCGCCGCCTACCGCGAGATCTGCGACGGCCTCGTCGCCGACTACCAGCAGCTCACCGAGGCGCTGACGCCCGTCGCCGCCGCCGAGTACTTCCGCCGCTTCCCGGCGCGCCGCGCCGCCGAGCTCAAGTGGCGCCCGGCGATCCAGAAGAAGGCGCAGGAGGTCGCGCGCTACGTCCTGCCGGTCGCGATCCACGCCTACCTCTACCACACGATCAGCGCGCTCACCCTGCTGCGCTACCACCGGAGCTGCGACCAGTTCGACGCGCCGCTCGAGCAGCGCTGGCTGGTGCGCTCGATGCTGGACGCGGTGCTGCAGCACGACCCGCTCTTCGAGCGCGTGGTCGAGGAGCCGCTGCCGCTCGAGGAGACGCCCGAGTGGCGCGCCTTCGAGTCGTTCGCGGCGGCGCGCGCGTCGGGCGCGGCGGCGACCTTCCGGCGCGAGTTCGATGCGAGCCTCGAAGGGCGCACGTCGAAGCTCGTGGCGTGGAAGCAGGGGCAGGAGGCGCTGCTCGCCGCGGCGGTGCGCGAGGTGCTGGGGCTGCCGAGCGCCGCCCTCTCCGACGACGCCGCCATCAAGCTGGCGCTCTCGCCGGCCGGCAACCCGCTGCTCGGCCAGTCGTTGAAGGTCGGCATGCACAGCAAGCTGTCGCGCTGCCTGCAGCACGTCGGCTACACCTTCCGCAAGAAGCTCTCGCACACCGCCGACTCGCAGGACCAGCGCCACCGCATGGTTCCCGGCTCGCGGCCGATCCTCGCCGCCCACCTCGGCGACGAGCCCGACTACCTGACGCCCGCGCTCGTCCGCCTCGAGCCGCGCACGCACCGCCTCTACGAGCAGTCGATGGAGCGCGCCTTCGCCGGCCGCGTGCGGCTGCGCGCGTTGGGCGTCAGCGAGGAGTTCGCCGAGTACGTGCTGCCGAACGCGGTGGCGATCCGCTTCACCGAGTCGGCCGACCTGCTGGCGCTCCACCACAAGCTCGTCTCGCGCCTCTGCTACAACGCGCAGGAGGAGATCTTCGCGGCGAGCCTCGACGAGGCGCAGCAGATCGCGGCGGTCGACCCGCGCATCGGCGCAGAACTCGGCGCCCCCTGCCTGCTGCGGCTGCGCGGCGGCGTGACGCCCTACTGCCCCGAGGGCGATCGCTACTGCGGCGTGCCGGTCTGGAAGCTCGCCCTCGAGCGCTACGAGCGGACGATCTGAGCGCGCCGCGCGCCGGCGGCCGCGCGCGTCACCGCAGCCACCGCTTCGCCTGCGCGAGGTCGGCGGTCACCTCGACCACCTGCAGGTCGGAGAGGCGGACGTAGACCGGGCAGCGCCAGATCGAGAACTGCGCGAAGGCGTTCTTCGCGTGCTCGCCGGCCACCACGACCATCTCGCGCAGCGAGGCACGGCCGACCGCGGAGAGCACCGCGGCGCGATCGCGCCCGGCGGCGACATGCCAGAAGAGCAGCGGCTTCGCGCCGCGTTCGCGCCACGCCGCCTCGAACGCCGCCGCGCCGTCGACCGACGCCGGCAGCTCGTGGTTCCAGAAGGCGAGCACCACCTCCTGCTCGGCCGTCTCGGAGAGGAGCCGCACCTTCCCTTCGAGGTCGACGCCGGCGAAGTCGGGCGAGTCGTCGCCCGGCTGCGGCCAGCGCGCCTCCTCGGGGCCGAGCTTCGCCCACGCGCGGCGCGCTGCGGCCATGTCGAGCCGCGGCGCCCCCTCGGGGAGCGGCAGCGCGAACTCGACCGCGCGGAAGTCGGGCGCGAGGTCGAGCTCGACCACCGTCTCCTCGAGTTCGAGCGGGCCCGACTTGCCGCGGACGCGGCGCGGGAAGCCGTCGCCGTCGCCGATCCAGAGGTCGACCGGTTGTGCGCCGGGCAGCGTGACGCGCGTGCAGCCGACGCCGCCGATCGCCTCGCCGCCGTCGGCGAGGGTCGCCTTGCCGGGCGCGGCGGCGAAGCTCGGCGGGCGGCCGAGGAAGGCGGCCGCGGCGAGCTCGCCGGCCGCCGTCGCGCTCAGCGCCTCGCCGAGCGCGAACGGGCGCGACTGCTCCGCCGTCTCGCCGCACTCGAGCTGGCGCACGCGCAACAGGCCGTCGGCGTAGACCGAGACGAGATGGGGCGTCGCGCGTCCGAAGTCGCGCACCTGCGTGCGCACGCGGCCGCCGCGCACGTCGATGAAGCTCTCGAAGTAGCGCACGGTCGGCGCGCCGTCGCGCAGCCGCGTCTCGTTGCGCACCAGCACGCGCACCCGCTCGAGCTTCGCGCTGCGCGCCGTCATCGCGGCCAACGCATCGTCGCCGTCGCGCGTCGGCGCCAGCGGCGCGACGCTGAACAGCAGCGGGAGGAGGCAGCGCGACACGAAGCGGCAATCCATCGGATCCTCCGGCGCGAGCGAACGGGGCCGACCGGGCGCACGCGATGCTGGCCCGCGCGCTGCCGATCGGCAAGGGCTCGCGCCGGCGCGCTACCATCCCGCGGCCATGACGCCCTGGCGGCCGCATCTCCTGCCCGAGCGCTGCACGCCGCCCGTCGTGGTGGCGGCGTGGCGGCGGCGCGGGCCGGTGGTGGCGCTCGAGACCGGCGTGCCGAGCGCGGCGCACGGCGCGCAGACGCTGGTGGCCGGGCTGCCGCTCGCCCGCTTCACGGTGCAGCGCGGCGCCTGCTCGCTCGAGCCGTTGCGGCCGGGCGGCGGGGCGGCGGTGGTCGGCTCGCGGCGGGGCGTGCAGCTCGGCGGTTCGACGCCATTCCACGCGTTGCAGCAGGCGGTGGCCGAGCTCGCCTTCGCGCCGCTGCCGGCCGACGCGCCGCCGCTCGGCGCCTTCGGCTGCTTCGGCTACGAGTGTCGCGCCGATCCGTCGCTGCCGCGGCTCGCGCCGTTCCTCGATGGCGACTTCCTGCTCACCGACGTGGTGGTGCGCTGGCGCGAACCCGGCGCGCCGGGCGAGCTCTGGACGCGCGACGCCGCGCAGGCGGCGCACTGGATCGAGGAGCTCGCCGCGACCGCGCCGCCGGAAGAGCCGGGGCCGCCGCCCGCGTCCGCCGCCGATCCGTTCCAGTCCGCCGACTTCCCCTTCGCCGACTACGACGCGCGCTTCGCCCGCGCGCGCGCCGCGCTCGAGGCCGGCGACAGCTACCAGCTCTGCTTCACCTATCCGCTGCGGCGCCGCCTCGCCGGCGATCCGTTCGACCTCTGGTTGCGCCTGCGCCGCGACCACAAGGCGCCCTTCTCCGCCTACTTCGAGAGCGGCGCGGCGACGCTCGTCTCCTGCTCGCCCGAGCGCTTCCTGCGCGTCGATCGCGACGGGCGCATCGAGGCGCGCCCGATGAAGGGGACCGCGCTGCGGCCGCAGGATGCCGAGGCGTGCGCCGCCGCCTCGCGCGCGCTCCAGGGCAGCGCGAAGGCGCTCGCCGAGAACCTGATGATCGCCGACCTGCTGCGCCACGACCTCGGCCGCGTCGCCGCGCTCGGCAGCGTGCGAGCGGCGCAGCCGGCGCTGATCGAGGAGCACGCGACGCTGCTGCAGATGGTCTCGGTGATCGAGGGGCGGCTCGCGGCGGGACGCACGGTCGCCGACCTGCTCGACTCCGCCTTCCCGCCCGGCTCGATGACCGGTGCGCCGAAGGTGCGCGCGATCGAGCTGCTCCGCGAGCTCGAGGAGGGGCCGCGCGGGCCCTACTCGGGGATCCTCGGCTACCTCGCGGCGGACGGTCGCTGCGATTGGTCGGTGGTGATCCGCACGGCGGCGTGCGCGCAGGGCGAGGCGCGCGTGCAGGTGGGCGGCGGGCTGGTCTGGGACTCGCGATCGCAGGAGGAGTGGGAGGAGAGCCGCGCCAAGGCGGCGCCGCTGCTGCGCGCGCTGGCGGCGGAGGCGGCTGCGAGCGGTGGCGCAAGCAGCGCGGCGTGCGGCGGTGCGCACCGCAAAGGCGGCGCGCCGTGAGGATCGTGCTGGTCGACCACCGCGACTCCTTCACCTGGAACCTCGCCCACCTCTTCGGGCAGCAGGTCGGCGCGCTGCCGGAGGTGGTGGAGAGTGGCGCGCTCGATGTCGCGGCGCTCTCCGCGGCACCGCCCGATCTGCTGCTGCTCGGACCCGGTCCCGGCCATCCGGCGAAGGCGGCCGACGCGGGGCGCTCGCTCGCCGCGATCACCGCGCTGCGCGGCAAGGCGCCGCTCTTCGGCGTCTGCTTCGGCTTGCAGCTGCTGGTGGTGGAGGCGGGCGGTCGCGTGGTGCGCACGACGCCGCGCCACGGTCGCAGCTGGCCGATCGACCACGCCGACCACTTCCTCTTCGCCGGTCTCGAGAGCCCGGTCGCGATGATGCGCTACCACTCGCTGGTGGCGGAGCGCGCGACGCTGCCGGCGACGTTGCGCGTGGCGGCGACCACTCCGGAGGGCGAGGTAATGGCGATCGAGCGGGTGGACGGCGATGCGTGCGCGGTGCAGTTCCATCCCGAGTCGGTCGGCTCGCCGCGCGGAGAGCGTCTGGCGAAGAACGTGCTGGAATGGGCGATCCGCTGGCGTCGAAGCCATAGCGGTGCGGCGCGCATTGAAGCGCGCAATGCAGAACGCCGTGACGCAGGCGATGCGGCTCGCGATGCAGTGCACGATGGGCAGTGAGCGCCGCGCCGAGAAACCCTTAGGGAGGCACCCGTCGGCAGCGCGCACGGACGCGCGCTCGCCGGTCGGATGCCTCCCTGCGGGCAGGGGCGCCTCGCTTCTCGCGCCGAGGTCAGGTCGGCTCGTCACTCACGAGACGACGCGGCGCGAGCAGCGGTTCGACCGAGGCGCGGGATGATAGCGCGATGACGTCCATGAATGGAGTGCGGCGAGGAGTGGATGGAGCGAGCGACCCGATCGTCGTCGTGCTCGCGGCCGGTCGATCGAGCCGCATGGGTCGCGCGAAGGCGTTGATCGAGCTCGACGGCGAGCGCGCGCTCGCACGCGTGCTGCGCCTCGCGCGCGAGCAGTCGTTGCGCGCGCAGGTCGTGCTCGGCCATGGCGGCGACGCGATCCGTGCCGCGCTCGATCTGCGCGACGTCGACGTGATCGAGAACCCCGATCCGGCGCGCGGCATGTCGAGCTCGATCCGCTGCGGCGCGCTCGCGCTGCCGGCGGGCGCCGCGCTGGCGCTCTGGCCGGTCGACCACGCGCGTGTCGAAGCGGCGACGTTCGCGCGGCTGCTGGCGGCGTTCCGCGCGCGCGCGCCCGGCATCGAGCTGGTCGTGCCGCGCCATCGCGACCGCCGCGGCCATCCGCTGCTCGCCAGCGCGCGCGCCGTCGACGAGTTCCGCGCGCTCGCGCCGGACGAGCCTGGCCACGTCGTCGTGCGGCGCGATCCGGCGCGCGTCGCCGAGGTGGTGGTGGACGATCGCATGGTGGTCGACGACTTCGACCGCCCGGAGGACCTCGCCCGATGATGGACGACCTCGACCTCGGTTACGGCGTGCGCCTTCCGGTGCGCGCCCTCGAGATCCGCTACAGCCGATCGGGCGGCCCCGGCGGCCAGAACGTGAACAAGGTCGAGACGAAGGCGACCGTCCGCCTCGACCTCGTCCGCAGCCCCGCGCTGCCCGAGTGGGTGCGGCCGCAGCTGCTCGAGGTGCTGGCGAACCGCCTCACCAAGGACGGCGTGCTGATCGTCGCGAGCGAGCGCCACCGCGAGCGCGGCCAGAACCTCCACGCCGCGATCGAGCGGATGGCGGAGCTGCTGCGCGCGGCGCTGATCCCGAAGAAGGCGCGGAAGGCCACCAAGCCGACGCGCGCCTCGCAGACGCGCCGCGTCGAGTCGAAGCGGCGGCGCAGCGGCGCGAAGAAGACGCGCGGCGGAGGCGGCGGTCCGCGGCTGCGCGGGCCGGACGACCTCGACTACGACCCCTTCGAGTAGGTGAAGCCCGCCTTCTTGCCGGCGCCGCCGGCCCACTCGCGCCACTCGGCGGCGGTCGTGAACTTCTCGCCCGTCAGCTCGCGCAGCCCCTTCGCGACGTGCTGCTTGTAGCTCGACCACTCCTCGTGGCGGGCGCGCCAGTAGGACTCGGGCGGGTTGCTCGGCGAGTCGGGGTTCTCGGGCGCGGGCGCGTCGAGGCGATCGACGAAGAAGGAGAAGGCGCGCTTCTCCTTCGCCTGCGTGAAGGTCTGGCAGATCGCCCCCTTCACCGCCTTGTCGCCGGCGTCGAACGCGTCGCGCAGCCGCTCGTACCCCTTCTTGCCCAGGCCGACCGCGCCGAGCGACCGGATGGCGCCGGCCGCCACGGCCGGCCGCGCGGCGAGGTTCTTCTCGCTGGTCGCGAAGTCGAGCAGCGTCTCGGTGCAGCTCGGGAAGTGCTGGTTCGCCAGCGCGCGAGCGGCCGCGAGCGCCACCTCCTCGCTTGGGTCCTTCAGCACTGCCGCGAGGCGCTTCACGTAGCTCTCGTGGCGGTGGGTGAGGAACGGCTCGAGTGCGGCGGCGCGCAACCGCGGCTCACGATCGGCGAGCCCCTTCTCCGCCTCGCGCAGCCGCTTGGCCGCCTCGGAGTTGCTGTCGGTCACCGGCGGCAACGGCACGTCGTCGTGCTTCTTGCGCCGCTCCGGCCCGTCGCCGTCCTGCGCGCCACCGTGGCTGCCGCCATGCGGCCCGCCGCGGCCGTGGCCGCCGCTGGCTGCGGCCGTCGCCGGCAACGCGCAACACGCGATCGTCAGCAGGGTCGTCGCGGCGCTCGTGAGGGCTCGCATGGGGAACTCCCGGTCGGATCGATCAGCGGAATGGCACCTCGCATAGCGTGCCTTCGAACCGTTCGCCCGCGCGCACCGTGTAGACCGGGGTGCCGGGCTTCGAGTACTCGCTCTTCACGAACGCCAGGGCGACCGTCGCGTCGAGCCGCGGGGAGCGGGCGACGCTCGACGCGTTGCCGACGCGCAGGAGGTCCCAGAAGATCTCGTTCACCGCCGCGGGATCGACGCTGGCCGGGAAGCGGACGCCGACCAGGTGGCGCTGCACCTTCGCGTAGCTGTTGAGCCGCGCGACGACCTCCTGGCCGATGTAGCAGCCCTTCTGGAACGAGACGGCGTGCAGCAGCCCCGCCTCGAGCGGGTTGGCGTTCTCCTGGATCTCGCGACCGTGCTGCGGGATGCCCGCCTCGACGCGCACCTGGCTCCACGCCTCCTCGCCGATCGGCGCGAGGCCCGCCTCGACCAGTCGCGCGAAGAGCGGCCCCGCCAGCGCCGCCGGCGCGACCAGCTCGATCGAGTGGAGCGGCGGCGCGCCCATCCCGAGCAGCACCACCTCGCCGCCGGCGAACGGCGCGCGGCGCACGCCGAAGCCGCCGTCGACCGGCGCCGGCAGCTCGCCCAGCACGCTCCGCACCGCCGCCTCGGCGCGCGGACCGAAGGCGAGCAGCGACGCGTCGCTCTCCGCTGCATCGAGCAGCTCGAGCTCCTCCATCACGACGTGCTTCTCGAGCCACGCCTTGAAGGGCGCCGCCTGCCCGTCGCTGCCGAGCAGCAGGAGCTCCTCGCCGCGCTCGGCGATCCGCACCAGGTCGAGGAGGCGCCCCTTCGCGTTGGTGAACGCGGCCGCGAGCCCGACGGCGCCCGCGACGCGCTTCACGTCGTTCGTGCACATGCGCTGCACGAAGTCGTGGCGATCCTTGCCGCGCACGCGCAGTCGCGCGCGCGCCGACTGGTCGCGCACGACGCCGCTCGCGAAGGCGGCCGCGGCCTCGGCGGCAGGGTCGCCGAAGTGCGCGACCTTCGAGAGCGGGGTCGCTCCGTCGAGCACGGCGCGGTGGCGGACGAGTTCGTCGGCAAGCCCAGGCGATCGCATGGAAGGAGCGGCTCCGGTCGGGGCCGGCGGCGGTGCGCCGCGCGGCGAGGCGGGGGATGTTATCGGAGCGCGCTACTCTCTGGCGTCCACGCGATCGACCCCGCGGTCCGTGCGGCAAGGAGGGCGCGATGGCGAGTTGGCTCAGTCTCCCGCTCCTGCTCGCGCTGCCGCAGGAGGCGGCGCCGCCGGCCGCGCCCGCGCCTGCGATCGCTCCGGCGGCCGCGCCGGCTCCGCCGCGGCGCAGCGTCGTCTTCTGCCTGATCGACACCTGCCGCGCCGATCGGATGAGCATGAACGGCCACGAGCGGCCGACCACGCCCTTCCTCGAGCAGCTCGCCACGCGCGGCGTCCGCCTCTCGCGCTGCTTCTCGCAGGCGCCGTGGACCAAGCCGTCGATGAGCTCGATCCTCACCTCGTGCTACCCGAGCGTGACCGGCATGTACCAGTTGCTCGACCAGCTCGACAATCGCTTCGTCACGCTGCCCGAGGCGTTCCGCGACGCCGGCTGGTACACCGCCGGCTTCTCCGCCAATCCGCTGATGGGCCGCCTCTCGAACTACGCGCAGGGGTTCCGCCGCTTCAAGGAGGCGGTCGAGGTGATCCCCAACGGAGACCCGAACCACTTCTCGAGCGGCTCGGCGGCGCGCCTCAACGCGCATGTCCTGCCGTGGCTCGCGGGCGAGCCGCAGCAGCCCTTCTTCCTCTACGTCCACTCGGTCGACCCGCACGAGGAGTACGAGCCGGCGCCGGAGTTCCTGGCGCAGTTCGCCGACCCCGCGTTCGAGCCCGAGTACCGCCGCCAGTGGCAGGCGCTCATCGACGCCGAGCCGGGCCGCGTCGCCAACCACTGCACGGCGCCGGTCTTCGAGAAGGCGGGCGTCGCCATCGAGCCGTTCATCCGCTACGGCCTCGACCTCTACGACGCCGACGTGCGCGCCAACGACGACGCGCTCGAGGAGCTGATCGGCACGCTCGAACGGCAGCACGGGCTCGAGAACCTGATCCTCGTGATCACTGCCGACCACGGCGAGGAGTTCATGGAGCACGGCGGCACCAGCCATGCGTTCGCGCTCTGGAACGAGCTGCTCCACGTGCCGCTCCTGATCGTCGCGCCGGGGCTGCTCCCCGAGGGGGTCGTGATCGACGCGCCGGTGCCGTCGATCGACCTCTATCCGACGCTCTGCGAGCTCGCCGGCGTCGCGCTGCCCGATGGATTGCAGGGCAAGAGCTTCGCGCCGCTGCTGCGCGGCGAGCCGGCCGACGGGCGGCCGATCTTCGCCGAGAACCACGAGATGCCGGGCAGCGAGCGCTTCTTCGCCAACCAGGGCAACACGCTCGCGCTGATCGAGGGACCGTGGAAGCTGATCCTCAACTTGAAGTCGCCCTGGAACCGGCCGCGCCCGCGCCGCGAGCTCTACCGGCTCGACCGCGACTTCGGCGAGACGACCGATCTGGCGGCGCAGGAGAGCGAACGCGCCGATGCGCTCGAGGCGACGCTGCTCGAGTGGTGGGCGCGCAACCGCGCGCGCCAGCAGGGAGTGGCGATCGGCAGCCTCACGGTCGACGAGCTGCAGGCGGTCGACCCGGAGACGCTCGCGCGGCTGAAGGCGCTCGGCTACGTGAAGTGACGCGGCGGCGGCGCGGCGCGACCGCGCGGCTCGCTCAGTGGCGGTGGTGGCTCATCGCGTCGAGCGGCGGGCCGGTCGTCTCGTCGGGCCCCGCGAGCCCCTGCTCCGCGCGGCGCGCCAGCATCCGGTAGTAGTCGTGGATCGAGAGGTCGAAGGCGCCGACCTTCGAGCCCGGTGCCACGCCGCGCACGTGCGCCTTGCACGGGATGCGGTAGCAGATGACCACCTCGCCCGACAGCCGGTAGAGCACGAGGTCGATCAGCGCCGCGACGCCGAGGCTCGCGTAGTAGGTGAAGGGCGCGAGCGCGGCGGCGACCAGCACGACGAGGCAGCCGATCGCCTGCCGGAAGTCCTTCTGCTTGTAGAGCAGCTTCTCGCCGCAGGCGGGGCAGGCGACGACGCGCAGCGTGCTCGTCGCTGCCGTGCCGCTCGCGCCGCCGCTCGCGCTACTGCTCGCGCCGCTCTCCGCCTCGAGCGCGTCGGCGTGGAGCGCGATCGCCTTGCCGCAGCGGGCGCACGGCGTCGGCGCGGCGTCGGGCAGCGGCCGCTCGAGCGGCGCCTGGCAGTCGGGGCAGGGGAAGGAGACGGTGGCGGCCATGGCCGGCGCAGTTCCTAGAGGACGAGGCCGAAGCTCTTCTCGCCGACGAACGCGAAGAGCTCGCCCATCAGCACCATCACGGTCGCGGCGTAGAGGATGCCGGTCGCCGGCTGGGTCGCCTTGAGCTCGATCGTCTTCAGCGTCATGTGGAGCAGGATGACGGTGCCGAGCAGCCCCACCGCGATGCGCGCCAGGAGCCAGAGGAAGTCGAGCTTCACCAGGAACGACGCGCCGCCGTCGTCGAAGCCGACGATCGCGGCGAGCGACCGGCCCGCCTCGCCGAAGCGGTCGGGGAAGAGCGCGATCGTCGCGGCGAGCAGCGCGAGCTTCCCGTAGACCGCGAGCGCCGCGAACTTCGTGAGGCGGCCGAGGTGCGCGACCGGCAGGTCGGGCGTCACCAGGTACCAGTGGCCGAAGATCATCGCGCCGGTCACGCCGCCGAGCACCGCCGTCGACGCGGCGCAGGACGCGAGCTGCAGCGCGACCTGCTGCCCTTCGTCGAGGCGCAGGCCGTGGTGGACCGAGAGCAGCAGCGCGCCGCCGCCCGCCAGCGAGCCGAGCGCCATCAAGATCCCTTCGCCGAGCGCGCCGAGCCGGCCGGCGCTCACCAGCAGCAGCAGCGTCGCGGCGAGGAAGCCGCCGGCGAGCCACGCGCACTCGCTCGGCAGCGTCGCCCCGCCCGCGCGCGCCAGCAGCCAGGCGGGGATCAGCGCGGCCAGCACGAAGGCGACCATCAGGCGGCTGAAGCCGGCGCCGATCGCGCGGCGATCGATGACGGCGAGCGCGACGAAGAGGCCGACGGCGAGCTCGAGGAAGAAGCGGGCGGAGACTTGGGTGAGCGGCACGCAGGCGAACTCCCGACCCCGCGATCACGGGGGCGGGACACGATGCCGGGTGGCTGCGGGCGAGTCGAGTCCGCGCCGGCCGCGGTGCGGCGAGTGGGCACTCGCGCGCACCGCGGACCGGCGCTTCGATTGGTCTCGATCGATCAGAGCTCGTCCTCGAGGCAGGTCGAGCCGGCGTGCGCCCGCAGCTTGCCGAGCGCGACCTGCTGGATCTGCCGGCTGCGCTCGCGGCTCAGGTGGAGCGCGCTGCCGATCTCCTCGAGGGTGCGCGCTCGCGTCCCGTCCAGTCCGAACCGCAGCCGCAGCACCTTCTGCTCGCGATCATCGAGGGCGTCGAGCAGGTGGGCGATGCGGTTGCGTAGGTTCTGGTCGCGATCGGTGTCGCGCGGCTCCCAGTCCTCGGAGAGGAGGTCGCGGAAGCGATCGCCGCTGTCGTCGACCTCCTGCTCGAGCGAGAGGCTGGCGCGGCTCGACTCGACCAGGTGGCCGGCGTGGTCGTGGTCGACCTCGAAGGCGGCGGCGACGTCGGCGACGCTGGTCGCCTGGTCGAAGCCGCCCGGCAGCCGGCCCTGTCGCTTGAGGCGACGCAGCTTCTGCTGCAGGTGGTGGGGGACGCGCACGGCCCCCTTCGCGTTGGCCAGGTGGCGCTCCACCGCCTGGCGGATCCACCAGGCGACGTAGGTCCGGAAGCGGACCCCCTTGCGCCAGTCGAACTTCTCGACGGCGTGCATCAGCGCGGCGTTGCCCTCCTGCACGAGGTCGTCGAGCGGCACCGCGTAGGTCCGGTAGCCGTAGACCTCCGACACCACGATGTGGAGGTTGCGCTCGACGAACTCGTTGTAGGCGAGCTGGTACTCGGTGCGGCGGGCGGCCCGGATCGACGCGGAACGGAAGTCGGCAGCGGCGATCCGCTCGAGCGCGAACTCGAGCCGCTTGGCGCCGGCCACTTCGTCGGCGCGCGTCATGGTCGGATAACGGTCGAGCTCCGACAGGTAGCGGCGCGAGATGCGGCCCTGACCCGGCAGGCCGTGCGGCGGCGAGCCGTCATCGGCGCTGTTGGTCATGGCGACCGGCACGGTGCCGAGCGCCTCGACGAGAGCCGCGAGTTCGGCCTCGAAATCGGATTCGGAGAGGCTCGCGAGCCACGCGTCGAGTTCCGCTCGACGCACCGACCCGCGGGCCATCGCGGCTTCCACTGCAGTGCAGAGCTCGTTGGAGAGCCCGCTACGGACGCTGAGGGCGGACACGGCGTTCTCCCCGTCTTCCTTCCACTCCTCGTCTTCTTCCCGATCCCCTCGCCGGCACCGAGCCGACGGGCGAACCCCTGTACGAATGCCGTACCACGCCCTGCAGGTTTCGCGAGGAGGTCCGGACGCGAAACTTCCCCCTGGAGCGCCCCGGCAGTCAGCGCTTCAGCGGAGCGTGAACGTGCGGGTTGGCGCACCCCCGGACGCGAGCGTGCGCCGGCGACCACGCCACGGCGTCACCGGGCCGCGACGCTTCGGCGGAGCCCAATGCCGCTCGCGGCAGCGCGTCCACGCGCGCGCTTCTGCCGCTCACCTTGAATCGCGAGGGCGGCTCGGTAGACTCCTCGGCCTTTTGCAGAAAACGTAAGTTGTTTCTGGATAACGGTTTCCGCAAGGTCGAGAGGGAACGACGAGGACGTCCTGGCGACTCACGCGACGCTGCCAGAGTGGTTGAAGATCCGCCCGCCGACGGGGGAGCGCTATCGCAAGCTGCGCTCGCTCGTCGAGGGGCTGCGCCTCACCACGGTCTGCGAGGAAGCGCGCTGCCCCAACCTCTCCGAGTGTTGGAGCGGCGGCACGGCCACCTTCATGCTGCTCGGCGAGCTCTGCACCCGCGGCTGCTCGTTCTGCTCGGTGAAGACGGCGCGGCGCGGCGAACCGGTCGACGTCGAGGAGCCGCAGAAGGTCCTCGAAGCGGTGCAGCAGATGGGGCTGCGTTACATCGTGCTCACCTCGGTCGACCGCGACGACCTCCCGGACCAGGGCGCCGGCCACTTCGCGCGCGTCGTCGACCACGTGAAGGCGCAGGTGCCGGGGCTCCTCGTCGAGACGCTGATCCCCGACTTCAAGGCCGACGAGATGGCGCTCGCGACGCTTGCGGCGTGCGGCGCCGACGTGCTGGCCCACAACGTCGAGACGGTGCGCCGCTTGACGCCCGCCGTCCGCGACCCGCGCGCGACCTACGACCAGTCGCTGCGCGTGCTGCGCCGCCTGAAGGAACTGAAGCCCTCGGCGCTGACCAAGTCGTCGCTGATGCTCGGCCACGGCGAGCGCGAGGACGAGCTCGTCGAGGCGTTCCGCGACCTGCGCGCGGTCGGCGTCGACCTGCTCACGCTCGGCCAGTACCTGCGGCCGAGCGAGAAGCACCGCGCCGTCGCCGAGTTCGTCCCGCCGGAACGGTTCGAGGCGCTCGGGCAGCTCGCGCTGTCCCACGGCTTCCTGCACGTCGCCTCGGGCCCCTTCGTGCGCAGCTCCTACAAGGCGGGCGAACTCTTCGCAGAGTCGCACCTGCGCGCCCGCGCCGAGCCGCCGCCCGGCCGCTTCGAATCGACCCTTCCGCTCGCTGGTGGAGCGACTGCATGAGTCCGGAGATGGTCTCGGTCATGGCCGAGAGCGGCGCGGCCGCATCCCACAAGCCGCCCGAGCTCTCGAAGGAGCGGCTGCTCGAGATCTATCGGGTGATGGTGCTGACGCGCCTGCTCGACGATCGCGCGATGAAGCTGCAGCGCCAAGGGCGCATCGGCTTCTACGTGCCGGCGCTCGGGCAGGAGGCGTCCCACATCGGCTCCGCCGCCGCGCTCGGCGCCGACGACTGGTTCTTCCCCTCCTACCGCGACCCCGGCATCGCGCTGTTGCGCGGCGTGCCGGTCGTCTCGCTCATGCACCAGTGCTACGGCAACGCCGCCGACAACACGCGCGGCCGCCAGATGCCGGTGCACTACAGCTTCAAGAAGCAGCACTTCGTCAGCATCTCGTCGCCGATCGGGACGCAGATCGCGCAGGCGGCCGGCGCCGCGATGGCGATGAAGATCCGCAAGGAGCCGCACGTCGCCATCACCTACTTCGGCGACGGCTCGACCTCCTCGAACGACTTCCACACGGGCCTCAACTTCGCCGGCGTCTTCGCGGCGCCCTGCATCTTCGTCTGCGAGAACAACGGCTGGGCGATCTCGGTCCCGCTCGAGGGGCAGACGGCGTCGGCGACCATGGCCGCGAAGGCCGAGGCGTACGGCATGCCGGGCGTGCGCGTCGACGGCAACGACGTGCTCGCCGTCTACGCCGCCACCAAGCAGGCGGCCGATCGCGCGCGCGCCGGCCACGGCCCGACGCTGATCGAGACGGTCACCTTCCGCATGGGCGGCCACTCCTCCTCGGACGACCCGAGCCGCTACCGCGACCCGAAGGTCTGCGAGGTCTGGAAGACGCGCGACCCGATCGACCGCTTCAAGGCGTGGCTCGAGCAGAAGAAGCTCCTCACCGCCGCGCAGGAGACGGAGATCCGCGCGCGCTGCGACGCCGAGCTGCAGGCGGCGATCGACGCGGCCGAGAAGGTCGGGCCGCCCGCGGTCTCGACCATGTTCGAGGACGTCTACGCCGGGCGCACCGCGCAGCTCGACGAGCAGTGGGCCGAGCTGAAGGACGCGCTGCAGCGCGGGGTGGTCAGCAAGGGCCACCACGGCGAATTCCCCCTTTGATCGTCCGAGTCGGGAGCGAACTGCGATGGCCGTCATGACGATGGTGGAGGCGATCAACGACGCGCTGCGCGTCGAGATGCGCCGTGATCCGCGGGTGGTGCTGCTCGGCGAGGACGTCGGCATCAAGGGCGGCGTCTTCGGCTGCTCGGCCGGGCTCTTTAAGGAGTTCGGCGGCGACCGCGTGATGGACACGCCGCTCGCCGAGTCGGGCATCGTCGGCGCGGCCATCGGCATGGCGCTTTATGGCCTCGTGCCGATCGCCGAGATCCAGTTCGGCGACTTCATCTATCCCGCCTTCGACCAGATCGTGTCGGAGGCGGCCAAGATGCGCTACCGCTCGGGCGGCGAATACACCGTCCCGATGACGATCCGCACGCCGATCGGCGGCGGCATCCGCGGCGGCCACTACCACTCGCAGAGCCCCGAGGCCTACTTCGCCCACACGCCGGGGTTGAAGGTCGTGGTGCCCTCGACGCCGGCCGACGCGAAGGGGCTCCTGCTCGCGTCGATCCGCGATCCCGACCCGGTCCTCTTCATGGAGCCGAAGCTGATCTACCGCTCCCTGAAGGAGGAGGTGCCGGCGGGCGAGCACCTCGTCGAGATCGGCAAGGCGCGCATCGTGCGGCCCGGCAAGGATGTCACGCTGATCGCGTGGGGCGGCATGGTCGGCATGTGCGAGAAGGCGGCGGCGAAGTGCGCCGAGGAGGGGATCGACTGCGAGATCGTCGACGTGCGCACCATCGTGCCGCTCGACGAGGCGACGATCCTCGAGTCGGTGAAGAAGACGGGACGCGCGGTGATCGTCTACGAGGCGCCGAAGACCGGCGGCTTCGGCGGCGAGATCAGCGCGATCCTCGCCGAGAAGGCGATCGAGTGGCTCGAGGCGCCGATCGTGCGGGTGACCGGCTTCGACACGCCGTTCCCCTACACGCTCGAGAGCGTCTACCTGCCCGAGCCCGGCCGCATCCGCGAGGCCGTGCTGAAGGTGGCGCGCTTCTGAGTCGTCCGCTGGTGACGCTGCGACGGTCCGCGATCGAACGGAGGAGATGAACGTGGCGCTCGAGTTCAAGCTGCCGGACATCGGCGAGGGCCTCGCCGAGGGCGAGATCACCCGTTGGCACGTCACCGAGGGGCAATCGGTCAAGGAGAACGACCCCTTCGTCGAGGTGATGACCGACAAGGCGACCGTCGAGATCACCGCGCCGGCGACCGGCGTGGTGAAGTCGATCAAGTTCGCGGCCGGCACGACGGTGCCGATCGGCTCGGTGATCGCGGTGCTCGAGACCGGCAGCGGCGCGCCGGCGGCGGCACCCGCCGCGGCGCACGTGCCCGCGGCCGCAGCGGTGGCCGCGATCGCCCCGATGGCGGCGGCGCCGGTCGCGGCGGCCGCTGGCCACGCGGCGGGCAGCAACGGGAACGGCGCGACGCTGGTCGCCGGTCGCGTCCTCGCGGCGCCGGCCGTGCGCCGCCGCGCGCGCGAGCTCGGCATCGACCTGCGCAGCGTGCCGGGCAGCGGCCCCGCCGGTCGCGTGAGCCGCGCCGACCTCGAGCGCTTCACGCAGGCGCCGCGCGCGCCGATCGCCGCGCCGATTGCGGCCGCTCCCGCCGCTCCCGCTGCTGCCGCGAAGGCGCCGGCCGCGCCCGCCGCGAAGGCGCCGACCGCCCTCGCCGCGCCGCGCGCCACCGCGCCGGTCGGCGCCACGAAGGCCGAGGAGCGCCTCCCGCTGCGGGGCATCCGCAAGCGGATCGCCGAGCGGATGCAGCAGAGCAAGCGCACCGCCGCCCACTTCACCTACGTCGACGAACTCGACGTGACGAACCTGGTCGAGCTGCGCGAGTCGCTGAAGCCGGCCGCTCTTGCCGCCGGCGTGAAGCTGACCTTCATGCCGTTCCTGATCCAGGCGACCATCGCGGCGCTGCGCAAGTTCCCGATGCTGAACTCGACGCTCGACGAGGCGACGCAGGAGATCGTCGTCAAGCACTACCACCACATCGGCTTCGCCTGCGACACGGAGCAGGGGCTCGTGGTGCCGGTGATCAAGGATGCGGGACAGCGCTCGCTCTTGAACCTCGGCGCGGCGCTGCAGGACCTCGCCGCGCGCGCGCGCGAAGGGAAGCTCGCGCTCGACGAGGTGACCGGCTCGACCTTCACCATCACCAACGCCGGCAACATCGGCGGCATCCTCGCCACGCCGGTGATCAACTTCCCCGAGGTCGCGATCCTCGGCGTCCACAAGATCGCCGATCGCGCGGTGGTGCGGAACGGCTCGATCGTCATCCGCAAGATGATGAACCTGTCGGTCTCGATCGACCACCGCATCGTCGACGGCGCCGACGGCGCGCGCTTCATGAACGAGATCCTCGCGCTGCTCGAGGATCCGCGCCGCCTGATGCTCGGCAGCCTGTGAACGAGCGCGCCGTGGGGAGCCGCTCGCCGAAAGCCGCCACCGCCGACGCGCCGAGCGCCGCTGCGGCGGCGGGCCCTGCTGCCGGCGCCGACGCGCCGCTGCGCCTGCTCGCCCCCGACGGCTCGTGGGTGGGGGGCGCTGGCGGCAACGCGTTGGCGCCGGAGACGCTGCTCGAGCTCTACCGCGGCATGTTGCGCATCCGGCTGCTCGACGGACGGATGTTGAACCTGCAGCGGCAGGGTCGCATCGGCTTCTTCGGCCAGTGCACCGGCCAGGAGGCGGCGATCGTCGGCAGCGCGGCGGCGCTCGAGGCGCGCGACTGGGTCGCGCCGGCGCTGCGCGAGGCGGGCGTCGCGCTCTGGCGCGGCCTGCCGATCGAGCGGCTGATCGCGCAGTGCATGGGCAAGGGGAGCGAGGTGAGCCAGGGGCGCCAGATGCCCTGCCACCACTCCTTCCGCGCCGCGAACTTCGTCTCGATGTCGAGCGTGATCGCGACGCAGCTGCTGCACGCCGTCGGCATCGCGCGCGCCGCGCAGCTCTCGAAGGACCCGATCGTCGCGATGGGCTACCTCGGCGACGGCGCGACGTCGGAGCACGACTTCCACTGCGCGCTCAACTTCGCGGGCGTCTGGAAGGCGCCGGTCGTCTTCTTCTGCCAGAACAACCAGTGGGCGATCTCGGTGCCGTTCGCCAAGCAGACCGCCGCGAAGTCGATCGCCGCGAAGGCGGTCGCCTACGGGATGCCGGGCGTGCGCGTCGACGGCAACGACGTGCTCGCCGTCCTCGATGTGACGCGCCAGGCGGTCGAGCGGGCGCGCAGCGGCGGCGGCCCGACGCTGATCGAGGCGCTCACCTACCGCCGCCTCGGCCACTCCTCCTCCGACGACCCGACGCGCTACCGCGAGCAGGGCGAGGTGGCGCAGTGGGAAGCGCAGGATCCGATCGAGCGGCTGAAGAGGCACCTCCTGGCGCTCGGCCTGCTCACGGCCGCCAAGGACGAGGCCATCGAGGAAGAGCTGCAGGCCGCCATCTCCGAAGGGATCCGCATCGCCGAGCAGGGCGGCGAGCCGCCGCTCGAGTCGCTCTTCACCGACGTCTTCGCCGAGCTGACGCCGCAGCTGCGCGAGCAGCAGGCGGCCGCGCAGGCCGAACTCGCCGCGCGCGGCGGGCCGCTGCCGTCCCATCACGGTTCGCGCTGACCGCCGCGACGCGGCGCCGACCCCGAAGGAAGAGGAAATCGACATGGCCGAGAAGAAGACCCAGGTCTGCGTGATCGGGGCGGGGCCGGGCGGTTACGTGGCGGCGATCCGCGCCGCGCAGCTCGGCAAGAAGGTCGTGGTCGTCGAGCGCGACCAGGTCGGCGGCGTCTGCCTCAACGTCGGCTGCATCCCGAGCAAGGCGCTGATCGCGGCCGGGTCGCTGAAGGAGAAGATCGCCCACGCCGCGACGATGGGGATCAAGGTGGGCGGGCCGGTCGAAGTCGACCTCGCGGCGCTCGTCGCCTGGAAGGCGGGCATCGTCAAGAAGCTGACCGGCGGCGTGTCGGGCCTCTTCAAGACGCACGGCATCGAGGCGGTCGCGGGCGAGGCGAAGCTCGCCGGCCCGGGCAAGGTCGAGGTGAAAGGGCGCGACGGTGCCGCCACCACGATCCAGTACGACGACTTGATCCTCGCCACCGGCTCGCGGCCGATCGAGATCCCCGGCTTCAAGTTCGACGAGAAGGACGTCTGGTCGAGCACGGGCGCGCTTGCGCCGACGCGGCTCCCGAAGCGCCTGCTCGTCATCGGCGGCGGCTACATCGGCCTCGAGCTCGGGATCTTCTACGCCAAGATCGGCAGCGAAGTGACCGTGGTCGAGATGACCGGCGCGATCCTGCCCGGCAGCGATCCGGAGCTCGCCGCGGTGGTGGCGAAGAACCTCTCGAAGCGCGCCGTGAAGGTGAAGGTCGCGACCAAGGCGGTCGGCTACGAGAAGAAGGGCGCGGCGCTCCACGTGACGCTCGAGAAGGAGGGCGCGCGCGAGACGGTCGAGGTCGACCAGATCCTCTCCACCGTCGGCCGCCGCCCGAACTTCGAGAACCTCGGCCTCGAGACGATCGGGTTGAAGGCCGATGCGCGCGGCTTCCTCGAGGTCGACCTGCAGCGGCGCACCAAGGTGGCGCACGTCTACGCCATCGGCGACTTGGCCGGCCAGCCGATGCTGGCCCACAAGGCGAGCCACGAAGGACTCGTCGCCGCGGCGGCGATCGCCGGCGACCAGGCGGCCGCCTACGACCCGGTCGCGGTGCCGGCGGTGATCTTCACCGATCCGGAGATCGCGTCGGTCGGCCTCACCGAGGCGCAGGCGAAGGAGAAGGGGCTCGAGACGCTGGTCGGCAAGTTCCCGTTCGCCGCGTCGGGGCGCGCGATGACGCGCAGCGAGACCGACGGCTTCGTGAAGGTGGTCGCCGACAAGAAGACCGACGTCGTGCTCGGCGTCCACATGGTCGGCCCCGACGTGAGCGAGCTGATCGCCGAGGCGGGGCTCGCTCTGGAGATGGGAGCGACGGTGCGCGACCTCGCCGAGACGATCCACGCCCACCCGACGCTGCCCGAGTCGCTGATGGAGGCGGCCGAGGCGGTGCACGGGCGCGCGGTCCACTTCGCGGCGCCGAAGCGCTCGACGTGAGCGGCGCGCGGTGAAGGCGACCGGTCGCGCGCTCTTCGGCGTCGCGCTCTGCGCGGCGGCGACCTTCGGCTACTTCGCCTGGTGGGCGAAGCAGCCGGGCTTCGGCGCGCACGAGTGGCCGCTCTGGTTCGTGCAGGCGCTCGGCATCGCGGTGGCCGCGCGCGCCGTGCTGCGGCCGCCGCCGGGCATCCTGCGCGCCGATCGCTTCATCGCGGGGCTCTGCCTCGTGCTGGCGCTCGGCGTCGCCGGCCTCTTCTTCCTCTTCACGCGCGACGCGATGTACCAGCTGCCGCCCGCGGTCGCGGCGCAGCTCGCGCCCGGTCGCGCGCTGCCGGCGCTGGCGCGCACGGCGGCCGACGGCAGCGCCTTCGACCTCGCGGCCGAGCAGCGCAGCGGCCGCCTCGCCGGCAAGAAGGTGGTGGTCGCCTTCTTCCGCGGCTTCTGGTGACCCTTCTGCGTGCGCGAGCTGCGCGTGTTGCAGCTCTCCTTGGCGGCGATCGAAGCGGAAGGCGGCGCCGTGGTGGCCGTCTCGAAGGACGCTCCGGACGAACTCGCCGCGCTGGCGAAGGCGGAGGGGCTCGCCTTCCCGCTCCTCTCCGATCCCGACCTCGCGCTGGCCGACGCGCTCGGCTTGCGCCATCCCGGCGCCGACGTGATGCGCGGCGGCGACCTCGCCCGCCCGGCGCTCCTCTTCTTCGATCGCGAGGGGCGGCTCGGCTCGACCTGGCTCACCGAGAACTGGCGCGAGCGGCTCGAGGGCGACGGCGCGCTCGCTCCGCTGCGGGCGCTCGACGCGCCGCGCTGAATCGTGGGGCGGAGGCGTCGCGCTGAACCGGAGCGCGGCGGACGCGTAAGGTGCGTGGCGTTCCGTCCGCGTCCCGTCCTTGGAGCTCTCGCGTGCTCGCCACCCTCGCCCTGCCGCTGCTCGCCGCTCTCGCTCCCGCCGCCGCGTCGCCGCTCGCGCGGGTCGCGGCCGCCGACGAGCCGACCCTCGAGATGCGCCTCGAACGGCTCGCCGAGGACCTCGAGGCGCGCCGCGAGCTGCTCCACATCAGCGGCCTCTCGCTGGCGGTCGTCCACCAGGACCGCGTGATCTTCGCGCGCGGCTTCGGGCTGGTCGACCGCGAGGCGAAGCGGCCCGCCGAGGCGACCACGCTCTACCCGATCGGCTCGGTCAGCAAGACCTTCACGGCGCTGCTGGTCGCGTCGCTCGCCGAGGAGGGGAAGCTCGATTGGGAGAAGCGGCCGGCCACCTGGCTCGACGGCTTCCGCTTCAAGGACAAGACGACCGACGCGAAGGCGACGCTCGACGATCTCCTCTCGCACCGCACCGGCCTCACGCGCACCGACGTGGCGTGGCTCGGCGGCGCCGCGACGCGCGACGAACTGGTGCGCCTGCTCGCCGAGACGGACAACCAGACGGCCTATCGCGGCGCGTGGCAGTACAACAACGCGATGTTCCTGGTCGCCGGCGAGTGCGCCGCGCGGGTCACCGGCAAGAGCTGGGACGAGCTGGTGGCCGAGCGCTTCTTCGCGCCGCTCGGCATGACGCGCACCACGTCGTCGGCGGCGGTCGCGCTGGCCGACCCGGCGCTCTCGAAGCGCTACGACTGGGACGCGGCCGGCGAGAAGTTCGTGGCCGTCGAGTGGGTCGGCCTCGACAACATGGCGGCGGCCGGCGGCATCTGCTCCGACGTGGTCGACATGGCGCAGTGGGTCCGCTTCCTGCTGAAGCGCGGCGCGTGGGGCGAAGGGCGGCTGGTCGCCGACGCGCAGTTCGACCGGCTCTGGAAGGACGACGACGACTTGAAGCCCTCCTACGGCCGCGGCTTCTTCCTCCACGAGGACGACGGCCAGGAGTGGCGCGACGCCGAGGGCGGCAAGCACAAGCTGATCGAGCACGGCGGCAACGTGCCGGGCTACGCGGCGGCGATGAGCGTGCTGCCCGACCGCGACTGCGGCCTCGTGATGCTCAGCAACACGAGCCAGACGCAGCTCCAGGCGGGGATCCACCCGCTCGTCTACGACGCGCTGTTCGGCAAGTGGAAGGAGCGCCGCCCGCTGGTCGAGGGGGCGCCGCTCCCGAAGGAGGCGTACGAGAAGCTCGCCGGCACCTTCACCGGCGGCATCGAGGGGCGGCCGAACAACTCGTTGGTGGTGATGAACGGCCGCCTCGTGCTGGTGATCCCGCCCGGGCTCGGCCAGTGGGCGACCACGACCTACACGCTCGGCTGGCCCGACAAGGACGGGCGCTGCTGGCTGCGCGAGGAGCCCGACTCCTGGATCGAGATCCAGAAGGACGACGCGGGCCACGCGCTGGCGCTGACGTTGACGCAGGGTTTCGCGGTGCGCCGCATGAAGGCGGTCGCGGCGAAGGAGCAGGTGACGGCGAGCGACCTCTCGCTCGACGAGTTCTTCGCGAAGCGCGCCGAAGCGGCGGGCGCCGATGCCGCTGCGGCGGTGCGCACGCTGCGACTTGCCGGCCAGCTCTCCTTCCCGCAGTCGGGGGTGACCGGCAGCTACACGTTGCTGGCGCGCGGTCCCGACGAGCTGCGCATCGACTTCGACGCCTCGCCGTTCGGCAAGTCGACGCTGATCGTGTCGGGCGAGCGCGGCAGCTTCACGGCGCAGTTCGGCAGCAAGCCGCAGCTGACGCCGGCGGAAGTGGCGGCGCTGCGCTTCGCCAATCCGCTGGTGCAGGCGGGCAGCTGGCTCGATTTCGCCGACGAGGTCGACCTGCAGGGCGTGACGCGCGCGACCGGGCTCGGCGCGCCGCTGCCCGAACTCGCGCTGGCGATCGCGGTGAAGACGCCGGGGGAAGCGCCCGGCAGCAGCGAGCCTTCGAGCGGCTTCTACGTCTCGGCCAAGGACTTCCGCCTGCTCGCGATCGAGGGGGGCGCGGCGTTCCCGGGCCTCGCCTTCCCGCTGCCGATCGCGCTGCTCACCGACGTGCGCGACGTCGGCGGGATGAAGATCGCCTTCCGGCGCGAGCTGCAGACGCCCGACATCGGCACCGTGCGGCTGCAGTTCAGCGAAGGCGAGGTCGACGTCGAGCTCGACGACGCCCTCTTCGCGCTGCCGCCGCCGCCCGCGCCGGGCTCCTGACGCGGCGAACCGCGCCGCGCCCCCGCGCGCTCGACACCGAGCTCAACGACCGCCGAGGCTGCGGCGCAGCTGCCCGCACGCGGCGGTCGCCTCGCCGCCGAGCGTGCGCCGCCGCGTCGCCAGCAGCCCTAAGTCGCGGCAGCGGCGCACCATCGCCGCGACGCGTTCGTCGTCGGGCCGTGCGAACGGGAGGCCCGGCACGTCGTTCCAGGCGATGAAGTTGACGTAGGCGGAGAGCCCCTTCAGCTGGCGCGCGAGCTCGTCGCACGCGGCGAGGTCGTCGTTCACGCCGCGCAGCACCACGTACTCGAACTGCACGCGCCCGCCCGTCGCATGCGCCCACGCGGCGGCGGCGGCGATCACCTCGCGGACCGCCACCCCCTTCATCGCCGGCACCAGCGCGTCGCGCTGCGCGTCGTCGATCGAGTGGAGCGAGATCGCGAGGCCGAAGCGCCGGCCGCTCGCCGCGAGGCGACGCACCCGCTCCGGGAAGCCGACCGACGAGACGACGATGCGCGGCTCGGCGAAGCTCCCTTCCGCGACCAGCACGTCGAGCGCCGGCAGCAGCGCGTCGAAGTTGAGCAGCGGTTCGCCGATCCCCATCACCACGATGCGGCGCACGTCGGCGACCGCGCGCGCATGGGCGACCTGCTCGACGATCTCGTGGGCGGCGAGGTGGCGCACGAGGCCGCCGAGTCCGCTGGCGCAGAAGGGGCAGCCGACCGGGCAGCCGACCTGGCTCGAGATGCAGACGGCGAAGTGGCCCTTCTCGGCCGGCATCACCACCGACTCGACGCTCCGTCCGTCGGCGAGCGCGACGACCAGCTTGGTCGAGCCGTCGCCGGCCGGCGCCGCGTGCGCGACCGTCGAGCTCGCCGCGCGCCACGTCGCCGCGAGCCGCTCGCGCAGCCCCGTCGGCGGGACGACGCGCCGCAACTCCACGTCGGCGAACGGACGCGGGCCGTGGCGCAGCACGCCGCGCCGCAGCTCGCGCGCGTGCGCTGACTTGCCGCCGTGCGCGGCGACCGCGGCGCCGAACTCGGCGAGCGTCGCCGCGAAGAGCGGCTGCAGGGTGGCGGGGACGAGGCTCATCGGCGGGCGCTCACGGCGGTGGTGGCGGCCGGCGCCGTGGCGGCGGCGCTGCGGCGGGGCTTGACGCGACTGTGGGGGGGTGGTTCTACTCCGCGACCGTTCCGCCAGCTGCGTGTCGCCGCTCCGGAGGTCGGTGCACGCGCCGGCTCGTCGCATCCAGTCAGCGGACTGAAGCGCCAGCAGCCATGAAGCGCCAGCAGCCATGAAGCGGACCACGACCGGGAGACTGCGCGAGCTCGAAGTCCTCTTCCTCCGTTGCCGTCACGGCTGGCGGGACTTCTTCTTCGAGCTCGAACAGGGGGACGCTTCGCTGCTGGCGGAGGACCCCTGGGGCGATCTCGACGACTTCCTCGCCGAGGTCGATCCCGAGCACCTCGAGTCGTTCGGCCAGACCCTCGCCGAGATGGTCGCCGGCGACGACGTGAAGGCGCAGGCGCAGGCGCTCGCCATCATCGGCGCGTGCGATCACCCCTTCGACCTCGCCGTCGCGGTCGCGAACGAGAAGGCGATCCGCAAGGACCTCGAGGCGCACCTCGCGCTGCTGCTGGCGATCGGCCAGCGCCGCTTCGAGGCGGGCCGGCCGGCCGTCGATGCGGCGCTCGCCGATCCGCAGCGGCGCCACGCGGCGCTGATCGCGCTGGCGCAGCTCGATCCGCCGGCGGCGGTGAAGCCGGGGCGCGACGCCTACCAGAAGGACCGCGCGCGCATCGTGCAGACGCTCGGCCGGCCGCTCGACGAGCACGAGTACGCGACCTTCTATCAGATGGCCGAAGGGCTCCTGCAGGCGCGCGGCGCGGCCGATCTCGGCGACTTCCTGCGCGCGGTCGCCGGTGCCGACGAGTCGCTGCGCGACGAGCTCGAGAAGCTGCGCGATCGCTTGGTGAAGCAGGCCGAAGCGGCCGCCGCGTGACGCGCGCGCGCCGGTCGGTGCGGTAGGCCGCCGGCGATGGAGCGCGCCCTCGTCCTCTTCGCCAGCGCCGTCGCAGCGCTCGGCCACCTCCTCTTCGCGCTGGCGGCGCGTCGCTCCGGCCGGCCGGTGCCGCGCGCCTTCGCCCGCGTCGCGCTGACGCTCTCCGCGTGGAGCGCGCTGCTCTTCTTGAACGACCTCTTCGGCCCGCGCTTCGGCGTTGCGCTGCGCTGGGTCGTGGCGCTGTTCCTGATCCCGGCCGGCCTGCAGCTGGCCGCCGCGCTCCACGATCCGCGCGGCCGCCTCCGTCGCCTCATCCCCTTCACCGCCTTCGGTGCCCTCGCGCTCGCCCTGCTGCTCGCCTGGTTCGGCGAGCCGGCGATCGACGGGGTGGCGGCGCTCTTCTTCCCGGCGCTGGTCGGCGTGCTGATCGTGCTGGCCCGCGCCGGCCGCGCACGCGGCGAATCGCTGCGCGCCTTCCTCGGCGCCGCGCTCTTCGCGGCGCTGCTGGCGCTGGTCGACCTGCTCGAGCTGCTCGGCAGCGCGGCGCCGCTGCCGCGACTGGCGGGCGTCGGCAGCCTCGCGCTGGTGGCGCTGCTCGGCTCGAGCGTCGCTCGCCACGGCCTCTTCGAGCTGAAGCCGCTGCTCGGCCGCGCGGCGACGCTGGCGCTGGTGGCGCTGGCGGCGGCCGGGCCGCTGGTGGCGGCGCTCGAGCAGCCGGTCTCGCTGCCGGCGCGCCTCGTGGTCGCCTGGATCGCGCTCCTGGGGTTGGCGCTGCTGCACGACCCGCTGCTGCGCTTCCTCCGTTCGCCGGCGGCGCGCGCGAGAGAGCGGCGGCGCCGCGCGCTGCTGCAGTTGCTCGAGGCGCAGGACGAGGTGCTGGCGAAGGCGACCACGCGCGCGGAGCTGGAGGAGGCGCTCGCAGGCTCGCTCGCGGCTCCGCGCGGCGAGATCGAGCGGGCGGCGCTCTTGCCGGCGGTGCCGCGACCGGCGCGCGGCGCGGCGCGCACCGTCGTGCTGGCGGTGAAGGTGGCGCACGAGCGGCTCGGTTGGCTCGAACTCGAGTTCGCCGATCCGCGCCTGCTCGAGGCGCGCGCGCTGCGGCGAGCGCTGCGTCGCCTCGCCGGCCGCATCGCCGTCGCGTTGCGCGCCATCGCGGCGCAGGAGGAGCGGCAGCAGTCGCTGCGGCTCGCGCAGCTCGGCGCGCTGGCGGCCGGCATCGCCCACGAGATCAAGAACCCGCTCGGCGCGATCCTCGGCGCGCTCGACCTGCTCGACACGCCCGAGGCGCGCTCCGGACCCGATGCGGAGAAGTGGCTCGCGATCCTGCGGGCCGAGGCGCGCCGGCTCGACCGCGTGGTGACCGATGCGCTGGCGCTCGGTCGCGAGCCGCGCCTCGAGCGGTCGCTGCTGTCGCCGCGCGCGGTCGCCGAGGCGGCGCTGCTGCTGGCGGCCGAGCGGGCGCGCGCGGTCGGCGTGGCGCTCGACTTCTGCGGCGGCGAGACGGCGGGGCCGCTCTCGATCGACGGCGACCAGCTGCGCCACGCGCTGCTCAACCTCCTGCTGAACGCGATCGCGGTGCAGCCGGGCGGCGGGCGGGTCCTGCTCTCGATCGAGGCGACCGGCGACGCGCTCGCGTGGCACGTGCGCGACGACGGTCCCGGCATCCCGCCCGAGCAGCGCGAGCGCGTCTTCCTGCCCTTCTTCACCACGCGGCCGACCGGCAGCGGGCTCGGCCTCGCGGTGGCGCAGCGCGCCGCGGTGGCGCACGGCGGGACGCTCGCTCTCGTCGAGCCCGACGGCGGCTACCGTGGCGCCCACTTCGTGCTGACCATCCCGCGACGCGCCGCTGCCCTGCGCGCCGCCGGCCGCGGAGGGGAGGACGCCGCCGATGCCGCCGATGCCGCCGCGCCGTGAGGTCGACGACCCGTGTCGACTGCTGCTGGTCGACGACGAGGTGAACCTGCGCGCTGTCCTGAAGGGGCTCCTCGAGCGCGACGGGTGGTCGGTCGACGAGGCGGCCGACGGCGCCGCCGGGCTCGCCAAGGCGCGCGAGCGCAGCTACGCGGCCGTGCTGACCGATCTGCGCATGCCCGGCATGGATGGCGCGCAACTCCTCGATCAGCTGCGCCGCGAGCAGCCCGAGACGCCGGTGGTGATGCTGACCGCGCACGGCAACGTCGCCACCGCGGTCGACGCGATGCGGCGCGGCGCCTTCGACTTCCTCACCAAGCCGTTCGACCCGCACGAGCTGGCGCAGGTGCTCGAGCGCGCGGCCGCCTCGCGCTTGTCGCGCCGCCGCGAGGTGCACGAGGCGAAGCCGGCGCTCGAGGCGCTGGTCGGCTCGAGCGGCGCGATGGCGCGGGTGCGCGAACGGATCGCCAAGGTCGCCGGCGCGCCGACCAACGTGCTGATCCTCGGCGAGACCGGCACCGGCAAGGAGCTGGTCGCCCGCGCGCTGCATGAACTGTCGCCGCGCGCCGCTGCGAGCTTCGTCGCCACCAATTGCGCCGCGATCCCCGAGACGATGGTCGAGGCGGAACTCTTCGGCCACGAGCGCGGCGCCTTCACCGGTGCCGTCGCGACGCGGCCCGGCCGCTTCGAGCTCGCCGACGGCGGCACCCTCTTCCTCGACGAAGTGGGCGACATGGACCTGAAGGTGCAGCCGAAGGTGCTGCGCGCGTTGGAGCAGCGCGAGATCCAGCGGGTCGGCGCCGCGGCGACGCGCAAGGTCGATGTTCGGCTGGTCGCGGCGACCCATCCCGACCTCGCCGCGAAGGTCGAGCGCGGCGCCTTCCGGCGCGACCTCTGGTTCCGTCTCGCGGTGTTGACGATCGAGCTCCCGCCGCTGCGCGCGCGCAAGGAGGACCTGCCCGAGCTCGTCGACCACTTCCGCAAGAAGCACGGCGCGCGGCTGAAGAAGTCGGTGGCACCGGCCGGCGCGCCGCTGCTCGAGCGGCTGGCGGCGCATGAGTGGCCCGGCAACGTGCGCGAGCTCGAGAACGTGATCGAGTCGCTGGTGGTGCTCTCCGATCGCGAGCTGCGCGTGAGCGACCTGCCGCTCGCGCTGCAGCGGGAGGGCGATGCGGCGCCACCGCCGAACGTGCCTGCGAACGGAGCGCCGGCGGTTGGCGGCACGGCGAGCGCGCCGAGCGCCGCGGCCGGCAGCAGCGCGGGGCCGCTCAAAGACGTCGTGCGCGACGCGGTGGCCACGCTCGAGCGCGAGATCATCACGCGCACGCTGCGCGAGCAATCGGGCAACGTGACGCACGCGGCGACCGCTCTTGGCCTCTCGCGCAAGGGGCTGCAGTTGAAGCTCAAGGAACTCGGCATCTCGCGGACGGACCTTTCGAATGGGTGACGTGCACTTCGACCTCCACGTCGAGACGATCGAGCTCGACGGCCGCCGCATCACGCTCGAGACCGGCAAGGTCGCTCGCCAGGCGCATGGCGCCGTGGTGGTGCGGCAAGGCGATGCGGTGGTGCTGGTGACCGCGGTGATGGCCGCGAACGCGCGGCCCGGCGGCGGCGGCAGCGACGACGACTTCGTGCCGCTCACCGTCGAGTACCGCGAGAAGCTCGCCGCCAACGGCCGCATCCCCGGCAGCTTCCTCCGCCGCGAAGCGCGCATCAGCGACGACGAGATCCTCTGGAGCCGCATCCTCGACCGCTCGACGCGCCCGCTCTTCCCGAAGGGGATCGCGCAGGAGATCCAGGTCCAGGCGACCGTCCTCTCGGCCGATCCGGCGCGCGTCGAGACGGGGCTCCTGGCGCTGCTCGGCACGTCGGCGGCGCTCCATCTGTCGCCCATCCCGTTCGCGGGGCCGATCGCCGGCGCGCGCCTCGTGCGCTGCGACGGTCGCTTGATCGCCTTCCCCGATTCGGCCGAGCGCGCGCGCGCCGACCTCGACCTCGTCGTCTCGATCCGCGCGCGCGACGGCGAGGCGGGCCTCGTGATGGTCGAGGGCGGTGGCGAGCAGGTCCCCGAAGCGGAGTTGCTCGAAGCGCTGCTCGCTGCCGGCGAGCGGCTCCTGCCGGTCGCGGCGGCGATCGAGTCGCTGCGCGCGAAGGCGGGGCGGCCGAAGCGCGCGGTCGACAAGGCGCCCGAGTCGCCGGAGGAGCAGGCGCTGCGCGCGCAGCTCGCCGCGCGCGAGGCGGCGCGCCTCGATCCCTGCTTCGCGGTGGCCGGCAAGCACGAGCGCCACGCCGCGCTCTCCGCCGCGCAGGAGCTGCTGGCGCGCGAGACGGTCGAGGCGGCGGCGAGCGCCGGCGGCTTCGCGGCGACGCCGCTCCATCTGGCCTTCGCGCTGAAGGAGGCGCGCCGCGCGACCGATCGGCGCATCCGCGAGCGGGTGCTGGCGACCGGGCAGCGCCTCGACGGCCGCACCGCGGAGCAGATCCGCCCGATCTCGTGCGAGGCGGGCTGGCTGCCGCGGCCGCACGGTTCGGCGTTGTTCACCCGCGGCGAGACGCAGGCGATGGTCACCTGCACGTTGGGCGCGAAGGAGCAAGCGCAGGAGGTCGAGACCCTCACCGGGATGGAGTCGCGCCCCTTCCTGCTCCACTACAACTTCCCGCCCTACAGCGTCGGCGAGGTGCGCGCGCTGCGCGGGCCGGGCCGCCGCGAGATCGGCCACGGGAACCTCGCCCGCCGCGCGCTCGTACCGGTGCTCCCCTCGTTCACCGAGTTCCCCTACGTGCTGCGCGTGGAGTCGGACATCTCCGAGTCGAATGGCTCCTCCTCGATGGCGACGACGTGCGGCGGCTGCCTCGCGTTGATGGACGCCGGCGTGCCGATCGCGGCGCCGGTGGCCGGCATCGCCATGGGGCTCGTCTCGGACGGCAGCCGCTTCGCGGTCCTCTCCGACATCCTCGGCGACGAGGACCACTTGGGCGACATGGACTTCAAGGTGACCGGCACCGAGCGCGGCGTCACCGCCGTGCAGATGGACAACAAGATCGGCTCGCTGCCGCGCGCCGTGTTGGGCCAGGCGCTCGAGCAGGCGCAGCGCGGGCGGCTCCACATCCTGGCCGAGATGAAGAAGGCCCTGGCGGCGCCGCGCGCGCAGCTGAAGGAGCATGCGCCGCGCGTCACCTCGATCCGCATCGCGCCCGCCGCGATCCCCGAGCTGATCGGGCCGCGTGGCGCCAACCTGAAGGAGCTGCGCGCGCAGTTCGGCGTCGAGGTGTCGATCGACGACGCCGGCTTCGCGCTGATCTACGCCAACGACGCGGTGCGGGCGCGCGGCGCCGCGCGGCGCGTGCGCGAGCTCGCCGGCGTCGTGCAGGTCGGCAAGCTCTACCGCGGCCGCGTGAGCGGGGTGAAGGAGTTCGGCGCCTTCGTGCAGATCTTCCGCAGCGCCGAAGGGCTGGTGCACGTCTCCGAGTGGGACGTGCAGCGGATCGCCGACCTCGGGACGGTCGCCCGCGAGGGCGAGCTCGTGCTGGTGCGCGTGCTCGGCGTCGACGAGCGCGGGAAGCTCCGCCTTTCGCGCCGCGCCGCGCTAGGGTGCGGAGCGGAAGAGGTCGTCAACGACTGAGCTACTGAGCTACTGATCGGCGGCGCGGCCCGCGGGTCGCCGGAAGAAGGAGATCGACTTGGTGCGCTCCCGTCTCGCCCGTTCGTGCGCGTTCCTCCTCGCCGCCGGCGCGCTGCTCGGCACCGCGCTGCCGTGTCGCGCGCTGCTGGCGCAGTCGATCGAGCCGCAGCAGCTCGCCGCCGTCACTGCGCGCGCGATCGGGCCGGCCGCGCCGGGCGGTCGCATCGTCGATCTCGCCGTGCCGTCGGGGCGACCGTGGGAGCTCTACGTCGCCGCCGCGTCGGGGGGGCTCTGGAAGTCGACCAACAACGGCACGACGTGGAGCTGCGTCTTCGCGCAGTCGCTCTCGATCGGCGCCATCGCCGTCGCGCCGAGCGACCCGGATGTGATCTGGGTCGGCACCGGCGAAGGGAACAACCAGCGCTCGAGCTACGCCGGCAACGGCGTCTGGCGCTCGACCGACGGCGGCAAGAGCTTCACGAACGTCGGGCTCCCGGAATCGCACCACATCGGCCGCATCGTCGTCCACCCGACCGATGCCGCCACGGCGTGGGTCGCGGTGCTCGGCCACCTCTACACGAAGAACGGCGAGCGCGGCCTCTACCGCACGCAGGATGGGGGAGCGAGCTGGGAGCTGGTGCTCGGGCGCGGGGACGCGGTCGGCGTGGTCGACGTCGTGATCGACCCGCGCGAGCCTGACACGCTCTTCGCCGCGAGCTACCAGCGGCTGCGGCGCGCCTGGAACTTCGACGACGTCGGCGACGCGGCGATCTACCGCTCGCGCGATGGCGGCGACAGCTGGACGCGCCTCGCCGGCGGGCTGCCGAGCGGCCGCATCGGCCGGATCGGGCTCGCCTTCTCCGCGGCCGAGCCGGGCTGGCTCTACGCCTGCATCGACGAGCAGAACGAGATCGAGGTGCCCGCGGCCAAGGAGGGCGAGGCGGCGACCAAGCGGCCGGCGGGCGGCGGCGTCTGGCGCAGCGCCGACGGCGGGGCGACCTGGGAGAAGCGCAACGAGAAGCCGGTGAGCGGCGAGCCGCCCTACTACTACGGCCAGATCCGCGTCGACCCGCACGATCCCGACCACGTCTGGGTGCTCGGCATCGAGGTCTTCGTCTCGAAGGACGGCGGCAAGACGTTCGCCAGCGACGTCGCCGGCTCGCTCCACTCCGATCACCACGCGCTCTGGTTCGATCCGCACTCGCGCGGGCGCATCGTGCTCGGCAACGACGGCGGCCTCGCGCAGAGCTACGACGGCGGCGCCTCGTTCGACTGGTACTCGAACCTCTCGCTGGCGCAGTTCTATACGGTCAGCGTCGACCGCCGCCGCCCCTACCGCGTCTACGGCGGCCTGCAGGACAACGGCGTCTGGATGGGGCCGTCGCGCGCGCGCGGCTTCGGCGGATCGACCAACTCCGACTGGCGCTTCATCGGCGGCGGCGACGGCATGTACGTCCTCTCCGATCCGGCCGATCCCGACACCGTCTACCTCGAGTCGCAGTTCGGCGCGCTCTCGCGCACGAACGTGCGGCGCGGCGAGACGGCGTGGATCCAGCCGCGCGGCGCCGAAGGGGAGAAGGAGCGCTTCAACTGGTGCAGCCCGCTGCTCTTGTCGAGCCACAACTCGCAGGTGGTCTACTTCGGCTCGCAGCGGCTCTGGCGCTCGCTCGATCGCGGCGACCACTGGAAGGCGCTCTCCGGCGATCTCACCACGAATGATCCGGCGAAGACGGCCGGCAACGTCCCGCACTGCACGTTGACCTCGATCAGCGAGTCGCCGCTCGACCCCGACCTGCTGCTGGTCGGCAGCGACGACGGTCGCGTGCAGTGGAGCCGCGATGGCGGTCGCACCTTCGAGTCGCTCGAGTCGCGCCTGCCCGGTGTCCCGCCCGCGCTCTGGGTGAGCCGCGTCGAACTCTCGCCGCACGATCGCGCGGTCGCCTGGGTCACGGTGAACGGCTACCGCGAGGATGATTTCACGCCCTATGTCTTCCGCACGAGCGACGGCGGCGCCACCTTCGAGGCGATCGCGAACGGACTGCCCGACGGTCCGGTGAACGTCATCCACGAGAGCCCGCGCCGCGCCGGCGTCCTCTTCCTCGGCAGCGATGCAGGCGCCTTCTTCTCGATCGACCGCGGCGACCACTGGCAGCCGCTCGCGAGCGACCTGCCGCTGAACTCCGTGCTCGACCTCGCGGTCCATCCGCGCGATCCGGAGGTGGTGGTCTCGACGCACGGCCGCGGCCTCTTCGTCGTCGAGGTGACCGCGCACGAGCAGCTGACGGCCGAGTCGCTGGCGGCGCCCGCGGCCCTCTTCGCGCCGGCGCCCGCGACGCTCTGGCGCGGCGGCTTCGGCGGCGGCATCGGCTGGAGCGGCGACCGGAACTACCGCGCCGCCAATCCGCCTCCCGGCGCGCCGCTCTGGCTCTGGATGGCCGACGCCACCAAGGAGGCGAAGGTCGAGATCGTCGACGCCGCCGGCAAGGTGGTGCGCACCATCGCGGTCGCCGAGCAGGCGGGGCTGCAGCGCGTCGCGTGGGACCTGCAGCTCGATCCGCCGCAAAAGCCGGCCGAGGCGAAGCCGGTCGATGCGAAGGCCGACGAGCAGCCGCTCGAGCCGAAGCCGACGCCGCGCGCGAGTCGCCAGCGGCGCCGCTACGAGCCGCTGCCCGAGAGCGCCGAGGTCGACCCGTCGGAGTTCGACGAGCCGATCGAAGCGCCCTTCGCGCAGGACGCAGGCGGTGGGGGACGGCGACGTGGCCGCGGCGGCAGCAGCGCGACGCCCGGTCGCTACACCGTGCGCCTCAGCGCGGCCGGCGTCGTGAGCGAGCAGCCGCTCGAAGTCGTGGCCGATCCGGGGCCGGAGGGGGGCTGAGCCGATCGCGGTGCGGCAGCTGCCGGCGCGCGACCGCTCGTCTCCTCGTCGAGGCGACGGCGCACGTGGGCGACCACCCGCTTGCGCGCGCGTTGGATGCGCATGACCAGCGCGCTGCGCGGGAGCCCTTCGCGTTGCGCGAGCTCCGTGTAGGTGAGGCCGTCGCGCGCGAAGTCGACCAGCAGCCGCCAGTGGCCGCGCGGCAGCTTCGCCACCGCTTCCAGCGCGAGGCGGCGCAGGTGGGCCCAGGTCGCGCGGGCGAGCCACTCCTCCTCCTCGGCCAGGAGCAGCGTGAAGGGATCGGCCGCGCGATCGACCTCGGGGCGGGCGGCGAGCCGCTCGCGCCGATCGCGTCGGTGGGTGGCGCGCGCCTCCTGCTTGACGAGGTTCTCGGCGATCGCGAGGAACCACTTCACGAAGGAGCCGGGGCCGCGATCGTGGAAGGAGGCGGAGCGGCGGAAGACCTGGGCGAAGGCGTCGTCGACCACTTCACGAGCCTCGACGCGCCGGCCGCTCTTGCGCAGCCGGCCGCGCACCAGCGGCAGCAAGCGCGGCGCGAGCTCCTCGACGAGGAGGCGGAAGGTCTCGGGCCGGCCGCTGGCGCGGTAGTCGGCGAAGAGGGCGGCGGCGCGCTGGTCGAAGTCGTGGTTCCAGACCAAGCGCAGCGCGGGCGCTGTCCGTTGTCCTGGCGGTAGCTCCGGCGGCTGCGCCTGCGCCCGCTGACTCATGGCTTCCCCCTTGCCCTGCGCCGGGTCGCCGTGGTGGTGCCCCGACCGGCCCCGGTTCTACCGCTCGCTCTGGCCCAATGCCGCCCAGCGGTGCCGTTCACTCGGCCGCGCCCTCGGCCCGCCTCTCCTCCGCCTCCGCGCGCCGCGGGCCGCTCGGCTCTAAGATCCCCGCCCCCATGAACCCCACCGCCACCACCCCGTCGGCCGCGCGCGGCGTTCGCAGCGGCTCCCCCTCCTTCTCCCTCACCACGACGCTCGACCTCGTCGATCCGCGCTTGGCCGGCCTGATCGCCGCCGAGACCGAGCGGCAGCGGCAGAAGCTGGTCTTCATCGCGTCGGAGAGCCTCTGCCCGCAGGCGGTGCGCGACGCGGTCGGCTCCTCGCTCTCGAACCTCTACGCCGAGGGCTACCCCTCGACGCGCAACGCCATCAGCGAGCGCGAGCTGCTCGACTGGGATGCGCGCAGCCTCGCCTACTACCGCCGCTACGGGGATCGCCGCTACTACAAGGGGTGCGACTACGCGAACCTCGTCGAGTCGGAGGCGATCCGCCGCCTCGCCGACCTCTTCGCCACCGCGAAGACGCCGTCGCGCGCGATCTACTGCAACGTGCAGTCGCTGTCGGGTGCCGCGGCCAACAACGCCGTCTACGAGGCCCTGATCCCGATCGAGTCGACGGTGATGGGGATGCACCTCTCGACCGGCGGCCACCTCACCCACGGCTCGCCGGTGAACCGCTCCGGCAAGCACTACAAGATCGTCCCGTACGGGATCGACGCGGCGACCGGGCGGATCGACTTCGAGAAGCTGCGCGCCGACGCGCTGAAGGAGAAGCCGCGGCTGATCATCGCCGGCTACTCCGCCTATCCGTGGACGATCGACTGGGCGCGCTTCCGGGCGATCGCGGACGAGGTCGGCGCCTACCTGCTGGCCGACATCGCCCACCCGGCCGGCCTCGTCGCCGCCGGCGAGTTCCCGAACCCGATCGACCACGCCCACGTCGTTTCGTTCACGACCCACAAGACGCTCTGCGGCCCGCGCGGCGCCGTGATCCTCACCACCGACGGCGAGCTGGCGCGCAAGATCGACCTCGCCGTCTTCCCGGGCGAGCAGGGCGGCCCGCACCTGAACGCGATCGCCGGCAAGGCGGTCGCCTTCAAGCTGGCGGCCAGCGGCGAGTTCAAGCAGCTGATGCGGCGCGTGCGCGAGAACGCGGCGGCGCTGGCGGCCGGCTTCGCGAAGGGCGGCCTGACGATCGCCTACGGCGGCACCGACACGCACCTCTGCTGCATCGATCTGCGCACGCTGGTCGGACCGACCGGCGAGGCGGTCTCCGCCGACGTCGCGGCGCGCGTCCTCGACCTCGTGGGCATCACCTGCAACAAGAACTCGATCCACGGCGACACGCGGCCGCTCCACCCGAGTGGGCTGCGCTTCGGCACCTGCTGGGTCTCGCAGCGCGGCATGGACGTCGACGACATGGGCGAGATCGCCTCGATCGTCGTCGACACGCTGACCGCGATGAAGCCGTTCCAGGTGCACGCGGCGGCCGGGCTGGTCGGGCGCGTCCGCCTGCCGGCGTCGGCGTTGCGCGACGCGCAGCGGCGCGTGAAGAAGCTGGCGCAAGCGCGCGAGACGGCGCCCTTCGGCCCCTTCAGCTACCCGCACTACGAGCCCGACGGGCCGGCCGCGGCGCACCGCTCGACGGTGGCGGCGCTGGCGAGCGCGGCGAACGACGCGAGCGCGCTCGAGAGCGGTGCCGCGCTGGTCGACAGCAGCGGCGCGCCGGTGGTCGAGGTGGCGGGCGAGCGCGCCGGCACGGCGCTGCAGCTCGCGCTGGCGGGCGGCGTGCTGCGCCTCGCGCCGGGCGCTGCGACGACGGCACGCGCCCATGAGCCCGACGGCAAGCTGATCGGCGAGTTTCGCGTCGTGCGCCGGCCCGACGATGCGTACGGCTGCGCCCACTACTGGCTCACCGGCGATCGCGAGGCGGCGCTCGACCTGGTGCAGTGGCTGCGCGACCTCTCCGACGGCATGGTCGCGTTCGATTCCGACCTGATGCGCAAGATCGACGGCCCGATCGTCGTCGAGGACCTCGGCGCGACGTTCGAGCCGGGCGCGCGCCGCGTCGCGCTGACGGTCGGCGGCCCGAAGGGGGCCGAGGCGCTCCGCGCGGCGGGGCTGCCGGGCGACGTCGCGATCGGCGGCGTGAAGAGCGCGGCCGAGGCGGCCGACGTGCTGGTCACGGCGCACGCGGCGCCGGGCGGCGGGACGCTCTACGAGGTGATCGCGCCGCCGGAGCGCGCCGAGGAGCTCGCGCAGCGCCTGCTGCGCAGCGCCAAGCCGGTCAGCGCGGCGGCCTTCGCAGCGTGGAAGGAGAAGCGCGGCGCGCCGAAGCCGGGCAGCAAGCCGGCCGCGCAGCCGGGCGACGCGTTGCAGCCCTTCTTCATCGGGCAGCAGGCGCTCGTGGGGGAGAGCGGCTTCGCGGCGAAGAAGGAGGCGTTCACGCCGCCGGCGCAGGGCCCGCTGCAGCGCACGGCGCTCTACGACTGGCACTTCGCGCTGGCGAAGAAGTCGCGCATCGTCGACTTCGCCGGCTGGGAGATGCCGACCCACTACAGCTCGATCCTCGAGGAGCACCGCGCGGTGCGCACCGCGGCCGGCCTCTTCGACGTGAGCCACATGGGCTGCTACGAGGTGCGCGGCGCGGGCGCCGGCCGCTTCTTGGACCTCGTCACCACCAACTACGTCGGCAAGCTGAAGGATGGCGACGGGCAGTACAGCTACACGCTCGCGCCCGACGGCCACGTGCTCGACGACCTGATCGTCTACCGCCGCGCGGCGGACCGCTACCTCGTGATCGTCAACGCCAGCAACGCGCCGAAGGTCGAGGCGTGGTGGCGCGGCGTGCTGGCCGGCAAGTTCGCCCTCGATGCGGCGCGCCCCGCGGTGCGCTGCGACGTCGACGTCGAGCTCGTCAACCTGAAGGATCGGGCGGCGGCGGGCGACGAGATGCGGGTCGACATCGCCTTCCAGGGGCCGGCGTCGCTGCCGACGCTGCTCGAGCTGTGCGACGACGAGGCGAGCCGCGCCGCGCTGCGCCACCTGCGCAAGTTCGGTCTCTGCGAGGTGCGCATCGGGGGCGACCACGTGCTGGCCGCCCGCACCGGCTACACCGGCGAGGAGATCGGCTTCGAGCTCTACATCCATCCCGACCGCCTCGTGAAGCACTGGGAGGCGATCCTCGCGGCGGGCAAGGCGCGCGGCGTCATCGCCACCGCGCTCGGCTCGCGCGACTCGACGCGCACGGAGGCTGGCTTCCCGCTCTACGGTCACGAGCTCGCCGGCGAGTTCGACATCGGTCCGCACGGCGCCGGCTACCCGAGCTTCGTCAAGTTCCACAAGCCGTTCTTCATCGGCCGCGACGCGCTGCTGCAGCGCGAGTCGGCGCGCACGAACAAGATCTATCGCGCGCGCGTGACCGATCCGGCGGCGCGCGCCGTCAAGCCGGGCGACGCGGTGGTCGACGCGCGCGGCACCTACCTCGGCAAGGTGACCTCGGCGGTCTACGCCGGCGTCGACCAGATCGTGCTGGTCTGGTGCAGCAAGGACGCGCTCAAGAAGGGCGACCGGATCGGCATCTTCCAGCTGCCGCGCGACCACAAGAAGCTGCCGCCCGAGCCGGCGAAGGACGCGCTGAAGGCGGGCGACAAGGTGCTGCTGCCGGTGCCGGCCGAGATCACCACCCGCTTCCTCGGCAACGCCGAGAAGAGCAAGCGCAGCTACTCGAAGTGAGCGCACGCGCAGCGACTCGAAGTGAACGGGGGACGCGATGAAGCGGTGACGCGCGGCGCTGCAGCGCGCTTCCGTGACGCTCGACACCGCCCGGGTGGCCCGCGCCGCCCGGGCGGCGTCGTTCACGAGTCGAGCGTGAAGTCGCGCCGCGCCACTTCGCCCGCCACCACGTCGAGCCGCGCCGCTTGCGGTTCGCGCGGCGGCGCGCGCGGATCGAGGCGCGTCGGCAGCAGCTCGTCGATCGGCAGCAGGCGCAGCTCGAAGCGGCCGGCCGGCAGCCGTTCGAAGCGGTAGCGGCCGTCGGCGCCGGTGGTCGTCTCGCGCAGCACGCCGCCGACCTGCTCCGCCTGCAGCGTCGCGTCGCCGAGCGGCACGCCCGAGAGGCGGCGCACCACCCCTTCGATGGCGCCGGCGCCGTCGAGCGCGAGCGACCCGAGGTCGACGACGCCGCTCGCCGGCAGCTCGACCACGACGTTGCGATCGGCGCAGCCGAGCGCCCGCAGCCCGAGCGTGCGCGGCCCGGCCGGCAGCGCGCTCCACGCCAGCACGCCGTCGCTGCCGACGCTCCGCTCGTCGCGGTCATCGAGCGCGAAGAGGTCGCGTGCGGCCATGCGGTTCGACTGGTAGCGGGCGGCCAACGTGGCGCGCGCGGCGCGCGGCGCGCCGTCGGGCCCGGTGATGCGCGCGCGAAGCGTCGCCCCCGCCTCGAGCGTGTAGCTGCCCAGATCGGTGGCGGAGCCGGCGAGGAACTCGACGGCGGCGGTCTCGAACGGCGCGGCGCCCGGCACCCGCAGCTCGAGCGCGTGGCGGCCGGGCGGCACGTCGCGGAGCAGCGCGCTCCCCTCGCGCAGCTCGGCGAGCTGCCAGCGCGACGTCGGCCGGCGCCACTTGCCATCGGGCGCGAGCGTCTGCCAGAGGAGCGGCACCACGAGGTCGCGCGGCGCGCCGAGCAGCTCGACGCGCGCCATCGCCAGCGGCGCGAGCTCGATCGTCACCTCGCGGGTGCCCGAGTGGGCGCGGCGCAGCTGCCGTCGCGCGAAGCCCGGTGCCTGCACGTCGATCGCGTAGTAGCCGGGCGCGAGGCGGGTGAACTCGAAACGGCCGTCGGCATCGCTCGCGACCGCTTCGCTGCTGCGGCGCCGCTCCGTCGATTGGGTGGCGACCAGCGTCGCGCCGGGCAGCGGACGGCCGCCCGGATCGACCACCGTGCCGGTGAGCGGCGGTGCGGCGCGGACCAGCTCGAGCGCCACCGGCGTCTCGCCGGCGATCGCCTCGGCGATCCCGCCATTCGCGTCCCCCTCCGCCCCTTCGACCTCGAGCAGCACCACGCGGCTGCCGACCTGCTCGAACGCGAAGAACCCCTGCGCGTCGCACTCCCGCGTCGCGATCGGCAGCGCGAGGCCGCGCGCGCGGGCGAGCGGGTCGCTTGCCACCGCGTGCAAGGCGACGCTCGCGCCGGCTGCCGGTCGCTGCTCGGCGGCCAGGATGCGGCCGCGCAGCCGTGCGCCGCGCGCCGCGGGGAAGGGCTCGAGGTCGAGGTCGCCGTCGGCCAGCACCAGGGGCGGCAGGAGCAGCGGCGCGTGGTCGGGGGCGAAGAGCGCCACCGCGTCGAGGTCGGGCCAAAGCCGCGGGACGTGCAGTTCGAGCCGCTCGCCGGCGACGGTGAGCGTGCACTCGTCGGGCAGGCGCGGGAGCGGAGCGCTGCCGATCGCCGCGCCCGGCAGCAGGGCGCGCGGACGGGCGAAGCGGCTCGCCACCGCCAGGGTGACGCCCGCCAGCGGGGGAGCGTCGCTGTCGCCGACGGCGAGCCGCACCCGCTTCGGCGTCGCGAGCGCTGCGACCGCCGCGCGGATCTGCTCCGCGAGCGGCAGCGGCGGGCCGTCGGGAACGCGCGACGGCGCCGCGATCGGCGCGGCGGGGGGCGGTTCGGGCCGCTCGGCGTGGCGGGGAGCGCGCAGGAACGCGAGCCAGCTCGCGACCCCGAGCGCGACGACGACGCCGCCGAAGGCGACCACGGTGAAGAGGCGGCCGGAAGCGGCGCGACGACGGTCAGGGCAGGTCGGAGGCGGAGGCACCATCGCGCGCACAATAGACGCGCGCTCTCCGGCAGGAATTGGCGCGGCCGGCCGCTCGGCGAGCGACGTAGAGTCGGCGGCGCCGTGCTGCCCAACGACCCCGTTCGAGTCGCGTAGGGATGCCCTTGCGTCACGCACTCGATGCACACTCGCGTCTGCACCTCGCCGCACGGGGATGGCTGCCCGTGGCGGTGGCGTCGTGGTCCGTCCTCGCCGCCGCGGCGCTCGCCGCCACTCGCGGCCAGGAGGCGCTCGTCGTCGAAGCGGCGCAGGAGGGCGGGACGGCGGCGATCGACCCGTCGCCGCCTGCCGCGATACCGCAGGCCGCGCCGCTCGCCGACGAGCGCGCCGCACCGGCGCTCGATCCGCAGCGGCCGTTGCGCGAGCGGCTCGCGGCGCTCGAGACGCTGCTCACCGAACCGCGCGAGGACGCGCTCGATGCGGCGCTGCGCGCAGCGCTCGCCAAGGCGTTCGCGGAACGCGGCCGGCGCGAAGCGGTGCAGCTGCTCGATCGCCTGCTGCTCGATCCGCAGGCGCCGCCCGCCACTCGGCGCCACTGCATCGCCCTCGCCGTCGAGCTGCCCGATCCGCAGCTCGCCGCTCCGCTGCTCGCGCTGCTCGAGCGCGAGGCGGAGCTCGGCGGGCCGGTCGATCCGCCGCTCGTGGCGGCGTTGCGCGCGGTGCACGAGGCGACGCGGCGGCGCTGGCTCGACGGCGAGGAGGCGGCGCTCGCGAAGGCGACGCCCGAGGCGCTGCTGGCGGCGCTCGACCATCCCGAGGGGAGCGTGCGGCGCGCCGCGCTCGGCCGCTTCATCGAGCTGGCGCAGCGACCCGAGCTGGCGCGCGGCGAGTCGTTCGAGAAGGCGCACGCGCTGGTCTGCGAGCGGCTGCCGGCGGCGCTGGCGCGCGATCCGGCCGGCAACGGCAGCGAGGAGCTGCGCCGGCTCGCGGAGCTGGCGGTGCTGCTCGATCCCGGCACGGCGGTCGGCGCGCAGCTGACTGCGGCCTTCGTCGCCGCGACCAGCGAGACGCGGCGGCTCGCGCTGCTGCCGGCGCTGCGCCGCTTGCCGCCGGCGCGCGGCGGGGGCGAGGCGGCGCTGGCGTTGGGGGCGACGCTGCTCGAGGCCGATGCGGCCGCGGCGGCGCCGGCCTACCTCGACGCGCTGCTCGACGCGCTGCGCAGCCTCGCCGACGCGCGGGCGCTGCCGGCGGTGGAGCGCTGCATGGCGAGTGCCTTCCCGCCGCTCGTGCGCGCGCGCGCCTTCTCCGCAGCGGCCGAGCTGGCGCGGCGCGACGCCTCCGCCGAGACGATGCGGCGCGTGATCGATCGGCTGGTGGTGGTGCTGGTCGAGCCGGCCGAGGGGGAGGCGCGCTACGCCGCCGCGCTCGGCCTGTCGCAACTGCTCGAGGCGGCGCTGGCGCGCGTCGATCCCGCCGTCGCCGCGACCGCCGTCGACGGCGAGAACGTCGGCCGCATCTTCGAGGCGATGCGGCGCGCGCTGCCGACGGCGCTCGGCGATCGCGTGCTGGCCGAGCAGTGCAGCCGCGCGCTCTGCCGCGTGCCGGGCCGGGCGGCGGTGGCGGCGCAGGTGCTCTCCGACGCGCTGCTGGCGGCGCCCGAAGGGGCGGCGGTGCGCGAAGTGCTGATCGGCGGCCTGAAGGAGCTCGGCGATCGAGCCGGGCTGCCGGCGATCGTGGCGGCGCTGCCGCGCGGCGGGCCGTCGGTCGAGCCGGGCGCGGTCGGCAAGGCGGCCTATGCCGCGCTGCTCGCGGTGCTGCGCTCCGCGCAGGAGGGCGAGGCGCGCCTCGAGGTCGAGATCGAGGCGGTCGATCTCTGCCTGGCGCGCGGCGAGCCGGCGTGGGGCTACTACCTCGCGGCGCGGCTGCGCGAGGAGCTCGACCGCTTCCCCGATGCGCCGCCGCAGCATCGCATCCGCGCCGCGCTGGCGCGCTCGATCCTCGCGTTGCGCGACCCGGCGCGCTTCGAGTTGGGTTACGAGGAGTGCGAGTGGATCGTGCTGCAGGCTTCGGCCGCCGAGCCGGCGGGAGCGGCCGGCCGCTGGCTGCTGCTCGAGCTGGCCGAGGCGATCGGTCCGGCGCGCGCGTACGACGCGGCGCTCTACGGCGCGGAGCTGCGCGCGCAGCTCGTCGAGCCGGCGCGCCGCCAGGAGCTCTCCTACCGCGTGGCGCGCCTCCTCTTCGCCGCGGGCGACTGGGAAGGGGCTTACCGGTGGCTCGATGACCGGGACGAAGCGACGGCGCCGCTCGACGCGCTGCAGCTCAAGGCGCGCGCGGCGGCCCGCCGCACCGACGTGAACGCGCTGCGCGACGCGACGCGCCTCCACGAACTGCTGCTCGGCAAGGCGGGGAGCGGCGGGGGGGCGCTGGCGGCGGACGCTGCGGAGCGGCCCGCCTTCGAGCTGACGCTGGTCGAGCTGCTGTGCGACGGCGGGCGCGATCGCGAGGCGGCCGCGCTGCTGGCGAAGGTGCCGGCGGCCGAGCAGCTGCCCGACGACCTCGCCACGACGCGCCGCCGCATCGAGTCGCGCGTGAAGTCGCTCGGCGGCGGTTGAGCGGCGCGCCGCGAACCGGCGCGCGCTTCAGCGGTCGTTGGGTGGTTCGAAGGCGAAGAAGCCGCAGAGCACGAGCCGGTCGCCGCGCGCGCAGAAGTTCATCACCCGCCAGCCGAGCGTGCCGTGGTCGAACTGGAGCGGCGCGTAGAGATCGAAGAAGAGCGCGTCGTCGACCGCGCTGCAGCGCTCCACCTCCCAGCGCAGCGCGATCGGAGTCGAGGGAGCCGCTTTCGCGATCTCGAGATCGCGCGCGAGCAGGCGTCGCGCATCGTCGAAGCCGCGTCGTTGCATCGCTGCGATCGTCGTCGCGGTCGCGAGCTGCTCCGCGCTGGCGGGCGTCCCGCGCAGCGCCGCGAGTGCGGCCTGATTGTCGGAGACGAACTGGTCGAAGGCGCCTTGATCGCCGCGTACGACCCAATCGAGCAGCTCGCTGCAGCGCGCCGCCACGGCGCGGCGTTGCGCGGCCGGCAGCGCGAATTCCTCGAGGGGGCCGGGGGCGGCGACGCCGAGCTCGGTCGTTCGCTTCGCGTCGAGCGGAGGCTCGAGCACCTCGGTGTCGTCCGCCAAGAGGTTCGGTCCGGTCACGGAAGGCGCTGGCGGTTGGCACGCTCCGGTGGCGAGCAAGGCGGCGAGCAAGGCGGAGATCCACGCGGCGGTCCGTGCGCGACGCGCCATCCGCCCGACGCCGCCGCGGCTGGCGCCTCGCTCGTCGGGAAACTTGCGATCGCAACGCGCCATCGCGAACTCCTCGGCGCCGAAGGTCTCAGTTGCGCAGCGCGATCACGTTCGCGGCGCGCTCGATCGGGGCGGCGGTCATCGCGGCGAGCTGCTCGAAGGTCACCTCGGGGGCGAGCTCGACCAGCAGGAGCGGTTGGCCGGGTCGCACGTCGAGCACGGCGAACTCGGTCACGATGCGGTGGACGACGCGCTGGCCGGTGAGCGGCAGCGTGCAGGCGCGCACGATCTTCGCCTCGCCGCCCTTG
>JAEUIC010000009.1 GCA_016795285.1 Planctomycetota bacterium | reverse complement strand
CTCGACTTCGACGTCGAGCGGCTCGCCGACGGCGACTTCGTGGTGTCGAACGTCGACGCCAACAACCTCCTGCACGGCGAGTTCCACTTCCCGATCAGCGGCATCGCGCGCCACCGCGTGAGCCGAGCGGCGGCGGCGGTGGCCGGCGCGCCGCTGCCCCAGCCGACCACGCACATCGACCTGAACGACCCGGCCGCGCGCGATCCGCTGCTGCCGGCGACGCTGCGCTTCGCGATCCCGAACGACCTCGCGCCGATCGGCGGCAGCGGCCGGATGGTGGTCTGCTGCTACGACACTGCCAACAGCGCCGTGCTCGACCTCGCCAGCAACACCGTGATCGCAGCGCTCGAAGCCAAGGGCTTCGGGCCGCGCGGCGCCGCCGTCGATGGCGCCGGCAAGCGCGCCTGGGTCTTCAATCGCGCCGACGCCACCGTGGACGAGTTCGACCTCTCCGGGCTGACCAACGGCGCCGTGCTGACGCCCGCGGCCAGCGCGCCCGCCGGCTTCGATCCGACGCCTGCGGTCGTGCGCGCCGGCCGGCTCGTCCACATCGACGCCTCGAACTCGAGCAGCGGCGTGCAGAGCTGCAACACCTGCCATCTCGACGGCCACACCGATCGCATCGCGTGGCTGCTCGGCGATTTCACCGGATCGCTGCCCGACCACCCGGTCGCGCGCGACGACAAGCAGGTGAAGACGACGCAATCGCTGCGCGGGATCGAGGAGCTCCCGCCCTACCACTGGCGCGGCGATCGGGCCGATCTCGACGCCTTCCAGCCGGCCTTCGAGGGGCTGCTCGGCGGCGGCCTCCTCTCGCCCACCGAGTTCCGCAACTTTGAGGCGTGGGTCTTCTCGCTGACGATGCCGGCCAATCCGCGCCAGCTGCCGTCGCGCTCGCTGTCAAACAGCGGCACGGCCGGCGCGCAGCGCGGCAAGCTCGCCTTCGAGACGCTGCCGATCCTGCGCGTCGCGCATGACACCATCGCGCCTCACAGCGACCGGACGCTGACCTGCGCCGCCTGCCATTCGCTGCAGGGATTCGCCGGCTCGCTGAACCAGATCGTGAACGACGTCACCTTCCCGATCTTCCCCGACCATCCAGCGCACCTGACCGGCCTGTTCGACAAGACCAGCGACAACGTCGACTACGGCGCCGCGTTCCCGCCGAACCTGAACGGCCTCAACCGGCTGCCCGCCACCGGCTTCGGCTTGGCCAACAACGGCTTCGCCGACGCGCTCGAGAACTTCGTCCCTGACTTGTTCAACGGACCGCCCAGCGCCGAGGCGGCGATCACGCAGTTCCTGGTCGAGTTCGACTCGGGGACGGCGATCGCCGCGATGTGGAGCTTCACGCTGACGCCGGCGAAGGCGGGCTCGCCGGCGACCTCGCCGATCGCGCTCTACCTGATGCCGCAAGCGACGCTGCGCAACTGCGACCTCGCCGTGAAGGCGACGCTGCCCGGCCTCGGCCGCGTCGGCTTCCGCTTCGATCCGGCGGCGCAGCTCTTCGTCGCCGATCGCGCGACGATCCCGCCGCAGTCGCTCGCGCAGCTCGACGCGCTGGCGCAGGCGGGCGGCGTGCTCGCGTTCCTCGGCGTCCCGGTCGGCAGCGGCTGGCGCATCGGGATCGACCGCGACGCCGACGAGCTGGCGGACGGCGACGAGATCGCGACGTCGAGCATCGATCCCGACAGCGACGGCGACGGCTTCCGCGACGGCTACGAGCTGCTGCACGGCGCGAACCCCGCCGATCCGCTGAGCGTGCCGTCCAACCCGATCGCTCCGGTCATCACGCAGGCGACGCTCGCGTTCGAGAGCTCGGTCGTCGCCAAGTTCCGCTGGGAGACGAGCGGCGAGGCGAGCAGCCGCATCACGCTGCGCGATCCGGCGACCAACGTCGCGCTCGCGACCTTCATCGATCGCCGCCCCGAGCGGCGCCACGTGATGGTGGTGCGCGGGCTCGAGCCGGGCCGCAGCTACCTCGCCGAGATCGACGGCGCCGACGCCAACGGCAACTTCGCCGCCGTCTGGTCGATCCCCTTCGTCGCGACCGCCCACTTCTTCCAGTCGGTCCACAGCGAGACGGTCGTGCTGGCCTCGACCGGCACCAATCCCGCGAACCAGGAGCTGCTGCAGGCGACCTTCACGGTGCACGGCGAGGATGGCGCGCTGATCGACGGCGCGACGGTCAGCGGACGCTTCATCGAGTGGAACGCGGGGCAGGCGGCGACGATCACGCCGTTCGTCACGACGACGCCGACGGTCGGCGGCGTCACGACGACGAGCTACACCTCGCTCCACGTCGACGGCTCCGGCGCGTTCGTCGAGGTCGTCGTCGACTCCATCACGACGAGCGCCGGCGAGATGCACTTCCACCCGCACCAGACCGACTTCGCCGATCGCCTCCAGCTGTGACCTGCGCGTGATCGCCGGCCGTCGGCGCGCGTCGCCACCCCCCGCGGCGCGCGACGACGGCGCTCGCCTCGGAGGGGGCTAAGCTCCCGCGCCTCACCCTTCGAGGCGACCCGAGGCGACCCCGATGATCCGCGAGACGATGACGATCGACGGCGCGCTGCTCGGCGGGCCGCGCCTCCCCGAGCTGCTCGGCGCCGTCGCGGCCGCCGGCGCACGCGGCGTCGTCGAGGAGCTCCGCGGCGACGCCACGCGCGCCACCGCGCGACTCGTCGTCGAGGCGGCCGAGCCGCAGGCGCTCGACGCCGCGCTGCTGGCGGTGCAGCGACTCGGCGTGGCACTCCCGAGCGGCGCGCTCGCCGACGCGCGGACCGCGCCGGCGGAGCGCGACGGCATCCTGCCGGACGACTTCTACGCCACCTCGAACTTCGCGACGTGGGTGCGGCTCGCGGGGCGCTGGCACGCCGCGCGCGCGCAGAAGATGGATTGCGCGCTGGTGGTGCGCGACGGTGCTCCGACCTGCGTGAAGCAGCGGTTGGTGAAGCAGGGCGAGCCGGTCGTGCTGCTCGGCGCCGGCATCCGCGTCGATCCGCCGGTGCTGGGCGGCAGCGCGACGACGTTCGCGTTCATGAGCAATGACGTCTCCTCCGAGGTGAACAAGGCGGCGATCGCGGCGCGGGTCGCGGCGCAGCTGCGCGAGACGCGGGCGGCGGGCGAGAAGATCGTCGTCGTGGCCGGACCGGCGATCGTCCATTCGGGCGGCGATCTCGCGCTGGCGCGGCTGGTGCGCGCGGGCTGGATCGACGTGCTGCTGGCCGGCAACGCCTTCGCGGCCCACGACCTCGAGAAGGCGCTGCTCGGCACGAGCCTCGGCATCTGCGCGAAGAGCGGCAAGGCGCGCGACGGCGGCAGCCGCCACCACCTCTTCGCAATCAACGCGGTGAACCGGGCGGGCGGCATCGCGCCCGCGGTGCGCTCGGGGCTGGTGAAGTCGGGCGTGATGCACGCCTGCGTGCAGCAGGGGACGCGCTTCGTGCTGGCCGGCTCGATCCGCGACGACGGGCCGCTGCACGACGTGATCCCCGACATCCGCGATGCGCAGGTCGCCTACCTCGACGCGCTGCAGGGATGCGGCCTCTGCCTGATGCTCGCCACCGGGCTCCACTCGATCGCGGTCGGCAACCTCCTGCCGGCGCGCGTGCGGACCGTCTGCGTCGACATGACCGAGGCGCTCCCGACCAAGCTCAGCAACCGCGGCACCTTGCAGGCGATCGGCGTCGTCACCGACGTCGGCTACTTCCTCGAGCGCCTCGCCGCCGAACTGCTCGGGCCGTAGCCCGCTGTTCCACGGTGCCGGGGAGTTTCCGTCCAGCCCGGTGCCGGGGAGTTTCCGTCCGGCAGGGTGGCGGGGAGTTTCCGTCCGGAGATCCAGATGCACTCGCAGCAGCAGCCGCGCCCGCTCGGCATCGTCGACCGTCTCCTCCCGCTGCGGAAACCGCGGGCTCTCCTGACGCTCCTGGCGCTGCTGGCGCTGCTGCTCGCGCTCGCGCTTCGCTCCGCGTCCGCCTCCGCCGCAGCTGCCGCCGCGCCACCGAGCGCGCCGCCGCTCGCGACCACCTACTACTTCTCGACCTCGGGCAGCGACGCCAACGACGGCCTCAGCGAGGCGACGCCGAAGCTCTCGCTGTCGCTGATGGCGAGCCTCCTCCAGCCGGGCGTGACGATCCGCCTCAAGCGCGGCGACACCTTCTACGTGCCGGGCCTCGCCCTGCGCTTCACCGCGCTCGGCAACGCGACCTCCGCCCCGATGACGATCGGCGCGTACGGCGACGCCGCGCTGCCGCGCCCGACGATCGCCGACCTCGTGCCCTACCCCACCGCGAACTGGCGCGTCGACGGCAACGACACCTACAGCCTGCCGCAGTCGAACGGCCGCACCGACCTCGACTTCGTCTACCGCCTCTACCTCGGCGGCGAGCCGCTGGCCAAGGTCCCGAACCAGGCGAGCCTCGTCGACCACACCTACTGCGTCGACAGCGGGCGCATCTACGTGAAGGACGCCGGCTTCCTCGCGCAGCCGGTCGTCGAGACGATCGAGCACGCCGACGGCTACTTCTTCGACGTCGCGGACGTCCATCAGCTCACGCTCGAGCAGCTCGTGCTGAAGGGCGGCGACGGCGGCGGCGCGGCCGGCACGGCGCTGCGCTTCTCCGCGCCCAGCACGAACCTGACGGTGCGCGACGTCGAGCTGCGCCAGTTCCGCGGCTACGGGATGACCTTCGGCGTGACGAGCTGGTCCGATACGACCAGCCGCCATCGCGACGTCACCATCGAGCGCTGCACCATCGACAAGGGTTGGAGCGCGGCGATGAACGGCGAGTACGCCCACGTCGTCGCCGGCCTCTACTGGAACGGCGCGAACGGCGGCGGGCCGGGCGGCGACGCCATCCTCTTCGCCGACGCGGTCGACGGCGGCCTGGTGCGCGACTGCACCATCACCAACATGGGCCACAGCGGCGTCGGCGGGCAGATCGGCACGCCCGCGCTGTTCGGCCTGCGCCGGATCGTGGTGGAGACCAGCCGCGTCACGCGCGGCACGTCGAGCTACTGCCGGGCGTTCGCGTTCGGCGGCAGCGCGGCGCAGTGCCGCGGCATCGTCGTGCGCCGCAACCACTTCCGCGACCTCACCAACGCGTCGCACCTCGGCGGCTGGCGCTGCTGCGTCTACAGCAACGTCTTCGACCTGACGACCGTGACGACCTCGACCAGCCACCAGCAGCCGTGGTGCATCGACGCGCTGCTCGGCCTCGACTACGGCGGCAGCGGCATCGACTACGTGATGGAGGAGTGCGTCGTCGCCAACAACACCTTCGTCGACGCCGACGCCTTCGTCTGGTACCAGTGGCCCGCAGGCAGCAGCCAGCTCCTCGACCGCAACGTCTTCGCCAACAACCTCTTCGTCGGCTGGCGCAACTCGTCGATCTCGTACGACGCCGCGCTCGTGATGCACTGGACCTACGAGCCGTTCATGGGCTTCGTCCGCAACGGCTTCTGGGGCGGCGCGCCCGGCCGCGTCGTCTTCTTCGACAACAAGGGGCGCCACGGCGTCGATGCACTGAACGGGATCGCGCCGAGCCGCGGCAACCTCGAGGCCGACCCCGAGTTCGTCGGCGGCGCGCCCGGCACGCCCGAGCACTTCCGCCTCGCCGCGCTCTCCCCGTTCGCCGACGCCGGCATCGACCTCGCCGCGCTGCTGCCCGCCGGGCTCGACGCCGTCGACTTCTACGGCCGGCCATTCCCGCCGCATCCGTCGCTCGGCGCCATCCAGATCGGCCGCGCGAGCGGCGGCATCCGCTCGAGCAAGTAACGCGCAGCGGCCACACACCGCGGCGGGCCGCATCGATCGTCTACCTCGGGCCGGACGGAAACTCCCCGGCACCGGCGGTAGACGGAAACTCCCCGGCACCGCGCCGGACGGAAACTCCCCGCCACCCTCGATGGGTCAACCGTCGTCGAGCTCCGGTGCGGCGCCGTCGGTGGTCGGGCGCTCGAGCGGCGGCAGTTCGCGCGGCGGGCGGCCGTGGTCGCGGAAGACGGTGAGCCACCGCTTGAAGTTCTCGTCGCTGGCGACGACGACGCCGCTCGGCAGCTCCGAGAGGGCGCGCACGATGCCGGCCGAGTCGATGAAGAGCAGCCAGCGGCGGCTGTTCGATTCGACGCCGTCGGGCAGGAACGGCTGCTCGTGGAAGCGCAGCTCGACCCGCTCCCCGAGGATCTTCTGCAGGAACTCGGCGAGGAACTTCCGCCCCCCCGCATCGACCGCCGCCGGCAGCGCCACCACCAGATGCTGCGTCGGCTCGAGCCGCTCCACCAGGGTCGCCAGCTCGCGCAAGTCCCACTGCAGCGTCGACGTGAAGCCCGCCTTCGCCGAGTCGTCGGCGAGCGGCTCAGTCGGCGCCGCCAGCCACAAGAGCAGCGTCCCCTGGCTCTTGCGCGCGAGGCCGGCGCAGGTCCGGTTGCGCGAGCCCCACGGCGGCAGCGAGCGCGCCGTCGCCAGGTCGAACACGGTCGGCTCGAAGCTCGCCGCGGGCGCCAGCCGGCTGCGCTCGAGCCGCGTCACGCGCGCGTCCTCGACCTCGATCGCCCCCATGCTGGTCGCGAAGCCGATCCGCCCCTCGATCGCCGCACCGTCGACCGCGTGGTAGCGACCGACCGTCCGCCCGTTGATCTGCGCCTCGACCAGCGCGCCGTCGACCCGCAACGTCAGCAGGAAGCTCGACTGGCGCGACTCGAACGCGAAGCCGCCGCCCGCCGTCGAGCCGGGCAGCCCGCCGTCGCGATCGCGCAATCCCGACAGCGACCAGCCCATGTCGTTGAACTCGGGCTCCTTCTGGCTGCGCCCGATCGCGTACATGAAGTCGCCGGCGCTGAACGAGAAGCGCAGGTTCGCCTCGCGGTCGCTGTAGCCGAAGATCACCGCGCCGTTCACGAACGACGTGGTGAAGCGGATGCGCGCGTCGAGCTGCCACGTCCCCGGCAGCACCCACTCGGGCGCGATCGCGAAGCAGTGCACCTGCGCGGCGCCGCGATCGACGGTGCCGGTCGCGTCGCGCGGCTTGTCGCGACCGACGTGGAGATCGCCCTCCTCGTCGATGTACCAGCGCCCCTTCGCGCGGCGCTCCTCGTAGTCGGTGAGGCCGAGTTCGAGGAACCCCGCCGAGCCGAGCGGCCGCGCCGGCAGATCGAAGCCCGCCAGCGCCTTGCTCGCGTCGATCGGCGCCAGCACCTCCGCCGCCGCGAGGCCGAACCAGTTGGCGGCGCGATCGCGCTCGGCACGCAACGCCGCCGCCGTCACCGGCCGTCCCGCGCCGAGCGACTCGAGCGCCGCCGACTGCAGCGCCTCGACGAAGCCGCGCAGCTTCGGCAGCGCGCTGGCGAACGGCGGAGCACCGCTGCGCGCGCCGGCCGGGAACTCGATGCCGTGGCGCACCACCCACGCCGCCTCGCGCCGCGACTCGCCTTCGAGCGCGCGCGCCAGCAGCTCCTCGTCGGCTGGCCGCCGCCCGTCGACCGCCAGCGCGAAGACGAAGGCGGCGATCGCGTCCTGCCGCTTGCCGGCCGCGGCGAAGAGCCGCCCCGCCAGCGCCGCCTGGTCTTGGCCGAAGCGCGGCTCGGCGCGGTGGCGCGACCAGACCCAGGTCGGCTCGTCCATCACCGGCGGCTTGCCGATCGCGCCGACGTCCTCGGTGTACTCGCCCGTCCACGGCTTGCGATCCTGCCAATAGAAGCCGGCGAGCCACGGCGCCCACGCCGCGACGAACTCGCCGAAGTCCTTCGGCCGCCCGTCGCGCCCGTCGCAGAAGCACTGCGTGAAGTGCTCCTTCCACTTCTTCACGCCGCGCGCCTCCTTCATGAACTTCTCGAGGCGCGCCTTGAAGAGCGGCTGGCCGTCCGGCCCCTTGCGCGTGTTCAAGTAGACGTAGAGCGCGAAGCCGGCGACGTAGTTGTCGCGGTAGTCGTCGATCGTCCCCTCGATCAGCTTGGTGAGGCTGTTGCCGTCGCCGTAGCCCTTGATGAAGGCGGCCTCGATGGTGCCGATCGACGCGTAGTTCTCGACGAAGCGTTCCGACGACGAGTGGCCGAACGCGCCGCCGGTCCAGACCGCGCGCCCCTCGAGCAGCCACGCCGGCATGCCGGGGTAGATCGCGCCGTCGAAGCGGTGGGTGAGCTCGTGCGTGAGGCCGTGGCCGAACGACTCGATGTCGCTGCAGCTGAAGCGCAGCGTCGTGACGTCGCCCGACTGGAAGCCGCCGGCCCACCAGAAGGGCGCCCCTTCGGCCTCGAGCCCCGCCGCTTCCGGCACCACGCGGCAGAGTCCCGGCCGGCCGATGAACGGGTCCTGCCCGTACCAGTTGGCGAGCCGCTGGTGGTGCAGCTCGATCGTCTCCGCGACGCCGAGCAGCGTGTTGAAGCCGCAGTCGGTCTCGATGCGGTACCACCCCTGCGGGCTCACCGCGACGCCCGGATTGGCGAAGCTGTCGTGCGCGCGCGTGAACGCCTCGGCCTGGTCGCCGTCGAGCTGCAGCAGCTCGTCGATCGTCCACGGCTTGTCGCTCTTGTTGCCGAGCTGCGTGCGCGCCTTGGCGAGGATCGCCGCCGCGCGCTCGCGCAGCTCGCCGACGCCGGCCGGCCGCTCGCCTTGCAGGTCCTTGCCGAACGCGAGCTGCGTCCCGAGCCCGGCGAGGATGCGCCCCGCCTTGATGGCGTCGGCGGTGCGGCTGTTGCCGAGCGCGCTCGAAGCGAAGGCGTCGAGCGCCTTCACGACGCGGGCCGGCAGCGCGGCCGGCAGCGGCAGGCGCGGGGCGAAGTCGTCGCCGCTGCGACCGGCGCGCAGTTGCGGCGCGTCGCGCACCAGGTCGAGCGCCGCGCGGCGCGCCCAGTTCGCCACCAGCAGCGCGTCGACCTTGGCGACCGCCTCGCGCTCCTTCGTCGCCGCGAACTTGAGCAGCTCGTCGACGGCGGCGGCGCGGGCGGCGGCGACCGTCGGCGGCCGCAGCTCGTCGACCGGCAGGCGGCGCTTGGCGTCGCCGTCCAGCGCGAGCTTCCCGTCCGCGCTGACCGCGCAGGTGGCGAGGCCGTGCGCCGCCAGCTCGCGCGCGTCGAGGTCGTCGGCGCACGCCTCGACCAGCAGCGCGTGCAGCTCGGCCGAGTCGGGCGCGAAGTCGAGCGCCCGCCGGAAGTGGCGCGCCGCCTCGCCGCGCTGCCCGGCTGCGAGCGCCTTCTTGCCGGCCGCGAGCGGCGCCGCGACATCGTCATGGCGCGCCGGGGCCGCGGCGGGCGGCGGCTCCTGCGCCGCCGCGACGGCGGCGATGGTGGCAGCAGCTGCGACGACGACGATCGAACGAATCGAGTGCACCACGTCCACCTCGCGCAATCTCCGAAGGGCGCCCCGATCATGCCCGAGCCCCGCACCCGCAAGGTGCCGGGGAGTTTCCGTCCACCACGGTGGCGGGGAGTTTCCGTCCAGCTTGGTGCCGGGGAGTTTCCGTCCGGCGGCCGGATGGAAACTCCCCGGCACCGGTCGGTGGGGCGCGGCGGCGGGACTCGCGGATCGGATGGAACTCGGGGCGGGGGCCGCAGGATCGAAGGGGGCTGCAGGACTGCAGGGCGGGAGATCGAATGGGACGGCGCCACGGGACAGGGGTCGAGACGATGACGAGCCGCTTCTCGCGCGCCAGCGCCGCTGCCTCCCTCTTGCTCGCGCTCGT
>JAEUIC010000007.1 GCA_016795285.1 Planctomycetota bacterium | reverse complement strand
CGCCTCGGCCAGCGCGTGTTCGCGCCCGCCCGAGCCGACCAGGAGGATCGTCAACTTGCCGGCCATCGCTGCCCTGCCACCGTGGAGCCAAAGAGGGGCGGGGATGGTAGCAGCCGCTCCCGCAGCGAGCCACGCAGCAGTAGCGCACCGCGCCACACCGGCGGCGGCACGCGCAACCCGCCTCGCCGCTTGACCGCCGCGCCGCGGCCCCCTTGCATGGCGCTCGCCACGCGCCCGTAGCTCAACTGGCTAGAGCAGCGGTTTTCTAAACCGCAGGTCGCAGGTTCGAGTCCTGCCGGGCGTGCCAATGGAAGAGGCGGCGCGGCGTTCGACGAAGAGAGCGACGCCGAAGCCTCGGCCCTCGCCGGGTCGAGGAGCGAGGGGTCATCGCTCCGTGAAGTAGCCGGTCAGCATGCAATGCAGGTCGAAGCGGGTCGAGCTCGGGTTCTTCAGGACGACGTCGGTGCCGGGGCCGAAGACGACGCCGTGGCCGTCGCTGTGCGACAGCTCCTGTAGGACACTCCTCGCGCCGAAGTAGCGGCCCGACACTTTGAGCTTCTCGGCACCCGTCGCGTCCCGCTCGATCAGGTCGACCTGCAAACAAGCACTGTCACCAGGATCGTTCCAAGCCGCATCGGTGAGGACCAGGTACGACCCTGCCGGGACGGTCGTCAGCACGACGCTCGAGCTCGGCTGAAGCGTGACGAACTCGGCCAAGCTGAACATGTCGGCTGCTTTCGGCGTGTACCACGGCGTCAACGCCTGCACGCCGCAGAAGAGCAGCGATCCCCCACCAACAACAGCGGTTCCAGCGAGCGCGAGCACAGCAGCGATCCGACTCATGGGCCCCCCTCTTCCCTGCCGGGTCCTGAACCGAGCGGGACGATAGACGCGCGGCGAGCGCAGGGAAGTGCGCGGGGGCGCCAGAAGCCGCAACGGCAATCCGCAACGCAGGGCACCGGGTCGGACGAGAGCCGGCACGCCGACGCCATTGCCCCGAGCGTCGGCGGTGCAGAGACGATCCGACGGAGCCGGCCAGCGAGCGGGGCGACGTCAGTCGGCGAGCTGCACGCCGAGCAGCTGCACGACGTTCCGAGGGTCGGCGAACGGGCTCTCCACGCAGAGGGCTCCCGCCGCGCCGGCACGCTCGAGCTCCTCGAGGATGGTCGCTCGGATGAAGGTGCGGCGCTCGTCGCGCTCGCCCCAGTCGAAAGCGCCCTCGCGGCGCCCGCTGTGGGTGATGATGCCTCGTCCTTCACGGACCGCCTTCGCGAGCTCGCTCTTGTCGCGCTCGGCGATCGCGGCAACCACGCGGTCATGGCTGTAGGCCGACTTCGCAGGCGCCACGCGAAGGCCGGCCGGCCGGGCAAGCACCGCCGACATGCCGTTCCCGAATCCTGAATGCAGGTCGCCGTCCGTGTCGATCGCGACAGCCGCGATCGGCATCCATCCTTCTCTGAACATCTCGCCGTACCACTTCGCTCGAGCGGCCGTCACCGCGGCCGCGGCCGCCGCCGCGTCGCTGTCGAACTCCTTGCGCGTCGCCTTGGCGATCGCCTCGGCCATCTGCCGAACCTTGCCCTCCTCGACGTCCATGTCGAGGAGCCGGTACTGCCACTTGATCGTCGTCCCGCGCGGTGCCGCGGCTCCAAGCAGCACAGCGCAAGCGAGGCCGGCAATGAACGCGAGGAGCAGTCGCATGGAGTTCCCCTTGAAGCGGTCGCGGCGCAGCGCGATGGGCCGAGTGCAGCCGCCCGAACGGTAGCGAGCTCGCCAGGCGCCTCGACTGGCGCTCGGAACGGGCACGCGACCGGCGGAGCCCACCGGCGTCGGCTCGGCCGCGAAGGTGCGCTCGGTCGCCGCCGGCGAACTGTCCGCCGGCCGCTCGTCGACACGACCGGCCTCCCCCACCAACGCCTGCGCGACCACGATCAGGGCAGTCCGGTTCGCGCTCGTTTGCGCCGCCTCGAGCAGCTCGTCGGCGAGCCGCAGTCACAGCCGCTGGCGAGATAAAGCACTGCCTTCGGCCCCGACGAAAGCCGGCACATCCGGCCGCCGCCCGCCTGCAAGTCGCTGCCCGGTAACGGGTTCAGATCGGCGCCCGACGACATCCGAAACCGCAGGTCGCAGGTTCGGGTCCTGCCGCGCGTACAGATGACGGGGTTGTCGTGCCGGTCTGGACCGGGCCACCCTCAGGCGCCCGCCGACGAAGCGGCCGCTACGCTCCTGCCTCCGAGGGAGACGCACGAATGGCAGGCGACCGACTCACGAAGATCCGGATCCAGGGGCTCCGCTCGCTCGACGACGTCACGCTCGAACTCGACGGCTTGACGGTGCTGATTGGCGAGAACGGCTCGGGAAAAAGCACCATCCTCGAAGCGTTCGAGTTGCTGCGGAAGGCGTCGCAACGGAACTTCCTTCAAGAAGTCACCAGCATTCACGGCGGCATCGGCGCGCTGCTGCGACTCGGCAGCGCCCAGCTCACTTTTTGCGTTGACGCTGACGGAGACGGTGGTCCCCTTCGCTACGAGTTGACCGTCGCGCGTGATCGGGCTTGGGCAGTCATCCTTCGCGAGACGTTGGACGTCGGGCCGCTCTTGGGTCAGGTCGAGCCGCTGCACGCCATCCGGCGAACGGCGCAGCGCGTCGAGATCTTTGATCAAGCCCAGGGAAAGCTCGTCGACGGACCTGTGTCGAGCGACGAGACGACCCTGTCACTTCTCTCGGCGTGGCCCAACCAGCGCGCGATCCAGAGGATGAGCCAGCTCCTCTCGAGCATCGACGTCCAGCTCCCGGCAGAGACCCGGCCACTCTGGGTGTGCCGCGAGCGCAAGTGGGCCTCTCCGCTGCGCGAGAGCTCGATGATCCAGCCGGCGCCGCGCCTGGCCCGACTCGGCGACAACCTCGCCAATTGCTTCCACGCGCTGAAGAACGAGTACTCGAGCGATCACTGGACGGAGACGATGGAACTGGTCCGACTTGGGCTCGGCAACGACATCCGGAACGTCAACACGATCTCGGGCGGCGCCGGCGGTGCGATCTCGCTGGCGCTCGAGGTTCGCGGGAGTCCCGGGCCGATCACTTCGACCGCGCTCTCCGACGGGCAACTCGCTTACCTCGCCTTCGTGGCGTTCAGTCGCCTTGACACTCCCCGCAGCCTCGTCGGGTTCGATGAGCCCGAGCTGCATCTCCACCCGGCGCTGTTGATGCGCGTGCTGGCCGGACTCGAGTCGATGGCGGAGAAAGTGCCGGTGGTCCTCGCGACCCACTCCGATCGGCTGCTCGACGCGCTCCAGCACCCGGAGCGATCGGTGGTGCTCTGCACACTGGACCAGGAGCGGCGCACCGAGCTGCGCCGACCCGACGCGGCGAAGCTCGCGAGCTGGCTGGCGCGCTACCGCGGCCTCGGCGAGCTGCGGGCAGAGGGGTACGCCGATCTCGTGATGAAGGAGCCGTCGTGAGCCGGACCGCGGCGATCGTGCTGTGGGAGGACGCTCGCGGACCAATCAACGAGTTCGGGCCGCACGCATTGGCACTGGCCTGCCTCGGAGACCGGGTGGGCAGCGACCATTGGGAGCTGCGCTCGCGGATTCGCGGGATCCCGAAGAAGGGCGCCTCGAAACTGGTGGCCGCTTTCCGAAACGACCACGACCTCCTCGCATCGGCGGGCGAGACGCTGATCGCGGTGCTCGACCACGATCGAGCCGGGGAGCAGCTCGGGCTCGCCCCCGCGTCGTGCAAGACGGCCATCCTCGCGAGGATCCGGGAAGGGATGTCACCCACCCATCGCGGTCGCGTCGTGCTGCTCGAGAGCAACGTCGAGACCGTCGTCCGGGCCGCCGCCAAGGAGTTGCGCTCCCATCAGCGGTTGGTCGTCGCAGCTTGCGACCGGAAGGACATCAACGCACGCGATCAGATCCTGCTCGCCGCTGCGGCTCCTGAGTGCCCGTTGCGGGCCAGCATCCTCGCGTCCGTTCCCTCGTTCGAACGGCTCGTCGATCTGCTCGAGCGCGCGCTGAACGACACCCATCCGCCGGAGGCGTGACCTCGCACCGCTCGCTCCCCCCCTCACTCCGGCAACTTGCTCCACCTCTCCCGCGCGGCTTGCGACAGCGCTTCGCGGTGATCGGGGTGGGCGATCGAGATCAGGTCGCGGGCGCGCTGGCGGAGGTTCTTGCCGCGCAGGTTGACGGCGCCGTGCTCGGTGACGACCCATTGGACGTGGGCGCGCGTGGTGACGACGCCGGCGCCGGGCTTGAGCAACGGGACGATGCGCGAGAGGCCGCTGCTGGTGACGGACGGT
>JAEUIC010000035.1 GCA_016795285.1 Planctomycetota bacterium | reverse complement strand
ACGCCAAACCTCTGGTGTTACCGGGGGGGGGGGGGGTGGGGGGCGCCCGGGCCGGGGCGGTGTGGTGTCGACCCGCGGGGGGGGGGGGGGGTGTCCCACACCCCCCCCCCCCCCACGACGGAGAGGAGGAAAGCACCGGCGTTCGGACGAGCCGTCCGCCGGCCAGGGATGCACGTTCAGGCGGCTGCGATCGAGCCGCGCAGCAGGCGTTCAGGACGAGGTCAGAACGAGTACTGCGCGAAGAACTGCAGGCGATTGTCGTCGCCCTTCTCGAAGCCCTCGTAACCGGTCGTCCAGCGCAGGTAGTGCAGGCCGAAGTAGATCGGCTTGAAGTCCCACGTGACCGCGCCGTAGGCGACCGAGTTGCGCGAGCGCGGGGCGTTGCTGGCGCTGACGATCAGGTCGTCGTTGTTCGGGTCGTCCCACGAGTAGCCGGCGTGGACCGCCGTGCGCGCGGTCACCTTCCAGCCGACCTCGGCGAAGCCGCCTTGCGCGCGGATCTCGTCGCCCGCAGTGTTGATGCCCTGCAGGATGCCGCCGCGCACGTCGTCGAGGTTGCGGCCGTGCCAGAACTCGCCCTTGAACCAGACGGCGTCCTGGTAGAGCGGCACTTGCACGTCGATGCCGTAGGCGCTGCTCGAGAAGTTGCGGTTGGTGCCGATCGGCTTGTCGGTCTCCTCGTTGGCGTGGTGGACCCACGCGCCGAACTCGAGGTTCGCCTTCTTCTCGCCCACCGGCCGCTTCCAGCCGACGCGCGCCTGCAACGTCGGCTGCGCCGACTGGTCGCCATCGCGGTAGGTGTTGGCGTCGAGGTCCTGCGCGTCGACGGCGCCCGTCGAGCCGACCATCCCGGTGGTGGTGAGCTTCGCGTCGCCCATCGCGGTGACCCACTCGCCGCGGATCTGCGGACGGCGATCGGCGAGGTTGCCGGCGCCCCACATCACGAGGTCGGGGTTGACCACGGGGAAGAGCGGCGAGATCACGTCCCACATCTGGCCGCCGTAGAGGCTGAAGCTCTCCCACTTGAGCTGCAGGTAGGCGACGCGGATGCGCAGCGCCTCGCGCGACTCGGTCGCGGTGGCGTTGTAGAAGTCGGTCTCGAGCTTGCCGAGCACCTGCGCGCCGTTCAGGCTCTCGAGCTTCGGGCCGGTGAAGTCGAGGCCGACGCGCGTCAGCTTCGGGTGGATGTTGAAGTCGGAGGAGTTGCTGGCGGCGCGGAAGCCGGCCGGAGCGGTCGGATCCTCGGAACGGATGTAGGCGGGCAGCTGCGTGTTGTTCGCGCGCGAGTCGTCCCAGATGGTGTCGACGCGCAGGTAGCCGTAGAGCTTGAAGCGCGAGCCGAGCGCCGACAGGTCGCTCCACTTCACCGCTTCGCCGCTGCTCTCCTTCGGGAGCTTCGCCTCGAGTTCGGCGACGCGCTTCGAGAGCGACTCGACCGTCTCCTGCGCGACGATGGGGGATGCCGTCGCGCAGAGTGCGCCGACGACGGTCATCGGAAAGATTCGACCGCGAGAACCGTTCATGCGACCTCCTAGTGACGGTGGCGCCCGGGAAGAGTGCCTGGGCTTCCAATGGAGAACGACGAGGCGCGGGATGTTAGTTCCCGATGGGTCGATCGGTAGCACGGGAGCGCGCGCGGAAGGCGCGACGCCACGCGCCCGCCCGACGCCGATCGATCGCTCTTCGTTCGTCGTCAGTCAGTAGCGCGGCACGCCCGGATCGACTTCACGCGACCACGCATCGATGCCGCCGCGCAGGTTGACCAGCTGCTCGAAGCCATGGCCCTGCAGGTGGCCGATCACGTGGGCCGAGCGGATGCCGTGGTGGCAGTAGACGACGGTCTCGACGTCGGGGTCGAGCTCGGCGAGGCGCATCGGCAGCTCGCTCATCGGGATCAGCACGCTGCCCGGCAGGTGGCAGATCGCGTGCTCCTCGCGCTCGCGCACGTCGAGCAGCAGCGGCCGCTCGCCGCGCGCGAGACGGTCGGCGAGGTCACGACAGCTGATGGAGCGCACCGCTCGCTCCGCCGCTCACGGCGCGCCCTGGTGGGGGTAGCGCCAGTCGGTCGGCGGGACGAAGTTCTCCTTGATCGTCCGCGGCGAGAGCCAGCGCAGGAGGTTCAGCGACGAGCCCGCCTTGTCGTTGGTGCCCGACGCGCGCGCGCCGCCGAACGGCTGCTGCCCGACCACCGCGCCGGTCGGCTTGTCGTTCACGTAGAAGTTGCCGGCCGCGTGGCGCAGCCGCGCCGCCATCCGCTCGAGCTCGCCGCGGTCGCGGCCGAAGATCGCGCCGGTGAGCCCGTAGGGCGAGTCCTCGTCGCAGTGCTGGAGCGCGTCGTCGAGCTGCGCGTCGTCGTAGACCCAGATCGTCAGCACGGGGCCGAACAGCTCCTCGCGCATCGTCTCGTAGGCGGGCGTCTTCGCGACGATCACCGTCGGCTCGATGAACCACCCCTTGCTGGCGTCGCACTTGCCGCCGACCAAGAGCTCGGCATCGCTGCTGCCGCGGGCGCGGTCGATGTAGCCCTTGATCTTGTCGAAGGCGCCCTTGTCGATGACGGCGCCGAGGAAGTTCGTGAAGTCCTTCGGGTCGCCCATCTTGAGCTCGCGCACCATCGCGACGAGCTTCTCCTTCAGCGCCGGCCACAGCGACTTCGGCACGTAGGCGCGCGAGGCGGCCGAGCACTTCTGCCCCTGGTACTCGAAGGCGCCGCGCACCAACGCGACGGCGAGCGCTTGCACGTCGGCGGTCGGGTGGGCGAAGACGAAGTCCTTGCCGCCCGTCTCGCCGACCAGCCGCGGGTAGCCGCCGTAGCGGCCGAGGTTCTCGCCCACCGTCCGCCAGATGCCGTTGAAGACCTCGGTCGAGCCGGTGAAGTGGACGCCGGCGAAGTCGGGATGGGGGAGCGCCACCTTGCTGATGTCGCTGCCGCTGCACGGGATGAAGTTGACCACGCCCGGCGGCAGCCCCGCCTCCTCGAGCAGCTTCATCAGGAACCACGCGGAATAGACGGCGCTCGACGCCGGCTTCCACAGCACGGTGTTGCCGCACAACGCGGGGGCGGTCGGGAGGTTGCCGGCGATCGACGTGAAGTTGAACGGCGTGATGGCGACCACGAACCCCTCGAGCGCGCGGTACTCGAGGCGGTTCCACATCTGCGGGCCGGAGAGCGGCTGCTCGCGGCTGATCTGCGCCAGGAAGTGGGCATTGAAGCGCCAGAAGTCGATCAGCTCGCAGGCGGCGTCGATCTCCGCCTGGAACGCCGTCTTGCTCTGGCCGAGCATCGTTGCCGCGTTGAGCGTCGCGCGCCACGGACCGGCCAGCAGCTCGGCCGCCTTGAGGAAGACGGCGGTGCGCGCCTCGAGCGGCAGCTCGCTCCAGGCGCCCCAAGCCGCGTTCGACGCCGCGATCGCCTGCTCGATCTCGGCCGGCCCCGCCTTGTGGTAGCGCGCCAGCACGTGGCCGTGGTCGTGCGGCTCGACGCACGTCTCGGTGCGGCCGGTGCGCACCTCCTTGCCGCCGATCACCAGCGGGATCTCGATCACCTGGCCGCGCAGTTCGTCGATCCGCTGCTTCAGCTGCGCGCGCTCGGGTGAGCCGGGCGCGTAGCTCTTGATCGGTTCGTTGATCGGCGCGGGCGGGGTGAAGATGCCGTGGCGCATGGGGCGTCGCTCTCCGAGTCCGGTCGCGGCGGCGCGCAACGGCGCCGCCAGGAAGGGGCGCGAGGATAGCGGCGGTCGCGCGCGCGGAGGCTCAGCGGCGACGGCGCTCGAGCGAGTCGCAGAGCTCGAGCAGCGGCCCGCTGACGTCGCAGCCGCCATCGGAGCGCCGCGTCGTCACCAGCGGTTCGGAGAGCAGCCGATCGCGGCGCCGCGGCGCGCCCGCCTGCTCGGCCAGTTCCGCCAGCCGCGCCTCGCACGCCACCACCTGCGCCAGCCAGTCGCGGAACTCGAGCTCGAGGCGCGCCGCCATCGCGCCGAGCAGCACGTCGACCACGTGCTCGGCGAGCTGGTCGGCGGAGAGGAGCGCGCGGCCGAGCGGCCCGCTGCGCTGCGGCGGCAGCGGCTTGCCCGCCTCGCGCAAGGTGGCCAGCGCGGTGAGGAAGTCGTCGACGCGCGCCGCGAACGGCCGATCGCTGCCGAGCAGCGCGCCGTCGAGCGTGTCGCAGCGCGCGTTGGCGTGGCGGAAGAAGCGGTTGGGATCGGCCTGCGCGAGCGCCTGCGAGACGGCCGCAGCGGCGCGCGCATGCTCGCGGCCCGCCTGCGCGCTGCCGTCCTCGGGATCGGGGCCGATCTCGACGCGGCCGCGCCACGCGGCGGTCAGCTGGTCGAGCAGCTCGATGCGCGCGCTGTCGAGCGCCTCGCGCAGCGCGCTGTCGCCACCGGCCCCGCCCGGCTGCGATTGCGCCCGCTCGTGCAGCTCGGCGGCGGTGGGCGTCGTCGTCGCGCGCGCCGTGCGAACGAGCTGCGCCAGCGTGCCCGCCTCGCGTTCGAGCGCGCGCGCCTGCTCGCCGAAGGTCGCCGGCAGGCCGAGCACGCGCGCCAACTGCAGCGCGAGGGTCGCGTCGGCCAGCGCCGCCTCGCCGTTGCCGGCGGCCGCGTGCCGCGCGAAGCCGAGCTCGAGCGCCAGCGTGACGGCGCCGAGTTGCGGGAAGGGATCGGGCCGTTCGAGCAGCAGGCCGCGCGGTGCGACGCGGCACTCGCCGCTCTTCACGGCGTCGGCCACGGGCGCAAGCAGCGGTGCGCACTCGTCGAGCCACGGCAGCAGCAGCGCCGCCGCCGGTGCCGCCGTGTCGCCGCGCTGCAGCGCCGCGACCGCCGCCGCCACCTCCGCATCGACGTCGCGCGCGCCGCCGCTGCTCCGCGCCTGCGCCGCCGCGAAGCTCCACGGATCGACGAAACGGGCGAGCGCCTGCGGCAACGCGCTGGCCGTGGCGCGCGCCTCCGCCGCGATCGCCGCCGGATAGTCGACGCCGCCGCCCTCGAGGCGCGGGCCGGTGAACCAGGTCGTCTCGCGCGCGATCTCGAGCGGCGGCGGGGGCCGCGGCGTGCACCCCTTCGCGCCGAGGAAGGCGGTGAAGGTGGCGGCGACGACCAGCAGCACGCCGCCCGTCAGCAGCGCTGCGGTCTTCTTCGGGGCGGGGCGGAGCGTGTCGCTCATCGGATCGCGATCTCGTCGAAGAAGGCGTGCTCGAAGTTCCAGTTCGCCGCGCCGCCCGCAGCGACCTCGATCACGACGAGCGGCGTGCGACCAGCGTAGGCGGAGAGGTCGACGGCGAGATCGCGCCAGCTGCCGCTCTTCGCGTCGCCGCGCGTCGGAGGTGCCGGCGTCGCGAGCGGACCGACCGTCGATTCGTGGAGCCACTCGAGCGTCGCGTCGAATGCGCCGACGCGCAGCACGAAGTCGGCGGCGGCGTTGCCGACCGCCTCGGGACTGAGGCGCAGCGCGAGCTTCGGGGCGCCGTCGGGCAGCGCCACGCGGAAGAGGAGCCGCGTCGCGACCTTCTCGGTCGGCGGGTGGAGCGCGAGGAGGCCGCGCGCACCGCCGCTCGGCGCGCCCGGACGCTTCTCCGGCGCGTCGCTCCACTGCGGGTAGAGGTCGTCGGCCGAGACGCCGTTGCGATCGAACGCCAGCAGCTCGAGCTCCTTCGCCGTCTTGAACTCGAGCGCGCGACGCGGCAGCGGCGGCAGCAGCTCGGCGAGCTCCTCGAGCTTGAAGAGGCCCGGCATCGCGAGCGCGGTGGCAGCCAGCTGCGGATCGCCCTTGCTCAGCGACGGACGGACGTCGCGTGCGGGGGTGCCGTCGTGCTGCGCGAAGCGGAGGGTGAAGCCGCTGCGGCCCGCCTCGTTCTCGACCTTGACCAGCAGGCGGTGGATGCCGGGCGCGAGGGTGACGGGGGCGCTGGCGCGGTCGCGCGCGATCGGCTGGTGGACATGTTTCGACAGCACGACCTTGCCGTCCAATTGGACGACCACGCCGTCGTCGGCGCCGACCCAGAGGCCGCCGGAGAACGGCGCGTTGACGTGCAACCAGGTGAACGCGTAGCTGACGGTCCGGTCGCCGGGCGCGTCGTCGGGGCCGAAGCCGACGAAGTCGTCGAGCTCGCGTACCTCGCGCCAGCTCTTGCCGCGGAAGCTGCTGCCGACCTTCGGCTCGACGGTCGCCTCGCCCGCGTACGCCTCCTCGAGCAGCGCGTCCTTCGGATCGGCGAGCGGCCCGCAGACGAGCCAGCGGCGCAGGAACGGCGCGAGCGGGCCGGGCCGCTGCGGTTCGCCCTCGAGCGGACCGCCGAGCGGCGCCGGCGCCTCCTCCTTCGCCTTCATCCCGGTGAAGGTGGCGCGGCGCAGGAAGAGGAGCGCGAAGCTCGTCCCGTCGGCGTTGAACCAGCCGCCGTCGTCGCGTTGCGCGCGGACGAGGTGGCGCGCCCCTTCGGCGTACCAGTCGTGGTCGCCGATCCGCTTGCGCTCGCCGATGGCGGCCACCCGCTCGAGCCCGAAGAGGTAGTAGAGGTGGTTGCCGGCGGAGAGGGAGCGCTCGCCGTCGGGGTTGCCCTCCACGGTGAAGCGATCGATCAGCCACTGCCACGCGCGTTCGAGCGCCGCCTCGCCCTTCTGCCGCGTCGAACCGTAACGCGAGTCCCCCTCGAGCGCCGCGACCGCGAGGTGGCCGACCGCGAGGCCGGCAGTGGTCATGCTGCCGGTGGTGAGGTCGCCTTCGCGGTAGCCGAAGCCGCCGTCGTCCGCCTGCAACCGCAAGAGCTCCTTCAGCAGCTTCGCCCAGGTGTCGCGCTTCGCCGTGTAGCCGTGGCGCGCGGCGACCCAGAGGCCGAGCGCGGCGTACTGCGTGTTCGAGAGGTCGGCCTGCTTCTCCGGGTAGCCCCAGAAGCCGCTCTCCTGCTGACGCTCCTCGAGCCATGCCGCGGCGGCGCGGATCGGCTCGACGAGCGCCGCGTCGCCGTGCGCGTCGAAGAGGGCGATGCGGACGGCGGTGGCGTAGGTACTGAGGAAGGGGGCGTAGCGCAGCGCCTCCATGGCCTTCACCACGGCGGGGTCGCTCGGCAGCACGCCCGACTTGAGCAGCGCGTAGGTGCAGAGCGCCGTGGTGCCGTCCTGCGACCAGTGGTCGCACGGGAAGTGGCCGTCGGGGCGTTGGATCGCCTTCAAGCGGGCGACTCCGCCGTCGATGGCGCGATTCACCCGCTCGGCGAGGCTCGCGGCGGCGGGGGCCGCCGGGGCGGCGTCTTGGGCGGCGTCTTGGGCTGCATTCGCAAGTTGCAGAAGAGGGGGCGGCGCCGCTGCGGCCGCGTTCGACAGCATCGCGACGCTGCAGAAGACGATCGTCGACGCGGATCCGCGAGCGGTGAGGCGCAGGAACGACATGGCGCGGAGTCTAGGACGGCGGTGCGCGCCTGCGCGCGGCGTCGCGCAGCCGGGCGCATGGCGCCGTCGGGGGGCGCTCGGCATCCTTCGGCGCTTCGCAAGTCTCGAAGGAGGAAGGTGATGGCGGCTCCCCGCGTGCTCGTGGTCCCGTTCGGTCTCGCGCTCGTCGGAGCGCTCGGAGGCGCCGCGCGCGCCGAGGTCCGGCTGCCGAAGGTGCTGGCGTCGGGCATGGTCGTGCAGCAGCAGAGCGAGGTGGCGATCTGGGGGTGGGCCGATCCCGGCGAGGCGATCGCCGTGACGGCGAGCTGGGGTTCCGAGGCGAAGACGGTCACGGGAGCCGACGGCCGCTTCCAGGTGCTGCTCGCCACGCCGAAGGCGAAGGAGCAGGGCTACCAGATCACCGTCCGCGGGAAGAACACGGTCGTGCTCGACGACGTGCTGGCCGGCGAGGTGTGGCTCTGCGGCGGGCAGTCGAACATGGAGTGGGCGTTCGCCTACGGTGGCGTGGATGACGCCGAGGCGGAGCGAGCTGCGGCGCGCGATCCGTTCGTGCGCCTCTTCGACGTGCCGAACGTCGTCGCGGCGGCGCCGAAGGACGATTGCGATGCGCGCTGGCTGGCGGCGACGCCCGAGAGCGTGAACGGCTTCAGCTGCGTCGGCTGGTTCTTCGCGCGCGAGCTGCGCCGCGAGTTGGGAGTGCCGGTCGGGCTGATCGGCGTCAACTGGGGCGGCACGGTCGCGCAGGCGTGGATGCGGCGCGAGGCGCTCGCGACCTTTCCGCGGCTGCAGCCGGAGCTCGACTGGGTGGCGAGCGAGGCGGCGGCGGCGAAGGGCGGCAGCGATGCGGTGACGCGCGCGTGGGCCGGCTACTGGGCGGCGCTCGACGAGAAGGATCTCGGCGCGAAGAACGGCTGGGCCGCGGCGAAGTTCGATGACTCGGGCTGGAGCGAGGTCGCGGTGCCCGATGCGTTCGCCGGGATCGAGAACGTCGACGGCGCGGTGTGGTATCGGCGGACCTTCGAGACCTTCCCGCACGAGTGGGTCGGTCAGGAACTCGAAGTGGCGCTCGGCGCGATCGATGACATGGACCAGGTCTTCTTCGACGGCAAGAAGATCGGCGGCGTCGAGGTGCATGGGCGCTGGAACGAGGCGCGCACCTATCGCATCCCGGCCGAGCTGACGACGCCCGCGCGCCACGTGCTGGCGGTGCGGGTGGTCGACACCGGTGGCGCCGGCGGCATCGCCGGTGCGGAGGCGAGCGGTGGCGGGCGTGCCGTGACGATCGGCGCGCTGGCGAACGGGCGCGCGAGCGGCAGCTCCGCCGTGGTCGGCGGCTGGAAGCGCCGGCTCGGTTGCGCGGCCGATGGCCTGCCGTCGCTGCCCAACGTCGGCGGCCAGCTCCATCCGAATGTGGCATCGGTGCTGTGGAACGGGCTGGTCGCGCCGATCGTCCCGTTCGGCATCCGCGGCGCGCTCTGGTACCAGGGCGAGAGCAACATCGGCCGCGCCGCCGAGTACCTCGATCTCATGAAGGGGCTGATCGGCGACTGGCGCGCGCAGTTCCGCCGCGCCGACTTCCCGTTCCTCTTCGTGCAGATCGCCCCCTACAACTACGACGGCTCGGCGCGCTCGGCGGAACTGCGCCAGGCGCAACTCGCGACGCTCGCCGTCCCGAACACCGGGATGGCGGTGACGATGGACATCGGCAACCCGCACGACATCCATCCGGGCAACAAGCAGGAGGTGGGGCGCCGCCTTGCGCTGTGGGCGTTGAGCCAGACCTACCGGAAGGACACTGGAGAGTGGAGCGGGCCGTTGCATGCCGGCCACGCGGTCGAGGGCGACGCGATGCGCGTCCGCTTCACCCACGCGGCGGGCTTGCAGGCGAAGGGCGGCCCGCTCACCGACTTCGAGCTCTGCGGTGCCGACGGCGTGTGGCATCCGGCGCAAGCGACCATCGACGGCGAGACGGTCGTCGTGCGCAGCGCCAAGGTGGCGGCGCCGGTCGACGTCCGCTTCGGCCACGCCGACGCCTGCGCACCGAACCTCTTCAACGGCGCCGGGCTGCCGGCGTCGCCGTTCTGCAAGATCACGAACTGAGCCAGACGAGGGCCGCCGTGCGGGGTGTCGCGCCGGTTGCGACGCCCCGCGCGAGTCCCGCCGCCTACTTCAGCAGCTCGGCGAACTCGTTCTTGCTGAACTTCCAGTAGTCGAGGCGGACGCTCTTCTCGAGCTTCCAGACCGTGCCGTCGTCGCGGCGCCACTCCTGCAGCACGTGCGGGAAGTCGGGCGCGAAGAGGAAGGTGTCGACCTGCTGGTCGACCATCAGGCGCGCTTCGATCCGCTTGCCCGCCGCGCCCTCCTTCACGCCGTCGAACCAGATCGCGGCGCCGACCAGCTTCGGCGGCGGGCACTTCGCCGAGCCGATCCGCTTGCGGATCAGCGTGATCGCTTCGGTGCGCACCTTGGTCGGCGCGCGGCCGCGGATCCAGAGCGGCAGCTGCTCGTGGAAGAGGGTGTTGGTGGCGAGCTCGGGCAGCTCGTAGCGCTGGTCGCCTTCGCCCTGCCAGTAGGAGTGAGTCGTTAGGCCGTCCTGGTCGCGGCGCCACTCGGCGAACGTCATCCCGCACCACTCCTGGCTCGAGAAGGCGGCCTTCATGACGAGGCCGTCGGTGCGGCGCAGGAAGAGCGACGCCATCTGCTGGTAGGAGTAGACGCCGGTCGGGACGTGGAGGAACCAGTTGCACTTCAGCACCGGGATCGTGGCCGGGCTCCACTCGTCGGCCTTCACCATCGACTTCGGGTCGAAGTGCTCCGCGACGATCACCGACCACGCCGTGAACTTCCGCTTCTCGCCCTCGACGATCTCCTCGGCGGCGTAGCGCGACAGCTCCGCCTTGCCGTCGTCCCACAGCGGGTGCTCGCCGAACGAAGCGGCGCGGGCGAGCGCGCCGTCCTGCGCGGTGGCGACCACGGACGCGGCGGCGAGCGAAGCCGGCGGGTCGCTCGGAGCGAACGCCACGTTGACAGTGGCAGCGGCCGCGAGCGCCGCGAGACCGGTGGCGATGCCGAAGGCGGGGATCGGGCGCGACATGGCGAGCTCCTCGAACGATGGGGGCGCCACCTTACGCCGCGCGCGCTCGCGGTCGAAAACGGAGGATCGACGAGCGCCACTCGGTGCGCGACGGTCGCGCCGGTGCGCGCCTTTGGGCGGGCGTCCGCGGCCACCCGGCCGATCAGCGCGAGAAGCGCGACAGCCCTTCCATCACTTCGAGCAGCCGCGGCATCCGGCTGGCGCGGTATCCGGCGTGGTCGTCGACCGGATCGTCGTCGCGCGTCGTCACTTCGAAGCCGAGGAAGCCGCGCTGCTGCACCGGGAAGATGCCCTTGCGATCGTGGTCGCGCAGGCAGAGGTGGTCCCAGTCGGCGACGACGACGTGCTCGCGCTGCCGATCGCCGAGCAGGTCGGTGCCGAGCGAGTAGCTCGCGGGGTCGCTGGTCGCGCCGAGCAGCCGCAGGATGGTGGGCACGACGTCGAGGTGGCTCGAGTCCGCGTCGATCGCGCGCGGCTCCTGCCCCGGGATGCGCAGCAGCAACGGCGTCCGGATCTGCTCCTCGCTGAAGGTCGAGTGGTGTCCGTAGCGCCCCTTCTCCATGAACTCCTCGCCGTGGTCGCCGGTGACCAGCACGATCGTCCGATCGAGCAGCCCCCGCTCGCGCAGCCCGTCGAAGACCCGGGCGAGCTGCGAGTCGAGGTGGTGGACGGCGTTGAGGTAGCGGTTCTTCACCAGCGGCATGTCGGCGGCCGTGAGCAGCGCGTAGTTCATCCGCTCGGCGTAGGGCTCGCGGATCACCGATTCCGGCGGGAACCAGTACTGCGCGTGCGGCGACTCGAAGAAATGGAAGGCGAAGAACGGCCGCGACGGATCGCGCTGGTCGATCTTCTCGAGCATGCGGGTGACCAGCGCGCGATCGTTCTCCCAACCGCGCTTCGACTCGTCGCCTTCGACGAGCTGCTCGCGCGGCAGCTTCGCCCAGACGGTCTTGTCGAACTCCGGGAAGCTGAACTTCGCGCTGGTCGAGACCGTGAACTGGTAGCCGTCCGCGAGCAGCTGGTCGATCAGCACCGGCCCCTTGCCCTCGGCGAGGAACGGGAACCAATAGGAGCCGTAGAGCCCGTAGAAGAGCGCGAAGATGCCCATGCGCGTCCCGTTCCCGCCGCTCACGTGCTGGCGGAAGCGCAGCGATCCGGCGGCGAACGCGTCGGTCGCCGGCATCACCTCGGGGTCGAGCGTGTCGGCGCGCCACGACTCCGCGACCAGCCAGACGAGGTTCCAGCGCGGCCGGTCCGGCGCCATCGACAACGGCGCGAGCGGGTAGCGGAGGTTGCCGGTCCGCAGTCCCATCTCGATCTCGTCTTCCTTCCGCATCGAGAAACCGAGCCGCTCCGCGAGCTTCCGGATGCGAGTCCGGGCATAGAGCGGGAAGGTGTCGTGCGCGATGACGATCGGCCGGTAGTCGAGGAGGTTGGCGAACGAGAAGGCGATCCGCTCGCCCGCGCCGAGGATCACGAAGGCCGCGAAGGCGAGCCACGCCGCGCGCCGCGGCCGGCGCGGCGCGAGGCGCGCCCAGAGGCCAGGGGCCCCCCGTGCGAGCACCATCGCGATCGCTTCGACGACGACGATGGCCGCCACCACGACCGTGGCGAAGCGCGTCGTCGCGCCGTCGGCGTCCATCGACGCGATGCCGCCCGGGGTGCGCAGCAGGTTCCAGACGAAACCGTTCAGGTGGAACCCGTACATGCGGAACACGATCGTGTCGACGAAGAGGAGCAGCTGGCTCGCCGTCGCCAGCAGCGCGGCGACGCCGAGCGGCAGCCACGCGAGCGCTCGACCGGCCTTCCGGCAGGCCGCCGCCGCCAGGAAGGCGACGCCGAACGTCGGCAACAGGTAGAGCGCCGAGTACTCGAGCCACGCGGCCGCGACGAACGTCACCGTCCCCGGCCCGAGCCAATGCACCTCGGAGAAGTTGCGCGACAGGATGGCGAGCGTCAGCAGCCAGTTGATCAGCGCGAAGCGGCGGAGCGACGCTCCGACGGTCGGCGCGCCGCTCCCAGCGGCTCCAGCGCCGCCTGCCTCTTGGCCCACGCGCATCTCCGCTTCGGATGCCTTCACGGGGGCGGGACGGTAGGCGCCGCTGCGCGCGTCTCCGCCTGACGTTCGCCTGACAATCGTCGCCTCGGCGAAGGCGCGCGCGGCCGCGTCGGCGACTACGATCGCTTGGATGACGGCGGGCGAGCGTCCTCGGCTCCTGTTGATCGAAGACCAGCGGAAGCTCGCCGCGGCCGTCGCCGACGGGTTGCGCAGCGACGGGTTCGAGGTCGCCGTCGCCCACTCGGGCAGCGACGGCTTCCGGCTGGCGAGCGACGGGACGTTCGACGCGGTGGTGCTCGACTGGATGCTCCCGGGACGCGACGGGCTCGACCTGCTGCGCGAACTGCGGCGGACGGGACGCGCGTTGCCCGTGCTCATGCTGACCGCGCGGGACGACGTCGACGATCGCGTCGCCGGGCTCGACGCCGGCGCGGACGACTACCTGGTGAAGCCGTTCGCGATCGCCGAGCTGTCGGCGCGGCTGCGCTCGCTCCTGCGGCGCTCGCGCGGCGAAACCGCCTCCGTGCTGCGCTGCGCCGACCTCGAGGTCGACCCGGCGACGCATCGCGCGTCGCGAGGCGGCTGCGAGCTGCACCTCACGCAGCGCGAGTTCGAGCTGCTCGAGCTGCTGCTCCGCCACCAGGGGCGGCTCGTCTCCCGCGAGACGCTCGCGCGCGACGTGTGGCAGGAGACCTCCCGCGCGACCTCGCTGGACAACGTGATCGACGTCACCATCGCGCGGCTGCGTCGGAAGGTCGACGGCGAGGAGGGGCCGCGCCTGCTCCACACCGTGCGCGGCGTCGGCTTCATCGTCCGCGAGGAAGCCCGATGAGGTGGCTGCCCCGCGGGCTTTCGGCGCGATTCGCCGCGCGTTCCGCGCTGGCGTTCGCGCTGCTCCTGGTCGTCCACGACGTCGCCATCTACGCGTGGGTGCGCCACGAGGTGTACGAGGCGCTGCAGGAGGAGTGGGATCGCGGCGTCCCGCCGGAGCGCATCGACCGCGGTCCTGCGTGGGAGCGGAAGGTCGCCGGTGTCGAGCACGAGCTCGACGAGCTGATCGCCGCGATGCTGCTGGTGATCGTCCCCGGCTCGCTGCTGGCCGGCGCGTTCGGCTTCGTCCTGTCGCGCCGTTCCCTCGCGCCGGTCGGGGAGCTCGCGCGGCACGCCGAGCGGATCACCGCGGAGCGGCTCTCCGAGAAGCTGGTGGTCGCCGATCCGGAGGGCGAGCTCGGTCGTCTGGCGAGCACGTTCAACGGGATGACGGCGCGGCTCGACGCGTCGTTCGCCGCGCTGCGGCGCTTCACCGCGAACGTCTCGCACGAGCTGCGGACGCCGCTGGCCGCGGTTCGCGCGATCGGCGAGGCGGGGCTGCGGCGGCCGGGCGACGCCGCCGCCCTCCGCGACGTGGTCGGGAGCATGCTCGAGGAGGTCGACGGCCTGAGCCGCCTGGTGGAGTCGATGCTCGAGCTCGCGCGCGCGGACGACGGGAGGCTGCAGCTCTCCGTCGTCGCCGTCGATCTCGCCGAGCTCGCGACCGAGGTGGTCGAGCAGCTCGCGCCGCTCGCCGAGGAGAAGCGGCTGCGCGTCCGCGTCGAGTCGCCGTCGCCGTCGCGCTGCGTCGCCGATCGATCACTCGTGCGCCGTGCCATCGCCAACCTGCTCGACAACGCGATCAAGCACTCCCCGGCGGAGGGCGAGATCGTGCTGCGCGCGCGCGGAGCGGGCGAGGAAGCGCTCCTCGAAGTGCTCGACGAGGGGCAAGGCATCGCGCCCGCCGACCACGCCCGGATCTTCGAGCGCTTCCTCCGCCTCGACGCTTCCCGCGCGCGCGACCCGACGGCGGGTCACGCGCATGGCGGAGCGGGGCTCGGGCTCGCGCTGGCGCGCGCTTCGATCGCCGCGCACGGCGGGCGCATCGAGGTCGAGAGCGACGTCGGAGCTGGCGCGCGGTTCCGCATCGCGCTGCCGAGCCGCCCGTCGCCGAGCTGAACCGGATCGAACCGACCGCGCCTTCGTTCGCGACCACGCCCGCTCGCGATGCCGCCGGCGCAGCGCCGAGTCAGGGCGATCCCCGAGGAGCGTCGGGACCCTCGCGATCGACGTCACCTGACGATTGGCTGAAATCGAGGTCCCGCGGCACTTCGTCCGCCCACCCCCGTCGACCTAGCATCCGCCGACTCGAGGGGCGCGTGATTCTCGAAGGAGGACGGAGCTGCGTCTCACCGATCTCCCCGGCCGCCGAAGCCGCCGACTCGTCCTGGCGCTCGTCGCGCTGACGCTGCCGTCGTGCATCGCGGTCGACCGGCAGCCGCTCGACCCCGTTCGCGAGCGGGATCTCGTCGCGACGCTCGAGCTTCCCGAGGGCGAGGCGCTCGACCTCTTCGCCTTGGCGAGGAACGCGTTGCGCCTGCGACCGGAACTCGCCGCCGAGTCGGCGGCGATCCGGGGGCGGATCGCGGCGCGCGCGACGGCCGGGGCGCGTCCGAACCCGGCGCTGACGGTGACGCCGGAGCACGTCTCGCGCACCGATGCGCCGATCAGCTGGTCGCTCGGGGTCGCGCTCGACCTGCTCTGCTGGCAGGGGGAGCGCCGCGAGCGACAGCTGGCGATCGCGGATCAGGAGATCACGATCGCGTGGCTCGAGCGGTCGCGCACGATCTGGCGCATCTACTCGGAAGTCCGCGATGCCGCGACGCAGCGAGGCTTCGCGGAGCGGGAGCTCGAGCTGTCTCGCCAGCAGCAAGAGCTGGCCGCTCGCCTGGCGGCGTTGGTCGCGACGCGAGTGGCGGCCGGCGCGGCGAGCCGCGGCGAGCGCAGCGCGGCGGAGCTCGCTGCAGGGCGCGCGGAACTGGAGATCGCGCGCTCCGCGGCGCAGCTCGAGCAGGCGACCGCGCGACTGGCGGCGGCCGTGGGGGTGGCACCGGCCGAACTCGCCCGCCACCGGCTCGCCCTCGCGGACGTCGCGGCGCCGCTCGAGGCGGAGCTGCCCGTCGCGGACGCCGCCGATCGCCTCGACCTGCGCGTGACGCTCGCCGAGTACGAGGCGGCGGAGCGGCAGATCGAGCTCGAAGTCGCGAAGCAGTGGCCGGAGCTCCATCTCGGACCCGGTTGGCAGTACGACCAGGGCGAGCGCCATTTCCAGCTCGCCGTCGGGGTGGAGCTGCCGCTCTTCGATCGCAACGAAGGCCCCATCGCGGCGGCAGTGGCGCGACGCGACGCCGTGGCGGCGCGCTTCCGGATGCAGCAGGCGGCGGCGCTCGCCGCCATGGACGAGGCGCGGGCCAGCCTCGCAGCGGCGCGGGCCGAGCGGACGTTGCTCGCGAAGCTGCAGCTCGAGCAGGCGCGTCGCGAGCGGCAAGCGTCGCGTCAGGTCGCGAGCGGCGCTGCCGATCGACCGCAGGAAATCGAGACGCGGCAAGCAGGCGTCGAGCTGGCGCGCGAGCAGCTCGCGGCGGATCGCGCCCTGGCGGCGGCCGTCGCGCAGTTCGAGGAGGCGCGCCAGCGGCCGCTCGATCCGCGCTGGAACTCGACCGAGCTAGAGCCGATCGATGGATGAGTCGTCGCGCCGTCGCTGCGCTCCGATCGCGGCCGCCTTCTCGCTGGCAGCTCTCTTGGCGGCCTCCTGCGCGCGGGAAGGCGTGGAGGCCGACGAGGAGCACCCGACGGAGCTGGTGCCGTTCCTGGTCGAGCGAGACGGCGCGGGCACGACGTCGTTGCGGCTCACCGCGGAGTCGCGCGCGGCGATCGGCCTCGAAGTCGCGGTCGCCACGCCGCGCTCGGCCGAGGCGGTCGTGCTGGCGTTCGGCCGCATCGAAGCCGACGGCTCCAGCGAGAGCACGTTGCGCGCGCCGTTGGCCGGTCGCCTGGCGGAGCACGCGGGGGTCGCCTGGCCGGAGCTCGGGAGCCAGGTCGATGCCGACGCTCCGCTCGCCGAACTCTTGCCGCGGGTCATGCCGCTGACGCCGAGCGAGCACGCCGACCTCGAGCTGCGCCGCGCGGAAGCGGAGTCGACGCTGGCCAGCGTCGGAGCGGCGCTTTCCGCCGATCAGGCGGCGCTCGAGCGGGCGCGCGCGCTGAACGCCGACGACCAGAGCGTCGCCGATCAGGTCGTCGAGGCGGCGTCGGCGCTGGTGGCGACGGACCTCGCCCGTCGCGCAGCGGCTGCCCGCGCGATCGAGACGCTGAGCGCCCTGCTCGACGGCGGGCGAGCGCCGCTGCCCGCCTGGCCGTTGCTGCCGGCGCGCGCGGGAGTAGTCGTGGCCGTGCTGGCGCAGCCCGGCGAGCAGGTCGAGGCCGGTCAGCCGCTGCTGCGGACGATCGACTTCAGCGAAGTGGACGCCGAAGTGGTGGTGCCGCCCGGCGCCGCGGCGGAGACGTTGCGCGAGGAGGCGACGCTGCAGGCGAGCTCGATCGGCGCGGAGTGGCTGCCCGCGCGATGGGTCGGGCCGGCATCGCGCGGGGATGGAGTCGGACGCGCGCTGCGCTTGCGCGTCCGCGATCCGCAGCGGCGACTGCGTCCCGGCGACGGAGTGGTGGCGCGGCTCGCCACGGCGCGGCCCGCGCGACCGGTCCTCGAGGTCCCCGCCGCTGCGATCGTGCGCTACGGCGGCCGCGACTGGCTCTACGTCGAGGTCGAGGCGGGCCGCTTCACGCGCCGGGAGGTGACGCTCGAGCGCGCCGAGGCGGGCGTCGCCTGGGTCGGGAGCGGACTCGCCGCCGACGCGCGCGTCGTGGTCGTCGGCGCCGGCGAGCTGCTCTCGGAAGAGCAGATGGCGGCGGGCGGCGGCGGCGAGGAATAGGCGGGCGCTGCCGATGCTCCAGTCGCTGGTCGCCTTCTGCCTCGCGAGCCGTGGATCGGTGATCGCCGTGGCGTGCGCGCTGATCGCGTACGGCGTCCACGTCGCGGCGCACGCGCCGCTCGACGTGCTGCCCGACTTCGCGCCGCCGCAGGTGGTGGTGCAGTGCGAGGCGCCCGGCCTCTCGGCCGAGCAGGTCGAGCTGCTGGTCACGGCCCCGATCGAGGCGTCGCTGCAAGGCGCAGGGAACCTCGATTCCGTGCGTTCGCAGTCGATCCAGGGTCTCTGCGTGGTGACGGCCACGTTCGAGGAGGGCACCGACCCGTTCCGCGCGCGCCAAGTGCTGGCCGAGCAGCTGGCGACGGTGGCGGGCGAGCTGCCCGCCGGCGTCGAGGCGCCGAAGCTGACGCCGCTGACTTCGGCGACGATGGACTTGCTCAAGGTCGGACTGGTGTCGACGCGCCTCACGCCGATGGAGCTGCGCACCTTCGCGGAATGGACCGTCGCGCCGCGGCTGCGCGCCGTCGCCGGCGTGTCGAGCGTGACGCTGTTCGGCGGCGAAGTGCGCCAGCTGCAGGTCGAGTGCGACCCGGCGCGCCTCGCCGCAGCCGGGGTCGCGCTCGAATCGCTGCTGGAGGCGGTGCGGCGCGCCACCGGCATCCGCGGCGCCGGCTTCGTCGACACGCCGGCGCAGCGCGTGGTGATCGAGACGCGCGGGCAGGCGCTGACTCCGGCCGAGCTCGCGCGCACGCTGGTCGAGTGGCGCGACGGCCGGCCGATCACGGTCGGTGACGTCGCGAGCGTGGTGGACGGCCCGCGCCCGCGGTTCGGCGACTGCCTGGTGCAGGGCAAGCCCGCGGTGCTGGTGAAGGCGCTGTCGCAGCACGGCGCCAACACGCTCGAGGTGACCCGCGCGGTCGAGGCGGCGCTCGACGAGTTGAAGCCGGCCTTCGCGGAGCAGGGGATCGAGGTCTTCGGGCGGATCCACCGACCGGCGAACTTCATCGAGACGGCGGTGGCGAACCTCGGCCACTCGCTGTGGATCGGCGCGCTGCTGGTGGCCGCGGTGCTGTTCCTCTTCCTGGCCGATGCGCCGGCGGCGTTCGTCTCGTTGACGGCGATCCCGCTGTCGCTGCTGGCGGCGGTGGTCGTGCTGACGCGGCTCGGCATGGCGCTCGACACGATGACGCTCGGCGGCCTCGCCATCGCCATCGGCGAGGTGGTCGACGACGCGATCATCGACGTCGAGAACATCGTGCGCCGGCTGCGTCAGGAGGCGCTCTCCGCGACGCGACGCTCGCCGCTCCGCGTCGTGCTCGACGCGTCGCTGGAAGTGCGCCGCTCGGTGGTGCACGCGACCTTCGTGGTGGTCGTCGTGTTCCTGCCGGTGCTGATGCTGTCGGGGCTGCAAGGGCGCTTCTTCGCGCCGCTCGGCATCGCCTACATCGCCGCGGTGCTGGCGTCGCTGGTCGTCGCGCTGACGCTGACGCCGGCGCTCGCGCTGACGCTCCTCGGTCGTCGCGATCGCGCACGCACCGAGCCGCGCTTCGCGCAGCGGCTGCGCGCCGCCTACTCCGCGCTGCTGCGGCGTGTCGTCGCCCACCCGCTCGCAGCGCTGCTGATCGCCCTGCTGCTGGCGAGCGGCGGGGCGGCGGCGGTGCCGTGGCTCGGGTCGGAGTTCCTGCCCGATTTCCGGGAAGGCCACTTCGTGCTGCAGCTGTCGATGGCGCCGGGCGCGTCGATCGACGAGATGCGCCGGTTGGGGGCGCGCGTCAGCGAAGAACTCCTGCGCAACCCGCATCTGGCGACGGTCGAGCAGCAGATCGGGCGCGCGGAGCTCGGCGAGGATCCGTGGGGGCCGCATCGCAGCGAGTTCCACATCGAGCTCGCGCCGCTCGCGCCCGACGTCGAAGCGCAAGTCGCCGACGAGATCCGCGCGGTCCTCGCGCCGATCCCCGGCATCCAGACCGAGCTGCTCACCTTCCTCGGCGATCGCATCGGCGAGTCGATCAGCGGCGAGACGGCGCAGGTCGTCGTGAACGTCTTCGGCGAGGAGCTCGACGCGCTCGATGCCGCGGCGGCGCGCCTGGCCGAGCAGCTGGCGATGGTGCCCGGCGCGGTCGACGTGCAGCGCGGGTCGCTCCCGGGCATGCCTGCGCTGGAAGTCGAGTTGCGGCGCGATCGGCTCGCGGCGTCGGGCTTCGCGGCGACCGACGTGCTGGACGTCGTGGAGACCGCCTTCCAGGGGCGCACGCTGGCGCAGATCCACGACGGGCCGCGCTCGTTCGACGTGGTCGCGACCTTCGCGCCGGCGCTGCGGGACGATCCGGCGCGCGTCGGCGAGCTGCTGCTGCGCTCGGCCTCGGGGGCGATGGCGCCGCTGCGCGAGCTCGCGCACGTGCGAGCCACGACGGGCCGCTACCTGCTGCTGCGCGAGGGCGGGCGTCGGCGCCAGACCGTCACCTGCAACGTGAGCGGTCGCGACGTCGCGTCGTTCGTCGCGGAGGCGCGCGCTCGCCTCGACGGGGCAGTCGCGCTGCCGGAAGGGAACTACCTGTCGTTCAGCGGCGCAGCGCAGCAGGAGCAGGTCGCGCGCGACGAGCTGCTGCTGCACGGCGCGATGGCGCTGCTGGCAGTGGTGATCCTGCTCGGCGCGGCGTTCGGCAATGCGCGCAACCTGCTGCTGGCGCTGTCCAACCTGCCGTTCGCCTTCGTGGGCGGCGTGCTGGCCGTGGCGTGGACGGGCGGCACGCTGTCGATGGGCTCGATGGTCGGCTTCGTGACGTTGTTCGGCGTCACGATGCGCAACTCGATCATGCTGCTCGCCCACATCGAGCACGTCGTCGTCGAGGAGCGCGCGCCGTTCGGAGCCGAGACGGTGGTCCGCGCCGCGTCGGAGCGGCTGCTGCCGATCCTGATGACCGCGCTCGTCACGGGTCTCGGACTGCTGCCGATCGCGATCGGCAGCGGCAGCGCGGGGCGCGAGATCGAGGGGCCGATGGCCGTGGTGATCCTCGGCGGGCTCGCGACCTCGACGCTCCTCAACTTGCTGCTGTTGCCGACCCTCGCGCTGCGCTTCGGCCGCTTCTCGGCCGCGATGGAATAGGAAGACGCCTTGCGAAACCTCGCTCCACTCGCTGCGCGCGACGCCGACCCCGCGGCGACCGGTTCCCGCGGCGTCCTCGGCGGGGCGCTGCTCCTCGCGATCGCGCTCTGGTCGCCGATGGTCCTGCTGCGCAGCGCGTGGCCGGTCGACGAGACGCGCTACGCCGACGTCGCGCTGGCGATGCGCGAGAGCGGGCAGTGGTGGGTGCCGGTGCTCCACCAGAAGTGGTACTTCGAGAAGCCGCCCGGCTTCTTCTGGGCGATCGCCGGGCTCGCGCGGCTCGGCGTCCCGATCGATCGCGGGCCGCAGTTCGTCTCGCTGCTCGCGTCGCTCGGGACGCTGCTGCTCCTGCCGTCGATCGGGCGCTCCTGCGGGCTGTCCGGCACGGCCGTCCGGCGCGGCGCCTTCGTGCTGATCACGGCGCCGCTCTTCGCCGCCTACGCGCAGCTCGGCTACCTCGATCCGCTGCTCGCGTTCGAGCTCTGCGCCGCGTTCGCCTGCGCCGCGCGGCGCACCGTCCTGCCGCACGAGCGGCGCGGGTCGCGGGTCGGCCTGGCGCTGCTCGAAGGCGTGCTGCTGGCGGCGGGGCTGCTGACCAAGGGGCCGGTCGTGCTGCTCTTCGCGATCGGCTGGCGCATCGGCGCGAGCGTCGCGCGTCGCGACCCGGACGCACCGGCTGCGCCGCGGCCGGCCTCCTTCGCGTGGCTCGACCTCCTGGTGCTGGCGAGCGCGGTCGGGCTGGCGCTGGCGTGGACCGCGAAGGCGCAGTCGATCGCCGGCGCGAGCTACGTCCACGACCTGACCTTCGGGCAGCTCGAGCGGCGCGTGGCCGGCACCGAGCGGAAGCACCATCGCTTCCCGGGCTACGCGCTGCTGATCGCGCTGGCGGGCATGCTGCCGTGGAGCTTGCTCGCGATCGGCGCGCTGCCGCGGCCGGCGCGCGCGTGGTGGCGGCCGCCGCCGCGACAGGCGGCGCTGCTCGGCTTCGGGCTGCTGCCGACGGTGTTGATCGCGCTGCTCCCGACGCAGCAGCCGCACTACATCCTGCCGGCGCTGCCCGCGCTCGCGCTGCTGGCGGGCGAGGCGCTCGCTGCGCCGCCGCGCCGAGCCGCGAGCCGCAGCATCGGCGCGCTCGCCGGTCTCCTCGCCCTGGCGCTGCTGGCGGCAGCGATCGCCTTGCCCTTCGGCGTCCCGCTCGGCGACGCGGTCGATGCGGAGGCTCTCGAGGCGATCGAGCGCGACCCGCTCCTGCTCGGCGGGATCGTGGTCGGCGCGGCGGCGCTCGTCGCGCTGCTGGTGCAGGCGGCACGCGACGCGGGCGCGCCGCCGTTGCGTCGCACCTTGCTCGGCTCGATCGTCGTGCTCTCGCTCATGCCGCTGGTGGCGTGGCGCGCCGATCCGATCTTCGGCGCGCGCGAACTCCTCGACGCGCCGCCGATCCGCGCGGCGAAGCGGATCGTGGCGCCGACCGGGCTGCGCTGCGCGTTGCGCCTGGTCACCGGACTTCCTCTGATCGAGGAGTACGACGGCCGCAAGCCGCTGCGGCTGCTCGGCGAGGATCCGGCGTTGATCGCGATCTTGTGGGAGGACGAGTTGGCGCGTTTCGGGCTGGTCGGGAGCGGGCGGGTCGTCGCGCGCGGTCACCTGCAGGGGCGCGCGCTCGTCGCGTTGCGGGGCGGTCCGTGAAGCCGCGGAGCCGTTGGAAGCGCGGGCGCGATGCGGCCGAGTCGCGGCTGGTGCAACTGCTCGCGTGGGCGGCGCGCTTCGTGCCGGTCACCCTCGGCGTGCGGTGCGGCGAGCGGTTGGGCGGGCTGCTCGGCCGCCTCGATCGGCGCCGCCGCGCGGTGGCGCTCTCGAACCTCGCGCTCGCCTACGGGCCGGCGCTCGACGAGGCGGCGCGGCGCGCGATCGTCGCCGGCGTCTATCGCCACCTCGGCCGCTTCTTCGTCGAGTACCTGCTGCTGCTCGCCAAGCCGCGCCTGCGGCCGCTGTCGCGCTTCGTCGCGCTCGAAGGCGGCGCGCGCGCGAAGGCGCTGGTCGAGCAGCACGGCGCCGCGATCTTCGTGACGCTGCATCAGGGCCACTGGGAGCTGCTCGGCGGCGTCGTCACCGAGCAGGTCGCGCCGCTCCATGCGGTGATGAAGCCGCTGCGCAACCCCGAGCTGAACGCGCGGCTGGTCGCGCTGCGCGGGCGGCTCGGCATGGGGCTGATCGATCGCGAGAACGCGGTCGTGTCGCTGTTCCGCTGCCTGCGGCGCGGGCAGAGCGTCGCGCTGCTCTGCGACCTGAACCAGAAGGAGAGCCCGGCGTTCGTCGACTTCTTCGGCGTGCCGGCGGCGACGGTGCGCACGCCCGCCGTGCTGGCGCTGCGGACCGGCAAGCCGATCCTCGTGGTGTCGAGCTGGAGCCGCGGCCGGCCGCTCGACTACGCGGCGGCGTTCGCCGAGCCGATCGTCCCCGACCTCGCGGCCGATCCCGACGTCGAGGAGGCGCGGCTGCTGCGCGAGCTGAACGGGCGGCTCGAGGCGTTCGTGCGCGCCCATCCGGAGCAGTGGAACTGGATCCACCCGCGCTGGAAGACGCGGCCGCCGGACGAGCGCGTGACCTGACGCGGCCGGCCGCGGCGAACGAGCCGTCTGCGGAGTCGATCGACGCCGACGCGGCGACCCCGTACCGAGGAACCGCCATGGACCCGATCCGAGAACTTCCCGAACCGGCCGCTTCGCACGGCCCGATCGTGCGCCACGTCGACGGGGGCGGCGAAGTGCGGGCGTGGGTGCGCGGCGTGCCGGTCGAGGAAGGGGCGCTCCGGCAGCTCGAGAATCTCGCCCGCCTGCCGATCGTCCACGGCCACGTCGCCGCGATGCCCGACGTCCACGTCGGCATCGGCGCGACGGTCGGGACGGTGTTCGCGAGCGCATGCGCAGTCGTGCCGGCCGCCGTCGGCGTCGACATCGGCTGCGGGATGATGGCGGTCCGCACGAGCTTGAAGGCGAGCGACCTGCCCGATGACCTCCGCGCGATCCGCCACTCGATCGAGCGGTCGGTCCCGCATGGCCGCACCGACCACGGCGGCGCGCGCGACCGCGGCGCCTGGCGCGAGCCGCCCGAGCCGGCGCTCGCGGCGTGGGGGAACCTCGCGCCGCGGCTGAAGGCGATCGTGCAGAAGCATCCGCGCACGCGGACGCACGCGCCGGAGCGGCAGCTCGGGACGCTCGGCACGGGCAACCACTTCATCGAGCTCTGCCGCGACGAGGCGGAGCAGGTCTGGGTGCTGCTCCACTCCGGCTCGCGCGGCATCGGCAACCGGATCGGCACCTACTTCATCGAGCGCGCGCGCGAGCGGCTCGGCAAGGACCTCGGCCCGCTGCCCGACCGCGACCTCGCGTGGCTCGATGCCGGCTCGCCCGACTTCCGCGACTACGTGGAGGCGGTCGAGTGGGCGCAGGAGTACGCCCGCACCAATCGCGAGCTGATGATGGCGGCGGTGGTGCGCACGCTGCGGTTCTGCAAGCTGCCGGAGTTCCGCGCCGACTTGATGGCGGTGAACTGCCACCACAACTACGTCGCGCGCGAGAAGCACGGCGGTGTCGACCTGCTGGTCACGCGCAAGGGTGCGGTGCGGGCCGGCGCCGGCGAGCTCGGGATCATCCCGGGCAGCATGGGGGCGAAGAGCTTCATCGTGCGCGGCCACGGCAATCCGCAGAGCTTCGAGAGCTGCAGCCACGGCGCCGGCCGGCGGATGTCGCGGACCGAGGCGAAGAAGCGCTTCACGCTGGCCGACCACGAGGCGGCGACGCGCGCGGTCGAGTGCCGCAAGGATGCCGCGGTGATCGACGAGACGCCGATGGCCTACAAGGACATCGACGCCGTGATGCGCGCGCAGGACGACTTGGTCGAGGTGGTCCACACGCTGAAGCAGGTGGTCTGCGTCAAGGGGTGAGCCGGCGGCCGCGAGGCCACGGCGCAACGGCGGGCGTCGCGGTCGAGTAGCCTCCCCCTCGCGAGTGGCGCTCGCGTCGCCGAACGCCGTTCGCGCCCCGTCGTCGCGGAGGTCCGCCTGTGCTCCTGCTGCTGCTCGCTCCTGACGCCGCCGACTACGTCCACAAGCTCTGGGAGAAGCTGCTCGACCCGATCGGGATCGCGGGGGTCGTCGGCCAGCTCATCTTCGCGGGCCGCATGGTCGTGCAGTGGTGGGTCTCGGAGAAGCGCGGCAAGAGCGTCGTGCCGAAGGTCTTCTGGCACATGAGCTTGTGGGGCTCGTTCCTCACCCTGATCTACGGGTTCGGCAAGACCGAGCCGCTGGTGATCATGGGGCAGCTGCCTGGAGTGGTCGTTTACGCGCGCAATCTAGTGCTGCTTTCGCGCCAAAAGGCGGTCGAGAGCGCGAGCGTCGACTGACGAACGCCGCCGGAGCGCCACGAGTCGCTCTCATCTTCGACGTAACCCGTTTACTGACAGATGGTTGAGTAGTCTTTATCGGGACTTGTTCGACCCCCTAGACAGCGGTTTTGAATCGGGATAAGAATTCCGCCTGTGCAACAAGCAGTAGTGGTCCGGTGCGCGCGCAACCACCACGTCTAGCATCTTTGGCCTGAAGTTGTTCGGGATCAGAACTTTTCAGGCACTGCCGATCAGCGCGCGGCTTGGATCGTGAGGGGAAGGGGAAGACGGGTCGCCTGGCAGGCGGCCCGTCGCTGTCTCTGGTGGCAATGGCGGAACGGTGCGTGGGACGCACTATGGATGGGGGGCGCATTGCGCCAGCCCGGTTTCGGCGGCGGCCGGAATCGGGACTACAAGGGGAGGGGAAAACGTGATTCAACCTGCGGCGGCGATCGGTGCGGCGGCGAGCAAGGGCAACGACTCGGTGGATCTCTCGAAGAACGCCCTGACGGTCCTCGAGAACCGGTACCTGAACCGCGACGACGACGGGAAGGTCATCGAGTCGCCGGCGCAGCTGTTCCGTCGCGTCGCGCACGCGGTGGCGGCCGTCGAGTCGAAGTGGGGCGTCTCGGCCGAGGCGATCAAGGAGGTCGAGGACGCCTTCTATCGCTCGATGACCGAGCGCTACTTCATGCCGAACTCGCCGACGCTGATGAACGCCGGTCGGCGGCTCGGGATGCTCTCCGCCTGCTTCGTGCTGCCGCTCAACGACTCGATCCCCGACATCATGGAGACGGCGCGGCAGATCGCGCTCGTCCAGCGCGCCGGCGGCGGCACCGGCGTCGACCTCTCGCAGCTCCGTCCGAAGGGGGCGATCGTCAAGTCGTCGGGCGGCACCACCGACGGCCCGCTCTCCTTCCTCAAGATGCTGTCGTCGGTCACCGATGCGATCCAGCAGGGCGCGTTCCGCCGCGGCGCCAACATGGGAATGATGCGGATCGACCATCCCGACATCGTCTCGTTCATCGACATCAAGGCCGACCTGACCAAGGTCACCAACTACAACCTCTCGGTCTCGATGACCGACGAGTTCATGGACCGGCTGAAGCAGTCGCCCGACGCGCTCCACGTCGTCCGCGACCCGCACAGCAAGAAGTCGGCGGTCCTGCGCAAGAGCACCGGCCGCGCCGTCTACGAGGAGGTCCCCGCGGAGAAGCGGGGCGAGTTCATGACGGTCCGCGAGCTGTGGGACCGGATCATCACGCGCGCCTGGAACACCGGCGAGCCGGGGCTGATCTTCATCGACGAGGTCAACCGCCACAACCAGACGCCGCACGTCTTCGAGATGCGCGCCACCAACCCGTGCGGCGAGCAGCCGCTCGGCCCTTACGAGGCGTGCAACCTCGGCTCGGTCAACCTCGAGCGCTTCTACCGGCCGACCGTGCGCGGCTCGCTGAAGGAGCGCATCGACTGGGACAAGCTGAAGGGGGTCGTCCGGACCTGCATCCGCTTCCTCGATGACGTGGTCGAGGTGAACAACTACCCGACCAAGGAGATCGACGAGGCGTGCCGCTCGAACCGCAAGGTCGGGCTCGGCGTGATGGGCTGGGCCGATCTGCTCTTCCAGCTCGGCATCCGCTACGACTCCGAGGAGGCGCTCGGTCTCGCGCGCGACGTCGGCAGCTTCATCCAGAAGACGGCGTGGGAGATCGGCGCCGAGCTCGCCGAGCAGCGCGGCTGCTTCAAGAACTGGAAGGGCTCGGTCTGGGACGTGAAGCGCAAGATCAAGGCGCGCAACGCCCACTACGTGACGATCGCCCCGACGGGCACCATCTCGATCATCGCGGGCTGCTCGGGCGGCATCGAGCCGATCTTCTCGCTCGCGTTCACGCGCCAGGTGCTCGACGGCAAGACGCTCTCCGAGGTGAACCCGGTCTTCGAGCAGGCGCTGAAGGACTCGGTGAAGAGCGACGCCGACATGCAGGCGGCGATCGACCACGCCGCGTCCAAGGGTTCGGTGCAGGAGTGCGATCTGCTGCCGGCCCATGTCCGCGACGTCTTCCGCACGGCGCGCGACATCGCGCCCGAGTGGCACGTCCGCATGCAGGCGGCGTGGCAGGAGCACACCGACGCGGCCGTCAGCAAGACGATCAACCTGCCGACCGAGAGCGACGTCTCGGCGGTCGAGGCGGCCTACATGCTGGCCTACGAGACCAAGTGCAAGGGCATCACCGTCTATCGCGACGGCAGCCGCCCGATGCAGCCGATGGCGCTGAAGGACGAGGTCGGCAAGACGCTCGCCGACAAGTCGGCCGGCAAGTCCGGCGGCGCGGCGGCGGCCGAGGCGAAGGCGCCGGCGGCGCCGGTCGGCCCGCTGCGGCCGATCGCGTTGCCCGAGATCATGCCGTGCGTGCGCGTCCGCCAGTTCACGCCGTTCGGCAACATGCACGTGAAGATCAGCGTCGAGCCGCAGACCGGCATCGAGCGCGAGGTCTTCGCGCAGCTCGGCAAGGGGGGCGACCTCGCCAACTCCGACCTCGAGGCGATCTGCCGGATCGTGTCGCTCTTCCTGCGCTGCAACGGCGACTTCCTGCTCGCCGTGAGCCAGCTCGACGGCATCGGCTCGAGCTTGTCGGTGCCGACCAAGGAAGGGCGGATCAAGTCGCTCGCCGACGGCCTCGCGCACGCGCTGCGCAAGTACCTCGCGGCGAAGCTCAAGTTCGGCATCAAGGGGCTGCTGCTCGGCGAGGTCGATCTCGCGAAGCTCTACGAGACCGAGCCGGCCAACGGCAACGGGCACGGGACGGCGGCGGCGACGCCCGCGGCCGCGCCGGTGGCGCTCAAGCCGAAGGAGATGTTCAAGCTGAAGTGCCCGAGCTGCGAGATCGGCACGCTCGCCTTCCAGGAGGGCTGCGTGAAGTGCCACGGGTGCGGCTACTCGCAGTGCTGACGCCGCGGCTTGCGGCGGCGGGTCATCTGCTGCGTCGGCGCGCCCATCGCAGTGTCCTGCGGACACAGCTTCGGGACACGCCTCCTTGCATCTGACCCACCGGCGCGGCGCCGCTGGCGGACCGGAGCGTGGGCGGCTTGCGGCGGCGGGTCGAGGGCTGAACAGCGACGTGTGACGATGTGAAGTGATGGGCGGAGCGTCCGGCGAAAGCTGGGCGCTCCGCTTTTCGATTCCGGCGGCGGAACTCTCCCGGAACGATCCGCCGCGGATCGCTCCGCTGCTCACGGCAGGAGGAAGATCCCCGAGGTCGACGGGTCGACGAGCGGCGCCGTGCCGGCGGCGAGGAGGTGCTCGATCGGCGGCATCCGATCGGCCAGCAGGTGGGCCGGCTGCTGCGGGGCGGACGGCGCGGCGGCGAAGCGCAGCAGCTCGCCGCGATCGGTGGCGAAGAGCAGCGCCACGCGCTCGTGCTCGGCGAGCGGGGCGAGCGCGGTGATCTCGCCGACCGGGTCGCGCGCATGGTCGATCAGCCGCGAGGCGACCGGATGGAAGCTCTGGCCGCCGTCGTTGCTGGTCCAGAGCGGCGACGGGTCGGCCGGGTCGGGGGGCTCTGCAGTCGGGTAGGCGATCGCGAAGGCGGTGAACGGCTCGATCGGCGCGAAGGCGACGCGGCGCGGCCGCAGCGAAGCAGGCCAGCCCGCCACCGGCCGGAACGACCGCGCGCCGTCGTTCGAGCGCAGCAGCTGCGTGGCGGTGCGCGCCAGCCAGACGTGGCCATCGATCGGATGGGGCGTCACGTCGAGCAGCGGCGCCGTCGGCGCGCTGAACCACGGCTCCGGCGCACGGTCCGGATCCTGCACGAGCCAGCCGCCGTGGCCCGCGCTGACCAGCAGCGCCGAGCGCGGCCGCCCCGGCACCCCGACCACCTGCAGCGGCGCCGACGGTGCGTCGAAGCGGACCGCCCGCGCCGGCCCCTCGCTGCCGAACTCGACGAGCGCCCCCGCCGCCGTGCCGCCGAGCAGCCGCTCGTCGCGGCCATGGAGCGCCAGCAACGACGCGATCGGCGCCCGCTGCGGGAGGCGCGAGCGCAGCCGCGGGTGGCCGCCGCGATCGGCCTCGATCAGCTCGCCGCTGGCCGTTCCCGCCACCACGCGCCCGCCGGGCAGTCGTGCCAGCGCCGTGACGGCGGCATCGCCCGCCACCGGCGTCAGGGTGCCCGCCTGCCAGCGCAGGAGCCCTTCGCGGGTGCCGATCCAGACGACCGGAGCGACGCTCGTCGACATGCCTGCCTCTAGTGGGACGCCCTAGACTCGTGACCTTCGCAGCAGGAGCCTACGACGATGTCCGTCTCCGATGACGCGCGCCTTCGCGCCGAGGTTGCAGAGTTCCTGTCGTCGCACCACGGCGAGCCGTTCCGCACGGAGGCCTTGGGTACGGGCGAAGTGGCCCGGACGTTCCTCGAGATCTGCCGGCAGCAGCTCGGCGCCCGCATCGAGCTGCTCGACGAGGAGCACCTGCGCGACGCGCTGCTCGAACTGCTGCCGCGCCGCCTCTCCCCCGGCGACCGCGCGTCGGCGAGGGCGCCGGCGATCGTCCGCGCGCTCCTCGCGTGGGCGCACGAGCTGCGTCCCAATCCCAACAGCTGGAAGCTCGACGGCCTGCTCGACGAGCTCGAGCCGCAGTGGCCCGCCCGCCTGAAGGCGATCGGCGGCACGGCCGTCGCGCCGGCCACTGCGCCGATCACGCGGCACGCCAGCAAGCTCGGGCGCAACGATCCGTGCCCGTGCGGCTCGGGGAAGAAGTGGAAGAAGTGCTGCGGCGCGGGGAGCTAGCCGCGGTCCCGGAACAGTGCCGCGGCCGCCGCCTCCTCCCGGAGCGGCGGCCGCGGCAGCGCAGATGCGAGGCCCTCGAGCGCGTCGGTTCCGTCGGCGCTCAGAAGTGCCAGGAGAAGACGACGAAGAGCTTGAGCCGCTTCGATTCGGCCGTGAGACCCCACAGCGGCTCGAGGTTGATCGCCGCGCGCGGATGCGGGATCAGCTGGAACGACGGGCCGAGCAGCCACTCGCGCGTCCGCTCGCGCGGCGTGCCCGGCTCCGACTCGTACGAGAAGGCCGAGGTCGCGCCGACCGAGAACTTGTTGTCGATGACCGTGCGGCTGATCGAGGCGGTGACCGCCTCCTCCTCGGTGCGCGAGTCGCGGCCGGCGAGCGTGCGCTCGTGGATGAAGTTCACGCCCCAGTGCCAGCCGCGCGCCAGCTCGCCGCCGAGCAGCAGCTTCGGCTCGATCTTGTCGGCGTCGCCGTCGTTGAAGATCCACTCGAAGTAGAGGGTCGGGTTGCCCCAGATCTCGTCCCAGTCGGCCAGCGCGTAGCGCAGCTCCGCCGAGTAGCCGGTCATCTCGAAGGTCGAGTCCACGCCGTCGCGGACATGCGACTCGCGCAGGTAGAGATCGAGCTGCATGCGGTTGCCGAGGCCAAACTCGAGCTCCTGGCGCAGGCGCGTCTCGTCGTCGCCGCGCCGGTCCTTCTTCTTGCGCAGCTCGAACCACTGCTCGAACTGCACGCCGCCCGGCGGCGTCTGCAGGTAGACGCGCGTCGACGGGAAGCGGCGGAAGGTGGTCCAGAGCGGCTGGTCGTACTCTCCGACCGGTTGCTCCTCGACGAGCTCGCCCGGCGTCACCTCGACCGTCTTCACGCGGAAGACGTCATCGCGACGCAGCTCCTCCTGGCGCGGCGGCTCCGGGATGCGTCCCTTCGTCACCGCGTCCTGCGCGGCGGAGACCGCGTAGCGGAACTCCGGCCAACCGGCCGGCGCCTGCGCGTGAGCTGCCGTTGCGCAGGTCACCATCGAACACGCGACCCAACCAACCCTCTTGCGAAGCTCCATCGAGTGCTGCCTCCTTCCGTGGGAAAGCAGCCGTCAACGGAGCGAGTGGGAAGTGGTTCGCAGCTTCTTCGGGTGGCGTGTTCCGCGCGGCTCGCTCGCCGCTCGTTCGCAGCGACGCGATCTCGTCAGCGTCGCCGCGCCGGCGCCTGCCGCAACGACGAGAGCTGCCCTTGCCGCTCGATCGACTTCTGGTGGAGCGCGCTGTCGGCTGGAGTCAGCTCGGCGGCGCGCGCGTACGCAGCGGCTGCTGCCGGCTTGTTGCCCGCCTTCTCCTCCGCCTGCGCGAGGTAGTAGTGGGCGACCGGCTGATCGGGGAAGAGCTCGGTCGCGCGCCGCAACGACGTCGCCGCCGGCACCGCCTTGTCGCTCTCGAGGTCGATCAGCCCGAGGAAGAAGGTGGGCTTCCAGTACTCCTTCGCCGGCGTCGCCTTCAGCTGCAGCGCGCGCGCCTTCTCGAAGCTCGCCTTGCCGCGATCGCCCTTCTCGAGCGAGTACTCGATCTCTCCCTGCAGGCAGTGGAAGCTCGGCTCGCCCGGGTTCATCGCCACCGCTTCCTTCGCCAGCCCGAGCGCCTGCTGCAGCTTCGCCGCGTCGCCGCTCTCGAGCAGCGCGTTCGCCTGCGCCTGCTTCTGGTAGGCGGGCGCCTGCTGCTTCATCGCCGCCACGATCTGCGTGAAGCGGTCCTTCGGGCCGACCGGCGCGCGGAACTGCGCCGGCTGCTTCGCGAGCACCTCGGGGCAGAGGCGGCGGATGGTCGCGTCGATGTCGCGGATGCGCGTCTCGTTGGTCGGATGGGTGCGCAGGAACGCCGGCGTCGAGCTGCCCGCCGCCGCCTCGAGGCGCGCGAAGTACTCGAAGGTCTTCTTCATCTCGCGCGGGTCGTAGCCCATCACGTGGGCGAAGTAGACGCCGCGCTCGTCCGACTCGAGCTCCTGCCCGCGGCTGAACGACAGGAGCGCGAGCGGCGCCGCGTAGCCGGCGATCGCCGAGACGTAGCGCGGCGAGTCGGGGTCCTTCTGCAGCAGCTCCTCGCCGATCCCCACCGCGCCGAGCAGCAGCTGTGCGGCGATCTGCTTGTTCTGCTGCAGCATCGAGTGCTGGTGCTCGACGTGGCCGAGCTCGTGGCCGAGGATCGCGACGAACTCCGCCTCGGAGCCGAGGTTCTCGAGCAGCCCGCGCGTGATGTAGACGTAGCCGCCCGGCAGCGCGAACGCATTCGGCTCGGCCGAGTTGAGCACGGTGAACTTGTAGGCGAAGTCGTCCTTGCGGACCGAATGGCTCGCCATCTCCTTCACCACGCCCTCGAGGTAGGCCTGCGCCGCCGCGTCGGGGTAGGCGCCGCCGAACTGCTGCTCGAAGTTGGGCGCCGACTGGTCGCCGAGCGCCTGCTCCTCCTGCGTGTCCCACTGGATCGCGGCGAAGCGCTTCTCGCCGGTCACCTTGTCGGTGACGCAGCCGGTGGACGGCGCCACCAGCGCGGCGGCGAGCGCGACGGCCAGCAGGGAACCGGCGGCGGCGCGGAGCGTCGGGCGACGCAGGCGGAGGTGCGAGGGGCGTCGGGCGCGGGGGCGGGCCGCGAGGGCGAAACGGTGCATCGGGGATCCTCCGGAGCGGCGACCGCGGGCGGCGACGAATCGCCGCGGTTGCGGCCGCGTGGCAGGGGGGCGAGCATACGGCCGACGCCGATCGTCGCGCCGCTCGCGCGGCGGTCGGCGCAGGTGCGACGGCGCGCGGGCGGACGCGCGGTCGCGGAGGAGCCAGCACATGGCGATCCAGCGCCCCTTCCTCGTCGCGGTCGCGGCTGCGCTGCAAGGGCTGTGCAGCAGCTGCCAGCAGTCGCCGCCCGCGCCGCCGTCCGCGTCCTCCGCGCAGGAGTCGGCGGTGCTGACCGCCTTGCGCGAGCAGCAGAGCCGCCTCGTCGACGAGTTGCGCGCGTTGCGCCTCGAGGTGGCCGCGCTCGTCGAGCACGAGCGGCAGGTGGCGGCGGACGCGATCGTCGTGGCGCCTGCTCGCGACGAGGCGGCGGGCGAAGCGGCCGCGCCCCTCGAGGTGGCGCAGGAAGCGCCCGCGGAGTTGCTCGTTGGTGGGGCTCCTGCTGAGTCGCCCGCAGAGTCGTCTGCCGCGCCGCCGGCCGAGCCGCCCGCCTCGAGCGCGCGCCACTGGGTCGCGGTCGCGCACAAGCTGGTCGAGGAGTCGGACTTCGCCACCGCGATCCGCGTGCTGAACGTCGCCGCCGAAGTCGACCCCGAGTACGACGACCTCTACTTCGAGCGCGGCGTCGCGCGCCACCTGCTGCAGGGCTACGCCGAGGCGATCGACGACTTCGAGCGCGCCATCGCCCGCACCGCTCGCCAGGACATGCGCTTCATCTGCCTCTACAACCAGGCGTGCGCGCTCGCGCGCCTCGGCCGCGCCGACGAAGCGATCGACAAGCTCGAGCAGAGCGATGCCGCCGGCTTCCGCGACCTGCTCGAGTCGATGAGCACCGACCCCGACCTCGATTCGCTGCGCGACCTGCCGCGCTTCCGCGACTTCCTGATGCAGCTGCGCACCCGTTGAGGAGCCTCCGTCCCGTGCCCGCGATCCGCGTCCAGCAGCTCTCCTACCGCTATCGCCGCTGGCCGTGGTCGACGCCGCGCGTCGCGCTGCGCGACGTCTCCTGGACCGTCGAGCGCGGCACGCTGCAGCTCCTCGCCGGGGCGAACGGCGCCGGCAAGAGCACGCTGCTGCGGCTGCTCGCCGGAGTCGTCGCGCCGAGCGGCGGGCAGCTCGAGCTCCTCGACCTGCCGATCGGCTCGCCGCAGCTGCGCGGCCGCCTGGCGTGGATGCCCGAGGCGAGCGACGCGCGCTGGCGCCTCGCGGTGCGCGAGCTGCTCGAGCTGGCGGCGGCGCTCTACGGCGGCGACGGCGCGGCGCAGCGCGCGCGCGTCGAGGCGGCGCTGGCCGAGGCGCTGCTCGAACCGCTGGCGAAGCGCTCGTTCGCGACGCTCTCGAAGGGCGAGCGGCGGCGCGTGGGCGTCGCGCAGGCGCTCGCCACCGGCGCGGAGCTGCTGCTGCTGGACGAGCCGCTCGATGGCGTCGATCCCGAGTCGGCCGAGCTGCTGCTCGAGAGCCTCGCCCGCCGCGCGCGCGCCGGCGCGACCATCGTCCTCTCGTCGCACGTGCTGCTCGACGGGCGGATCGGCGGCGACGGTTTGGCGCTGCTCGATCGCGGCGCGCTGATCGCCTCCGGCCCGCCCGCCACGCTCCTCGCCGGACCGGCCGGCGAGCGGCTGCCGTTCGCCGCGCTGCTCCGCCGCGCACGAGGCGCAGGATGAGCGCCCCGCCGGGCGGCCCGCTGAGTGGCCCGCTGAGTGGCCCGCTGGCGCGCATCGCTGCCGTGGCGCGCGCGACGTTGCGCGACCTCTTCGCCGGCCGCGTGCTCCTGCTGGCGCTGCTGCTGGCGGCGAGCTGGTGGTGGGCGAGCCGCGCTCCGCAGGTCGCGAGCGACGCGGAGGCGGCGGCGCTGCGACTCGAGCGGCGCCTCACCTGGATCGCGGTGGTGGCGGGCGCCGCGGCGCTGCTGGCGGGAGCGCATGCGCTGGGCGAGGAGCGGCGGATCGGCCAGCTCGAGGCGTGGCGCGCGACGCCGCTTCGCAGCGGCGAGCTGCTGATCGGGCGCACGGTCGGCGTGGTCGCGGGCGTGGCGTGCGGCGCGCTTCCGCTGCTGCTGTGGCAGCTCGTGGTGGCGCCCGACAGCTTGCGCGCGCAAGCGGAGCGCTTCGCGCCGCGCGAGTCGCAAGCCCCGCTGCGCGTCGTGCGCCAGCTCGCCGATGGCTCGCGCATCGAGTGGCGGCGCGGCGCGCTGCTGCTCGATCCGGGCGAGTCGGTGCAGCTCGAGTTCGCCGCGCGCGCCGCACCGGCGGAGCTGCTGCTGCCGTGGAGCGTGGCGAGCCGCGCGGGCGGCTCGGCGCCGGCCGACTTCACGCTGCGCTGGGGCGCGGTGACGCGCCGGCCGGTGGCGGGCGAGACGGTCGCCACCTGGTCAATGGCGATCGCGGAGCCGACACCCGAGGTCGAGATCGTCGTGGCGCAGAGCTCCGGCGTGCTCCGCCTCGAGCTCGACGAGGTGCGTTGGCGCGGGCCGCCCGGCTCGTGGCTCCCGAGCGGCGCGCGCCTCGCGGCAGGGGTCGTGGTCGAGGTGGTGCTCGCGGCGGCGCTCGGCGTCGGGTTGGCGGCGCTCGTCGGAGAAGGGCTCGCGGTGGCGGGTGGGGCGCTGCTGCTGCTGCTCGCGCACCTGCGCGGCCTCTTCCTCGCGGTCGCCACCGTGGTCGACGAGGCGCATACGCACGCCCACTCCCATGTCACCGTCGACGAGGGGAGCCGCGCGCTCGCCCATCTCTTCGAACGTCTGGTAGTGCTGCTGCCCGACCTCGCCCGCGTGCGCGCCGTCGAGCGCGTCGTCGCGGCGGAGCCGGCGTGGCGCGCGGACGATGGCGCCTGCTTCGCTGCGGCGGCGGCCTTCGCGGCCGGCGTGCTGCTGTTGGCGCGGCTGCAGCTGGCGCGCCGGCCGAAGGGGGCGGCGTGACGCGGCGCGCGCGACTCCTCGTCGGCGCGGTCGCGGCGGCGCTCGGCGCGCTGCTGTTGCTGCCGACGCCGCGTCCGGAAGCGCTGCCGGGCAGCGCGGCGGCCAGCACGCTCGGGCCGCTGCGCCCGATGGTGGCGACCGTGCTGCGGTTGCGCTTCGAGGCGCGCCGCCGCGATTCGACGGTGGCGGGCCAGCTCGACGATGCGTGGCGCGCGTTGGCGCTGGTGCCCGAGAACGCCGCCGACTTCGCGACCTTCGCCGCGTGGTTCCTGTTCGATGCGCCGGCCCTGGCGCGCTCGGCGGCGGAGCGCGAGGCGTGCGTGCGCGCGGGGTTCGAGCTGCTGGCCGCCGGACGGCGCCTCCATCCGCGCTTCGCCCGGCTCGACTTCCTCGAGGCGATCGCGTTGCAGAGCTTCGCGCGCCAGGCGCCGGAGCGGCTGGCGTGGGCGCCGCTGCCGTCGGGGACCGGCGCGACGGCGCACGCCTTCGCGCTGCTGGTGCGCGCCCATCGGCAGGCGGCCGCGTCACCGGCTCCGCGCTCGCAGCAGGAGCGCGAGCTGATCGCGGCAGCGCTCGCGAGCGCCGTGGCGGAGCTGCTGCGCGACGACGCGACGCCGGCGGCGCTGCGAGCGGAGGCGGCGGCGTGCGCCGATCGGCTGGCGGAAGAGGAGGCGCTCTCCGCCGAGTGGCGCGCGCTGCTGCACGACGCGCGGTCGGCCGAGCGCGAGTAGCTCGGGCTACACTGCGCCGCGATGCATCCGCCGCTGCTCGTCGTCGCCTGGCCGTGGACGCTGCTGGCGCTGGCCGCTGCCGTGGCCGCGGGCGGTGCCGCCTTCCTGTTGCAAGTCGCGTTGCTGGCGCGCAGCTGCGGCGAGGGGGCCGTGCAGGCGCAAGCGCTGCTGCAACGCGGTGCGGCGTGGCGCGCGTGGCGAGCGCGGGTGGTGCCGCTCGGCGCGCTGGCGACGGTGGGCTTCGTCGTCGCGCTCGCCGGCGCCGACTCGGGCACGACGCGCGCGGCGGCGCTGGCGGTGCTGCTCGGTGTCGCGCTGGTCGCGGGGGCGGGCACGCTGGCGCACCACTTCGCGCTGCTGGTCGCGGCGCGCGTGCCCTTCGCGGCCGACGACGGCGCGGCGCGGAAGCTCGAGGACGAGGGGGCGCGTGCCGCCAGCCGCTCGCTCCAGGCGTGCGTGCTGCTCGGCGCGCTGGCGCTGGTGCGCTGGCATGGCGACCGGCTCACGCTCCCGCTGCTGGCGGCGGCCGCCGCGGCCACCGCGGCGCTGCTGCGGACGGGCGGCAGCGAGGCGCACGGCGCGTCGACGCTCGAAGCGGCGGCGCTGGCGGCGGCGCGGCGGGCGGTGAGCGAAGCGGCGGTGCGCACCGTCGCCTTCGCGCTGGTCGCACGCGAGCAGCCGGCGCTGGCGCTGGCGCTCGCCGCGACGCTGCCGTGGCTCGCGTCGTGGCGCCGCCGCGAGCTGCGCGGACTGCCGGCGTTCGAGCTGGTCGCCTGCGCGATCGTCCCGCTCTTCGTCGACTTCCCGGCCGCGGCGCCCGACGGCGCGAGCTGGGCGAGCGAGCGGTGGCCCGCCGCTCGCGTCACGCTGCCGCTCTGGATCGGGCTCGCGCTGGCGGCGGCGATCGGCACGACGGTCGATTGGTGGTGCGACCGGCCGCTCCCCGCTGCGGCGAGCGGCGCGCCGCGCTCCGCCGTGCCGTGGCTCCTGATCTGGCTCGGCTCCGCCTGGATGGTCGGCTGGCAGTGGGGCGGCGACATGGCGCCCGGTTGGAGCGCGTTCGCCTTGCTCTTCGCCACGCCCCCGCGCCGCGAGTCGGCGGCGCCGGTGGCGACGCCGCGCGCGATCGAGGCGCTCGGGGGGTGGTTGCTCGCGCTGGCGGGAGTGCTGGCGATCGTGGCGCCCGGCGGCGAGCGGTCTCCGGCGGGCGCGCTGCTGCTCGGCGCATTGCTGCTCGGCGCCCTGGTCGGCGAGCTGCTCGGCGCGACGCTCTGCGGGGCGGGCGCGGCGGGCGCGATCTCGACGCGAGGGGGGGCGCGCGCCATGATCCTGCCCTCTTCGCTGTCGGCAGCCGTCGCGTTCGGGCTCTCCCGGATCGCGCCCGCGCTGCAGGGCGGCGTGCTCGCGGGGATGCTCGTCGTCGGTTTCGTCGCAGCGCTGCCGGCGCTGCTGCCAGCCCGCGATGGTCCGGCGCCGAGCGAACGCGGCAGCGAGGCGGGCCTCGCCGCGCTCGTGCCGTGGTGGCTCGCCTTGGTGTTCCTCGTCCTCGCGGCGGCGCCGCACGGAAGGTAGGTCGATTTGGATTCGTTGGAACTGGCGCACCGCTGCGCCGAGATCGCGATCGACAAGAAGTGCGAGGACATCCTCCTCCTCGATGTGCAGCAGCGCACCGTCATCGCCGACTATTTCGTGATCGCCTCCGCCAAGAACAAGCGGCAGCTGCGCGCGGTCGCCGAGGGGCTCGCGGCCGATGCGGCCACCAGCGGCCGCAAGACGCGCCGCGTCGAGGGAACCGGCTCCGATCGTTGGGTGCTGCTCGATCTCGGCGACGTCGTGGTCCACCTCTTCGACGGCGACGGTCGCACCTACTACGACCTCGAGTCGCTCTGGGCCGATGCGCCGCGCGTCCCGCTGCGTCGCCGGCCGGTCCGCGCCACGAGCTGACGCGCCGCCGCGCCGCTAGCAAGGCGCCGCGGGATTCGGGGCGGGAGCGCCGGCACAGCCGCGCCGGGCTTCCGGCCGAAGGAGGAGACGGAACGTCGCCCGCGTGGCGGCGTACCCCTTCCGGCGGAGCCATGCATGGACGTCAGCGGCAAGCACGGCGCGCCTGCGGGGTTCTCGCCGGCGCTCCTCGAGCGGATCGCGCAGGCGATGCTGCATGCGTTCGACGCGGCGCACGGCGGCTTCGGCACCGGGCAGAAGTTCCCCCATCCCGAGGCGCTCGACTTCGCGCTGCTGTGGGCCGAGAAGACCGGCAACCCGGCGTTCCGCGAGGTGGTGCAGCGCTCGCTGACGGCGATGGCCGAGGGGGCGCTGCTCGATCCGGTCGAGGGCGGCTTCTTCCGCTACTGCGCCACGCGCGACTGGCGCCAGCCGTGGACCGAGAAGCTGCTCGAGACGCAGGCGGGGCTCTTGCGCAACTACCTCGAGGCGTGGCAGCTCTTCGGCCGCGACGAGCTCCGCAAGGTCGCGCAGAAGACCCTCTCCTACGTCGAGCACGCGCTGCGCGATCCGGCCACGGGCGCGTGGTTCGCCGGCCAGGAGGGCGACGACGGCTACTACGCGCTGCCCGAGCGGCAGCGCGCCGATCGCAAGCCGCCGCGCGTCGACCCGCTGATCGCGACGCGGCCGCTCGCCGCCACCATCTCCGCCTTCTTCAAGGCGGGCGCGGTGCTCGGCGACGACGGCGCCACGCAGCGCGCGCTGCAGGCGACCGACTTCCTCGTCGAGCGGCTGATCAGCCGCGGCAAGGGGGCCTACCACTCCTGCACCGCCGACGGCAACCGGCAGATCCTCGGCCTCGTCGCCGACCAGGTCTTCGCGGCGCGCGCGCTGCTGCACGCCGTGCAGTTCGCCGGCTGCAACCGCCACCTCGCGGTGGTGGAGGACCTGATCGGCGTGCTCCGCGCGAAGGAGTCGGCGCAGCACGGCGGCTTCTCCGACGTGCGCGACGACGCGCCTCACTTCGCGCAGTCGCGCCGCCGCCACGAGGCGCTGCTCGAGAACGGCCTGCTGGCGGAAGCGCTGCTGCGCGCGAGCTGGTTGCTGGCGCGGCCCGAATGGCGCTCGCTGGCCGAGCGGACGCTCTGCGCGTTCGCCGCCGACTATCCGCTCTACGGCTACCACACCGCCGAGTACGGTCGCGCCGTCGAGCTCTTCTTCCACCCGCCGCAGTGCCTCTTCGTGGTCGGAGCGGAGGGCGATGCGCGCCGCGACGAGCTGCTGGCGGTGGCGCGGCGCACCTACGCGCCGAGCAAGCTGGTGCTGGCGCTCGATCCGGCGCGCGAAGAGGAGCTCCTGGCGCGCCACGGCTTCGCGGCGGCGGAGCGCCCCTTCGCCTGCGTGCGGGTCGGCGGCAGCGAGGTCGCGACGGTCGACGACCCGGGGCGGCTGCCGGCCGTGATGGCGGCGGCCGACGCCGCGCGCTCGGGCTTCACGGCTTGAACCAGCTCTCGGCGAGGAACTCGGCGACGCGGCGGTTGGCCACGCCGTCGGGATGGGCGTCGAGCAGCGCGACCCAGTAGGCGCCGAGGTTGGCGTCGGGCGCGAAGGCGTCGGAGAGGCGCAGGCACGGGATCGCCATCTCGCCGCAGAGCGCTGCGCAGGAGTCCTCGATCGGCCGGAACGGGTTCCGGTCCTGCCGCGTCATGAAGGGGTAGATCGCGACGCGGAAGTCGATGCCCGCCGCCGCGCATTGCGACTTCATCTCGGTCAGCGCGCGGCGCAGCCGCTCGATCCCGGTGCGTTCGTGCTGGCGCAGGACCGACTCGACGTAGCCGTCGAGCGTGAGGCCGAGCGCGCGCAGGATGCCGCTCGCCTGCACGTTCAGCAGCTGCAGCAGCGGCGAGCCGAGCGGGAAGTCGGCGAAGGCGTCGATCGTCGCGTCGACCGGGATCTCGGTGCGTCGATGCGCGTCGCAGACGTCGTTGGCGACCATCACCCAGATCACCTGCTGCGGCGCCAGCGCGACCACGCGCTCGCGGACCATCGTCGCGACGTTGTCGGCGTTGTAGGCCGGGATGCCGCAGTTGACCAGCTCGCACGGCTGCCCGCGCCGCAGGAGTTCGGCGGCGAGCGTGCGCGGCACGGTGTCGTCCTCGGGACAGCCGTTGCCGAAGGTGACCGAGTCGCCGACGATCGCGATGCGGCGCCGGTCCGGCTGCGGCGCCGGCAGCTCCTCGCCGCGCAGGCCGATCGAGTTGATGCGGACCTCGACGCCCTTGTAGAGGGTGGTTCGGCCGGGGAAGAGCTCGTGCGGGAGCCCCTTCACCGTCGCGGTGCGGAACGGCGTCAACCCGCATTCGCCGACCTCGCCGCGCAACCGCCAGTCGAGCGCGGCGAGCGTCGCGAACGTGCTGAGCAGGACCAGGGAGAGTCGACCGAGCCATCGGCGCGTGCGCATGAGGCGCGCTACGCTACCACCTCGATCGCGGGAGCGATGGGCGGCGAGGCGGCGGATGGACGCGCGGCGATGAGCGAGCGGAGCGGAGCCGGAGCGGAGCGCAGCGACGGCCTCGCCGCGCTCGGTTGGTTCGCGCTGGCGGCGGCGCTGCGCTTCCTCGCGCTCGGACGCTTCAGCCTGTGGGGCGACGAGGTCTACAGCCTCGACAACTCGCTCGACCTGTTCGGGCCGCGGATGGTGGCGGCCGACCTCGCGTTCCCGGTCTTCTTCGCGCTCGAGCGGCTGGTGCTCGAGCTCGCCGGCCTCGCCGGACCGGCGCCCGATCCGCAGGCGCTGCAGTTCGTGCTGCGGCTGCTGCCGGCGCTGGCCGGGAGCATCGCGGCGGCGGCCGCCTTCCGCAGCTCGCGCGGCTTCCTCGGCCGGCGCGAGCGGCACGTGCTGGCCGCGCTGGTCGCCTTCTCGCCGTGGTTCCTCTACTTCTCGCAGCTGGCGCGCTTCTACTCGCTGGTGCTCGCCTTCTGCATCCCGGCCACCTTCGAGCTGATGCGCGCGCAACGCGAGGGGAGCTTCCGGCGCGCGCTGGCGGGCGTGACGTGGATCGCGCTGGCGATCGGCACCCATCCGACCGCGGGGCTCCTGCTGCTCGGCGAGCTGGCGGCCGTGGGTGGGGCGGCGCTGCTGCGCGTTCGGCCGCTGTCGCGCGCCGTCGTGCCGCTGGTCGCGCTGCCGCTGCTGATGGCGGTGCCGGCGCTGCTCTGGCCGTCGACGGTGAGCGACACGATCGGCTACAAGCTGCGCGCGCAGGATGCGGCGGTCGAGTCGTTCGGGGGGCTATTGCTCGGCATCGGCTGGAACGTCGGGCCGGTGATCGGCGCGCTCGGCGTGCTGGGGCTGCCGACCCTGTGGCGGCGCGATCGCGAGCTGGCGCTGCACGTGGTGCTCGGCGCCGGCGTCCCGACCGCGCTGATGCTGGCGCTCGCCGCCCTGCACAAGTCGGTCGAGCAGCGCTACCTGATCGCGGTGGTGCCGCTCGCGCTGCTGCCGGCCGCGGCGTTCATCGGCGAGCTCTCCGATCGGCTGGAGCGGACGGTGCGCGGCGCGGCGGTCGCGGTGCCGGCGCTGGCGCTGGCGGCGTGGGCGCCCGGCATCGTGTCGGAGCTGATCGACGGCAATCGCCACGATCTCGCCGGCGCGCTGCGCTTCGTCACCGAGCGGCTGCGGCCGGGCGACGGCGTGATCGTCGAGACGCACGGGCTCGCGCGCCGCTACCTGCCCGACAGCCTCGCCGACGAGCAACTGCTCGAGGCGCCGCCGCCGTCGGGCGATGCGGAGTGGCGCAAGTACGAGTCGATGTGGGGCGGCTGCCCGCGCCTCTGGATCGTGATCCCGGCCGACTTCGAGGAGAAGACCGCCGAGACGCGCTCGTTCCATCGCTGGGCGTGGGAGCAGGGGCGACTCGCGCAGGAACTCTGGCGGCCGCGCCTCGACTACCACCAGAACCGGCTGCGCGTCTTCGTGGTCGAGCCGGAGCGCGCGATGAAGTGGCACCCGCGCTGGCAGCCGCGCGGCGGTTGACGTCGCGCGCGCGGCGGTCGACGCCGCGCACGCAGCGGGGCGGCGGCGTCAGCGCGAGTCGGGCGGCAGCGGGATGGTGCGGCCGTGCTTCTCGGAGCGCGCCGAGAGGGAGCGCACCAGCCGCAGCTCGCTCTGCCGCTCCGGCGTCTCGACGAGCGCCAGCAGGTGGTCGACGGTGAGCGGCACGGTCGAGTCGCCGCTCACGGTGCCGTCCTCCTGCACCTGATGGGTCGCCTCGACCAGCAGCGACGCGATCCCCTTCTTCTTCAGGAACGCCGAGAGCCACGGCAGGAACATCCGCGACTCGTTCAGCAGCGGGAACGCCATCTTGAGCTGCCCGAGCCCCCACAGCGCGGCGCGCTCCACGACGCGGCCGCGCCGCTCGAGCTCGCAGATCTCGTCGTACAGGTCCTTCATGAACTTGCCGGTCGAGAGGTACTCCGGCGCGAAGGAGATGCAGTCGAGCCGGCTCGCCTCGTCGCCGAACCACGCGCGCGCGACCGCCTGCAGCTCCTCGCGCGTCTCGCGCAGCGAGATCAGCAGGCCGTTCTTCTTGCCGGCGAGCAGGAAGCGCAGCGCGAGCCAGTGGGCGGTGGTGGCGCGCGACGGCGGCCCGACCAGCCCGCTCACCGAGCCGTGCGGCACGTTCAGGTCGGCGATGCCGAACGGGATCGTCGCCGGCGTCTTCGGCTTCTCGCGCTTCGACTGCTCGTAGTCGAGGTGGGAGAGGAGCGTCGGCACCGAGGGGTAGACGTGGATGCCGGTCGGCCGCTCGCCGCGCGCTCCGAACAGCTCGCCTTCGTTGCGGCCGACGATCGAGAAGTGGTGCGCGCCTCGGTAGTAGAACTGGTGGCGCGCCTTGGCGATCTCGATCGAGCGCTCCTTGAACTGGTCGCCGACCTGGTGGTAGCCGAGCTCGATGATCACGTCGGCGGCGTACTCGGCGGCCGTGAAGATCGCGCGATCGGAGGTGCCGCCCGGCGTCTCCACCACGAAGATCCCGTGCAGGTGGCGCGCGGCGAGCTGCTGGCGGATCGACTGCAGCGCGTTGCGCGCCTGCGGGCCGTCGTCGAAGGCGTTGAGCGAGATGTTGTCGATAGCGACGAGGCGCGGGACGAGCGGCGTGCCGGTCGGAGTCGCGGCGCTCGCCATCGCGGCGAGGTCGCGGTCGAGCCGCTCGAAGAGGCGGCTGCCGCCGCGCACCAGCTCGCCCGGCGCGTCGCGCAGCGAGGCGAGCGCGAGGAAGCCCTCGGCAGCCGGCTGGGGGAGCGTGAACTCGTGGACCTGCGCGGCGTGCTCGGGGCTCTCGAGGGTGCCGACGATGCGTCGCCACGACGGCTGCATGCCGTAGAAGTCGAAGTCGGCGCGCAGCTTGGCGTGCAGCTCGGCCGGGCTCTGGTCGAAGCTGTAGTAGGTGTGGCACGCCCCGCGCTCCTTCGCCTGGCCGAGCGTGCGCACGGCGAGCTCGAGGGCGAGGTGGGTCTTGCCGGTGCCGGGGCCGCCGAGGATGACCAGGAAGACCGAGCCGGGGTTCGGGCAGCGCAGGCCGCCGCCGAGGAGCAGGTCGAGGCCGTCGATGCAGGTCGCGAGGCGCTGGTAGGGCGGCGGGTCGGATGCCATGGGGCGGGATCATAGGCGGCGCGGGCGGGTGGCATGAGCCCGGACCTCCCGCTCGCCGATGAGCGGAGCCGGCGGCCGCGGGCCGCCGCTTGGTGGCGCCGCGCCGCCGCGCATGATGTCCCGCCTCCGACGGAACCGGGGCCGCCGCCGCCTTGAGCTATCGCGACGTCATCGTCTTCATCGCCGTGTTCGCCATGCTCCCGCGGGCGTTCACCCGGCCCTTCTTCGGCCTGCTGCTGTTCACGTGGCTCGCCTACATGCGGCCGCAGGACTTCTGCTGGGGCTTCGCCAAGCCGATCCGCTACTCGCTCTACTGCGCCCTGCTCATGTACTCGGGCTGGTTCCTCTACGAGCGGCGCAAGTTCACGCGGCTGGCCACCCCGACCCGCTGGATGGCCGGCCTCTTCGTCTGCCTCTCGATCTCGCTGGTGCTGGCGCGCCGCGACCCGAACGACAACCAGACCGCCAAGTGGTTCGACCTCTTCAAGGTCTTCCTGGTCACCTTCTTCACCGTCGGCATGGTCGACACGCGCGATCGCTTCCAGAAGATCGCCTGGACCATCGGCCTCTCGCTCGGCGTCTTCGGCATCAAGTACGGGCTGCACGGCATCCTGCGCGGCGGGCGCATCCTGCAGGGGCCGGGCGGGATGATGCTGGACAACAACGACCTCTGCCTCGGCCTCGCGATGAACCTGCCGTTCCTCTTCTTCCTGGGGAGGAGCGCGCAACGGCGCTGGCTGAAACGGCTCTGCACCGTGGCTTACGCGCTCACCTGCGTGGCGATCGTCTGCACGCTGTCGCGCGGCGGCTTCCTCACCATGTGCGTCGTGTCGCTGCTCATCTTCAACAAGCTGAAGAAGAGCCTGTTGCCGTGGTTCATCGCGGCGTTCGCGGCGTTGCTGGCGCCGCTCGTGCTGCCCGAGGACGCCAAGGAGCGGCTCGCGACCTTGCAGAATCCCGAGGAGGAGGGGTCGGCCGCCGGCCGCCTCTATGCCTGGGGCGTCGGGATGAAGATGGTCGCCGCCAACCCCTTCTTCGGAGTCGGCTTCGAGGGGTTCGTCTCCAACTTCCGTCGCTACGACCCGATCCAGGTGCGCCTGCGGAGCGGCGTGAAGACGGTGCGCGTCGCCCACAACACCTACATCCAGGTGTGGGCCGAGCTCGGCACCTTCGCGCTGATCTGCTTCCTCGGGATGCTGATCTCGACGCTCTGGACGCTGCGCAAGACGCGCAAGGAGGCGCAGCGCCGCGGCCCGCAGGCGCAGTGGCTGGTGAACTACTGCAACATGCTCGAGATCAGCCTGCTGGCGTTCATGTTCGGCGCCAACTTCCTGAACCGCGCCCACTTCGACCTCATGTACCACATCGTGACGCTCAGCACGGCGCTGCGGTTCATCGCGCGCGCCGAGTTCGCCCAGATGGAGCCGCTGCCCGAGGTGGCGCCGCCCGCCTTCGGCGCTCGCCCGTCGCCGCTGGCGTTGCCACCCCCGGCGCCCGCCCTGCCGCAGCTGCGCTGACCGAGCCGCTGCAGTCCGGTTCGGGGCGCCACGATCGGAATCGTCTTCCGATCGCGACCGGTCCCCCCGCCTCGACTCGCGTGCCCGCCACGGTCGATCCACCCGACGGACTTCGGGAGGTTCGCCGTGATCGACTGCCGCCGCCTTTTCTCCGATCGACGTGCGCTGCCGTGCCTGCTCGCCGCCGCCGCGCTCACCGTCGTCGGGATGGTCCTCACCCGCTCCGCCGAGGAGGCGGAGGCCGCCGCCGGCGCGACCCCGCGTCGACCCGGCGCGACGCTGGCCGCGAACGGCAGCGACGCCAAGCCGGCCACCTTCCGGCTCGACTCCAACTGGCGCCTCTCGGCCGCCTCGTGGGAGATCGAGGAGGACGAGCCGGTCGCCGACAGCGGTCGCGCGGTCGAGCGTGACCCGCTCGCCGCCGCGCTGGCCGGTCTCGACGTGGCGGTGCTGCGATGAGCGCGCGCATCGTTCCACTGCGCGGCGCGCGGCGCCGTCGCCAGGGCGGCTTCTCGCTGCTCGAGGTGATGCTGGTCTCCTCGATGATGATGACGGTGCTGACCACCATCGGCGTCGGCTTGCGTGCCGGCCACGCCAGCAAGCGCGAGATGGAGCGGCGCGCGCAGCTCACCGTCGTCGCGGGCGAGCTGCTCGATCGCCTCTTCCGCATCAGCTACGGCTCGGCGGGCGACGCGTCCGCGTCCAACTCGCAGCTGACCGAGCTGTTCGACGCCGACGCCGACCTCGGCACGGCGACGGTCAGCTCGCTCAGGACCGCCGCCGGCTCGACCGGCTACCAGTTCGAGATCGACGACTTCCCGTGGGGCGGGCAGTTCGAGGTGCGCATCGACGCCGACCTGAACGGCGACGGTGACGAGTCCGACGAGCGCGAGGGGCGAGCCGACCTGCTGCGCCTCAACGTGCTGTGGGACGGGATCCTCATCCTCGAGTCGGTCCGCTGCGCTCCGTGGAGCTCGACGTGACCGCGATGCCCATCTGCCTGGTCGTCGTCGCCGGTGTCGGCGCGACCATGACCACCTTCCTCGGCCGCGCCGTGGTCGAGCAGAACCGGATCATGAAGGAGGCCGCTTCCGAGCGCGCCGCGTGGCGCGCGATCGGCGAGATCGAGCTGGCGAAGAACGTCATCCTCAACTCGAGCTACACCGACGGGAAGAACGACGTGATCGTCGCCGCGCTGGCGGCCGATCCGCCGCTGATCGAGGGCACGCCGGTCGCCATCGAGCCGGCCGGTCCGTCGCGCTGGTACCGCCTCTCGTCGACCAACGACTTCGGCATGACCGTGGGCGCGGCGAGCTGCCTGATCCGCGACGGCCTCTCCTACACCGCCTACAACTACTACGTCGAGTCGCACAACCTCGGCGTGTCGGGCAAGCCGAAGGGCCGGATCTTCACCAACAAGACGCTCGAGTTCTATTTCGCCGACGGCGCGTACGACGGCTACGTGTCGGCGGGCAGCGGCTTCGCCTACAAGAGCGGCGCGACGGCGGAGAACACCACGTTCCTGCGCGGCGCGGATGCGGCCGCCGCCGAGAAGGGGCTGCTGGGCAAGATCGACTTCGCGGGGCTGAAGGCGCAGGCGGCCTACGTCGCCCCCGAGAACCTGGTCGCCGAAGTGCGCCTCGCCAAGACGACGCTGCAGGTGAAGCTCTACGAGAAGGACTCGGTGCAGGTCGTCGCCGTGCAGAAGACCCGCTCCGTGCAGATCGGCACGGAGCTGAAGCTCGTCACCAAGACCAACTACCGCTACGAGTGGCAGTGGGTCAGCACCAAGAAGACGAAGAAGACCTGGATCGACACCACCGGCACGGTCGCCGGCGGCGGCACGGACGTCGGCGGCGGCGGCGGCACGACCGGCTACTGGCTCACCGAGACCTATTGGGAGGACGTCTGGACCAAGGTCAAGATCCCCGACGGGACCTACGAGGTGCTCGAGCTGGTGCCGGTGATGGGCACCGAGACCTACTGGGAGAACCAGAACCAGACGGTCGCCGGCGCGCTGGTCTCGACCACGAGCTACCCCGCTTCCGGCATCTTCTATTTCCCCGACGCGATCCGCGTGCTGCAGGGCGACCTCAACGGCAAGGTGACCGTGGTCACCGAGTCGACCGCGAAGATCACCAGCCACCTGCGCTACATCGATGCGCAGAACGACTACGCCTACCTGAACGGCACCACGCCGGCGAGCGGCGACTACGCGGCCAACCCCGCCTTCGCGCGCAACCACGCGCTCGGCGTGATCGCGAAGGGCGACATCGTCTACGGCCGCAGCGCGCCGACCAGCCTCGAGATCAACGGCAACTTCGTCTCGACGACCGGCACGATCGCCATGGAGGGGATCGTGCTGGATGGCGCCGGGACGCCGACGCGCAGCGGCAGCGCCTCGGTGAAGACGTCGCTGCGCCGCTTCGGCAGCGTGATGTGCAACAAGCGGCCGGTGGCGACGTTGATCGACACCAGCGGCGCGGTGACGCACGGCTTCAAGGCGGGCGCCTCGGCCTACGACCAGTCGGCGCTGAACGACCCGCCGCCCGGCTTCCCGAACGAGGAGACCCTCGCGTTCCTCGAGACGGTCCGCTTCAACGGCTCGCATGCGACCAGCGCCGGCGGCGGCGTCCCCGACGCGGGCGTCAACCGCCTCACCGGCTTGAAGGGGTTCGACGAGCTGCGCGATTGGACGACGCAGCAGCGCTTCGACTGGGGCGTGAACGACCTGAAGAAGGGGGTCCGCGAGGGCACGCTCGAGCGGATCGATCCCGGCTCGGTCGTCCAGCGCCGCGCCGGCACGGGCGGTCGAACCGGGACGACGGGCACGACCGGGACGACCGGCACGACCGGGACGACCGGCAAGACCGGGACGACCGGCAAGACCGGCACGCTCGGCCAGTGACGCGCTCCACACCATGAGGGCTCCCGTGATGACCGGATCCATGTCGCACCGTCGATCGCGCCGCCGCCTCCGCGGCCGCGCCGGCCAGGGCGGCTTCACGCTGCTCGAAGCGGCCGTCTCGAGCGCGATCCTCGCCCTCGTGATGCAGACCGCCGTCTCGGCGACGCTGGTCATGACGCGCAGCGGCGAGTTCGGCATGAGCGAGATCGAGCGCGGCGCGAAGGCGCAGCAATCGCTGCAGCGCGTCGTCAACGAGCTGCGCAACAGCTCGCGCGACACCGACGTGCTCGGCAATCCCTACATGGAAGTGAGCGGCGAGGAGGGCTCGGAGACGATGACCTTCCGCCGCGTCGCCGAGTTCGGCGAGAACGGCGCGGAGATCGTGCCGATCTGGTCGAGCGAGATCGAGCTGTTCCGCGACGGCAACCAGCTGGTCCGCCGCCAGGACGGGGTGACCACGCCGATCGTCAACAACGTCGAGTCGCTCGACTTCACCGTCGACTCGCTCGGCCGCGTCGACGTCCAGATCGGCTTCTTCCGCGAGGCGGCCGGCGCTGCCGGCGTCATGCAGCACTCGCTCCACCACCTGCGCGTCTCGCCGCAGCGATGAATCGAACGGAGCCCGCGATGCGCCACGCCCTCCCGCTCCTCCTCACGGCTGCCGCCGCGTTCCTCGCGCCCGCGCAGCAGGCGCCGACTCCCGCGCCGAGCGGCGCGCCCGCCGAGGAGGTCGTCGTCGAGCGCACGCCGGCGCAGGTCGAGGCGCGCTCGCTCGCGCAGCAGGCGATCGCCTGGTTCGAGAAGGGCGAGTGGAAGCGCGCCGACGCGCTGGCCGCCAAGTCGTCCGCCCTCGATGGCGCCTACGAGCTGCCATGGCGCGTGCGCGGTTGGTGCGCGGCGGCGTCGGGCGACGACCAGCAGGCGACCCTCTTCCTCACCGAGGCGCTGAACCGAGCGCCCGCCAACGGCGAGCTGCAGCTCCTGCTGGCGAGCTGCCACCGGCGGCTCGGCGAGTGGGGCGCGGCGAAGGACCTGCTGACCGACCTGCTGAAGAAGAGCGGCCCGACGCTGCCGCTCTACCTCGAGCTCGCCGAGTGCTGCATCGGCGAGGAGTCGTGGGACGACGCGCTGGCCGTGCTGGCGCAGGCGCGCGCGCTCGCGCCGAAGGAGCGCGCGATCGCCGAGAAGGTCGCCACGGTCCATGAGAAGCGCGAGGCGTGGGAGGAGGCAGCTGCCGAGCTGCGCCCGCTGCTCGCCGCGGTCCCCGGCGATGCTCCGCTGCGCTGGCGGCTGATCCAGGCGCTGCTGAACGGCCGCAAGCTGCCCGAGGCCGCCGCCGAACTCGAGGAGGCGGCGCGCGTCTGGGGGGACGACCCGAAACCGCACCAGGTGCTGGTCGACCTCTACGGGAAGCTGCTCCAGGACCCCGCGAACGCGGCGCGCCACCAAGCTTGGCTGAAGGAATGGAACCTGCGTCGCCGATGAGGCGGAGGCCGACCGAAATGGAAAGCGAGGAAGTGACCGCGATGGCCCATCCGAACCAGCTCGAACGGCGCAAGACCGTCCTGATCGATCGGGACTTCCAGCTGCGCTTCATCGGCCGCCTCGGCGGCTTCCTGCTCTTCTACCTGCTGCTCTTCCTCGTGATCGCCATCGTGGCGCCGGTCGTCTTCACCTTCCTCGGCGATCCGCCGGAGTGGGCGCTGATGGAGACGGCGTTCCGCGTCGAGGTGCTGATGCGGCTGATCCTCGCGCCGCTGGTCTGCACCTTCCTCTGCCTCTTCGCGCACGGCGTGCTGGAGACCTTCCGCATCGCCGGCCCGAACTTCCGCTTCAAGGCGGTGATGCGCGACCTGTCGCGGCTGCGCGTCCCGCGCGGCGTGCAGGTGCGCAAGAGCGACCTGCTGCAGGACACCGCGGCCGAGTTCCACCAGGCGCTCGTCGTCGTGCACGACCAGCTCGCGACGGTGCGCGGCGAGACGAAGACGGCGCTGGCGAAGGCGCGTCAGGCGCTCGGGCCGGCGACCGGCGAAGCGGGCCAGGAGGCGCTCGCGGCGCTCGCGAAGCTCGAGCGGGAGGTCGACGCCTTCGAGCTGCTGACCTGCGCGCCGATGTGCGAGCCGATCGGCCAGGGGCCGGGCGAGAAGGCGATCGAGCCGATGAGCGAGGCGGCCGTGGCGAAGACGACGCTCGCCAGCGCGAAGTCGCGCGACTGACCGAAGGGGCACGCGCGCGCGAGCGGGCGCGCGACCCGGTTCGACCGAACGCGGAGGGCGACGGTGACGTCGTCCTCCGCGACTCGTTTCACCCCTCGTCGTCCCCTTCGTCCGCGACCTCTTCGCCGCCCTCGGAGCCCTCTTCGACGAGCTCGTCGCCCCCCTCGGAGGGGGCGGCCGCCGGCTTGCGGGCGCTCGGAACCAACGCGGTGAGCTTCACCTGCCGCCCGCTGCCGAAGAAGAGGCGCAACCCCTCGTCGAGCGGGTGGTAGCCCAGCGCCTCTGCCCCCTTCGCCGCGTGGCGGAAGAAGAGGCCGCGCGGCGAGACGAAGCCGACATCCTCGAACTCGCGATCCTGGATGCGGGCGCTCCCGGCCGGCATCGCGCGCTCCAGCACCAACCCGTCGGGAATGGCGTCATAGGAGACGAGGTAGCCGACCGGCTCGCCGTCGACGAAGATCTCCTCCGTCCGGCTGTACGGGTCGACTTCCCACGGCTGGGCGGCGCCCCGGGGCATGGCGTCGTTCGCGACGTCGCCCTCGCCGCTGCTCGCCGCCCCATCGTGGGTGGCAGAGCAGCCGCCGAGGAGCGAACTGCCCGAGACCGCCGCCATCACGGCGACCAGGACGAGAGGACCGCGCCAGCTCATGGAAAGCTCCCGGGAGAACGAGGCGGAGGATCGTAGGCCGCTGGTGCCGGACCGGCAACAGCGCGGGCCGCGGCGCGAGCCCCCGCGCGCCGCGGCGGCGCCGGGCAGCCGCGCGGCGGGCCGGCCATGACGCGGATGCGGGAGCTGCTCGGTCCCGGGGGAGCGATCGCGGCGCGCTACGGCGCGTTCGAGGAGCGCGAGAGCCAGATCGCCATGGCCGAGGCGGTCGATCGCGCCTTCCACGATCGCGCCCGCCTCTTCGTCGAGGCGGGGACCGGCACCGGCAAGACCTTCGCCTACCTGCTGCCGGCGCTGCTCCATGCCGACCTGCCCGATCGCCGCGTCGTCGTCTCGACCTGGACGCGCAACCTGCAGGAGCAGCTCGTCGAGCGCGACCTGCCCTTCCTGCGCGAGATCCTCGGCGTGCCGCTCGAGGCGGCGCTCGTGCAGGGGCGCGAGAACTACGTCTGCCGGCGGCGCGCCGAGCTGGCGCTGCGGCGCACCGACCTGCTCTTCGAGTCGCCGGTCGCCGCGCGCGAGCTGAACCAGCTGGTCGCGTGGGCCGCCACCGATCCGAAGGGGACGCGCAGCAGCCTCGACTTCGAGCCGCGCCACGAGTCGTGGGCGGCGGTGCGCGCCGAGCGCGGCAACTGCCTCGGCACCCGTTCGCCCCACTTCGAGGCGTGCGCGTGGCAGGATGCGAAGAAGCGCGTGCGCGACGCCGGCGTGCTGGTGGTGAACCACGCGCTGCTGCTCGCCGACTTGAAGCTGAAGCGCAGCGGCGGCGCGGTGCTGCCGCCCTACGCCTACTTGATCATCGACGAGGCGCACCACCTCGAGGAGATCGCCTCCGAGCACCTCGGCGGGCGCGTCTCGCGCGGCGGCGTGCTCTCGGCGTTGAAGCAGGCGCAGCGCGTGCTGGACGAGCTCGAGGAGGGGGCGAGCGATGCGGCGCACCACGCCCTGACCCGCGCGCGCTACGCGACGCAGGAGCTCTTCGAGAAGGCCGCGCGCTTCGCCGGGCCGCGCTTGCTGGCGCCGATCGCGACGCCCGAGGCGCTGCCGCGCGGGCTGCCGACCGCGCTCCACGAGCTGCACGACCGGCTCGCCGACCACGCCGAGCGCGAGCGCGACGAGGCGCTGAAGGGCGATCTCTCGGCGCGCGCGCGCGTCGTGCAGGAGCAGGCCGAGCAGGTGGCGCGCGCGCTGGCCGGCAGCAGTGCCGAGGAGGTCGCCTACGTCGAGCGCGGCGAGGAGGGGGGCGACGTCTCGCTCTGCGCCGCGCCGATCGATCCCGGCCCGGTGCTGGCGAAGGAGCTCTTCGCGCCGCTGCAGTCGGTGGTGCTGACCAGCGCGACGCTCGCGGTCGCGCCGCCGCCCGATCGCTTCTCCTGGCTCGCGCGCGGCAGCGGCATCCGCGACGCGCGCAAGCTCGTGCTCGCCTCGCCGTTCGACTACCGCCGCCAGGCGCGCCTGGTCATCGACCCGCTCCCCGAGCCGACGCAGCCCGAGGCGTGGCTCGCCGCGATGATCGAGCGGCTGCCCGGCCACCTGCGCCGCAGCGAGGGGCGCGCCTTCGTGCTCTTCACCAGCCGCAAGACGATGGAAGCGGTCGCAGCCGGCACGCAGGCGGCGCTCGAGCGCGCCGGGATCCGCTTGCTGGTGCAGGGGCAAGGATTGCCACGCAGCCGCATGGTGGAGGAGTTCCGCGCGTCGCAGCCGGCGGCGCTCTTCGGCCTGGCGTCGTTCTGGGAAGGGGTCGACGTGCCGGGGCAGGAGCTCTCGCACGTGGTCCTGACGCGGCTGCCGTTCCCGATGCCCGACCATCCGCTCGAGAAGGCGCGCAGCGATCGCGCGCAGAAGAGCGGCGCCGATCCCTTCATGACCCTCTCGTTGCCGAAGGCGGTGCTGCGCTTCAAGCAGGGCTTCGGGCGGCTGATCCGCCGCAAGGACGACACCGGCGTCGTCACCGTGCTCGATGCGCGGATCATCCAGCGTCGCTACGGCCGGCTCTTCCTCGAGGCGCTGCCCGACTGCCCGAAGCTGGTGCTGCGCGACGGCGAGGAGATCCCGCTCGGCGGCGAGGAGGAGGCGCCGTGGTGAGCGCGGCGTGGCTCGCCGCATCGCTCGCGAGCGCGCTCGCCGTCGCCGGCGGGGCGCAGGGACAGGAGGCGGGCGCGCCGGCGGTGCCGGAGGGGGCGGTCGAGTCGGCGCGCCGCGCTCGCGACGAGCGCTGGGAGGCGTTCCCGGTCTTCGTCTGGTTCCACGGCGGGCCGCCGCCGGGTCCGCGCCCCTTCGCGACGTTGCGCGCGGCGGGACTCGGCGGCTGCAACGTCGAGGCGAGCGACGACGGCGCCGCGGCGTACGCGGCGGGTCTCGACGTCTACATCGACCACCTCGCCGGCAAGGGCGATCTCTACCTGCGACCCCCCGTCTTCGAGCGCGACCGCGCCGCCCTCGCTGACGATCCGCGCCACCACCGTCCGCAGCGACCGAGCGGACTCTGCGACGACGCGCTCGCCGAGCGGCTGCGCGCGCGCGTCGACGCCGGGCTCGAACGCCACGCCGCCCACGCGCCGCTCGGCTACGTGCTCGACGACGAGCTGTCGGTGACGCGCGGCGTCAATCCGATGGACTACTGCTTCGCGCCGGCGACGCTCGCGGCGTTCCGCGCCTGGCTCGCGGAGCGCCACGGCCCCATCGCGGCGCTGAACGCGGCGTGGGGGAGTCGCTTCGCGTCGTACGCGGAGCTGCTGCCGCCGACGACTGGCGAGGCGCGCGAAGCGGCCGACGACGTCGCGCTGGAGCGGTTGAACTTCGCGGCGTGGAGCGCCCATCGCGAGTTCATGGGGGTGGCGCTCGCGCGACGGCTGGTCGATCTCGCGGCGCGCGCGACCGCGCGCGATCGCGACGCGCCGATCGGCTTCACGGGCGGCAGCTTCCCGTCGGCGTTCGGCGGCTTCGACTGGGGGCTGCTCGCGCCGGCGCTCTCGTTGCACGAGCCGTACGAGACGGGAGCGGCGCCGGAGCTGGTCCACTCGCTGGCGGAGCCGACGGCGCGCATCGTCTCGACCCTCTTCGTCCCCGATGCGCCGCGTCCCGGCTGGCAGCCGCGCGAGCTGCTGACGCGGATCGCGCGCGGCGACGACGGCGTGGTCGCCTGGTCGAGCGGTCCGCTGCTGCTCCGCGGCGAAGGGGAGGCCGACGGCGCGGCGTTGACCGAGGCGGGGCGGGAGCTGGCGCGCTTCGTGGCGCTCGGCCGCGAGTTGCGCGCGCAGCAGCGCGGCTCGACGCCGGCGCCGCCGCGCGTCTTGATCGCGGTCAGCCAAGCGGCCGCGCGCGCCGGCTGGATGGTCGACTCCTGGGAGGACGGCCGCACGTGGCGCAACCGCCTCACCTCGTGGGAGAGCGACCGCTCGTCGACCGCGACGGCGCGCGAGGGGTGGGTCGAGCTGCTGCTCGCGCTCGGGTTGCCGTGGCGCTTCTTCGACGAGCGCGCCGGGTTGCCGGCCGAGGCGCTCGCGGCGCCGGGCGAGACGCTGGTCGTGCTGAGCGAGGCGTTCGCGATCGGCGAGCCGCTGCTCGCAGAGCTCGAGCGGTGGGTGGCGGCGGGGGGTGCGCTGCTCGGCGATGCGCATGCGGCGCTCTTCGACGAGTCCTTGCGCGGTCGCGACGGCGGGGCGCTCGCGCGCCTCTTCGGCGTGGAGCGGGAGATGGGGCGCGACCTCGACGACCTCGAGGAGAGCGTCGCCGCCGATGCGAAGCGACGCGAGCCGCTGCTGCTCACACCGGCCGAAGGCGAAGCGCTCTCGGCGCGCTTGGGCACGCAACGGACCGCGCTCGGCTTCGAGCGGCGCCTCGCGAGCGGTCGCACGCTCTACCTCGACGCGCGCGTCGGCGGCTGCGTGCGCGGCCCGCCGGACGAGGCGCGTGCGGCGCTGCACGCGACGGCCGCGGCGCTGCGCGGCTGGATCGAGGGCGCGCGCGCGGGCGGCGTCGCGCGACTCGACGGCGCGGCGATCGGACGGGTCCACCTCCGCGAGCGGCAGCGCGAAGGTCGGCGCGAGTGGACCGCGGTGCCAGCGCCGGCGCTCGATCGGCCGCTCGAGTTCGAGCTGGCGCTCCCGACCGCGCGATCGCTCGAGGTCGTGCCGCTCGGCGAGGCGGCGGGCCGGGTGGTGGAGGACGGTCGGCGCGGCGTCGTCGCGGTGCGGCTCGCGCCGGCCGGTGCGGTGCGGATCGTCGAGCCGGCCGCGGCGTCGAGCGGGAAGAGCGGCCGCGATTGACGGCGATGGCGCTGCAACGAGAACGGCGCAGCGACGAGAACAGCCCGGCGGAAGGGATTCCCTCCGCCGGGCTGCAGCGATCCGATCAGGCCGCGACGAGCGCGGCGGTGCGTCCGCTCGAGCGCTGGCTCAGAAGCGGGTGCTGAACGCGAAGTAGCTGAACATCATGTTGTCGGCGTTGCCGGTCAGGTCGTGGAAGCCGTTGCCCGCGAAGAAGTAGCCGAGGCCCATGCCCACGGTCGTCGACTTCGAGCACTGCATCACGTAGGTGAGGTCGACTTCCTCGCCGAGCGACTTGTTGCCGCCCGAGCTGGCCGCCGAGATGTTGTAGCCGCCGAAGCCGGCGCTGGTGGTCGCGCGGCGGCTCCAGTGGTAGCCGAGGTTCAGCTGCCCTTCGCCGAGGTCGAAGGACGCGCCGAGCGTCGTGTGCTGGATGTTCGACCAGCCGAACATGTCGGTGAGGCCGAACCAGCCGTGCAGCGACGGGAAGAGCTGCTGGAAGTTCTCCTCGAGGCTGTCGCCGCCGGTCGCGTAGTCGTAGGCGGCGTAGACGCTGTCGAAGTACTCGACGTCGCGCGGCTCGAACGCGGCGCTGCCGTGCAGCGCGTAGGTGCCGAAGCCGTAGTTGTGCGTCTTCTGGCCGAAGATCTCGCCGAACTGCGTGGCGCCCTCGGCCTCGAAGTTGAGCCCCTCCCAGTCCGGGCTCGCCCAGCGCGCGCCGTAGGTCGAGAAGCGCGTGCGCTCCATGCCGGCCGGGTAGTTGAAGTCCTCGAGGTGGAAGAAGTACGCGTCGATCGTGCCGATGTCCCGCGGCATGACCGTGTAGTAGAAGCCGTAGAGGTCGGCGTTGTTCAGCGGGTTGTTGCCCGGAGCGCTCGGCGAGCTCGGCAGCAGCTCGCGGTTGCCGCTGTTGTCGGCGTCGTGCAGGCGCAGCGCCATCAGCGTCCAGCGGCCGGCCGCGTCGCCGAGGTCGTTGTCGAAGCGGAAGCCGTCGAATGAGGTCCGGGTGAGGCGCCAGTCGTCGTCGCCGATGATGCGCTCGGCGCCGAGCTCGATGCGCTGGCGGCCGACGGTCATGTCGACGCCGGTGCCGTAGAGGTCGCCGACGCGGAGCAGCACTTCCTGGGCGTTGATGTCGCCGTCCGAGCTCGTGGTCGAGTCATCGGTGAGCCGGCTCGTCCCGCCGAGGCCGTGGTTCGTGTCGTTGCCCCAGATGTCGGAGTAGTGCAGGCCGATGCGGACCGAGGTCTTCTCGGAGACGCGCGCATCGAAGCCGAGCTGCGCCTCGGTGCCGAACGAGCTGACGTCGTTGTTGCCGCCGCCCGAGTCGAAGTTGGCCCAGTAGTCGCCACGGATGTGGACGAGGCCGTCGATGTTCAGGCCGTCGAGCCCCGGGGCGCTGATGTTCAAGCGGCGCGGCTCGCGCAGCGCCTCGACCGGGCTGTTGCGGACCGCACCGTCGAGGCGGGCCTCGAGGCCGACGCTCGGCGTCTCGGTCTGCAGCGCCCGCAGCTGCGCCTGCATCGCATCGACCTGCTTCTGCAGCTCGGCGATCTTCTGCGCCTGGGACGAGGCGTCCTGCCCGAACGCCAGCGATCCTGCACCGAGTGCCAGGACCGACATCGCACCTGCCTTACGCATCCACTCTCCTCCTCAATGAACCGAAAGAGCCCAGGCTCGACGCCCGCCGAGCGGGTGCCAGGTGACGTCGTGCGACCAACCGCCCGAGCCCTTCGCGCCGTGAAGCGCATGAAAGAATCGACCCGGAATCCGGGCCGTGACGCTCTTCCTCCCAAACGGGAGCGCTCGCTACGGAGCCTCTCCCTGTCGCCGCTCGGCCAGGTCGCCTGCCTGGTCGCCGACGTTCGCTCGAAGCCAGTTGCTCGAACTCGGGCCGTTGGATGCTCGCCTAGCGCCCAACGGTCGATTCGCGATCGCGCTCCCCGGACGCGCCCATGGGGCGGGGTGCGGGGGCTGCGGATGGTGCGATCCGCGAAGTGGCGCCTAGGATTCCGCCGCCGGGACGCCAAATCAACAGTGCGGGAGTCGTGGAATTCCCGGTCTGGATCGGATTGCGATCCATCTAAGGTCGCTTTCCGAGCACTTCTCATCCCGCTGCGGTGTCAGATCTGTTTCCGCTCATCGATTCCGATCAAGCGGAGTGGGTGGCGGAGCCGAAGCGGCCAGCGACTCCCGTGATCGGGCGCACTTCTCGACGGAGCCGCTGATGGCGCGCTCGCCCGCGAGCCAACCGAGTGTCTTCCCGCCGCGCACCGTGCAGATGGCGATCAGCGCCTCGCTCGTCGTGATGCTCTCGGGCCTCGTGCTGCCCGCCTTCCGGACGTGGCGGCAGTGGCAGACCGAGCAGCGAGCGCGCCAGGAGATGGCCGCGATCGGCGCCGGGCTCTTCCGCTTCATGGAGACGACCGCGCTCCCGCCGACGCGCGGCAAGGACGGCGCGCCGCGCGCGCTCCACCGGCTGCTCGGCCCGGGCTTGATCGCCGAGGGGACCTACTACTACCCCGACGAGCACCAAGGCAACCTCGCCGACCACCTGATGGCGAACGCGCCGCAGGGGAAGCGGCAGCCGGGCTACCCCGACTGGAAGGGCCCCTACCTCGAGCGCCTCACCGCCGACCCGTGGGGCTACGCCTACGTCGTCGTCGTCTACCCGCTCGCCCTCGAAGACGACCGCGACTGCATCGTGATCTCGTCCGGCCCGAACGGGCGGATGGACGGCAACTACGGTTCGCCGCGCGACGCGGTCGAGGCGGGCGACGATCTCATCGAGGTGGTCGTCGACAAGTCGCCCTCCCGCCGCGCGCCGTTGCGCTGAAGCAGCGGCCGCGCCGCGCGCCGAGGCGCAAGGGTTTCCGCTGCGGCGCGGCGCTCGGGCCGGGAGCTGCGGAGCGGTCGCGGCCGATCCTCCTCGCGGAGGGGCGAGCCACAGCGCCGCCCGCGGCGACCGAGAGGTTCCATGGCGATCGAACGTCGCAAGCATCCGCGCCGCCCGCTCGCGCTCCGCGTGAGCTGGCAGCCGGTCGATCTTGACACGCACCACCCGGCGAAGTCGCTCGACCCGGCCGCGATGCGCCACACGGCGACTTGCGACTTCAGCGAGGGCGGGCTCGCCTTCCTCTCCGATGTCGAGCTCGTCGTCGACAGCGCGATCGCGCTCGAACTCGAGCGGGAGATCGGCGGGCCGCCGCTCTCGGCGCTCGGGCGCGTCGCGCGCTGCACGCTGGAGGACACCGGCTGGCGGGTCGGCGTCGAGCTCACCTGGGTCGAGGCGACGCAGCCCGACGTCGGGCTCGGCACGGCGCCCGAGAACGCCTGGACGCTGCTCTGAGCGAGCGGTCCCGCGGCGACGCGAGCGCTGCGCCGATCACTCCCGCGGCGATCGCTCGCCGGCCCCGGTCGCGACGCGCGCTTGACTCTGCGCGCCGTTGCACCATCCTTCGCGGCGTCCCATGTCGAACTCGCGCACCATCCTGAAGAACGTCGGCAGCAACTCGGTCGGCTACGCGATCAACGTCGCGGTGGCCTTCCTGATGACGCCCTACGTGATCGACACGCTCGGCAAGGGGGCGTACGGCATCTGGTCGCTGGTCGTCTCGTTCGTCGGCTACTACGGGCTGCTCGACGTCGGCATCCGTTCGGCGGTCGGCCACTACGTCGCGACCTACCACGCGCAGCGCGACGAGGCGAAGGTCAACCAGACGCTCAGCACGGCGATGGCGCTGATGCTGGTGGTGGCGCTGCTGGCAGGGCTCGTCTCGTGGTTCGCGGGCGATCGCCTGCCCGATTGGTACCGCTGGATCAACGAACTCAAGCTGGCGAGCGGCGACACCGCGCTCGACACGAAGTCGGCGCTCGACGATCCCGCCACGCTGCGCGTCGTCGTCTGGGTGATGGGCGCCGGCTTCGCTCTGCAGTTCCCGATGGCGCTCTACGGCACCGTGATCTACTCGGTGCAACGCATCGGCATCCAGAACGCCATCGGCATCAGCCAGGTGCTGGTGCGCGCTGCGCTGACCTGGTGGGTCCTGCGCGCAGGCCACGGGCTGATCGGGCTGGCGTGCGTGGCGATCGGCTGCAACGTGCTCGCCTGGATCGCATCGATCGTCTGCGCCTACCGGGTGCTGCCCGAGCTGGCGCTCTCCTTCAGCCGCTGCACCAAGGCGGCGGCGCGCGACCTCTTCAGCTACGGCGGCTTCAACGTGCTGGTGAACGTCGGCGACACGGTGCTGCTCTACACCAGCGGCTTCGTGATCATGCAGGCGCTGCACGACGAGACGGCGGTCGCCTACTACGTGGTGCCGGCGACCACGCTGATCCCCTACTTCATGCAGCTCGTTCAGTCGGTGACGTGGTCGTTCACGCCCCACTTCACCGGCCGCTTCGCGATCGGCCAGGTCGACGACGTGCGAAGGCTGCTCTGCAGCGGGACGCGCGGGGTCACGCTGCTCGCCGCGCTGATCGCCGGCGGGATGCTCTTCCTCGGCCAGGAGTTCCTCTCGATCTGGCTCAAGCCCGACTTCGTCGCCGGACCGCTCTTCCCGACCTGCGCCGTCGTGCTGGCGGTGCTGGGTTTCGCGACGTTGATCCGCGCCAGCCAGAGCGCCGGCCGCCAAGCGCTCTTCGCGATGCGCGAGGTGCGCTACCTCGGCTTCCTGGTGCTGATCGAGGCGGTCATCAACGTGGCGCTCTCGATCTGGTTCGTGCGGCGCTGGGGGCTGGTGGGCGTGGCGGTGGCGACGCTGATCCCGGTCGCGCTGATGCAGGGGTTCGTCCAGCCGCGCCACCTGCTGCGCGAGCTCGAGCTCGACTGGAAGCGCTTCGCGTTCGACACGCTGCGAGCGGCGGTGCCGGCGATCCTCGTGATGGGGGCGGTCGATCGGCTGGTCGCCGACGCGCTGCCGGTCACGTCGCTGCTCTCGTTCTTGGCGCGCGGCGTCGTCGTTGCGCTGCCGGCCGCGCTCGTCGGCCTCTGGTGCGCGACCGATCGCGCCGAGCGAGCAGCGCTGCTCGCCCGCTTGCGGCCCGTCGGCAAGGCGTAGCCGGCGCGGCGTTCCGCTCCCGCCGCTCCAGGCGCCCGGCGCGCTTCCCCGGATCGACGCGCGCCGCCTTCAGCCGCCCGGCGACCAATCGGCGCGCGGCGTCTTGTGCAGGCGCGCGGCCCCGCGTTGCTGCAGCACGTCGACCGCGGCGCGCGCGCCCGCCACCGCCGCCGCATCGCCGTGGAACTCGAGCGACAGCGCGAACTGCCGCGCGTCGCCCGCCGACCCCGCTGGCGCCAACGCGACGACGCGGCCGTGGCGCTCCTCGAAGCTGCGGACGTTCGGATAGTTGGTGGCCGGCTCGAGGCCGGTGACGCAACCGTCGGCCGGCAGCTGCGGGTTCTTCCAGAGCGAGAAGCAGGGCAACGCCCCCGCGTCCCACGCGAGCGTCACGCCGCGCTCGCCGCGCGGCCCCTCGAGCAGCGCGCGCGTCCACCCGGCGTCGTCGGCGTGGAGCTCCGCGAAGAAGACCTCCTCGGGCCGCCCCGCCTCCGCCGCGCCGAGCGCGTCCCACTCGGCCGCCCGCGCCGTCGCACGCGCATCGCGCGGGCAGAGCTCGCGCACTGGCGCCCGCAGCCGCGCCCCGGCCACCGCGAGCGGCGCGCCGAAGTTCACGTGGTAGAGCAGCTGCACGTCGGTCGCCTCGCCCGAGAGGTTCGTCACCGTGTCGACCACCTCGATCCGCGGCGCGTCGAAGCAGAGCCGCGTCGTCGATTCGAGGCGCACCTTGCCGCCGAACAGGCGCCCCTCGTCGATCGTCCCGTGCAGCGCGAGCGCACCGCCGCCCGCCGATTCGACGTCGAGCGCGAGCCGGTGGGCCGGCAGGTTGCCGATCCGCCCGTGCAGCCCGTGACGCAGCCGGCCGCGCTCGTCCCACTCGGGCGCGCCGTTGCTGCGCAGGCCGCAGCGGCAGAGCAGTTCGTCGAAGCCGTCGAGCCAGCCGAAGCCGCTCGGCTCGGCGAGCGGCACGAAGCGCGGATGGACCGGGCCGCGCGCGGGCGCCTGCCAGCCGAGCTCGACGTCGCCGGCCCACGCCTTCCAGAGCGCCATGCCGCGCGACGGCACCACGACGCAGCGCAGCGCGCCAGCGCGGAGCTCCACCACCTCGACGCCGTCGCGCACGCCGCCGCGCAGCGTCCGCTTGGTCGCGCTCCACGGCACCGTCGCCGAGGGCGAGGCGTGCTCCCAGCTCGTTTGCCAGCGCCCCTCGCTCGATTCGTCGACCAGCCGCACGGTACCCGCCTCGCTCGCCATCGATCGTCCTCCTCGAACGCGAGCGCGGCGTCGCCGGTCGCGGATCGCGTCCCCCTCAGCGCCGACCGACCACGAAGACGCACCAGTCGTCGGGCAGCTCGTCGCCGGTCGCGTGGCGCAACGGATGGAGGCGGCCGCGTCCGTCGATGGCGTGCTCGAAGCGCGACCAGACTTCGCTGGCGGCGAAGCCCGCTTCGCGAAGCGCGTCGCGCAGCTCCGGCAGCGACCAGAGCCGCCAGCGGTAGACGAAGGCGTCGCGCAGCGCGAGCGGCTTGCCGCCGCCGGCCGGCGTCAGGCGGAAGTGGAGCGCGTTCTCGACCTCGTGCGTCAGCCGATCGGCGCGCCGTTGCTCCCACGAGTAGCGGACGGTCGCGCCGTCGGGGAGCCGACGCGTCTCGTGCAGCACCCCGGGCGTGAAGGCGCCGGCGCCGCCGTAGAGGTCGCACGCGAAGAGTCCCCCCTTCGCGAGCCGCGCGCGGGCGTGGCGCAGGTAGTGCAGCAGCTCGGCGCGCGCGTGCCATTCGCCGATCGAGAAGTTGAAGGCGACCAGCAGGTCGCAGCGGGCGCGCACCGCGGTCACGTCGGCGACGTGGCGCTCGACTCGTCGCACTCCGGCGGCGCGCGCCAGCGGCTCCGCGTCGTGGTCGACGGCGATGGCGCGTCCGCCGCGGACGAGGCGGACCCAGGTGCGCGACAGCGCGGCCGTGCCGGCGAAGTCCTCGCCGAGCACGCGTGGCGCGCCGCCGTGGATCGCGCGCAGCAGGGGCACGTCGCGCTCGGTCGTCTGCGTGCAGAGCTCGTAGAGCGCGTGGCGGTCGAGCGGCGGGCGATCGAGCGGCGGCGCAGCGGGCGGTGGGGGGCGGGCCATCGGCGCATTGAACCGAAGCGCGCCGGAAAAGGAACCGGGGCGACCGCTCGTCGCGGCCGCCCCGGCGGGGATCAGCAGATCGTCGCGGTCTCGCTCAGCTGTCGATGCCGAGGCAGCCGTTGTCGATCGAGCACTCGCGGAAGTTGCCGTTGAAGACCTCGAGCGCGTCCATCAGGTCGTCGCAGGTGACGTCCGCCTTCTGGTCGCCGTCGAGGTCGAACGGCCCGGCGCCGAGCTCGCCGCAGATGGCGAGGTCGGCGAAGTCGATCAGCTGGCGCACGCTCCAGCCGATCAGGTGCTCGTCGACGCAGGCGATGAAGACGAGGTCGCCGACCTTGCGGTCGACGCGGCACTTGGCGCTGTCGTAGATGCCGGCGTCATCGAAGCCGAGGTTCAGCTTGGCGACCAGCAGCTCGGCGCCGAACTTGAAGCCCGACTCGCCCTTCGGATCCTTGCGATCGCCGTCGAGCTGCGCGCAGCGGTAGTCCTGGATCAGGAAGTTCTCGATCGTCCCGGCGCGCGTCCAGAGCGCCGCGTAGCACTGGTCGGCGTCATCGCCGTCCTGGTCGCCGATCAGCACGCCCTTCGGGAAGGCGTGCTCGAAGTGGTCGCGCAGGTAGCAGCCGGCGGGGCTGCCCTTGCCGCACTCGAGGTTGAAGTCCTCCTGCGTGAAGGTGCAGAAGGAGTCGGTGCCGATGCCGTCGACGATCGTCACCGACTTCATGTTGGACGAGCCGTGCGACGCGCGCCCCTTGCCGGGGCTGCAGGTGATGAACTGCACGTAGAAGGTCTGGCCGATGAAGCCCGGATCGCACGGGATCTCCTCGGTCAGCGAGGCGTCGCCGTTGGCGTCGAGCACGAAGATCTGCTGGAGGACCGGCGGGAAGTCGAGGCAGAGGGTGCCGTAGCTGCCGCCGCTGTTCGGGCCGTCGCCGAGCGAGGCCATCAACAGGATGGTGGTGGCGGGCGGCGGGGCGTGCATCAGCGCCGTCACGAACTCGCCGATGGCGACCGTGTCGGGCAGGTCGAGCGTCGCGCCGGTGCCATCGCAGTTCTGCGCGCGCAGGTTGGCGGAGCCGAACGCGCCGCAGACGATCAAGGTGGAGAGCAACGAACGCTTCACTGGGGAGACTCCTTGCGGATGGCCGTGCAGATCAGGGAGGTTCCGGTTTGACTCGACGAGGGTGCCGGGGTCCCGGAACGGGGTCGGCAATTTGGCAAACGGGAGTGGAATCGTCGAGCCGTCACCTCATCGCGCGACCCGATCGCTCGGAAAACGACCGGGGCGGCCGCTGTGAAGCGACCGCCCCGGCAGGAACCTCAGCGTTCGACAGCGGGATCAGCTGTCGATGCCGAGGCACCCTTCATCGACGGCGCAGGCGCGGAAGTTGGCGTTGAAGGCGGCGAGCGCCTCCATCAGGTCGTCGCAGGTGACGTCGGCCTGGCGGTCGCCGTCGATGTCGAACGGGCCCTTGCCGAGCTCGCACGAGATCGCAGCGTCGCACAGGTCGATCAGGTCGCGCACCTTCCAGCCGATCAGGTCCTCGTCGACGCAGCCGACGAAGAGCAGGTCACCGACCTTGAGGTCGACGCGGCACTTCGAGCCGTCGTAGATGCCGGCGTCGTCGAAGCCCACGTTCAACTTCGCCACCAGCAGCTCGGCGCCGAACCGGAAGCCCGATTCGCTGCGCGGGTTCCGGTGGTCGCCGGTCAGCTGGCTGCAACCGGTGTCCTGCATCAGGTAGTTCTCGATGGCGTTGGGGTTGTCCCACAGCGTCGAGTAGCAGTTGTTGTCGAGGTTGCCGTCCTGATCGCCGATCATCACGCCGGCGGGGAACACCTTGGCGAAGTTCTCCTGCAGCAGGCAGCCGGCCGCGCCGCCGCGGCTGCACTCGAGGTTGAAGTCCTCCTGCGTCCAGGTGCAGAACGAGTCGCTGCCGATGCCGTCGACGATGGTCACCGGCACCATGTTCGACGCGCCGTGCGACAGGCGGCCCTTGCCCGGGCTGCAGGTGATGAACTGGACGTAGAACGTCTGGCCGATGAAGCCGGCATCGCACGGGATCTCGTCGGTGAACGACGCGTCGCCGTTCTGGTCGAGCAGGAAGAGCTGCTGCAGGATCGGCGGGAAGTCGAGGCAGAGCGTGCCGTAGCTGCCGGCGTCGACCGGACCGTCGCCGAGCGACGAGAACAGCAGGATCGTGGTGGCCGGCGGATCGGCATGCATCTGCGCGGTGATGAGATCGCCGATCGCGACCGTGGTCGGCAGGTCGAGGACGGCGCCGGTGCCCTCGCATTGGGCGGCGGCGGTGCCCGCGAAGGCGCAGGTCGAAAGAAGGGCGACGGCGATGCTGGCTCGGCTCACGGAGACTCCTCGTCTTCTCGATGGGGGGACCGCGGGACGCCCCCAAGGGGCGCAGCGGCTCGGAAACGGCGCGGGAGGTTAGGTGAAAACACTTAGTCCATCAAGTGATCTGACGTAGTGCTGTTTCAGATCGACAGGGGTGGTGGAGCGACTCACGGCATCGCGGATCGCGACAGTCATCGCCGAAGCCGCTCGAAACGAAACCCGAAACGAAAGCGGGCGGCCCCGCAAGGAGCCGCCCGCCCGTCATCTGCTTCACGCCCGCGCGTCACGCCTCGCTGGAGGGCGTTCGGCGCGGGTCACCCGATCGCGCTGCGATCACGGGATGCCGAGGTAGCCGAGGTTGCTGGCGCAGCCTTCGAAGTTGCGGTTCACGGAGTTGAGCGCGTTGCTCAGGTCGGCGATCGAGAGGTCGAGGGTGCCGTCGCCATCGACGTCGATCAGCCCGCTCGGGAACGCGCCCGAGATCGCCAGGTCGCAGAGGTCGATGAGGTCGCGCACCGTCCACTGGAGCAGCGACTTGTGGACCTTCTGCACCAGCAAGAGGTCGCCGAGCTTGAGGTCGGTGCGGCACTTGAACGGATCGAAGAGCGCCGCGTCGTCGAACGCGACGTTCAGCTTCGCCGCGACCAGCTCGCCGGCGAACCCGCACGCGATGACCGACAGCGGATCGACCACGTCCGCGTCGAGCGCGGCCGGGTTGAAGTAGATCGGCAGGAACGCCTTCAGCGCGGCGGCGCTGTCGAAGCGCGCGGCGAAGAGCGTGTCGCCGTCGAAGGGGCCGTCGGAATCGCCGATCAGGAAGCCGTTCGGGAAGAGGTTGTCGAACTCCTGCTCCAGCATGCAGGCGATGCTCGACGTGGCGCAGTCATCGCCCCAGCTCTCCTGCGTGTAGGTGCAGAACGAGTCGCTGCCGAGCCCGTCGACGATGGTCGTGTCGACCATGTTGGAGGCGCCGTGCGAGCCGCGGCCGCCGCCCGGGCTGCAGGTGATGAACTGCGAGTAGAAGGTCTGGTTCAGGAAGGACGGGTCGCACGGCACCTCCTCCGAGAAGGAGGCGTCGCCGTTGGGGTCGAGCACGAAGAGCATCGACGCGGCCGGCGGGAAGTCGACGCAGAGCGTGCCGTAGCTGCCGCCGTTCACCGGCCCGTCGCCGAGCGAGATGAAGAGCAGGATCGTGGTGACCGGCAGATCGGCGTGCATCTGCACCGTCACCGATTCGCCGATGGCGACCGTGTTGGGGATGCTCAACGACGCGCCGGTGCCGGTGCACTGGGCGTGGGCCGACGGGGCGAAGGACCATGCGAGCAGTAACGCGGGCAGGAACATCGACTTCACGGCAGACTCCTCGAACCAGGACGGGGGGATGCGCTCCGCGGACATCACGGACCGCTTGGAGCGCGGACCGTAGGCTCCTGCCCGTGATCCGTCGAGGGGTGGGCTGGCACCGAGCTGTGACGGAACGGCCGCCGCGGGGGCGCCGCTCGCGATCCGCGCGGCAACCGACCCAACGAGCGAGGGCGGCCCGGATCACGGACCGCCCCCGCGAGCGAACGTCGGATGCATGCCCGTCACCGGGCTGCGCAGCTTGGTCGGGACGATCGCCGCGCGCCGCCGAGTTGGCGCCGCGCGGCGATCGAGCGCATCGATTCAGGAGATGCCGAGGTAGCCGAGGTTCTGCGTGCCGTTGTCGAAGTTGTTGTTCAGCAGGTCGAGCGCGGTGTTCAGGTCGCCGATCGTGAGGTCGCCGCCGCCGTCGCCGTCGAGATCGATCGAGCTGCCGAGCGCGCCCGAGATCGCCTGGTCGGCGAGGTCGATCACGTCGCGCACGCTCCAGCCGAGCAGGTCGCTGTCGACGCCCGCGACGTAGACGAGGTCGCCGAGGTCGAGGTCGGTGCGCCCCTTGCAGTCGTCGAGCGCGCCCGCGTCATCGAACGCGAGGTTGAGCTTCGCCGCGACGAGCTGGCCCGCGAACACGCCCGCCGAGCTCGAGAGCGGATCGTGCGCGTCGCCGTTCAGCGCGCCGCCCTTGCCGCCCGCCGGGAGGAACGCTGCGACCGCCGCCGAGCTGCTGAAGTGCAGCGCGAACTCGCCGTCGCCGTCGATGCCGTCGGCGTCGCCGATCTTGAGGCCGTTCGGGAAGACGCTGGCGAAGTACTGGTCGCGCCGGCAACCCGGATTGTTGCCGCTGCAGTTCGTCCCCCAGCCGCCCTGCGTGAAGGTGCAGAGGTCGCCGGCGCAGAGCCCGTCGGTGATGGTCGTCGCGACGAGGTTGGAGACGCCCTTGTTCGGGCGGCAGGTGATGAACTGCGAATAGACCGTGAGGCCGATCAGCGACGGATCGCAGTCGATCTCGGCCTGGAAGCAGTGCTGGCCGCTCGCGTCGAGCGTCACCATGAACTCGCCGATCAGCGGGAACTCGACGCAGATGTTCCCGTAGCGGCTCGGCAACACGCTGGTGCCGCCCGAGACCATGAGCAGCGCCATCTCGTTCGCCGGCCCGGAGAGGCAGACGTCGACGGTGGAGCCGATCGCGACTTCGCTCGGCGCGGTGAGGACCCAGCCGGGCGTGCCGTCGCAATCGCCGGCCACGGCGACCGGGCTCGCGAACGCGAAGAGGGAAAGGAGCGCGAAGGACTGACGCATGAGGGGAGTTCTCCGGAACGAACGGGGGGCGGAGGATCGGATTCGAACGGCTCGCTCGCCGTTCGGTGGGAAGGAGAACCTAGCGGCGCGTCGCGTTTCGTACAGGCCTCAGGGACGGTCTCGAACTGGCGACCACTCCTGGGGTCCGCCTGCAGCGGCGACGCGCTGGCGCGTCGCTCGTCGCGGGGCCGAGGGGCAGACCGGACGCGTCGATGCGCGGCCGGCGGCGCTCCCGGAACGGAGGCCGCCGCAGGTCGCGGTACGGCGGCGACCTGCGGCGGCCGGAGTCGCTGCGGTCGAGTTCACTCCAATCCGAGGTAGCCGAGGTTGCTGCTGCAGTTGTCGAAGTTGCGGTTGAAGGCGTCGAGCGCGTCGTTCAGGTCGGCGTAGGTCACGTCGCCGATCTGGTCGCCGTCGATGTCGAACGGCCCGGCGCCGAGCGCGCAAGCGATCGCCTGGTCGGCCAGGTCGATCAGGTCGCGCACCGTCCAGCCGAGCAGCTTCTGGTGCACGCCCGCGACGAAGACGAGGTCGCAGAGCTTGAGATCGTCGCGGCACTTGCCGCCGTCGAACAGGCCGGCGTCATCGAACGCGCAGTTGAGCTTCGCGGCGACCAGCTGGCCGGCGAAGACGCACGCCGGCAGCGTGGCCGGATCGACCGCGTCGTAGGTGAGCGGGCCGGGACCGCCGCCGATCGGCAGGAATCGGTTCACCGCCGCAGCGCTGTCCCAACGCGCCGCGAAGACGCCATCGTTGTCGAAGACGCCGTCGGGATCGCCGATCGCGAGCCCGTTCGGGAAGAGCGTCGGGAACCACGTCTCGAGCAGGCAGCCGGGGTTGCCGCCGTGGCAGTCCGCTCCCCACCCGCCCTGCGTGTAGGTGCAGAGATCGCCGGAATGGAGCGCGTCGATGAAGGTCGACGCGACCTGGTTCGAGATGCCCTTGTTGGGGCGACAGGTGATGAACTGCGAGTAGACCGTGACGTCGACCAGCGCCGGATCGCACGGGATGTCGAACTGCAGCAGCGCCTTGCCGGCGGCGTCGAGGCCGAGCATCACCTGCGCCAGCAGCGGGAAGTCGAGGCAGATCGTCCCGTAGCCGCTCTTCACCGGGCCCTGGCCGAGCGACACCATCAACAGCGCCATCTCGTGCGCCGGGCCGGTGAAGTCGACGTCGGCCACCGAGCCGATCTCGATCTGCGCCGGGATGTCGAGGTGCCAACCCTTCAATCCATCGCAGCTCTGGGCGCGCGCGGCGGGCGCGAGGGCCAACAGGCCGAGCGCGAGGGGGAGCGGTCGCAGCATGGAACGTCGAACTCCGATCGTGGGGGGAGGGGCCGAGCGCGACGCCGTCTTGGTCTTTGGCGTGGCGCGCCGGTCCGCCGGATGGCGGCGCGGGGGAGTTAGCCCACTGCGCGGCGCGGGCCGGCTCGACGGCTGCGGTGCAGCAGAGCTTTCCGGTCGCGCGGCGCTCGCGGCGCTTCAGCGCAGTCGTTTCGCGTTCCGCGTCGCGCGACGTGCGACGAGCGAGCGCGCCGGCCGACCGCCCGCTCCGACGCTCAGCTCGACGCGGCGTCCGGATCCTCGAGCAGCTCGGAGAGCTCCGCGAGCGCGCGCGACAGCATCGTGCGCACCGCCCCCTCGCTCTTGCCGATCTGCTCGGCGATCTCGGCGCGCGACAGGCCGACCACGTGCGCCAGCGAGATCACCTCGCGCTGCTCGTCCTTCAGGCGATCGAACGCCTTCTCGACCCGCTCGATCTCCTCGCGCTTCATCGCGTTCTGGCTCGGCGTCGAGAAGGTGCGGTAGGCGTCGGCCAGCAGCTGCTCGTTCGAGCGCGAGCTGTCGCCGTTCCCGGCCAACGGCGTCTCGAGCAGCACGTTGCGCTTGTCGGCGGCGTAGTACTCGTAGCGATGGAGGATCTTGCGGAGCGCCGTGGTGTAGAGCCACCGCTTGAAGCCGGTCTCGTTCCCGTACTGGAACTTGTCGACGTGCTCCAGCACCTCGCGGCAGACCGACTGCGCGAGGTCGCTCTCCGACTCGCGGCGGCGGATCATCGGTCCGGCGCGCATGCGGATGAAGGCGCGCAGCCCCGGCAGGTAGCGCTGCAACAGCTGCTCGACCGCGGGGCGATCGCCCTGCGAGGCCTGGCTCACCAACCTTCGGGTCTCATCAGTCATCAGGGGCCATTGTTAGCGCGAGCGGAGCAACTGTCGACAGGTCGTCCGCCGCCGCCGGTGCGGCGCTTCCTTCCGATCGGCTCGCGGCGGGGCCTCCGCGCCGTCGCGGCGCGCACCCCGGCCCCGGCCCCGGCCCCGGCGCCCGCCGCTCAGCTCGCCCCCGCCTTCCACGCCTCGTAACGGGCGGCGAAGGCGGGGTCGCGGCGGCGCAAGTTGTCGAGGTCGATCTTGCCGCTGCGGAACATGCAGTCGGCGGCGAAGGGCACCTCGGCGAGCCCCATCTTCTGCGCCGCCTCCTCGAACCAGAGCGTGCTGGCGAAGGCCGCCTCCTGGTAGTCGTCGACCACCGGCTTCCGGGTCCGCTCGAAGTCGGCGAGCGCGTCGGCGATGCGGGGGTGGCGCGCGCAGCTCTGCGCGAGCGCGATCGAGTCCTCCATGGCGAGCTTGGTGCCCGACCCGATCGAGAAGTGGGCGGTGTGGGCCGAGTCGCCGAGCAGCACGACGTTCTCGTGCACCCAGCGCCGGTTCTTCACCAGCAGGAACTGGATCCACTTGCTGCGGTTGCCGATCAGCGGCGCGCCGTGCAGGTCGTCGGCGAAGAGCTCGGCGAGGCGCGTCAGCGTCGCCGACTCCTCGAGCACGTCGAAGCCGGCGGCGCGCCACGGCGCCTCGCCGCACTCGACGATGAAGGTGCTCTGCGCGCGGCTGAACTTGTAGGAGTGCGCCATGAACAGCCCGTCCGCCGTGTTGCGGAAGGTGAGCGTCAGCCCCTGGAAGAGGTGCGGCGTGGCCAGCCAGATGTAGCGGTTGCGGCGCGGGTCGATGGTCGGCTGGAACTGCGCCTTCCACGTCTCGCGCACGACGCTGCCGATGCCGTCGGCGCCGACCAGCAGGTCGCAGCCCGACTGCAGCGCGCGCGGGTCGGGGACGTTGCAGCTGAAGCGCAGGTCGACGCCGAGCTCGCGGCAGCGCTCCTGCAGCAGGCGGTTCCACTCGAGGCGCGCCACGCCCGCGAAGTGGTTGCCGCCGATCGTGGTGCGCACGCCGTCGCGCACGATGTCGACGTGGTCCCAGGTGGTGATCACCCCTTCGGCGCGGCGGAACAGCTCGTCGTCGCAGGCGCGCAGCAGCTCGGTCGTCTTGCGCGAGAAGACCACGCCGAAGCCGAAGGTGTTGTCGGCGGCGTTGCGCTCGAGCAGCGTCACCTCGAGCGTCGGGTCGCGCTTCTTCATCAGCAGCGCGAACCAGAGACCGGCCGGCCCGCCGCCCACGATCGTGATCTTCATGCTCGCGCACCCTCGTCGCCTCGGACGGCGTCGCCGCGCACGGCGTCGCGTCGTGCGGCGTCGCCTCGCCCCGCGTCGCTCAGTTCGGGATCCCGGCCGAGACCTTCGGCGCCTGCCCGCGCAGCACCGAGTTGTCGTTGAACGTGCGGCTCTGGTCGATCACGAGCGGCCGCTGGAGCGCTTCGGCGTCGATCTGCCCGCTCTGCCCGTAGGCCGAGAGCGCGTTGCCCCAGCAGGTCGCTTCGATCGCCGCCTCGGCGATGCCGCGCTCGCGCATCAGCTGCGCCGTCTTCGGCACGGCGAGCGGATCGGAGACGCCCCAGTCGGCCGAGCTGTCGACGATGATCCGCTCGGGGCCGTACTTGCGCACGATCTCGACCATCCGCTCGCTGCCCATCTTGGTGTGCGGGTAGATCGTGAACGCCGCCCACGCGCCGCGCTGCAGCACCGACTCGACCGTCTCCTCGTTGTTGTGGTCGATGATCAGCTTGCCCATCGGCACCTTGCACTCGGCCGCCAGGTCGAGGCTGCGCACGATGCCGCGCTTCTTGTCGCGATGGGGCGAATGGACCATCACGACCAGGTCGTTCTTCGCCGCGAAGTCGAGCTGCCACGCGAAGGCGCGCTCCTCGGCCGGCGTGATCTCGTCGTAGCCGATCTCGCCGACCGCGACGACCCCCTCCTTCAGCGCGAAGCGCGGCACGAGTTCCAGCACCTCCTTCGCCAGCGCCTCGTGGTTCGCCTCCTTCGAGTTGAGCCCGATCGCGCAGTAGTGGCTGATGCCGAACTGCGCGGCCCGGAAGCGCTCCCAGCCGACCAGGCTCGAGAAGTAGTCGAGGAAGGCGCCGACCGTGGTGCGCGGCTGGCCGACCCAGAAGGCGGGTTCGACGACGGCGCGGATGCCGGCGCGCGCCATCGCCTCGTAGTCGTCGGTGGTGCGCGACGTCATGTGGATGTGCGGATCGAAGTAGCGCATCAGCGGACTCCAGCAGAGCGGCGTTGCGCGAGCAGCGCGGCGGCCGCAGCGCGCGCGCCGGGATCGGCCGCGTGCGCCGCTTCCTCTTCGAGCGTCGCGGTCGCTCGCGCGCCGCCCTCCATCCCGATCGCCAGCGCGAGCTCGATCGGCAGCGGCCGCCCGGCGCTCTTGCGCTCGTCGGCGAGGTCGAGCGCCATCCGGCAAAGCTCGGCGTCGCGGCGTCGCGAGAGCCCCTGGATGCGCGCGACCGGCGCGCCGACGAAGAGCGCCTTCATCACGCACTGGCGGAAGGCGAGGTCGTCGAAGCAGCGCGCCGGGTAGGGCGTGTCGCAGGCGGTCGCCTCGAAGACGGTGCGCATGTTGGAGCGGCACCCCTCGCCGGCGCGCCATGCGAAGCGCTCCGGCCGCGGCAGCAGCGCCAGCGACCGGTAGAGCGCGCAGAGCTCGCCTTCGTCGGCGAAGCGGAAGGCCGCCTCGAGCGCCGCGACGACGCCGTCGCCCGCGAGGTCGCCGCGCGCCAGCACCAGTCGCACGCGCACCGCCTCGAGCAGCGTCCAGCGCTCGCAGTCGAGGCCGTCGGCGGCGGCGCGCAGCGCGGCGCGCTCCGCGTCGCTCGGTGAAAGAGGGGTGCGGCGTGCGTGGCGCGACGCGCCGGAGAGGCGGGCGCCGAAGGTCTCGGGGCTCCCGTCGCGCGCCAGTTCCGCGATCGTCGCGGCCAGCCAGGCGCGCGCCGGAGGAGTGAGCCGCGTCTCGATCATCTGCTGCAGCAACGAGGTGGCGTCCACGTCGGCGGTGCGCGTCCTTCGCGAATGGGGGTGGGGCGTGCCGAGCCGCCTCACGGCGCGGCGCGGAAGGGGGGCGATTATTGCCGCCGCGCCCTCCCGCGTGGCCGGGGAGTTTTCGCCGCGGGTGCGGACGGCCGCGCAGCGCGACCCGGCGCGCACCCGATTCGCCGCCGCGCGAGGGGCAGGGGCTGGCGCGTCGCGCGGTCGCGGGTACTTGAAGGGAGCCTCTCCTCTCTCCCTCGCCGAGCCTGCCGTTGCCCCCTCCCGAACCGCGCCTCGACGCCGTCGAACTGCTGGCTCGCCACAAGGGCCAGCTCGCCCGGCTGATCCATCGCCTCGTCGATCCGGCCGATCGCGACGACGTCCGCCAGGAGGTCGCGCTCGCCGCGTTGGAGCGCCCGCCCCGCTCCGCCACGACGCTGCCGGCGTGGATCGCGACCACGGTGCGCAACCTCGCGGCGAAGCGGCTGCGCAGCAAGGGGCGGTTGCAGCGGCGCGAGCAGCTCGCCGCGACGCCCGAAGCGCTGCCCTCGAGCGCCGAGCTGGTCGGCCGCCTCGACCTCGAGTCGCAGCTGCTCTGCGCCGTGCGCGAGCTGCCGCCCGCCGAGCGCGATGTCGTGCTGCTGCGCTACTTCGAGGGGCGCAGCAGCGCCGCCATCGCGGCCGCGCTCGAACTGAGCGAGAGCACCGTGCGCGCCCGCCTCGCGCGCGCCATCGAGACGCTGCGCGCGCGCCTCGATCGCGACGCACCGGGCGGACGGCAGGGCTGGATCGCGCTCCTCGCGCCGGGCAGCGGAGTCGCGCCGTTCGCGCTCGGCAGCAAGGCGCTGTTGGCCGTCGCGGCGAGCTTCCTCGCGGTCGGCACGCTCGCGCTGCTGCCGCCGCCGGCCCCCGTCGACGAGCCCCTCGTCGCGCAGGCGCCGCGGCCGGAAGTCGCCACCGTCGCCGAGCGGGAGGCTCTCGGCGCCGCGGCGGCGTCGCCGCTGCCGGTCGCCGCGACGCGCGAGCCCGCGGCGGCCGCTCCGCCCGGGTTCACGATCGACCCGAACTCCCTGACGCGCTCCGTCCCGCCGAGCGGCACGCTCGCGCTGCGCGCCGTCGACGGCGCCACCGGCGCGCTGCTGCCGAAGGCGACGCTGCGGGCGTTGGCGGAGGCGCGCTTCGCCACCAGCGACTTCGCCCCGGCCGAGGGGGAGCTGCGCCTCACCGCGGGCGACTGGGACCTCGCACTGCACGCGCCCGGCTACGAGCCGCTGCTGCTCGCGCAGCAGTCGATCGCCGCCGACGGCCGCCTCGATCTCGGCACGCTCGCGCTGTCGCGCGGCACCGCGACGCTCGAAGGGCGCCTCGTCCGCCACGGGAATGCGGCGAACCGGCGCGCCTTCGTCGAGCTGCGCGGCGACGGCCGCAGCGCCTGCCCGCGCTGCGGTGACGCGACGGTCGAACCGGTGCAGGACGAGACGCTCGCGCTTGGCGCGCAGCCGTTGCCGAAGTCGCCCTGCTGTGGCTGGTTCTGGGATCGGTCGCTGGTGGAGGTCGGCGCCGACGGCCGCTTCCGCTTCGATCGGCTCGCGGCCGGCTGGTACTTCGTGCGGCCGCTCGACGAGTCGGCGCGCCTGCAACCGACGGTGGCGATCGAACTCGCGAGCGGCGCGCACCAGTCGCTCGAACTCCACCTCGCGCCGCCGCAGTCGCTCGACCTGCTCCTGCTCGATGGCGACGGCGCGCCGTTCGTCGGCGTCTGGGCGCCCGACTCGGAGAGCCTGCCGCCGCCGATCCACTTCGACCTCCTCTTCGAGCACATCGCGTTCACGCTCGACGGCGGCACCGATGGCGACGCGGTGCGCCGCCGCCACGGCCCGCCGCCGCTCGAGGGGCAGTGCGAGCGGTTGCCACCCGAGTGGGAGGGGGACGGAATCCGGTACGGCGATTCGGTCGCGATCGCCACCGGGATGCCGCAGTTCGACCTCCACGCGCTCCTCGCCGGCGTCGCCGATCGCGCGCGCAGCGACGCCGACGCGCTGCTGCCGCGGCCCGAGACTCCGGCGCTCGCGTGCTGCGAGTTCGCCATCACGCGGCCCGCGCCGAACCACTTCCGGCTGCTGCAGCTGCCAGCCGCGCGCCTCTCGTTGCAGGTGCGCTGCCAGGGCTTCACGAGCGACCGCTTCGAAGTCGACTTGGCGCTGCCCGATCGCGCTCCGGTCGAAGTGGTGCTGCGCCCCCTCCCGGTCGAACAGAGCGACCCCGCACCGCCCGACGATCGGTGAGATCGGCGGACGGCACGGGGTCGCGAAGGGGTCAGGGACGCCGCGCGCCGTCGTCGTGACGCACGCGCGGTGGAGCCGTCGGTCAGCGACCGCTCAGCGGCAGATGGTGAGGTCGAGGCCGTCCGACATCGCCACCTTCTTCGCCGCGCCGGCGTCGACCACCAGCACCTGCGCGTAGAGGTGGACGCCTTCGAGCACCGGGTCGTTCGGGATCTCGTCGACGATGTCGAAGCTGCCCGCGCCCGGCACGCCGGCGGGTCCGGAGAGCGGCAACGGGACCATCACGTAGAAGCCGCCGGCCGGGTCGACCAGCAGCGCCGCCGCCTTGAACGGGATCGCCGCGCTGCCGGTGCCGATCGAGAAGAAGCAGGTGGCGCCGCCGAGCCCGCCGCTGATCTGCAGGTCGACGTTCAGCGCGCCGAGGCGCACCGGGTCGCCGACGCTCGCCACGGTCGGGACGAAGCCGCCAGTGCCGGCCACCGCCGTCCCGTAGTGGACGCCCTGCCCGCAGGCGTCGAGCGCGCAGTGCTGCACCTTGTCGGCGTTGACGAAGACGCCGGTGACCAGCTTCGCCGCGAGGTCGAGCGCGAGCGGCGGATCGAAGTCGACGTTCCACGTGCCGGCCGGGACGACGACCTGGTAGGTGCCGCTCGCCGAGCTGTTGTCGTCGACGAGGTAGACCTCGCTGCCGGTCACCGGGTCGATCACGTCGACGTCGACGGCCGCGACCGGTAGTCCGGTGGCGGCCGCGGTGACGGTGCCCGACAGGAAGAAGCCGTTCACGAAGGTGAGCGTGCCGAGGTTGGTCGTGCCGGTCACGACCGTGCCGGCGAGCTCGCGCGAGACGAGCTTGGTGGCCGGGTCGATCTGGAACTGCACGTCGAAGGTGCCGGCCGGCACGACCACGTCGACGAAGCCGAGCGCGTCGCTGCCGTCGCCCGGCGTGTAGAGGAGGTTCCCGGTCGCCGTGTCGATCACGTCGACGTCGACGCCGAGGATCGCAGTGCCGTTGCTGCGCTTGCAGGTGGCCGACAGCAGGTAGCCGTCGGGCAGCGTCACGTCGCCGAGGTCGAGCGCGCCGGTCACGCTGGTGGCGAAGCGCTGCGCCGGAGCGAGCAGCGGTCCGATCAGCGCGCTGGTGTCGAAGACGATGTCGTAGGTGCCGCTCGGCACGGCGAACTTGAACTCGCCCAGCGCATCGGTGGCCGAGTGGGGGATGAAGATCGGGTCGCCCGTCGCGCTGTCGAAGACCTTCACCGACACGGCAGCGACCGGTTGGCCGATCGCGTTCAGCGTGCGTCCCTCGACCAGGAAGCCGGCCGGCAGCGTGATCGTGCCGAGGTTCTTGGTGCCGACCACGAGGACGTCGTTCACCTCGCCCGGCAGCAGCGCTGCGCCGTAAGGCGGGTTGACTCGCACGTCGTAGGTGTCGGGGCCGTCGCGCACCTCGGTGGTGAAGGTGCCGTCGGAAGCGGTGCCGTCGCTGCGGGTGCCCGACTCGTCGCCGTCCTGGTGGAACAGGTCGAGGTCGGCGCCGGCGATCGGCGCGCCGCCGCTGTCGACCACGGTGCCGGTCACGAAGGTCTGCGCGTGCGCGCCATGCGCAAGCAGCGCGGCGAGGGCAGGGCCGCTCGCCAGGATCCAGGAACGCAACTGCATCGGACTCCTCCTCGGATGGGGATGGGGAATGGGCAAGGGTGGATCGATGTCGTTGGGGCGGCGCGGACGCTCAAAACTTGCAGCGCACTTGCGCCGCGACGAGCCAGGCGCGGTCGTCGTTCACGAAGGCGCGACCGGGGTCGAAGAGGCCCGCCACCAGCTCGCTGGTGACGTAGCGGGTGCGCCAGCCGACGATCAGGTCGAGCTCGCGGCCGAGCGCGCGGTGGGCACCGTCGGTCGTCTCGTCGATCTCGGCGCGCAGCGCCTGCGCGACGGCGACCCGCTGGCGGTAGGCGTGGGCGACCAGGTCGACCGAGAGCTGCCGCCACGGCCGCACGCCGACGCCGAGCGTGGCGACCTCGAGGTTCGAGAGCTCGGGGTCGAGCACCTCGCCGTAGTAGCGGAACGACGTCACGCCGTTCCACTTGCCGTTGTTGTCCTGCAGGCCGGTCTGGCGGAAGGTGGCGTCGTCGCCGCTCGTCGAGCGGTCGCCGCTGCCGATCGCGTAGCCGGCGGTGAGCGACGGCTCGAGCGGCAGGTCGGCGACGAAGGTGGCGCCGCCGTCGATCGCCCATCCGCGCAGCCGCCGGCCGTCGGCGAGGCCGTCGACGCGCGCCAGCTCGAGCCAGTGGGCGAGCCCCGTGTCGGGCTTCGCGTAGCTGCGCAGGCCGTAGTGGAGCGGGCTGAACTCGTCGAGGTCGCGGCTGCGCCGATCGATCACGTAGGCGTCGAGGAACCACTCCTCGCTGGCGCGCCACGTCGCGTTCGCGATCAGGTTCTGCGCGAAGTCGAGGTCGTCGGCCAGCGCGTGCGGCATCACCGTCGCCGACCCCTCGAGCGCCAGGCGGCCGAGCTCGAGGTAGGCGCGCACGCCGTCGACCGTCTCGTCGTAGAGCCACTCGCGCCGCTCGTCGAGGTCCTGGCGGCCGAGCTGCAGGTGGAGGCCGTCGACGCCGACGTCGGGCAGGAAGAGGTACGCCTCCTTCGGCCGCGTGCCGTGGTCGTGCTCGCTGCCGCGCCGCTCGACACGGTCGTGCGCCGCGCGCTGCTCCAGCGACGCCAGCAGGAAGGCGTCGCCGGCGAAGCGCCAGAGGCCGTGCAGCTCCGCGGTCGCGCTGCTCTTCACCGCATCGCGCTCGCGCGAGCGGTCGAGGTCGAAGTCGCGTTCGCGCGCCATCTCGCCGGCGAGCTGCCCGCCGAGGCGGATCGAGTCGCCGATCGCCAGCGTGAAGGGGACGAACTTCTGCTCCTTCGCGGCACGCCGCGCGAGCGGCCCCTGCTCGAAGAACTGCCGCCACGCCGGCGAGTCGGGCGCCACGGTGACGTCGGCGCCGGGGGCGAGCGCGAAGGCGAAGGGCGCCAGCGCGAGGCGGCTCGGCGCGGCGGGATCGCCCTCGACGGCGCTCACCACGCCCTCGACCTCGATGCGCTCGCGCGGCGCCGCCCGGCGCAGCAGTCGCACATGGAAGGCGCCGTCGCGTTCGCTGCCGCGCGCGCGCACCCAGGTGCCGGGCTCGAGCGGGAACGGCTCGATCGCCTGCTTGTCGGCGTCCTCCCAATCGACGCTCTTCGACAGCGAGAGGCGCACGCCGAGCAGCGCCGGCGATCCGTCGGCGAGCCGCTCGATCGGTGCCGTGACGTCGAGCCCGTCGGCCACCGTCTTCTCGTCGACTTCGATCGCGGCGCCCGGCGTCGCGACGTCGGCCTCGATCTCGACGCGCAGCCCCGGCTCGAGCACGCGCGGCGGCGCGAAGGGGCCGATGCAGCCGGCGGCGGCGAGCGGCAGCAGGAGCGCGAGGCGCGGCGCGACTCGGAGCGCAGCGGTGGCGGCGCGGGTGGTGGCGGGGTGGGCGGGCGTCACGAGAGCGTTCCCTTGGCGATGACCTGCTGCGCGCGCTCGAGGAGCGGTGCGACCAGCGCGGCGTGGCGCGGGCGCAAGGCGTAGACGGCGGCGAGGCGCAGGAGGCTGGTGGCGAGGAAGAAGCGGGCGGGGGAGGCGGCGCCGCGCGTCGAGCACTTCGCCGCGGCGAGCAGCGCGCGCGCCCGCTCGCGGCCGTCGCGCGCGAGCCCTTGCAGCTCGCGCAGCACGAAGTGGGCGGCGAGGTTCGCCACATCCAGCGCGAGCGGCCCGTGCGCGACGGTGTCGGCGTCGATCAGCTGCAGCGCGGCCGGATCGTCGGCGCCGCGCCCCTCGAGGTCGAGGAAGAGCTGCTTGTCGTGGAGGTCGCGGTGGAGCAGCCCCTCTGGGCCGAGCGCGCTCGGCCGTCGCAGCGCCGCGACGCCGCGCGCGAGCGGGGCGGCAAGTTCCGGCACCACGCGGCCGGCCAGGTCGCAGGCGCGCTGCAGCGCGTGGAGCTCCTCGTCGACGGCGAACTCGGGCAGCACGCCGCCCGCCGCGATATAGGCGGCGTCGGCAGTCGCGAAGCGGGCGAGGCCGGCGGCGAGGAGTTCGGCTGCGGGCGCGGCGCCACGCGCCAGCAGCGCGTGCAGGCTCGCGCCGCGCGCGGCGGCGAAGGCGATGGCGCGCCGCTCCTCGTCGACGGCGGTCACCGCGACCAGCCCCGCCGCTTCGAGCGCGCGCCACGCTGGCGCGCGCACCTTCTCCGCGAGCCGCGTGAAGCCCGCGCGCTCGAGCACCTTCCAGGAGCGCGCGCCATCGGCCGCGCGCTCGAGCACCACCGCGCGCCGCCCCGGCCGCCACGCGAGCGGCCGCGCGCCGCCGCGCACCAGCGCATGGAGCCCCGGCAGCGCGTCGTCGCGCGGATAGGGGAGGAAGACGACGCCCGCTTCGGGCAGCGCGATCTCGTGGCGCGAGCGGACCTCCGTGCCGCACCGCACGAAGAGGCAGCCATCCATCGCGCCGCGCAGCGGACGGAGCACTTCGATGCGGTAGCGGCCGCCGAGCTCGTCGCCCGGCCAGCGCAGCCACCGCTCGAGGTGGAAGTCGCCGCCTTGCAGCGCGCCGACCCAGCCGACGTGCGGCTCGAGCAGCGTGGCGAGCGAGGCGGCGCTCGGCAGCAGGGTCGTCGGGACGGTCGCCTTCGCCGCGCGGGTCATGACGCCCCCTTCGCGTTGGCGGGCGCGGCCCGCTGGCCGTGGCGCGCCGCGGACTCGAGCGCGCGCACCGTCGCGGTCAGCGCGTCGGGCCGGCAGCGGCGCAGCGGCTCGCTCGCCGCCTGCAGGTGCGCCAGGGCGATCCACGGCGCGAGCGAGTCGGCGGAGAGCCGCGCGCAGCCGCTGCGGCTCGCCCACCCTTCGAGCAGCGCCGCGACGCCGTCGGTCGGCAACGCGTCGCGCTGCTCGAGATCGGCGATCAAGCGGCCGAGGTCCTTCGCCGGCGCGCCCGGCCGCGCACGATCGAGATCGCACCAGGTGAGCTGGCCGGCGTCGTCCTGCAGCAGCTGGCCCGCGTGCAGATCGCCGTGCACTCCGACGAGGTCGTCGCTGCGCGGCGCGTCGACGGGCAGCGTACGCCAGCTCCGCTCGGCGAGGTCGGCCAGTTCGGGCGCCAGCGCCGCGATGTCGAGCACCACTTGCCGCGCCGCCTCGAGTTCGCGCGCCCAGCTCATGCGCGCGACCGCGAAGCGCGGCAGCGCAGCGCGCGTGGCGGCGTGGAAGCGACCGAGCTGCTCGCCCGCGGCGGCGCACGGGAAGGGGGTGGCCCCGCTCCACGGCGCGCCGGGCAGCAGCTCCTCGAGCAGGAACGTCTGGTCGGCGCTGGCCGAGAGGAGGCGCGGCCACGGGCCGGCCGCCAGGCCGACGCGCCACGCGAGCCCGCTCGCCGGCGGAGCGGCGAACTCGCGCGCGATGGCGCGGCGGAGCACCGTCTCCTCGCCGTCGCGCCCGCGCAGTTCGAGGCGCACCACGGCGCGGCGGCGCGGCCGGAAGCTCTGCAGCGCGCCGCTCGAGCCGCGCGCGCGGATCGCCACGGCGCGGCCGTCGCCGAACGGATCGGGCAGCGTCTCGACCACCCGCTTGATCCCCTCCGGATCGAGCAGGCGCGGCAGTCGGCGCAACTCGAGATCGAAGGGGAGGCGCGCCAGGATCGTGTCGTGCGCGGCGTCGAAGTCGAGGAAGCGCTCGCGCGGCGCGAGGCTCGGGTGGAGCGTCTCCCACTTGCGCCGTTCCTCGGGGACGAGTCCGCCGGCGCCGGTCGAGAGCTCGACGTAGTCCCGCTGCAGGGAGCGCTGCGCGTCGTGCGCCGCGGCGTCGCTCGGCGCGTCCGCGGCCGTGAACTCGACCTCCCAGAGCACGAAGAGCGCGGTGCCCGGCTTCAGGCGCAGGTAGCACGGCCGCGCGCGCAGCAGCCGCGGACCGTCGGCGAAGAGCGTCGCCTGCAGCCGCGCGGTGATGGCCGCGACGTCGAGCGCGCGCGCCGCGTGGGGGAGGCGGAAGCCGCCGGTCGAGAGCGCAGCGGCCGTCACGGCACCACCTCCGCGACCGGCCCGCGCGCGACGATGCGACCGTCGTCGAGCAACACCGCCTCGTCGAAGAGCTCCGGTGCGCTCACCGCGTGCGAGACGACCAGCGCCGTCGCGTCGGGCAGCGCCGCGAAGAGCGCGCGCAGCAACGCGCCGCGCGAGCGGGCGTCGACCGCCGCCTCCGGCTCGTCGAGCAGGACGATGGCCGGACGGCGCAGCAGCAGCCGCGCGAGCGCGACGCGCATGCGCTGGCCGCCGGAGAGCTTGCGGCCGCGCTCGCCGACCTTGCGCTCGAGCAGCTCGTCGATCGGCAGCTCGTCGCCGAACGCGGCCGGGAGCCCGGCGCGCGTCGCCGCCTCGCGCAGCTCCGCAGCGCTGGCGTCGGCGCGGCCGAGCCGCAGGTTGTCGGCGATGGTGCCGTCGAAGAGCGCCGGCTCCTGCGGCAGCCAGCCGATGCGCGAGCGCAGCGACGCCAACGTCAGGTCGCGCACGTCGACGCCGCCGACCTCGACGACGCCCTGCGCCGGATCGCGCAGACGCGGCACCAGCGAGAGGAGCGTGCTCTTGCCGGCGCCGTTGCGGCCGAGCAGCAGCACGCGGCGGCCCGGCTCGACCACGAGGTCGAGCTGCTCCAGCACGCGGGTCTCGGCCGGGCCGAAGCGGACGCCGACGCCGCGGAAGGCGAGGCGCGCCGGCGCGTTCGCCGGCAGCTCGCGCGCGTCGGCCTTCTCGACCACGGTCGGCGCGATCTCGAGCAGCTCGAGCAGCCGCGTCGCCGCGCCGGCCGCCTTGGCGGCGCGCGCCGCTCGTTGCGAGAGCTGGCGCAACGGCTTGTAGGAGTCCTTCACGTAGGCGAGCAGCATCAGCAGGCTGCCGACGGTCAGCGCGCCCGCCTGCACCTCGCGCGCGCCGAGCCAGAGCGTCGCCGCCACGCCGATCGCCAGCGCGAGCTCGAGCGAGCGGGCCAGCCGCGCCTGCAGCTTGGTGCCGGCGAGGCCCGACTTGAGGCTCTTCCTGTTGCTGTCGTGGAAGCGCTCGGTGAGCCGCTCCTCGAGCTGGTAGGCGTGGACCAGCTCCATCGCCGTCAGCATCTCGCCGGTGTGCGCGGCGAGCTTCGCCTCGTTCTCGCGCGTCTTCGCGGCCGTGGCGGCGATCCGCTTCTGGAAGAGCTGCTGCAGCAGCGCGATCAGCGGCACCACCGCCAGCGCCACGAGGCCGAGCTTCGGAGCCATCACCACCAGCGCGGTCGCCATGCCGACGATCAGCAGCAGGTGGCGGCCGATCTCGAGGAGCGCGTCGACCAGCAGCTCGCGAACCAGCGTGAGGTCGCCGGTGAGGCGCAGCAGCAGGTCGCCGTGGCGCGACGCGAGGTGGAAGTCGGCGCCGAGCGCCTGCACGTGGCGGTGCACCTCCTCGCGCACGCTCATCACGACGCGCTGGCCGGCGGCCGCGCCGAAGAGGTCGCGCACGAACGCGAACAGCCCGCCGAGCGCCGCCAACGCCACCAGCGCGACGGCGCACGCGGCGAGCAATCGGCCGTGCGCCTCGGGGCCCGAGAGCCACGCCGGCAGCCACGCGAGCGGCCGCTCGCCGAGCACGGTGTCGACCACGATCTTGAGCGGCCACGGCGCCAGCAGCTCCACGGCGATGGCGCCGAGCGTGCCGAGTGCTGCGATCGCGAAGCGGCCGCGCTGCTTCGACAGGTGCGGCGCGAGGCGGCGGAAGAGGCGCGCCCAGAGGCGCGGCGACGGGAGGCGCGCGCCGCTCATGCGACGCCTCCGGCGGCAACGGACGCGCGCGGCGCGGAGAGCCAGCCCTCGAGCGTGTCGACGCGCCGCTCCCACGAGTGGAGCGCGAGCGCCTGCGCCTGTCCCGCCGTCGCCAGCGCGAGGCGTTGCGCGCGATCGTCGGCCAGCGTGCGCAGCGCCGCGGCCAGCGCCGCCGCGTCGCCCTCGCGCACCAGCAACCCGGTCGTCCCGTGGTCGAGCGGCGCGTGGCCGCCGGTCCCTTCGGTGGCGATCACCGCGAGGCCGGCCGCCTGGTACTCGGCGATCTTCAGCGGGCAGAACCAGTCGCCGCCGCGCGCGCGATTGGGCGAGAGGCCGACGTCGGCCGCCGCCATCACGGCGGGCAGCGCGCGCGCCGGCACGTGGCCGAGATCGACCACGTCGAGGCAGGCCAAGCGCGTCGCGTCGAGCGCGCGCCGCTCGGGGCCGTCGCCCGCGAGGAGGAGGCGCGCGTGCGGATGGGTGGCGCGCAGCTGCTCGAAGGCGTCGAGCAGGGTCGGCAGGTCGTGCCAGGGACGGAAGCCGCCGGCGAAGAGCGCGACGAAGGCGTCGTCGGCCAATCGCAGCGCAGCGCGCGCGGCGGCGCGCGGCGGCGGGGCGGCGAAGCGGCGCGCGCAGAAGCCGTTCGGGAAGAGGTGGACGCGCGCCGGGTCGGCGCCGTGGTCGAGGCACCAGCGCACGAGCGGCGGCGAGACGCAGAGCACGCCGTCGACGGCGGCCAGCAGCGCCCGCAACTGCTCGCGCTCGCGAGCGGCGGCAGCGGCGTCGAGGCCGCGATGCACCTGCGCCTCCTCGATCAACGGCGCGTTCACCTCGAGCCAGTGGCGCGCACCGCTGGCGCGGACGATGGCGCGGCCGAGCGTGCTGCCGAGCGCGTACCGTTCGACCAGCAGGTCGAGCGGCGCGGCGCCCGGCGCGCCGACCGCGGCCAGCAGCTCGTCGGGCGTGCAGAGCGGCAACTCCGGCAGCGGCTCGGGGCCGTCGCGGCGCGCGACGGCGAGCGTGGCGCGACGCGAGCGGCGCGCAAGCGTCTCGCTGATCTCGCGCACGTGCTGCGCGGCGCCCTTCGTGCCGGCCGCCGAGATGCCCGGATCGGTCGAGAGGTAGGCGAGGTGCGCGTCGGCGAGGCGCATCAGGCGCTCGCTTCCGCGGCCACCGGCTGGCCGGCGTAGATCGCGGCGAGCTCGGCGGCAGCCTGGCGGCGATCGAAGCAGCGCTGCGCGCGCTCGCGGCCGGCGGCGGCGAGCTGCTCGCGGGCGGCGCCGTCGGCGAGCAGCGCGTCGAGCGCGTCGGCGAGTCCGGCGGCGTCCTCCTGCGCGACGAGGCGCCCCGCGCGACCGTGGTCGAGGATCTCGGGCACGCCACCGAGCGTCGTGCTGACGCACGCGACGCCGGCCGCCATCGCCTCGAGCAGCACGGTCGGCAGCGCATCCTGGTTGCCGTCGTCGTCGGTGACGCACGGCAGCGCGAAGAGGGTCGCGGTGGCGAGTTCGCGGCGCACGCCGTCGGAGGGCTGCGCGCCGACGAAGGCGACGCGGTCGGCGAGGTGGAGCGTGCGCGCCTGCTGCTCGAGCGCGGCGCGCTCCTCGCCGTCGCCGACGATGCGCAGCTGCGGGGCGCGCCCGCGCGCCGCCAGCAGCGCCAGCGCGTCGAGCAGCACGTGCAGCCCCTTCTTCTTCACGAGGCGGCCGATCGCCAGCACGGTGGGCGCCGAGGCGGGGCGCCGCTCGACGGCGCCGAACGCGGCGAGGTCGATGCCGTTCCAGATGCGCCGGACGCGCGCGAAGCCGGCCGGCGAGAGCGTGCGGCGCAGGTGGTCGACGTTGGCGTCGCACACCGTGACGAACGCGGCGGCATCGCGCGCCAGCCGGTCGAGCAGGCGCGGGTTGACCGTCTCGCGGTAGAGGTCCTTCGCGTGGCCCGTGACGCTGTAGGGGATGCCGCGCAGCGCGCCGGCCAGCGCCGCGACGCGCGCGGCGACGGTGGCGAAGTGGGCGTGCAGGTGGCCGACGCCGTCGCGCTCGGCGAGCTCGGCGATGCGGATCGCGGCGGCCGCCTCGTCGAGCAGCGCGGCGGGCGTCTGGCCCTCGGGCGCCAGCGCCGGATCGGCGGCGAAGGTGAGCGCGCGCGCGACCATGGCGTGGCGCTGCTCCGGCAGCGCGCGGCGCGTGAGGCGGGCGAGCGCGTCGGCGAAGCTGCCGGCCTGCACGTAGCGCACCTCGGCGCGCAGCTTCGCGAGCTCGGGGTGGAAGCGCGGGTCGTCGGGCGTGCGCAGCGAATAGATCACCAGCGGCACGCCGCGCTCCTCGAGCGCGAGCAGCTCGGTGAGGATGAACGTCTCGCTCAAGCGCGGGAACTTCTTCAGCACGTAACCGACGCGGCTCACGGGGCGCCTCCAGCGGCCTGCGAGAGCGGCGCGGCGGCGCGCGGGCTCGCCAGGAGCCACTCGTGCAGGTGGGCGGCGGCGCGTCGCGCGCCGCGGAAGTCGGGGCGCAGCGCAGCCGGCGGGAGGTCGGCGCTGCGGGTGGTGGAGAGGGCGTGCGCGAGGCTCGCGCGGCGGGACGCGGGATCGGAGTCGACGGCGACCGCGAGCCCGAGCTCGGCCAGTCGCGCGGCGCGCACCCGCTGCTCGAGGCGCGGGCCGTGGCGCGGCACCGCGAAGAAGAGGCGACCGGCGCGCAGCGTCTCGTAGGCGGTGTTGTAGCCCGCCATCGCGATCACCGCGTCGGCGTCGCGCACCTCGCGGCACATCGCGCGGCTCGAGCCGATCAGCGTGCAGTCGGGCAGCGCGCGCGCCAACGCCCGCAGCCGCTCGCCCACCTGCGGATCGGCGAGCGGGCCGAGGATGGCGCGCACCGGCCCGTTCCAGCCGGCCAGCGCGTGGAGCGCGTCCTCGACGATCGGCAGGCCGTCGGCGCCGCCGCCCGTGGTGATCAGCACGCGGCCGCGGCGCGCCGGGCCGTCGAAGCCGCTCGGGCGCGCCGGCTTCGGCATGCAGCGGCAGACGATGCCGGTGTGCGTCGCGCGTTCGCCGAGCGCCGCGCCGAGGCCGTAGCGCTCGATCGTGTTCCAGACGCGCGGGTCGCCGTAGACCAGCACGCGATCGAAGAGCTCGGGGACGCGGCGCGCGAGGTCGCGCTCGGCCCACTCGGCGGCGGTCCGCTCGGGGCTGTCGATCACGTCGCGCAGGCCGAGCACCGTGGTGACCGAAGGATCGCCACGCAGCCGCTCGAGCACCGGCAACAGCTCTCCGAGCGTGCCGAGCGGCGCGTGGTCGACCAGGAGGAGATCGGGCTCGAAGTCGCGCAGCGTCGCGTCGACGATCGAGGTGCGCAGCGCGGCCAGGCGCGCGAGCTCGAGGTTCCCCGACAGCGACTGGTAGGCGCCGTCGGCGTCCTTGGTCAGCGACGGCAGCTTCACCGTGTCGAAGCCGCGGGGGTAGGCGAAGAGCGAGGGCTTCGGCGAGCCGGTGAGGCAGAGCACCGAGAGCGCCGGATCGGCGATCGAGAGCTCGCGCGCGATCGAGAGGCAGCGGCGGAAGTGGCCGAGGCCGAACGAGTCGGGCGAGTAGATCAGCAGGCGGCGCGCGCGGCTCATGGCAGCACCAGCGTGGAGCGCAGCGGCAGCGCGAGCGGGCTGCCGTCGGCGTCGGCCTGCAGCTCGGCGGAGAGGGCGACCTCGAGGGCGCCGCTCGCGAACGGCGCTGCCGGCACGAAACGGAGCGTGTCGCCGGCGACGCTGCGGCTGCCCGCGACCGGGTTGCCGTCGAGCGTGACCGCGAAGCTCGCCGCGTCGACGCTGCTCGCGCGCACGGCGCGGGTGAAGCGGACCTCGAGCGCGGTCGGCGCGACGGCGGCGACTCCGCCGCCCGGCAGCAGCGCTTCGACCACGAACGGGAGGCGGCGCGCGGCGGTCGGCGCGAAGTCGGCGAGGAGGCCGCCGTCGCGGCCGACGTCGGTGGTCGAGTCGTCGCGGTCGCGCTCGAGCGGGTCGCCGCGATCGCGCCAGCTCGAGCCCGCGCGCAGCGTGAAGTCCTCGCTCGCGCTGTTGCCGGGCAGCAGGGCGACGAAGGTCGCGGCCGGCACGCCGCCGGCGCGCGGCGGGCTGAAGAGGGCGCGATCGCCGGCGAGCGCGACCACCTCGCGCGCCACGTCGTCGTCGTCGAGTTCGAGGAAGTCGCCGAGCGCGACGGCGACGCCGGACGGCACGCGCACGCGATCGGCGCCGTCGGCGGCGGCGGTGAAGAAGGTCGCGCGCGGCGTCGCGGCGAACTCGAGCGGGCCGCTGAAGCAGCCGCGCCCGCCGCCGGCGAGCAGCGACCACTCGACCGCGGCCGTCTGCGGCGCGCCGCCGTTCCAGAACGCGCCGTTCGCGCAGCGCAGTGCGCCGTTGCCGGCCAGCGCCGCGCCGTTCGCGCCGAGCGAGACGAAGTGGGAGAGCGCGGTGTCGGCCGGGCCGACCACCTGCCAGCCGCTGCCGCCGTTGCCGAGGTCGACGTGGTTGGCGGCGAGGTAGAGCGCGCGGCCGCCATCGGGCGAATCGCTGCCGGCCAGCACGCCGCCGAGGCGATTGGCGCTGACGCGGTTGCCGGAGAGCACGTAGAGGCCCGCCTGGTCGCCGTCGAGCTGCAGGCCGTAGCCGCCGTTCCCGCGGAAGCGGCAGTCGCGCAGCAGGGCGCGCGCGAAGAGGCCGTCGGCCGCGTCGTAGTCGATGTCGAGCAGGACGCCGTCGCTGCCGTTCTCCTCGAAGGCCGACGCGTCGAGCACGACCTCGATCTCGCCGTCGTTGGAACTCGTGCCGCTCAGCGGATCGAGCTCGTCGAGGTCGGCGTCGAGCCCCTCCTCGCCGTTGCCCGAGCCGTTGCAGCGCCAGAGCCGGAGCACGCTGGTCTCGTTCGGCTCGGCGGTGAGGTCGTCGAACTCGAGCCCCTCGTGCGCGTTGCCGAGGAAGCTCGCCTGCGCGAAGAGCGCGTCGACGCTGCCCTGCGCCTGCATCCCCTCGGCGCCGCAACCGCTGACGACGAGCTGCTGGAAGCGGAGCTGCGAGACGCGCTGCCGGCTCGAGAGCGCGATCCCCTCGGCCGCGAAGCCGCTGATGGCGACGCGCGCGAGCTGCAGGTCGGCGTCGCGGAGGTCGAGGCCGTTCCTCACCGTGCCGCCGCCCGCGAGCTCGACGCGGTCGACGGTGGTCGGCTTGCTGCTGGAGAAGAGGCGGATCGCGACGGCGGCGCCGTCGGCCGGGGCGATCACGGTGCGCTGCGCGGCGCGCTCGTCCGAGGTGAAGCCGGTCGGGTAGCCGCCGTAGAGGTGCATGCCGCCGAAGAGGGCGACCTCCTCGACGTAGGTCCCTTCGGCGAGCAGGAAGTTGCCGCCGCTGACGAAGGCCGCGCCGACCGCGTCGTTGATCCGCTGCAGCGGCCGATCGGGCGCGCTGCCGTCGCCGCCGCCGCCGGCCGCCGCGTCGATCCAGAAGAGCGGCCGCACCTCGCCGGAGAGGACCACCGGGTTGCGATCGAGCGAGCCGCCGGGCGCGAGCTCGAAGGCGCGGACCGCGACGTGGAGGCGCGTCCCGAGCGCGAGGCCGGCGAGCGTCGCCCGCTCGGCACCGGGGGCGGTGGTGAGGGTCGGCACGCCGTCGACGTCGGGCGACGAACCGTCGAGCGTCGCGAAGAGGTCGTAGGCGAAGTTCGGATCGGCGCTGCCGTCGTCGAGCCGCAGCGGCTCCCACTCGACCACGAAGCCGTCGGCGAGCGGCGTGAGGCCGGCGACCCCGCCGAAGCGCGCCGCGCCCGTCTCGATCACCGCGATCGGCGGGTCGACCGGAGGCGGGTTGCTGCCGCCGGGCGCGGGGAGGCGCGCCGCCTCGAAGCGGCGGCCGCAGGCGGCGCTGGCGAGCAGCAGCAGCGGCGCGGTGGCGCGGAGGGTGACGAAGGTGGTGGAGCGGCGGAGTCGCATGACGGTGGACGCCTTGGGCAAAGGCGGGACCGTCGATGAAGGGTTGATGAAGCGGGCCGATCGTGCAGGAGCTTCCCGTCGTGCCACCGCGGGCGCGCTCGGGGAGTGCAACTCGTGCGCGGCGGACCGTCCACGCGATCCAAGGGCTGGAGGCGCGGTCCATCGGCTGGATCGCCGCGCGCCAGCGGCGGCCCGCAGCGCGGCTCGCCGCGGCGCGGTGCGCGGGCGCGACGGTGGTGGGCGATGCAGGATTCGAACCCGCGACAGCCCGCGTGTAAGGCGGGTGCTCTAGCCAGCTGAGCTAATCGCCCGGAGGGATCGTTGCGATCGGAGAACGTTGCGCGTTCGCGAGGCCGGTGCGCCGGGTCGTGCCTCTCGGCACGGCGCGCGGCTTGAAGACGTCGTTGCGGTGGCGGTGGCGAGTCGCGTCCCGCGGTGGCGGCTCGAACGTGCCGCTCGCGGTTGCGACTTGAGGTCGTGCGAGGCCATGCCCGATGAGGGAGGCACGTCCGCGCCGATTGCGGGGGAAACGGGGGCAACTATAAGGGTCGCCCCCTCGGCCGAGCCGAGCGCCTTCGCCGGCGCCGGCCAGCGCGCGCCGAGCGTCAGCTGGAAGGCGGGAGAAGAGCTGCGATGAAGATCGCCGTGGTGGGCACCGGGTACGTCGGGTTGGTGGCCGGGTCGTGCCTGGCCGAGACGGGCAACACCGTCGCCTGCGTCGACATCGACGACAAGAAGATCGCCCGCCTGAACGCCGGCGAGATCCCGATCTACGAGCCGGGGCTCGAGCCGCTGGTGAAGCGCAACAAGGAGGAGAAGCGGCTCTCCTTCACGACCGACCTCGCGGCCGCCGTGCGCGCCGCCGAGGTGATCTTCATCGCGGTCGGGACGCCGTCGGGCGAGGACGGCTCGGCCGACCTCCAGTACGTGCTGGCCGCGGCGCGCAGCATCGGCAAGGCCGCCAACGGCCCGAAGGTGATCGTCGACAAGTCGACCGTCCCGGTCGGCACCGCCGCGAAGGTGAAGGCGGCCGCGCAGGGGGAGACGAGCCACCCGATCGCGGTGGTGAGCAACCCCGAGTTCCTCAAGGAAGGCAACGCGGTCAACGACTTCCTGAAGCCCGACCGCGTGGTGATCGGCTGCGACGAGCCGCGCGCCGCCGAGGTGATGAAGCGCCTCTACGCGCCGTTCGTCCGCACCGGCAACCCGGTCATCGTGATGGACGTCGTCAGCGCCGAGCTCACCAAGTACGCCGCCAACGCGATGCTGGCCACGCGCATCTCGTTCATGAACGAGATCGCGCAGATCTGCGAGCGGGTCGGCGCCGACGTCAACAAGGTGCGCGAGGGGATCGCCAGCGACACGCGCATCGGCCACAGCTTCCTCTTCCCGGGCGTCGGCTACGGCGGCTCCTGCTTCCCGAAGGACAGCAAGGCGATCGTCTCGACCGCCAAGGAGTACGGCTACCGCTTCCGCGTCATGGAGGCGGTCGAGGAGGTGAACCACGCGCAGAAGCGCCACCTCTTCGATCGGCTCGCCAAGCACTGGAAGGGCGCGTTCGCCGGCAAGACGGTCGCGCTGTGGGGGCTCGCGTTCAAGGCGCGCACCGACGACATCCGCGAGGCGCCGGCGCTGGTGCTGATCGACCTGCTGCGCAAGGCGGGCGCGACGGTGAAGGCGTTCGACCCGGTCGCCATGGAGCCGACCAAGAAGGTGGTCGGCGACGCCGTCACGATGTGCAAGGGCATGTACGAAGCCGCCGAAGGGTGCGACGCCCTCATGGTCGTCACCGAGTGGAACGAGTTCCGCAACCCCGACTTCGAGCGGCTGAAGTCGCTCCTGCGCGAGCCGACCATCCTCGACGGCCGCAACCTCTACGACGCCAAGGAACTGCGGGCGCAGGGGTACCACTACATCGGCATCGGCCTCTGACGGCTTGCGGCGGGGCGGCATCTGCGTCGTCGGAGCGCCCATCGCAGTGTCCTGCGGACACAGCTTCGGGACGCTCCTCCTCGCATCTGCCACCCCGGCGCGGCGCCGTCACGCGTGACGCGGCTGGCGACGCGCGGCGCCGTCACGCGCGGCGCTGAGGGGTAGAGCGACGGGCGCGGGGGACCGCGCGCCGCCGGGCGGGGTGGGCCGCGGCGGCGACGCGACGGTCACGGCGCTGCGGTCACTGCTTGGCGGGCGGCTCGAGGAGGAGCTTGCGGCTCTTCATCTTGTCGAGCGCGCGGCGAACCGCGGCGTCGACCTCCTCGTCGCCTTCATCGGGCTCGGCGTGGCGGGCGAGGCAGTCGGCCACCAGCGCGCGCGCCTCCTCGCGGCGGTTGGCCTCGATCCAGTCGCAGGCGACCTGATCGACGTGGCGGATGTCATCGGTGCGGAACTCGGGATAGCGCGCGCCGACGGCGAGCAGCAGCGCGTGGCCCTGCGCCAGCTCGCCCTTCGCCAGCAGCGACTTGCCCTGCCAGCCGAGCGCCATCGCCGACTCGCGCCGCTGCTCCGGCACGATCGAGAGGACGCGCTGGTAGAGCCGCTCCGCCGCGTCGAACTGCTTGGCGCGCCGCTGCGCGTGGCCGAGCTCGAGCCAGGCGCGCGCGGCGACGCGCGGTGCCGCCGCGACGTGCGCCGTGGCGCGCTCGAAGCAGCGCTGCGCCTCCTCCTCGCGCTTCAAGGTGCGCCACAGCTCGCCGGCGCGGAAGCTCGCCTCGGCGACGAGCGCCCCCTCCTCGCCGGCCCCCTTCGCGACCTTCTCGTACTCGGCGGCGGCCGCGAGCAGCGCGGCGTGCTTCGCCTCGCCCTCCTGTCCGGCCGCGGAGCGCTTCAGCCGGTTCGCCTCGGCGAGCGGGTCGGGCCGCTCCGCCGCCTTCGCGGTGGCGCCCTTCGCCGCGGGCGCCGCGGGCGGCCCCTTCTGGTCGGGCACGTCGCCGCCGCCGTGCAGCGCGACGAGCAGGGTGCAGATCGAGAGCGTGGTCGCAGGGAACATGGTCCTCTCCTTCCGTTGGGCACGGCCGCGCCGCGCGGGAGTGGCGGCCGAGAGCGACGCCGACGCGACCGTGCGTCGAGGCGTTCCGCGCACGCGCAAGACGTCGCTCGCGAGCGGCGGTGACGCGCGCGGTGCGCGGCGCGTCAGCGGGCGACGGCGACCGGCTCGCCGGCCGGATCGAGCCGCGGCCGCGCGACCGGTTCGGCGATCGGCGCGAGCGGCAGCAGGACGACGAGGTGCGCGCCGCGCGGCTCGGCGAGCGCGAAGACGCGGCCGCCGTGGCGCTGCGCGATCAGCCGGCAGAGCGCGAGGCCGAGCCCCTGCCCCTGCGGCTTCCCGGTCAGCAGCTCGCCCGACTGGCGGAACTTCTCGAAGACCGTCTCGAGTTCGGCGACCGGGATGCCCGGTCCGTCGTCGCGCACGTCGAAGCGCACCCCCTCGGCGCAGCGCCGCGCGGTCAGCTCGACCGCGCCGCCCTCCGGCGCGTAGCGGACCGCGTTGCGCAGCAGCTCGACGAGCAGGCGCACCAGCTTGCGCTCGTCGCAGCGCAGCGCTTCGGGCGCGTCGGCCGCGACCTCGCAGCGGAGCGTGACCGGGCGTGCGGCCGCGGCCGCCTGCACCTGCGCGCAGGCGCCCTCGACGAGGCGGCGCGGCGTGGTGGCGACGAAGCGGAACGGCATCTCGCCCGACTCGAGCTGCGCCATCTCCAGCACGTCGTCGACGAGGTGGCCGAGCCGCTCGCTGGCGGCGACGATCATCCCGGCGAACTCGCGCCGCGTCAGCGCGTCCATGGCGTCGTCCTGCTCGAGGATCTCGGCCGACGCGCGGATCGACGTGATCGGCGTGCGGAACTCGTGGCTGATCGAGCTGAGGAAGCTGTCCTTCAGCTGGTCGACCACCTTGAGCTCGGCGTACGCCTCGCGCAGCTCGCGCGTGCGCTGCCGCACCGTCTCCTCGAGCAGCTCCTGGTGGCGGGCGAGCCGCGCGCGCGACTCGCCGAGCTCGGCGGTCATCCGGTTGAACGAGTCGGCGAGCAGCGCGATCTCGTCGCGCGTCCGCACGTCGACGCGATGGGCGAAGTCGCCGTCGGCGAGGTGGCGCGTGCCGGTGACCAGCGCCTGGATCGGGCGCACCAGCGAGCGGGCGAGCAGCCAGGCGAGCAGCGCGGTGGCCGCCGCGACGCCCGCCACCAGCGTCCAGACGCGCAGCTGCAGCGGGCCGTGCTCCGCGTCGACCGGCGCGTCGCTCGAGCCGATCACCACGGTCGCCACCACGTCGCTGCCGGCGCGGCCCGCCGCCGCCTCGATCGGCACGCTCTCGCGCGTCGGGCGCGCCACCACCGACGTCGCGCGCAGCGCCACGCTCTCGCCGCGCCGCGTGCGCAGCGTGGAGTCCTGTCGCGGGCGCGGGCCGATCGCCGCCACGAGCGGCCGCAGCGGCCCCTCGAACTCGGGGACGCTCGCCAGCGCCAGCAGCTCGCCCTCGGCGTCGAAGCAGGCGCAGAGCAGCACGCCGCTGGTGCGCAGCGCCGCATGGGCGAGGCGGGTGAGCTCGTTCACGTCTCGTTCGGGCAGCAGCGCGGGCAGGAGGCTCTGCGCGGTGGCGCGCGAGGCGCTGTCGACGCGCTCGACGTGGGCGCGGCGCATCTGGTCGCGCGCGGCGTCGAGCACCGACCAGCCGATGGCCGTCGCGCTGGCGGCGATCAGCACCGCCGCGGCCGCCATCGCCTTCACGCGAAGGCTGATCGCGACCTCCTTGCTCGATTCGTCGCTCTGCGCTGGCAAATGGATCCTCGGGCCGTCCGCGCGGCCCGCTCCTCGCCTCGCCTGGCCTCCGCCAGCCCCGAAGCTCCGCCCCTCCGCAGCGCCGATCGACGCGCGGCGCGCGCCGCCTCAACGAGGGGGTTCCGCGCTGCGGCGGAAAAAACGGCCGGCGGTCGCCCCCCTCGGGAAGCGACCGCCGGCACGAGCAACCGTTGCCGCCTGGCGGGTCAGCGATCGAGGTCGAGCGTTCCGACCAGCGCCTCGAAGAGCGCCTCGTCGGCGGGATCCTTCGCCGAGCCCATCACCAGCACCAGCACCTGATCGCGCACGACCGCGGCGCAGAGCGCGTCCGCCTTGTTCTTCTTGCCGCGGAAGAGGCGGCCGGGGCGGCCGTCGATGGTGCGCTCGCTCGACTTCACGCGCGACAAGCCGCCCGCCTCGAGCATCGCCTTGGCGTCGTCGAGCTTGAAGTCGTAGGTGACGTCGACCACGTCGATCTCGACGCTGCCGCCGCCGGGCCGGCGGAACTCGACGATCTCGTTGTCGCCGAGCGTGATGGCGCGATTGGGCACCACCTCGATCCCGTCGGGCGCCGTGACCGACACGTCGAAGAGCAGGTGCTGGTAGCGGCCGGCGTCGACCGTGAAGACCACCGGGTTCTCGCCGACCTTCACCTCCTTGTCGCCGTGGCGGAACGACAGCAGGTCGATCTTCATCGTCATGCCGAGGGCGACGTTGGCGAAGACGCGGCTGATCTCGGCGTCCTTCAGCGAGTCGGCGGCCAGCCGGATGTGGGCCGCGTCGACGCTGCCGTGGCCGAGCACCGCGTCGAGCGCGTACCACTTGCCGCCGAGCGACACCTCGGCCCACATGTGGCCGCCCCAGATGCCCTGGAAGTAGAGGAAGCCGACGGCGACGCGCGCCGGGATGCCGACCGCGCGGCACAGCCCGGCCAGCAGCACGCCGTGCTCGGTGCAGTCGCCGGTCTTGGTCTCGACCACCTTGGCGGCGGTCTCGAGCAGCGCGGAGAGGCTCTTGTTCGAGATGTACTGGTAGGCGAAGCGCTCGAGCTTGGCGGCCGCCTTCCAGGCGTCGGTCTCGCCGCCGATCGCCTGCTTCGCCAGCGCGACGAGCGCCGGATGGTCGCTCTCGATCTGCAGGTTCGGCTGCAGGCACTCCTGCTCCTCTTGCGTGAGGCCGGCGAGCGGCAGCGTGAACGCCTGGTCGGGCACGACGCGACGGATGCGCAGGACGAGGTCGTTCGGGCCGCGCTGCTCGACGACGGTCTGCCGCTCGTCGGCGAGCGGCGGCAGCGGCACCTCGGCGTCGCCGGCGGTGACGTGCAGGAGGAGCTCGTCGGTGCGGTAGGGGTCGGGGAGGCGCACGTTGGTGCGCGGCGAGAGGCGGTTGAAGACCTCGGGCGTGTCGGGCTTGGCGAACGCGGCCAGGCACTCCGCCTTGGTCGAGACCACGGTCATGATCCGCATGCCCATGATCTTGGTCGACGTCATCACCGTCAGCAGCGTGTCGGGATCGGCGTACGCGTCGGTCAGCATCCCCGGCTGCACGTCGATCGTGCTGCGCGCGTGGATCAGCTCGCGCTTGCCGAGCCCGGGCACGTCGATCTCGGCGGGGCCGAGCAGCTCGTAGCTCATCACGGTGGGGCCGAGGTCGGGCGACCACGACTCGATGGTGAAGGTCTTCTCGCCGGCGTCGATGCGGCGCCGCACCTGCGCCTCCATCGCGACGGTGCCGAGCCACTCCTTCTTCCAGTCGATCGTCGTCACCTGCGGCGGGCCGGCGATCTGCTTCACCACCTCGGCGCGATCGCCGTTCACGGTCACCTTGGTGCGCGACTTGGCGATCGACGTGTTCGACTCGCCCTCGATCGAGACGATCTTCCCGTCGGCGTCCTCCCACATCTTCTGCAGCTGCAGCACCGTGATGTTGGTGCCGAGGCGGTTGATGGTCATCGACGAGTCGCTGGTGGTGCAGAGCAGCGGCACGCCATCGCGCACCACCTCCTCCTGCAGCACGTGGACGAAGCCGACCTTGGCCTCGTCCATGTACATCAGCTGCCACTCCTCGAAGGTGACCTTCGCCTCTTGCGGGGTGGCGCCCGCCTGTGCCGGTCGCGCGAGCGCGAACAGGGCGAGCAGCGCGGCGAGGAGGGCGAGCCGCGGCGGGCGAGCGGGTCCGAGGGCGAGCAGGCGGTGGAGCGCACGGAGCATCGTGGGGCCTCGCGGGAGGGGCGGCGAAGGCGCGCCGCCGGAAGGTGCGCGATGGTACGCGCCGCCGCTCCCGGCGGTTCCGTCCGCGAGTCCTGCTCCGCTCTCAGAGCTCGCCCGGGTCGCTCTCCGCCAGGAACTTCGCGGCGGCGCGCAGCCGCGCCACGCTCTTCGCCGCGCCGAGCAGCGCCATCGACTCGAGCAGCGGCGGGGTCGCCGACTTGCCGGTGATCGCCACGCGCAGCGCCATGAAGAGGTCGCCCACCTTCACGCCGAGCTTGCCGGCGAGCTCGCGCAGCGCCGGCTCGTCGCGGGTCGGCACGATCTCGCCGTGCGGCGCGAGCAGGTCGGCGCAGGCGGTCACCACCGCGGCGAGCTGCGGCGGCGGCAGCTTGGCGCGCCGGAACGCCTCCTTGGTGAGGACCACCGACTCCTTGAAGAAGTAGTCGGTCCACTCGTCCCACTCGGAGAGCTTCTTCATGCGCTCCTGGATCAGCGGCACCACCTTCTTCACGAAGTCGAGCGGCGGCGCGCTGGCGCGCAGCTCGGCCGGCCCGTCGTTCGCGATCCAGGCGACGATCCGCTCGGCCAGCACGTCGGCGGGGAGGCGGCGGATCCACTCGCCGTTCAGCCACTCGAGCTTGGTGAGGTCGAAGACCGGCCCGCCGAGCGAGATCTTGTCGAGGTCGAAGCGCGCCATCAGCTGCGCGCGATCGAAGATCTCGCTCCCCTCGCCCTCGGCCGGGGCGAAGCCCATCAGCGCGAGGAAGTTGATCAGCGCCTCGGGCAGGTAGCCCTGCGCACGGTACCAGTCGAGCGAGGTCGGGTTCTTGCGCTTGCTGATCTTGGTGCGATCGGCGTTGCGCAGCAGCGGCAGGTGGCAGAAGACCGGCGCCGGCCAGCCGAACGCCTCGTAGAGCAGCACGTGCTTCGGCGTCGACGAGATCCACTCCTCGGCGCGCAGCACGTGGGTGATCCCCATGAGGCGGTCGTCGACGACGTTGGCGAGGTGGTAGGTCGGGAAGTGGTCCGACTTCATCAGCACCTGGTCGTCGATCTCGACGTGGCTGAACTCGATGTCGCCGCGCAGCACGTCCTTCACGATCGTCTTGCCCGACTTGTCGATCTTCATGCGCACGACGAACTTCTCGCCCGCCGCCGCGCGCCGGTCGGACTCCTCCTTCGACAGGCTGCGGCAGAGGCCGTCGTAGCCGGGCGGCAGCTTCGCCGCCTTCTGCCGCTCGCGCATGAGGCCCAAGCGCTCGTCGGTGCAGAAGCAGCGGTAGGCCGCCCCCTTGTCGAGCAGGAGCTGCGTGTGCTTGCGGTAATGCTCGGTCCGCTCCGACTGGCGGTAGGGACCGCACGGGCCGCCGATGTCGGGCCCCTCGTCGTAGGCGAGGTCGAGCCACTTCATGGCGCGCATGATCGACCGCTCGCTCTCCGGCGTGCTGCGCACCTGGTCGGTGTCCTCGATGCGCAGGAGGAACTGCCCGCCGTGCTTCTTCGCGTACAGCCAGTTGAAGAGGCCGACGTAGGCGGTGCCGACGTGCGGGTCGCCGGTGGGGCTCGGCGCGATGCGGACGCGGACGGTCATGGCTCGCTCGCTCGATGGAGTCGCGGGCAGAAAAGGGCGGGGGAGTGTACCAGCGGCGCGCGAGCCGCCGGTCGCGCGCGGTAGAACGCGCCGCTCGCGCCCGCGCGCCAGGTCGCGCTCGGGCGCCCGGTGGAGAGCGCGCGTGCGTGGACGATGGCTGGTGACGGGCATGGTGGCGCTCGGCGTCGTGCTGGCGCTGGTGGCGGCGAAGGCGCGATTCGGCCGCGGCGCGACGCTGCCGATCCAGCCCGGCTCGATCCTCTTGATCACCGTCGGCGAGGGCGCGCTCGGCCTCGGTCCCTTCGAGTCGAGCGCGGTCCGCTTCCCCGCCGCGCACGGCGTCTCGAGCGAGCTCGCCGCGAGCCTCGCCGCGCTGGCCACCAGCCGCATGCCGCGCGAGGTCGGCGTGGTGCGCGACGGCGATCGGCTGGCGCCGGGGGTGCTGACGCTCGCCGAGCAGCTGCAGCGCCTGCGCTTCACCACGGCGCTCTTCTGCAGCTCGCGCCTCTCCTTCCGCGAGAGCGGCCTCGGGCGCGGCGCCGCGCTGCTCTTCGAGGAGGGGGGCGATCCGGCGACGGTGGCGACGCGCGCGGCGAACTGGCTGATCGCGCAGGAGCGCGACGCGCCGGCGCTCGCGTGGCTGCACGTCGACGCGTGGCCCGCCGCGACGCCGCCGACCTTCCTCGAGCTGCTGGCGAGCGGGCCGCTCCGCGATCGGCTGGTGATCGCGTCGCTCGAGCTCGAGTCGCGCGCGACGCCGCGCCTGGCGCTGCGCGTGCCGGGCGACCTGATCGGCCACGCCCCCGACCCGCGTGAGGTCTCGCTGCTCGACATCGCGCCGACCTTGTGCGAGCTCTACGGCGTGCCGGTCCCGTCGGGCTGGATGGAGCCGTTCCTGCTGGCGCCGCGCACGCGCGCCGCCCGCTTCTTCGCCTTCGCCGAGCCGCTGCCGGCGCCCGACCAGGACGCCGACGCGGTGACGTTGCTCGCCGGCCGCTTCGCCTACCGCTGCGACCCGCGCGCGACGCCGGCGGAGAGCGTCGCGCCGCGCCGCGCCGCGCAGCCAGGCGATCCGCCGCTCGCGGCCAGCGGCGCCGCTGGCGACGACGAGCGCATCCGCGCGGAGCTGCGCCGGCTGCTCGAGTCGGCGTTCCACTGGCGGGTCGACGCGAGCGGCGCAGCCCGCTGGCCGGCAGCTCCGCGCTGAGTCGCTCCGCGGCGCCTGTCGACCGTCGCGCTACGCTTTGCCGCGCCATCGCGAGTGCGTCGTGACCGTCGCCCCGGTCTCGCGCCCGAGGGCTCGCTTCGGCTCGGGAGTCATCGATGGGGATCTCGGCGCCGCGGCGAGAGAGGGCGCAGCTGGCCCGATGGGGAGTGCTCGCGAGCGCGCTGCTCGCGGGCGTCGCCTGGCCGGCGCGTGCCGAGACGCGAGCGGCGTTCGACTCGCCCGCGCCGGCGGCCGCGCGCCTCTCCGATCTCTTCCGCGCCCGCTTCAACCTCCGCGACCAAGGGCTGCCCGACGTCGTCGCGCGCGCGCTGGCGCAAGGGCCGGACGGCTTCCTCTGGGTCGGCACGTTCGAGGGGCTCGCGCGCTTCGACGGCCGCCGCTTCCGGGTGGCGCGCGTGGCGCAGCAGCCGGAGCTGGTCGAGGATGCCTTCGTCGGCCTGCTCTGCGATCGCTCCGGACGGTTGTGGGCGGGCGGCATGCACAGCCTGCGCCGCCTCGACCGCAGCGGCTGGTACCCGATCGAGGGCATCGACGAGCAGAGCGGCCCGATCGTCTCGCTGGCCGAAGCGGGGGATGGCACGGTCTGGTGCGGCGGACCGACGCTCCACTCGATCGACCCGCTCGACCGCGCGCACCGCATCGAGCCGCCGCCGCGCGACCCCGCCGACCACTCGGGCTGGCAGCTCGCGTGCGATGCCGACGGCGTCCTCCACGCCGCGTGCGAGAGCGTGGTGGCGCGTCGGCGCGGCGAAGGGTGGGACGTGGTGGCCGACGCGGCGGCGCTCGGCAGCACGGTGCGCGGCATCGCGCGGTCGCGGGCGGGCGGGCTCTGGCTGGTCGCGGGCGGCCGCGCTCGCCGCCTCGTCGCGGGGCGCGAGGTCGAGTCGCGGCCGGTGCCGCCCGAGCTCGGCAGCGACTTCGCCACGCTCCTCGAGGACAGCGCCGGCAACCTCTGGGTCGGCAGCTTCTCCTACGGCCTCGCGCTGCTGCCGCCGGGCGGCGCGCCGCCGCTGGTGGCTGCGCTCGGCACCGAGCTGCTCTCCAGCAACATCGCCGCGCTGCTCGAGGACGCCGACGGCGTGATCCACGTCGGCACGGGCGGCGGCGGCCTCGCGAGCCTCACGCCGCGCCGCGTGCGCGACGTCCACCTCGGCGGCGCCTACTCGCTCGACGACGCCGTCTGCTGCTTCGCCGTCGAGCCGAGCGGCCGGCTGCTGGCGGCCAACGCCGCCGGCAACCTCGTCGCCCTCGAGGGCGGCCACCCGAAGCCGTTGCTGCAGTTGCGCCACCGTGTCGGCACGACGCAGATCCGCGGCGTCGAGGCGGCCGCCGACGGCACGCTGTGGATCGGCACCAAGGAGACGGGGCTCTGGAGCGCGGTCGGGGATGCGCTCGTCGAGCGCGTTCCGGCCGAGCGCGTCGGTTGCGACGTCGGCGCCTTCCTCCCGCGCGGCGACGCCCTCTGGTTCGGCTCGTCGAGCGGCGCGTGGCGGCTGGTCGGCGAGTCGCTCGCGCGGTGCGAGGGGCTGCCCGAAGGCGCGTCGGTGCGCGACCTCTCGCTCGATCGCGGCGGCGCGGTCTGGAGCTGCGGCTCGGCGGGCGTCCATCGCGCCGAAGGGGTCGCGTTCGCGCCGATCGCGCTCGAACTCGACGGCGAGCCGCTCGTCGCGCGGCCGGTGCGCGCGCTCCGCTGGCTCGACGACGACTTCGCGCTGCTCTCGCTGGTGGCGGGGGCGCGCTGCGTGGCGCTCGCGCGCCGCGACGGCGCCACGCTGCGCGCGCGGCGCTTGGTGAGCGACCTCGCGACCAGCGAGTTCGCCGTGGTCGGGGCGCACGTCTGGCTGAACGGCGACGACGCGCTGCGCCGCTTCGCCATCGACGAGCTGCGTCTTTGGTGGGCCGACCTCGCGGCGCCCGCGCCGCCGGCGCCGCTGCGCCTCTCGATCGCCGACGGCCTGCCGACCTCGCAGACGGCCGGCAGCGAATCGCGCCGCATCGCGCAGGACGCCGACGGCCGCCTCTGGTTCGCCACCGCGACCGGGCTCGCGTGGCTCGATCCGGCGGCGGCGCAGCCGCTCGAGCGGCTGCCGATGGTGGTGCTGGACGAGTGCATCGTCGACGGCGTCGCGCGGCGGGTCGAGCGCGGCCAGGTGCGCGTCTCGCTGCCGGCCGGCGCGAGCAGCGTGCGACTCGCCTTCTCGGTGCCGGTGATGCGCGGCGCCGAAGGGGTGCAGCTCGCCTACCGCAGCGCCCCCGACGCGCGCTTCGTCAAGGTCGGCCCCGAGCGGCTGCTCGAGTTCCCGGAGCTGCCCGCCGGGCTCCATCGCTTCGAGCTGCGCGCCAGCAACGGCGACGGCCGCTGGTCGCAGTCGCTCACGACCGTCGAGCTGCTGGTGCCGCCCTTCTGGTGGCAGACGAAGAGCTTCAAGTTCGCGCTCGGCGCCGCGCTGGTCGGCGGCCTCGCGCTGGTCTACGTGCTGGCCGATCGCGTCGCCGCCCGCCGCGCGCGCGAGCGGATCGCCGCGGCCGAGGCGCTGGCGGCGGCGCACGCCCGTTCCGAGCTGCTCCTCTCCGCCACCGACGAGCTGGTCTGCTTCGCCGACCCGGCCGGTCGCGTCACCGCGTTGAACGAGGCGGGGCGCGCCATCCTGGGCGGCGTCGGACGGACCGCGCGGGTCGAGAGCTTGCTCGACCTGGTCGCGCCGTCGGTGCGGCCGCTCTTCGAGCAGGACGCGCTGCCGGAGCTGCGCGCGCGCGGCCGCTGGACCGGCGAGACGCTGCTCGAAGGCGCCGGCGGGCGCGCGGTGCCGGTGCTCGCCTCGCTGCTGCGCCACGAGCTGCCGGACGGCCGCGTCGAGTTCCTGTCGCTGGTGGCGCGCGACCTCTCCGAGCGGGTCGCCACCGAGCAGGCGCACCGCGAGCTCGAGGCGCAGCTGCGCCAGTCGCAGAAGCTCGAGGCGATCGGCACGCTGGCCGGCGGCATCGCGCACGACTTCAACAACCTGCTGACCGCGATCCTCGGCCACGCGGAGCTCGCCGAGGCGGCGCTGCGCCAGGAGGCGCCGGCGACCGACGAGGCGATCGACGGGCTGATCGAGATCCGGCAGGCGTCGGGGCGCGCGCGCGACCTGGTGCGCCAGATCCTCCGCTTCAGCCGCCGCGGCGAGCAGCAGCGCGCGCTGGTGGTGGTCGACTCGGTCGTGCGCGAGGCGTGCCGGATGGTGCGCTCGTCGTTCCCGGCCGACGTCGAGCTGTCGGTGGTGGTCACCGCGCCGGGCGGCACGGTGATGGCCGATCCGACCGAGATCCACCAGGTGGTGGTGAACCTCTGCACCAACGCCGCGCAGGCGATGCCGGCCGGCAAGGGGAAGATCGAGGTGAACCTCGCCGAGGTCGACGTCGACGAGGAGCTGGCGCGCAGCGTGCCGCGGCTGCGGCCCGGCCGCTGGCTGCGGTTGTCGGTGGCCGACGACGGCGTCGGCATGAGCGCCGAGGTGATGGAGCGCGTCTTCGAGCCGTTCTTCACCACGAAGGGGCCGGGCGAGGGGACCGGCCTCGGGCTGGCGATGGTGCACGGCATCGTCGGCTCGCACGACGGCGCGGTCACCGTGTCGAGCGCGGTCGGCAAGGGGACGCGCGTCGAGGTCTGGCTGCCGATCGTGCGCGCCGCCAGCGAGGTCGAGCAGCCGCTGCCCGACGAGCTGCCGCGCGGCAGCGGCCAGCGCGTGCTGCTGGTCGACGACGAGAGCGCGGTGCTCGAGCTCGGCCGCCGCATGCTCGAGCGGCTCGGCTACGCGGTCACCGCGTGCGCCCATCCGGCGGCGGCGATCGCGCAGGTCGAGGCGACGCCGACCGGCTTCGACGTCGTGGTGAACGACCTCTCGATGCCCGACCTGAACGGCGTGCAGCTGGCGCGCCGCCTCCAGCAGCTCTCGCCCGGGCTGCCGATGGTGCTGGTCACCGGCTACCTCACCGGCATCGTCCGCGACGAGCTGGCGGCGCACGGCATCGTCGAGCTGCTCTACAAGCCGTTCGACCTGCGCAGCCTCGCCGAGGCGTTGGCGCGCGCGCTGAAGACGCGGCTCAGCGATCGCGCGTCGTCGTGAGCGTCGCGATCAGCTCGGCGATGTCGCGCGGCAGCGGGGCGGTGAGCTCGAGCGGCGCGCCGCTCTTCGGGTGGGTGACGACGAGGCGTGCGGCGTGCAGCGCCTGGCGCGGCAGCAGCAGGCGAGCGCGCATCGCGTCGTCCAGGCGCTCCTCGTAGTAGGCGAGGAAGTAGCCCTCGTCGAGGCCGTAGAGCTTGTCGCCGACGATCGGGTAGCCGGCGTGCTGGAGGTGGCAGCGGATCTGGTGGCGCCGGCCGGTCCACAGCCGGCAGCGCAGCAGCGTGAAGTCGGCGAAGCGCCGCTCGACCTTGAAGCCGGTCTTGCTGGGGCTGCCACCCGGCACGACGGCGCGCCGGTTCGCGACCAGGCTCGACGGATGGTCGCCGAGCGGCCCGTCGACCAGGAACTCCTCCTCGCGCACGACGCCGTGCACCAGCGCGAGGTACTCCTTCACCACCTCGCGCGTGCGCAGCTGCCGGTTCATCTCGGCGGCGACCGCGTCGCTCTTCGCCACCAGCAGCACGCCGCTCGTCTCGAGGTCGAGGCGGTGGCAGAGCTTCGGCGTCACGTGGCGCTCGGGATCGAAGCCGGGCGCGCCGACTCCGAAGCGGCGGTGGAGCCGCGTGATGACCGTGTCTTCCAACAGCCGTCCGCCGGGGTGGACCGGGATACCGGCCGGCTTGTCGACCGCCAGCAGGTCGTCGTCCTCGTAGAGCAGCGGGAGCTCCGGCGCCTCGCCGCGCGCCGCGAAGTCGGCCTCGCGCTTCGGGCGCGGCAGGTGGACGACGATCGTCTCGCCCGCGTGGACCTTGCGCGCCGGTCGCGCCACGCGGTCGGCGAGTTCGACCTGGCCGCGCTGGATCAACTCCTCGATCTTCGTGCGCGAGCGCCACGGGCAGCGCTTGGCGAGGAAGTGGTCGAGCCGCAGCGCCGCTTCGTCGGGCGCCACCACCAGCCGCAGCCGCGTGCGCAACGAGAGGAGCTTGCCCGCCTCGGGATCGGCGTCGTCGGGTTCGTCGGGAGCGTCAGGAGGTGCCAAGCGGCGGAGACTGTACTCGCTCGCCCGGCGCGACGGGGGGAGTCGCGGCCGGCGGTGGCGCCAGCGCGAGCGGCGCGACGCGCACGACGGCGTTGCGTGCGTCGGTGTCGAAGCGATTCCACTGGTGGTTCGCGCGCTGCACCACGAGGAGCTGCTGCGGGAGCGCGGCGGCGCCGGCGCGCTGCAGCGCCGCGAGCGGCTCGCAGAAGTAGGCGTTGCAGAGGTCGGCGCGCTGCTCGCGCGGCAAGGCGCAGCCGGTGGCCGACTGGAAGAGGCAGGAGCCGACGATCGAGGCGGCGGGCAGCTGCGCGAGGTAGCGGTCGCGCAGCTGCTCGGCAGTGAGGTGCGGCGCTCGGTCGAGCTCGCGGCGCAGGATCGCCGTCGAGAGGTAGGCGTGGTCGCCCCCTTCGGTGCAGCAGGCGCCGCGGCAGGCGCCGCAGAGCTGCTCGCACGCCGACTTCAGCGCCGGTTGCTGCGCCAGGAGCGCCTCGCCCTGCAGCGAGCGCGCCCGCGCGCGGTGGTGCTGGTCGGGCGGCACCGCGTCGGCGTCGGCGTAACGCTGCGCCCGCGCGATCAGCAGCTCGAGGCGGCGGCGGAAGCGGGCGATGCGCTCGGGCGGCAGCGGCGCGAGCTGCGACAGGCCGCTCGGCAGGTCGACGACGCGCACCTGCTCGGCGGGGAGTTCGGGGTGGTCGCGGCGGTAGCGCTCGAGCAGCGCGGCGCTCTCCTCCGCTTCGAGCGCCTCGATGCGCCGCTGGTTCTCCTTGCGGCCGCGGTCGCGCGCGCGCCGCTCGCGGATGAGGCGGCCCTGGAACGCGACGAAGTTCCGCCAGGCGAACGGCTCCATCTTCGGCTGCTGCGCGGCGACATGGCGGCAGGCGAGGTCGGCGCAGCGCACCTCTCCGCAGACGCCGCAGGTCGGCGGCGCGAACGGCGGCGGCGGCGGCCGTTGCATCGGCAGTGTCGTTGGCCCGACCGGGAGCGCCATGCGAGTCCTCGCGGCGGCGCCGTCCCTGGCGTCCGCCCCTGCTGCGAACGCGAAGCGGCCGCGGCGCCCTTCGCGGGGCATGGCCCGAGCTGCGTTAGCGGCCGCAAGCGTTTGCTACGGCGCGGGCGGCTTCTCGCTCGGCGGCGGGGCGGCGGCGCGGCGCGCGGCTGCGGTCGCTTGCGCGGCCTGGTGCCGATCGAGCGAGCCGCGCAGCCGCGCCCGCTTGTCGTCGTCGAGCGGCACCCAGCGCCCTTGGCTCTTCCTCTGCTCGATGATGCGGCCGGGGTAGACGACGCTGCTCACGTGCTTGCCGTGCAGCGCGAAGAAGTGGACGCGCCCTGACGGTCCCAGCACCACGACCGTCTCCTCCTGCGTGTCCCAGCCGAGGTGGTCGTCGGGCGCAGCGCGCGCATCCTCGAACGCCTTGTGGGTCGGCCGATCGCCTTGGCGCGCGCGATCGTTGGCGTGGTCGGTGCGCCGGCCGTCGCTGCGCCGGCGATGCTCGATGTCGCGCGCGGCGTCGCGCAGCAGCGCGTGGCAGCGGTTGGTGAGCCGCTCGAGCGCGACGCCGATGCCCGGCACGCGATCGCCGCCGCGTCCCGAGAAGACGGCGATCTCGCGGCGCAGCTGCCGCAACGCGTCGGGCAGCGCCGGCAGCAGCGTCTCCTCGAGCGGTCCCGCCGGTGCCCGCGCGGCGAGCGCGTCGGGCCACTTGCCGACCAGGTTCAAGCCGAGCAGCGCTCCTTCCGGCTGCTTCTCGGTGCGCACCAGCTGGATCGTGAGCGCCATCGCGTGGCGCGTGTCGCGCGGGCCGGCATGGCGGCGATCGCGGCGGTGCGGCTCGTCGTCGTGCGGGCCGCCGCGCGCGCCGCCGCCGTCGCTGCCGAGTTGCGGCGCGAACCAGCCGAGGACCAGCTGCCCCAGCACGTAGCAGCGCCAGCGCGGCTCCTCGAAGCCGGGCAGCAGGCGGCCGTAGAGCTCGTCGCGATGGAGCGCCAGCGCGACCAGCTCGCGATCGGCGCCCTGGCCGCCGTAGAGCCGCTCGATGCGCGCGTCGTTCTTGCGGTGGAGCAGCTTGTCGAGCTCGACCCAGTCGGGGCGGCCGGTCTCCTCGTAGCCGGCGAAGACGCTCTTCGCGGTCGGCGGCAGCGAGTGGCTGCAGCGCGAGCTCTCGCAGCGCAGGCAGTAGACGTGGCCGCGCTCGAAGGCGACCGCGTTCAGCAGCGCGTCGCGCACCCGCTGCCGCAGCAGCGCGACGATCTTCTCCGCCTCGGCGCCGCGGAACTCCTGCGCGAGGCGCGAGTCGGCGCCGTGGAAGGAGAGCATCAGCGGCAGCTCGACCGCGTCGAGCTTCGCCTCGGGCGCGACGGCCTGCTCTGCCTGCAGCAGCTCGCGGGCGACCCGCTCGAGTTCGCCGAGCGCGGTGGCGACGCGGGCGCGCGTGTCGAGGCCGACGCCGCGCGCGCCGCTCGCCTTGGCGCCGCCGCTCGCGCTGCCAGCTCCGCCGCTTCCGCCGCCGCTCTCGCTGCGCCCCGCGCTCATCGCTGCTCCCTCGTGCTGCCTCTCGAGCGGACGATCTTGCCGCTCTGGCGCCGAATTCGGGGCGCCTCTCGGCAACGGGCGCGGCGCGAGGCAAACTTCGCCGCCCGTTTGGCGCCGTCCGCTGCTCGCCCGGTTGGGCCGCGGCCCGCGCGTTCCTCCGCGAGATCCCCCCGATGACGTCGCCCGCCCCGACGCCGCCTCGATCGCCCGTGCGCCGCTCGTGGCGCCGTCGCCTCGCCTATCGGCTGCTGATCGCGCTGCTGCTCGGCGTCGGCGTGGAGGCGGGGCTGCGCGCGGCGGTGGCGTTCAAGCTCGGGCCGTCGGTGCTGGCCTACGGGACGCCGCTCGCGAAGCAAGCGCTGCAGCCCACCAAGATGGCCGAGCGCCCGTGGCACGAGCAGATCGCGCTGGCCGAGAAGAACCAGAAGCAGGTGGGCGGTGGCGACGCGGGCTACCTGAAGTACCACCCGCACCAGAAGAAGGACGGCTTCGACCAGCACGGCGTGCAGTACCAGGTCGGGATCAACGGCCAAGGCTTCCGCGGCGCGGAGTTCGGGGCGAAGCGGGCGGGCGTCGTGCGCGTGGTGGCGCTCGGCGCGTCGTCGACCTTCGGCTACCACGATCGCGACGACGAGACGTGGCCCGTCTACCTCGAGCAGCAACTGAACGCGCGGCTGGCGCAGGAGCCGCAGCCGGGCATCACCGCGTACGAGGTGCTGAACCTCGGCATCCCGCACCTGAACGCGGCGAACATCGTGGCGCTCTTCGTGGCCGAGGCGCTGCCGCTCGAGCCCGACGTCGTCGTCTTCTATGAAGGGGTGAACGAGACGCGCCGCCTCGAGCCGTCGGGGCCCGAGCAGTGGCTCCACACGCTGTCGAAGCGGCTGGTGGCGGGGCAGCTCGTCTATCAGGTCGCGACGCCGTGGTTCGCGTCGTTCGATGCGGAGGACCTCGCGGCCGCGCGGGTCGGCAAGGTGGAGCAGTTCCTCCACCAGCTGGAGCAGCTGCGCGGCCACTGCCGCGAGCGGTCGATCCGCCTGATCGTCACCGCGCAGCAGGCGCAGTCGGAGACGCTCGCGCGCGAGCGGCTGGCCGAAGTGACGTATGCGCAGGAGGTGGCGCAGGTCGAGGCGCGCCTCGCGCAGGGCACCTCGCTCTCGCTGCGCGAGCTGCAGTTCCTGCTGCACGCCGAGCTGATGGAGGCGCAGCGCCAGTGGGCGCAGAGCAACGGCGTCGAGTACGCCGACGGCATCGCCGCGCTCGACCGCGCCGGCGAGCGCGACCAGCTGCTGAGCTGGGTCCACCTCGCGCCCGAGGGCAACCGCGCGCTGGCAGCGGAGGTGGCGCAGGTGGTGTGGAGCGGGCAGGGGAGGTGAGGGGGGAGGCGCGCGGAGGTCGCCACGGCTGAAGGAACCGCGCTATCTCTTCTCTCCCCGCGTCACCCGGAGGGAGGACGACCATGTCATCAGCGTGGCTCGCTTGTTGGGTTGTCTCCAGCCTCGGCTTGCCGTCCGCATCCGCTGCTGATTGGCATGTGGATGCCGCGGCGACGAACTGCGCCGGTGCCGACGGCAGCGCCGCGCGACCGTTCTGCACGATCGGCGAAGCGATCGCCCGCGCTGGTGCTGGCGACACGGTCTGGATCGCGGGGGGGAACTACCCCGAGGCGCCGCTGTCGATCGATTTCGACGTCGATCTCGTCGGAGTCGACGGCAGCGCTGCGACGGTGATCGACGCCCGGCGCTTGCATCGACCTCTCCATGTCAGCGGCGGCGCATCGGTGCGCATGGTCGGGATCACCGTGCGAAGCGGCCTCCAGGTGCCAGGCGGCGTCGCGGCTGGAATCTGGGTCGACGGCGCGACGCTCGAGCTCGAGGGGTGCGAACTCACCGACTGCGTCGATGGCGCGACGATCGCGGCGGAGGACGCGTCGCTGTCGCTGCGGCAGACGACGCTGCGGAACGACGAGTTCGGGATCCTCTGCTTCGACTCCGACCTCGCGCTGGAGGAGTGCACCGTCGTCGGCCTCGCCAACGCCGTCTGGTCGGAGCGCGGCGCGGTCACCTGCATCGACAGCGTGTTCACCTCGAACACCAGCGATGGGAGCGGCGGCGCCATCAACGTGGAGCAGCCCCGCGGCAGCTACGTCTTCCGCGATTGCGAGTTCAGCAGGAACAGCGCCAGGAGCCCCGGCGGGGCCATCGCGATCGGGAACGCGATCTCCAGTTCGTTCGATGCCGTCTTCGAGCGTTGCTCGTTCCTCGACGGCAGCGCGCTGTCGGGCGGCGCGGTCCAGATTCGCGGCGACACCGCGACGTCGGCGGCATTCGTCGACTGCCGTTTCGAGCGCAACCGCGCCAGCAGCGTCGCGGATCCCTACGGCCACCCTGGCGGCGCCGTCGAGCTCGCTCTCGGCGAAGCGACAGAGCTCTCGTTCGATCGCTGCACTTTCGTCGCGAACCAGGCGCCGACCGGCACGGGAGGCGCGCTTTCGGCGGGTGGCGGCGGCTCCGGCTCCCTGCGGATCGCCGACTGCACGTTCGACGGCAATCGAGGCGAGCTCGGCGGCGGCATCTCGGTGAGCTGGCAAGGCGCGGCGACCATCGATCGCTGCGCCTTCCGTGGCAACACCGCAAGCGGACTCGCCAAGCGGAAGGGTGCGCTGTACGGGTCGGGAGGAGTCGGCGGCGGGGCGCAGTTCTTCGGCGCGTCGGTAGTCGTGCGCGATTCCGAGTTCGTGGACAACGTATCGCTCGTGCCGAGCTCGGGGCCGAACGTCGCCGCGCAAGGTGCCGGGCTCTACCTCGGCAACTCCGAGTCGCTGCTCGAACGAGTGCGCATCGCCCGCAATCGGATCGTCGCCGGCTTCCGGGTCGACTCGTTCGGCGGAGGCTGCAGCCTCGACAGCCGGACGGCGAGCCTCCGCGACTGCGAATTCGTCGGGAACGAGATCGCCGAGGCCGAGGAGTCGGGCTTTGGGGCTGGGCTCTACTGCGGCGGCTACCGCGCCGACGTGACGCTGGAACGGTGCACGATCGCGGGGAACGTCGCGAGCGGGGGCTACTTCCACTGCGGAGGGCTGGCCATCGACGATTGGTCCTCGGACGCGGCGGACGTGTCGCTGTCGGGGGTGGTGATCGCTGGGAACTCGAGCGCTGACGGCATCCGGCACGACTTCGTCGGCGGCTATCCGACGCTTGGCTGGAACCTGGTTGGCGACACGGCCGGGGGCTCGCTGATCGGCGACCCCTCGAACGACCTGCTCGACGTCGACCCGCTCTTCGCCGATCCGGGACGAGGCGACTGGACGCTGCGCGTCGACTCGCCGGCCGTCGACAGCGGTGATCCGGCGACGGCATCGCTTGGCGCTGGGATCGCCGGCATGCCGCGGTTGCTCGACGGCGATCTCGACCGGGCGCTGCGAGTCGATCGAGGGGCGCATGAGTTCTCGCACGTGCGCGCGTCGGTCAGCGGGGCCGCGCAGCTCGGCGGCAGCCTCGCTCTTGCGTTGCGGGGGACGCCGAACGACCTGACCTGGCTGTTCCTCGGCACGGCAGCCGGCATCTCCGAGATCCCGCACTTTGGCGCGTTGTTGCTCGACGTTGCGGCACCGCTGCAATCGATGACTTGGGCGAACGTGCCGAGCGATGTCGTCGTCGACGTGCCGTTCGATCCCGCGATCGTGGGTGTCTACTTCGTCCAGGTCGCGAGCTTCCTCGGCGACGCCGGGAATCTCTCGAACGTCGTGCGCGTCGAGATCGACTGACTGCGGCCAGCGAGCCATCGCACTGGGTGCGGATCTGACCGCCGTTTTCCCCCCGCCACCCGTGCGGATCTGACCGCCGTTTTCTCCCCGCCAACTGGCGTTGCCGCCCCCTCTCCCGCTCGCCGCTATCGTGCCGCGCCGCATGACGGGTGATGGCGCTCCTTCTGTCGCGGTCGAGCTCGAGGGGCTCCTCGAACGGGAGGTCTACGCGAGCCCGGAGCGCGACTACGTCGTCGCCGAGCTGCTGGCGCGCGACGGCGTGCGCCACACGGTGGCAGGGAGCCTTGCCGGCTGCGCGATCGGCGACACGGTGCGCTGCAGCGCCGTCCCGTTCGACCACCCGCGCTT
>JAEUIC010000021.1 GCA_016795285.1 Planctomycetota bacterium | reverse complement strand
CACGTCGGTCGCCTTGCAGTCGATGCAGTTGGGGGCGTTGACGCGCAGCTTGCCGTCGACGACTTCGTAGACGCCGGCGGGGCACATCGCGGCGTACATCTTCGCGACGTCGGTCGGCACGTCGGCGATCGGCAGCAGGTGCGACGGGATCGAGTCGCGCGTCTGGTTGCCCGACTTGAAGACGGCGTCGACCTTGCTGAAGGTGAGCTTGTTGTCAGGGACGAACGAACCGACCGGCGTCACCTCCTTCGCCTCGGCCGCATCCTCCTCGACGTGCTGGTGGCCGCCGAAGAGCGCGCCGCCCGTGGCCGACATCACTGCCGCCTTGAAGCCGCCCACGTAGAAGCCGCTCTTGAAGGCCAGACGCATGTTGCGGGTGCGGTGGAGGTCCTTCACGATCACCGACTCGTTCACCAGCTTGTCGTAGTCGCGCAGCGCCGCGTAGCTGACGTCGTCCTTCTTCAGCCCCGCGAAGATCGCGCGCGCGGCGTAGATGCCGCTCCACATCGCGTAGTGGATCCCCTTCAGCGTCGGCACGTCGACGAAGCCGGCCGCATCGCCCAGCACCAGCAGGCCGTCGCTGCAGCGCCGCTCGGGCAGCGACCAGTAGCCGCCCTCGGGGATCGTCTTCGCCCCCCACTCGACCAGCTCGCCGCCCTCCAGCAGCCGCGCGAAGAGCGGATGGAGCTTCAGCCGCTGCAGCAGCGCGTGGACGTCGAGGCTGCTCTGCCGGTAGTCCATGCCGACCACCAGCCCGAGCGCGACGAGGTTCTTCTCGAGCGGATAGGCGAAGCTGCCGCCGAAGGCGTCCTTCGGGAGCGGCCACCCCATCGTGTGGATCACCGTGTCGAGCGGGACCTTGGTCTCCCACAGCTCCTTCACGCCGAGCGCGTAGATCTGCGGGTTCTTGCTCTGCACCTGCTGCCACTGCATCCACGCCTGCGTCAGCAGCCCGCGCGTCCCCTCCGACAGCACCGTCACGCGCGCCTCGATGTCGGTCGCCGGGCTCGCGTTGGCGCCGGCGCTGCCGTCGCGCTCGAGGCCGCTCGGGGTCGTGCGCACGCCGACGACCTTCGGGCCGTCGACCCGCAACGCCGCCGCCGGGAAGCCGGTGAACAAGTTGACGCCGGCCGCCTCCGCCTTCGCGCCGAGCCAGCGGACGATCTCGCTGATCGACGCCACGTAGTTGCCGTGGTTCTTCATCGTCGGCGGCGTCGGCAGCTTGGTCTCGCCGTACTCGGAGAGCAGGTAGACCGCTTCGCGGTTCACCGGCGTCTTGAGCGGGAACTCCGAATCGGCCATCCCCGGGAAGAGCGCGCGGAACGCCGACGGGTTCACCACCGCGCCGGAGAGGTTGTGCTCGCCGAGCGCTTCGGCCTTCTCCAGCACGCCGACCTCGACGTCGGCGACCGACTCGCCCTTCGCCTGCGCCTCCTTCACCAGCCGCTTCAGCTCGATCGCGCCCGCGAGCCCGGCCGGCCCCGCGCCCACGAAGACGACGTCCATCGGCACCGAGTTGTCGCCCGCCGGCCCCTTCACGATCAGCGACTCGTGCGGCAGCGACGGCTGGAAGTGCTTCGGGATCAATGAGCTCATGGGGGCGCGCATCCTCGCGGAACGGCCCGCCGCCGCAGCGCGCGAGCCTCGAAGGGCGGGCGAGGATAGCGAGCGGCGAGTGGTCGTCGGGCAGCCGAGGAATGCGGCGACAGAGGCCGCGAACGCGCCGGAGGCGGCCGCTACTGCGGGGCGATGCGCACCACGATCTCGACGCTCTCCCCTTCCGCGACGACCACCTCGCTCGCGCCGTTCCACCAGCTGCCGTTGGCCGGCACGTAGCAGGCGACGTTCACCGCGTAGCGCCCCGGCTCGACGCTCTGCACGTCGAAGGAGTCGCCGACCGCAAGCACCGCGCGATCGGCAAGGAGACCGAGCGCGGTCGCGCTGCCGGCCGGCTCGAGGCGGTGGAGCGTGACGTGCACGCCGGTCGGGATCGGCGAATCGGCGACGACGCGACCGGTCACGCGGCCGGTGCCGGTCGGCGCGAGACGCAGCTCGCTCGTCGCGGGCGCGACGACGGCGACGCGCGCGGTGAGCTCGTTGACGCTCACCGGACCGGCGACGAGCTGCGAGCTCACCTGGTAGGTGGCGCTCTCGAGGCGACCGAAGGCGAAGCGCCCCGCTGCATCGCTGGTCGCCTGCACCGCGCCGCTGAACGGCCCGCTCGACCGTTGCGGGAAGAGCGTCACGAGCCGCCCCGCCGCCGGCCGTCCCGCCGCGTCGAGCAGCACCCCCTCGATCGATCCGCCGCGCGAGAGGACGATGCGACGCGGCGACGCGCGCCCGCTCGCCGGCACGTCGAACGGGCCATCGACGGCGCCGATCCAGTCGGGATGGTCGACCACCAGCGTGCTGGCGCCCGCCGGCGCGCCGCTCACCTCGAACGCGCCGCGCTCGTCCGTGGTCGCCAGCCAGCGCGGATCGCGGGCGATCGACTGGTAGGGATTCACGGGCACGCTCGCCGTCGCCAGCGTGACGCGCGCGCCGGTGACCGGCCGCCCGTCGTCGCCGACCACCGTCCCGGCGATCGTCGCGCCGCGCGTGAGGCGCAGCACCAAGGCCGCGGGATCGGCGTCGACGACGCAGGCGACGCGCGGCGCGACGGTCGGCGCGTAGCCGGGCGCGCTCGCCTCGATGGCGAAGAGATGGCCGGGCTCGATCGCCTCGCCGTCGCAGCGCCACGTGCCATCGCTCGCCGCGAAGCTGCGGCCCGGCTCGCTCCAACTCATCTCGTAGCCGCTGCCGCGCTGCTCGTCGCCTTCGATCGTCGGCTGCACGAAGCGGATGCGGAACTGCTCGATCGGGGCGCCCGTCTCCGCGTCGACCACCGTGCCCGCCAGCGAGCCGGCGCGGCGCAGCTCGATGCGCACGTCGGCACGATCGAGCGCGAACTGAAGACCGTAGCGGCGCACGTATCCGGACGCGCCCGCCGTGAACGTATGCGGCGCATCGGCGAGGTCGACCAACCGGAAGCTCCCGTCCGCGTCGCTGCGGGTCGAGCGGTCGAACATCGAGCCGTCGCGGCTGGCGGCGACGGTCGCTCCGGCGATCGGCGCGCCCGTCTCGTCGACCACCACGCCGGCGAGGAAGCGCCCCGCCCCGAAGCGCACGACGACGCCGTCGAGCCGCTGCGGCGGCGCCGGCACGACGAGTCGCATCGTCGCATCGGGCCAGCCGTCCGCGCTGGCGCCGAGCGGCACCTCGCCCGCCGGCACGTGCAGGAACTCGAACGTCCCGTCGTCGCGCGAGCGCGTGGTCGGCGCGCCGGTCAGGTAGCGCGCCGAGCCGATCCAGAGCAGCGCGCCCGCAAGCGGCTGCCCATCGCCATCCTGCACGACGCCAGCCACCGCGGCACCGCTCTGCAGCACGAGATCGAGGCGCGTCGTCTCGCCTTCCGGGCGCACGCCGACGACGAGCGTCGCGTAGTCGGGATGCTCCGCCAGCACCTCCTGCTGCGGCACCTGCGGATCGAGGCCGACGAGTTCGTACTGCCCTTGCGCGTCGCTCACGGCGGGCGGCCGGCGGTGACGGACAGCGCGCACGCTCGCGCCGGCGATCGGCCGCCCCGCCTCGTCGCGCACCGTACCCGCCACCGCGAAGTGGGGATGGAGCCGGAAGTCGAGCGTCGCCGTCGAGCCCGGCCCGCGCAGCTCGACCTGCCCGTGCGCCTCGGCGAAACCGGGCGCCCACGCCATCACCTGCCAGCGCTGCCAGCTCGAGCAGGCGCGGAGCCGGTATTCGCCAGCGGCGTCGCACGCCACCTGGACATCGGCATAGGACGCGGACACTTCGGCACCTGGCAGTGGAGCGCCCGCCGCGTCGAGGACGCGGCCGGTGACGACCGCGTCGAGGGCGTAGAAGACGAGGTCGAGCGGCGCGTGCAGCCGGTCGGAGAGCAGGAGCTCGCGCCGCTCGACGAAGACGTGGTCGTCGTCGCCATCGAGGAGGCGCAGCGTCAGCGTGGCCGGCGCCGCCGGCAGCGCGAGGCGGATCGCGCCATCGCGCGCGCTCACCAGCAGCGCTTCGAGCAGCGGCGCGCCCGCGACTGCGACGCCGTCGTAGAGCTCCGCCCGCAGCTGCAAGCCCGCCTGCGGCCCGCCCCCTTCGACGCGCGCGATGCCGAGCAGCGGCGCGAGCGAAGCGTCGGCAGCGGCGTCGCGCGGCGCGAGCTCCGGCGCTGGCAACGAGTCGCGCCGCGACGCCACGTCGGCAGCGGCCGCGCTCGACGGCGCCGCGACTTCGGCCGGCGACGCGAGCGCAGCCAGCGGCGGCTCGACGCGCGGGCGCGCCTCGCGCCACGGACCGAGCTCAAGCAGCGGTGCCAGCAGCAGCGTCGCCGCCGCCGCGACCGCGACCCCGATCAGCGCCTTCACCTTCCCGCTCATCGCCACCGCTCCACAACCGAGGAAGAGCAGCGTCGGCAACCCGACGCTCGCCGCGATCGAGCCGAGCGCGCCGCCCGGCGGCAACGCGGTCGGCAGCAGCAGCAATCCCCACTCGAGGCGCCCGCCGCGCTGGCCCGCGTCGAGCCGCCGCCGCAGCTGCTCGAGCGCGCGCTTCAACCGCGTGCGCGCCGTCTCGACCGGCACGCCGGTCCGCTTGGCGATCGCCGCCGGCTTCAACCCGTCGAACCAGCGCAGCACCACCGCGGTCCGATAGGGCTCGTCGAGCGCCTGCACCGCCGCCAGCACGCGCTGCGAGAGTTCGAGGCGCGCCGCGCTGTCGATCGCGGCCGGCAGCGGCTCGCGCGTCGCCGCCCGCTCCTCGCGCGCCGCGCGCCGCTGCTGCTCGCGCCCCTCCTGGCGGACGAGGTTGCGCACCACGCCGGCGAGCCAGCCGCGCAGCGACCCGTCGCCCGCGTGCGAAATGCCCTCGCGCGCGGACTGCGGGCCGCCCGCCACGCGCCGCTCGAGCGCCAAGAGGAGCGCGAGCTGCGCGACATCGTCGGCCGCCGCGCGATCGAAGAGCAGCGACCGCGCGAGCCGGCGCAGGAAGCCGGCGTGGCCCGCCAACGCCGCGTCGTCGCCGAGCGAAGGATGCGACGCCGGCGGCGCGAGTGGTTCGCGCAGCGGGCGCGGCTCGAAGGGCTCGCGAGGAGCGTTCACGATCGTCCGTCCATGCGAGGAGATTGTCGCGGAACGGCGAAGCGGTTCAGCAAGGCAGCGGCGGCGGTCGCCATCCCGCGTCGCGGCCGGCCGAGACGACGACGCCCCCGACCGCCGGCGTAGGCGATCGGGGGCGCGATGGATCACGAAGTCGATCGTTCGGCCTGGTCCGCAGGCCGTTCGCTCAGTAGTCGAGGTGCTCCACCGCCGAGACGCGCAGCTTCCCGTTCACGATGGCGTAGGCAGTCACTCCCATCGTGCCACCCGGCGGCAGGCCGGTCGTGTCGACCGTCGTCTCCCAGCCGCCGGAGATGCGCATCGTCCCTCGCAGCACCGGAATGAAGGTCGGCACACCATCGAGCTCCGTCACCGCGATCATCCAGAGATCGCCGAGCTTCCCCTCGCCGACCTGCAGCGCGATCGTGTTGCCCGGCGTGAACGAGCGCGGGAGGATCTCGAGATAGAGCC
>JAEUIC010000018.1 GCA_016795285.1 Planctomycetota bacterium | reverse complement strand
TGGCGGAGGTTCTTGCCGCGCAGGTTGACGGCGCCGTGCTCGGTGACGACCCATTGGACGTGGGCGCGCGTGGTGACGACGCCGGCGCCGGGCTTGAGCAACGGGACGATGCGCGAGAGGCCGCTGCTGGTGACGGACGGTAGCGCGAGGATCGGCTTGCCGCCGGGCGAGAGCGACGCGCCGCGCAGGAAGTCCATCTGGCCGCCGACGCCCGACCACATGCGGGTGCCGATCGAGTCGGCGCACACCTGGCCGGTGAGGTCGATCTCGATCGCGCTGTTGATCGCCGCCACCTTCGGGTTGCGGCGGATCACGTGCGGGTCGTTCACGTAGGCGATGTCGAGCATCGCCACCTGCGGGTTGTCGTCGAGGAAGTCGTAGACGGCGCGCGTCCCCATCACGAAGCCGGCGACGATCTTGCCGGGGTGGATCGCCTTCTTGCGGCCGTTGATGACGCCGCGCTCGACGAGGCGCAGCACGCCGTCGGAGAACATCTCGGTGTGGACGCCGAGGTCGCGATGGTCGCCGAGCGCCGCCAGCACCGCGTCGGGGATCGCGCCGATCCCCATCTGCAGCGTCGCGCCGTCCTCGACCAGCGCCGCGCAGTGGCGGCCGATCGCGAGCTCGGTCGCCTGCAGCGCGCCGTGCTCGTGCTCGGGGAGCGGCTCGTCGACGGCGACGGCGGCGGCGAAGCGGCTCTCGTGCACGAGGCCGTCGCCGTGCGAGCGCGGCATGCGCCGGTTCACCTGCGCGATCACGATCGCGGCGCTGTCGACCGCCGCGCGCGCGATGTCGACCGAGACGCCGAGCGAGCAGTAGCCGTGGCGATCGGGCGGCGAGACGTGCACCAGCGCGACGTCGAGCGGCAGCACCCGCTCGCGGAAGAGCGCCGGCATCTCGCTCAGGAACGCGGGGACGTAGTCGGCCTCGCCGCGCGCGACCTGCTCGCGGACGTTCGAGCCGAGGAAGAGGCAGTTCGGGTGGAAGCTCGCCGCCATGCCGGGCGCGGCGTGCGGCGCGGACCCTTCGAGGTGGAGGTGCACCGTCTCGACGCCGCGCAGCTCGCCGGCGCGCGCCGCCAGCGCCCGCAGCAGCTCGAGCGGAGAGGCTGCGCCGCCGTGGACGAAGACGCGCTGGCCCGAACGGACGTGCTGGACAGCCTCGGAAGCGGGAACGGTGCGCATCGACGCGGCTCGCGAAGGGGGCGCGACCGCTCGGCGAGTGGACCGGCGGTCGCGCGAAAGGGGCGCGAGCGTAGCGCGGCGCCGCCGGCGGGTTCCCGCGCAGCGGCGCCGCTGATGATCCGTGGTCCTGCCCGCCTGACGCTTGCGCCGCGGCGCGGGCGAAGCCGGGGTTCCCCCCGCTTCTCAGGTCTCGTCGATCGCGTAGAGCGTCGTCGTGCCGCTCACCTCGTTGGCGACGGCGAGCAGCGGCGCGCCGGTCGGGCTCTTCGCCGCCGGGATGAACTCGACGCCCTCGGGCCCGAGGTCGCCGGCCGTGCCGCTGCCGGGGACGCCGGCGAAGTCGCGCGGGTTCACGTAGTCGACCAGCACCGGCGCCGCCGGGTCGGTGACGTCGAAGGTGGCGACGCCGCCGATCCGCTCGAGCGCGAGGAACGCGTAGGTGCGCCCCTCGACGACGCCGAGCGCGAGCCCTTCCGGCTCGGGGCCCTTGTTGTCGCTGCGCGAGTCGAGGCTCTGGTTGGCCGCGTGGTCGGAGTTGAACTCGGTCGGCAGCAGCGTCGCGATCAGCTGCTCGAGCTGGTCGCCGCTGTCGAACACGAGGTGGCCGGCGTCGTCCCAGATCGAGAACGAGCGGCCGCCGAAGGCGTAGAGCGCGTCGAAGTCGAGGTCGCCGTCGACGTCGCCGAGCTGGTTGGTGACGTTCAGGCGGCCGAGGTTGGCGTCCTTGCGCAGCGTCGCGCCGGTCGGGAAGGCGGTCGGATCGAGCACGAGGTCCTTCACCCGCTTCGACTCCGAGAGGCCGGCCCAGTCGCGCGAGTCGCCCTCGTTGGCGGTGACGAGGTAGTCGCGGCCGTTCACCTTGTAGGAGGCGATCGCGTCGGGCTGGAACATGCCGAACAGCGGCCACGTGGTGATGACGATGCCGCCGTCGCGATCGCTCGCGTCCAGCGCGTTCGCCGCCAGCGAGTGGTCCTTGAAGCCGAGCGGCCGGATCTCCGTGAAGCGGCGCCGGTCGACGTCGAGGACGGCGATCGCGTTGTTCTCCTGCAGCGCGACGTAGGCGGTGCGTCCATCCTGCGAGAAGGCGATGTACTCGGGCTCGAAGTCCTGCGCCGCGTTGGCGCCCGGCCCGTAGATGCGCACGCCGCTCGCGCGCAGGGCGGCCTCCTGGCCGATCCACGCGTCGAAGCGCGCCGTCACCGAGCGGCGCACCCGCCGGCCGGCGAGCTCGACGAAGGTGACCGACCCCTCGGGATCGATCGTGTAGTCGTCGCTCGGCTCGCCCTCGTTCGCGGTCAGCGCGAAGCGGCCGTTCGGCGTGAAGGTGATCATGTCGGGCTGCGCACCGGTCGGCGCCGTGCCGAGCAGCGCGAGCGTCGCGGTGTCGAAGAACGCCGCCACGCCGGGATCGGTCTTGGTGAACCCCTCGATGGCGACCGCGAGGATCCCCTTCGACACGGCGACGCTGTTGGCGACGCCGCCGAGCGAGGAGACGTCGAGGAAGCCGACCTTGGTCGGCGCGGTCGGATCGGCGATGTCGAGCACCTCGATCCCGGGCGCCTGCGCGTTGACGACGAAGAGCCGCTGCGTCCGCTCGTCGTACTTGACGATCTCGGAAGCGGCCTGGTCGAACGCGCCGGTCGCGTAGGTGCCGATCGGCCGCAGCGCCACGCCGCCCGCGCTCGCCGTCGCCGGCAGCGCAAACGCCACGACGCCCGCGGCCAGCGGCAGGACGCCGGTCAGCCGAGAGAACTGGGTCCCCATCATCGTCCGCTCTCCATCGTCGAACCCGGAAGCACCCGCCCCGCTCGGGACGGTCGGGCGATGGTCGGGCGGCTCGATGAAGGCGCGCGGGGGCGATCGATGAAGGAACGGCGCGCGGCCATGAAGAGCGGCGCGCTGCGGGGCACGCGGCACACGCGGGCGATCCGCGGGCTCCGCCGCGCCGCCGATCTCAGCCGAGCAGTTCGGCGAGCGGGATGCCGTTCTTGTCGACCAGCGTCGCCGGGCGGCGCTCCTTGTTGAACTCCTTGGTGCCGTCGATGTGCAGCAGCGACGCGAAGGTGGCGAAGAGGTCGGCCACCTGCACCGGCCGCTTGCCGATCGCGACGCCGAGTTCGTCGGTCTCGCCCACCATCGTGCCGGCCTTCACGCCGCCGCCCGCGAGCGCCACCGAGAAGTTGTTCGGCCAGTGGTCGCGCCCCTCGCGCGCGTTGATGCCCGGGGTGCGGCCGAACTCCCCCATGCAGACCACCAGCGTCTCGTCGAGCAGCCCGCGCTGCGCCAGGTCGTCGAGCAGCGCCGCGAAGGCGGGATCGAGCATCGCGCACAGCTCGCGGTGCTTCGAGGAGTTGTGGTCGTGCGAGTCCCAACCGTCGAGCACCACCTCGACGGCGGCGACGCCCGCCTCGACGAGGCGGCGCGCCAGCAGGACGCCCTGCCCGAACTTGTTGCGCCCGTAGGCGTCGCGCAACGCATCGCTCTCGCCTTCGAGGCTGAAGACGCCGCGCAGCGCCGAGTCCATCAGGCGACGCGCCCGCTTGCGCTGCGCGCTGTCGGCCTCGACTGCCTCGCGCGTCGCCCCTCGCCGCAGCCGCGCGTCGACCACCTCGCGCAGCGCCTCGCGCCGATCGAGCCGCGCCGGATCGACGCCCTCGAAGTAGGGCAGGTTGCCGATGTTGGCGGTCGGGTCGTCGACGCGGAACGGCGAGCTCGCCACGCCGAGGTAGCCCGACGAGCAGGGCGGGCCGTCGATCTGCACGAAGGCCGGGAGGTCGTGGTCGAGGTCGCCGATCTCGTGCGCGACGATCGCGCCGAACGCCGGGAACGGCACGCTCGGATTGGGGGCGAAACCGTTGTGGAGCAGCTCGCGCGCGCGCGCGTGCGTCCCCTCGCGCGACGTCATCGTGCGGATCACGGCGAGGCGCTCCGCGCGCGCCGCCAGCTTCGGCAGCGTCTCGCAGAAGCTCCAGCCGGGCACGTCGGTCGGGAGGGCGCGGAACGGGCCGCCGGTCGAGGTGCCGGGCTTCGGGTCGAACGTCTCGAACTGGCTCGGACCGCCTTCGAGCCAGAGGAGGATCAGCTTCTTGCGCGGCCCGTCGCCCCGGCCGGTCGCCGCAGCGACGCCGTGCTGCGCCAGCAGCGAGAGGAGCGCCGGCGTCAGCAGCGCGCCGGCGCCGCCGCGCGCCGCCCACCCGAGCAGCTCGCGGCGCGACCAGAGGCGGCTTCGCCCCGCCACCGCCCCGTCGGACCAGCCGTGACCGCGATCCATCGCGCGCCCCTTCACCGGTTCGCCCGGAATTCGGTGGTGTTGAGCAGCGCCCACACCAGGTCCTCGTAGGCCGCCACTCCGCGCGTCTGCGCGGCCGCGAGCTGCGCCACGATCGCCTCCGCCTCCGCCTCCTCGGCCGGTCGGCCGAGCAGCGTCAGGAAGAGCGTGTTCACGCGGGCGCGCGGCGGCGACCCGGCCGCATCGAGGTCGCGCACGATGCGCGGGCGCGCCTTCACGTCGGGCGTGTTGGCGAGCGCGCCGTTCATCAGGAAGAGCGCCTGCGGGATGCGGGCGATCCAGTTCGCGCGCACGCCGGCCGGCTCGCGGCCGTAGCAGCGCTGCACCTCCTCGAGCAGCTCCTCGCGCTCCTTCCCGCCGCGCCGGTCGTTGCGCGCCGTCGCATCGCGGCCAAGAACGCGCCGCAGCGAATCGGTCAGCTGGTCGGCATCCATCGAGCGCACCGGATGGGCCGCGAACCAGCGCTCCTGCCGCTCGCGCGCGACCACCCCTTCGAGCGGCGAGTTGCCGCGCGCGTACGCCCCGGTGCGGACCAGCGCGCCGAGCAAGAGCCGGACGTCGCCGCCGCTCGCCATGAACTCGTTCGCGAGCGCCTGGAGGAGCTCCGGGACGATGCGGTCGGTCGCCGCCGAGAGGTCGTCGATCGGCTCGACGAGCCCCTTGCCGAACAGCTGCGCGAAGAGGCGGTTCACGATGGCGGTCGCGAACCACGGGTTCTTCGGGTCGACCATCCAGTCGGCGAGCGCGACGCGGCGCGACTTGCCCTCCGCGACGAACGGCGCGCCGTCGAGGTACTGCGCCACCCCGAACTTGTCGCGCCGCTCGGTGTACTCGTCGACCAGGACGCGCGCGTCGGCCGGCAGCTGCTCCATCAGCGCCGCGAAGGCGGGCGCATCGGCCTCGAGCTCCGCGAGCGGATCGCGGCCGGCCGGCGCCGCCTTGCACCGCCCGATCAGCTCGGTCAGCGCGGCGGCCTGCTCGAGCGACCAAGCGCTCTCGGCGGCGCCCTCCTCCATCGCCGCCATCGCGCCGGCGGAGGCCATCGGCGCCAGCGCGCCCGGCGCCTCCTCTTCGACGGCGTCGTCGGCCTCCGCCATCGCGCCCCTCATGGCGCCGCCCATCGCTTCGCCTGCGGCCATCGCCTCCTCGCTCGACGAGCCGGCGCGCTTCTCGAGGCGGCGCAGCGCGGCGAGCAGCTCCGCCGCGGGACCGCGGTCCTCGAGCTTGAAGGTGACCGGTCCGCCGCGTCCCTTGCGCGGCACGTAGTTGCCGTGCACGCCGGAGAAGAAGGCGGCGAAGCGGTTGAACTGCTCCTGCTTCCAGTGGTCGGAGGGATGGTCGTGGCACTGCGCGCACTGGATCTGCAGGCCGAGCAGCACCTTCGCGGTCACGCCCGTCAGCGTCTCGATCGAGTCGTGGTAGGTCAGCACGAAGGCGCCGGGACTCGACTCCACCGCCAGGCCGCTCGCGGTGATGAGCGAGCGCACGGTCTCGGGGAACGGCACGCCCGCCGAGAACTGGTCGGCGAGCCACGGGATCAGCATCCCCTCCATCCGCTCGCCATTGCTGCCGCCGTCGGCGAGAAGCGCCTCGGTCCAGCGCCGCGCCTGGTAGGCGCCGTAGCTCGGATCGGCGAGGTACTCGTCGATCTTCCGCTCGCGCCGATCGGGGCGGGCGTCGGCGAGGAAGCTCGCCGCCTCCTCGGCGCGCGGGATGGTGCCGCGCAGGTCGAGGCTCAAGCGGCGCAGCCAGGTCGCGTCGTCGGTCGTCGGTGCGGGCTCGATCCCCTCGGCGCGCCAGGCCGCCTCGAGCGCGTCGTCGACCTGCACCGCGAGGCGCCGCGCGACGGCGGCGCGCTCGGTCGCGGAGAGCGCGGCGGGCGCAGGCGGTGCGTCCGTTGCCGGCGGCGGTGGCGCCTCCTGGACGAAGAGCGGGAGCAAGGCTGCCAGTGGCAGGAGCAACTCGGCGATGCGCATGGGAACTCGCAGCGGGACCCCGGGCGGACGAGGAGGTGGGAACTGTAGCGCCGCGCGACGATCCCGACAGGCCGCGACCGCGCGTGCCGGCCGAGCGAACGGTCGCGCAGGAAAAAGGTGCAGGGTCGCGCGCCGGGTTCACGTTCGCTGCCAGATCGTCCTCCGGAGCACGACATGCCCGACCCTTCGCTCTCCGCCTACGCCTTCGCCGACGACGACGAGGACGACGACGACGACGAGCTCCTCCGTTTCGGGGCGAAGCAGACCGCGAACACCGCTTCGGCCCAGGCGAAGTTCATCGGCACTACCGGAGCCGCCGTCGCGGGCGGCGTCACCACCGTGGTGGGCCAGGTCTCGAACGTCGCACGGCTGGTGCAGACCGGCTCGCTCCTCTCGGCCGCGTCGACCGGCACTTCGGCGGCGCTCGCCCCGGTCGTCGCCGTGACGGGGCCGATCGGCATCGCCCTCTCGCTGGTCGACTCGCTGCTGTCGGGCGCGTCGGCGGTCTCGACCTACGGCCACATCAAGCAGCTCGAGAAGCTGCTGCAGGCCGGGGTTCCGGGGCACCGCCCGGTGCTGCCCGGCACCCGCGAAGCGATCGTCTTCGCGTGCAAGAAGAAGAACAAGAAGCTGAAGCGCAAGGGGATCGGCTGCATCCCGGTCCTCGGCAGCATCTGCAACACCGTCTACACGATCGGCCGCACCATCCAGAAGTCGCGCTCCGGCACGAAGGGCGTCGAGCGGCGCCACCACGCCAAGGTCCTCTGGGCCAATGCGCGGTGCGACGATCCGCTCGCCATCGCCGCCTGCAAGGAGCTGCTCGGCAAGAAGATCTACGCGATGATCGAGGGGATGAACGACGGCGATCGCGTGCTGAAGAAGAAGATGAAGTCGCTCTGAGCGGCGGCGAGCCGCACCGCGGCGCTCCTCAGATCGAGTCGAGGAACTCGCGGAACGCCTTGCGCATCGCGTAGACGTCGGCGAAGCCCAGGTCCTTCCACGGCTCCACCAGCGCCTTGCCCGAGTAGACCTCGTGCAGCCAGCGCCGGTAGATCGCCCGCCCGTCGTTGCAGTGGTTCATCACGAAGAAGGTGAGCGCGGTCGCCTCGGCGTAGAAGACGCCGCGCTTGTCGAGGAACGCCTCCTTCAGCGTGTGGCGCAGTCGCACCGGCCCGAACTGCCCGCCCTCGAGCTCCGAGTGGAAGAGCTTGCGGTCGATCTGCAGCAGGAACTCGAGCGGGATCAGCTGCTCGGCGCGCGCCGCCGCCGCCGCGCGGTCGATCGCCTCGACGGTCGGATCGTCGAACGCATCGCCGAGCCGCCCGATCTCGAGCGCCTGGCCCGCCACGAACTCGGCGAACCCCTCCACCATCCAGTAGCTGCCGCCGCCTCCCGTGTGCTTCTCGCGGACCCAGCGGCGATCGCAGTAGTGGTGGGTCAGCTCGTGGGCGAAGACCTCCTGCAGCGTGTGGGCGAGCGGGTCCTTCTCGTCGCCGCTCTGCTTCGAATAGAAGCGCGACAGCCCGTCGTTCGGCGAGTAGCAGCCGGCCGACCACTCGGGCGGCGTCGAGCTGTCGGCGAGGTAGTCGGCGCGCTCCTGGTAGAGGCGCACCTCGAGCGGCACGTTCGGCGACAGGCGATCGGGGCTCTCGCCGAGGATCAGCTGCAGCGCGCGGATGGTCGCCTCGCCGCGCGCCAGCAGCGGCCCGAGCACCTTCGGGTCGAACTCCTTCGTGTAGAGCAGGATGTTCTTCGTGCGCAGCGAGAGCGCGCCGCTCGCGAACTTGGTGACCGAGAGGCGCCGCTCCTGCGAGTCGTCGAGCTTCGCGAAGACGGCGCCCGACGGCAGCAGCGCGTCGGCCCACTGCGCCCACTCCTTCACCGGCGCCTTCGCGAGCGCCTCCTCGGGGAAGCTCGCCGGCCGCCAATCGATCAGGAAGTCCGCCTCGTCCTCGATGGCGACCTTCGGCGCCGCCTCCTTGGCGCGCTTCAGCAGGACGGTCGCCGCCGTCGGCGCGCCGATCCGCGCGCACCACTTGGCACGCGTGACGATCTCGTCGCTGCTGTCGACGCGCGCCTCCGCTTCCGCCTCGGCGCACTTCTTCTTCGCGGCCGCCACCGCGCCGCCCTTCGCGGTCGCCTTGCCGGCGATCGAGCCGTTCAGCTCGTCGAGCCGCCCCTGGTCGAAGGAGAGGCGCGCGAGCTCCTCGGCGAGCCGCTTGCAGTCGTCGATCAGCTTCGCCTCGCGGTACTGCTCGAAGCAGGCGACCAGCCGATCGGCGTGGCGCGACGAGACGGCGCGCCAGCAGGCGAGGTAGAGCGGATGCTCCTCGCCGAGGCGCTTCGCCGCATCGCCCGGATCGATCAGCGCGACCTCGGCGACGGCGAGCTCCTGCACCGGCCCGCCGCCCGCCGGCTCGAGGCGGATGGTCGCGCCGCTCTCGGTCGGCTTGCCGGCGAAGAACCAGCCGTCGACGCGCACGAGCCCCGGCTGCTTGCCCGGCAGCTCGAGCGTCGCCGGCCGCGCGGGGCGCCCCGCCTTCGCGCCGCTGCCGGCCGTCGTCGCTGCCGCGCCCGCGCCGTAGCCGATCAGCGCGCCGTCGCGCGTCCGGATCGCCAGCAGCGCATCGCCGATCGGCAGCGCGGGGCCGACCGGATCGATTTCCGGCAGGCACCAGAGCACGCGCCGGTGGTTCAAGTCGATCGCCCAGTTGCCGAGGAAGAGGGCGTCGCGCGCGATCGACGGCTCGCCCTGCTTCGCTCCCGGCAGCAGCGCCTCCTTGGTGACGAGCGGCGTCGAGCCGCGGTTCGCGACGTCGTGGTCGACCAGCCGCTCGAGGCGATCGAAGCCAAAGAGGTGGCCGTTGCGCGCGGCGGGCGGCGCGCGGAACGGCAGCGTCTGCCAGCCGTCCTTCGCCAGGAGCCCGCCCTCCTCGGCGCCGCCGTACCACGCGTACCACTCGAGCCGCTCGCGCCCCTGCACCGCCATCAGCACGGTCGCCGGTCGCCCCGCTTCGGTCGCGACGCGCGGGCCGCTCGCGACCGTCTCGAGCGCGGCGAACTTGGGCGGCGTCGCGCCCACCGCGAAGGTCGACCGCTTCAGCGCGAACTCCCCCTTCTTCTCGTCCTCCTGCACGAGGAGCAGCGAGCGGACCGGCTTGCCGCCCGCCAGGTCGTCGTCGAGCCCGCTCGCGCGCCCGAAGCCGGCGGCGATCGCCGGCGCGACCTTGCCGCTGCTCCAGTCGACCTGCTGCACGCCACCCTCGGCGCGCGGCACGAAGAGGAGGCCGCCGACCACGCTCGGCGCGCCGGTGAAGCTGCCGCTCACCGACTTCACCAGCGCGAGTTCGCTGCCGGCGAGCCGCCAGAGGTGCAGCGCGTTCGCCTCGATCACCGCGACGGTGCCGTCGCTCGCCGCCAGCGCGAGCGGCGCGAGGACGCCGGCGAGGGCCGCCTCGGCGACGACCTTGCCGCTCGCCGGCTCGAGCGCCTTCAGGGTGAGCGCCCCGCCGGCGCGCGCCACGACGAAGAGCTTCGCCTGCGTGACGACCGGCGCCACGACGACGTCGGTGACGCGCCAGAGCTCCTTCGGCGGCGACTTGAGCGGCGCGACGTCGATCGCGCCGGTGCCGGCGCCGTTGCCCTGCGGTTGGTTCCACTCGCGCGCGGAGGGGAGCGACTGCGGCGCCCGCAAGCGCGCCGGCGCGAGCGGGGCGAGCGCGACTCCGAGGACCAGCGGCAAGAGCGCGAACCAGCGGGCGACCATCACGCGAGGCTCCAGCGAGGCGACCGCGCGGCGCGGCGGTCGGGAGCGCGCGATCTTGGCGGCGCGAGCGTGGCGCCGCCACTGCGCGGACCGCTCGCCGCTGGCGCGGCCGCTACTCCGCGGCGACGCCGCGCACCGTGAACTGCAGCGATTGGTCGCCCGAAACCACTTCGACGGCGGCCACGTAACTGCCGGGCGCCTTCGGCTGGAAGCGGACCACGAAGCGGCTGCTCCCCTGCCCTTCGACGGTCGCGCGCGGCGGCGTGACGACGGCGAAGGCCGCCGCTCCGTCGCCGTGGAGCGTCACCGCCCCCTTGCGCAGCGGCAGCGGGAGATCGCCGCGGTTGTGGATCAGGAAGCGCCGCTCGCGCCCCTGCTTCTCCTTCTTCGCGAGCGTCCCGAAGTCGGTGTGGTCGAAGGTGGACGGCGTGTCGTCGCCATCGACGAGGAAGACGCCGTTGCCCTCGACGCAGAGCAGCGCCGGGCGCTCGGCAGGCGGCGCCTGCTCCGTCACGCGGATCGTGAGGCGCGTCGCGTCCTCCTCGGCGCCGCTCTTCACCTTCAACCACGCGTCGTAGATGCCGGGCGCGTCGAGCGTCTTCGTGAAGGTCGCGACGCCGGTCGCTTCGGCGGTTGGCATGGTCGGGCGGCCCGGCGCGCGCGCGGCGATGGCGAAGTCGCCCTTCTCCTTGCCGTTCGCGCCGCTGGTCAGCTTGACGGTCAACGGCGCGGCGCCGACCACGACGTCCGCGTTCAACTTGGCGAAGAGCTTCGGCTTCACCTGCAGCGCGATCGTCTGCGCTTCGTAGCTCGCGCCGCTGGTCGCGTCGGAGAGGAGCACGGTGAGGCTGCGGCTCCCGATCGGCTCCTTGCTCGGCACCTTCCAGAGGAAGTGGTTGCCGTCGAACTCGCCCGGATCGCCCGACCGCTTGGTGAAGCGCAGCGGCTGCCCCTCGGGATCGAAGGCGCGGATCGGCAGCTCGAGCGTCTCGCCCGGCTTCACCGCGACGTCCTGCAGGCCAAGCAAGGTCGGCCGCCGGTTGGCGAACTGCGTGTCGTAGCCGTAGTCGGCGTAGCCGCCGCCGCTCGGCGGGAGCGGCCCCTTCTGGCGGTAGATCGTCACGGCCGCGGGATTGCCGTCGTGGACGCCGTTGTGGGCGACGAGCAGCAGCGTGGTGCGCCCCTCCGGCAGCGTCTCGTCCCACGGCACGCGGATCGTCCAGATCGGCGCGTCGCCGTCGCGCTCGATCGTGGTGGCGCGATTGCCGTGGAGCAGCGTCCAGCGCAGCTCGAGCGGGCGGTCGTCGAGGTCGAAGCTCTCCGCGGCCGAGACGCGCAGCAGCGCCTCTTCGCCTGGCGCCTGCAGCACGCCGATCGTCTTCTTCAGCGCGACCTTCACCGTGGCGCCCTTCGGCTCGAGCAGTTGCACGCACGCCTCGGGCGGCGGCACGGCGAGCGCCTTCGCCGCCTCGATCATCCGGCGGAGGTGCTCCACGTCGTCGTACTGGTGGTAGTCGAGGTTGATGTCGCCGCGGTTGATCCCGGCCGCGTCGTAGCCGCCCGGGAACGCGAAGCGATCGCCGACCGCGGCGTAGGCGATGCGGTGGCGCCACTCCTCGTCGTAGGCGGCGTCGATCGGCAGGCACGACTTCCAGAGCCACAAGAGCGTCGAGGCGTAGAGGCCGCTCTCCTTCAGCCGCTGCTTCAGCGCCGGCTTCAGGTGGGCGCCGACGATCACCAGCTTGGTGATCGCCATCGTCTCGCTGTCGGAGGAGCCGACCGAGTTGAACAGCGTCGGCATCAGCGCGAGGTAGAGGTCGGTCGAGCGGTCGGCGTTGGCGGCCCCCTCGTCGACCAGCGAGAGGTGGCACGGCGAGCAGAGCAGTCCCGACGCGAAGTAGAGCCGCTCGTACGCCTCGCTGTTCTGCGGGATCACCGCATTGGTGATCGTGTGCGCCATGCCGGTCGTCGACTGGTGATAGAAGTTGATGCCGAGCTTCATGTGGCTGTCGACCGGCGCCTGGTCGACCACCGCGACGATCGCGCCGGCGATCCCCTTCGCCTCGTCGCCGCTCGGTCCCGCCCAGCGATCGCGCACCCAGCCGTGCGTCCCCGACCAACTGGCGTAGACGTCGTCGAAGGTGCCGGCGAAGTCGCGGTTGGGCGTGGCCGAGAGCTCGAAGAGGCGCCCCTTTGCCGGCTTCGCGACCGGCCAGAGGCGCTTCTCCGCGGGCGGCAGCTCGATGGTCGACGGCGGCGACGTGGCGGGCGGCACGAAGACGCGCGCGTCGCGGACCGCCTCCTCGTCGCGCCACCAAGACTTCCACTTCCGTTGCGGGAAGTAGGGGTTCTTCAGCTCCGGTTCGGCGGGTGGCGCGGCCGCGTCGGCAGGGTCGTCCGCCGCCGGCACCGGCACCAGGGCGACCAGCAGCAGGAGAGCGATCGAGAGGAGCCTTCGCGCGCGCTTCATGGTGCGGAAGCCTATCGGCCGCATCGCCCGCTCGCCCCCCGCCGATCGGGTCACCACGCCCAGCAAGCTGCGCATCCGCCACCACCATGCTTCGCCACCTCGCGTCGCCGCGGCGGCGGCGGTGCGCGCGCCGTTTGCAGAGGCGTGGGGTGGCGTCGAGGCGAACCCGCGGGAGGAACGACCATGCGCGTGCGCGACCTGATGACGAGCCCCGTCTTCACCATCGAGCCCGACGCTCCGGCGCAGACGGCGCGCGAGCGGATGCGCGGCCGCGATCTCCACCACCTCGTCGTGGTGCGCCAAGGCGCGCCGTGCGGCGTCCTCTCGGCGCGCGACCTCGGCGGCCGCGGCGGCGCGACGCTGAAGAGGCGCGAGACGGTCGAAGAGCGGATGACGCCGCTCGCCATCACCGTCACCTCCAACACGACGGTGCGCCAAGCCGCGAGCTTGATGCGCGGGCGCGGCATCGGCTGCCTGCCGGTGGTCGACAGCGAGCGGCTGATCGGCATCGTGACGATCAGCGACCTGCTCGGGCTGCTCGCCGCCGGGCTCGGCGTCTCGACCACCACCGAGCGGCGGCTGCGCGCGCAGCGCCTGCGCCAGAAGAAGGTGGCCCAGCGGCGCGTCGCGATGCACGCCTGAGAGTCGGAGCGGGCCGCGACGCGCCGCGCGCGACGATCACCGCTTCTGGCGATCGTCGCGCACGTAGTTGTGGCAGCTGAAGCACTGGCCGACGAGGTCGAGGAAGGCGAGCTGCGCGCGATCGAGCTTCTCCTCGCGCGCGGCGCGCGACAGCTCGGCGATGGTGCGGCGCAGCGTCGCGCTGCGCTCCAAGTACTCGGGGCTGCCGAGCACGTTCCACTGCTCGTCGAGGCAGAGGAGCCCGAGCTTGTCGGCGTGCTGCGAGACCCCCTTCAGGTCGCCGCTCGAGAGGTCGGCGACGAGCCCCTGCGTGTGGTCGAGCTTCCGCTGCATGAACTCGGCGCGCGGCACGCGCGGCGCCGGCGTGTCGGGCACCCCCTGGAACGCGGCCGACGCTCCGGCGAGCAGCAGCGACGCCCCGACGACGATCGCGATCACGGTCCACTTCGAGCGGTACGACATGGCGGGCTCCTTCGACGAAGCCAGCGCAAGCGCGGGGCCGCTCGGCGACGACCGGACGCCGCCCTCACCCGCTCGCCGGCTTCCCCGCCGCCCCCCTCTTCCGCAGCGTCCGCGTCGCGTGGTTCACGATCCACGCCGTCTCGCGGGTCGGCGACTCGCGCTGCCAGCGGCGGGTGAGCGCGACGACCCAGTCGGGCGTCGTCTTGCTGGCGTCGTTCAGCCAGTTGGCGACGGCGCGCCGCACGTAGTCGGAGGGGTCGCTGCGGCACGGCTCGAGCAGCGGCCGGCCCGGCTCCGGATCGCGTTTCAGCGCGTCCAAGTGGCAGGTCCAGACGCCGCGCGGGCGGCTGCTCTCGATCGCGCAGCGGCGCACGTTCGGGTCGGGATCGCGCGCCCACGGCAGGAGCAGCGCGAGGCCGCGCGGCAGCTCGCGGACGAGCGCTTTGCGGTAGCTCTCCCATGCGCACTCGCGCACCGACATGGTCGGATCGGCGGCGAACGGGCGCGCGGCCGCCAGCCGATCGGCGAGGTCGAGGTCGTCCGGCGCCGCCGCGGCATAGCAGGCGAACGAGCGCACCATGTCGGACGGGTGCGCCGCGAGCGTCGCGAAGGCGCGCCGGCGTGCGGCCGCTCGCAGCTCCTGCAGCAGCTCGTGCAGGTCGGCGCCAGCGGCGTGGAGCCGCTCCATGATCCCGGCGCCCGCCCGCGCGCGCGCCGCGGCGGCCGCTCGCTCGACCTGCGGCGGCGCGAAGCCCGCTTCGGGCAGCGCGTGGGCGAGCAGCTTCGCCATGTCGATCGCGAGCCACTCGACGAGGTTCCGCGTCTCCTCGCGCCCCTCGTCGAGCGCGCGACGCACCGCGGGCGGGATGGTCGCGATCGTGCGCGCGCCGGTGCGCGTGCCGCCGACCCGTTCGCGACCGCCGCTCACGTCACCCGCACGCGCAAGCTCGTCTCCTCGACGACGCGGCCGATGCGATGGACCGGCACGTCGCGGCGGCGCAGCTCCGCCTCGAGGCGCGGCGCCCGTTCGGGCGGCAGCGAGATGAGGAGCCCGCCCGAGGTCTCGGCGTCGAAGAGCAGGTCGGCCAACGCCTTGTCGAAGTTCGGCCCGAAACCGACCTCGGCGCCGAGGAAGTCGCGCGTGCGCGCCGAGCCGCCCGAGAGGATCCCCTTCGCCGCCAAGTCGAGCGCGCCGGGGAACAGCGGCAGCTGGCTCGCCTGGAACTCGAGCGTCACCTTGCTCTGCCGCGCGACCGACGCGCTGTGGCCGAGGAAGCCGAAGCCGGTGATGTCGGTCGCCGCATGCGGACCGGCGGCGAGCATCGCCTCGGCGGCCGCCTTGTTGAGCGTCCCCATCACGCGGCACGCCGCCTCCACTTGCTCGGGCGCGACCTTCTCCTTCTTGGCGCCGGTCGTGATGGAACCCATGCCGAGCGGCTTGGTGAGGTAGAGCAGGTCGCCCGGCTTCGCGCCCGAGTTGGGGACGATCTTGTCGGGATCGATGCGGCCGGTGACCGCCATGCCGAACTTGATCTCGCTGTCCTTCACCGAGTGGCCGCCCATCACGACGGCGCCCGACTCCTTCACGACCTCGGCCGCCCCCTCGAGGATCTCGCGCAGCACCTCGAGCGGCAGCTCGTCCTTCGGGAAGCCGACGATGTTCAAGACGGTGAGCGGCACGCCGCCCTTCGCGTAGACGTCGGAGAGCGAGTTGGCCGCGGCGATGCGGCCGTAGTGGCGCGCGTCGTCGACCACCGGCGGGAAGAAGTCGACCGTCTGCACCAGCGCGAGGCCGGGCGCGATCAGATAGACCCCGGCGTCGTCGTACCCCTCGGGACCGAGGAGGACGGACGCATTGGTCGGCATCTCGAGACCGGAAAGGACCTGCACCAGGTCCTTGGGACTCAACTTCGCCGCTCAGCCGGCGCAGCTCGACCAGTCGGTCAGCTTGTAGGTCTTCTTCTTCTTGAACACGGGAACCTCGTCAGGCGAGCGCGGCGCGCAGGGCCGCCGCGACGCTCGCATCCTCGCTCGGGAAGACGGTCCTAAGGTCGATCCACACGCGCCCGTCCGAGACGCGCGTGAAGAGTCGCGGGCTGCCGATGCGCAGCTTCCTCGCCAAGCCATCGGCAGCGCCACCCGCCGCCGCGAGCGCCACCGCCACGGAATCGAATTCGCGTCCGGGCACCGAGCCGCTCCCCACCTGCGCGCGCGAATCGACCACCGCCGCGCGCGGCGCCGAGAGGCCGGCCGAGGCGAGCAGCGCGTGGCCGCGGGCGCGCAGCGCGTCGAGCGAGGCGCCCATCATCGCGTAGAAGGGCAGCGCGGTCGGCAGCTCGCCCGGCGCCACCTTGCGCCACTCGAGCAGCGTCGCCTCGAGCGCGGCGAGGGTGAGCTTGTCGGGCCGCAGCGCGCGGAAGAGCGGCTCGCGGCGCAGCTTCAGGATCGCCTCCTTGCGGCCGACCAGGAGCCCGCACTGCGGACCGCCGAGCATCTTGTCGCCGCTGAAGGTGACGACGTCGAAGCCGGCGGCGACCGCCTCCTCCACCACCGGCTCGTCGTGGAAGGGCAGCTGCGGGAAGCGGCGCAAGAGCCCCGAGCCGAGGTCGGCGGCGGTCGCGACGCCCTTCTCGCGGCCGACCGCGACGAGCTCCTCGAAGGTCGGCTTCTCGGTGAAGCCGACGATGCGGAAGTTGCTGGTGTGCACGTGCAGCAGGAGGCCGGTGTCGGGCGTGACGGCGGCGGCGTAGTCGGCGGCGCGCGTGCGGTTGGTCGTGCCGACCTCCACCATCGCGGCGCCGCTCTGCGCCATCACCTCGGGCACGCGGAACGCTCCGCCGATCTCGACCAGCTCGCCGCGCGAGACGATGCCCGCCTTCCCGAAGGCGAGGCCGCGCAGCAGCAGCATCACCGCCGCCGCGTTGTTGTTGACGACGGTCGCCTCCTCGGCGCCGGTCAGCTCGCAGAGGAGGTCGCGGACGAAGAGCTCGCGCCGGCCGCGCTCGCCGCTGTCGGGGTCGACCTCGACCAAGCCGTAGCGGGCGATGCGGGCGAGCGCCGCCGCGGCACCGTCGCAGAGCGGCGCGCGGCCGAGCCCGGTGTGGAGCAGCACGCCGGTCGCGTTGACGACCGCGGCGTGGCGCGGCTCGATCAGCTGCGCGAGGCGGGCGGCGAGGTCGCGCTCGAAGCCCCCCTCCTCGAAGTGGCGCTTGGCGGCGCCGGCCGGCGGCGGCGTCGCTCGCCATTGCAGCCGCAGCGCGTCGGTCAGCTCGCGCAGCGCGGTGCGCAGCAGCGGGCGCGGCGTGTCGGCGTAGGCGGCGCCGTAGCGCTGCAGCAGCCGATCGACGGGCGGGATCTCGCGCAGCTCGCCGCTCACGTTCGCTCCCCTGACGGTTTGACGGGCTCGCGCCGCGCCGCTTGACTCTCGCCGTTTTGCGCCCGGCGTGCGCGCCCGCCGTCTGCGCCGCGCCGGTGAGCGAGGATCTTAATGCCCCCTCCGAGAGTCTGGTCGTTCCGCCGCACCGACCCGGACCTCGAACGGGAGTTCGAGCAGCGCCTGAACCTCTCGCCGCTCGCCGCGCGCGTGCTGGCAACGCGCGGCATCGCTTCGAGCAGCGCCGGTCGCACCTTCCTCGACGCGAGCCTGAAGGACCTCTCGGCGCCCGCCGACCTCACCGGCACCGCGGTCGCCGTCGAGCGGCTCACGCGGGCGATCGCAGGGCGCGAGCGGATCCTCGTCTTCGGCGACTCCGACGTCGACGGACTGACCGGCGCGAGCCTGTTGGCACGGCTGCTGAAGGCGCTGCACGCCGACGTCGACGTGCACGTCTCGGAGCGGACCGTCGACGGCTACGGCCTCTCCGAGGCAGGCGAGGCGGCGGTGCGCCGCAAGGCGCCGGCCGTGCTGGTCACCGTCGACCACGGCGTCACCGCGCACGCCGCGGTCGGCCGGCTGCAGCAGTCGGGCATCGACGTCATCGTCACCGACCACCACCAGAAGCCCGAGCAGCTGCCGCCCGGCCTCGCGGTGTTGAACCCGCTGTTCCTCGATCCCGCCCACCCGGCCGCCAAGCTCTCGGGCGCTGGCGTCGCGTTCAAGCTCGCGTGCGGCCTCTTCGAGACGCTCACGCCGCAGCAGAAGCAGGATCCGCGGCTGCGCGCGACGTTGCGCGAGGGGCTCGCCTTCGCGGCGCTCGGCACGGTGGCCGACGTCGTGTCGCTCACCGGCGAGAACCGCCTGCTCGTGCGGCACGGCTTGAAGCAGCTGGCGCAGACGACCGTGCCCGGGCTTGCTGCGCTGCGCAGCTTCGCGCGCCTCGACGGCCGCGAGATCGACGCCGAGGACGTCTCGTTCGGCTTCGCGCCGCGCATCAACGCGGCGGGCCGCATGGGGCAGGTCGACCTCGCGCGCCGCCTGCTCCTCTCCGATTCGCAGCCGGAGGCGGCGCAGCTCGCCGCCGAGCTCGACCGGCTGAACCAGGAGCGGCGCGCCCTCGAGGCGCGCGTCCACCAGCGCGCGCAGGTGAAGCTGAAGGAGTGGCCGGCCGATGCGGCGATGGTGGTCCTCTCCGACCGCGAGTTCCACGCGGGCGTGATCGGCATCGTCGCGGCGAAACTCGTGTCGCAGACCGGCAAGCCGGTGGTGCTGATCGCCAGCGACGGCACGACGGCGCGCGGCTCGGGGCGGAGCGTCCCGGGCTTCGACCTCGCCGGCGCGCTCCACTTGGCGCGTGATTGCATGCGCAGTTGCGGCGGCCACGCGATGGCGGCCGGCCTCGAGATGGATCCGGAACGGGCCGACGAGCTCGCCGCGCGGTTGCGCGACATCGCGCGCGACACGATGCAGCCGCCGCCGCCCGCCACGCTCGAGCTCGACGGCGAGGCGATGCTCCACCAGATCACCTTCCCGCTGGTGCAGGAGCTGCGGCAGCTCGGTCCGTTCGGCCAGGGCCATCCGCAGCCGCTCTTCGCGGCGAGCGGCGTCGAGCTCGCGGCGCCGCCGCGGCGCGTCGGCGTCGAAGGCGGCCACCTGCAGTTGAAGCTGAAGAACGGCCCGCACGTGATGGCCGGCATCGCCTTCGGCCAGGGCGCGCGCGCCGACGAGATCGCCGGCCGCAAGGTCGCCGTCGCCTTCACGCCGCGGCCGTCGACGTTCGCGGGCAACCACGGCGTCGAGCTGCAGATCGCCGACGTGAAGCCCGACCCGGGGCCGGGCGGACGCTGAGGCGGCGGCGAGCGCGGCGCGGCGCCGAACGCGGCGCGCGAGCGCGGCTCGCTCAGTTCCACACCTCGACCTCGTGCTCGAGGCGGACGCCGTGGACCTCCTGCACGCGCTCGCGCACCAGCGCCATCAGCGCGAGGAAGTCGCTGCCGGTCGCGCCGCCGACGTTCACGATGTAGTTGGCGTGCAGCGTCGAGACCTCGGCGCCGCCGATGCGCGTCCCCTTCAGACCGGCGCGGTCGATCAGCAGGCCGGCGGGCTGCGTCGGCGACGGGTTGCGGAAGATGCAGCCGGCGGAGGGGTAGCGGAGCGGCTGCGTGGTGCGCTTGTGCTCGTGCACCGCGGCGACGCGCGCCTGCGTGGCGGCCGGGTCGCTCTGCGCGAACTCGAGCGTCGCGTCGAGCACGAGGTCGTCCCACCACGCCGTCTTGCGGTAGGCGCAGTCGCCCGGCTCGACGCTGCGGCGGACCACGCGGCCGTCGCGCGTGAGCAGCGTCACCTCGCGCAGCACGCCGCCGATCGTCCCCCACTTGCCGCCCGCGTTGATGCGCACCGCCGCGCCGAGCGACCCCGGCACGCCATGGCAGCACTCGAGGCCGGCGAGGCCGCTCCTCACCGAACGCGCCACCATCTCGCCGAGCGGCACGCCGCAGTCGGCGCGCCACAAGGTGTCGCTCCGCTTCTCGAAGCGGCGCAGCGCGCGCAGCGAGACGATCGCCTCCTCGAGCGGCGCGTCGCCCGCGACGATGTTGCTGCCGCCCGCCAGCACGCGGAAGGCGCGCCCGCGGCTGCGCAGGCGATCGACCAGCGCGATCAGCTCGGCGAGCTCGACCGGCTCGTGCACCTCGGCGGCGCTGCCGCCGATCTTCGCGGTCAAGCGGGAGCGGAGCTCAAGCAACGGTCGCCTCGCGCGCGCGCGCTGGCGCCTCGCGCAGCTCCTCGGCGAGGTCGTCGATGTCGCCCGCCCCCATCAGCACGACCACGTCGCCCTGCTGCGCGACGCGGCCGACCGTGGCGAAGACGTCGCCGAGCCCCTCGGCGCGGTGCGGCGCGCGGCCGCGCGCGGCGATGGCAGAGACGAGCGCCTCGGTCTCGCGCAGCACCCCCTCGCGCGACTCGCGGACCGAGAAGATGTTGGGCACCACCACCTCGTCGAAGGCGGCGAGCTCGAGCGCGAAGTCGTCGCGGAAGTCGCGGGTGCGGCTGGCCTGGTGGGGCTGGAAGACCACCACGAGGCGCTCGCCCGGATGGCTGTCGCGCAGCGCCTGGCGCACCGCGCGGATCTCGGTCGGGTGGTGCGCGTAGTCGGAGAAGAACTGCACGCCGTCGCGCGCGCCGACCGGCTCGAGGCGGCGGCGCACGCCGCGGAAGGCGCGGACCGCCTGCTCGATGGCGAGCGGCGCGGCGCCGAGTTCGAGCGCGGCGGTGGCGGCCAGCGCCGCGTCGACGAGGTTGTGGTCGCCCGCGATCGGCAGCTCGAGCGCGAGCGGCGCATGGCCGTGCACGCGCAGCGTGCCGCGGCCGCAGCCGTGGCGGTTCTCGGCGCGCACCAGCCGCGCGGAGCAGGCGGCCGACTCGCCGACCACCTGCACGTCGCCCGCGACGCGGCCGTGCAGCGCGGCGGCGGCCGACTCGTGCAGCACGGCGACGCGACCGGCGACGCGCGGCGCGAGGAAGTCGGCGAAGGCGTCGACCACCTTGTCGTGGGTGCCGAAGAAGTCGAGGTGGTCGGGCTCGACGTTGGTCACCAGCGCGAGGCGCGGATCGAAGTTGAGGAAGGAGCGGTCGTACTCGCACGCCTCGACGACGAAGTGCGGTCCGGCGCCGGCGCGGCCCGGCAGCGGCCAGCTCACCGGGAAGCCGCCCACCACCGCGCTCGGGTCGAGTCCGGCGGCGGCGAGCATCTCGGTCAGCAGCGTCGTGGTGGTCGTCTTGCCGTGCGTGCCGGCGACCGCCACGCACTCGCTCTCGCGCGTGAGCTCCCCGAGGAACTGCGCGTACTTCATGGCCGGGAGCGAGCGGGCGGCGGCGGCCTGCAGCTCGGGGTGGTCGCCCTTCGCGGCGGCCGTGTAGACGAGCGCGTCGAGCGAGTCGGTGACGTGGCCCGCCGCGTGGGCGAGGTCGATGCGCGCGCCGTGGCGCGCGAGCAGCCGCAGCAGCGAGCCGTCCTTCTGGTCGCAGCCGCTCACGCGATCGCCGCGCAGCAACAGGTGGGCGGCGAGCGATGCGAGGCCGCTCCCGCCGATGCCGACCAGATGGAAGTGGCGCCGCTCGCCGCCGCCTGCGCGCATGCCTGCTCGTTCCACGAATGCCCCCCGCCTCGGTCCGCCGGTCTGCTGCTATAGCGCTTGCAACGCGGCGAGCGCCGTCTGGCCGATCCGCTGCACCCCTGCCGAGCGGTCGAGCAGCTGCTCGATCTCCTCGACGATCCGCCGCGTCCCGTCGCGCCGCCCCAGCGCGAACGCCTTGCGCCCGCGCGCCTCGAGCTCGTCGGGATCGGCGAGCTTCGGCAGCACGTGACGCGCCACGAAGTCGGCGCCGGTCGCCGCCTCGTCCACTCGCCACGCCGCGCCCGCGTCGACCAGCACGCGCGCGTTCCACTCCTGGTGGCGATCGGCGTGGTGGGGATAGGGCAGGAAGAGGGCGGGACGACCGGCAGCCGCGATCTCGGCCACCGTCATGCCGCCGGCACGCGCCACCACCAGGTCGGCGGCGGCGTAGCACGCGGCCATGTCGTCGCAGAACGGCAGCACCTTGGCGTCGACGCCCGCCATCGCGTAGGCGTGCTGCACCTTCTCCTCGTCGCGCGGCCCGGTGAGGTGGAGCAGCTGGAGGCCGCGCTGTTGCGCGAGGTCGGCGGCGCCGGCCAGCAACCGCTCGTTGATCGCGTTGGCGCCGAGGCTTCCGCCCAGCACCAGCAGCACGCGCGCATCGGGACGCAGCCCGAGCCGCCGGCGCGCCTCGCGCTGTCCCGGCAGCGTCTCGAACTTGAGCGGCATGCCGGTGACGCGCGCACGCCAGTCGGGGAGCCGCGCCTCCGCGGGCGGCAGCCACTGCAGGAAGACGCGCTTGGCGAACGGCGCGGCGAGGCGCGCGGAGCGACCCGGCAGCACGTTCGACTCGAGGAGGACCATCGGCGCGCGCAGCCGCGCGAAGCGGGCGATGAAGGCGACGTAGCCGCCGAGGAAGACCAGCAGGTCGGGCTTCGCCTTGGCGAGGAAGCGCGCCGCGTTGAACCAGGCACGCGCGTAGAGGTCGGCGCGCCACGGCGCCGGGCGCGACGTGCGGCCGGGGAAGAGCTCGAGCCCGGTCGCCTCGGGGGTGACGAAGCTCTTCTCGACGGCGCGGCCGGCGAGGAGGAACGGCAGCTTCCAGTCGGGGTGGCGGCGCTTCAGCTCCTCGCGCAGCACGACGCCCGGCTGCAGGTGGCCGCCGGTGCCGCCGCCGACGAAGACGATCGTGCGAGGCGTCTCGTTCATGGCTGCCGCTCCGCTCACGGGATGCGCAACGAGAGGCCGACGCGCACGCTCGCCGGCCCGGCCAGCTGGTCGCGATTCGCCTCGAGCAGGTCGATCCAGCGCTCCATGTCGCCGTAGTACTTCTGCGCGATCGAGCGCAGCGTCTCGTCGGCGGCCACCACGTGGAGGCGCGTCGCGGCGGCGCGCTCGGCGGTCGGTGCGGCGCGCGTCGCGGGCGGCAGGCGCAGCTCCTGGCCGACCTTGAGGCGCTTCGGATCGAGGCCGGGGTTCCAATCGATCAGCACCCGCCACCGTTCGGCGCTGCCGAGCTCGCGCGCGGCGATCTTCTGCAGCGTGTCGCCCTTGCGGACCGTCGCGGCGCGCGACTCCTGCACCTCGCCCGGCGGCGGCGGTGCCAGCACGGCGAGGCCGCCCGGCAGGCGGACCGGCGGCTCGAAGAAGTCGAAGTGGGCGCGCGCCGCGGAAGGCCGCGCGAGGCCGCCGCCCGGTGCATCGCGGCGCGGTTCCGCGGAACGCGGCACCGCCGTCTCCGCCGCGAGCGCCGCGCTCGTCGAGGCGTGCGCGACCGGAGCCTCCTCGGGATCGACGGGATCGACCGCCTCGCGCGCCTCGATCGGGGTGGGCGGCACCTCCGGAAGCTCGGCGACGAAGCGCGGCGCGCGGAAGGGCGGCTCCTCGCCCGCCAGCGCTTGCGCGAGGTAGGCGATGCCCAACACCAGCGCCGCCACCAGCGCGAGCAGCCCGTAGCGCTCGAGATCGCCGTGGGCGATCCACTCGAAGGTCGGCTTGCGGCGCCGGCTCATGGATTCGCTCCTGCACCCTGGCGCCACTCGTCGAGCGCCAGCTCCTCGTCCGCCTCGCCGCCGCTCCCGGCGACGGCGCTCGCCGCGCCGACGCCTTCCGCAGCGCGCACGACGGGACGCTCGTCGGGCATCGCCACGCTCTCCTCCTCGGGGCCGAGCTCGAGCTCGGTCGCCCGCGGGCGCCGCGCGCACGCGAGCGCCGCACCGACGCCGAGGCAGAGCAGCGTCAGCGACGAGCCGCCCGAGCTGACGAACGGCAACGGGATCCCCTTCACCGGCGCCCAGCGGACCGCGACGAAGACGTTCATCAGCGCCTGGATCGCGATGGTGAGCAGCACGCCGGCCACCACGAAGAAGCCGAACCGATGGCGCAACCCGAGCAGCACGCGCCGGCCGCTCCAGAGGAGCAGCGCGAAGAGCAGCAGCACCGACGTCGTGCCGATGAAGCCGAGCTCCTCGCCGATGTTGGCGAGGATGAAGTCGTTCTCCCCTTCCGCGAGGAAGAAGAGCTTGTGGCGGCCGGCGCCGATCCCGACGCCGGTGAGTCCGCCGACGCGCAGCGCCGACTCGGCGAAGTCGACCTGGGTCGGCAGGCCGCTCGCGACGGCCGCCTCGCCGAAGTGGTGGTCGGCGAACGCGCCGAGCCGCCGGAAGATGTACTGCGTGTCGGGGTTCAGCCAGAGGAAGAGGGCGCCGATCGGTCCGGCGGTCGCCGCGAGCAGCAGCAGGTGGCGCACGCGCGCCCCCGCCAGCATCAGCAGCAGGAAGCCGAGCACCGACAGGAGCAGCGAAGTGCCGAAGTCGGTCTCGAGCAGGATCAGCGCCGCCGGCGCCACCACCATCGCGGCGGCGGGCAGGAAGGTGCGCGTGAAGCTCGCGCCGAGGTCGTCGACCTTCGCGACGTAGGCGGCGATGGCGAGGACCAGGGCCAGCTTGGCGATCTCGGAGGGCTGCAGCGCGAAGCCGATCAGCGTCTCGGTGTTCATCCAGCGCTGCGAGCCGTTCGACTCGACGCCGATCCCGGGCACCAGCACCAGCGCCAGCAGCAGCAGCGAGAGGAAGTAGAACGGCTTCGCGAAGCGGAGCAGGCGCGTCGGCGGCTGGCGCGAGACGACGATCAGCAGCGTGAGGCCGATCGCGACCTTGGCGCCGTGCGCCAGCAGCGGACGCCACGGCGAGCCGCCGAGCTCGGCGGTCTCGATGGCGGCGGCGCTGAAGACCATCACCACGCCGAACGCGAGCAGCGTCAGCACGCAGGTCAGCAGCAGGAACGCCGACCGCTCGATCTCCTCGAGCGGGAGGCCGCCGTCCGGCCGCGGCGCGTCGTCCACGAGCGCGGGGGAGGCCATCAGCGCACCGCCAGCGTGGCCAGCCCGGCGAGCGCGCAGAGGCCGGCGACGATCCAGAAGCGCGTCACGATCTTCACTTCGTGCATGCCCCCGAACTGGAAGTGGTGATGGAGCGGCGCGCAGCGGAAGATCCGCTTGCGCGTGCGCTTGAACCAGGCGACCTGCAGCACCACCGACAGCGCCTCGGCGACGAAGACGCCGCCGACGATCGGCAGGACGAGCTCCTGCTTGGTCACGCAGGCGAGGAAGCCGAGCAGGCCGCCGAGCGCGAGCGAGCCGGTGTCGCCGAGGAAGACCTGCGCCGGATGGGCGTTGAACCAGAGGAAGGCGATGCCGGCGCCGGCGAGCGCGGCGGCGACCACGGCCATCTCCTCGGCGCCGCGCACGTGCGCCAGCGTCAGGCCGAAGGCGTTGTCGGAGCGGCCCACCGCGTAGGCGATCACCGCGAAGGCGCCGGCCGCCAGCACGACGCAGCCGGGCGCGAGCCCGTCGAGCCCGTCGGTGAGGTTCACCGCGTTGCTGGTGCCCACCATGATCAGCGTGCAGAGCAGCGCGTAGGGCAGCCCGTTCCACGCCGAGAGGTCGAAGGTCGCGTCGCTGAACGGCACCGAGACGCTGAGCAGCTGGCGCAGCTCCTCGGGATCGCTCGTGCCGTGGCGCATGGTGGCGAGCAGCGCGAACGCGAGCGCCGCCGACACGCCGACCTGCAGCGCCATCTTGCCGCGCGCCGAGATGCCGCTCTTGCCGCCCGGCCCCTTGCCGCGCCGCGTCAGCTTGAGCAGGTCGTCGATCATCCCGATCAGGCAGAAGCCGACCGCGCCGAGCAGCGCGGTCGCGACGTAGGGGTTGCCGAGGTCGCCGAACAGCGCCAGCGAGAAGCCCATCGCCGGCAGGAAGAGCACGCCCCCCATCGTCGGCGTGTCGCGCTTGCCCTTCGAGAGGTCGGCGAGCTTCGCCGAGTCGGCCTTCTCGACCGTCTCCTGGGTGCGCAGCCGCTTGAGCCAGCTCACCACCAGCGGCCCGATCACGACGCCGATCAGGAAGGCGCACGCGCCCGCCTTCACGGTGCGCAGCACCACCTGCGTGCCGGCCTCCCCGGCCGCCGCGGTCGTCGTCGCGCCGAGGGTCGCGGCGAGCGTGTCGTTCAGCGCCTGCGGATCAGGCCACGCCATGGCCCGCTCCTGCGGCGCGCGCGGCCGTGTTGCCGTGCGCCGCGGCGATCGCCGCGACGACGCGCTCCATCGCCATGCCGCGCGACCCCTTCACCAGCACCACGTCGCCGCGCTGCAGCAGCGGCGGCAGCAGCAAGGCGGCCGCAGCTCCGTCGGCGCAGGTGAGCGCGCGGTCGTCGGCGAGGCCGCGGCGGCGCGCGCCGGCGACCACGTCGTGCGCGTACGAGCCGACCGCCACCAGCAGCGCGTCGGGGACGAGGCTCAGGAGCTCGCCGCACTTGCCGTGCAGCGCGGTCGACTGCTCGCCGAGCTCGAGCATGTCGCCGAGCACCACCACGCGGCGCCCCTTCGCCGGCGTCGCGGCCAGCGTGCGCAGCGCCGCCTCGACCGAGCCGGGGTTGGCGTTGTAGGTGTCGTCGAGCAGCGTGACGCCGTCGAGGCGCAGCGGCGCGAGGCGCATCGGCGGCCCCTCGGCGTCGCGCAGCGCGGCGATCGCGTCGGGGAGCGGCACGCCGAGCGCCTCGGCGGCCGCCAGCGACGCCAGGGAGTTGTAGACGTTGTGGCAGCCGCCGAGCGGCACGTAGACGCGCAGCCCGCGCAGCTTGTAGACGAGGCGGCGGAAGTCGAAGCGGATGTCGACGGCGCGGAAGTCGGCGGGCCGGCGGATGCCGAAGGTGACCACGCGCGCGCGCGTCCGCGAGCGCAGCTTGAGCAGCGCCGGGTCGTCGGCGTTCAGCACGGCGACGCCATGCGCCGGCAGCGCCTCGAGGAGCGCCCCCTTCTCGGCCACCACGCCGTCGAGGTCCTTCAGGAACTCGACGTGCGAGTGGGAGCAGTTGGTGATGATCCCGACCTCGGGACGGCCGAGGTCGGCGAGGCGGGCGATCTCGCCCGGATGGTTGGTCCCCATCTCGAGCGCGGCGTAGCGGGTGGTCGGCTCGATCGAGAGGAGCGTCAGCGGCAGGCCGATGTCGTTGTTGAACGACTTCGCCGAGGCGACCGTCGCGCCGCCGGCGGAGAGCGCCGCGCGCAGCAGCTCCTTGGTGGTGGTCTTCCCGTTGCTGCCGGTCACCGCGGCGCGCCGCGCGTCGCAGCGCAGCGCATGCCAGCGCGCGAGCCGACCGAGCGCGTGGCGCGAGTCGTCCACCACCACCAGCGCGAGGCCGGCCGCCGCCGCCGGATCGAGCGGGCGATCGACCAGCGCCGCCGCCGCGCCAGCGCTCGCCGCGGCCGCGAGGAAGTCGTGGCCGTCGAACCGCTCGCCGCGCAGCGCGACGAAGAGCTTGCCGGCGACCCCTTGCCGGCTGTCGGTGGTCACGCCGGCGACCTCGAGATCGGGCAGCGACGGCAGGAGCCGTCCCCCCGTCGCGGTCGCCACGTCGCTCAGACGGAACGTCGGCACAGGTGCTCCCTCGCCACGGCGCGATCGTCGAACGGCAGCTTCTGGCTGCCGACGAGCTGGTAGTCCTCGTGTCCCTTGCCGGCGATGAGGACGACGTCGCCGGGTTGCGCGAGCGCGATGGCGCGCGCGATGGCGCGGCCGCGATCGAGCTCGACCTCCGCGTGGGCGCCGCAGGGCAGCCCCGCCACGATCTCGGCCACGATGCCGGCCGGATCCTCGCTGCGCGGGTTGTCGCTGGTGACGATCGTGCGATCGGACCAGCGCGCCGCCACGCGCCCCATGCGCGGCCGCTTGGTGCGATCGCGATCGCCGCCGCAGCCGAACACGGTGAGCAGCTGGCCGCGCGTCAGCGGGCGCAGCAGCCGCAGGATCTTCTCGAGCGCGTCGTCGGTGTGCGCGTAGTCGACCAGCACCGCGAAGGGCTGGCCGACGTCGATCGGCTCGAGGCGGCCCGGCACGTGGCGCAACGCGGCGAGGCCCGCGGCGATGGCGCCGCGCGGCAGCTCGAGCGCGAGCGCCGCCGCCGTGGCCGCGAGCGCGTTCATCAGGTTGTGGCGGCCCGGCAGCGCGATGGCGGCGAGGAGCCGCCCACCGCCGAGCGCGCCGTCGATCGCGAGCTCGAAACGGCTGCCGCGGACGTCGGCCTCGACGCGCGCGAGGCGGACGTGGGCGCCCGGCACTTCGCCGTAGGTGACCAGCCGCGCGCGGCTCGCCGCGACCAGCTCGAGCGCGTGGCGATCCTCGCCGTTCACCACCGCGAAGGCGTCGGGCGCCAGCATCGTGAAGAGCTTCGCCTTGGCGTCGCGGTAGTGCTCGACGGTCGGGTGGTAGTCGAGGTGCTCGCGCGCGAGCTGCGTGAAGAGCGCGGCGCGGAAGCGCATGCCGGCCACGCGCTCCTGGTCGAGCGCGTGCGAGGAGACCTCCATCGCCAGCGAGCGGCCGCCGGCGTCGCGCGCTTGCGCGAGCAGGGCCGCGAGGCGCAACGGATCGGGGGTCGTGTGGCTCGAGGGGCGCGCCGGCTGGCCGAAGAGCCGCTCCTCGATCGTGCCGAGCAGCGACGGCGCGAGGCCGGCGGCGTCGAGCAGCGCGTGCAGGTAGTTCGCGGTGGTCGTCTTGCCCTTCGTGCCGGTCACGCCGATCGAGAGGAGCGCGCGCGACGGGTCGCCGTGGAAGGCGTGCGCCGCCTGCGCCTTGGCGAGGCGGACGTTCGGCACGACCAGGAGCGGGAGTCCGGAGCACGCAGAGCGCGCGGCCGCCTCCTGATCGCGCCCCACCACGGCGGCGAGCGCGCCGGCGCGCGCGGCGTCGGCGAGGAAGCGGGTGCCGTCGTCGCGCACGCCCGGCACGGCGAAGAAGAGCGCACCCGCCGGGCAGTCGCGACTGTCGCAGGAGAGCGTGCTCGGCACGCGGGCCGCGAGCGATCGGTCGACGACCGCCCCCATCGCGCGCGCGAGCGCGGCGAGATCCACGGCCGGCGTTGTCGGCGCTGCGGCGGTGCCGAAGCTCGCGGTCATCGCTCCTCCCCAACCGCGGGCGAAACTACCACGCCCGGTTCGTCGCTGGACAGGGGTGGATCGAGGGGCTCGGAACGCTTCGCGGCCGGGCCGTCGCCGCCCGCGGAGAGCAGCTCTTCCGGTCGGTCGCGCGGCACGTCGAAGCGCTCGAGCAGCGCGCCCATCACGGCGCCCCCCACCTTGCCGGCGTTGTCGGCGGCGAAGCGGCCGCGACGCGGGTGGTGGAGGATCGTCAGCACGAGGAAGCGGGGCGCCGCGACCGGCGCGAAGCACCAGTAGGAGGAGATCGAGATGTCGTGGTTCTTCTCGTCCTGCGCGGTGCCGGTCTTGGCGCCCATCGACCAGCCGCGCGGTTTCCAGCGCTTCGTGGCGCCGTCGTCGACCACCCGCTCGCACATGCCGCGCACCATCGCGGCGGTGCGCGAGGAGAAGACCACGCGATCCCCGCCCGGCAGCGGCGGCACGACCTCCCAGCCGGCATCGCCCGAGACGGCGTGCACCAGCCGCGGCGCGCGCCAGAGGCCGCCGTTGGCGATGGCGGCGCAGGCGGTCGCCATCTGCAACCCGGTGACCTGGATCTGCTGGCCGAACGAGAGCGACGCGAGCGCGTAGTTGCGGTCCATCGCCTTCAGCGGCGGCACGATGCCGTTCTCCTCGCCGGCGAAGCCGCCCACGCGGAGGCCGAAGCCGAGACGGCGCAGGTGGTCGAGGATCGGCTGGAACGCCCGCGAGCCGCGCTTGGCGTCGTCCGGCACCAGCGAGAGCACGAGCTTGCTCATGCCGATGTTCGACGACTCGACCAGCACGCCGGTCGCGGTGAGCAGCGACTTCGGGTGGGTGTCGCGGATCGGGCGCTTGCCGAAGAAGGCGGTGCCGTTCTCGCAATCGACCAGCGTGTCGGGCGTCGCCTTGCCCTGCTCCAGCACGAGGCCGAGCATCAGCGGCTTGAACGACGACCCCGGCGGATAGACACGGTGGACGGCGAAGGTCTGGTGGCGGCGCAGCTCGATCTCGTTGGCCGCGGCGATGCGCGCCTTCGCGTCGGCCGACGCATCGCTCGGCACCGGCGCGAGCTGCGGCATCGGCTGGCTCGGCGTCGGTCGCTGGCCGATCGCCAGCACGTCGCTGCTGCGCGGATCGAGGACGATCACCTGCGCCCAGTCGGGGCGGAACTCCTCCATCGCGGCGTCGAGCTGCTCCTCGATGGCGATCTGCGCCAACGGGTCGAGGGTGAGCTGCACGGCGCGGCCGTCCCGCCACGGCTCCTCGGGGAACGCCGGGTCGACCATCTCCGACTGGCGCCCGTCGCGCTGCACGTAGCGAGCGCCGCGCGTCGGCGTCAGCGCCGCGTCGCAGCGCGCTTCGAAGCCGGAGACGCCGACGAAGCGCCCCTCCGGCGCGGCGGTCGGATCGTCGGCCGGCGGCGGCTGCCAGCCGACCCAACCGAGCAGCGGCGCGAAGAGCTCGTTGCGCGGGTACTCGCGCACGAAGCGCGTCTCGAGCGAGAGGGCGCGGTAGCCCGGCTTCTTCGCGAGGCGACGCAGGTCGGCGATGACGCCGGGGTCGCGCACGCCGCGCGCGAGCAGGACCCACTTGCCGGGCGTCGCGAGCGTCGCGCGCGTCTTCGCCGGATCGGCGCCGACCAGGCGCGCGAGCTCCTCGGCCAGCAGCGCGGGGTAGTCGTGGCGAGCGGTCGCGACCACGCCGCTGGTCCAGACGCGCAGGTCGACTTCGCGCACCGAGGTGGCGAGCACGCCGCCGCGCGCATCGAGCAGATCGCCGCGCCGTCCCTGCTCCTCGATGGCGAACGTGCGCCAAGCGGCGAGCGAGCGAGGATCGCGCTGGCGGCTGATCTGCAGCCAGAAGAGGCGGGCAGCGGCGCAGGCGAGCAGGCCACAGGCGAGCGCCAGGACGAACACCGAGCGATAGCGGGCTTGCCGCAATCGTGCGCGCATGGCCGTCCCCTTTCCCGTCGCCGGCAGCCCCGCGCTTCGCGGCCGCCGTCCCCTAGAGCCGAGCCGTCGTTTCCTCGACGCCGGCTTGCGGCTCCGCCGCGCCACCCTGCCGGCGGCGCTCGCGCAGCTCCGCGGCGGCGCGGGCGAGCCGCTCCGGCGTGAAGCGCGCCAGCACGCGCAGGCGGACGACGTCGAGCGCCTCTTCGCTCTCGACGATCGCCTCGCGGGCGCGTGCCAGTTCGTAGGTCCGCAGGCGGGCGCGCACTTGCAGGTCGACGGTGGTGCCGGCGACCGCAACGGTCGCGGCAAGGCTCGCCACCAGCAGGACCTTGTGGATCACAGGGCGCTCGCCGTCCCGTTCGGAACACGGATCCGGGTGGCGGGCATGGTGCCACGTCGAGGGCGATCCAAGGATTCGCCGTCCGCAGTCGAATCCCCGGTTCGACGGGGCTCCATGCCCGCTCCCGAATTCATCCGTTGTCTCTTCGTTGGTCTCTTCGTTCGTCACCGACCGCGCCGGCCGCGAGTCGCCGCGCCGCGCGCAACTTCGCGCTGCGCGCTCGCGGGTTGGCCTCCACCTCGACCGCACCCGGCTCGATCGGCTTGCGCGTCAGCAGCTCGAACTCCCCAGCCGCCGCTGCCGCGCGCAAGCTCCGCTTCACGATCCGGTCCTCGCCGCTGTGGAACGAGAGGACCGCCAGCCGACCGTCGGGCGCGAGCCAGCTCGCGACTTTCGCGAGCACCCGCTCCAACCCGCCGATCTCGTCGTTCACCGCCATCCGCAGCGCCTGGAAGGTGCGGGTGGCCGGATGGATCCGGCTGCCGCGCCGGCCTCCGACCGCCCGCTCGACCAGGTCGGCGAGCTCGAGCGTGCGGCGGACTGGCGCATGCCGACGGCGTTCGACGAGGGCCCTCGCGATCGCTCGCGAGCGCGTCTCGTCGCCGAAGCGGAACAGGAGGTCCGCGAGCTCCCGCTCCGAGACGCGGCCGAGCAGCTCGGCCGCCGTCTCTCCGACGCTTCGATCCATCCGCATGTCCAGGCTGCCATCGCGCTCGAAGCTCAGCCCGCGTTCCGCATCGTCGAGCTGCAGCGAGGAGATCCCGAGGTCGAGGAGCGCTCCCTGGAACGCGCCGTCGAATCCGGCCACTCCCGCTGCCGCCGCCGCTTCGTCGGCGCGGTCGTACGGCGCGTGCAGCGCCGTGAACCGCTCGCCGAAGCCGGCCAACTCCGCCGCCGTCGCCGCCAGCGTCGAGGCATCACGATCGACCCCGACCAGGCTCGCCGTCGGCGCACGCTCGAGGATCTTCCGCGCGTGACCTCCCCCGCCGAGGGTCAAGTCCAGGTATCGCCCACCCGGCCGCAGGTCGAGGAAGCGCAGGAGCTCCTCGACCATGACCGGAACGTGGCGCGTCTCACCCACCCGGACTCGCCCCCTCCCGCGTCCGACTCTCGCTGTCGGCGTCACGCACGGAAGATCCCCTTCGCGTGCTCTTCGTATCGCATCCCGTTGCGGCCGTCCTGCGCTGCCCAGCGCTCGGGCGACCAGAGCTCGAGCCGCGTGTCGACGCCCACGAAGAGGGCGTCGTTGCCGATCGCCGCGAAGTCGCGCAACTCCTTCGGCAGGAGCACGCGACCAGCCGCATCGACCTCGAGCTCGCGCGTCGAGGCGAAGAACTTCCGCGAGAAGGCGCGCGCCTCCTCGCTGCCGAGCGAGTTGGCCCGAACTTGCGCGACCACGGCGCTCCACTCTTCCGGGGGGAAGAGGAAGACGCAGCCATCGAGGCCTTGCGTCGCGAAGAACATCCGGGACTCGCCAGGCGCGCGGAAGTGATCGAGGAACTTCTTCGGGACGTTCAGTCGCCCCTTGGCGTCGATCGTGTGCTGGTACGACCCGACGAACACCAGGGAGCCCTCGCGACCTCGAACCCTGACCCCTGCCGCGCCTCACCTTGACGCACGACATCCTACCCCACTTCAACCCACTCGCAACCCATTTCTGACTTTTTTCGACTTTTCTTGTGGAAATCAGGGAGATCCCGCCCCACCGGAAATGAGCGGATTCAGATCCATCTCACCGCAACACGCGCCCACTGCGGAGCTTGGGATCGACCGAGCGAACGGACGGCGATCGGGGACCGCCGTGACGACGGCGGGGTGCGACTTCAGCAGCGACGGCAGCGACGACCTCGCGACACGATCGAGCGCGGCGGCGAGCGCTCAGCGCGGACCGCGGCGAGCGCGATCACCCCCCACAGCTTTCGCACGAATACTGCACCGGAAGTGCCGGTCCGGCAGCGAGTCGAGCGGAGCGAGCGGACGCGGAGCGGCGGGTCGCGGCCCGCAGCACCCGTGCGTACCGCCCCACGCGAGGTGGCGCGTCGATCGACGCCGAGCGCGGCCAGCTCACGCCGCGCCGGACGGCCCCGCTGCGCGGCGATCAGCTGCCCGCAGCAGCTTCCGCGTCGACCGACGCCGGCATCTCCTCTTCCTCGATCGAGCCGTCGATCAGCTCCTCGAGGCGCAGCCGCAGCGGCGGCAGATCGGCGGGCGTCAGCAACGGCGCCGGCGCGAGGTACCACTGCTCGGTCGGGCCCGGCTTGCGCAGGCGGAGGAACTCCTTCCCCTCCTCGCTCACGAGATCGACCAACTTGAGGTAGCGCTTGCGCACGAGCAGCAGCGTGATGAGGTAGAGCAGCGACTCGCTGTCGCGCGGCGGGCTCTTCTGCCACGCCTCGAAGACGCGCAGGAGGCGATCGAAGTCGACCTTCTTCTTCTTCGGCGCGTGCTGCTGGAAGCGCGTCTCCCACCAGACGATGGTGACGGCATCGGCCGGCTTGCAGGCGACGCAGACGTCGCGGCGCACCGCGCGCTCCTCGGCGTCGAGCGTGATCGCCGAGATCACCCGCTCGTCATGGGCGTAGACCTTGGCGCAGCTCGCGCAGCGGTCCCGGATGCGATCGATCTTCCATTCCATCGGACGCGCCTCACTCCCCCTGCGACTGCCGCTCGACCAGGGCGCGCCACGCGTCGGGGGTGTTCCCCGCCGGCCGCGCGCCGAGGTTCGCGCCGAGGATGCGGATCAGCTCGTTCCAGACCCCGCCGGCGCACGCGTCCCGCGTGCTCGCCGCGTGGTAGCGGGCGAGCGCATCGACGAGACCGAGCCGAGCGGAGCGCGTGTGCGAGTTGAGCAGCGCCGCCGCCGCCGCCACCACCACGTCGGGCTCCGGATCGCGCAACGCGGCGATCAGGCCGGCCTCCACCGCCGGCACGAAGCTGTAGAGCGTCAGCGCTTCGGCGGCCGAGACGCGCACCGGCCGCTCCGGATCGCGCGCCAGGAAGTGGAGCACGTCGGCGAGCGGCACCGAGTCGGCGTCGGTGCTGCCATTCTCCGTCAGCGAGCGGACCGCCTGCGCCCGCACGAACCCGTCGGGATCGCCCACGGCGGCCGCGAGCGCCGCCTTGGCGCGCGGGTCGTTCGAGCGGCGTCGCAGCAGCTCGGCGGCCACGCCGCGCACCTGCCAGTCGGGATCGTCGGCGAGGCGCGCCGCGAGCCACGGCCCCACCTTGGGGTCGTCGACGGTCGCGAGCGCGCGCAACGCCGAGGTGCGCACCTGGAGCGCGAGGCGCCCCTCCTTCGGCGGCGCCGACAACTCGGCGAGCTCGGCGCTCGCGCGCAGCTCGGCGAGCCCGCCGGCGATGCGCTCGAGCACCACGCCGTCGACCCGCTCGCGCGACCCGAGTCCGCGCAACCCCTCGACCAGCGGCGCGATCGCCTCGGAGCCGAACCAGGTCAGCTCGCGGCGCGCGCGCTGCGAGCGGAACGCGGTCCCGCTGCCGCGGCCGGCGGCGTCGTCGGCCAGCAGCTCGCGCAGCAGGTTGTCGAGCAGGAGCTGCCGCTCGGAAGGCGGGCCGGCGAGCCATTTCTCGCGCGCCTCGGGCCACTGCTCGTCTTCGCGCAGGTAGAGCTGCCACTCCTTCGCGAGCTGCTCGTTCGAGCGGCGATCGAGCGGCGCCGCGGCCGGGTCGCTCGCGCAACCGCTGAGCGCGAGCGCGGCGAAGAGCACGGAGCGGAGTCGTCGCATGGGAACCGTTGGATCACGAGCCATCCCGCAGTTCTCCCCGATCGCGTCGAGCCGGGCAAGAGCGCGCCGGCCGGCGCGTTGATCGGCGACGTCGGCGCACGATAGAAGGCGTACGGCGAGCGGCCGCTCGCCTGGCGGTGACGAAGCGCGGAGCGGCCGGGAACCTGGGGAGAAGTCCGATGGCCACGCCGCCACGCTGCGTCCACCTCCACGTCCACAGCCACTTCTCGCTGCTCGACGGCAATCCGACCATCCCCGGCCTCATCGCCGCCGCGAAGGGCGCCGGGATGGATGCGCTCGCGCTCACTGACCACGGCAACCTCTACGGCGCCGTCGAGTTCATGCGCGAAGCGAAGGCGGCCGGCATCAAGCCGATCCCCGGCATCGAGGCGTACGTCGCGCGCAAGAGCCGCAAGGAGAAGAGCGGCGGCGACAGCGGCAACTTCACCGACCACCTGACGCTGCTGGCCGCCACCAAGGAGGGCTGGCAGAACCTGATGAAGCTGACGAGCTGGAGCTACGTCGAGGGCTTCTATCGCAAGCCGCGCATCGACAAGGAGCTGCTGGCGAGCCACTCGAAGGGGCTGATCGCGCTGTCGGGTTGCCTCTCGGGCGAGGTGGCGCGTGCCGTGCAGCACGCCGACCGCAAGGACGCGGTCGCCGCCGCGCGCCGCTGGCAGGAGATCTTCGAGCCGGGCAGCTTCTACCTCGAGGTGATGAACAACGGCCTCGAGCGGCAGGACCTCGTGCGCGCCGCGTTGCGCGACATCGCCGCCGAGACTGGCCTGCCGATCGTCGGGACCTCCGACGTCCACTACCTGAAGCGCGACGACGCGCGCGCGCAGGAGGTGATGCTGGCCATCAACACCGGCAACACGATGCAGGACACCGACCGCATGCGGATGGAGACCGACCGTTTCCACTTCCGCACCGGCGAGGAGATGGCGGAGGCGTTCGCCGACACGCCGGGCGCGCTCGAGCGCACCTGCGAGATCGCCGATCGCTGCGACTTCCAGCTGAAGCTCGGCGAGATGCACCTGCCGACCTTCGCGACGCCCGACGGCAGCACGCCGGACGAGTACTTCCGCAAGCTCTGCGAGGAAGGCGTCCGCCGGCGCTATCCGGTGATCGACGAGAAGGTGCGCGCGCGCCTCGAGCGGGAGATCGAGGTCATCAAGCAGATGGGCTTCGTCTCCTACTTCCTCATCGTGTCGGACTTCATCCGCTACGCGCGCGAGGCGGGCGTGCCGGTCGGGCCCGGGCGCGGCTCGGCGGCGGGCAGCATGGTCGCCTACTGCCTCGGCATCACCAACGTCGACCCGTTGCGCTACGACCTGCTGTTCGAGCGCTTCCTCAACTCGTCGCGCATCTCGATGCCCGACATCGACGTCGACTTCTGCCGCGACGGACGCGCGAAGGTGATCGAGTACGTGCGCCAGCGCTACGGCACCGAGCGCGTGTCGCAGATCGTCACCTTCGGGACGATGGCGGCGAAGGCGGCGATCCGCGACGCGGGGCGCGTGCTCGGCATCGAGCTGCGCGACGTCGACCGCATCGCGAAGAAGATCCCGGCCACGCCCGGCACCGAGCTCGAGAAGGCGCTCGCCGATCCCGAACTTGCCGCGATCCGCGACGAGGACGCGCGCTTCGGCGAGCTCTTCGACGTCGCGCTCAAGATCGAGGGGCTGAACCGCCACGCGTCGACCCATGCGGCCGGCGTCGTGATCGGCGACCAGGCGCTGATGGAGATCGTGCCGCTCTGCACGGTCCAGGGCGAAGTGAACACGCAGTTCGGCATGAACGACCTCGAGTCGCTCGGCCTGCTGAAGATGGACTTCCTCGGCCTGAAGACGCTGACGATCCTCGACCAGGCGCGCCAGATGCTGGCGAAGAACCGCGGCGTCGAGCTGTCGTTCGAGGAGCTCCCCCTCGACGACAAGAAGACCTTCGAGCTGCTGCAGCGTGGCGACACGTCCGCCGTGTTCCAGCTCGAGTCGAGCGGCATGAAAGAGCTGCTGATCAAGATGCGGCCCGACTGCTTCGAGGACATCATCGCGATCCTCGCGCTCTACCGGCCGGGGCCGCTCGGCTCGGGGATGGTCGACTCCTACGTCAACCGCAAGCGCGGCACCGAGCCGGTCCGCTACGCCCACCCGCGTCTCGAGGAGATCCTGAAGGAGACATACGGGATCATGGTGTACCAGGAACAGGTGATGCGCATCACCAACGTCCTGGCGGGCTTCTCCCTCGACGAAGCGGACACGCTCCGCAAGGCGATGGGCAAGAAGAAGCCCGAGGTGATGGCGAAGTACAAGCAGAAGTTCGTCGACGGCGCGGCCGAGCGCGACTGCGCGCGCGACGTCGCCACCGCCATCTGGGAGCAGATGGAGTTCTTCGCCGGCTACGGCTTCAACAAGAGCCACTCGACGGCGTACGGGCTGGTCACCTGGTGGACCGCTTGGCTCAAGGCCAACTACCCGCACGAGTTCTGGGCCGCCGTGATCACCTGCGATTCGGCGAACAGCGACAAGGTCGCCGCCTACCTCGGCGAGTGCCGGCGCGGCTCGATCGACGTGTTGCCGCCCGACCTGATGCAGTCGGAGCTCGCCTGCACCACCGACGGCAAGAGCGTCCGGCTCGGGCTCGGCAACGTGAAGGGCATCGGCCCGAAGGCGATCGAGGAGCTGCTGGCGGCGCGCCGCGCGCTGAAGGGGCCGCCCGACCTGGCTGCGCTGCTCGACTCGGTGGCGCCGCAGGCGGTGAACCGCGCCGCGCTCGAGGCGCTGGTGCAGGCGGGCGCGCTCGATTGGACCGGCCATGCGCGCGCGGCGCTGGCGGCGGCGCTCGACACGCTGCTGCAGGAAGCGGCGACGGCGCAACGCGATCGCAAGGCGGGCCAGAAGCAGCTGTTCGGGTTCGGCGGGCCGGCGGCCGGAGCGGCTCCGGCGAAGAGCCGGATCGCGGCGCTGCCCGAGTGGCCCGAGCGGGAGAAGCTGCGCCAGGAGAAGGAAGCGCTCGGCTTCTACTTGTCGAGCAACCCGCTCGCGCGCTACGCCGACCTGCTGCGCCGCCACTGCACGGCGCGCATCGAGGCGCTGAACGAGGCGCCCGACGGAGCCAACGTCACGGTCGGCGGGATCATCAGCTCGATCCGCGTGACGGTGGCGAAGCGCGGCAAGTCGGCCGGCAAGAAGATGGCCATCGTCGAGCTCGCCGGCCTCGCCGGCACCACCACGGCGCTGGTCTTCCCGGACGCGTACGAGCGGTCGAAGGGCTGCCTCGAGGAGGATCGCATCGTGCTGGTGACGGGCGCGCTCGACCTCGGCGGTGAACGCCCGTCGATCAAGGCGAACGACATCAAGCCGCTCGACGGCGTGATGGGCGGCGCCGCGGGCGGCCAGCTGATCATCGATCTGCCGGCGCGGCCGGCCGACGGCGCGCAGCTCGACCGCCTCGCCGCGATCCTCGCGCGCCATCGCGGCGCGAGCCCGGCGTTCTTCCGCATCGCGCTGCCCGAGAAGGCGCCGATGATCCACCGCGTCGCCGACGAGCATTTCGTGCAGATCAGCGACGATCTCGTCGAGGCGATCGACGGCGAGCTCGGACCCGGCAGCGCGTCGATGCGTTGATCGGCGCCGCGCTGCGCCGATTCCGGAAAGGGACTCCCTTCCCGCGATCGGGGCTCGACTTCGGCCGGGCGCATGGCCGAGAAAGTTTCGCGCCGCGCGCCTTCCGTGGCATCGGGACGGACGGCATCATGCCGGCCGGCAGAACGGCGCCTCCGACCCCCGGAAGAGAGTGGCGAAGCGATGATCCTGCAGACCGTGCTGCTTTTCGGGCCGCCGGGTTCCGGGAAGGGCACCCAAGCCAAGCGCCTCGAGATCTCGCTGCGCGCGGTCCACATCTCGACCGGGGACATGTTCCGCGATCACCTGAGCCGCCGCACCGAGCTCGGGCTCAAGATCGAGAACCTCCTGAAGAGCGGGCAGCTCGTGCCCGACACCGTCACCAACGAGATGGTGCGCGATCGGCTGCTCCGCCCCGATGTCGCGTTGGGCACGCTGCTCGACGGCTTCCCGCGCAACATCGTCCAGGCGCGCTGGCTCGAGCTGCTGCTCGGCAGCCGCGGCTACGGCATCCGCGGCGTCATCGCGATGAACGTCCCGCACGAGCAGCTGATCGACCGCCTGAAGGGACGCGCGCTCAAGGAAGGGCGCGCAGACGATGCCGACGAGGCGGTGATCCGTCGCCGGCTCGACACCTACGGCGCCCAGACCGAAGCGTGCCTCGGCTTCTACAAGGAAGCGAAGAAGCCGGTCCATTCCATCGACGGCGTCGGCAGCGTCGACGAAGTCACGGCGCGCATCCTGAAGGCGCTCGGCGCCGCCTGAGCTGGCCCGCCTGAGCTGGCCCGCCTGAGCAGCTGGTAGAGCGCGGCGGATCGAATCCGCTGCGGCGTCCCGCAGAGCTCCTCGCGCGAACGGTCGCCGCGCGGACGGTCACTGCGCGGACGGTCATTGCGCGGACGGTCGCCGGACGGAACGACGCGGCGCGCTCGAGTTGCCTCGAACGCGCCGCGCTGATTCTCGCTTGGAACTCAGAACTCGACCGCCGGTGCAGCGTGGTCCGCGCGTGGATGGTCCTTCGCGAACCACCGCTTCGAACCAAGCCGCCCCGATCGCTGCCGTGGATCGGCAGCCGCGATCAGCTCTTGGCTGGCTCGGCGCCCGCCTCCTCGCCCTTCGCCTTCTTCGACTTCTTGCCCTTGGTGGCCTTCTCGGCCTCGAGCGCGCGCGCCTCCTCGGCCGCCTTCGCGCGCCGCTCGCTCTCGCCGACGAGCTCGAGGATCGCTCGCGGCGCGGCGTCACCGACGCGCGGCTTGGCGAGCTTCAGGATGCGCGTGTAGCCGCCCGGCCGCTCGACGAACTGCGGAGCGACCACGTCGAAGAGCCGCTTCACGATCGAGCGCTTGTTGCCGAGCTGCGAAGCCGCCCGCCGCATCCGCGCCAGCGTGCGCACCTTGGCGAGGTGGATGATCTTGTCGGCGTGCCGGCGGTACTCCTTCGCCTTCGCCAGGGTGGTGACCACCCGTCCATGGGTGATCAGCGCAGTCAGCATGTTCATGCGCTGCGCCTTGCGGTGGTCGGCACGAATGCCGAGCTTGCGTCCGAGTTTCTTGTGCCGCATCGCGGGGTTCTTTCTTTGCTCTGTCCGACGGGGCTACCGCTTCCGGAGCGCCGAACTTCAGGAGTTGACGTCGAGGACCGGGCCGCCGTCGTCGGCAGGGGCATCCCCCGCGCCGTCATCGTCGCCGTCGTCGATGTAGATCGCCGAGCCCGCCAGCGCGAGGCCCGATTCGCCGAGCTTCTTCTTGACCTCCTTCAGCGAGGTCTGGCCGAAGTTGCGCAGCTCGAGGAGCTCCTGCTCGGAGAGCTTCACGAGCTGCCGGATCGTGCGGATGTTCTCCGCATCGAGGCAGTTGCGCGCGCGCACCGACAGGTTGAGCGACGTGATCGGCTGGTCGAGCAGAGCCGCCCCGCCGCCTTCCGCCGCGAGTTCCGGGATCCCGGCTCGCACCGTCCCGACGTCGCCCCCCTCGGTGGCGAGGACGCCGGCACCCGGCTGGAGGTAGTGGACGAACGGATTGAGGTGCTTGCGATAGATCTTCGCCGCCTCGACCAGCGCGCTGTCGGGCGTGACGGCGCCGTTGGTCCAGACCTCGAGGACCAGCTTGTCGAAGTTGGTCATCTTGCCGACGCGGGTCTCTTCGACCTTGTAGCGCACGCGCGTGACCGGCGAGAAGTTGGAGTCGATGGCGATGACGCCCGTCTCCTTCTCTTCCTTCTCGTTCTCCTCGGCCATCCGGTAGCCGCGCCCGCGCTGCGCCATCAGGTCGATGCGCAGCTCGCGATCCGCCGTGAGGGTGCAGATCAGGTGACCGGGGTTCAGCACCTCGGCATCCGCCGGGCACTGGATGTCGCCCGCGGTGACCGGCCCCTTCTTGCGGACGTCGATGCGCAGCGGCACCGGCCCCTCGCCCGCCAGCCGGACGAGCACGCCCTTCATGTTCAGGACGAGGTCGACGATGTCCTCGCGGACGCCCTCGATGGTCGAGAACTCGTGCTGCACGCCGTCGATCTTGATCTGCGTGACGGCGAAGCCCTCGATCGAGGAGAGCAGGACGCGCCGCATGCCGTTGCCGACCGTGTGCCCGAAGCCACGCTCGAACGGCTCGACGACGAAGCGCCCGTAGGTCGAGGTGGCCGACTCGGTGTCGGCCGCGACGCGCGACGGCAGCTCGAAGCTGCGCCACTTGATTCGCATCTGGGTCATCTCCGTGGGATCAGCGCGACATCAACTCGACGACGAGCTGCTCGTCGACGGGGAACTCGAGGTGCTCGCGCTTGGGCAGCTCGGCGACCCGGACGGTCATCGCCGCTTCGTCGAGCTGCAGCCAGCTTGGGACCGACTCGCCCTTGCGCGACTCTTGGGCCTCCTTCAGGTGCTTCACGACCTTCTCGCGCTTCGAGAAGCTGAGCGTGTCGCCCTGCCGGACGTTGGCCGAAGGAATGTTGCAGCGGCGGCCGTTCACGAAGACGTGGCCGTGCTGGATCAGCTGACGTGCATGGCGGCGCGACAGCGAGATCCCGGCCAGCTGCACCACGTGATCGAGGCGCTGCAGCAGCAGCTTGATCAGGTGCTCGCCGGTGTTGCCGGGGAGGCGCGCCGCGCGCTCGAAGACCAGGCGGAACGACGTCTCGGAGACGCCGAAGTAGCGCTTCAGCTTCTGCTTCTCGCGGAGCCGCACGCCGAAGTTCGAGGGACGCCCTCGGCTCCAGGAGTGCTGCCCCGGCTGATAGTTGCGCTTGACGATGGCGCACTTCGCCGATTCGCAGCGAGCGCCCTTGAGGTAGAGCTTCTCGCCTTCGCGGCGGCAGAGCTTGCAGACCGATCCGGTTTCGCGAGCCATTGCTTCGTGTCGAACTCCGAGTCAGGCGGAAAAGCCGCCCATATTGGCCTTCGTGTCGAGAAAAGCGAGCGTCAGGGGCACAGCAGCGTCGGTCTCAGACGCGACGACGCTTCCGCGGACGGCAGCCGTTGTGAGGGAGAGGAGTGCGGTCTTCGATCGCCCGGACCGTGAGGCCCGACGCCGCCAAGGCGCGGACGGCCGATTCGCGGCCGCTGCCCGGGCCGTTCACCCGGACCTCGACCTCCTTCACGCCCATCTTGATGGCGTTGACGGCGGCCTTCTCAGCCGCCTTCTGCGCCGCGAACGGGGTCGACTTGCGCGACCCCTTGAAGCCGACGTTGCCGGCGCTCGACCACGCGAGCGTGTCGCCGCGCAGGTCGGTGATCGTCACCATCGTGTTGTTGAACGTCGCCACGACATGCGCGATCGCCTTCGCAGAGCTGCGGCGCGCCTTCTTCTTCTTGGCCATCCGACTTCGTTTCCTGTCCTGGGACCCGCGGGCGGTCGCCCGCGCGTCGTTCCATCGCCCCTGCCGCGGCCCTCACGCCCCGACCAGGTCCGGCAACCGACCCGCTCCGGGTCGCTGCCAGGGTACGCCTCGATTACTTGACCTTCGCCCCCTTCTTGCCGGCGACGGTCTTGCGCGGCCCCTTGCGGGTACGCGAGTTGGTCTTGGTCCGCTGCCCACGCACCGGCAGCCCCTTGCGGTGACGCAGTCCGCGGTAGGTGCCGATCTCCTTCAGCCGCTGGATGTTGACGGCGATCTGCCGCCGCAGCGTCCCCTCGACCGGCATCGTCTTGTCGATCCACTCCGCGATGTGCGCGAGTTCCTCTTCGGTGAGGTCCTTCGCGCGCTGGTCGGGATCGATCTTGAGATCGGCGCAGATGCGCTGCGCGGTCGGGATCCCCACGCCGTAGATGTAGGCGAGCGAGTAGGGGATCTTCTTGTCGGCAGGGATGTCGACACCCTGGATACGAGGCATGAGCGTTCCTCTTTCGTCGGAGGCAGGACTACGGGTTCGTGTGCGCGGCAGTTGCTCGGGCGCAACGGCCGACTCGGTGCGCGCGGCGCCCGGAGAGCGGCTGCGAGCGACCGAGCTCGCGATCAGCCTTGGCGTTGCTTGTGCCGCGGCTCCGTGCAGACGACGTAGACGATGCCACGGCGCCGCACGATCTTGCACTTGTCGCAGATGGGTTTGACGGAAGCACGTACCTTCACGGAACTCTCTCCTGGTTCTCGGAACCGGTCGGACGGCGCAACGCCCGCGATCTACTCGCGATAGACGATGCGTCCGCGCGTCAGGTCGTAGGGCGACAGCTCGATCGAGACCTTGTCCCCGGGAAGGATGCGGATGAAGTGCATCCTCATCTTCCCTGAAGCGTGAGCCAGGATGGTGTGACCATTCTCCAGCTTCACGCGGAAGACCGCGTTGGGCAGGGACTCGGTCACGACCGCCGAGACTCGGATCGCCTCTTCTTTCGCCACTACGCCGGATCCTCTCGCTCGCGTCCTAGGAACCGCTGCGGTCGCCGCTCACGGGAGCGTCAACAGCTGCGGCCCGTCCTCGGTCACTGCCACCGTGTGCTCGAAGTGGGCGGAGCGGCGGCCATCGGCCGTCACCACCGTCCACAGGTCGTCGAGCACCCGGACATCGTGGGTCCCCGCATTCACCATCGGCTCGATGGCGAACACGTGCCCCACCTCGAGCACGAGCTCCGAGAACGGGAAGCCCGGCTCATAGTAGTTCGGAACTTGCGGCTCTTCGTGGAGCGCGCGGCCGATCCCGTGGCCGACGTACTGCCGGACCACCGAGAAGCTCGACTCGCGCTTCACGAACGCCTCGACCGCGCGCGAGACGTCGCCGAGCTTGCGGCTCGGCCGCATCTCCGCGACGCCCGCCATCAGCGCGCCCTCGCAGACGCGCAGCAGCTCGAGCGATTCGGGCTCGACCGCCCCCACCGCGTAGGTGCGGGCGGCGTCGCCGTGCCACCCGTCGAGGATCGCCCCGCAATCGACCGTCACGACGTCTCCGTCGACGAGCGGGCGTCGTCCGGGGATGCCGTGGACGACCTCTTCGTTGACCGAGATGCAGAGGCTCTTCGGGAAGCCGTGGTAGCCCTTGAACGAGGGCTTGGCGCCCCGCCCGCGGATGTGCCCCTCGGCGAACTCGTCGAGTTCGAGCGGGGTGACGCCCGGCTTGATCATCGCCGTGACCGCCGCGAGGATCTCGCCGACGATCCGGCCCGACTCGCGCATCTTGGCGAGTTCGACCTTGTTCTTCGGGCGGATGCGAGCAGCCGTCCGCACGTTCACTCGCCCTCGCCGCCGGCTTCACGCCGACGCGCCCAGCCACCACCGGTCTGCCCGCCGGTGAACCCCTCGTAGTTGCGCATGACGAGCTGCGCGTTGATCTTGTCGACGAGGTCGAGGCAGACGCCGACGGTGATCAGGATCGAGGTGCCGCCGATGGCGTAGGCGATCCCGCGGCCGCCCGAGGTGCCGAGCAGGTCATTGGCGAAGTAAGGGAACAGCGCGATCACGGCGAGGAACGCGGCCCCCACCAGCGTCACGCGCACCATCACTCCCTCGAGGTACTCGGCAGTCCGTTGCCCAGGGCGGATGCCCGGGATGAAGCTGCCGTACTCCTTCAGGTTGTTCGCCATCTCCTTCGGCTGGAACATCACGGCCGTCCAGAAGAAGGAGAAGAAGAAGATCAGCGCCGTATAGAAGAGCAGGTAGAGGAACGACTCGTAGCCGAAGTACTCGTTGATGAAGCCGAGCCCCGGCGCCTTGCCGAGCATGCTCGGGATCACGAAGAGCGTCTGCGCGAAGACGATCGGCATGACGCCGACCGCGCTCACCTTGAGCGGGATGAAATGGCGCGCTCCGCCGAGCTGCCGGCGACCACGGGTCAGCTTCGCCTGCTGGATCGGCACGCGCCGCTGCGCCTTCGTGAAGAAGACGACCGCGATCACGCTGATCACGAAGAGCCCGACGATCTCGGCGATGAACTGCGTCTTGTGCTCGGGATCGCCGCTGAGCGACGTGGAGATCTGCGTCGGCAGGCGGGCGATGATGCCCGCCATGATGATGAGCGACGTGCCCTGACCGATGCCGTGCTCGGTGATCTTCTCGCCGATCCACATGATCAGCAGCGTGCCGGCCGTCAGGATCAGGACGATCGCGGTCTTGTACCAGAAGCTCGCGAAGAGCTCGGGCGAGATGAGCGGCTGGCCGCCCTGCGAGACGTCCTGGCTGATCAACGTGGTGACGGTGATGCCGGCCTGGAAGAGACAGATCGGCACCGTGGCCCAGCGGGTCCACTGGTTGATCTTGCGCTGGCCCGACTGCCCTTCCTTCGCGACCTGCTCGAGCGCCGGCACCATCTTCTGCAGCAGCGAGAAGACGATCGACGCCGAGATGTAGGGCATCACGCCGAGCGAGAAGACCGTCGCGCTGCCGAGCGCGCCGCCCGAGAGGGCGTTCAGGATGCCGATCACGCCGCTGTTGCCCGTACCGAGCCGCCGGACGAACTCCTCCGGATCGACCCCGGGCAGCAGGATGTGGTTCCCGAGTCGGAAGAGGAACAAGAGACCAAGCGTCCAGAGGATCTTCTTGCGAAGCTCCGGTACGCGAAGGATCTCTGTTGCCTTGCCGAACATGCCGATCTGCCTGGAGAGTTACGCCCCGCAGCCGGAAGGCTGCAGGATCGGGGTTGCTGGAGCGATCACTTCTTCTTCGAGGCGCCGTCGCCGCCGGACGGCTTCTTCTTCTCGGCCTTGTCGGTGGCGGGCCGCGCGATCTTGGCCGGCTTGGCAGCCTTCTCGCCGCCCTCGGCCGCCGGAGCGGCCGCAGCCGCCTTCGCCGCCTTCTTCTTGTCCGCGTCGATCTTGCGGAAGTTGGGCGACGGCTTCTTCGGCAGCGGCGCTTCGACCTTGCCACCCGCCTTCTCGATCTTCGCCCGCGCCGCAGCCGAGACAGCGACCGCCGCGCCGAGCTTCAGCGCCTTGGTGACTTCGCCATCGGCGAGCACCTTGAGCCGCTCGGCACTGCGCCGCACGAGCCCCTTCGCGACGACCGACTCGACCGAGATCTCATCCCCTGCGGCGAACGCCTTGTCGAGCGCGCCCAGGTTGACCGTGGTCCACTCGGTGCGGAACGCGGCGTTGTTGAAGCCGCGGCGCGGCAGGCGGCGGAAGAACCGCATCGTGCCGCCTTCGAAGCCGAGCTTGATCGAGTTGCCGCTGCGCGAATAGGCGCCGTGCTGGCCTCGTCCAGCGGTCTTGCCGCTGCCCGAACCGGCACCACGTCCGACGCGCCAGCGCTGCTCGCGCTTCGGACCGGACTTCAGGACTTCGTGGAGCATCATCCGAGCGTCACTCCCCGCAGCGACTCGATCTGCGACTTGGTGCGCAGCGCCTCGAGCCCCTTGAACGCGGCCTTGACCAGGTTGATCGCGTTGGTCTGCCCGATGCTCTTGGTGAGCACGTCCTTGACCCCGGCGAGTTCGAGCACGGCGCGCACCGTGCCGCCCGCCACGATGCCCGTTCCAGGCGCCGCCGGCATCAACCGCACCGACGAGGCCTCGAACGCCGACTCGACCTGGTGCGGAATCGTCGTGCCGACGCGCGGCACGTTGATCAGGTTCTTCTTGGCGTCCTTGACGCCCTTCTCGACGGCGTTCGGGACCGCGCGCGCCTTGCCGAACCCGAATCCGACCTTGCCGTCGCGGTTGCCCACGACGACCAACGCGGAGAACGAGAAGCGCCGGCCGCCCTTCATCACCTTGGCGCAGCGGTTCACCTTGACGACGATCTCCTGGAACTGCGGCTCGTCGCCGTCGTCCCGATCGCGTCGTCCGCGCCCGTCCCCACGCGGCGGACGACGGCCCTGCCCGCCACCGCCACCACCGCGGGAATCGCCCTGCGGACCGCCACCGCCGCGCTGCGGCTGCTGGTCGGTCGAGTCGTTCGAGTTGTCGTTGTGCTCAGTCACCGTTCACCTCAGAAGCTCAGAAGCTCAGAAGCTCAGAAGCGCAAGAGCTCAGAAACTCAGTCCGCCCTTGCGCGCCCCGTCCGCGAGCGCCTTCACGCGCCCGTGATACCGGTAGTGACGCCGGTCGAAGACGACCTTCTCGATACCGGCCTTCTTGGCGCGCTCGGCGAGCGTCAAGCCGACGAGCATCGCCACGCCCACCTTGCCCGTGGTCCCCTCGGCGGGAGCAGCGAGCTCCTTCTCGAGGCTCGACGCCGCGGCGACCGTGCGGCCGACGCGATCGTCGATGACCTGGGCGTAGATGAAGCGGTTGCTGCGGAACACGCAGAGCCGAACGCGGTCCGAGCGGACCTTGATCCGCTTGAAGACGCTGTTCGCCTTGCGCCCACGGCGACGGCGGAGATCGCGATTGTGATCCATCGGGAGATGCCTCTGCGTGGTTGCGGGGACTTACTTGCCCGCAGCCATCGACTTGCCGGCCTTGCGGCGGATCTGCTCACCGGCGTAACGAACGCCCTTGCCCTGGTACGGCTCGGGCGGCCGCGAACCGCGGATGCGCGCCGAGAACTCGCCCACCATCTGCCGGTCGATGCCCTTCACGTCCACGGTGGTCGGGTTCGGGGTCTCGACCGTGATCCCCTTCGGGATCTCGAGCACCACCGGATTGCTGAAGCCGACCGAAAGGGAGAGCTTCCCCTTCTCGAGCTTCGCCTGGTAACCGACGCCGTGGATCTCGAGACGCTTGGCGTAGCCCGCCGTCACGCCCTCGACCATGTTGCGGCAGAGCGCTCGGTAGAGGCCGTGCAGCGATCGATCGGCGCGCTCGTCGGAGGAGCGGCTGAACTTGACCTGCGATCCCGCGCCGTCCACCTCGACGGTGATCCGCGGGTCGACCTTCTGCGTGAGGGTGCCCTTCGGGCCCTTCACCGACAGAGTGCCGGCATCGAACTTCACTTCGACGCCCTTCGCGAGCTTGACCGGTTGCTTGCCAATGCGCGACATCAGTAGACCTCGAGCAGCGCTTCGCCACCGACGTTCTGGGCGCGAGCCTCCCGATCGGAGAGGACGCCCTTCGCGGTGGTCAACACAGTGATTCCCATGCCGCGCAGGACCGGAGCGTGCGCCTGCACGCCACGGTAGACGCGGCAGCCGGGCGTGCTGATGCGAGTGATGCTCTGCAGCACCTGCTCGCCATCGGGCCCGTACTTGAGCGCGACCTTCAGCACCGGGAAGCCGTCACCCGGCTCCACCGTGAAGTCGCGCACGTACCCCTCGCGCTTCAGGACCTCGCAGATGCCCGCCTTCAGGTTCGAATGCGGGATGCGCACGTCCGCGCGCTTGATCGAAAGCGCGTTGCGAATGCGAGTGGCCAGGTCAGCGATCGGATCGGTCATCGTCATGAGAGTGGTTCCGAGTACTTCCGGCAGATCACCAGGAGGCCTTCTTGACGCCGGGGATCTCGCCCTTCAGCGCAAGCGTCCGGAAGCAGATGCGGCAGATCCCGAACTTCCGATAGAAAGCGCGCGAACGTCCGCACAGGTTGCAGCGGCTGTGCTTGCGAACTCCGAACTTCGGGGTCCGCCTCGCCTTCACCCTCAAGCACGTCCTGGCCAAAGTTCACCACTCCTTGTCAGCGGCGCCCGGCGATGCCGGTCGCGTCGGGTCGTCGTGGAATCGTCGCTCGTATCGTCTTCGCGGGTCCGAACCGTCGATCGGTCAGCTCGCCGTGCCCTGGGCACTCTGGAACGGCATGCCGAGCGCGGTCAGCAGCGCCTCCGCACCGGCATCGCTCCCCGCGGTCGTGACGATCGAGATGTCCATGCCCTGCATGTTGACGACGCTGTCGGCGTCAACCTCAGGGAACACCGTCTGCTCGGTCAATCCCATCGTGTAGTTGCCGCGACCGTCGAACGACTTGCGCGAGAGGCCGCGGAAGTCGCGAACGCGCGGCAGGGCCAGCGCGATCAGGCGGTCGAGGAACTCCCACATCCGGTCGCGGCGCAGCGTCACCTTGACGCCGACCTTGTCCCCCTCGCGGACCTTGAAGCCGGCGATCGACTTCCGGGCCCGGGTGACGACCGGCTTCTGGCCGGAGAGCGCGGCGAGATGCTTCTGCACCTCGTCGACGAACTCCTTGCTCTCCTTCTCCTTGCGCAACCCCATGTTGATGCCGACCTTGACGAGGCGCGGCACCGCCATGCGGTTCTTGATGCCGAGCTTTTGCATCAGCATCGGGACGATCTCGCGCTCGTACTTGGCGCGAAGTCGCGGGTTCTTGCGTTCAGCAGCCTTGGTCATGATTGGTGTTGCGGCCCGCCTCAGTCGAGGGCGACGCCGTCCTTCACTCCGACCCGGACGCGCTTGCCGTCGCGAGTCTCGACACGGAAGCGCTGCCCCTTGCCGAGCTTCTCGCTCCAGAGCATCACCTTCGAGAGGTGCAGCGGCCCCTCCCGGCGCACGCGCCCACCCTTCGGGTTCTGCTGCGTGCGCTTCATGTGCTTGTACTGGAGGTTCACCCCCTCCACGTAGACGCGGGAGCCCTCGACGTCGACACGGATGACCTTGCCGGTCTTGCCCTTGTCGGCGCCGGAGCGCACCACGACGACGTCGCCGCGCTTGATCCGCAGCGCCATCAGACGACCTCCGCCGCGAGGGAGATGATCTTCATGAAATTCTTGACGCGCAGCTCGCGAGCGACGGCGCCGAAGATACGGGTGCCCTTCGGGTTGTTGTCGTTGTCGAGCAGCACCATCGCATTGTGGTCGAACCGGACGTAGCTGCCGTCCTCGCGACGGATCGGCGCTTTCGTGCGGACGACGACGCCCTTCACGACCGAGCCCTGCTTGATCTCGGAGCCGGGCGAGGCCTTCTTGACGGCGCCGATGATGATGTCACCGACCGCCGCGTAACGGCGGCGCGAGTTGCCGAGGATGCGGATGCACATCACGGTGCGAGCACCGGTGTTGTCCGCGACGTCGAGCCGGGTGTAGGTCTGGATCACGGGTCAGCTCCCCTCCCCCGCGCGCAGCACGCGGACGAGGTTCCAGCGCTTCGTCTTCGAGAGCGGGCGGGAGAACTCGACCTCGACGACGCTGCCGATCTTGGCCTCGTTCTTCTCGTCGTGCGCCTTCAGGACGGTGCGCTGACGGACGTACTTCTTGTAGACCGCGTGCTTGACGAGACGCTCGATGACGACGGTGATCGTCTTCTGCATCTTGTCGGACTTCACGATCCCGATGCGCCGCGCCCGACGCCCAGTGGCGTCCGCGCCATCGGCGACGGCTGGATCACTTGCCATCGACCTTCACCTCCGCCAGCTTGGCCCGCGCGCGCTCACCCTGGATCGTCAAGATCCGGGCGACGTCGCGCCGCAGGCGAACCAGCTCCTTGGTGTCCGAGATCTCCTCGGACGCCGCCTTGAAGCGCAAGTCGAACATCCGCTTGCGCTTCTCCTTGAGCAGGAAGTCGAGCTCAGCCGCCTCCTGCGTGCGCAGTTCGCCGATTTTCACAGGCCGTGCCTCCGGCGGACCATGCGCACCTTGATCGGCAGCTTGTGCGCGACCCGGTTGAACGCGAGGACCGCCTTGTCCTCGGTGACGCCCGCGAGCTCGTAGATCACGTGGCCGGGCTTGACCTCGGCCACCCACATCTCCGGCTCGCCCTTGCCCTTACCCATGCGGGTTTCGAGCGGCTTCTTCGAGATCGGCTTGTGCGGGAACATCCGGATGTAGAGGCGCGCCTCGGGAGCCGCGCGGCTCGCCGCCACGCGCCCCGCCTCGATCTGGCGGCCATCCATCCAGGCCCACTCGAGCGCCTGGAGCCCGAACTCCCCGAACGAGACTTCGTTGCCGCGCTGCGCGATGCCGCGCAACCGACCGCGCTGGACCTTGCGCCAGCGGACGCGACTAGGCATCAGCGGCATGGTTCTTCTCCTTGGTCAAGACCTCGTGCCAGCCGCGGAAGATCCAGCACTTGCACCCGATGGTGCCGTAGCTGGTGAACGCCTGCGCGAAGCCGTAGTCGATGTCCGCATCGAGCGTGGCCAGCTTGATCGAGCCCTGGATGATCGCCTCGCGGCGCGACATCTCGGCGCCGCCGAGTCGACCAGCGATGTGGATCTTCACGCCGAGCGCGCCCGCCTGCATGGTGAGCTGCGCCGTCTTCTTCAACGCACGTCGGAACGAGACGCGCTTCTCGAGCTGCTCGGCGACGCTCTCCGCCACCAGCTGGGCCGACAGCTCGGGACGGCCAAGCTCGACCGTGTGCACGGTGACGTTGTTGCCGACGATCCGGGTGAGGTCGTCGCGCAGCTGCTCCGCGCGCACGCCCTTGCGACCGATCAGCACGCCCGGACGCGCCGTGTGGATGATCACGGTGGTCGCCTCGCGGGTGCGCTCGATGTCGATGCGCGCCACGGCGGCCTGCTTGAACTCGCGCTTGATGAAGACGCGGATCCGCTGATCCTGCTGCAGGAATCCAGCGAAGTCCTTCTTCGACGCCGTCCACCGCGAACGCCAAGGCTCGCGGATGCCGATGCGGAAGCCCAGCGGGTTGACCTTCTGGCCCATTTAGACGCGACCTCCCGCCTTCTGCGCCTGCTCGCCGTCCTTCTTCGCCGCCGGCTCGTCGAGCACGACGTGGAGATGGCTCGCCTTCTTCATGATCCGATGGAAGCGCCCGCGCGCGACCGGACGGCCACGCTTCTGGAGCGGCCCCTCGTTGACGAAGATCTCGCGGATGACGAGCTTGCTCAGGTTGACACCCTGCTGCTGCCCGGCATTCGCGAGCGCCGACTGGATCACCGCCCGGAACAACCCGGACGCACGGCGCGGATTGAAGTTCAACATCTCGAGCGCGCGGCCGGCGTTCAGCCCGCGGACGAGATCAGCGATCGGACGCGCCTTGCGGGGCGTCACGTGCGCATACATGTGGCTAGCCTGGAATGGCATGGTTCTGCCTCGTTGGCCCGGCGCTCAGCGAGCGGCCGCGCAGGTCACTTCTTGCCGCCGCCACCCGCCGGAGCCGAAGCCGGTGCTTCGGCCTTCTTCCCGGAGGTGTGCCCGCGGAACGTGCGGGTCGGCGCGAACTCGCCGAGCTTGTGCCCCACCATGTCCTCGGTCACGAACACGCGCACGTGCTGCTTGCCGTTGTGCACGAGGAAGGTGTGCGTCACGAAATCGGGGATGATCGTCGATCGGCGCGACCAGGTCTTGATCGGCTCCTTCTTGCTGGACTTCGCCATCTTGGCGACCTTCTCCAGCAAGCTCAGATCGACGAACGGCCCCTTCTTGATGCTTCGTCCCATGATTCGTCAGGCTCCGCCTCACACGGTCTCGATGCGCTTCTTGCGGCCGTGGATGATGAACCGGCTCGACGGCTTGCGCGGATGGCGAGTCTTGCCACCCTTGCTCGGCACGCCGGTCGGCGAGCGCGGGATGTTGCCGCCCTTGCTGCGTCCTTCGCCACCGCCCATCGGATGGGAGACGGGGTTCATGGCCACGCCACGCACGTGCGGACGCAACCCGAGCCACCGCTTGCGACCCGCCTTGCCGAGCGACTGGTTCTGGTGATCGAGGTTCCCGACCTGGCCGATCGTCGCGCGGCAGCGGGCGTGGACCTTGCGGCGCTCGCCCGAAGGGAGCACCAGGGTCGCATACTCCCCCTCGCGGGCGAGCAGCTGGATCTGCGAGCCGGCGGAGCGTCCGAGCTGACCGCCGCTGCCCGGATGGAGCTCGACGTTGTGGACGAAGAGGCCGAGCGGGATGTTGCCGAGCGGCATCGTGTTGCCGACGACCGGCTCGACCTTCTCGCCCGACTCGAGCGTGGCGCCGACCTGCAGGCCGAGCGGCGCAAGGATGTAGCGCTTCTCTCCGTCGCGGTAGTGCAGCAGCGCGATGCGCGCCGTGCGCCCCGGGTCGTACTCGACCTGCGCGACGGTCGCCGGAACGCCGTCCTTGTCGCGCTTGAAGTCGAGCTTGCGCAGGAACCGCTTGTGACCACCGCCGCGGAAGCGAGTCGTCACGCGACCCGTGTTGTTGCGACCGCCGGAGCGGCGCAGCGGCGTGAGCAGCCCCTTCACCGTCGGCTTGCCGGTGACTTCCGACATGTCGGGGAAGGTGCCGGCGCGGCGGCCAGGCGATGTCGGCTTGTAGTTCTTGACGGCCATCGGTTCTCTCCGGCTCCCGTTCGCTCAGACGACTTCGATCTTGTCGCCGTCGCGCAGCGTGACGATCGCGCGCTTGAACGGACGAGTCGTGATCGGGCGCCCGAAGGCGCGGCGCGGCTTGCCCTTGCGCACCATCGTGCGCACCGAGGTCACCTTCACGCTGAACAGCTGCTCGACCGCGCCCTTCACCTGCAGGCGATTGGCGTCGGGGTGCACGAGGAAGACGTACTGGTGCAGCGCATCCTGCATGTACGTCGTCTTCTCCGTGACGAGCGGCTTCTTGATGATGTCGCGGGCCTCGAGCATGGGATTCCTCGTCCTCGTCCGATCGCGCCGGAGGGGCCGGCCGATCGCGCCTCATCGTTGCGGGGCGCTCCGCGGTGACGCACGCTTCCGCGTCGTCACTCGTTCCGATTGCGTCAGTCGTTCGCCTTTCCTGCCAGCCGCTTCGCCACCGCGGCGAACGCATCGCCCACGAAGACGAGGTGCTTGCGCTGCAGGACGTGGAGCGCGTTCACCTCGGTCGCGGGGATCACGTCGACGCGCTCGAGGTTGCGGAAGCTGCGGTAGACCGTGTCGCTGTCGCCGCTCACCACGACGGTGACGCTGCGATCGGCGCCGAGGTCCTTCAGGCACTTGGCCGCTGCCTTGGTCGAAGGCTTCGGGAGCGCGAGCTTGTCGATGAAAGCGACCTCGCCGTCGACGAGCTTGCCGAAGAGCGCGGAACGCAGCGCCTCGCGCAGCGCGCGCCGCGGCAGGTACTGCCGATAGTCGCGCGGGATCGGGCCGAAGATCGTGCCGCCGTGGCGCCACAGCGGCGAGTTCTTGTCGCCCGCGCGCGCCCGACCGGTGTGCTTCTGCGGCCACGGCTTCGCCTCGGAGTACGAGGTCTCGGCGCGCCGCTTCGCCTTGTGGGTGCCCTGGCGAGCGTTCGCCTGGTAGGCGATCGCCGCCTGCTTCAGCAGCTGACGCCGGCGACCGGTGCCGAACAGCGCGAGGTCGATCGTGCGGGTCGCGACCGAGCCGCCATCCAGGACCTTCGCCTGCGCCGTCGTCGGGGACTCTTTGGTAGTTGCCATGACTATCGACCTGTCCTCACCAACGTCACGACGACTTCGCGAAACGACGGACCGAGCGCGCCAGCTGCACGAAGACGATGCCGTCATCCGTGCCGGGGACCGCTCCCTTGACGAGGAGCGTGTCGTGCTCGGGCTGAACCGCGATCACGCGCAGGTTCTTGACCGTGATGCGCTCGGTGCCCCAGTGGGTCGCCATGCGCTTGCCGCGCAAGATGCGCCCGGGCCAGGTACGCATGCCGATCGCGCCGGGGCCGCGCACGTTCATGTTGCCGCGCGACCGCGGCTTGTGGCCGAAGTTCCAGGCCGTCATGACGCCCGAGAAGCCGCGCCCCTTCGCCGCACCGATCACGTCGACGAGATCGCCGGGCTTGAAGACGTCGCACTTGATCGCGTCGCCGACCTTCTGCTCGGAGGCGACGTCGAGCCGGATCTCGCGCAGCATCTTCTGCGCGCCGACCTTGCGCTTCTCCGCCTCGATGCGCTGCGGCTTGTTCAGTCGCTGCGCCTTCTGCGCGAGGAATCCGACCTGGAGCGCGTGGTAGCCATCGCTCTCCTTGGTCTTGACCTGCGTGACGATGCAGGGGCCGGCCTTCAGCACGGTGACCGGGACGATCTGCCCCTTCTCGTCGAACAGCTGCGTCATCCCCTCCTTGCGGGCGAGGATCGCCTTGTATGGAACAGCGTCGGCCACCTTCAGTCTCCCTCGACGTCGCGCGTCTTCATCGAGCGCGCCGCAGAACCCCGCTCACCGCACCCGGATCACCGCGAAACCGGCTCACCGGCCCAGAACTCCGAGCAACCTCAGACCTTCACGCGGATGTCGACGCCAGCCGGCAGGTTCAGGCGACTGATGGAGTCGACGGTCTTCGGCGACGGATCGCTGATCAGCACCAGGCGCTTGTGGGTCCGGATCTCGAACTGCTCGCGCGACTTCTTGTCGATGTGCGGCGAGCGCAGCACGGTGTAGCGCTCGATCCGAGTCGGCAGCGGGATCGGCCCGGCGACGCGCGCCCCAGTGCGCTTGGCCGTCTCGACGATGTCGGAAGCCGACTGGTCGAGCGCGGTGTGGTCGTAAGCCTCGAGCCGGATCGTGATCTTCTGCTGCGGATTCATGAGAGCTTCTCGGAGCGTTCCACGAACGAGCGGGATCCACGGCGGGTGCCGCCCCGCACTTCGCCTAGAACAGGGTCAAGCACCCCCTCGTCCCCATGCCTTGTCCGCCCTCGAGGGGCGGGTGGCCAGGGTTGGCGGGGTGCAATCACTTGTCTTGCTGAAAAAAGCGGGCCGGGAGATCCTAGGAGGGGTCGCCCGCAAGTCAATGACATTCTCTTGCGTCTCCCGGGGGAGCGCTCCACTTCGGGCGCGGCCGACGGGGAACGGGCCGCCAGCGCCCCCCCTTCCCGCGGCGGCAACCGGCGTTTCGCGGCTTCCGACTCGATCAGAACGTCAGCCGGTTCGCGACCTCCGGAGGCACCGGCTGGTAGTCGGCCGGCTGCATCGAGAAGCTCGCCCGCCCCTGCGACATGGAGCGCAGCACCGTCGAGTAACCGAACGTCTCGGCGAGCGGCACGCGTCCGGCGATCTTCGCGAAGTCGTTCTGGGTGTCGACCGCGTCGATCGCCCCCCGCCGCGCATTCAGGTCCCCGGTCACCGACTTCATGAACTCGGTCGGCGTCTGCACCTCGAACGCCATGATCGGCTCGAGCAGCACCGCCCCCGCCTTCTTCATGGCGTCCTGGAAGGCATCGTCGGTCGCCTTCGCGAGCGCCGCTTCGGTCGTCTCCCCCTCCCGCGTCTCGCCGTCGAACACCTCGACGTGGACGCGCACGATCGGGTAGCCGAGATCGAGGCCCGACTTCACCGCCGCCTTCGCGGCCTGCTCGATGGCGAGCCAGAAGGTGCGGTGGACCCGGTCGTTCGGGATCGAGAGGTGGACGGTCGGCTGGATCTGCTCGCGCGGCTCGACGCGCAAGCGGACGCGACCGAACTGCGGCTTGCCCGCGAAGACGTGCCGGAAGGTCGCGTCGCCCTCCATCGCCTGCGCCGCCGTCTGGCGGTAGGCGACGCGCGGCTTGCCGATGCGGATCGGGACCTTGTAGTCGCGTCCGATGCGGTTCGAGACGATCTCGAGGTGGAGCTCCCCCATCCCCGAGACGATCGCCTGGCCGGTCTCCTCGTCGATGCGGTAGCGGAAGGTTGGGTCGTCGCGCGCGACGAACTCGAGCGCTTCGTTCAGCGCATCGCGATCGGCGGCGGTCTTCGGCTCGATCGACTGCGAGATCACGGTGTCGGGGAACTGCATGCCCTCGATCTGCACCGCGCGCGGCTTGGGGCAGAGCGTGTCGCCGGTCTTGGTGAAGCGCAGCCCGATGGCGCCGACGATCTCGCCCGGCCCCGCCTCCTCGAGCGCCTCGCGCTCGTCGGCGTGCATGCGATAGAGGCGACCGACCCGCTCGGCCTTCTGCTCGCGGGAGTTGAAGACCGACTGGTTGCTCTTCAGGACGCCGCTGTAGATGCGCAGGAAGGTGAGGTCGCCGTGCGCGTCGTGGATCGTCTTGAAGGCGAGCGCGAGCAGGTCGTCGGCGGGGTCCGGCGCGAACCGCTCCTTCCCCTTGCCGTCGATGCGCGCGACCTCCATCGCGCCGACGTCGATCGGCGACGGCAGGTAGTCGACGATCGCGTCGAGCACCGCCTGGATGCCGCGGTTGCGCAGCGCCGCGCCGAAGAAGACCGGCACGAGCTTGCGGGCGATCACGGCGCGCCGCAGCGCCTGCTTCAGCTCCTCCGCGCCGATCGGCTTGCCTTCGAGGAAATGGAGCGAGAGCTGGTCGTCGACGTTGGCGAGCTGCTCGACGAGGTCGGCGCGCGCGAGTTCGGCGTCGTCCTTCAGCGCCGCCGGGATGGGACGCTCCTCGAACGTCTCGCCGAGCTCGTCGGTCCAGACCAGGGCGATCTCGCGGACGAGGTCGACGACCCCTTCGAAGTCGCGCTCGCGGCCGATCGGCAGCTGCGCGGCGACCGCGTTGACGCCGAGCCGGGCGCGGATCGAGCGGACCGCGCGATCGGGGTCGGCACCGGTCCGGTCGAGCTTGTTGACGAAGGCGATGCGCGGGACGTGGTGGCGATCGGCCTGCCGCCAGACCGTCTCCGACTGCGCCTGCACGCCCGCCACGCCGCAGAAGACGCCGACCGCGCCATCGAGGACCGAAAGCGACCGCTCGACCTCCGCCGTGAAGTCGACGTGGCCCGGCGTGTCGATCAGGTTGATGTGGTGCCCCTTCCAGGCGCAGCTGGTGGCGGCCGAGGTGATGGTGATCCCGCGCTGCTGCTCCTCCTCGAGGTAGTCCATCTTCGCGGTCCCCTCGTCGACCGTGCCCATGCGATGCTCCCTCTTCGTGTAGTAGAGGATGCGCTCGCTGAGCGTCGTCTTGCCGGCGTCGATGTGCGCGACGATGCCGATGTTGCGGACGGTCTTGAGGTCGACGGGCATGGCGATTCCGATCCGGATCAGGACGAGGGGCGAGCCAGGCGCGCATCGCCGGGCGAGCGGCCGTGGCTTGCGCGGTCCCGCCGCGAGCGCTGCTGGTCCGCGGCGGAAAGGGCGGCGAGCATAGCCCGACCGGAGCGCCTCCCCGGGCCGACGACCCGCGGGCGCGGGAGCCGAATGGCGAGAGGCGGTCGATCGCGCCGGGACGGAAATGGACACGGCCCGCCTGGGGCGGGCCGTGCTTCGGGACGATTCGGAGAGCAGGTCGAGCGCGGGAGCGCGCGGCCTACCAGGCGAAGTGCGCGAACGCCTCGTTGGCCTCGGCCATCTTGTGGGTGTTCTCGCGCTTCGTGAACGCCGAGCCCTGCTTGTTGAACGCGTCGAAGAGCTCTTCGGCGAGCCGCTTGCACATCGGCTTGCCCTTCTTCCCGCGCGCCCCTTCGAGGATCCAGCGGATCGCCAGGCTCTGCTGGCGGTTGCGCTTGACCTCGTGCGGGACCTGCAGCGTCGCGCCGCCGACACGCCGCGAACGGACCTCGACCATCGGCTTCACGTTGTTGATGGCGTCGGAGAAGACGTCGATCGGCTCCTTCTCCGGGATCTTCTTCTTCAGGAGATCCATGGCGTCGTAGACGACGGCCTGCGCCGTCGCCTTCTTGCCATCGTTCATCACGCAGTTGATGAAGCGCGCGATCAGCTTGCTGCTGTAGCGCGGATCGGGACGGAGGAACTTCTCGGTGGACTCGTACTTCCTAGGCATGGGTGGTCAGCTCAAGTCTTGGGGCGCTTGGCGCCGTAAAGCGAACGACCCTGCTTGCGATCGGACACGCCGGCCGAGTCGAGGGTGCCGCGGACGATGTGATAACGCACGCCGGGGAGGTCGGGGACGCGACCGCCGCGCACGAGCACGATCGAGTGCTCCTGCAGGTTGTGGCCGACGCCGCCGATGTAGGCGGTCACTTCCTTGCCCGTCGAGAGCTTGACGCGCGCGATCTTGCGCAACGCCGAGTTCGGCTTCTTCGGGGTCATGGTGCGCACCACGGTGCACACGCCACGCTTCTGCGCGCACGCCTCGAGCGCGGGCGACTTCGTCCGCTTCGGCCGGCGCAGGCGGCCATGTCGAACCAGCTGATTGATCGTCGGCATTGCTACCTCGGGGCCCCGTGGGGCCCACCTTGGATTGGCCCGTGAAGGGCCGATGATTCAAGCGACTCGTCGCCGCGTTTCAATCGGTTGCACGCACGGGGTCCGCAGATCGGCCCCCGGTCACGCGACGCGATCGGCCTCCTCGGCCTCCTCGGAGGACTCCCCCTCGAGCTCGATGGTCTCGCCGTGCAGCTTGACCTTCGACTGGTGGTAGAGCTTGAAGCCCGTCCCGGTCGGGACGAGGTTGCCGAGGATGACGTTCTCCTTCAGGCCGACGAGTTCGTCGCGCTTGCCGGCGATCGCCGCCTCGGTCAGCACCTTGGTCGTCTCCTGGAAGGAGGCGGCCGAGATCAGCGAGTCGGACTGCAGCGACGCCTTCGTGATGCCGAGCAGCACCGACTCGGCCGTCGCCCCCTTCTTGCGCTCCTTGCGGATGCGCTCGTTGGTGAGGCGGAAGACGTGGCGGTCGACCATCGAGCCCGGCAGGAAGTCGGTGTCGCCCGGATCCTCGATGCGCACCTTGCGCATCATCTGGGCGATGATCACCTCGATGTGCTTGTCGTCCATCGAGACGCCCTGCGAGCGGTAGACCGCCTGCACTTCGCGCAGCAGGTAGGTCTGCAGCTCGTCCTCGCCCTTGATGCGCAGGAGATCCTGCGGGACGAGCGGCCCTTCGATCAACGCGTCGCCGGCGCGCACCCGGTCGCCCGAGCGGACGAGCAGGTGGCGGCCGTGCGGCACCAGGTGCTCCATCGGCTCGACGTTGTCGGCGTCCGGCTTCACCAGGATGGTGCGCTTGCCTCGCTTCAGCTCCTTGGCGAGCTCGACGATGCCGTCGATCTCGGCCATCACCGCCTGCTCCTTCGGCTTGCGCGCCTCGAAGATCTCGGTGACGCGCGGCAGACCGCCGGTGATGTCCTGGACGTCGGCCGCGTCCTTCGGCTTCTTCGCGAGCAGGCTGCCGACGGTGACCTTGTCGCCGTCCTCGACCATGATGTAGGCGCGCTCCGGCAGCGGATGGCTGTCGAGCAGCACGCCCTTCTTGTCCTCGATCACGATCTCGGGGTGCAGGTCGCCCTTGTGCTCGATGACCATGCGGCGGGTATTGCCGTTGGCGTCGAGCTCGACCTTGACGGTCTTGGCGTCGATGACGTCCTTGTAGCGGACCACGCCCTCGCGGTCGGAGAGGATCGGCGTGTGGTTCGGGTCCCACGACGCCAGCGCCGTGCCCGCCTTCACGTCCTGGCCATCCTTCACGATGATCAGGCCGCCGAGCGGCACCGAGTAGCGATCGATCTCGCGGCCCTTGCTGTCCTCGAGGACGAGCTCGCCCTGGCGATCGAGCACGACGAGCTCGCCCGCCTTGTTCTCCACCGCACGCAGCGCGGAGAACTTGATGATGCCTTCGCGGCGCGCCTTGACCTCGGAGACGGTGAGCTCGCGCGACGCGACGCCACCGATGTGGAACGTGCGCATCGTGAGCTGGGTGCCCGGCTCGCCGATCGACTGCGCGGCGATGATCCCGACCGCGAGGCCGAGCTCGACGATCTGGCCGCGCGACAGGTCCATCCCGTAGCAGAGCTGGCAGACGCCGAGCGACGCCTCGCAGGTGAGCGCCGAACGGACGCGCACCTTCGGGTAGCCGAGCTTCTCGACCTTCTTGGCGATCTCTTCGGTGATCAGCTCGCTCTCGTGCACCACCACCTCGTCGGTGACGACGTCGGAGAGGGTGTCGCGCGAGACGCGGCCGCGGATCAGCTCCCAGAGCGGCACTTCGAGGCGCTCGCCCTTGTAGATCGGCGCCTTGGCGATGCCGCTGATCGTGCCGCAGTCGCGCATGGTCACGACGACGTTCTGCGCGACGTCGGCGAGCTTGCGGGTCAGGTAGCCCGAGTCGGCCGTCTTGAGCGCGGTGTCGGCGAGGCCCTTGCGCGCGCCGTGCGTCGACGAGAAGTACTCGAGGACGCGCAGCCCCTCGCGGAAGTTCGCGCGGATCGGGGTCTCGATGATGCGCCCGTTCGGCTTGGCCATGAGGCCGCGCATGCCGGCGAGCTGGCGGATCTGCTCGACCGAGCCGCGGGCGCCCGAATCGACCATGACCCAGATCGGGTTCAGGAACGGCTTTCCGTTGCGGGTGTCGTCCTTCAGCCCGCGCATCATGTCCTGCCCGATCTTCTCGCGGGCATGCGTCCACACGTCGACGATCTGGTTGTACCGCTCGCCTTCCGTGATGACGCCGTTCTGCAGCTGCTTCTCGATCAGCTCGACCTTCTTGTCGGCCTCGGCGAGCAGCTTGTCCTTCTCGCGCGGGACGCTGAGGTCGGCGACGGCGAACGAGAGGCCGGCGAAGGTCGCCGACTTGAAGCCGAGCTCCTTCAGGCGGTCGAGCAGGTCGACGGTCGACTCCTGCCCGGTGCGCTTGTAGACGTCCTCGATCAGGCGGGCGATGCCCTTCTTGTCGAGCGTGACGTTGAAGTAGACGTCCTTGTTGGGAAGGATGTCGTTCAGCACCAGGCGGCCGACCGTCGTCTCGACGAGCCCCTCGGAGCTGCGATCCCCTTCCTTGCTGCGGACCACGCGTCCCGGCCCGATGCGCACCTTGATGCGCGCGTGCAGCGAGATCTTGCGGTCGGCGTAGGCGCGGAACGCCTCGAAGTCATCGCGGAACGCCTTGCCCTCGCCCTTCTCCTGCGGCCGATCGACGGTCAGGTAGTAGCAGCCGAGCACGATGTCCTGCGTCGGCGAGATGATCGGGCGACCGTGCGCCGGCGAGAAGATGTTGTTCGGCGCCATCATCAGCGCCGACGCCTCGACCTGCGCCTCGTAGGAGAGCGGCAGGTGGACGGCCATCTGGTCGCCGTCGAAGTCGGCGTTGTAGCCGGTGCAGACCAGCGGATGGATCTTGATCGCGTTGCCTTCGACCAGCACCGGCTCGAACGCCTGGATGCCCATGCGGTGGAGCGTCGGCGCGCGGTTCAGCAGCACCGGGTGGGACTTGATGACCTCCTCGAGGATGTCCCAGACCTCGGGCTCCTTGCGGTCCAGCATCTTCTTCGCCGACTTGATGGTGTCGGCGTAGCCGAGCTCCTTCAGGCGGCGGATGATGAACGGCTGGAAGAGCTCGAGCGCGATCTTCTTCGGCAGGCCGCACTGGTGGAGCTTCAGCTCCGGACCGACGACGATGACCGAACGCGCCGAGTAGTCGACGCGCTTGCCGAGCAGGTTCTCGCGGAAGCGCCCCTGCTTGCCCTTGATCATGTCGGTGAGCGACTTGAGCGGGCGGTTGCTGGTGCCGAGCACCGGTCGCCGGCAGCGGCCGTTGTCGAACAGCGAGTCGACCGACTGCTGCAGCATCCGCTTCTCGTTGCGGATGATGACCTCGGGCGCGTTGAGGTCGAGCAGCTTCTTCAGGCGGTTGTTGCGGTTGATGAGGCGACGGTAGAGGTCGTTCAGGTCCGACGTCGCGAAGTTGCCGCTCTCGAGCAGCACCAGCGGGCGCAAGTCCGGCGGGATCACCGGGATGACGTCGAGGATCATCCACTCCGGCTTGTTCGGCGAGTCACGCAGCTGCTCGACCGTCTTCAGCCGCTTGATGATGTCCTTCTTGCGCTGCTTGCTGCGCGTGTTGCGCAGCTCCTCGCGCAGCTCGAGCGAGATCTTCTTCAGCTCGAGGCGGCCGAGCATCTTGCGGACGGCCTCGGCGCCCATCTCGCATTCGAAGTTGTCGCCGTAGAGCTGGCGCGCCTGGCGGTACTCGTCCTCGGTCAGCAGCTGGCCGCGCTTCAAGGGCGTGGAGCCGCCCTCGATGACGATGTACTCCTGGAAGTACACCACCTTGTCGAGCGAGCTCACCTTGATGTCGAGCAGGTTGCCGATGCGCGACGGGGTCGCCTTGAAGAACCAGATGTGCGCGACCGGGGCGGCGAGGTTGATGTGCCCCATCCGCTTGCGACGGACCTTGCTGTGGGTCACCTGCACGCCGCAACGATCGCAGACGATGTTGCGGTGCTTGATGCCCTTGTACTTGCCGCAGAAGCACTCCCAGTCGCGCGTCGGGCCGAAGATCTTCTCGCAGAACAAGCCGTCCTTCTCGGGACGGTAGGTCCGGTAGTTGATCGTTTCCGGCTTCTTCACCTCGCCGAACGACCAGCTGCGGATGTCCTCCGGCGAAGCGAGCTTCACCGTGACGCAGGCGTAGTCGTGGACGCGATGGAAGACATCGACGTCGAGCATCGAATCGCACCTTTCCTCAGCGGGACGGTCGCCGCCGACCATCCCATCGATTCCCTGGATCCACCGCGCGCGCGCAGGGCGGCCGCGCTCGCGCGGGGGATCCGGGTCAGGTCACCCGTCGGCGATGGAGTTCCATGTTCAGCGCGAGGCCGCGGATCTCGTTGGTGAGAACCTCGAACGAGACGGGCGTGCCCGGCTCGAGGATGTTCGTGCCCTTCACCATCGCCTCGTAGATCTTGGTGCGCCCCTCGACGTCGTCCGACTTGACCGTCAGGAGCTCCTGCAGGACGTTCGCCGCGCCGTACGCCTCGAGCGCCCACACTTCCATCTCTCCGAAGCGCTGGCCGCCAAAGCGCGCCTTGCCGCCGAGAGGCTGTTGCGTGATGAGCGAGTAAGGGCCGGTCGCGCGGGCATGCACCTTGTCGTCGACGAGGTGATGCAGCTTCAGCATGTAGATCTGGCCGCAGGTCACCTTCTGGTCGAGCGGATCGCCGGTGCGACCGTCGAACAGGGTCACCTTGCCGTCTTCCGGGAGATGCGCGGCGCGCAACGCCGCGCGGATCTCGTCCTCTTGCGCGCCGTCGAAGACCGGCGTGACCGCGCGGAAGCCGTTGACCTTCGCCGCCCAGCCGAGGATCGTCTCGAGGATCTGGCCGACGTTCATGCGGCTCGGCACGCCGAGCGGGTTCAGCATGATGTCGATCGGGGTGCCGTCCTCGAGGTACGGCATGTCCTCCTCGGGGAGGATCTTCGCGATGACGCCCTTGTTGCCGTGGCGGCCGGCCATCTTGTCGCCGACCGACAGCGAGCGCTTGGTCGCGAGGTAGACCTTCACCATCTCGAGCACGCCGGTCGGCAGCTCGTCGCCGCGCGACAGCTTGTTGACCAGCTTGTTCTTCTCGTTCTCGGCGCTGTCGATGCGATCGGACGCATCCTTGAACAGCTTGTAGGCCCCCATGCCCGACGCGCTGTCGATGCGGTCGAGCACGTGCGTACGCGCCACGTCGAGCTGGCGGCGCAACTCCGGGAAGGCCGCCTCCTCCTCGATCGTGATGCGCTTGCTGGTGGTCGGATCGACCACCTCCGCCTTGGTCGCCTTCTCGAGTTCCTCGACGAGCTTGGCCAGCTCGGCGCGGAACAGCGTGAGGAACTGCTTCTCGGCGCGGCGGATGCGCAGCAGGTTCTTGGCGCTCTGCTCTTCCGACGTGTCGATGTTGCGCGAGAACTTCTGCGCGTCGATCACCACGCCCTCGACGCCCGACGGCACCTCGAGCGAGTCGTTCTTCACGTCCTCGCCGGCGCGGCCGAAGATCGCGTGCAGCAGCTTCTCTTCCGGCGTCAGCTCCGACTTGCTCTTCGGGGAGACCTTGCCGACCAGGATGTCGCCTGGCTTGACCTTGGTGCCGACCTTGACGATGCCCGACTCGTCGAGGTTCTTCAGCGCCCGCTCGCCGACGTTCGGGATGTCGCGCGTGAACTCCTCGCGCCCGAGCTTCGTCTCGCGGATCTCGATGTCGAACTCGTTGATGTGGATCGAGGTGTACGCGTCTTCCTTCACCAGCCGCTCGCTGACGATGATCGCGTCTTCGAAGTTGTAGCCGTCCCAGATCATGAAGCCGACCAGCACGTTCTTGCCGAGCGACAGCTCGCCCTGGTGCGTGGCGGCGCCGTCGGCGATCACCTGCCCCTTCTTGACCTTGTCGCCCTCGGCGACGATCGGCCGCTGGTTCAGGCAGGTCTTCTCGTTCAGGCCGACGAACTTGCGGAGCGGATACTCCTTGTCGCCGACCTTGATCTTGCGGGAGTCGACGTAGGTGACGACGCCCTCCTCCTCCGCGATGGAGACCATCCCGGAGTTGCGGGCGACGTGCGTCTCCATGCCGGTGCCGACAAGAGGCGGCTCGGTCCGGATCAACGGCACCGCCTGCCGCTGCATGTTCGAACCCATGAGCGCGCGGTTGGCGTCGTCATGCTCGAGGAACGGGATCAGCGACGCCGAGACGCCGACGACCTGCTGCGGCGAGATGTCGCGGAACTGCACGTCGTCCGCGGTGACGTAGGCGAACTCGCCCTTCTTGCGGACGAGCACGCGCTCCTCGACGATCTTGCCCTTGTCGTCGACCGAGGTGTCGGCCGGCGCGATGATCGCATCGGCCTCCTCGTCGGCGCGGAGCATCGCCACCTCGTCGGTGAGGCGCCCCTTGCGGACGATCTGGTACGGCGTCACGAGGAAGCCGTAGACGTCGAGCCCGCCGTAGATCGACAGCGACGCGATCAAGCCGATGTTGGTGCCTTCCGGCGTCTCGATCGGGCAGATGCGGCCGTAGTGCGAGATGTGGACGTCGCGCACTTCGAAGCCGGCGCGCTTGCGGTTCAAGCCGCCCGGACCGAGCGCCGACAGGCGTCGCTCGTGGGTGAGCTGCGCGAGCGGGTTGGTCTGGTCGACGACCTGCGACAGCTCGCTGCGGCCGAAGAAGTAGTCGATCGCCGAGCTGATCGTCTTGCTGTTGATCAGCGTGCGCGGCGTCGCCGTCTCCGGCGGCTCGAGGTTCATGCGTTCCTGCGCGGTGCGGCGCAGCTTGAGGAAGCCCTTGCGGAACTCCTCCGCCGCCAGCTCCGCGATCGTGCGCACCCGGCGGTTGCCGAGGTGGTCGATGTCGTCGACCTCGCCGCGCCCGCCGCGCAGGTCGAGGATGTAGCGCGTCGAGTTGATGATGTCGTCCCGGTGGAGCGTCATCTCCTCGAGGTTGATCTCCTGCCGGTACTTCCGGTTGATGCGGAAGCGGCCGACGCGGCCGAGGCGGTAGCGCGCCGCGTCGAAGAAGCGCTCGTGGAAGAGCTCCTTCGCCTTGTCGAGGTTGCTCGGGTTGCTGGGACGCAACCGGTTGTAGATCTTGAGCAGCGCCGACTCGTGGCTGTTGGTGTCGTCCTCAGCGATCGTGTTGAGGATCAACGGGTCGTCCATCCCGTCGATCACCTCGAGCTGCTTCATGTCGCTCTCGAGGATGACCTTCAGGTTCTCCTCGGTGAGGAGCGAGCCGCCGGCGATCAGGATCTCGCCGGTCCCGGCATCGACGATGTCGCCGACGATGTACTGGCCGAGCAGGTCCTTCTCGGCCTGCTTCACGCCCTTGATCTTCACGACCTTCGTGTTGTGGAACAGGCGGATGAGCGACTCGTTGGTCGAGTACTCCTCCGACATCGCGCGCAAGAACGCCGTGGCCGGGAAGCGACCGCTCTGGTCGATCTTGATCCCGAGCACGTCCTTCTTGCTGACCGCGAGCTCGATCCAGCTGCCGCGCTCCGGGATGATCCAGCAGGAGTGCAGCTTCTTGTCGCCGGCGACCGTCTCGAGCGAGAAGTCGACGCCCGGCGAACGGTGGAGCTGGCTGACGATCACGCGCTCGGAGCCGTTGACGATGAACTCGCCACCGCCCGTCAGCACCGGGATCTCGCCCAGATAGACCCACTCCTCCACCGGATCGGGCTTCTCGAGCCGCACGCGGATGCGGAACGGAGAGCCGTAGGTGAGCGAGAGGACGCGGCACTCGTCCGGCGTGTAGCGCGGCCGGCCGAGCTCATACCCGACGTACTGCAACGACATCGTCTTGTCGTAGGAGTGGATCGGGAAGGTCTCGCGCAGGATCGCCTCGAGGCCCGTGTCGGTCCGCCGGTTGAACGGCTTCTCGGCCTGGAGGAATTCCGCGTAGGACGCGACCTGGATGTCGGTCAGCGAGGGAACCTCGCTGATCGTGGGGTACTTGCCGAACCGCCGAATCTCCATGCGGCTCCTCTCAGCTCATCACGAGAACGAGAAAACGGAACCTCGCACCAAGCAGGCTCGCCCGGCCCTCGCGCACGCGGGGGCCGGGCGTTCGAAGGATGCGAGTGACTTGCGTCACTTGATCTCGACGGTGGCGCCGTTCTCGGTGAGCTTCTTCTTGATCTCGTCGGCCTCTTCCTTGGTGCAGCCCGCCTTGACCGGCTTCGGCGCACCCTCGACCAGGTCCTTGGCTTCCTTCAGCCCGAGGCCCGTGATCTCGCGCACGACCTTGATCACCTGGATCTTCTTGTCGCCGGACGCGGTGAGGATGACGTCGAACGAGGTCTTCGCCTCGGCCTTCGCCTCGCCGCCGCCCGCCGCCGCCGGAGCGGCCGCCGCGACCGCCGCCGCCGCCTGGACATCGAAGACGGTCTCGAAGTCCTTCTTGAACTGCGCGAGCTCGAGCACCGTCATCTTCGAGATCGTCGTCAGCAGCTGCTTGGACGTGCCGTCCGACAGCCCATTCAGTCGGTCCATGATCGCCTGGGACATCGCATCCTCCGTGAATCGTTCGAGCGCTCGAAAGCGCGCATCGGTTCCTGTTCATCGCGGGCCGCTCCATCGCGACCCGCACTCGCGCGCGCCACCTCCGCCGGCAACCGGCGGCGATGACCCGCGCACCGCCGCGGTCTCACGCGGCCGGCTTCTCCTGCTTCTTCGCCAGGGCGTCGGCCAACGCGGCCGGCGACGAGAGGAGACTCTGCGTGAGGCCGAGCACGCCGCTGAGCGGCGCAGTGACGGTCGAGAGGATCTGCGCCAGCAAGGTGCGACGGTCCGGGATGTCCCGGAACTTGTCCACCTGCGCCGGCGTCAGGATCTGCTTCTCGAACAGCCCGCCGCGAACGGCGAGCTTGCCCGACTTCTTGGCGTACTCCGCCACCAGTCGAGCGACCGTCGGGAGGCCTTCGCCGCCGTACATCAGGGCGGTCGGGCCTGCCAGCACGCCGCGCAAGGCATCGGCCTGCACGGCGTCCTTGAGAGCGATGCAGGCGAGCGAGGTCTTCACGACCAGGACGCTCACCCCCTTCGCGCGGCCGAGCTTGCGCAGCTCGGTGAACTGCGCGACGGTCAGTCCAGCCGTGTCGACGGCGACGAAGTCGGGGCTCTCGCCGAGCCGCCGCTTGTACTCTTTGACGACGGCGGTGTTGATCCGGTTCGCCATGGCGTCAGACACCCTCCACGAAGAGGCCCGGCCCCATGGTCGTCGAGAGCGCGACGCTCTGGATGTAGACGCCCTTGGACGCCGTCGGCTTCTGCGACCGGATGAAGCCGAGGATCGCCTCGACGTTCTCGACGATCTTCTGCGTCGCGAACGACCGCTTGGCGACCGGCGCGTGCACGATGCCGTGCGCATCGGCGCGCACCTGCACCTTGCCGGCCCGGAACTCGCGCACCGCGTTCGCGACGTCGGCGGTGACCGTGCCGTTCTTCGGCGAAGGCATCTTGCCTTGCGGGCCGAGCACTTTGCCGAGTCGACCGACGATGCCCATCATGTCCGGTGCGGCGACCACGACGTCGAAGTCGAACCACCCGTCGGTGATCCGCTTGGCGAGTTCCTCGCCGCCGACCTCGATGGCTCCCGCGGCCTTGGCCACGTCGATCCGCTCGCCCTTGGCGAAGCAGATCACGCGCAGCGTCTTGCCGACGCCGTGCGGGAGCGAGATCGCGCCGCGCACGATCTGGTCGGACTTCTTGGTGTCGATCCCGAGGCGCACGGCGATGTCGACGGTCTCGTCGAACTTCGGCGCCTTGGTCCGCTTCAGGAGATCGACCGCCTCGGGCAGCGGCGCGCTACGCCGGCCACCGAGCGCCTTGTCGTTCTCCTGGTAGCGCTTGGAACGCTTTCGCATGTTTGCTCGCTACCTGACTTCTGCCCTCGCCCGCGTGCGGGCGACGGCGTTCGGCTCAACCTTCGACCTTGATCCCCATCGAGCGAGCCGTCCCCTCGACGACCCGCATCGCCGCTTCGATCGAGTTGGCGCGCAGGTCAGGCAACTTGACCTTCGCGATCTCCTCGACCTGCTTGCGGTTGACGGTCCCCACCGTCTCCTTGCCCGTGATCCCCGATCCCTTCGCGACGTTCGCCGCCTTCTTGAGCAGCACCGAGGCGGGCGGCGTCTTCAGCACGAAGCTGAAGCTCTTGTCCTTGAAGATGGTCAGCTCGACCGGGACGACCGTGCCCTGCTGGGGGCGCGTCGCGTCGTTGTACTGCTTGACGAACATCCCGATGTTGATGCCGTGCGGACCGAGAGCGGTGCCGACCGGCGGTGCCGGCGTCGCCTGCCCGGCGGGCAGAGCGAGCTTCACGACGACGAGTACTTCCTTGCCAGGTGCTGCCACCGCGATCTCCTCCTGCGAGGCGGCCGTCTCGCCGCTCCTCGCCGTGCTGCGCGCCGTTGCCGGCTGCGCCGCACCTCATCGTTTCCCAGTTCGATCCCGTGTTCGATTCCGTCGTTCGGTGCGGCTGCGAGTGCTCTCCGCGACCTACGCCCCGTCCGCCACAAGCGCGGCATCGGGACGCCCCGAGCGTCGCCGGCTCACACCGGCTCCACCTGCCAGTACTCGAGCTCGACCGGCGTCTCGCGGCCGAAGATCATCACGTTGACGCGGACGAGACCCTTCTGCGGATGGACCTCGGCCACGATCCCGCTGAAGTTCTCGAACGGCCCTTCCTTGATCTTCACCTTGTCGCCGAGCCCGAACTGCATGTCGAGCTTCGGCTTCTCCTCGGCGGTCTTCAGCCCGCCGACGAGCTTCTCGACCTCGTGCGGCTCCATCGGCATCGGCAGGTTCTCCGAGCCGACGAAGTCGCCGATGCCGCTGGTGCCGCGCACGAGGTACCAGGTCTCCTCGTCGAGGAGCATCTCGACCAGGATGTAGCCGGGGAAGATCTTCCGCTGGCTCTCGCGCCGCTTGCCCGCCTTGATCTCGGTGAACTTCTCGGTCGGCACCAGGGCGTTGCGCACGCGCTCGCCCTTGCCGGCCGCCTTCACGCGAGCGAGCAAGTTGTCGCGCACGCGCTCCTCGCGATTCGAGGCGACGCGCACGACGTACCAGCGGAACTCCTTCGGAGCGCCCGCGGCGGGGCTGGCGGATTCACCGGCCATCAGTGCCGCCTCCGTAGATCCAGCCGAAGAAGACCTTCTCGAGGCCGACGTCGGCCAGCGTGAGGAACACGACCATGACGACGACGCAGGCGATCACGACGAGCGACGCCTTGCGCGCCTCGTCGAACGACGGCCACGTGACCTTCTTCATCTCGAGTTCGGTGTCGATCAGCAGATCGGCGAACTTCGGGAAGTTGAGCAGGCGCACGATCCCGTAGGCGCAGAGGACGAAGATCGCGAGCGAGATGAGGAAGCCGGGGGTCAGCGCGAACCCGAGGACCGGGAGGTCGCTGCCGAGCAGGTCCTTCTGGGAGAAGTCCCAGCGCTGCGACCAGAGGAAATAGCGACGGGCCGCAAGGAACGCGAAGCCGGCGAGGGTCCAAAAAGTGGCCCCTCGGGCGATGACACCCTCTCCCGGCTTGTACTTGAACATCGCTCCCCTCTCGGTCCTGGCGAGCTGCCCATGAACGTCGGGCGGCTCTCCCGAAAGCGTTGGCGGGTCAGATCGTTGCGGTTACTTGCGCTTCTCTTTGTGCGCGCGGTGGCCGCGGCAGTACTTGCAGTACTTCTTCAGGTCGAGCTTGTTCGGATCCTTGGGATCCTTCGGGGTCCGGTAGTTCCGGTTCCCGCACTCGGTGCACTCGAGGAACATCCACTCACGCATCGCAAAGCCCGCCCGTCATAGGAGATGCCCGCCGCAGCGAGCCGTTGGCGATCACCCGCACGAAGTCCCACCGACGCGGTATCCCGCCGCGCCGGTCGCGCGACGGGACACCGCTCATCCGGTGGCTCACTCGTGGATCTTGGTGACGACGCCGGCGCCGACCGTCTTGCCACCCTCGCGGATCGCGAAGCGCTGGCCAGCTTCCATGGCGACCTTCGAGATGAGCGCGACCGTCATCTGCACGTTGTCGCCCGGCATCACCATCTCGGCGCCGCCGAGGAGCGCTTCCGCGCTGCCGGTGACGTCGGTGGTCCGGAAGTAGAACTGCGGGCGGTAGCCCTTGAAGAACGGGGAGTGACGACCGCCCTCTTCCTTGCTCAGGATGTAGACCTGGCAGTCGAACTTCGAGTGCGGGTTCACCGACTTCGGCTTGGCGAGCACCATGCCGCGGAAGACCTGCTCCTTCTCGATGCCGCGCAGGAGGACGCCGACGTTGTCGCCAGCGCGCCCCTCGTCGAGCGTCTTCTGGAACATCTCGACGCCGGTGCAGGTCGTCTGCTGGGTGTCGCCGAAGCCGACGACCTCGAGCGACTCGCCGACCTTGACCACGCCGCGCTCGACACGACCAGTGACGACCGTGCCGCGCCCCTTGATGCTGAAGACGTCCTCGATCGAGAGGAGGAACGGCTTGTCGGTCTCGCGGACCGGATCCGGGATCCAGGTGTCGAGCGTGTCGAGCAGGTCCTGGATGCACTTGGTCGCGACCGGGTCGGTCGGCGCCTGGTAGGCAGCGAGCGCCTGGCCGCGCACGATCGGCGTCTTGTCGCCGGGGAACTCGTACTTGGTCAGCAGCTCGCGGATCTCGAGCTCGACGAGCTCGAGGAGGTCCTTGTCGTCGACGAGGTCGCACTTGTTCATGAAGCAGCAGATGCGCGGCACGCCGACCTGCTTGGCCAGCAGGATGTGCTCGCGGGTCTGCGGCATCGGACCGTCAGCCGCCGACACGACCAGGATCGCGCCGTCCATCTGGGCAGCGCCGGTGATCATGTTCTTGATGTAGTCGGCGTGCCCGGGGCAGTCGATGTGCGCGTAGTGGCGCTTCTCCGACTCGTACTCGACGTGCGCCACGGCGATCGTGACGGTCTTCGTCTCGTCGCGGACGGTGCCGCCCTTGGCGATGTCGGCATAGGTCTTGGCCGCGCCGCCGTACTTCGCAGCCGAGTACGTCATCAGGGCCGCCGTCAGCGTCGTCTTGCCGTGGTCGATGTGGCCGATCGTCCCCACGTTCACGTGGGGCTTCTTGCGCTCGAAAACACCCTTCGCCATTGGACCTTTGCTCTCCTGGATCTGCGGCCCGTGAGGCCGTGGTCACGTTCCGGTACTTTCTCGCCGCATGATCAGCCGCGCCGAGCCGTGGCTCGGACGCGCCGTTCCTTGAACCTCTTGGAGCGGGTGAAGGGAATCGAACCCTCAACAGCCAGATTGGAAATCTGGCGCTCTACCATTGAGCTACACCCGCGCGCCTTGCTCTCGAGTCGTTGCCGTTGCGGTCATCGTCAGGGGGTCGGAGGCTGCTCGTCGGTCGCGTTCCCGCTCGCCGCTCCCACGAACGCGAGGCGCGTGGTGGGGAGAGCAGGATTCGAACCTGCGAAGCCAGTGGCAACGGATTTACAGTCCGTCCCCTTTGACCGCTTGGGTATCTCCCCGTCTGCTCCTTGCCGAGCGTTTACAGCCGAGCGTTTACAGCCGAGCGTTCACTTCGAGAGCCGCGCGAACCCGCGGCGCACGTGCGCTGCGGACCCCGCCCACCGAACCTCGCCTCGCATCGTCCACAACTGCAACCCGAAGCTCGGATCGCGAACCGCGGACTCTGCCAAGCGCCGTTTGGCGGGAACTGCTTGCAGGAACCTCCTGCGGGAACTTCCAACCACGCCGTGCTGACGCACCCGAGCTTCGTCCCGGGCGCCGCCGTCACGGCGACTCATCGTTCTGCGTTCGTTGCTCTGCGTTCGCTGTCCTGCGTTCGTTGCTCTGCGTTCGTGCTCGTACGTTCGGTCTCGTACGTTCACTCTCGCACCTTCTCGCTTCCGAGCTCGCTCCGTCGCTTGCGAACCCTGCGCCGACTTCGGCCCAAGTCCACTCGCGCCTTGGAGCTAGCGGCGGGAGTCGAACCCGCAACCGCCCGCTTACAAAGCGGGTGCTCTGCCAGTTGAGCTACGCCAGCAAAGCGCTTCGGGTCTTGGGTTCGCCGTACCGTTTCCAAGCGCCCTCGGGACGAGACTCCGGTTGGTACCCGAGTTCGACGCCAAGGGCGAAGCGCGGAAGCGTAGCGGGGAGGCGACCGCTGTCAACACTCCGCCGGCGACCATCTTCGACGCCGCACCCGAGCTCCGGGGCGCGGACGCGCTCGAACGTCCCGTTTCAGCACGCCTCGAGCTCGGCAGCACCGGTCGGCGATTCGCTCGCGATCAGGGCGTCGACCCGCGCCTTGAGGTCGAAGATGTCGAGCGGCTTTCGAACGATGAGAGCGATCGCCGGCTCGCGCGCGACCGTCTCCTCGAGCTCCGTCTCGAGGAACGCCGACGCGAGGATGATCCGCAGCGCGGGTCGAAACCGCTGGAGTTCGCGCGCGAACTCGAGGCCGGTTCGATCGGGGAGCAGGAAGTCGGAGATGCAGAGCGCCACGTCGGGGTGCGCCTGGGCGGCCGCGAGCCCCTCGCCGACGGTGGCGCAGGTCGTGACGCGGTAGCCGCCGCTGCCGAGCACGTCGGCCAGCAGGCAGGCGATCACCGGCTCGTCTTCCACCACCAGGATGTGGCGCCCGCTTCCTTCCCCCATGAGGGGCGCGTTCTACCAACGCCCTCCGGTACGCGCCAATCAGCGTCCGCCCCTGCACGCGAGCGCGCCTTCGCGGCGCCCCGCCGCCGCTCGCCGCGACGGCTTCAGCCGCCGCCTCCCCCGCCGCCCTCCGGAAGCTGCACCTCGTCGAACGACACCTCGACCGGCAACTGGCGGTAGAGCACCGTCACCAGCCGCTTCGTCGTGTCGATCTTGCGCACCACGCAGTGCTCGCGGTAGCGCGGCAGGAAGACCGCCGCCCCCTTCTTCAGCGTCGCGAGGTCGCTCGCCCGCCGTTCGCTGAGGCGGCTCTGCGCCGGCAGCTGCTCGAGGAAGGTGCGCAACTTCGCGAGCGGCGCCGCGAGGGCGGCCGGCACCGTCCCGAACCCGCCGAGCAGTTCGACGCCTCGCTGCGACGCAGCGCGCAGCGCCCGCTCGACTTCGCGGTCCTTCTCCTCTTCGAGCAGCTTCGCCTTCGCCTGCAGCGCCGCCTCGCGGGCGAGCAGGTCGGCGCGCAGTTGCTCCGCCTCGCGCCGCCGCTCCTCGGCCGCGTCGAGATGGGCGAGCGCCGCATGGCGGGTCCGCTCGGTCTGCTCGCGCGCACGCCCCGCGTCGCTGCCGCGCCCGCCGGTGAGCCACGCCTCGGCGCGCTCGACGATCGGCAGCGGCATCCCGTGGCGGCGCGCGATCTTGAGCGCGTTGCTCTCGCCGGGCAGCCCGATGGTCAGCCGGAAGAGCGGCTGCAGCGTGTCGCCGTCGAACTCGAGCGAGCCGTTCTCGATGCGCTCGACCTCGAAGCCGAGGTCCTTCAAGCCCGACAAGTGCGTGGTCGCGACCACCTTGCAGCCGCGCTCGAGCAGCGCCATCAGGAGCGCGCGCCCGAGCGCCTCGCCCTCCTTCGGCTCCGTCCCGGTGCCGAGCTCGTCGAGCAGCACCAGGCTCTGCGCGGTCGCGCGACCGAGCAAGTCGACGATGCGGCGCAGGTGACCGGAGAAGGTCGACAAGTTCTGCGCGAGGTCCTGTTCGTCGCCGACGTCGGCGTGCACGTCGTCGAACCACGGCACGCGGCTCCCCTCGTCGACCGAGAGCGGCACCGCCGCCAGCGCCAAAGCCACCAGCAGCCCCACCGCCTTCAAGGTCGCCGTCTTGCCGCCGGTGTTCGGCCCGCTGATCACCAGCGCGTCGAAGCGCCCGCCGAGCTCGAGGTCGAACGGCACGACGCGCGCGCGCGCCGCCGGCAGGTCGCCGTCGCTCGCGACCAGCGCATCGTTCAGCAGCAGCGGATGGACGGCGCGCCGCAGCACGAGCGGACCGTCGCCCCCCACTTCGATCCCGCGCGCGCCGAGCCGCCGGCCGAAGCGCGCCCGCGCGAAGAGCGCGTCGAGGCTCGCGAGCAGCCGCTGGGTCTCGTGCAGCGCCGCCTCGGCGCGCAGCAGCTCGCGCGTCCGTTCGATCAGCAGGCGCGCGACGAGGCGCCGCTCCTTCGCGCGCAGGTCGGCCAGCCGATTCTGCGGCTCGATCAGCTCCTCCGGCTCGACGAAGACCGACTCGCCCGACTGCGACCGGTCGTGCAGGATCCCGGCGATGCGGCCGCGCGCATCGGCCTTCACCGCCAGCATGAAGCGGCCGTCGCGCAGCACCGGCGGGCCGTCGCGCAGCAGCGTCCGCCACTCGCCGCGCGCCGCGATGTCCTGCGCGAGGTCGCGCACGCGCCGCTCGGCGGGCAGCAGCGCCTTCCTTGCTTCGGCGAGCTCGGGGGTCGCGTCGTCGAGGATCGCACCGCTCGCGTCGACCGTCTTCTCGAGCAGCGCGACGAGGGGACGCAAGTCGGGCAGCGCGCGCGCCCGCGCCTGCAGCCGCGGCGACGCGTTGCGTCCGGCGAGGCGCTGGCGGACGAACTCGCCCGCCTTCACCGCCTTCAGCACCTGCGCGAGCTCCTTGCCGTCGAGGCCGCTCGCGCGCTGGCGCGCCGCCTCGAGCAGCGGCGCGAGGTCGTCGACGTCGCGGAAGTTCGGCGCCCTCTCCTCCTCGATCAGGAGCGTCGCCTCGGCCACCGCCCCGCTCGCCTCCGCGAGCGCCTCGCGGCTGCGGAACGGCACGAGGCCGCGCGCGAGCCGTTGGCCGAGCGGGCTCTCGGCCGAATTCGCGAGCAGCGCGCACGCGCGGCCCCAATCGAGCGCTTCGAGCGAGCTCTTCACGCCGCGGCTCGCCCGAGCCGTCGGCTACACTCGCGCCGCATGAACGCCAATCACGACTCCCACGAGGGCGACGGCTTCGGCACGCGCGCCGTCCATGCCGGCCAGCCACCCGATCCGCTCACCGGCGCCCTGATGGTGCCGATCTACCAGAACTCGACCTACCGTCAACGCGGTCCGGCCGACCCGATCGACGGCTACGAGTATGCGCGCACCAAGAATCCGACGCGCAGCGCGCTCGAGCGGAACCTCGCCTCGCTCGAGGGCGGTCGCCACGGCCTCTGCTTCGCCAGCGGGCTCGCGGCGATCAACACGATCCTGAACCTGCTGAAGAGCGGCGACCACGTGGTGGCCGGCGACGACCTCTACGGCGGCACGTGGCGGCTGTTCGAGAAGCTCTACGTCGGCTTCGGCGTCACCTTCACCTACGTCGACCTCGCCGACCTCGACGCGCTGCGCCGCGCACTGCGCCCGAACACGCGCTTCGTCTTCGCCGAGACGCCGACCAACCCGCTGCTGAAGATCTGCGACCTCGCCGAGGTCGCGAAGATCGCGCATGCGGGCGGCGCCAAGGTCGTCTGCGACAACACCTTCGCGACCCCCTACCTGCAGCGGCCGCTCGCGCTCGGCTGCGACATCGTCGTGCACAGCCTCACCAAGTACTTGGGCGGCCATTCCGACGTGATCGGCGGCGCGCTGATCGTCAGCGACGATGAACTCGCCGCGCGGCTCGCCTTCTTCCAGAACGCGGTCGGCGGCGTGCCGGGCCCGCAGGAGTGCTTCCTCGTCCTGCGCGGCACCAAGACGCTCCACCTGCGCATGGACCGCCACTGCCAGACGGCCGGCCGGATCGCCCGTTTCCTGCAGTCGCACCCCGAGGTCACCAAGGTCTACTACCCGGGGTTGAAGGAGCATCCGGGCCACGCCATCGCCGCCAAGCAGATGAACGGCTTCGGCGGGATGATCTCGTTCGTCGTGAAGGGCGACGTGGAGCGCGGCAAGCGGGTCGCCGCGCGCACGCGCCTCTTCGCCTGCGCGGAGAGCCTCGGCGGCGTCGAGTCGCTGATCGAGCATCCGCCGTCGATGACCCACGCGTCGATCCCGGCGGAGCTGCGCCGCGCGCGCGGGCTCGACGACGGGCTGATCCGGATCTCGTGCGGAGTCGAGGATGCCGACGACCTCGAGCGCGACCTGCAGCAGGCGATCGAGGCGCGCTGAGGCGCCGACGCCCGGCGGCTCAGCTGGTCGGCGGTGCGGCGGCGCCCTTCGCTGCGTCCCCACCGCCGGCACCGGCCGCGCGCGCCTCCTGGCGGGCGAGGCCGTCGCTGACGTGGTCGCGCATCACCCGTCCGACCTTGAACTTCACGACCCGCTTCGGCGGCACTTCGACCTTCTGCAGGGTGCGCGGGTTCTGGGCGCGGCGGGCGCGGCGCGGCTTCACCTCGAACACGCCGAAGTCGCGGAACTCGAGGCGATTGCCAAGCGAGAGCTCGCGCACGATCTCGTCGAGGAAGGTCTGCAAGATCTCCTTGGCGACGATCTTGGTCTGGCCGGTCTTCTCGGCGATCCGGTTGACGAGTTCTTTCTTGGTGATCGTCGCCATCGTCCATCCCCGCGGCCCTGCGGCCGCACCCGCCCTGCCCTGTCGTCGCTCGACGCGTTCGGGCACGCTCGCGCCAGCGTCCTTCGGGCGGCTTTTCCACGGGCAACCTAGCTCTTGTCAACCTACTGTCAACCAAGCACTTGCGACGAGAATCGAGCAGCGTTGCCGCCGCCGGAGCAGGGTCGCTGCCGCGGCGCGCACGCCCCTGCGATCGGCGCGCCGTTGCCCCCCGCTCACCACGTCACCGCCGACCAGTTCCGCCACTGGAGCGACGCTCCGGCCGAGCGCTTCAAGGTCCATCGAACCGGCGACGTCGCGCGGGTCGCCGCCGCAGTCGCGCCGTGCGGCATCGCCGCGATCCGCAAGCGCTTCTGGTACCCGCGCCTCGCCGATCGGCTGCGTGGCGTGCTGCGCACGACGGCGCTCGCTCGCTCGCGGGTGGCGGGCGAAGCGGAGGCGCTCGAGCGGCTCGCCCGCCTCGGGTTGCAGCCGCCGCTGCTGCTCGCGTGGGGCGAGGCGCGCCACGGCCCGTTCCTGACCGATTCCTACCTCTACCTCCGCGAGGTCGACGGCGAGCCGCTCGATGCGTGGCTCGCGGCGCCGCACGAGGCGGAGGCGCGCGCGGTGACGCTCGCGGCGCTCGCCCGCTTCGTCGTCGCGCTGCAGCGCGCGCGGATCGTCGATCGCGACCTCCACCTGCGCAACCTGCTGCGCCTGCGGAGCGGCGCGCTGGTCAAGATCGACTCGCCCTTCGCGCGCGTCGTCCGCGGGCCGTGGCGCAGCGGCGGCCAGCGGCGCGACCGCGACGATCTCGAGCGCGACCTCGTCCAGCGCCTCGCGCCCGCCGAGTTCGAGCGGTGGCGCCAGGAGTGGTCGGCCGCGAGCCGCGCGCGCGGCCCGCTCGGCCGCTAGCTCGCCGGCGTCGGCGCCAGCGCGTCGGCCGGCCCGCTCGCCGCATCGGTCGCGCGCAGGAGCACGCGGGTGTCCAGCACGAAGGTGGCCGGCCCGTCGTTCACCAGCTCCACCTGCATCGACGCGCCGAAACGGCCGGTCTCGACGGCGACGCCGCGCGCGCGCAGCCGCGCCACGAACTCGTCGAAGTGGCGCCGCCCCTCCTCGGGGGGAGCCGCACCGATGAAGTCGGGCCGCCGCCCGCGCGCCAACCCGGCGAGCAGCGTGAACTGCGAGATCGCCAGCACGCCGCCCCCGACGTCGGACAGCGCGAGGTTCATCTTCCCGGCGCCATCCTCGAAGACGCGCAGTTCGTGGATGCGGCGCGCGAGGTAGTCGGCGTCGTTCGCGCCATCGCCCTTCGCGACGCCGAGCAGCACGACGAAGCCGCGCCCGACCCTCCCGACCACCTCGCCGTCGACCGTCACCGCGCCGCGCGCGACGCGCTGCACCACGGCGATCACGGCGCCGACCCGCCGGCCGGCGGCTCCGCCTCGAACGGGTCGCGGATGGCCGGAGTCGGCGCGGCGCGCTGCAACTGCTCGCGCAGCTCGCGCACCTGGTTCGGCACGTAGAAGAGCCGGTAGAAGATCTGGTCGGCCGGCAACGGGCGCGTCATCGTCTGCGCGCGCAGCAGGTACTCCTCGAACGCCAGGAGCGCGAGCTCCGGATGGCGGCGCTGCTTCATCTCGACCACGCCGATGTTGTAGAGCGCGGTGAGGCACTCGCGGTCGAGCGCGAGCGCATGCTCCCACGCGGCGATCGCTTCGGCGTCGCGACTGCGCCGCGCGAAGGCGGTCCCGAGGTCGAGCCACGCATCGCGCGCCAGCTCGAGCTGCTCCGGCCCCGGCACGTCGCCGAGCTGCTCGAGGATCACCCGCAGCTGCTTCTCCGCGGCGGTCGCGTCGCTGCGATCGTCCGCCTCGAGCAGCAGCTGCGCGAGGCGGTGGCGCTCGAGGAGGTCGCCGCCCGTCACCTCGATCAGCAGCGTGCGCGCCTCGAGGGCGCGCTCCCGCGACCCGGCGTCCTGCTCGAGCTCCGCCAGCATCCGCAGCGACTCGAGCAACGTCGGATCGCGCGCGAGCGCCTCGGCGCAGAGGGTGCGCGCGCGGTCGGCGCGTCCCTCGCGCTGCTCGAGGAAGGCGAGCCCGTAGCGGGCGAAGGCGAAGTCGCCGTCCTGCGCGATGGCGGAGGTGAGCAGCGTGCGCGCTTCGGCCGTCCGCTCGGGCAGCAGGGCGCGGGCGGCCAGCACCTTCGCGGCGGCCGTCTCGGCCGAGTCGGCGACGTAGCGCTCCCGTGCGGCGCGCAGGTCGAGTTCGAACTCGAGGTCCTGCGCGAGCAGCGCGGCACGGAACTCGTCAGGGGCCGCCGCCTGCGCGCGGCGCGCCGCCGCGAGCGCCGCCTCGAGCGCGGCGCGGCGTTCCGGATCGGCGAGCGTCGCCGCCCGCGCTCGCTCGCGCTCCGCCTCCGCGTAGGGCGCCGCCGCCGCCGGCTCGATCGCGATCGGCCGGGCGTGGAGCGTCGAGCGGCAGCCGCCGGCCAGCAGCGCCAGCGCGAGCAGCCCCGCCGCGCGCCCCGCCGCGCCCGCGGTCACCGCCGCTTGGCGAGGCCGCGCACGCCGATCCGCGCGCGCACCTCCTCCATGGTCGCCTCGGCGATCGCCGCCGCCTTCTTGCGGCCGACCTCGAGCAGGTCGCGCAGATCGTCGGGCCGCGCGCGCCATGCCGCCTGCGCCTCGCGGATCGGCGTGAGCTGCTCGACGACGCGGTCGGCGAGCTCCTTCTTGCAGTCGACGCAGCCGAGCGCCGCGCTGCGGCAGTCGCGCTCGATCGCCGCCAGGCGCTCCGGGTCGCGCGGCCCGGTGAAGCAGCCGTGCAGGGTGAAGATGTTGCAGACCTCGGGGTGGCCCGGGTCGTTGCGGCGCAGGCGCGCCGGGTCGGTGACCGCGACCTTCAGCTTGGCGCGGATCGTCTCGGGCGCCTCGCCGAGCGCGACCGTGTTGCCCTTCGACTTCGACATCTTCGCGCTGCCGTCGAGGCCGCGCAGCCGCGCCACCTTGGAGAGCAGCGGCTGCGGCTCGGGGAAGGTCTCTCCGAAGCGGCGGTTGAAGCGGCGCGCGACCTCGCGCGAGAGCTCCAAGTGCTGCACCTGGTCCTCGCCGACCGGGACTTGCGTCGCCTTGTAGAGCAGGATGTCGGCCGCCTGCAGCACCGGATAGGTGAAGAGGCCGACGTTGATGTTGTCCTTGTTCTGCTCGGCCTTGTCCTTGAACTGCGTCATCCGCTGCAGGTCGCCGAGCGCCGCCACGCACGAGAAGATCCAGCCGAGCTCGGCGTGCTCCGGCACGTCCGACTGGCGGAAGAGGGTCACCTTCTGCGGATCGAGGCCGCAGGCGAGCAGGCTCGCCGTCATGTCGAGCGTCCACGCCGCGAGCTGCTCCGGCTCGATCTCGATGGTGAGCGCGTGGTAGTCGACGATCGCGTAGAGCGCGTCGGCGCGGTCGGGCGCTTCCTGCTGCTCCACCCACTGGCGGATGGCGCCGAGGTAGTTGCCCAGATGCGGTTCGCCGGTCGGCTGGATGCCGCTGAAGATGCGGTGGCGTGGCATGCGATCCCTTCGGTCCGTTCGGTTGCGCCTCGCGGAGCGCGAGCATAACTTCGCCCGCCGTCCGCACGCGGAGGGGAGCTTGAGCGGTCGATCGCGCGCGCGCGCCTCGCAGTCACCGACAGTCGTCGCAGCAGCCCTGGCCGCCGTTCTGGCGCCGCTCGGCTGCGCCGGCTCCGACATCGACGCCAATCCGTTCCACGTCGGTCGCACCTATTCGACGCCGGACGGCGCGGCGGCGCGCGTGCAGGTGCTCGGCCCGTTGTGGGACGACACCGTCGCGCCCGGGTTCCGCGAGACCGCGCTCCACCCGCTGTGGCGGCGCGTCGCGACGCCGACCGAGGTGCGCACGCAGCTGCTCGCCCCCCTCTTCGCCAACCGGACCACCGCCGACGAGAGCAGCTCGCGCTTCCTCGCGCTCGCCTTCTCGCGCACCCACCGCTCAGCCAACACGACCGGCGACTACGACTTCTCCTTCTTCCCGCTGGTCTGGTTCGGCAGCGGGCCGCGCGACGACGAGGACTACTTCGCCCTCTTCCCGCTCGGCGGCGTGATCGACAGCTTCGCCGGCTTCGCCAAGGTCGGCTTCGTCCTCTTCCCGCTCTACTACTGGGCGCAGAAGGAGATCACCGAGCCGGAGACGTTCCACAGCGTCACGCCGCTGATCGGCTGGATCGACGGCGGTCCGCGCGACGGGAGCTGGCGGCTCCTGCCGCTGGTCGGCCACTGGAAGTACGACGGCAAGTACGACAAGTGGTCGTTCCTCTGGCCGCTCTTCCACTGGCAGAGGAACCGCCTCGACACCGACGACCCGTCGACCGACGTCGCCTTCTGGCCGCTGTTCGGCATCGAGCAGAGCCGCAACATCGACTTCCGCGCCTTCCTCTGGCCCTTCTTCCGCTTCCGCACCGAGCGGGTCGAGCGGTTCGACGAGGCGAACGTCCGCAGCGAGACGACCTACTGGCGGCGCGACGTCCTCTGGCCGCTCTGGAAGAGCGAGCACGAGCGCGACTGGGACTACCTGCGCCTCTTCCCCTTCTTCTCGCGCTACCGCAGCGCCGAGCTCGACAGCGACGCCTGGATGATCCCCTTCTTCTGGCGGCGCACCACCCGCGAGCGCGACTGGAGCAAGGAGACGTTCGACTTCGTGCCGCTCGTCCATTGGGAGAGGAAGCGCTGGAACGCCCCGGCCGACGGCGCCGCCGCGCGCGCCGACGACACAACGTTCAAGCTCTGGCCGCTCTTCTCGGTCAGCGACGAGGCGGGCGGCCGCGAGGTGAAGGTGCCGGCGTTGCTGCCGCTCGACATCGAGCGCTACACGGGCGACTTCGAGGCGAGCTGGGGGCCGTGGTTCGAGCTCTGGCACACGCGCCGCACCGCCGACGGCGCGTCGCGCGGCAACGCGCTGCTGCGCCTGGCCGACTGGGAATCGCGAGATGGGCGCGACCGTTTCTCGATCCCGCTGCTCTACTCGCTCGATCGCACGCCGACCCGCACCACCCATCGCCTCCTGCTCGGGATGGTGCGCTTCGGCGGCGGCGAGGGCGGCGCCGAGCTGAAGCTGCTCGGCATGCCGCTCCTCACTCCCGACCCGCCCGAGGGCGCCCCCCGGTGATCCGCTTCTTCTCCTTCCTCGGCCGCACGCTCGAAGACGCGGTGCGCGGCACCGGCCAGTCGGTCGAGCTGCTGCTGGTCGCGTCGCTGCACGTGAAGGACGCCTGGAAGCGGCGCCGCTTCCTCCTCGAGCAGCTCTACACCTGCGGGATCCGGCCGCTGCCGGTCGTGCTGGTCGTCGCCCTCTTCACCGGGATGATCCTCGCGCTGCAGACCGGCATCGAGCTCGATCGCTTCGGCGCCAAGGATCGCATCGCCTCGATCATCGGTCTCGGCCTCTGCCGCGAGATGGGGCCGTTCATGACGGCGCTGATCCTCACGGCGAGCGTCGGCTCGGGCATCGCCGCCGAGATCGGCACGATGAAGGTCTCCGAGGAGATCGACGCGCTCGAGATCATGTCGATCCGGCCCGAGTCGTTCCTGGTGATGCCGCGGCTGGTGGCCATGGCGATCGCGACTCCGGTGCTCACCTTCGTCACCGACGTGGTCGGCGTGCTCGGCGGCTGCCTCGTCTCGGCGACGCGGCTGCGCATCGCGCCCGAGCAGTACCTGAAGCACGTGGTCGAGTCGCTCTCGCAGGACCTCACCTACGGCGGCCTGCCGAAGGACCTCTACACCGGCCTCGCCAAGGCGTTCGTCTTCGGCGTGATCATCGCCGTGATCGGCAGCTCGGCCGGGCTGCGCGCGAGCGGCGGCGCGATCGGCGTCGGCCGCGCGACCCGCAGCGCCGTCATCCAGAGCTTCGTCCTCATCATCGTGGTCGGGTACTACCTGACCTCGCTCTTCTACACGTGAGCGCCGCCGTGGATCCGTCGCCCGCGACCCCCGCCGCTCCCGACCGCGCCCCGCCCGCCGACGGCGACGAGGCGCTGATCCGGATGGTCGGCGTCCACAAGTCGTTCGGCAAGAAGCAGGTGCTGCGCGGACTCGACCTGTCGGTGCGGCGCGGCGAGACGTTCGTGATCCTCGGCCCGTCGGGCACCGGCAAGAGCTGCCTGCTCAAGCTGCTGGTCGGCCTGCTCGAGCCCGACGCCGGCGAAGTCTGGGTCGGCAAGCAGCGCGTCGACCACGCCCACCAGCGCGTGCTCTGGGAGGTGCGCGGCCGCATCGGCTACCTGTTCCAGTCGAGCGCGCTGATCAACTGGCTCACCGTCGCCGAGAACGTCGGCCTGCCGCTCGCCGAGCACACGCGGCTGCGTCCCCACGAGATCGACCGGCGGGTCGACGAGTACCTCGCCAAGGTCCACATGCTGCAGTCGAAGTACCAGATGCCGGCCGAGCTCTCGGGCGGGCAGAAGCGGCGCGTGGCGCTGGCGCGCGTGCTGGCCGGCGCGCCGACCATCATCCTCTACGACGAGCCGACCGCCGGCCTCGACCCGGTGATGACCGCCAACATCGCCGCGCTGATCCGCAGCGTGCAGCGCGAGTTCGGCGTCACCTCGATCCTCGTCACCCACGACCTGCCGTGCGCCTGGGAGGCGGGCGACCGCGTCGCCTTCGTCGACGGCGGCAAGGTCGTCCACTGCGACACGACCGAGAAGTTCCAGCACACCGACCACCCGGCGGTGCGCAACTTCCTGAGCGGCGGCCGTTCCGCCGGATCCGGAGCTCCGCGATGAACGCGATCCGCCACACGATCCTCGGGCTCTTCTTCTTCACGATGCTGGTCGTGCTCGGCTTCATGACGATCTACCTCGGCGACGTGACGACCAGCGCGCAGCGCACCACGCTCACCGCCTACTTCCAGAACGTCGAGGGGCTCGGCGCCGGCGACCCGGTGATGGTCTACGGCGTGCAGAGCGGCCGCGTGACCGAGGTCGCCTTCACGCCGGGCGAGCCGCCGCCGGAGAAGCGGCTGCGCGTCACCTTCGTGGTCGACGCGCCGCTCGTCCTCAAGGAGGACTACGCCATCGCGATCGGCAGCCCGTCGCTGCTCGGCGGCAAGCAGCTCGACCTGATGACCGGCACGACCGGCGCCCCGCTGCCGCCCGAGCGCTACCGCGAGCTCGCCGGCGGCGCCGACTCGAACCTGATGCGGCAGTTCGCCGGCCTGCTCGAGGAGAACCGCGCCGACGTGCGGCGGATCGTGACCGCCGTCGCCCACCTCGCCGAGGACGTCGACTCGGGCAAGCGCTCGATCGGCGAGCTGCTGCTGAACAAGCAGGCGACCGACGACCTCGCGTCCGGACTCGCCGCCGCGCGCAACCTGCTCGCGAAGGTCGAGCGCGGCGAAGGGAGCCTCGGCCAGCTGCTCCAGTCGAACGAGCTGCACGACCAGGCGAAGGGCTTCTTCGCCAACGGGAGCCAGCTGCTCGCCGACGCGCGCGAGAAGAAGGGGCCGCTCCACGCGGCGATCTACGACGAGGAGCTCGCCGCCAGCCTGAAGCGCGGCATCGACGGCTTCGCCGCCACCGGCGAGCGGCTCGGTCGCGGCGAAGGGGCGCTCGGCAAGCTGACCACCGGCGAGTCGGACGCGACCTTCCGCAACTTGGACCAGATCGTGCGCGACGTGAGCAGCGGCAAGGGGGCGATCGGGAAGCTCTTCTCCGACCCGGAGATGGAGAAGCAGGTCGTGCAGATCGTCGAGCGCTTCTCCGGCATCAGCGGCGACGCGGCGGCGCTGCTCGACGCGGCGCGGCGCGGGCGCGGCGTGCTCGGGCTGCTGGTCGCCGACGACGAGGCGCGCCGCAACGTCGAGCGGATCCTCGACCAGATCGGCCGCGCCATCGAGGACGCGCGCGAGGCGGCCCCGGTGTCGAGCGTCGCGTCGTTCCTCTTCGGCCAGTTGTGAGGTGGGCGCCGGCACTGACGCGCCGGCGCGCTTGGGGAGGTGGGCGACGGCGCGGACGCGCCGGCGCTCTAACCCTTGCGGGCGATGGTGCAGGCGGCGAAGAGCGACACGCCGAACGGCAGGTTGACGAAGTCCATCAGCGCGATCTCGGCGCGCATGACGGCGTAGAGCAGCGCCTCGAGCGGGCGCGGCAGCGAGAGGAAGAAGTCGGAGGTCGCGGCGCCATCGCTCGCCGTCGCGCGACGGAGCTTCCGCAGCGCGAAGACGGGCGGGAAGACGGCGGTCGAGTAGTAGCTGAGCTTGTCGACCGCGAGACCGCCCGCCGCGAGCTTGCGCCGGAGCTCCGGCCGCGAGTAGCGCCGGAAGTGGTGGAACGCGACGTCGTGCGGGCTCCAGAGCGACTGGAACGCCGGCACCGTCACGATCAGCTGGGCGTCGTCGCGCGCGACGCGGCGCATCTCGGCGATGCCGGCGGCGTCATCGGGCAGGTGCTCCAACGCATCGAGCGCCAGCACGACGTCGAAGCTCCCCGCCTTGAACGGCAGCTTCATCGCATCGCACTGCACGATCCGATCGATGCCGCGCCCCTTGCAGAGCCGGATCGTCTCGGCGCTGATGTCGACGCCGCGCAGGTTGCCGAACGCCGAGAAGTGGCGGAACGACATGCCGGCCGCGCAGGCGATGTCGAGGATCTCGAGCGGGCGGCCCACCTGCGCGCGCCGCTTCGCGAGCCACTTCGCCACCAATGCGCGGCGGGCGCGGTACCACCAGTTGGCCTCCTCGACCTCGAGGATCTTGTCGAATTCGGCCGCTTCCACCGCGCCCCTCGATGTTGTTCGCCGTGCCGCTCGCCGCGCTGCTCGCCGCGTCAGGGCAGCTTTCCCTCGCCTGCTGCCGCTTCGGTCGCGCGCGGCAGCGGGATGAAGAGCATGCCGACCGCCAGCACGCCGATCACCCCCATGACCAGCGTGACGGCGCCCGGTCGCGCCGGCGTGAAGAGGCGCGGCACCGCCAGCAGCGAGCAGAGCAGCTGCACGACCGCGAGCAGCAGCACCGCCACCGGCTCGCGCATCCCGAGCGCCTGCAGCCGATGGGTCGAGTGGCGCCGATCGCCTTGCCACGGCGCCACGCCGGCGCGCAGCCGCAGCAGCGCGACGCTCGCGAGGTCGGCGAGCGGCACGGCGGCGAGCAGCAGCCACTCGACCCGCCCGCTGCCGATCAGCGCCGTCGCGAAGCAGCCGCCGAGCAGCAGGCTCCCGCTGTCGCCGAGGAAGACGCGGCCCGCCGGGTAGTTGAGCGCCAGGAAGCCGACGCTGCTGCCGCCCACGAGCCCCGCGAAGAGGGCGGCCGCGCCATGCTCCGCCTCCAGCGCTGCGGCTGCCGCGCAGCCGGCGCCGATCGCCGCGACGAGGCCGCAGAGGCCGTTCGCGTGGTCGATCGTGTTGGTCGCGTGGAGCGCGGCGAAGGCGGCCGCCGCGGCCAGCAGCGTGCGCGGCTCGAAGACGCTCGCCCAGCCGGCATCGCCGCGCATCGCCGGCAGGAAGGCGAGCAGCGTGGCGAACGCCTTCACGCCGGGCGTGAGGCCGGTGAGCCGCGCGTCGTCGACGACGCCGACCACGAAGCAGAGCAGCGGCACCGCCAGCGCCAGCAGGTCGGCGAACTCGAGCGGCAGGCCGCCGACGCGCGTGCCCGCGACCCCTCCCGCCAGCACCCCCGCCAGCAGCGCGCCGCCGACCAGCGGCACCGCGTGGCGCTGGAGCTTGCGACCGCCCGGCGGGTCGACGAGGCCGAGATGGCGCGCGCCGCGCATCAGGAGCAGCGCGAGGCCGAACGACGTGACGGCGGCGGCGAAGCTCGCTCCGAGGACGATCGGCAGCAGGTTCACGCGGCGCGCACCGGATCAGCGAGCGTCCGCTCGTAGAGGGCGAGCAGCGCCGCGGCGTGGGCGTCGGGCGCGAGGCCGCGCAACGGCGGCGGCGTCGCGGCGAGCGGCAGCGGCCGCTCGAGCAGCTCGAGGATCGCGTCGCTGGCGGCCGCCAGTGCGCGGCGCGGCACGAGGCGGCCGTCGATGCCGTCGCGCACGAGGTCGGCGACGCCGCCGACGGCCGTCGCGACCACCGGAACCCCGAGCGCGGTCGCTTCGAGCAGCGACAACGGCAGCCCCTCCTGGTCCGAGAGCAGCAGCTCGAGATCGAGCGCGAGATGCCAGCCGCGCACGTCCGGCTGCCAGCCGACGAAGCGGACCGCCTCGGCGAGGCCGCGGCGCGCGACGGCAGCGAGGAAGCGCTCGCGACCGTCGCCGTCACCGACCCAGACGAAGCGCGCATCGCGCCGCTGCGCGCGCACGCGCGCTGCGACGTCGAGGAAGAAGTCGGGCGCCTTCACCTTGGTCAACCGCGCGAGCGTCCCCATCCACGGCCCGACCGCCGGCAGCAGGCGCGCGCGCGCCGCCGCCCGCTCGGCCGCCGTCGGCGCCACCGCCAGTTCGGGCAGCAGCACGCCCGGCACCACCGCGGTCCGCTCGCGCGGCGCGATCCGCCACACGTCGACGAGCTCCGCGCGCACCCGCTCGCTCACCGCGACGACGAGGTCGGTGCGCCGCGCGAGGCGCCGCTCGAGCGCGGCGAGCCAGCTGCCGAGCGGCGGCGGGAAGGCGCCGCGGAAGAGATGCCCGTGGAAGGTGTGGACTCGCCGGATCGCCGGCGCGAGCTCTGCCGTCCGCGCGAGGTAGCCCGCCTTGAAGGTGTGGCTGTGCAGCAGGTCGGGGCGGAACGCCGCGATCTCGCGCTCGAGCGCGCGGCGCGCCGCCCGATCGGCGAAGGGATGGAGCGAGCGGCGCAGCCCGGGCAAGCGCACCACGCGCACGCCCGCCGCCACGAAGGCGTCGCTCAAGTCGTCCTCGCCCGTTTCCGGCTCGCCGGTCAGCAGCAGCGACTCGACCCCGCGCTCCGCCAGCTCCGGCAGCACCGGCAGGAGCGTGCGCGCCGGCCCCCCGCGGTTCAGCCGGGTGATGACGCGCGCGACACGCAAGCGGGGGCTCCTCGCCAAGGGATCGGTCGGGTCTGCCAGCGCGCCCGCGTCCGGAAGGGCGCGCTATGCTACGCCGCCCTCGCGATCGGGCGACGCGACCCACAGGGACGCGCGCCGACCGCCACTGCTTCCCGAGCGCGACCATGCTGCCTCTCTGTGCTGCTCTCCTCGCTCTCCGCTCCGGTGCGGACCACCACGCCGCCGGCAATCCGGCCGTCGAGATGATCCTCGTCTCGCTGCTCCTGCTGGTCTTCTGGGGCGTCTACCGGATCACGGCGAAGAAGAGCTGATGCGCGCGGTCGAGCCTCCGCTCGCGCGCGCGACGATCGCCGCGAGCAGTTCGGCACCCCCCTCGACCGGCTCCACCTCCTGCTCGAGCACCGCGTAGCGCTCCGCAGCATCCGGCGCGAGCGCGTCGAGCTTCACCGCATCCTTCGCGGTGACCAGCAACGTTGCCCCGTGCCGCTCGGCGAGCGCGTGGGCCGCCGCGAGGTCGGCGACGGTGAAGGCGTGGTGGTCGGGGTGGCGCAGCTCGGCGACGACGCGCGCGCCGAGCGCTTCCGCAGTGGCGCGCACCTGCGCGGGCGCGCCGACTCCGGTGCAGAGGACGACCGGCTGCCCCGCGAGCGCCGTCGCCGCCGCGCGCCGCCCACCCCGCCGCAGCGAGGCGATCACGAAGCGCAGCGCCGCGAAGCGCGCGTGCGGCGCGTGGCGGAGCAGCTCCGCCTTGCAGCGGGTCAACGCATCGGCCGCGAGCCGCTCGCACCGGGTCGCGACCACCCAGTCGGCGCGCGCGAGCGCTGCGGGCGGATCGCGCAGCGGTCCGCGCGGCAGCCGACGGCCATTGCGAAACGGCGCCGTCGCATCGAGCAGCACCACCTCGAGGTCGCGCGCGAGCCGTTCATGCTGGAAGCCGTCGTCGAGCAGGATCACGTCGCAAGGCGCCTGCGCCAGCGCGGCGCGCGCTGCGGCAGCGCGATCGGCCGCCTGGACGACGCGCAGCTGCGGCTCGCGCGCGGCGAGCCAGGCGCCCTCGTCGTTCAGCGCAGCACCCGGCGCGCGCCGGTAGCCGCGCGCCAGCACCATCACGCGCAGGCCGCGCTCGCGGAGTCCGTGCGCGAGCCACGCCGCGACCGGCGTCTTGCCGACGCCCCCCACGGCGAGGTTGCCGATGCTGACGACGACCGCCGGCAAGCGGACGCGGCGGCGCAGCCCGAGCTGGTAGAGCCCGCGATGGAGCGCGCGGCCTGCCCTCCAGAGGAGGCTCGCGGCATCGAGCGCGAGGCGCGTCGGCCACGGCGGCGTCGCGCCATCCCAGATCGTTTCGAGTGAGCTGCCGGCCGCCATGCCGGCGCCACGTTAGCCGCCGTTCTTCGGCGAGCCGCCCTTCGCGTCGCTCTTCGGCGCGGCGATCGGCGCGACCGTGTCGCTCTTGCGTTCCGGCGCGCGGATCTTCGCCGGTGCCGCGGCACGGCTCGGCTCCGCCTCGCGCGCCGTGCGCCGCTGCTCCTCGACGGTCCACTCGAGGAAGAGCGGCTCCCATTCGGCGTAGACGGCGAGGAAGCGCGCCTCCCGTTCGTCGGGGAAGGCGCCGACCACGGTGCGCCGCCACTCGATCTGCCGCTTGCGCTCGGGCGTCCAGCCGACCGCGGGCGGGAACTCGGCCAGCAGCGAGAGCTTCGGCGTGAGCAGCGCCTCGTCCTTGTCCTTCGCGCCGGAGGGCGCGGCGCTCGTCGCGCTCCCATCGCTGCCAGCGGCCGGAGCGGCCGCACCGTCGCTGCCGGCGGCGACCGCGTCCCCCGCCGGCGACTCCGGCGGCAGCGGCTCGACCGCCTCGGCGCTGGTGCGACGGACGATGCGCGCGGTCGCGTAGTCGCTCTCCATGGCGCGCACGCCGGCCGAATCGAGGATGTCGCGCACTTCGAGCTTCTGCACGTCGGACCAGCGCATCGCGATCTCGCCGTCGAGGCCGTCGACGAAGCGCAGCTTGAAGCGGCCATCGAGCTGGTAGGGCGCCGCGCTGTGGTGGCCACCCGCGTGCACGATCGAATGGAAGGCGCGATCGCGGCAGACGATGCCGCCGAAGCGCCGGCCGCTCTTCATGCGGACGCTCACCTTGTAGCTCGGCACTTCGGGCGCCTTCGGCCGCGGCGCCGGCACGACGATCGGTGCGCGCAGCGTGGCCGCGACCGGAGGAGTCGCCTTGGCATCGTCAGCGGCACCGCCGACTTGCGCGAAGCACAGCAGCACGGAAGGGAGTGAGAGCATCGGCGCGGTCCTCGGGTGGGAAGCACTCCTCCCATCGAGTCGCGTCGGTCGGCAGGTGAGGGGCGCGTCCCCCCTTCGCGCGCGGAACGTTTTTCCCGCCGCGGAGCGCACCGGCGAGCGGCGGGAGCCGTCGGCTCGAGCCGCTCGGCGAATCAGTTGGCCGACGCGTCGGGCCGGCGCGGCGAGCGGCGCGGCGCGGGGGGCCGCAGTGGCGCCGTCGCGGGGAGGGCGGCGGGGAGGGCAGCGGGAACCGCGGCGGGAACGGCGGTGGCGGCGGCGGCGAGCGGCGCCGTTTCGGGCGCGCTCGGTGCAGCGCTTCCGGCGCCTCCTGCGCTTCCGGCGGCGCTCGACGGCGGCGGCGCAGTGGCCACGGTCGGAGCGGCGGGCGCGGCGGCGGCGCTCGCCGGCGCGGCAGCCCCCTCCCAGCACTTCGCGACCTCGGCGGCCAACGCGGCGTAGTCCTTCGCTCCTTGCGACGCCGCGTCGTAAGCGAAGACCGTCTGGCCGTGGCTCGACGCCTCAGCGAGGCGGACGTTCTGGCGGATGGTCGCCTGGAAGACGCGCGCGCCGAAGTGGCGACGCGCCTCCTCCTCCACTTCGCGCGCGAGGCGCGTGGTCGCCTGCATGCGGCAGAGCACGATGCCGAGCAGCTGCGGGCCGCGCTTCAGCCGCCGCCGCAGCTTCTCCATCACGTCGGTGAGGCGGCTGATCCCGTGCAGCGCGAAGAACTCCGCCTGCAGCGGGATCAGGACCTCGTCGGCCGCGGTGAGCCCGTTCAGCGAGAGGAGCCCGAGCGACGGCGGGCAGTCGATCAGCACGAGGTCGTAGAGGTCGCGCGCCGCGAGTTCCGCCAGCGCGTTGCGCAGGATCGTCTCGCGGCCGATCTCGCCGGCGAGCTCGAGCTCGGCGCTCGCGAGGTCGATGTGGGCCGGCACCAGCGCGAGCTTCTCGCTCGCCGTCAGCGCGATCGCCTGCTCGATCGGCAGCCCTTCGACCAGCACTTCGTAGATCGACGGCTTGCCGCCGTTCACGTCGTGGTCGAGGTGGAGCGAGAGGTGCGCTTGCGGGTCGAGGTCGATCACCAGCACGCGGGTGCCGCGGCGCGCGAAGGCGGCGCCGAGGTTGCACGTGGTCGTCGTCTTGCCGACGCCCCCCTTCTGGTTCATCACCGCGACGACTCTCATGCCCTGCTCTCCCCTGCGAAGGGCGCGAGTGTAGCCCTCGGTCGCGAGCCGCTCGGTCGGCGACGGCTGCTTCGCGCCCCTTCGAGCGGCGTGCGAGCCGCGGGCGGCACGGCCGTGCGAGAGCGGCGCGAGCGGTTCGGGGAGGGCGTCGTGGGCGACGGAACGACGGGCGGCGCGGCCGGGGTGACGAAGTCGCAACTATTTGACTGACAACGACTTGCGTCGAGATGGAGGGGGCACCCGGATTTGAACCGGGGATAACGGATTTGCAATCCGTTGCCTTACCACTTGGCGATGCCCCCATCCCGATGGCCGTGCGGCCGTCGGAAGGCGGCGCAACTTACGCGCGATCCGCGGCCCACGCAACCTGCAGTCGAGTCGAGGCGCGCCGCTCAGCCGTGCGCGTGCGCCTCGAGCCAGCGCTCCGCGTCGATCGCCGCCATGCAGCCGGTGCCGGCCGCGGTGACCGCCTGGCGGTAGACCGAGTCCTGCACGTCGCCGCACGCGAAGACGCCCGGCACGTTCGTGTAGGTCGTCTTGCCCTGCGTGACGAGGTAGCCCTTCGCGTCGAGGTCGAGCTTGCCGGTGAAGAGCTCGGTGTTCGGCTTGTGGCCGATCGCGACGAAGAGGCCGCCGCACGCGAACTCGGTGCGCGCCTTGGTCTTGTAGTTCTCGAGCACCACGGCGCGGATGCGCTTGTTGCCGTTGGTGTCGAGGACGTCGACCACCTCGCTGTCCCAGACGAAGGCGATCTTCGGGTTCGCCTGCGCCCGGTCCGCCATGATCTTCGACGCGCGCAGCTTGTCGCGCCGATGGACCACGGTGACCTTCGAGGCGTAGCGGGTGAGGAAGTTCGCCTCCTCCATCGCCGTGTCGCCGCCGCCGACGACCACGAGCTCCTTGTTCTTGAAGAAGGCGCCGTCGCACGTCGCGCACGCCGAGACGCCGCCGCCCGCGTCGCGGATGCGCGTCTCGTTCGGCAGGTTGAGCCAGCGCGCCTCGGCGCCGGTCGCGACGATCAGCGTGTCGCAGGTGAAGTCGCCGTCGGTGAGGGTCTTCACCGTGAAGGGGCGCTTGCCGAGGTCGACCTCGGTCGCCCACGCCTGCACGACCTTCGTCCCGAAGCGCACCGCCTGCGCCTCGAAGAGCTCCATCAGCTTCGGCCCCATGATCCCGTGCTCGAAGCCGGGATAGTTCTCGACCTCGGTGGTCAGCATCAGCTGGCCGCCGCGCGCCGGACCGTGCAGCACGGTCGGTTCGAGGTTCGCTCGCGCCGCATAGATCGCCGCAGTCCAGCCGGCCGGGCCGGAACCGAGGATCAGCACTTTCGCGTGTTGGGATGGCATGTTCGCTCGCTCCTCCGTCACTCGAGGCTCTCGATCAGGCGGACCAGCAGGCGCACGCCGACGCCGCTCGCTCCGCCCTCGTAGGTTTCGTTCCGCGGCGTGTCCCAGGCGGTGCCGGCGATGTCGAGGTGCGCCCACGACAGGTCGCCCGCGAACTTGCGCAGGAACGCCGCCGCGGTGACGGCGCCGGCGAAGCGCGAGCCCGAGTTCTTCAGGTCGGCCACCGTCGAGCGCATCTCGTCGAGGTACTCCTCCCAGAGCGGCAGCGGCCAGACGCGCTCGCCCGAGAGGTCGCCCGCGCTCTTCAGCTTCTGCGCGAGGTCGTCGTGGTTGCAGAAGAGGCCGCTCGCGCGATGGCCGAGCGCGACGACGCACGCGCCGGTCAACGTCGCGAGGTCGACCGTGTGGTCGGGCGCGAGCTCCTGCGCGCGGCCGAGCGCATCGGCCAGCACGAGGCGCCCCTCGGCATCGGTGTTGGTCACCTCGACGGTGAGGCCGCCGTAGGTCTTCAGCACGTCGCCCGGCTTGATGGCGCGCCCGCCCGGCATGTTCTCGGTGCACGGCACGAGGCCGTAGACGCGCACGTTCGGCGCGAGCTTGCGCAGCGCCGAGAAGGTGGCGATCACCGCCGCGCCGCCGCACAGGTCGAACTTCATCTCCTCCATGCCCTGCGCCGGCTTGAGCGAGATGCCGCCCGTGTCGAAGGTGAGCCCCTTGCCGACCAGGCAGAGCGTGCGGCGGAAGCGGCGCGGCCGGTACTCGAACTCGAGGAAGAAGGGCGGCTGCGCGGAGCCCTTGGCGACCGCGAGCAGGCCGCCGTAGCCGCGCCGCTCGAGCTCGGCGCGCGCCAGCACCTTGAGGCGCAGCTTGCCGGCCCGCGCGATGCGCCGCGCGGTGTCGGCGAGGTAGCGCGGCGTCGCGATGTTCGAGGGCTGGTTGCCGAGGTCGCGCGCGAGGCACTGCGCCTCGCCCACCACCGCGCCGATCGCGAGCGCATCGCCGAAGCGGCGCCGCTCGCTGGCGCTGCCGGCGTAGTGGACGGCGCAGCTGCCGAGGCGGTGCGGCGCGGCATCGGTGCGCACGCCGTGGAACGCGTAGTTGCCGAGCTCGAGCCCTTCGCCGACGGCGCGGCCCGACTCCTCGACCGCCAGCGGGACCGGCGCCAACGTCAGCGCCGCGCTGGCGAGCTTGTACTGGCGCGCGCGCTTCACGACGGCGGCCGCGGCGCGCCGCAGCGTGTCGACGGTGAGCTTCTTCGGATCGCCGAGCCCCACCAGCAGGATGCGCTGCTTGCCCGAGTAGACCAGCGCCGTCTCGAGCTCGCGCCCGGTGAAGTCCTTGGTCTCGATCGGCCCGCGCGCGACGTCGGCGACCGCCAGCGGCAGCCCGCGCGCCTTCAACTGATCGGTGGCGAGCAGCACGCCGACCAGCGGCGCGCGCTCGACCTCGATCTCCCCGTCCCGACCGAACACGACCTTCATCGTCGCCCCCCGCCTCGTCGCCGCCCTCAACCGGAGGAGGGCGCCGCTCGCGAGAGCTCGCGCAACGCCTCCACCGCCCGTTCCATCTCGGCTGCGCCGGGCGCATGGCCGAAGGAGAGGCGCAGCGTACCGTCCGGAGCCGTCCCCAGAACTCGATGCGTCCCCGGATTGCAGTGGAGTCCGGCGCGTTGCACGATCGCGAACTCGCTCTCGAGCAGCGCCGCCGCTTCCGCCACCGCGTAGCCGCGCACGCGCAGCGGGAAGAGCGGCTCGCGCGACGGCGCGTCGTCGGGACCGAACCGCTCGACCGCGTCGAGTTCGCGAAGCCGCGCGAGGAACTCGTGCGTCGCCGCCGTCCGCGCCGCCGCGATCGCCGCGATCGCCGCGAGCCCGCCGCCCGCGAGCCGCGCCTCGATGGCGACGGCGAGCGCGACGATCCCCGGCACGTTCGGGGACCCCGCTTCGAGCGCACCCGGCCAGTCGTTCGGCTGCAGCGGCTCCTCGCTGCGCGACCCGGTGCCGCCTTCGCGCTGCGGTCGCAGCGCGACGCCCTCGCGCGTCCAGAGGAAGCCGGTCCCGAGCGGCCCGCCCGGTCCCTTGTGGCCGGCGCCCGCCAGCAGATCGGCGACCGAGGAGACTTCGTCGAGCGGCCGGTAGCCGGCGCTCTGCGCGACGTCGACCAGGAGCCACGGCCGCCGACCGATCGGCTGCGTGCGCAGCGCGGCGCCGATCGCCGCGATCGGGTGGCGCAGGCCGGTCACGTTCGAGGCGTGCGAGAGCGCGACGAGGCGGGTGCGCGGCGTGACCGCGGCCAGCACGTCGGCGGCGGCGAGCCGGCCGAAGCGATCGGCGGCGACGCGCCGCACCACCACGCCGCCCTCCGCCTCGAGGCGCGCGAGCGGACGAGCGACCGAGTTGTGCTCGATCGTGCTGGTGACCACCTCGTCGCCGGCCCGTAGCGCACCCTTGAGCGCGAGGTTCAACGCATCGGTGGCGTTGAGGGTGAAGGTGACGCGCTCCGGCCCGTCGACCGCGAGCAGCGCGGCGACCCGCTCGCGCGCCACGGCCACCGCGCGCGCCGCCGCCCGACCGGCTGCGCCGCCGCCGCGATCGGGCGCGACGCCCGGCTCCACCAGCGCGCGCGCCATCGCCTCCACCACCCGCGGCTCCTTCGGCCACGAGGTCGCCGCATGGTCGAGGTAGAGCAGCGGCGCGGTCACCGGTCCCGCAGCGCCTCGAGCTGCGCGAGGAAGCGGCCGCGCGGATAGAGGCGCGCGTACTCGTCGAGCGCGGCGGCGATCTCCTTCGCGTCGGCCGCTTGCGCGACCAGCGCCTCGAGCAGCGGCGGCCACGCCTCCTCGAGATCGATCTTCTGCGCCGCCGCGATGGCGAGCGCGGTGCGCAGCGCCCCCTCCGCCTCCTTGGCGCGGCCGCGCTCGAGCTCGATGCGGCCGAGGTTCAAGTGGGCGAGCGGATGGAGCGGCAGCAACTCGATCGAGCGCTTCAGCGCCGCGAGGGCGCCTTCGACGTCGCCGGCGCCGTGCAGCCGCAGCGCCTCGTCGAACGCGGCGCGCGCCGCGGCGACCTCGGGGGGCTCGCTGCGCTTGCCCTCGGAGCGGTACTGCGCGACCACCGCCTCCATGCCGGCGCGATCGAACTCGGGCGGCGCGATGGCGAGCGCGCGCTCGAAATGGGCGATGGCGGCGGGCCGATCGTGCTGCAGCAAGCGGCCGTAACCCGCGTCGCGGCGCGCTTCGGCGAGTTCGCGCGCCAGCACCGCATCGCCCGCTCCCGCCTCCCACACCTCCTCGAGCAGCACCACCGCCGCCTCGAACGCGCGCTGCTGGCGGGCCACGCTGGCGAGCGAGCGCAAGAGCGGTGGCCGGCGGCCGATCGCCTCGATGGCGCGGTGCAGCGCATCGCGCGCCGCTTCGAGGCGTCCTTGCGCGACGAGGTGGCCGGCGGCCGCGACGGTGCCCGCCTCGATCTCCTCGCGCACGCCCGGCAGCGTCGGATCGGCCACGCGCGCGGCGAGCATCCGCTCGACGCCGCGCTCGGCGAGGTCGGCGTTGCTGCAGAAGAGGCGCCCCTCGAGCAGGATCGCGCTCGGATCGTCGCGGTCGAGCTGGCGCGCGCGCGCCACTTCGCGCAGCCCCGCCTCCCACTCGTCGCGGCCGAGGTAGATGCGCGCCAGGACCAGATGGGGCCGCGCGTCGTCGGGCGCGCGCGCAACGGCTTTCTCGGCGAGCGTCACCGCCTCGATGAGGCGCTGCTGGCCGACGCGCAAGAGCGCGAGGCACTGCAGCTCCGCGGAGCTCGCGTCGTCGGGACGCGCGGCGGCCGTCTCGAGCAGCTGCTCGACCAGCGGCACCACCTGCGTCACGAACTGCGGATCGCGCGCGCTGCGATGGAGCGCTTCGACCATCACGGCGGCGACCGCCGAGACCCAGGCGCGCTCGCCGGCGTGGCGCGCGGCACCGGCCGAGAGTTCCGCGGCCACGGCATCGACGCCGCGGACCGGCAGCAAGAGCTCGATGCGGCGCGCCTCGAGTTCGGGGAAGGGCGCCGCGGACGCCGGACGCGCGGCGAGCCACCGCTCCGCCCAATCGAGCGCGCGCGCCTCGTCGCCCGCCTGCTCGGCCGCCAACAGCAGTTGCCAGCCGATCGCGCGCTCGACTTCGGGCGCGAGCGCGCGCGGCGCGGCGGCCGCGGCCACCACGCACGCCTCGAGCGCGCTCGGCTCGCCGTCGAGTTCGGCGAGCCGCTGCGCCGCCACCGGATGGGCGACATGGAGCAGGTTCGCGCGCAGCTCGCGCTGCTGCACGCTGCCCGCCGCCTGCAAGCCGAGCAGCAGCACGCCGGCCGCATAGGCGACCTTCGGCTGCAGCGCCGCGAGCGCCGCACCGACCAGCGCGACGCCGGGCAGCGCCAACGCGAGCGGCACCAGTTGCAGCGGCCGCCCGATCGCGACCAGCAGGATCGGCACCACCGCGACCAGCACGCCGGCCAGCAGCGCGCGCGCCGCCGGCCGCTGCACGGCGCTCACCAGCACCGCCAATCCCGACAGCACCAGCAGCGGCGAACCGATCGAGCTGCCGAGTTCGGGCCGCCAGTTCGAGACGAACGGGCGCGCGGCGACGAAGCCGAAGCCGCCTTCGAGGAGCGTCCGCATCGCGTCGCGCAACGCGAGCAACGCGTCGTGGAGCGTCGCCTGCGCAGCGGAGCTTGGCGCCGCACCGAGCGCGAGGCCGAGCGGCCAGCGCAGCAGCAGTGCCGCTGCGACCGGCAGCAGCAGCAGCGCGAGGCCGGCCAGCACGCGCCGCCGCGCGCGCCCCACCGGCGCGAGCACGACGGTCGCGCCGAGCAGCGTCGGCAGCAGGACCCCGGACGAAGCGACCGTGGCGACCACGAGCAGCGCCGCGGCGAGCAGGCCTTGCTGCGGTGCAGCGAGGCGCCGCTCGAGGAAGAGGAGGCCGGCGAGCGCCGCCACCAGCAGCAGCGGGCCGGCCGCCATCCAGAGGACGCTCGTCGCCGCCGACGACGCGACGAAGAGCAGTCCGCCCGCGAGCGCGACCCGGCGCGACGCGCCGAGCGCCACCGCGAGCCGCGCGGCGATCCCCCCGCCGCACGCGAGCACGACGACGAGGAGCACGCGCCACGCGACGAGGGCGCCGCTCCCCTCCGGTGCGATGGCGAGCGAGCGCACGCCCGGCCACGCTCCGGCGGTCGAGCCGCCGCTCGCGAAGAGCAGTTGCGGCGCTAGCCATGCGGGAAGTGCCGCGATGAAGGCGGCCGCGAGCAGCAACAGGGCGCCGACCCCGCCGCCGAGCGGACCCCGCGGCTCCGACTGAACCCGATCGTCCACCACGCCCTCCGTCTGTCGCTCCGTCGCGGCGCCCCCTCGAACGCGCGGCACGACGGCAGCTTCTCAGAACCGGCCCACAATAGGACGGACCCCGCCGCATGGTCGCGTCGCGCTACCATCGCGCGGCCGGTGCGCACCGACCGCTGGAGGATGGCGACGCGATGGAGCAGCCGCGGGAGCGGTTCCAGTTCGAACTGCGGGTCCATCGTCGCGCGGGCGTCCGGCGATGGCGCCGCCCGGTCGCACCACCGACGCCGGCCGTTGGGTCGGCGCCGCCCGCTCGTCCGCGGATCGAGGCGCCGCCGTCGGCGCGCGTCGAGTCGCCAGCTACCCGGCCCGTTCCTCCCATTCCAGGTGCAGCGCGTCTAGGATCTGAATCAGCACCATCGCATGCACCTGCGGCGGCCGCGCCTCCGCTCCGTATTTCAGTCGCTCCGTCTCCGGAGCCGCCGCGGCCGAAAGGATCTGAAACCGATCTCTCCTTCGTCGACCGGGAACGGCTCCTCACCGAGCTATCGAGCGAAATCAGCACCTGTCAGAAATGCAAGCTCTGCGAGACGCGGACCCACGCCGTCCCCGGCGAGGGGGCGCTCGACCCTCCCATCCTCTTCATTGGCGAAGGGCCAGGGGCAGACGAGGACGCCTCGGGCCGTCCCTTCGTCGGGAAGGCCGGGCAGCTGCTCGACAAGATGATCGCGGCGATCCGCTTCCGGCGCGACGAGGTCTACATCGCGAACCTCGTCAAGTGCCGCCCCCCCGGCAACCGGACGCCCGAGCCCGACGAGGCGGCCGCCTGCCTCCCGTACCTCGAGCGGCAGATCGCACTGCTCCGGCCGCGCCTCCTCTGCACGCTCGGATTGCCCTCGACGCGCGCCCTCCTCCCCGAGGTGCGAGCGATCAGCGCGGTCCGCGGCCGCCTCCACTCCTGGCGCGGGCTGCCCCTGATCCCGACCTTCCACCCCGCCTACCTGCTGCGCAACCCCGACGCGAAGCACGACGCGTGGAGCGACCTCAAGCTGGTCGCGCGGACCGTCGGGCGACCCGTCGACGGAACGGGAGCGACGTCGTGACGAAGTGCGGGCCGCGGCGGTCGCTTCGCTAGAAACGCTGCAACGAACGGCGACGCGCGGGGGCGCGACGAGGCGGAGGGATTGCCGTGCTGATGCGACCGACCGCTTGGGGAGTCGACCTCACCGGTGGCGCAGTACGGGCCGTCCGCATGGAGCGGCGCGGAGCGCACTACCGGATCCTCGACGTCGTCGAGCAGCCGACCAGCGGCTCCGGCGAAGGGGCCGAGGAGCTCTCCTCCCACCTGCCGGAAGCGGTCGGGCGCGCGCTGATCGATCTGCTGCAGGCGCGCCGCGCGACGCTCGGCGATGCGATCTTCGTGGCGTTGCCGGTGTTCGGCGCGCGGCACGGCCGCGTCGAAGTGCCGGTCACCGATGCGGCGCGCGCGCCGGGCCTGCTCGAGTTCGAGCTCCACCAGGCGATCGCCGCCGACCTCGAGCCGTGGATCGTGCGCGCCAGCAAGCCGCGGCGACGCGAGGGCCACGCGACGGCGTCCGACTACTTCGCGCAACGCCGCGATCTGGTCGCGAGCTTCGTCGCCGACCTGCGCCGGTTCGGCCTGCCGCTCGACGGCCTCATCCCGGGCCCGCTCGCGCTGGCGCGCTACGCCGACGAGGAGTGGACGCAGAAGGGGCGGCGGCTCGTGATCGAGTGCCACCGGACGCGCACCGACCTGCTCTTCCTCGACGGCGATGGCGACCGGCGCTGGCGTTCGCTGCCGTTCGGCTGCGGGACGCTCGCCGATCTGCCGGTCGGCGCCGCGCCACGCGATCGCGAGTCGACCCGCATCGCCGGCCAGATCGCGCGCGAGCAGCGCGACGCTCGCGTGGCGCTGTACGGCGCGCACGACGGCACCGCGCTCGAGCGGGTCGTGCTGCTCGGCGAAGCGGCGCGCCACGAGGAGCTGCGCCGCGCCCTCGAGCGCGAGCTCGGGCAACCGACCGTGACGCCGCACGCGCCGCGCAACATCAGCGTGACGCAGCGCGCCGCGCCCCACCATCCGCTCCATCTCGGCACCGCGATCGGCCTGGCGATGGCGGCGCTCGACCCCGAACCCGATCCGTGGTCGCTGCTCCCGGCGTCGCGCGCGCGCGGCGTCGCGCGCACGCTGCCGGCCTGGACCGTGGCGCTGCTGCTCCTCGCGCTCGGACTGCTGACGACCAGCACGCTCGCGCGCCGCGAACGCGCGGAGCTGCGCGCGACGTTGGCCGAGCTGCGGCAGAAGACCGACTTCGGCGCGCACGCCGATTGGAACTCCGCGCGCCAGTCGGCGCTCGACGCGACGGCGGGGAGCGAGGCGCTGCTCGCCGAAGCGGCGCTGGTGAAGCGGCGGCTCGCCTTTCCGGGGCGCCTGCTCGAGGCGCTCTCCGACCCGAGCGTCTTCTTCCGGCTGATCGAGTACGAGCTGCGGCCAGGCGAGCGCAGCGACGGCGCGCGCCTCGTCTTCGAGGTCGATCAGGGGCTCTCCGGCGCGACCGACACGATCCGCGACTTCTTGCGCAGCAAGGTGAAGATCGAGGTGATCGACGTCGCGGAGCAGCGCAACGCCGACGGAGTGCTGCGCGTGACGCTGACCACCGAGCTGCCGGCGGGGAGTTCGTCATGAGGACGCTCGCCTTCATCGCCGCGCTGCTGATCCTCGGTTGGTGCGGCTTCGATTTCTGGAGCGCCGGGCGCCGCCAACTGATCGAGCTGCCCGACCTGCGCGATCAGGTGCGCGCCGGCTTCACCGACGGCATCGGCCGCGCGCGCGCGCTGGGAGCGCCGCCGCCCCGCGCGAGCGAGGTCGAGGAGGCGCGCCGCACCGCCGCCGCGTGTCGGGCCGAGCGGGCGGAGCTCACCGACCGCTGGTTCGCCGGCGCGCGCACGGCCGCCGACTACCTCGAGCCGCGTGCGACCCGCCCGCGCGCCGCCGGGAACGACGCGGTGCGAGCGCGGCTCGAAGAGCTGCTGCTGGTCCTGCCGAGCGACCTCAAGTCGCTTCCGGGCGGTTCCATCGGGCGGCTCGGCCTGCTGACCCCCTCGCTGACTCGCACCCTCGAACTCGAGGGGGCCGAGTTCTCCGACCAGCTCGAGCGCGCGATCGTGGCGAGCTTCCTCGCCGCGACGCGCCGCCTCGTCCCGCGCGCGGCGATCGAGCAGGTCGCCGCAGTGCGCAACGGCGCGGGCGAACTCGAACTGCAGGTCGCGCTGCTCGGCTCGCTCGAGGATGCGGTCGCCTTCGGCGAAGCGCTGCTCGCCGCCAGCGACGCGGTGCCGCCGCGACGGCTGATGCAGTACCGGTTGCGCCGGCTGCAGACCGAGGAGTGGACGCAGCGCGACGCCGAGCTCGCAGCGCCACCCGTCGCCGTCGCCCTGGCCGTCGCGTTCCGCTTCCCGTCGTCGCGCGAGGAGGCGCCGCGATGAGCCTCGCATCGGAGAATCGCGTGGCGACGTCCAGCGAACGTGCCGCGAACGTCCGCTTCCTCGGCCCGCTGCTGTTGACAGCATTTCTGGGTGCGGCTACGGTGCCCGCCCTCCTTTCCTGGATCCGCCACTCCACGTCCAGGGAGGTCGGCGCCCTCGCCGCAGAGCTCGACGAGCAGCTGCGCGGAGGGGCCGAGGATCGCCGCGCCGTGCTCCCGTCCCCCGTGGTCGGTGAACGCGATGCGGCGGCCCTCGTCCGACTTCCCGAGCGCGTCGGGCTGCGCTTCCGCAGCGAACTCGTCTTCTCCGCCGCGCAGATCGAGCTCTTCGCCGAGAAGAGCCACCGCGAGGTGGAGTTCGAGCGCGCGCTGAAGCCGCCGGAAGCGCTCACGGCCACGGTGACGCCCGAGGGAGTCGAGCTCGCGTGGGGTCCACCCGCCGATCTCGCAGCCGTCCGCGAGCGCCTGCGCAGCCAGCCGTTACTGCGTCTGGGGTTCCGGGTATACCGCTGGCGCGAAGGCGATGAGCCGAAGCTGCTCACGACCTTCGAAGGCGGGAAGACTGCATTCCAGGACCGCGACCTGCCCTTGTGGCAGGAGCGGTTCTTCTACTGTGTGGCGACGGTGCTCGAAGGCACGATCGGCGACCTGCCGACCCTCATCGAAAGCAAGCGCTCCGCGGTGATCACGGCCGACATCTCCGAGAGGTTCACCCTGCGGGTCCTCGCTGGCGAGGCGGACGAGGTCCGCTGCGCGCTCGAGGCCACGCTCGACGGCCGTCTCCACCAGCGCGTCTTCGCGGTCGCCGCGGGCGCCCCCATCGTCCCGCCCGCCGCGGACGATCTGCCGGCGGAACTCGCGGCGCGGCTCGCCACCGGCCTCACGCTGACGTCGTCGCGCTGGGTCGAAGGGTCGCGCGTCGAAGTGCGCGAGCGACCGGAGTTCCTGCCCGATGGCCGCCGCAAGCTCGACCCGGCGAGCGGCCTCCCGACGTTCCGCTCCGAGTCGGCGACGGTGCCGACTCGCGCTCTCGAAGTGACCTGCCGCGATCGTTCGGGCGCAACCCGGACCTTCACATCGGCTGCCTCGAACTGATAGACCTATAGGGATTCGGCCGTTCCTCGGTGCGAGGAACCTGGAGATCCAGAAGATGCGAACGAGCCCCCCTCTCCTCGGCGCGCTGACGGCGGCTTCGCTGTCCGTGATCGGCGGCTGCTCCTCGAGCGCGGACGACGGTGCCGCTCCGGCGACCGGAACACCGGCCGACGGTTCGGTCGCGGCCGCTCCGGCTGGCACGACGCCTGCCGGAACGAACGCCGCGTCGGCGCCGTCCGCGCAGGACGCGGGTTCGTTGCGCGCCCAGAAGGTCGCGACGCTCGTCCAAGGCTACCTCGACAACGCGAAGGCGGCGCTCGGCCGCGGGGACGCCGAAGCGGCGCATGCGGCGCTGCTCGACGCCTACGAGATGGATCCGGGCAACACCGAGATCCGCAACCTGCTCGATTCGGTGAGCGTGCAGCTCGGCAAGCGGGCCAGCACGGTCGGCGACGTCGCGCGCGCGGCCGCCGATCAGGACCGCGTCCGCCGCCAGCAGGCGCGGCTCGAAGTCGAGAACAAGCTCGTCGAGTCGGAGAAGCGGCGCGGCCAGGGCGACTACGAAGCGGCCATCCGCGCGCTGCAGGACGCCGAGCTGATCCTGCGCTGGAACCCCTACCTCGGCGGCACGACCGACATGGGCGTGACCGAGGCGTCGCTGCGTGAGCGGATCGCCGAGTTGACGGCGGCGCGCGCGACCCAGGAGCGCGACATCGCCGCGGAGCGCGAGCAGCGCGCGCTGGCCGAGAAGTCGGCGCGCGAGGCGGAGGAGCGCGAGCGCGCGCAGAACCTCGTCAACCGCTTCCTGCGCCAGGCGAACGACGCGTTCTATGCCGAGCGCTACAAGGAGGCCGCCTCCTTCTGCGACCAGGTGCTCGACCTGCAGCCGAACCATGTCGAGGCGAGCGAACTGAAGCTCACCGCGCAGCAGGCGTGGCACGCCGCCGAGCAGGACCAGTACCGCACGGCCTACAAGGACCACTGGCGCGAGATCTTCGACCAGATCGAGCTGATGAACACGCCGGTGACCGAGGACATCTCGTTCCCGGTCAAGTCGGAGTGGGAGAAGATCGTCGGCCAGGGGCCGATCCACTTCCGCCTGCAGGGCGAGCAGCTGAAGCCCGAGGACCAGCGGATCTGGGACGTCCTCAACAACACGCGCGTCGAGCTCAACTTCGACGACACGAAGCTCCCCGACGCGATCGAGTGGCTGCATGTCAGCACCGGGATCAACTTCATCATCGATCAGCCGGTCCTCGACGCCGGCACCGACACCGGGGCGCTGCTCAAGGTCGCCTCGATCACCGGCAAGGGCGCGCTCGAGCTGATCTCGACCGTCTACGGCGTGAACTACGTGGTGCGTGACGGCGTCGTCACCATCATCACGCTCGAGACGGCGAAGGGCGGCGAGTACATCGAGATCTACGACGTGCGCGACCTGATCAACAAGGTCGCCTCGTTCCCGTCGACCGACTTCAACCTCTCGCCCTCCGGCGCCGTCGACGAAGAGCCGCCGGAGCCGCCGGAGCCGACCCCGTTCGTCATCGAGGGCGACGCGCTGCGCGACCTCATCACGAACAACATCGATCCGTCGACGTGGGAGGGCAACACCAACGTCACGATCAACCTGCAGCAGTCGGGCGCGCTCGTCGTCCGCCAGACGGCCGACGTCCACGCGAAGATCGACCAGCTGCTCTCCGACCTGCGTGCGAACGCTCGCACGATGGTCAACATCCAGACGCGCTTCCTGTCGCTCGAGGACCGCTTCCTCGAGGACATCGGCGTCGACTTCCGCGGCCTGAACGGCCAGAACGGCACCTCGACCGCCGCCTCGGTCCCGAACGTCGTCCTCGACGACTTCGGCACCCCGGGCTCGGGCGGCGTCGGCTCGCCGGGCGCGCCGAGCGGCATCGGCACCGGCAATGACGCCGGCGCCTTCTTCACCGAGAACGGCGGCGACTTCAATGCGCGCGGCCGCCTCGAGAACCTCTACGACCTCTCGCTCGGCGACGAGAACTTCCGCGCCTCCGGCGGTGCGTCGGTCGAGTTCACCTTCTTCGACGACACGATCGCCGAGGCGATCCTGCGCGCGGTCACCAAGACCACGCAGTCCGAAGTGGTGCACGCGCCGAACCTGACCGTCTTCAACGGCCAGCGCGCGCACATCAACGTGCTGAACCACATCAGCTACGTGCAGGACTTCGAGGCGGAGATCGCCCAGGGCGCCGTCATCGCCGACCCGATCGTCAAGGTGCTGCGCGACGGCCCGACGCTCGACGTCCGCCCGGTGGTCTCGTCCGACAAGCGCTTCGTGACCATGGAAGTGCGCCCGACGCTCCTCGATCTCGTCGAGCCGATCGCGACCTTCCGCACCTCGCTCGCCGTCGGCAACGAGGTCGAGCTCCAGCTGCCGATCCTCAAGATCCAGCGGCTGCGCACGACCGTCACCATCCCCGACGGCGCGACCCTGATGCTCGGCGGCATGAAGTCGCTGGTCGACAAGCGACTCGACTCGGGGATCCCGTTCCTGAAGGACATCCCGCTCGTCTCGTTCTTCGCCAGCCGCAAGGGCACCGAGACCAGCAAGACGAAGGTGATGATCCTGGTGCGGGCGAAGATCATCATCCCGGAGGAATACGAGCCGTCGATCTCGCGCAACTGAGCTCGTCGCGGTCGATCGTGACGGGTCCGGGGCCCGGAGGCGCGAACCGCCCTCCCCCACCCGCGTTCTGACGAGCGTGGGCCCTTCTCCGGTCCAAGGCTGGAAGTGGCAATCGATGCCGGCCGCCCGGGAGAGCCAACCCCTCTCCCGGGCGGTCTCGTTCACTGGAGCCGTAACCATGTCGCGTCGACTCTGGAAGTCGTGGTGGGCGTTCGGACTCCTCGCGCTGGCGACGCCGGCGCAGGCGCAGTCCTGGGAACTTCAGGATGAGATCGGCTTCGCGAAGAACATGGCGCGCTACCGCCTGTTCGACCTCGCGACCGAGTACATCCAGAAGCTCGAGAAGAGCGACCTCAACGCCGAGGATCGCAACGCGTGCCTCTACGCGCGGGCGTTCATCGAGAAGCTCGGCGGCGACTACGACACGACCACCGAAGGGCGCGTGTCGCTGCTGAAGGCGGCGATCGGCCACTACAACGAGTTCCTCGGCAAGATCGGCGCCGACCACAAGAACGCCGACGACGCGCGCGCCGAGGCGGCCGCCTGCCAGCGCAAGCTCGGTGCCCTCTACGCCGAGCTCGCGGCGGCCGGCACCGACGCCGAGACGAACAAGAAGGAGGCGGAGGCCGCCTTCCGCGCCGCAGTCCAGCAGCTGAACGCGCTGCACAACGCGCGGCTGAAGAAGTACGAGTCGATGCCCGATCCGGATGACGATCCGGACGCCAATCCGGACGATCCGGCGCCGCGCTCGCCGAAGGACGAGGCGAAGATCGACGCTTTCGAGCCGGTGTTCGAGCTCGCCGCCACCTACTACGAGTGGGCGCAGCTCTATCCCGAGAACGACCTGAGCCGGCAGGAGTACCTGAAGAAGGCCGTCGAGCAGACCACCACCTACACGTGGGAGCTCGGCGCCGAGACGATCCGCAGCTACGATGTCAATTTCTACGCGGGCCTCGCCAACGTCGGGCTGAACCAGCTCGAAGACGGCCTCGCGATGCTCGAGTACATCGTCAGCGCCGAGACGGGCGTCCCGCAGGTCATCGAGAACAACCCCGACCTCCCGCCGGAGGTGATCGGGGAGCTCACCAAGATGATCGAGAAGACCTACCTCGAGCTCGCCCGCATCTACAACAAGCAGTCGAAGTTCTCCGACACCGACAAGCTGCAGGCGCGCGTCGACGACTACTACAAGAAGTACTCGGCGCGCGGCGCCAAGCGGACCAACGTCGGCGAGCTCTTCCTCCTCGAGGTCGGCGTGGCGCGCTTCAAGGCGGGCAACCCGAGCGGCATGAAGCTGCTCGAGGAGATCGCCAAGCGCAACCCGAGCAACGAAGTCGGGCAGCGCGCGGGCGAGGTGATGGCGGAAGCGATCCGCAACGACGCCGTGGGCGGCGGAGAAGGCGGCCGCACGATCCCGCCGAGCACGTGGATCACCACCGCCAACGCGTCGCGCAACCAGAACAAGATGCTCGACGCGATCGACGGCTTCCACAACGCGATCGGTGCGCTCGAGCAGATCAGCGACGCGAAGGAGCGCGCGAAGCTCGCCATCGCCTGCTGGTCCGACATCGGCAGCTGCTACCGCAGCCTGTCGCGCCACATCGAGGCGTCGTTCGCGTTCCAGCAGGGGCTCGCCCTCTGCACCGCCGCGAGCGGCGTCGACGAGGAGACGATCCAGCAGGTCGGCATCGCCTGGTACAACACGCTCGTCTCGCGCTTCAAGGAGACGAAGGACGACAACGACAAGCGCGCGAAGGACAACGCGCTGCGCAAGCTCGCCAGCGACTTCAAGGTGAAGAACACCGAGTACCTGGTCGCCAAGGACGAGTTCGAGCAGGCGCGCGTGATCGCGGCCGACAAGAAGGACGAGCGCGCCAAGGCGTTCGCCGAGTGCGCCCAGAAGCTCGGCGCCATCAAGGACAGCGACTCGAACTACGACCGCGCCCGCATCCTGCTGGCGCGCTGCCACGGCGAGCAGGGCGACCTCGACCCGAAGAAGTGGGAGACGGCGCTCCACACGCTCGATGCGTTCGACAAGTACGCGAAGGAGAACGAGCCGCCGGCCGAGAAGGCGCGCATCCTCAATCGCGAGGTGAGCCGCACCGAGTCGGTCTACTACCGCTCCGAGTACCTGCTCGACCTGAAGAAGCACGCCGAAGTGCTCGACGTCGTGAAGAACTTCGAGAAGGACTTCCCCACCCAGAAGGACTTCTATCCCGAGGTGAACTACCGCCGGCTGATGGCGCTGCTGGCGCTGAACCGCTTCCCGGAAGCGGAGGCGCTCTACCTCGATGTGACCAAGCAGATCGAGGCGGGCACGTTGAAGGCGTGGCGCGAGTCGGCCGGCTACTGGCTGGCGCGCGGCTACCTCGACGCCGGCGAGAAGGAGGCTGACAAGGCGAAGCAGAAGCCGCTGCTCGCCAAGGGCGCCGAGATGATGGTCAACTACTGCCGCGCGACCGCGTGGCAGAGCTACAACAACCTGCTCTCGGCGGCCGAGACGTGGGCGCGCATCGAGGAGTGGGCGAAGGCCGAGGAGACCTACAAGAAGCTGATCGAGGTCTTCGGCAAGGAGGCGCAGTACAAGGAGAACATCGACCTGCGCGTCAAGCGGACGCTGGCCGAGGTGCTGATGAAGCAGCGCAAGTTCTCCGACGCCGCGCCGCTCTACCGCGAGCTCGAGGCGCGCTTCCCGAAGGACCCGTCACTGCTGCGCGCGGCGGCGCTCTGCTACGGCGGCTGGGTCGACATCGTGGACAAGAAGCCGGTCGAGGTTCCCGGCTCGGGCGACTACAAGCGCGCGGTCGAGCTCTGGTCGCTGCTGATCGAGAAGGGGTTCAAGCCCGAAGACGAGAAGGTCGTCCCGGGGTGGTTCGAGGCGAAGTTCCAGTCGATCTACGTGCGCTACCGCGGGAAGGACCTCGATCCGGCCTACTTCCCGGCGGCGCAGAAGATCCACCTCAACTACGTGAACAACGTCGAGAACTTCCTTAAGGACGAGCCCGACTTCCTCGCCCGCATCGGCGGCGAGGAGTGGAAGCGCCGCTGGGAGTACCTCGCGGAGCGCATGCGCTAGAGAGGTACCGCCCGCTCCCCGGCGCGGCCGTCTGCCGCGCCGGGATTGACCGACCTCGACCCCGAACTAAGATCCCGCGCTTCGTTTCGGCCTGCCGCGCCCCCTCCGGCGCCGCCCGCCGGCTGCCCTGCGAAGCGCTCGCGAGGTGATTCGTGAGGAACAACTCCCTCCATCGGCCGCGCAGCGCGGCGTTCGTCGCGGCTTTCGCCACCGCGCTGGCCCTGTCGTCGGCTGCGCCCGATGCGCTTGCCGACGAGATCCTCCAGAAGGGCGCCAAGAACCCGTTCAAGGGGACGGTGCTCTCGGAAGACCTCGCCAAGGTGAAGTACAAGCTCGACGGCGTCGCGCAGGCGCAGGAGATCGACTCGGCGCTGGTCGCCGAGATCTTCTACGACGACGCGCCCGAGGCCTTCACCAAGGGGCGCGAGCTGCTGAAGAAGGGCGACGCGGAGAACGCCGTCAACAGCTTCCGCCTCGCGCTCAAGTCGAAGACCAAGAACAACTGGATCGCGGTCCACGGCAACTACCAGCTCGGCGTCGCGCTGCAGATGTGGGGCGCGAAGGATGCGTCGAAGCTGAAGGAAGCGGCGACGGTCTTCGCGCAGCTGCTGAAGGACGCGCCCGAGTGCCGCTTCATGCCCGACGCGCTGCGGCGCGGTGCGGATGCGTTGGCGGCCGCCAAGGACGCCGCTGGAGCGGCCGCGCTCTACGACCGGCTCGCCGAAGTCGCGCAGCAGAAGAAGCTCGGCATCCTCTGGGAAGCCGAAGCGCGCATCCGCAAGGCGGACGCCTACGTGACCGCGGGCATGACCAAGGAGGCCGAGGCGGCCTACGCCGCCGCCGGCAGCTTCGCCGACTCGAACGCGGCGACGCAGAAGGACGACGCGACCAAGCGCGCGCTGCTGGCCATCACCGGCCGCTCGCAGCTCTCGCAAGGCGCGGCGCTGCTGCGCAACAAGAAGTTCGGCGAGGCGCGCCAGTTCTTCGAGAAGGTCGCGATGTCGGCGACCGCCCAATCCGAGGTGGTGGCCGCCGCCCTGAACGGGGTCGGCGAAGTCCTCCTCGAGGAGGGCAAGCCGCGGGACGCGCTCGAGCAGTTCGCCCGCGTGCGGGTCCAGTACTACCTCGCGCGCGAGGAGACCGCCCGGGCGACCTACTTCCTCGGCAAGAGCTGCCTCGCATTGAAGGACGCCGAGCCGAACGGCAAGAAGAAGGCGGCCGACTACTTCGCCGAGGTGGTCGAGCGGTACGGCGACACCCCGTGGGCCGATCGCGCCCGGGCCGAGATCAAGTGAGCGAGCCGGTCGACGAGCCAGTCGACCACGAGCAGCGAACGAACAGGCAATCCGAGCAGGTGACCCCGATCCGTTCCCCCGATTGAGCCTCCCCACCAGTGACCACGGCGCCCTCGGGCGCTATTCACCCACGAAGTCCTCCCCCACACGGTTCCACGTCGTCCCGGTGACGGCGCTTTCCAGGTCGGTTCGTGAACAGCAAGTCCAGGAGCACTTGTCCATGACGCTGAAGAAGCTCGCCTCTTCCATGTTGACCCTCGCTGCGCTGGTCGCAGTGTCGGGTCTCGCCTTCGCCCAAGAAGCTGCGAAGGCGCCGGACGTCTCGTTCTCGATCTCCGAGATCCTGCGCGACGGTGGCACCATCGGCCACTTCATCCTCGTCGTCTCGGTCGTCGCGCTCGGCGTGTCGATCGACTTCGCGGTGAACATCCGCCGGATCAAGCTCTGCCCGCCGGAGATCGTCGAGGAAGTCGAAGCGCTCTTCGAGGCCGGCGACTACCAGGAGGCGGTCGACCTCTGCGAGGCCGAGCCGGGGATGTTCACGAACATCGTCGCGGCCGGTCTCTCGAAGGTGAACCACGACTTCGCCGTGATGGAGCAGGCGCTCGCCGAGGCCTCGGAAGAGGAGTCGGTCAAGCTGCACACCAAGGTCGGCTGGCTCTCGTTCATCGCGTCGGTCGCCACCATGCTCGGCCTGCTCGGCACGATCCAGGGCATGATCGTCGCGTTCAAGACGATCGCCGCCACCAAGGGTCAGGCCGACCCGTCGATGCTGTCGGGCGGTATTTCAGCCGCTCTCATCACGACGCTCTACGGTCTCTGCGTCGCGATCCCGGTCTCCTTCGCGTTCGTCGTCTTCCGCAACCGCGTCATCAAGACGACGATGGAAGTCGGAACGATCATCGAGGAGCTCTTCGAGCGCTTCCGAACCAAGGCCGCCGCCTGACGTTGTCCTTGATCGGAGGTCCGTGGAGCGGCTGACGCTGCGTCGGCAGCCGACCCTCGACCTCCGACGCCGCCCCGGGCAGCCGCAGCCCATCGTCCGTCGGTCTTGGAGGGCAATCCGTGAAGAAGGCGAGTGCTCCGCAGAACGACATCGCGCTCGACATGACGCCGATGATCGACTGCACGTTCAACCTGCTGATCTTCTTCATCCTGGTGGTCGACCTCGGCCAGCAGGAGCTCGAGAAGGTCACGCTTCCGCGCGCGTCGCAGTTCCAGAAGGACGACAAGAACGAGAAGGGGCGCAAAGTCGTCAACCTCGACATCGAGGGGGTGATCAAGGTGAAGCGCCGTCCGTTCGCACTCGAGCAGTTGCGGACCGACCTGAAGATCTGGTCGGACATGTACCCGCGCGAGGAGAACGGCCTCTGCAGCAAGCCGATCCTGATCCGCACCGACCGCGGAACCGAGATGAAGCACGTGCAGAAGATCATGCAGCTCTGCGGCGAGAAGGGTCTGCAGATCTACAAGATCGAGCTGGCATGCTCCGAGGATGCCCCGGGCTTCCACGCGATCGAGACCCCGGGCAAGAAGGGGCTGGAGTAAGTCATGGGTAGCAAGAACAAGGAAATGTCGGAGCAGACGTTCGTGCTCGACATGACGCCGATGATCGACTGCACGTTCAACCTGCTGATCTTTTTCCTCTGCAACATCAACTTCAAGCTGCTGGAAGGAAAGATCCCGGCCTACCTCCCGAAGGACGTCGGCGTCAACACGTCGCCGATCACCAAGGAGCTGGAGAAGATCGAGATCTACATCACGCGCGGCGCCGCCCCGAACGTGAAGGACAAGAACTGGGTCTGGCAAGAGAACCAGATCGCCATCACGGTGCAGGGCAAGAAGATGGCCGGCCTCCAGGACTTCTACAACACGATCAAGCGTGTCCATGAAGCCAACAAGGAGGCGAAGGCGACCCTCTATCCGAAGAAGCAGACGCTCTACATCGACTGCGTGAAGGTGATCAACGAGTGCCTCCGGGCGAACTTCGTCGACATCACCTTCGCCGGCACTCCGATGGACAGCTGAACGCCGACGGGGCGGTGCCGGCGACAGGAACGCGCCGGCGAGCTCGAAGAACCGAAGAATCGACGAACCGACGAACCGACGAACCGACGAACCGAACGTACGAACGGAGGGGCTGGCGCTCGACGCGTCAGCCCCTCCCGCTTTTGGTGGCGACTGTCGCGCTACGCTGCCCGCTCGGCGTCGACTCCCCCACCCGCTCACCGCCCCCACACCGACCGAATCGCCCGGAGGGCCTCGCCTGAAGCCTGCGATCGGACGCTGCCTCCACCGGATCGCGCGCGCGCCCGCGCTGGCGCGGCTCGCCCTCGTCGCCTCGTTCGCGACGAGGTGCAGCCGCGACGACGACGCGCCGCCGCACCATCTGATCGTGATCTCGATCGACACCCTGCGCGCCGACGCGCTCGATCCCGCCTCTCCCGGCCGCGCGACGACCCCCGCGCTCGACGAGGTCGCGAACGGCGGCCGTCGCTTCCCGAACGCGTGGTCGCACGTCCCCTTGACGCTCCCGTCGCACGCGACGCTCTTCACCGGCCGATTGCCTCCCGAGCTCGGGCTGCACGACAACGCCCCCTTCCCGCTGCGGAGCGACGTCGAGACGCTCGCGACCCGGCTCCATGCGGAGGGCTTCGCGACCGATGCCGTGATCGGCGGCCAGCCGCTCGGCGTCGGTTGCGGCCTCGAGCGCGGGTTCGAGCACTACGACGCCCCCACCCCCTCCGAGCCCGGCAGCGCGCTGTTCGGCGAGCGGAGCGCCGCGGAGGTGACCGACCGCGCGCTCGTCCGGTGGCGCCGAGCGGTCGGCGAGCGGCGCCGCTTCCTCTTCGTGCACTACTTCGATCCCCACCACCCCTACGTGCCGCCGGCCGATTGCCTGCAGGGCGATCCGTCCGATCCCGCCGTGCGCTACCGCGGCGAGGTGACTTACGTCGATCGCCAGATCGCGCGACTGCTGGCCGCGGTGCGACAGAGCGGCGAGCGCTGCCTGATCGTCGTCACCTCCGACCACGGCGAAGGGCTCGGCGAGTGCGGCGAGTCGACGCACGGCTTCCAGCTGCTGCCGGCGACGCTGCGCGTGCCGCTGCTGATCGCGGAAGTGGCCGGCTCGGCGACCACTGCCCCTGCGCCGCTCGCCACCGTCGCCGCCGACCGACCGATCGGCCTCGTCGACCTGCTGCCGACGACGCTCGCCCTGCTCGGGTTCGCGTCGCCGGAAGGGATCGCCGGTCACGCGCTGCAGTCGAGCGCACCGCCAGCGGCCCACTACGTCGAGTCGCTCGCCGCCGCGCTCCAGTTCGGCTGGGCGCAGCAGAGCGGAGTCCGCGGCGATCGGGCATTCCTGCTCCACGTCGGCGCCGACCCCCCGCTCACCGTCGGCCCCTACGAGCTCCGGCCGAGCGGCGACGGTGACGAGCAGTGGCTGCTCGAGCCGGGGGCTGCGCCGCCGAGCGACGAACGGCTCCTCGAGTGGCGCGCGGCCTACGACGCCGCGCGCTCGCGCCGGCTGCCGACCGCGAGCGAGACGGCGACCCACGATGCGCTCACGCGGCTCGGCTACCTTCCTGGCTCCGAAGATCGCGAGCGCCATCGCCTCCTCCCGCTCGCGGAGAACGCGAAGCGACCGGCGCCGCTCGCGCGCGTGGCCACCATCGAAGCGCTGCTCGAGGCGGTCGCGCGGTTCGAAGGGGGCGACCCGCTCTCGGCCGTGACCCGCTTCACGCAGTTGCTCGACCGCGACCCAGACCTGCTCGCCGCGCGGTTCTTCCGCGCCCGCGCGCGCCTCGAACTCGAGGAACGCGAGGCGGGGCGCAGCGGCGTCGCGGCGCGCGAGGCCGTCGCCGATCTCGCCCGCGTGCTCGCCGCTGCACCCGACTACCCCGGCGCACCGCTCCTGCAGATCAAGGCGCAGACGCTCGCCGGCGACTTCGATGCGGCGCAGGCGGCGCTGCTCGCGCTCGTGGCGCGCGAGGAGCGCGCCGAGGTCGAGTACCTGTTCGGGAGCTTCCTCCTCCAGCAAGTGGGCGGCGGTCGGCGCAACCCGTTCTTCGACCCCGAAGCGGGATTCGAGCGGCTGCTCCGGTCGCTCGAACTCGACCCGCTGCAGCCCGCGCTGCGCCGCAAGGTCGAGCAGAACTTGGGCGTGCTCGCCCGCGCCAGCGACGCTCCCGCGTGGGTGGCGGTCGCTTTGGAGCGAGTTCGCCGACGGCGCGGACGCCGTTACCGTGGCCGTTCCGCCCGCTAGTGGTTGCCCGTTCCGGGCTCCATGTTCACTGCCGCAAGCACGGCGAGGCAGCGCTGCCACCAGGCCTTTCGGCTGCACTGCTAAACCCGTGCGAGAGAACGAGTTAGGTCGCGATCTTTTACGTTGACCACTTGCAGCGAGCGACCTAACCTACCGCGCTCTTTCTCGGGCGCCGGCAGGGCGTTTTGCCCGAGACAGCGGGGGATCACGAGGAATCGCCGTCGATTCGTCCCAGGCGCAGCGCAGCCTGCTCGCCTGAGGAATCGGACCGTGCGCTGGCTCCTCGTTCTCTCCCGTCGCCGTTCCTGTGACGCCGTTCCTGCAACGACGCGCCTTGGACCACGATCGCTTCGGACGAGACTGCCTCCGCCAGTCGGGAGACGAACAGAATGTTGAGCTCCGCTCGCACGACGCAGCGCCTGGTGTACGCGACCCTGGCCGCAACGGCGCTGGGCGCGTGCTTCTCCTCGGACCCCTCGGGCAAGCCGGGGACGTCGATGCCCGACGCCAACGTCGGCGCCGCGCCCTCGAACGCGACGCCGACTCCGGTCGCGAGTGCTCCTCAGGGCGGCGCGCAGTCGCTCGCGCAGCAGAAGAAGGAGCTGATGCTCGCTGCGGCGCTCGACAACGCGCGCTCGTTGCGCGAGAGCGGCGACCTCGCGGGGGCGCGCAAGCAGCTCGAGCAGGCGCTCTCGATCGACCCGGGCAACGCGGATGCGACTGCCCAGTACTTCGAGGTCCTCGAGCTGCTCGGCGAGCGCCCGGGTGACATCGGCACCACCCGTCAGTGGGCCGAGGAGCGGCAGGCCGTCGCGATCCAGCAGCTGAAGCTCGAGGCGGAGGAGTACCACCGCGTCGGCCAAGATGCGCGCGGGCGCCGCGAGTACGACGCCGCGATCCGCTGGTTCGAGCGGGTGCAGCAGTCGATCCGCTGGTCGTCGCTCGACGTCGACTGGGGCGACCTCGGCTCGCGCAACGACGAGGCCCTCGCGGCCACCCGTCGCGAGCGCGATGAGGCGATCCAGAGCGACCGCGAGAGCAAGCTGAAGGAGGCGGTGGCGCAGATCCGCGGCGACGAAGAGGCCGAGCGCGCGCGCCACATGAACCGCATCGCCGGCCTCCTCGAGAGCGCCAACTACAAGTTCGAGGCGGGCGACTACGCCGGCGCGATGGAGCTGTGCGACCAGGTCCTCACCATCGAGCCGAGCAACGTCACCGGCCAGGAGCTGAAGCGCGAGGCCAACGCCGGCCGCCGCTCCAAGCGCAGCGCCGAGTTCGCCAAGCACCGCAGCGAGGCGTTCCGCCGCTTCAAGTCCGAGATCGAAGAGCTGCGTATCCCCTACTCCGACGGCCTCACGGCCGCCGATCCCGACTACTGGGCGCGCGTCACGGCGCGCACGGAGACGGGCGCCGGTGGCTCCGACGCCGCCGCCATCGAGGATCAGCGGATCAAGGAGCAGCTGAAGTCGAACCGCGTGCCGGTGGTCGAGTTCACCGACGCCGACCTCGACACCGTCTGCGCGAACCTCTCGAACTGGACCGGCCTCACCATCCGCGCGACCGAAACGGTCCGCTCCGAGGTCGAGTCGAACTCGACGCTGATCCAGCTCACCAACCTGACCAACCTCTCGGTCGACTCGCTGCTGACCATCATCACCAAGCGACTCGGCGACAAGTTCGCCTGGACGGTCACCAACGGCATCGTGCAGATCACGACGCTCGAGGATGCGTTCGGGCAGACCAAGATCCGCACCCACGCGATCCAGGACCTGACCTTCGGCCGCACCGACTTCAAGGGTCCGGAGATCAACAAGATCGCGCTGCCGGGCGAGTACGGCGACGACGCCGAGACCTCCGTCTTCGCCGCCGACCTCGACAAGGTGATCCAGATCACCCCCGAAGACATCGTGACGCTGGTCAAGGAGAACGTCGCGCGCGAGAGCTGGGAGCTCGGCGACAAGAAGTTCTCGATCGAGCCGGCCGCCAGCAACCAGATCCTCGTCATCCACACCCCCGAGGTGCAGGACGAGATCGCGGCCTTCCTGAACGACCTGCGCCGGTTCACGACCACGGTCGTGCAGATCGAGAGCCGCTTCGTCGAGGTGACCGACGCGTTCATCCAGGAGATGGGCGCCGACTTCCGCGGCCTCGGCGGCGTCTTCGGCACCAGCGTCACGCTCGACGACACAACCTCGGCCGGCGAGGACATCGCCAGCCGCGGTCTCGACAACCTCGGCACCGGCTCGACCGGCTCCTCGGCGCCGAGCGCCGGCATCTTCTTCAACGACAACTCCGACGGCGACATCCGCGGCCGGACCGAGAACTACTTCGACTCGCCGCTCGGCTCGATCCTCACCACCACCGGTGGCGGCTCGTTCCAGTTCGGCCTGCTCGATGACACGCAGTTCAACCTCGTCGTGACCGCCGTCGACAAGTCGGTGAACGCGGTCGAGGTGATGGCGCCCGAGCTGACCGTGTTCAACACGGAGCGTGCCTACGTCACCGTCCTGAACGAGGTCTCCTTCCTCCAGGACTTCGACGTCGACGTCGCCAACACCGCGTTCATCGCCAACCCGGAGATCGGCATCCTGCAGGAGGGCGTCGTCCTCGACGTCCGCCCGACGATCTCCTACGACCGCAAGTACGTCACCCTCGACGTGCGCACGACGGTCGCGACGATCCAGCGCCCCATCGACACCTTCGAGACGACGCTCGGCGGCTTCTCGGACGCGGTGACCTTCCAGCTGCCGCGCCTCGAGGTCCAGAACGCCAACACCACCGTGATCGTGCCCGACGGCGGCGCGGTGATCCTCGGCGGGCTGAAGACGCTGAACTACGTGAACCGCCGCGCCGAGGTGCCGTGGGTCTCGCGCATCCCGCTGCTCGGCTTCTTCTTCCGCCAGAAGGGCGTCGCGGACGAGGCGCGCAGCCTGGTGATCCTGGTCAAGGCGAACATCAAGGACCTGAGCCGCTTCCGCGAGGCGGCGCCGGTCCGCTGAGCTCTCGCCTCTGACCTCGCGTTTCGGCGAGCGGGCGTCCCCCGCGAGCTGAACTGCCGCACACGACGCAGTATCCTCGGACCCGCGACGCCAACCGTCGCGGGTCCGGTCATTCCCGGGCTGTCGCTCCCGCCCACCGATGCGAGGTGCGCCGCATGGTGATGCCGCTCCAGGCGATCCTCTTCGACCTCGACGACACGCTCTTCTCGACCTCCGACTTCGCCGAGCGAGCGCGCCGCAACGCGATCCGCACGATGATCGCGCACGGCCTGCGGATGGACGAGGAGGCGGCCTACCGCGAGTTGGGCGAGGTGATCGCCGAGTTCAGCTCGAACTACTCGAACCACTTCGACAAGCTGCTCTCGCGCCTGCCGCGCGAGAAGTGCTGGCCCGACCTGAATCCCGCGATCCTCGTCGCCGCCGGCGTGATCGGCTACCACGAGACGAAGTCGCTCGAGTTGCGCCCCTTCGAGGACGTGGCGCGGGTGCTGCGCAGCCTCGCGCGAACGCCGCTGATCCTCGGGGTCGTCTCGGCCGGGCTGCAGATCAAGCAGTGCGAGAAGCTGATCCGGCTCGGGCTCTACCGGTTCTTCCGCAGCGACGCGATCTTCATCTCCGACCAGATCGGCATCGGCAAGCCGAACCCGAAGCTTTGGACCACGGCGTGCGCCGCCCTCTCGGTCGACCCGAAGCAGGTGATGTACGTCGGCGACAACCCGCAGCAGGACATCGACCCCTGCAACGCGCTCGGGATGATCACCGTGCGCAGCCGCCGGATCACGCGCCACAAGGACGCGGCCGGCAAGACGACGCCGCGCTACGAGATCCACTCCTTCGACGAGCTGCGCCCGATCCTCGCCGCTGACTTCGGGATCGCGCTCCCCGACTGACCGGCACGCCGGGGCGCTCGCGGCCGCCCACGGCCTCTGGCGGCCGCTCGACCCCGCTGGTGGCTCGCCTCCGCTCCGCTACTCGCCGCGGATCTCGCCCGGCAGCTCGCTGATCGGGCGGCGGCCGCTGAAGCCCGACTCGATCGGGTGCCACCAGGCGACCGTCTCCTCGCCCTTCATCCAGCACAGGTAGATCGCCCGCTCGCCGGACCGCGCGGGGAAATCGATCAGCCCCTTCATCGGGTCCTTCACCTCGACCCCGAGCGCCGCGAGTTCCTGGGCGTGCCGCTCGAGCTCCCGCTCCGTCTCCGCGAGCTCGCGCTCGATCGTCTCGAGCGCCTCGCAGCGAGCGGTGCGCTTCGCCTGCCCGAGCCGCCGCAGCTCCTGCGCGCGCGCCACCACGTCGTCGACGATCCGGGCCACCAACGGCAGCGCCTTGTTGGCGCGCGCGACGGTGTAGAGGCGGCGAGGCTCGTTCATCGCGGGGGGATCCTGCCGGGTTGGACGGAACAGTAGCACCCCACCGTGCAACTGCTGCCACGCCAGCCCGCACGAGAGCCCCGCACGAGCGGCCCCGCGAGACGGCGGCCGCGCCCCGCTCGTCCCGCACCTACTCGATGCAGCGGTAGCGATGCCCCGGCGCCGCTTCCCGTTCGGGCGGCGGCTCGCTCCGGCACCCCGCCACCGCCTGCGGGCAGCGCGGATGGAAGCGGCAACCCGGCGGCGGCGCGAGCGGCGACGGGGGCTCGCCGCGCACCGCTCCCGCCAGCAGCGCGCGCGTGAAGGGGTGGCGCGGCCGCGCGAGGAGCTCCGCGCTCGCCCCCCACTCGACCAGTTCGCCGAGGTGCATCACCGCCACCCGGTCGCTCACCTGCGCCACCAGCTCGAGGTCGTGCGAGATCAGCAGGCAGGCGAGCCCGCGCCGCTCGCGCAGCTCGAGCAGCAGGTTGAGCAGCTGCGCCTGCACCGAGCGATCCTGCGCCGCCACCGGCTCGTCGAGCAGCAGCACGCGCGGCTCGACCGCCAGCGCCCGCGCCAACCCGATCCGCTGGCGCTGCCCGCCCGAGAACTCGTGGGGCCAGCGAGCGGCCGACTCCGCCGGCAGGCCGACCTGCTCCAGCAGCTCTGCGACGCGCCGCCGCCTCTCCTTCGCATCGCCGAGCCGATGGAGTTCGAGCCCCTCGGCGATCGCGGCGCCGACCTGCTGGCGCGGATCGAGGCTGCCGCGCGCATCCTGGAAGACCAGCTGCATCCCGCGCCGCACGCTGCTCCGCTCCGCGCCGCGCGCGCGGGCGACGTCGATCCCGGCGAAGCGCACCGCACCGCTGCGCCACGGCAGGAGGCCGACCAGCGCGCGCGCCAGCGTCGACTTGCCGCACCCCGACTCGCCCACCAGGCCGAGCGTCTCGCCCGCGGCGAGCTCGAAGCTCACCCGATCGACTGCCCGCACGACCCCGCGCGCGGCCGCGAAGAGGCCGCCCGGCACGCGATGGTCGACCACCAGCTCGCGCACGGAGAGCAGCGGCTGCGCGCTCACCGCCGCCCCCCGCGCCGCGCCACCACGGGGCAGGCGAGAGCGAAGCCGGGACCGTCGGGCGCAAGCGGCGGCACCTCGCGCGTGCACTCCGTTTCCGCGAGCGGACAGCGTGGATGGAAGGCGCAGCCCGGCGCGACCGCCCCCAACGCGCTCGGCGCGCCCGGCAGCGCCGCGAACCGCTCGCCGCGTGCGAGAGGCCCTGCCGCCCGCCGCGTGGCCGCCAGCGCGCGCGCGTAGGGGTGGCGCGGCGCCTCGAGCAGCGCCGCGGCCGGCCCGCGCTCGACGAAGCGGCCGGCGTACATCACCACCGCCTCGTCGCACCGCTCCGCCACGGTCCGCAGGTCGTGCGAGATCAGCAGCAGCGCCATCCCCGACTCGCGCCGCAGGTCGTCGATCAGGTCGAGCACCGCGTGGCGCAGCGAGGCGTCGAGCGCCGAGGTCGGCTCATCGGCGATCAGCAGCGCCGGCTGCAGCGCCACCGCCATCGCCACGCCGACCCGCTGCCGCATGCCGAGCGAGAGCTGGTGCGGCCGTGCCCGCGCGCGCAGCTCCGGCTCGGCGAGCCCCACCTTGGCCAGCAGCTCGACGGCGCGCGCGTGGGCGGCGCTGCGCGTGAGCCCCGCGTGCACGCGTAGACCCTCGGCGATCTGGTCGCCGACCGCGAAGAGCGGATCGAGGGCCGCCGACGGCTCCTGCTCGATCCAGGCGATTTCGCGGCCGCGCCAGCGCAGCAGCTCCGCGGCGCTCATCGTCGCGAGGTCGCGACCGCACCAGCGCACCGCACCGCGCGCGAAGCGGCCGTTCTCGGGCAGCGCGCGCAGCAGCGCCGCCGCCAAGGTCGACTTGCCGCAGCCCGACTCGCCGACCAGCCCGACGGCGCGCCCCGCCTCGATCGAGAGCGAGACGCCATCGATGGCCGCGTGCCACGCGCCGCCGCGTTGGTACTCGACCCCCAGCGACTCGACCGCGAGCAGCGGCGCGCTCATCGCAGCTCCCCTCGCGCCGCGCGCGCCGCCGCTTCCGGCGTGGTCGACTCGCGCAGCCGCTCGCCCCACGCGTGGAACGCCAGCACGATCGCGACCATCGCGACCGACGGCACCAGCGTGAGCCAGATCTCGCCGCGGGCGAGCTGGCGCTGCCCATCCGCGAGCAGCGCGCCGAGCGACGCCGCCGGCTCCGGCACGCCGCAGCCGAGCCACGAGAGCGAGAACTCGGCGAGCAGCGCGCCGGCCACCGCGAAGGTGGTCGCCGGCCAGACCGGCGTGAGGGCGTTCGGCAGCAGGTGGCGCCACGCGACCTGCCAGCGCGTCGCCCCGAGCGCGCGCGCCGCCAGCACGAACTCGGCGTCGGCGAGCCGCAGGAACTCGCCGCGCACCAGCCGCGCGATCGCGGTCCAGCCGACCAGCCCGAGCAATCCGATCAGCGTCCCGCGCCCGCGCGGCAGGAAGGTGAAGACCACCAGCACCAGGAAGAGGTAGGGGAAGCAGAGCAGCGTCTCGATCACGCGCATCAGCACGAAGTCGACGGCGCCGCGCAGCGTGCCGCATGCGAGACCGACCGCCAGCCCGACCAGCAGCGCGATCGCCGCCGCCGCCAAGCCGATCTCGAGCGACGCGCGCAGCGCATGGAGCAGTCGCGCCAGCAGGTCGCGCCCGGCCGAATCGGTGCCGAGCCAGTGGCGCGCCGACGGGCCGGCCGGCAGCGCCGTCTCGGGCCGGGAGAGCAGCTCCCAGTCGGCGCGGTCGGGCGAGTGGGCGATCGGCGCGGCGAGCGCGAAGCGGGCGGCCGTCGGCAGCGGCAGCGAGGCGCGCTCGAAGAGGACGAGCCCTGCGAGCAGCGCCAGCGCGACGACGACGGCGCGGCGCAGCACGCGCGCGCGCAACGCGAGCAGCGCATCGGCTGCGACCAGCGCCAACCAGACGAGCGCGCTCGCGCCGTCCGTCTCCGCGACCGCGCGGCTCGCGGGCGAGGAGAGTCGGCCGTCTGCCAGCTCGAGCAGCGGCTGCTCGCTGCAGAGCCACGGCGTCAGCGCCGCGACCCAGACCAGCAGGCGCGCCGCCCACGCGCCGCGCGACCAGCGGCGGCCGCTCACGCGTCGACCTCGCCGCGCCGCAGCGCCGCGTGGAGCAGGTCGGCGAGCAGGAAGCCGAGCCACGTCGCCGCCGCGACCAGCAGCGTGAGCGCCATCACCGTCGGGTAGTCGCGCGCCGCGATCGAGTCGATGGTGAGGCGGCCGAGTCCGGGCAGCGAGAAGAGCGTCTCCACCGCGACGCTGCCGCCGACCAGCCACGGCAGCAAGCCGCCGAGCAGCGCGACGAGCGGCAGGATCCCGCTCTTCAGCGCGTGGACGTAGCGGACGCGCCACTCGGGCAGGCCGCGCGCGCGCGCGGCGCGGATCCACGGCTGGCGCAGCGCCTCCAGCACGCCGGCCCGCGCGTAGAGCGCGATGCCGGAGATCCCCGACAGCACGAGGCAGGCGACCGGCAGCACGAGGTGGCGCGCATGGTCGAGCGCGCGTGCCAGCGGCGCCGCGGGCTCCGCGCCCGGCGTCTCGAGGCCGGCGAGCGGCAGCCAGGCGAACGGGCCGCGCGCGAAGAGGATCAGCAGCAACGCGCCGATCACCACGGTCGGCATCGCCTGCAGCACGAAGAGGAGCGCGGCGAGGCAGCGCTCGCGGCGCGTCCCGGCGCGCGCCGCCGCGAAGACGCCGAGCGGGATGCCGAGCCCGTAGAGCAGCACCACCGCCGCGCCCTGCAGCTCGAGCGAGACGGCCGCCGCCGCCGCGATCTTCTCCGCGACCGGCCGGCGATCGCTGGTGAGCGAGCGGCCGAAGTCGAAGCGCAGCGCGGAGGAGAGCCACGCGCCGTACTGCTCGTGCAGCGGCCGATCGAAGCCGAGCAGCTTCTCGGTCGCGGCGAGCTGCTCCTTCGTCACCGCGCGCCCCTGCTCCGGATCGAGCAGGTCGGAGAGCGGGCCGCCCGGCGCGAGGCGCGACAGCGCGAACGTGAGGAGCGTGATCCCGAGCAGCGTCGGGAGCCCGAACAGCAGCCGGCGCAGCAGGAAGCGCATCACCGCCGGCCGACCTGCGCGCGCGGCCGCGCGGCGCTCACGGCGCCTGCCACCAGTCGAACCAGCGGGCGCCGAGGCGGCGCATCTTCACGTTGCGCAACTTCGTCGAGACCAGCACCAGCGACTGCGGGTTGTAGAGCGGCGTGACCGGCTGCAGCTCGGCGATGCGGCGATGGAGCGCGTGCGCCAGCGCGAGGCGCTCCTCGCGGACGAAGGCACCGCGGTGGAGCTCGAGCAGGCGGTCGGTCTCGGGATCGGCGAGGCCGCCGTAGTTGGCGCCCTCCGCGACGGCGCTCGAGTGGAAGCGGTCGTAGAGGTCGTCGTCGCGCGGGTCGCCGACCCAGCTCAGCTGACCGGCGTCGAACGCCCGATCGCCGAGCTCCTTGAACAGCTGGCGCGAATCGACCGGCAGCAGCTCGACCTCGACGCCCGCCTCCTTCAGCTGCTGCTGGAACCAGGTGTTGCCGACCGCGATGGCGGGCACCGGCGTCCGCGGGTGCTTCAGCGTGAAGCGGAAGCGCGCGCCGTCGCGATCGCGCCAGCCGTCGCCGTCGCGGTCGATCCAGCCCGCCTCGTCCAGCAGCGCGCGCGCCGCAGCGGGGTCGAACGGGAGCGGCGCGACGCTCGCGTCGTACTCGGGCGCCGCCACCGACCCGAGCGTCGAGATCACCGCCGCATGGCCGAGGTAGACCTTCTCCTTCACCAGCTCGCGCGGGTAGAGCAGCGTCATCGCGCGGCGGACGCGGGCGTCGGCGAAGGCGGGATGCGCCTGGTTCCAGACGATGTAGAGCCACTGCGCGAGGTAGTACTCGTGGAAGGTGGCGAGCGGCGCCAGCTTCGCCTCGCGCTTCATCTCCTCCCAGCGCGTGCAGTCGTTCACCGGGCAGATCGACAGCTCGCCGCGCTCGAAGAGGAGCGGCGTCTGCGCGGTGTCGGCGATGAAGCGGACGCGGTAGCGATCGAACCAGTAGGGCAGCGCGTCGGCGGCGAACCAGTCGCGATTCTTCTCGAGCTCGACGTACTCGCCGCTCTTCCACGCGGCGAAGCGGTAGGGTCCGTAGCCGACCGGATCGCGTCCGAGCGGGTCGTCGTTGAAGGCGGCCGGCTCCGCCGCGCCGAGATGGGCCGGCATGAGCCGGAAGTTGTAGCCGAACTCGAGTTCGACCCGGTAGTAGGGCCGCTTCGCGACCACCTCGAACGTGTAGCGGTCGAGCGCCCGCACCGACTCGATCGGCCCGAGCGACGCGCGCACCCGCTCCGCGCGCACGGTCGGGTCGGAGATCATCCGCCACGCGTAGACGACGTCGGCGGTCGTCACCTCGACCGGCCCCGACCCATCGCCGCGATGCCACCGGATGCCGGGCTTGAGATTCCAGGTGTAGGTGCGCGAGTCGGCGGCGAGCGTCGGCAGCTCCGCCGCGACCAACGGCACCAGCTCGAGCGTGTCGGGATCGATGTCGAGCAGCGGCGGGAAGAGGAAGAGGCGGCAGAGCGTCTCCTCGGAGTTGGTCGTGCGCAGGATGTTGTTGAGCGTGCCGTACTCGACGGTGATCGACTGGACGAGCGTGCCGCCCGGTTGCGGGACGCCGCCGCGCGCGAGGCTCGCCCGCCCCTCGTCGGAGAGCGCCAGCGAGACGGGCGCGGCGCTCGGCGCCGACGCGCCGCCGCCGTTCCCGCCGCCGCTCCCGCCGTGGGCGACCGCCGGGCCGTCGTCGCCGCAACTCGCCAGCAGCAGGAGCGCGGCCGCCAGCGCGGCGGCGACTCCCGCGCGATGCGGCCGCGCGCCCCTCACTGCCCCGCCTCCATGCGCGGCGCGACCACTTCGACCAGCGCCTGCGGTCGCAACGACTCGCGCAGCGCCGCTTCGGCCGCCGCTCGACCGAGCGCTCGCCAACGCGCCGCTCGCCCGGCGGCCGCGAAGGGAGCGGCGTAGAGCGTGCCGTCCAGCGCGAGCTGCCGCGCCTGCGCCACCGGACTCGCGAGCGTCCGCTCCACGTCGGCCGTGAAGGCGGACTGCAGCGCTCCGAAGGCCGTCTCGCTCAAGCCGCCTTCCGTTTGCAGCGCGACCACGGCGCGCGCCAGCGTCGTCGCCAGCGCCCCATCGCGGCGGCTGTCGGCGAACGCGACCAGCCCGCCCTGCCGATCGCGCTCGACCCACGTCGGCGACCGCCCGGCCGCCGCGGCGAGGAACGCGGCCGCCAACGCCAACCGATCGCCGTTCCGGTCGTCGCTCCACGCGATCCGCAGCCCGACCGTGTCGTCGCTCGCCCCCGCTGGCGCCGCCACGCGCCGCGGCAGCGCGGCCGGCAGCTCGCGCACCCAGGGCGCGGCCACCCCCTTCGCGCGCGGCAGCCGTTCGAGCACCCGACCGGCAGCGAGCAGGAGCGGCGGCGCGTCGGCAGCCGTCACCAGCGCCAGCGTCGCCCCTTCGCATCCGCAGCGCGCCGCGAGGAACGCGCGCAACTCCTCCTGCGTGGGCGCCTCCGGCCGTTGCCGCGCCGCGCCGAGCCCTTCGGCACTCTGCGGAGTCGCCGCCTCGCGCCAACGCAGCAGCGGATCGACGGGCGACTGCGCCGGCGCGGCCAGCAGCGCGGCGAACGACTCGTCGTTCAACCGCGCGCCGGTCAGCGCATCGACCACGCCCGCGAGCAGCTTCTCGACTTCGCCGACGCTGCTGCCCGCTCGCAGCAGGAGCACCGTCGGCAGCAGCTCCGCCTCGACGCGCGGCTCCCCGCACGCGAGCGTCACATGGTCGGCGACCAGCCGCGCCAAGCCGCTGCCGGCCGGGCTCGCATCGTCGGCCCAGCCGAACGGCAGCGCGAGCTGCAGTTCCACGCGGTCGGGCGGCAGCTCGGCCCGCGGCGCCATCACCACGACGCGCGCGCCCGATTCGAGCAGCTGCTCGTGCGCCCGCGGCAACGCGCGAACGTCGTCCGCGGCGCCGATCGCGGCGCCATGGAGCGCGCTGCCGAACGGCATCGACAGGGCGAGGAGCGCCGCGGCGACCATCTCAGCGCAGCGCAATGGCTTCGATCTCCACGAGCGCGCCCTTCGGCAACCCGGCGACCGCCACCGTCGCGCGCGCCGGCCGGTGGTTGCCGAACCGCTCGGCATAGACCTGGTTCATCGCCGCGAAGTTCGTCATGTCGGTGAGGTAGACGGTGGTCTTCACGACGTGGCCGAGGGTCACCCCCGCCGCCGCGAGCACCGCCGCGAGGTTGTCGAAGACGCGGCGCGTCTGCGCGGCGACGTCGCCGACGCCGACGAGGGTGCCGGAGCTCCCCGGCTCGAGCGCGACCTGCCCGGAGCAGAAGACGAAGCCGTTGGCGACGATCGCCTGCGAGTAGGGTCCGATCGCGTCGGGGGCGTGCGGTGATGCGACGTGCTCGATGATCAAGGAGGACCCTCCCGCAGCCGCTGCTCGAGGCGCGGCCGGATCGACTCGGGGACGAGACCGCGCAGGTCGGCGCCGAAGCGGCCGGCGTCGCGCACGAGGCGCGCCGAGACGCAGGCGAACTCGGGCGCGGCCATCACGAAGAGCGTGTCGAGTTCGGGCGCGAGCTTGCGGTTCATCTGCGCCATCGTCTGCTCGTAGTCGAAGTCGGCCGCGCTGCGCACGCCGCGCAGGAGCCACTGCGCCCCGCGCTGGCGCGCGCACTCGACCACGAGCCCGTCGAAGGCGACGACCTGCGCGGCGAGACGCTCGGCGGCGAGGGCCGCCTGCAGCAGCTCGATCCGCTCCTCGACGGTGAAGAGCGGCCGCTTCGCCGGGTTGCGCCCGATCGCGATCGTGAGCTCGCTGCACAGCGCGACGCCGCGCCGGATCACGTCGAGGTGACCGAGCGTCGGCGGATCGAAGCTGCCGGGGTAGAGGGCGCGCAAAGTGGCGGCATTGTATCGGCGCCCGTCACCGCCGCCGGCAGGCGTCGTCCCTGCGTCCATGCGCTCGGCCGCCTCTCCACCCACCCTGCCGCCCCTGCTGTGCGGCGCGTTGCTGCTCACTGCCGCCGCCTTGCTCGACCCGCCGGTCGAGGTCGGGCTCGCGTCGGCAGCGCTGCTGCTGCTTGCGCCGCGCGCGGGACTCGCCGCGGCCGCCTTCTGGATCGCCGGCCTCGCCTTCGCAGGCGTCGACGGAGCGCGCCCGAGCGCGGGGGAGCGGCCGTTCGTCGGCGCGCTGCGCGTGCGCGCCGACAGCCGGGCGCTGCGCCACGGCGGCGCCTCGACCTGGGTCGAACTGCACGGCGAGGGGGCCGCGCTGCCGGCCGACGCCCAATGGATCGAGTCGCGCCTCGCCCCCCACGTCGCGGGCGACTGGTTCACCGTCGAGGGGACGCTCGCGCTGCCGGCGCCGCCGCGCAATCCGGGCGAGCGCGCCGCCACGGCACGCCTCACCACGACACGCGCCACCCCGTTCCCGAGCGGCTTCCCGCCCGCCGCCGCCATCGCGCGCTCGCCCGCCCTGCTGCTGCGCTGCGCCGCCGATCGGATCGCCGGAGCGATCGACCGGGGCCTCGCGACCGCCCTCTCGCCGACCGCCGCGGCGCTCGCGCGCGCGTTGGCGCTCGGCCGCGCCGATCGCCTCGCGCGACCGCTGCGCGACGCGCTGCGCGACTGCGGCGGCTGGCACCTGATCGCGGTGAGCGGGAGCCACGTGGTGCTGCTGGCCGCGCTGCTCGAGCCGCTGCTGCCGCGCCGCTGGCCGCGCAGTCGCAGTGCGCTCCTGCTGCTCGCCATCGCGAGCTACGTGGTGCTGTGCGGCGCGCAGCCGCCGGTGGTCCGCGCGGGGCTCGGCTACGCGGCGTTCCACCTGGCGCGCCGCCTCGGCTACGCCTCCGGCGGGCAGCGCATCCTCGCCGCGAGCTTCCTGCTGCTGGTGGCGACGTCGCCCGAGCCGCTCGCCGACGTCGGCCTGCAGCTCTCCTTCGCCGCCGTCTTCGCGCTCGAGGTGGCGGCGCGCTACGGCCCGTCGCGCTCGCCCCGCGGCAGCGGCCACGGCATCGACTGGCGCCGCCCGCTCGGCCGCGCGCTGCGCAGCGCCTGCTTCGCGGCGATCGCCACCGCTCCCCTCACCGCGTTCCACTTCGGGACGGTCGCCTGGATCGCTCCGCTCGCGACCCTGTTGCTGGCGCCGCTGGTCACGGTCGGCCTCGCGACGAGCTTGGTCGCGGCAGCGCTCGCGGTGCTGTCGCCTCCGCTGCTCGGGCCGTTCGATCCCCTCCTCCGCGGGCTCGACGGCGCGATCGGGGCGCTCGCCGACGCGCTCGCCGCGCTGCCCGCCACGCCGCTCCTCGCCGCGGCGCCGAGCACCGCTTGGAGCTGCGCCACGCTCCTCTTCTGGATCGCGCTCGCGCTGCGCCGGCCGCTCGCCGCGCTTGGCCTCGCGCTCGGTCTCGCGCTCTGGCCCCTGGTGGAAACGATGGCGACGCGGACGATCGCACCGCGCAGCGCGGACCAGGTCGACGGCAACCTCGATGCCGCGGTCACCGTGCTCGACGTCGGCCACGGACAGGCGGTGCTGCTGCGCGAGGGGCGGCGCGCCTGGCTCGTCGATGCGGGCGGCCACCGGATGGGCGACGCGACGCTGCTGGTCGACGCGCTGGTCGCACTGGCCGCCCCGCCGCTCGAGGGGCTGCTGCTGTCGCACCTCGATGCCGACCACTGCAGCGCCGCCGCCGACCTGCTCGCGCGCTGGCCGATCGCGACAGTGTGGCTGCCGCCGGCGGCCGCCGCCGAACTCGCCGCGCCGCGCGAGCCGCTGCTGCAGGAGCTGGCGGCAGCGCTCGCGCGCGCCGAGGTCCGCGTGCAAGTTGCAGTCGCGGGCGATCGGATCGGGCCGCACGCCGTCGTCTGGCCACCGCCCGAGCGGCGCTTCAGCGCGCGCAACGACGGCTCGCTCGCGCTGCTGGCGCAGGTCGGCGGAGTGCGGTGGCTGCTGCCGGGCGATCTCGAAGGGCCGCCGCTCGTCGACCTCGCGATGGGGCTCTGCGGCGGCGTCGACGCGCTGCTGCTCCCCCACCACGGCGGCGCGGACGCCGGACTCTTCGACCTCATGCGCCGCTGCGGCGCCCGGCGCGCGATCGCGAGCCGCGCTGAAACGGAGCTGCCGGAGTCGACCCTGCGCGCGCTCGAACGGCTCGCGATCCCGTGGCGGTCGACCGCGCGCAGCGGCGCGCTGCTCGTTGCGCCGTCCCTCCCCGGGGCGCTGCGCTTCGCACCGTCGAGCGTGCGCCGGTGAACGGGCCGCCGCGCACGCCCCGGCGGGCCTGCGCCTTGCTAGCGTTCCGCCGGTCCCGTTCGGCGTCGCGCGTCGTCGAGGAGTGGTCCCGTGAATGCACCGTTCCATGCCGTGCCGCTGCTCGCCGCGCTCGGCCTCTTGCCCTGCGCTCCGGACGTCCTCGAGCTGCGCGACGGCTCGCGCCTCGTCGGCGAGAGCCGCTCGACCGCGACCGGCGTCGTGCTCGACGGCGCGCTCGGCCGCCTCCACTTCGAGAGCCGCGAGATCGCCCACCTCGAGCGGCGCAACGACCTCCTGCCGCGGGTGCGCAGCGCGCGTCTCGCCGCCGGCGAGCAGCCGCATGCGCTGCTGGCCGTCGCCACCTTCGCGCTCGAGCGCGGCCTCTACCCCGAGGCGTTCGACGCGCTCGACGCGGCGCGCGCGGCCGGCGCGACCGAAGCGCAGCTCGCCGACGCCGCCGCGGAACTCGACGCGCAAGCGCTCCTCGACGGTTGCGCGCGCGCCCTGCCGCCGACCGACGATGCGGCACGCCGCGAGCTGCTGGCGCGCGTCGGTGGCCGCAGCGCGAGCCGCGCCGCCTTCGCCACCCGCCGCCTGCTCGAACTCGAGGAGCAGGCGCGCACCGACTTCCTGCTCGAGCGCCTCGCGCGCGGCACCGCCGTGGAGCGGCGCGGCGCCGTGGCGCTGCTGCAAGCGGCGCCGGCCGAGCGGGCGCTCGGCAAGCTGGTGCGCGCGTCGCTGCTCGACAGCGACCGCGAAGTGCGCGACGCGGCGCGCACGGCGGCCCTCGCTTCGCGCCATCCGCAGCTGGTGGTCGCCTACCTGCAGGCGCTCGCGACCGATTCGTCGACCTTGCGCCAGCGCGCCTACCCGGCGCTCGCCGAGCTGCGCGATCCGCGGGCAGTCGACGGGCTGATCGCGATGCTCGAGCCGCGCGCGGCGCCGGCGGGCGGCGGCGGATCGAGCCCGGCGCGCGCGCACGTCTTCTTCGGCGAGCAGCGCGCCTTCGTGCAGGACTTCGAGGTCGAGATCGCGCAGGGCGCCGTGATCGCCAAGCCGGTGATCGGCGTGCTGCAATCGGGCGTCGCGCTCGACGTCGCGGTGGCCGGCGTCTTCGTGATCCGCCGCGAGGAGCGCGCCGTGGTGGTCGATGCGCTGCGGCGGCTCACCGGCGCGGAGCTCGGCCACGAAGCGGCGGCATGGCGCAGCTGGTGGCGCGCGCAGAAGGGCGAGCTGCCGCCCGCCGCGCCCGTCGCGGAAGGCTGATCCGAAGCGCGCGCGCCCGCCAGCGCGACGCGCCGATTTCCGCCGTCACCAGCCGACGCGAGCGACGTCTGGGTCGGCATGGACGTCGAACCGATCGATCCCGATCTCGTGGAGGCGCTGGCGCGCGCGCGCGGCGCCACGCTGGCCGACCTCGCCGCCGTGCCGGTCGAGGTGGAAGTGCGCCTGCTGCGCGGGCTGCTCGGCGTGGTGAAGATCATCGGCCTGCCCGACACCGCGCTGCGCGAGAGCCGCGAACGGGTGAGCGCCGCCACCGAAGCGAGCGGGCTGTCGTTCCCCGATCGCTCGCTGCTGGTGAACTTGGCGCCCGCCGAGACGCGCAAGGTCGGGCCCGGCCTCGACCTGCCGATCGCCTGCGCGATCCTCGCCGCGAGCGGGCAGCTGCCGCTCGAGTCGCTCGAGGAGCCGCTCCTCTTCGGCGAGCTCGCGCTCGACGGGCGGCTGCGGCCGGTGCGCGGCGCGGTGGCGATCGGCCTGCTCGCCCGCTCGCAGGGGCGCCGCCTCGTGGTGCCGAACGGGTCGCTCGCCGACCTGGCGTTGGTGCGGGGGCTCGACGTGGTCGGGCTCGAGACGCTGCGCGACGTGGTGCGGCTGCTCCGCGGCGAGTCGGAATGGCGCAGGTCGCCGCTGCCCGAGCTGGCGCGCGCGAACGATCGCGACGGCGAGCTCTTCGATGCGATCGTCGGTCAGGACGAGGCGAAGGGGGTGGTGTTGGCGGCGGCCGCGGGCGGCCACCACCTGCTCCTCTCGGGACCGCCCGGCAGCGGCAAGAGCATGCTGGCGCGCGCGCTGCCGACGCTGCTGCCCGAGCTCGACGAGGCGGCGGCGCTCGAGGTCTCCTGCATCCACTCGGCGGCCGGGTTGCCGGCGCGCGCCGCGCCGCTCTGTCCGCCGCTGCGCGCGCCGCACGCCTCGGTGACGGTGGCCGGCCTCGCCGGCGGCGGCGTCCCGCCGCGGCCGGGCGAACTCACGCTCGCGCACCACGGCGTCCTCTTCCTCGACGAACTCCCCCACTTCCGCCGCGAGGCGATCGACCTGCTGCGCGCGCCGCTCGAGGAGGGGGTGATCGCGCTGGCGCGCGCCGGCCGGACGCAGCGCTTCCCGACCCGCTTCCAGCTGGTCGCGGCGATGAACCCCTGCCCGTGCGGCAACGCCGGCGAGCCGCACAGCGCCTGCTCCTGCTCGCCCGCGATGATCGAGCGCCACCGCGCGAAGGTCAGCGCGGCGATCCTCGATCGCATCGACCTCTCGGTGCGCGTCCCGTTCGTCCCGGCGCAGAAGCGCACGCCGTCGCCCGCCGCGCTGCGCCGCGAGGTCGCCCGCGCCCGCATCGCCGCCGCGCAAGCGCGCGCACGCGCCCGCAACGGCGGAGTGCTGAACGGCGCGCTGCCGGCCGCGGCGATCGCGCGCACGATCGGGCTCGACGCGACGTCGCGCGACTGGCTCGCGACGACGGTCGACCGGCTGCGCCTCTCGCTGCGCGCCCACCATCGGCTGCTGCGCGTGGCGCGGACGCTCGCCGACCTCGACGAGGCGGAGCAGGTCGGCCGGCTGCACCTCGTGCGCGCGCTCGCCTGGCGCGAGCCGGAGCGGACCGACGGCGGCCGCGATCCGCGCAGCTGACCGCGGGCGCCGCGGTGGCCGATCGGCGCGGCGCCCGCCGAGCGGCAAGGTTGCACCGCGCGGGTCACCGCCCGAGCGGCAACCCGAGCAGCGGCGCCACCCAGACCACCCACGCGGAGACGAGCAGCGCGCTCAGCAGGTCGAGCAGGAGGCCGACCTTCGCCATCTCGCCGACCCGGAGCTTGCGCGTGGCGAAGACGATCGCGTTCGGCGCGGTGCCGGCCGGCATCATGAAACCGCAACTCGCCGCCAGCGTCGCCGGCACCAGCAGCAGCACCGGCGGCATGCCGAGCAGCGGCGCCACCGCCGAGAGGATCGGCAGCAGGACCTGCGCGCACGCGGTGTTGTTCATGAACTCGGAGACGAGGATCACGAAGAGGCAGGTGGTCAAGACGACGAGGAAGGTGGGCGCGCCGGTGAGGGAACGGGCGAGCTCCTCGCCGAGCAGCTTGCTCAACCCGCTGCTCTGGAACGCGTCGCCGAGCGCGAAGCCGCCGCCGAAGAGCAGCAGGATCCCCCACGGCATCTTGCTCTCCGCCTCGCTCCAGTCGAGCAGCGCGACGCGGCCGCCGTGGCGCGGCGCCGCCATGCCGGGCGCCGGCTTCACGCGGATCACGAAGCAGAGCAGCGTCAGCGCCATCGCGACCGTGCCGTCGCTCACCCACCCCTTCGGCCAGTGGAGCCGCCCCCAGCCGAACCAGCTCCGACCGCCGACGTCGAACGGCTCGCGCGTGATCCAGAGCAGCGCCGCGGCGCAGAACAGCAACGTCACCAGCAGCTCGCCGAGCGACCAGCGCGGCAGCTCGGCGGCTTCGGCGCGCACCGCCGCCCGCGTCGCGCCGCCGTCGACCTTCGGCAGCCGCCACGCCAGCACGACGCCGATCACGAGCGTGAGCAGCAGCGCGAGCGGTGCGAAGGCGACCATCCACTCGAGGAAGCTGATCTCCGGCGGGCCGCCGGGCGTGCCGGCACCGAAGTCGCGGACGTAGCGCTCGCGGAAGACGAGGTTCGGGGGCGTGCCGACATAGGTGCCGAGCCCGCCGGCGGTGGCGCCGTAGGCGATGGCGAGCAGCAGCGCCCGCTCGACGCGCGCGCCCGTCTCGGCCGGCAGCTCGCGCGCGAGGCGCCGCCCGACCGCCAGCGCGATCGGCAGCAGGACCAACGTCGTGCCGCTGTTGCTGATCCACATCGAGACCAGCGCCGAAGCGAGCGCGCAGCCGACCACGAGGCGCCGCGGCGCCCCGCCGAGCACGCCGAGCACGAAGAGCGCGAGTCGGCGATGGAGCCCCCACCGCTCGAGCGCGAGCGCGAGCAGGAAGCCGCCGAGCAGGAGGATCAGCAGGTCCTCCATGTAGAGGCGCGCGACGTCGCCGGCCCCCTTCAGCCCGAAGAGCGGCAGCAGGACCAGCGGCAGCAGCGAGGTGACTGCGATCGGCAGCGCCTCGGTGATCCACCACAGCGCGACCCACGCGGTGATCGCCAGCGTCTGGAGCGGCGGACCGGAGAGGCCGCCCGGCTGCCAGAGGAGCAGCGCGAAGCAGGCGAGCGGACCGGCTGCGACGGCGAGCGGCCGCGCTCCGCCGTCGCCGTGCGGCGCGTCGCTCACGGCGCCGTCTCGGCAGCGACCCAGTCGAGGTAGGGCGCGAAGCCGGCCGCCACCGGCAGCGCGACGATCTCCGGCACCTCGTAGGGATGGAGCGCCTTCACGCGTGCCGCGAGCGCCGCGAACCGCGCCGCCGTCGTCTTCGCGATCAGCAGCAGCTCCGGCGCACGCTCGAGCGCCCCCTTCCAGCGGAACAGCGACTCGAGCGGCCCGAGCCGGCCGACGCACGCCGCGAGGCGCTCCTCGACCAGCGCCGTCGCCACGCGCTCGGCGCAAGCGGCGTCGGGCACGGTGATCAGGACGACGAGCACGGAGCCGGGCACCGGTTCGCTCATGGGCGGCGGACTATACTCCCGGCCATGCAGCGCCTGCCGCTCGCCACGCTCGTCGTGCTCCTGCTCGCGCTGCTCGCTCGCGCGTGGGTGCGACCGGTCTACGTCGGGGCGCCCGAAGCGACCGCGACGGCGTCGTCCTTCGGGATGGCAGAGCCGTTCGGCGACGACCTGAAGGGGTCGTGCGACGCGTTCCACACGCTGCTGGCCGACAGCGTGCGGCGCGAAGGGCTCGCCGCGACCGGCGGCTGGCCGCTGATGAATCGCACCACCGTCCCGCCCGAGCGCTTCTTCTATTACGACCACCATCCACCCGGCGTGACGCTGGCGACGGCGCTCGCCTTCGAGTGGCTCGGCACCAGCGAGGCGGTGGCGCGCGGCGTCGCGCTCCTCTTCGCGACGGTGACGTTGCTGGTGGTGGCGCGACTCGCCTTCGTCGCCGGTGGCGACCGGGCGGCGGCGTTCGCCGTCGTGGTCGTCGCGGCGACGCCGGCCGGCCTCTACTGGGCGAGCCAGCTCGACTACCCGGTGCCGACGATGGCCGGTTGCGCCCTCTTCCTCGCGCTCGCGTCGCAACCGGCACTCACGCGCGGGCGGCGCGTGGTGGCCGGCGCGGCGCTGCTCGCCGCGCTCTCGTGCGACTTCCTCGCGGTGCTCGCCCCGGCGGCGCTCTTCGTCGAGCGGCTGCTCGCCGGTCCGCGCGGCTGGAAGCGCCTCCTCGGCTGGCCGCTCTTCGGCGCGGCGTGGACGGTCGCGCTGCTCGCGTGGAAGCACTGGCAGTTGTCGCGCCACGGCTTCAGCGATGCGGGCGATCCGCTGGCGCAGGTCGCACTGGTCTGGTCGCTGCCGGCCGGGATGAGCGTCGTCGACTACCTGCAACGCGTCGAAGGGCACCTGCGCGCGCTGGTGACGCCGCTCGGGGAGGGCGTGCTGGCGTTCGGCGTGCTGCGCGCGCTGCTGCCGGGCAGCGACCCGCTCGTGCGCCGCTTCGTGCGCGTCACGACGCTGCTCGCGCTCGGTGCCGGGCTCCTGCCACGGCTGCGCGCGCAGGACCACCCCTACTTCCAGCTCTACTGGCTGCTGCCGCTCGCCGGCAGCGCGCTCTTGCTGGCGCTGGCGCTGCTCGGCGCGCGAGCCGCAGTAGCGCCGGCGGGCGGGAGCGCGGCCGCGACTCCACCGCGCGGTCGCGCGCGCGAGGCGCTGGCGGGAGTCGCCGCCCTCTTCGCCGCGATGGTCGCGGGCGCCTTCGTGATCGCTGGCGCGCAGGCGCTGCCGCGTTCGACGATCGACGCGGAACGGCCGGCGGCCCACCGGCTCGGTCGCGAACTGGCGGCGCAGGTGCCGGCGGAGTGCACCCTCGTGCTGGTGCCGCTCGAGGCGCCGATCGACCCGATCCAGCTCACCTGGTACGCCGGCCGGATGGTCGCGAAGGCGCCGGGCAGTCCGCCCGATCGGACGAAGGCGATCCCGTACCTCGGGATGTACACGCTCGACCAGGTGCCCGCGTGGTGGGCGCCCGGCGCGAAGTGGCCCGGCCGCGACGGCGTCACGCGGCTCGAATAGCGGACGGCGACGACCGCTCCGAACGAGGTCGAGACGGTCGAGTGCGGTGGCGAGGAGGCGCCGCGCCTCTGCTCAGCGACCGAGGCCGAGCCGCTCGGCGCAGAGGTCGTCGATGCCGCGCGTGCGGCGGATCTTCGCCTGCACGGTGGCGATGTCGTACGGCACGCGCCACCACTCGACATGGGCGTCATGGAGCACCGCGTAGCAGGCGGCCGTGTTGCCGTCGCGCGGCTGGCCGACCGAGCCGACGTTGACGAAGGCCTTCGCGGCGCCGAACTCGTAGCGCCCGCCGAGTTCCTCGGGCGTCTTGTGGCCGCCGCCCTCGATGAAGACGCCCGGCTGATGCGTGTGGCCGAAGAAGCCGAGCCGCGGGATCCCCTGGAAGATCTCCTCCATCTTCTGCGGCGCGAAGACGACGTCGGTCTTCATGACGTACTCGCGCACGGGATCGCGCGGCGATCCGTGCACGAAGAGGAGGTCGCCGCGTTGCTCGTGGCTCTTCAGCCCCTGGAGGAACGCCCAGCGCGCGCGCTTGGCCGCCGGCTTGAAGATGCCGGGCCGGATCAGCTCGCGGTTGGTCTCGAGCGCCTGCCGGGCGATCGGATTGAAGTCCTCGGCGCCGGCGAAGACGGCGTCGTCGTGGTTGCCGCGCAGCACGAGGCTGCAACGGCTGCGCACCAAGTCGATCACGGGCTCCGGCTCGGGGCCGTATCCGACGATGTCCCCGAGGCAATAGATCTCGGCGATCCCGCGCGCGTCGATGTCCCTCAGGACAGCGCTCAGCGCCTCGAGATTCGAATGGATGTCGGAGATGAGCGCGATCGGCCCGGCCACCACTCCCTCATCGCTCCCCGCGACCTCCACCTCACTCGGGGTGGCGCAGCCGCATGCGGGGGGATGATAGCCACGCTTCGGGGAGGCGCCCGCACTCAGGACGAGGGCGGAATCGCGCCGCGCTCCATCGACCACGCGAGTTGGCCGCGGATCCAGACGGCGACCGTCTCCGTCCCCCCGCGCACCACCGCCGGCAGGAGTTCGTCGGGCGTGCGCAGCGGCCCGTCGCGACCACGGACCAGCTGGAACGTGGCGGCATCGCCGGCGCGCAGCTCCGCGCGCGGCAATCCGAGCGCGCACCTCCCGGCCGCCGTCGCTGCCACCAGCAGTTGCTGGTCGGAGAGGGACGGATCGCGGGCTCGCCACGTCGCGAGCTCCGCGTGGAGATCGAGCCCGAAGTTGCTGGCCCGCGAATCGGTGCCGAGCGCGACCGTCACGCCGGCCGCCAGCAGCTCGCGGGCGGGGTTGCGCGAGTAGCCGAAGTAGGCGTGGCTCCGCGGGCAGTGGACGACCGGCCAGCGGCGAGCCGCGCAGCGCGCGATCTCGGCCGGCGTGAGCTGGTTGCCGTGGATGACGGTGAACCCCGGAGGCGGGGAGAGCGCGTCGAGCGCCAGCAGCGGCCCCGCGCGCGCGTCGGGCCAGCGCGGCGGCGCGAAGCCGATGCGGCCGAAGAACTCGGCGAGCGGCCCGCGCTGCTCGGCGAGCAGCAGGAGCTCTTCCGGCGATTCGGCGACGTGGCTCGCGACGGGTACGGCGTAGCGGCGCACCCAATCGAAGAGCGTGGCGTAGAGCTCGGGGGAGGTCGTGTAGGGAGCGTGCGGCGAGAGGCCGGCGCGCCGCCGCGGCGGAATGCGAAGCGAGGCGAGTGCGCGCTGCTGCTCGTCCAAGGTTCGCTCGCACTCGGCGAGTCGCTCGGCGGAAGGCGCGCCGAGCCACTCGCGATGGACCACCCCTTCAAGGGGCGAGCCGGAGAGCGCGGCGAGCGTCTCGCCGTGGCTGTCGATGTCGCCGATCGCGACGCAGCCGCGGGAGAGCAGCTCGTCGGCTCCCGAGCGCACGGCTGCCGCGCGCTCGTCGGGCCCGAGCGAGCGCTGCCGTGCGACGAGCGCGGCCACCCACTCCGAGAAGCTGCCGTGCGGCAACGTTTCGCCGTGCATCGACGAGAGCTCGAGGTGGACGTGCGCGTCGACGAAGCCCGGCAGCGCGAAGAGCCCCCGCGCCGAACGCGCCGCGGCAGGCGTGCCCGCCGGCGCCGGGTGCCGCTCGAGCGCCCCATCCGGAGCGAAACGCAGCAGCGTCGCGCCGCGCACCTCGCCTTCGCTCCAGAGGCCGTCGACCGCCACTTCCACCATCGCGCGCTCCGCGCTCGCGCCGGAAAAGAGCGAGGCGCGCGAGATCGATCGATCCCGCGCGCCCCGCGAACGATGCCTCTCTGAGGACTTCGATCAGGGCTTGACGCTGTTCACGCTGAGCTCGATCGAATCGATGCGGACGTCCGTGTAGGAGTCGCCACCGATCAGGATCGGAGTGACGGCGTCGCCGAGCACGAACTTGAACCGGAGGAACTGCCGGCCGGCGTAGCTCGACATCGGGGTCACGGTCGGATCGGCGAACGCCGTGGCGGTGGTGTCGTCGACCAAGCCGGTCGCCGGGTCGGGATCGGCGACGCTCACCTGCAGGTCGAACGGCGCGGCGTCCGGATTCGAAGCGCCGGTATCGATGGTGCCGTCGGCGTTCACGACGTAGCTCGCGCTGATCGTCGTCCCGTTCTCCTTCACCGTGTAGTTGACGGTGATCTGCTGGTAGTCGGGGCTCAGCGCACCGCTCGGCAGGAAGTTCGACTGGGCGACGCTCGAGCCGCCGCCGGGGAAGCGGCCGAGGTGCTCGGCTGCGATGGTCGGCGTGCCGACTCCGACGAAGTTGAGCGCACTCAGCGTGCCTGCGGCGTTCTCGAGGCGGATGCGGCCATCACCGCCGGCGCCGCCTTCGATGCCGAATCCGGCCGCACCGCCTGCGCCACCGATCGCCGAGATGCGGCCACCGAGCGCGGCGGCGAGCGTGCCGCCGGCACCCAGCACGATCGTCCCGCCCGCGCCGCCGCCGCCGCCTGAAGCGGCCGTGGTACCAGCGAGGTCGGAGCGACCGCCCGCACCACCGTCGGCGAGGATCTGGCCCGCGGCGCCGATGTCGATGTTGCCGGCGGCCACGATGACCACCGACGAGCCGCCGGCGCCACCGCCGCCGCCCGGGATCCAACGCGGCAGCGCGAAGATCGACTCGCTGCCATCCTCGAGGCCGTCCTGCACCTGGTTCGGCGGCGCGAACCCGCCGTCGTCGTCATAGAAGTCGGTCGTGGTCGACGCGCCGTTCTGGTTGCGCGCGTCGTTCAGGTCGGGATGGCCGGTGTGGTTGAACGGGGTCTTGCTGCTGCCGGCGCAGTGCATGCCGGCGCCACCACCGCCCGTGCCGCCCGCGGTGTAGGGCGGCGTGACGCGGACGGTCGAGCCTGGTGCCATCGTCGTGGTCGAGAGGTCGATCGTGGCGCCCGACGACGTCGTGATCGGCAGGATCGTGACCTGGTCGACGTCATCAACCGAGAGGATCACGAAGACGTTGCCCTGCGAGATGTTGGGGTTGATCAGGTGACCTTCGTAGGTCGGGTCGGGGTTGCCCGTCCCGTCGTCGAAGAGGTCGGTCGTCAGGGTCAGCGTGTCGGAGTCGACGCGCGAGAGGAGGGTCGCGGTCGGATAGGCAGTGCCGCCCGCGCCGCCGCTGGTCCCGGTGCCGCCGAAGGCGCCCGCGCCGTTGGCCACCGTCGGATCGTCGTCGCCCGCTTCGCCGGCCGTGACACCGCCGCCACCGCCACCGCCACCCGAACGGGCGAGGGTGAGGAAGCTCTGCATCACCGACTGCGGATCGGAGCCGGTGCCGGCCGTCGCCTGCGCGACGACGTCATCGACGCCGCCGTCGAGGTCGAGGTCGAAGAGCTGCCCGCCCGCGAGGCCGGCGAGGTCGCCGATCACGTACGCGTCGAAGAGTTCCGAGAGCAGCGGCGACCGGAAGCCGCCGGAGCCGTCCGACTCGAGCCAGTCGTTGTCGGTCTCCTGGGAGAGCTCGCCGCGGTAGTTGGCGTCGGCCGGGTCGGAGACGACCGTGACGACGCCGCCGCTGATCGACTCCACCTTGAACGCCGGGTGGAACCGCTCGAAGCGGTAGTCATCCGCGCCGATGTTCGGCTGGATCCAGAGGTCGGTGAGCGTGAGGGCGTCGAGCAGCGCCGCGAACGCGCTGTCCTCGAGGGTGAAGGCGGTCGTGTCGAGCGCCGTCGAGCGACCCGTCACCCCTTGGTTGGTCGCCGCCGACGCGTCGAACGCGAGCTGCGGGTAGGTCGGCTTGCCGACCAGGCCGCGGCCGGCGAAGAAGTTCGACGTACCCGCGGAATCGGACGGGGAACCACCGCGCCCGCCCGCCGCTCCGCCACCCTTGGCCGCGCCGCCGGCGCCGCCCGCCACGACCGTGCCGGTCATGGTGGCACCGGCCGCGCCGGAGACGTTCAGGGTGCCGATGATGTTGACGTTGCCCGAGACCTGGATCGAGAGCGGGAACGCGCCGGTGAGGCCGACGGTCCAGCCCGACGGGACGCGGAAGCTGGTGAACTCGTAGACCCGCTGCGTGCCCGGGTTTGCCAGCGACTCGGTGTTCATCGTCACCGTCTTGTTCGGGACGCTGAGCGTGATCCCGGAGGGCGGCGACGCCTGGAAGCCGGCGTTGTTCGGATCGAAGGCGCCATCGACGCCGGTGCCGCCGCCGATGCCCGGCGACAGGAACCCGGAGAACGTCGTCCCCCACTTGGCCGAGGTGACGGTGAGATCGTTCTGGTCCTGCGTGTCGAACAGCTCCTCGATCGGGTCGATCGGGGTGGTCGCCGCGCCCGGCGCCGTCGTGAACGTGAAGACGTCGTTCGCGCCCGGGTTGCTGCTGACCGAGACCTTGCTGTTGCCGGAGAGATCCTGCACGGTGCCGTCGACGGTCACCACGTAGATGCAGCCCGCGGTCGGGTCGGTCGGGAGCTCCTTCAGGAAGCTCTCGAAGAGGACGACCGCGTCCGTTCCGCTCGGGGTGAGCGTGTAGGTCCCGGGGATGATGATCCGGTCGCCGGTGGTAAGGACGTTGCCGTCGGTGTCGAGCTCGACGTGGATGTTCGAGCTCGAGCCGACGCCACCCGGATCGACCGCAGTCGAGGGGATCACCGGCTCGTCGAACGTGATCTCGATGTTCGGCACCGGCGACGTCGCGACGTTCGTGGTCGCGAGCGCGGCGCCGGTGTCAGGATCGAGCAGCCGCATGGTCGGCACCGGCGCGCCCGCCTTCTGGTCGAAGATCTGCGTGCTGGTCCGGAAGAGGTAGGGGCCGCGATCCTTGGCCGCGAGCGTCCGGCCACCCTGCGAGACGAGGGTCGGCGACGAGGGCGGGATCTGGAAGAGGACCTGGTAGGTCTTGATCGCGCTCGAATCACCCCAGCCGTAGATGGCGGTGGTGTCGGTGAAGGTGACCAGCGGGCAGATCGTCAGGCGGTTGCCGGAGACGATGTACTCGGCCGCCGCGAGCGGGCCGGGAGCCGGCGGCGTCACCGACGTGTCGAGCTCCTGCACGACGATCGACTGCGCGGTCGCCGACGCCCCGCGGAGAGGCTCGCTGAAGTCGAAGACGACGCACATGTTGAGCGGGATCAGCGGCGCCTCGCCCTGCTGTCCGGCCGCATCGAAATTGCCGGAGAACGGGTCGTAGCCAAAGATCGTCGACTGGATGGTGAGCGCGCCGCCGCCGCCGCCGCCCGGGCCGCAGGCCGCGAGCAAGGCGAGCGAGCTGCCCGCGAATCCGGCCATCCAACGAGCCCGGGGACGAATGGAAAGGGTGAGGTTCATCCTCGCATTGCTCCTGACCTGCGATCGTCGGGCGCCCCGTGGTCTTCGGGGGATTCACGAAGCGCGGCATGGTATCGGTGCGCGGAAATGCTGTCAAAACGCACGCCTCGTCCGGACCGCCGGCCGAGGTCGCGAACTGGAACGCCGTTAGCCGGGACCGCAATGGATGTGCCCGACCCTTCGCGGGTGGTCCACGAGAGCGCGGCTACGATCCGCCCCCTCGTCGACCCCTCGCAAGCGCTCGTCTCGGCCATCCACCGTGGGCGCGAACGCTCACGGCGCCGCGAGGTGCGGCATCGAATCGACGGGCGCGGAGAGTCAGGAACCATCATGAAGTCACCGTTGGCAGCCGTGTCGCTCGCTCTGCAGCTGGCGACGCTCGGCCTTGTAGTCGGGTTGCTGGTGCGGAGAAACGACTCGACGGCCGAGTCGCTCGCGCCGATCACCCAGCGACTCGAGCGGATCGGCGTCGGACTCGACGGAGCGCTCCACCGGCAGGCCGAGATCGCGCTGTTCCTGGACCAGCTCCGTCGCCAGGGGCAGGCGGAGCGCGCGGAGGGCGGGGCAGCGCCGGTCGGCGAGCCGACGGCCGCGCGCGCCGAGGGGGCCGCACCCGGCGGTCCGGCCGGGACGCCCGGCCCCGCGGCGAGCGGCGCAGACGGCAAGCCGCCCGCCTCCCCCCTCGACGCCTCGCCGAAGACTCCGTTCCCGCTCGCCATGGAGGCGCTGCAGCGGGTGAAGCACGCCGAGCGGTCGCTGCGGGAGGAGATCGAGCGCGACACGCGCAACGTCTCGCCGCTCGAGACGGAGTTGAAGAGCGCTCGCGACCTGCTGATCGCGCGCGGACATGAGGCGGTCTACGTGGTGCGCCGCGAGGTCGACCTGCAGCCCTACGAGCCGGAGCGCGACGTCGAGTTCGTGGAGTACCTGTTGAAGGAGGTCGTCCCCGCGCTCTCGAGCGCCGCCAAGGCGGACGCCTTCGACATCGCGCGCAGCGCGCTGGTGCGCGCGACCAACGAGCCGCAGCTCAAGTTCGCCGGCGCGACCGCGCTGCTCCAGATCGACCGCGAGCGCTGGAGCAAGGACGTCATCGACGTGATCAAGATGGGCAGCGCCAACGAAGTGACGCTGCGCGGCCAGCTGCTCGGGCTCTTCGAGGCGAACCCGCGGCCGGAGGCGGTCGAGCTCTCGCGCTCGATCCTCGAGGAGGCGCGCTACGCCGTCGAGCTGCGCACGCGCGCGCTCTTCGTGCTGGCGAAGCAGGACTCGAGCGCCGTGAACCCGGTGCTGCGGCGCGCGCTCTTCGAGGAGCCGTCGCAGATGATCAAGAACCTCGCCTTCGACGCGCTCTGGTCGCGGCTCGAGAAGTCGCCGGCGGAGCGGCGCAAGCTGCTCGAGGACGTGCTGGCCGCCAACCCGGCGCAGATGCCGGAGGCGGTGCAGGTGAAGGCGCAGCGGCTGCTCGACGAGATCGACAAGGCCGGGCCGAAGTAGGGAAGCGGCCGCGGGACGCGGCGCACGGTTCCGTGATGAAAGGCCACGGGCCCGAGGGGGATCGCCCCTCGGGCCCGCGCTCATTTCAGGTCACGCGAGCGTCGGCCCTGGCCGCGCGCTCGCCTGCGGAGCCGTCGTTCAGTTGATCACGACCCACGTGTTGCCGTCGTTCGCGGCCGCCGGCAGGTTGCCGATCGACAGCGCGCCGGTGATCGTGCCCGCGGCCGTCGTCACGAAGGCCGAGTCGTCGGCCGGCGTGCTGGTGGTCGACGTGTACGACGCCGGGCCGTTCAGGTTGTTGCTCTGCAGCACGTCGCCGGTCTGGTTGACCACGAACGCGCGGTTGCCGGTGTTGCTGAAAGCGGCCGGCCACGCGTAGCAGACCCAGGTCGTCTCGCAGAGGTCGGCGCTCTCGCCGGTCGGCGAACCACCGCCGCCGTTCTCGACGAGGCCCGCGCCCGCCGGGTCCGGCAGGTAGATCTGGAAGAAGTAGCCCGACTTGTTGACGAAGCCGTTCGCGTTCACGACCGAAAGCGAGCCGGAGAGGACCGGCGGGTTCAGGATCGGACCGCCGTTCGCACCCGTGCTGTCGCGCATGTTGATCGAGCCGGCCATCTCCGCGAACCAGCCGTGCTCGCCGATGCCGTCGACGTCGGTGTCGATGGCGCCCTGCGACTGGATCTGCGACTGCGCCGACACGACGTTGCGCAACGTCGCGATCGCCGCCGACTCATTGGCCGAGAGGCGCGCCGAGAGCAGGTTCGGGATCGCGATCGACGCGATGATCGCGATGATCGCGACGACGATCATCAACTCGATCAACGTGAAACCCTTCGAGTTCTTCACCTTTGACTCCTGTTCCGAATTCAGGCCCAGAAGGCTCGGAAGGGCGCCCCGCAGGCGTGACCTCCCTCGACCTTGCAACCTTCCCGCATCCATCGCCCGACCGGACCGCCCGGTCGCGCGTCCCTGTTTTCGGCCCCGCGTGAATGTGACTTGAGGCGTCGCGAGCGCGCGCGATCAGCCGCCACCGGAAAGCTTTTTCTGGATCTCGAAGATCGGCAGGAAGACGGCGAACACGATCGTGCCCACCAAGCCGCCCATGAGGCCGATCAGCAGCGGCTCGATCATCGAGGTGAGGCTCTTCACCGCCGCCGAGACCTGCTCGTCGTAGAAGGTCGAGATCTTCTCGAGCAGCTGCTCGAGCGATCCGGACTTCTCGCCGATCGAGATCATGCGCGTCACCATCGGCGGGAAGACCGGGCTCTTGTCGAGCGGCTCGGAGAGCGAGTTGCCGTTGCGCACCGAGTCGCGCGCGGCCAGCACCGCGCGCGAGATGATGCGGTTGCCCGACGTCTCGGCGACGATCTCGAGCGAGCCGAGGATCGGCACGCCCGAACGCAGCAGCGTGGAGAAGGTCCGCGAGAAGCGCGACAACGCGACCTTCTGGAACAGCGAGCCGAACACCGGCATCTTGAGGAAGAACCAGTCGACCGTGTAGCCGCCCGCCTCGCTGCGCTTGAACATCGTGAGGGCGATGAAGGCCGCCACGCCGATGCCGATCGCGATCAGCCAGTTGCGCACCAGCCACTGCGAGCAGCCGAGCACGGCCGCCGTCAGCGCCGGCAGGTCGATCTGCAGCGAGTCGAAGATCGGCCGGAACTGCGGGACGATGCCGATCATGAGGAACATCGTGATGCCGAGCACCATGGCCAGCGAGATGACCGGGTAGGTCATCGCCGCCTTGATCTCGCGCTTCAGCTTGGCGGACGCTTCCTGGTACTCGGCGAGGCGCACCAGGATCTCGTCGAGCTGGCCCGACACCTCGCCCGCCTTCACCATGCTGACGTAGATCTCGGCGAAGACCTTCGGGTGGCGCGACAGCGAGGTGCTGAAGTCGGAGCCGCCGCGCACGTCGTCGGTGACGACGCGCAGCGTCTTCGCGAAGCCCGGGTTGTCGACCTGCGCCGCCAGCACGTCGAGCGACTCGAGCAGCGGGATGCCGGCGCTGATCATCGTCGAGAGCTGGCGCGTGAAGATGACCAGCTCGTCCTTCTTCGCCTTGCCGGGCTTCGACGCCATCTTCGGGCCAGAGGCCGACGCGCCGCTCGCCGCCGCCATGGCGCGGCTGGTCTCCTCGACGTCGAGCACGACGAGGTTCTTGCGGCGCAGCTCGCCCACCACCTCGCCGGGCGCGGCGGCGACCAGCGTCCCGCGGATCGTCTTGCCGTCGTTGGTCTTGGCGGCGTACTTGAAGGTCGGCATGGCAGCTCCGTTGCGCTCGCGTTCAATGACCGCCGAGCGTGATGCGGACGACTTCCTCGAGCGACGTCTTGCCGCGCATCGCGTTCAGCAACGCGGCGCGACGCAGCGTGACCATCCCCTCGCCGATGGCCGCCTCGGTGATCTCCTGCAGCGGGCGGCTCTGCACGATGAGGCGCTTGATGGGCTCGGTGAACAGCATGGTCTCGAGCACGGCGAAGCGGCCCTTGTAGCCCTTCGCGCAGCGCCCGCAGCCCTCGAGGTGGGGACCGAACAGGGTGGCGACCTTGGCTTCGTCGGCGGTCGCGCCCATCGAGATCAGGCGCTCGGCCGGGACCTGCACCGGCTGCTTGCACTGCTCGCACAGCTTGCGGCAGAGGCGCTGCGCGCAGATCAGCAGCACCGACGACGACACCATGAAGGCGTCGAGCCCCATGTCGATCATGCGGGTGATCGTCGACGCGGCGTCGTTGGTGTGGAGCGTCGAGAGCACGAGGTGGCCGGTCAAGGCCGCCTTGGTGGCGATCTCGATGGTCTCCTTGTCGCGGATCTCGCCGATCAGGATGACGTTCGGGTCCTGGCGCAGGATCGAGCGCAGCGCGGCAGCGAACGTCATCTCTCGCTTCGGGTTGACCGGCACCTGGTTCACGCCGTGGATCTGGTACTCGACCGGGTCCTCGACCGTCACGATGTTCACGTGCGGCGAGTGGATCTCGCCGAGCGCGGAGTAGAGCGTGGTCGACTTGCCCGAGCCGGTCGGGCCGGTGATGAGCACCATCCCGTACGGCGAGCGGATCGCCTTGCGGTAGTCCTCGAGGCACTTCGGCTCGAAGCCGAGCGCGTCGAGCTGCAGCGCGAGGTTGCTCTGGTCGAGGATGCGGAGCACGACCTTCTCGCCGTGCACGACCGGCAGCACCGAGACGCGGAAGTCGATCTGGCGCCCCTCGACCTTGACCTGGAACTTGCCGTCCTGCGGCTTGCGCCGCTCGGCGATGTCCATGCCCGCCATGATCTTGATGCGCGACACGATCGCGGTCGCCATCTGCTTCGGCGGCGAGAGGACCTCCTTCAACATGCCGTCCTGCCGGAAGCGGACGCGGACCTCCTTCTCGAACGGCTCGATGTGGATGTCCGACGCCTTCTCGCGGATCGCCTGGTAGACGACCGCGTTCACCAGCTTCACGGCCGGCGCCGCCTCGTTCTCGCTGGTGATGTCGTGCGCGGAGTCGCTCTCCGCCGCCTTGACCTCGACGTCCTCGTCGTGCATCCCCTCGAGCAGCTCGGCCATCTCCGAGGTGCCCGGCCCGTAGCAGCGCTGGATCGCCTCCTTGACCGACTCCTCGAGCGCCACCACCGGCCGCACGTCGCTCTTGGTCTCGAGGCGCAGCTGATCGACCTTGACGACGTCGAACGGGTCCGACATCGCGACGGTGATGCAGTTGCCGATCTTGCTGAGCGGGCAGACGCCGTGCTTCTTGGCCAGCTCCTCGGGGAACCACTCCTTCGAGTCGGGATCGGGCGTGACGTGGCCGAGGTCGACCGGCGTGAGCCCGATCTCCCGCGCGATCAGCCCGAGCAGGTCCTTCGACTTCGCCGCGCCCTGCTTCACCAGGATCTCGGTGACCGAGCGCTGGTCCTGCTCGGCCTGCGCGACCGCCTGGTCGAACGCCGTCTCGCTGACGGCGCCGCCCTTCATCAGGATCTGGCGGAGCTTGCGATGGAAGGTCGACATCGCGTCAGGAGCTCCGCAGCAGCCGCTCGAGCTCGGCGGGGTCGGAGGAGTGCGACAGCGCCTCCTCGTAGGAGATCTGGTTGGCGCGGTAGAGGTCGGACAGCGACTGGTTCATGGTCCGCATGCCCTGCTTCCGCGAGGTCTGGATGATGCTGTAGATCTGGTGCGCCTTGTCCTCGCGGATCAGCGCGCGGACGGCCGGGCTGCACAGCAGGATCTCGCAGGCCAGCACGCGACCGCGCCCGTTGGCGAGCGGCATCAGCTGCTGGCTGAAGACGGCGGAGAGCGTCGAGGCGAGCTGCGTGCGGATCTGCGCCTGCTGGCCGGCCGGGAAGACGTCGATGATGCGGCTGATGGTCTGCACCGCATCCGACGTGTGCAGCGTCGAGAAGGTCAGGTGGCCGGTCTCGGAGATGTTGAGCGCCGCCTCGATCGTGTCGAGGTCGCGCATCTCGCCGACCAGCACGATGTCGGGATCCTGGCGCAGCGCCGAACGCAGCGCCTTCTTGAACTCCTGCGTGTCGGGCCCGACCTCGCGCTGGTTCACCAGCGACTTCTTGTGCTTGTGGACGAACTCGATCGGGTCCTCGATCGTCACGATGTGGTTCTGGCGCGTCGAGTTCAGGTAGTCGACCATCGCCGCGAGCGTCGTCGACTTGCCCGACCCGGTCGAGCCGGTGACCAGCACGAGGCCCTTCGGCAGCTTGCAGAGCTCCTCGCAGATGTCGCGCGGCAGCCCGAGGTCGTCGAAGCTGCGGATGCGCTCCGGCACCACTCGCAGCACGGCGCCGACGCAGCCGCGCTGCACCAGGACGTTGGTGCGGAAGCGGCCGACGCCCGGCAACCCGAACGAGATGTCGAGCTCGAGCTCGCGCTCGAAGCGCGCGATCTGCTCGGTGGAGAGCACGCCGTAGACGATCGACTTGGTGTCGTCGCCGGTGAGCGGCTCGTACTCGGTGTCGATGAGGACGCCGTTCACCCGCATCTTGGGCGGCGAGCCGGCGGCGATGTGCAGGTCGGAGCCGCCTCGCTTGACGAGGAGCTCGAGCAGCTCGCGCATGATCAGCATGAAGAGCCTCCGCCGTCGCGACCCGCCGTCGCATCGGTTCCGGAAGGCTCATCGGTCCGCGGAACCCCGCGGATGAAGGGCTCTCCCCGCGGGCGCGGGAAAAAATCTCCCGCACCGCCCGGGTCCAGGCCCCTCCTCGCCGCCGGGCGCTACTCCTCGTCGCGCGGCCGGTAGGCGGCGGCGAGCGCGGTGGCGAGCTGCGGCGGCACGAGGTCGTCGTGCGATGGCGCGTAGGTGAACGACCCCTCGCCCGCCGTCATCGAGCGCAGGCGCGTCGAGTAGTCGAGGATCTCGCGCAGCGGCACCTGGGCGCGCACCACCTCGAGCCGCCCGTGGACGTCGACCCCGACGATGCGCCCGCGGCGGCTGTGGAGGTCGCCCGTCACGTCGCCGATCGCCGCGGCCGGGACCTCGACCGAGAGGTCGACGATCGGCTCGAGCAGGACCGGGTGCGCCTTGGCGAAGGCGTCCTTGAAGGCGCGCCAGCCGGCGATGCGGAACGCGGTCTCGTTGCTGTCGACGTCGTGGTACTTGCCGTCGCGCACGCGCACGCAGACGTCGACGATCGGGTGGCCGGCGAAGGCGCCGCCCGGCAGGCCGGCGACGATCCCCTTCTCGATCGCCGGGATGAACTGGCGCGGGATCTTCCCCTGCGTCACCTCGTCGACGAACTCGAAGCCGGCGCCGCGCTCGCGCGGCTCGACCACGAGGTGCACTTCGGCGAACTGGCCGCTGCCGCCGGTCTGCTTCTTGTGGCGGTAGTGCCCCTCCGACTGCCCGCGCACCGTCTCCTTCAGCGCGACGCGCGGCGGCCGCGTCTTGATGCCGACGTGGAAGCGCTCCTGCACGCGCTTCAGCAGCGTCTCGAGGTGGAGGTTGCTCACCCCGGTGACGACGAGGTCGTGGGTGGCCGGATCGCGGTGCTCGGTGAAGGTGAGGTCCTCGGCGGCGAGGCGGCGCAGCGCCTCCACCATCTTCGGCTCGTCGTTCTTGTTCTCGGCGTCGACGGCGAGCGACACCATGCCGGCCGGCATTGCGAGCGGCGCGAGGGCGCGCGGATGGGCCGGATCGCAGACCGTGTCGCCGGTGACGAGGTGCTCCGCCTTCGGGACCGTGACGAGGTCCCCCGCCACCGCCTCCTCGAGCGGCTCGAGCGCCTTGCCCTGCGGCTTGAAGAGGTGCGCGAGCCTCTCCGGCTTGCCGGTGCGCGCCAGCAGCAGCGGCGACTCGTGGCGGAGCGTCCCCGACCAGACGCGCAGCCACGACTGCTTGCCGGCATGCGGATCGGAGAGCGTCTTCCAGACCTGAGCGGTGAGCGGCTCGTCGCAACGGGTGCGCGCCGGCACCGCGTCCTTGGCCGCTCCCTCCGCCGCCGCCACCGGCCGCCCTGCCGCCTGCCGCGGCGACGGCGCATGCTTCACCACGTGGTCGAGCAGCTCCGACACGCCGAGGTCGCGCTCGCCCGAGCAGCAGAGGATCGGCACCAGCTTCCCGGCGCGCACCGCCGCGTCGTAGAGCGCATCGAGCTGCTCCGCCGGCAGGTCGCCCTTCTCGAGGTAGGTCGCGAGCGCCGCGTCGTCCGATTCGGCGAGCGCCTCGAGCAGCGCCTTGCGTGCGGCGCCATCGCCCCCCGGCGCCAGCACCCACGAGAGCTTCGAGAACTTCGCGCCGCTCGCGTCGGGCAGCAGCGCCGGCAGGCAGTCCTTGCCGAGCCGCTCGCGCGCGTGGTCGCACGCCACCGCGAAGTCGGCGTGCTCGCCATCCATGCGATCGAACACCAGGAAGGTCGCGAGCCCGAGTTCGCGCGCCGTCGCGAAGAGCCGGCGCGCATGGAACGGCAGCGCGCCGTTGGCATCGACCACGACCAGCACCGCGTCGACCGCCGCGAGCGCCGCCATCGCCTCGCCGACGAAGTCGGGGTAGCCCGGCGTGTCGAGCAGGTTCACGTGCGCGCCGCCCCACGCGAAGTGGACCAGCTTGGTGGCGTGCGTGTGGTGCGCCGCCTTCTCTTCCGGCAGGAAGTCGAGCGCGCTCGTCCCGTCGGCAGTGCGACCGCGTCGCGCGGCCGCGCCCGCCTTGAAGAGCATCAAGTCGGCGAGCGTCGTCTTGCCGGCCGACGCGCCGACCAAGGCCACGTTGCGCAACTGCTCGGACGTGTAACGAGCGACCATGGCGACCTCCCTCGCGGGTGGCGCGGGCACGATTCGATCGACGCGCGCCACTTCATCGCTGCCGCGACGGAGACGCAAGGGGAGGGCCGCCCACCGTGCGCGGTGCAGGCGCTCGCGAGCAGCGCGCTTCTGGCGCGCGCGCGGGGGAGACGGCGCAGGTTGCGGGCTTTCCCTCCCGCCCGAACTCGACCCACCGCCCCTCTCGGACTCAGCTCGACCTCACGCGTCGAGTCGGAAGAGCCCCTGCACCAGGCGCGGCCAATCGTGCAGGAGGAACTCCTGGAGCTCGCGGCGCCAGAAGGCGACCACCAGCACGCCGATCGAGAGGAACGGGCCGAACGGGATGAAGCGGCGCCGCCGCCAACCGACCTTCATGGCGGCACCGATCGTGTAGCCGGCGCCCTTGCCGTGGCGGCGCGCGTGGCGACCGACGTCGGCGAGCACCTCGGGCAACCCGACCAGCCAGTTGCCGACGCCGCCGAGCGAGCCGCTCACGCAGCCGACGAAGAAGACCAGCAGCACGCCGTCGGCACCGAGCAGCGTCCCGACCGCCGCCATGAACTTCACGTCGCCGAAGCCCATCGCATCGGTCGCCTCGCCCCCCTCCTTCGGCTTGAAGACGGCGCGTCCGGCGAGACCGACCCCCCACAACGTCCCGCCGCCCACCACGAGCCCCGCCAACGCCGACCCGAGCGCGACGAGGTGGCGCTCCCAACCGAGCGCCGCGAGCTGCCGACCGACGAACGTCGTCTCATGCAAGCTCGGCGCGAGCAGCGAGAGCACGGTGCCGACGGCGAGTCCGGGCAGCGTGATCTCGTCGGGGATGATCCGCCAGTCGAAGTCGATGAAGGTGACCACCACGCAGATCGCGCTGGTGAGCAGCAGCGTGAAGAGGATCCACCACGACTCGGCGCCGCCCGCCGCGCGCTCGAGGAACCAGTGGCCGCAATAGGCGAAGAGCAGCGCGGTGAGCGCCTCGACGAACGGGTAGCGGAAGGAGATGTCGCCCTTGCAGCCGCGGCACTTGCCGCCGAGCAGCACCCAGCCGAGGATCGGCAGGTTCTCGCTCCACGGGATCTGCCGCTTGCAGTTCGGGCAGAAGCTGCGCGCCGGCTTCGCGATCGACAGCTCCTCGCGCGGCAGCCGGTAGATCACGACGTTCAGGAACGAGCCGACGCACGCGCCGAACAGGCCGAGCACGAGGGGCAGCGCGAGGGCGAGATCGAGCACGGCGCTCCTTCCAGTGCGGCGTCAGTCGCCGACCACTTCGACGCGGACGTAGAGATCGGGCAGTCGGCCGTTCTGCGCCAGCGGCAGGCCGCCGAGGTCGAGCAGCGCCTCGCGCGGCTCGAACCGCAGGTCGCAGCTCATCCCCGCCGCCGGCGGCATCGGCCACGTCGCCCCGGCGGCGAGCGAGAGCTCCACCACGGCGCCGTCGGTCGGATCGAGCAGCCTCGCCACCATGGTCGGGTTTTCGGCCGGGAAGGCCGAGCGGCTCCACGGCCCGTGCAGCCAGAAGGTCGCCCCCGCCAGCGCGCGCGGATCGAGCGGCTCGCTGAAGCGGAGCGTGATCTTCCCGCCGGCCAGGCGCGCCGGCCGCGAGAGGAGTTCCGGCGGGCCGGGCAGCGGATCGACGAAGAGCTCGGTCGCGGGGGCGCGGCGCCAGTCGCCGGGCGCCGCTCGCGTCGCGATCGGGAGCGTCGCGCCGCAGTGGAGCGCGCTGCCGTCGACCGCCCGCAGTCCGATCAAGCGGGGCAGCCCGACCAGCTCGAGCAGCAGCTCCTCGCCCGGTTCGAACGGCGCGTCGGAGAGATCGGCGGCGCAGGGCGGCCGCGGCTCGAAGCGCAGCGCCTCTCCCTCGACGCGAAACCGCCCCGCCACCGGCGCGCCGTCGCGAGCGCGCCGCACGCTCGCCGATGACGGCGTCACCGACGCCGGTTCGAGCGGGCGATCGAAGGTGACCACGATCGCCTCGTTCAGCCGCAATCCGTCGCCCCCTCCCGCCGCGAGCCCGACCCGCTCGAACGCCGGCGGCGCGCAGCTGCCGGCCACCAGCGCGAGCCACGCGACCAGCACGGGGCGACCGCACGCCGATCGGCGGGCGCCGCTCATCGACGCGACCCCAGCGCCGCCAACCCCAAGCCGCGCGCGACCAGGAACGGCTCGCGGCGGAGCGGAGCGGCGAGGCGCGCCGAGAGCCACTTGGCATCGCCGCCGCTCACGAAGCGCGCGGGCTCGCCGCCGGCCGCCCGCGCCAGCGCCGAGAGCAGCGCCTCGACCATCCCCGGCACGCCGACGTCGAGTCCGTGACGGATCGCCTGCTCGCTGTCGCGGCCCGGCAGCGGCAGCGGCGTCGCGGCCGACCACGGCGCGACCTCGGGCAGCCGATCGGTGAAGAGGCGCAGCGCGCGCGCCTGCAGGGCGCGCCCCGGGACGATCGCTCCGCCGCGGAAGACGCCGGCGCCGTCGATCCAATCGACCGTGAGCGCGGTGCCGGCGTTCACGACCAATGCCGCACCGCCCGCCAGCGCGAAGGCGGCGCGCGCCGCCGCGAGGCGATCGACGCCGACGCTCGCCGCGTCGAGCAGATCGCGCGCGAGCGGGAAGTCGGCGCCCCGATCGAACAGGGTCAGCGGCCGGTGCGGCGCTTCGTTCCGCAGCCGCTCCGCGAGCGCCGCGCCGAAGCGGTGGACCGCGCCGATCACCACCGCCGCCGGCGCGAGGCGCGCCACTTCGGCGGCGATCGGGCGGAGCTCCGCGTCGCCGTCGGCAGCGTCGCTGGTGCCGCGCACCCGATGGAACGTGGCGAGCGGCGCCGCGACCGGCGAAGCCGCCAGCGCCACGGCGTCGAAGAGCGCCGCCGCGACGCTGGTGTTGCCGACGTCGAGCGCGAGGAGGGTGGCGGCGACCGGCCGCTCCGCCACTCAGCTCTTCTCGCGATTGACCAGGATCGTCTTGGTGACCTCGCGCCCCTTGCGGCGCAGCACCACCACGTACTTCGAGAGGTCCTGGTGCTCGCGCACGTAGGTGTAGGCCTGCGCCTTGGTCGAGACCGGCTCGCCATTGATCGAGATGAGCGCGTCGCCGGTCTGCACGCCGTAGGTCTTGCCGAGGTAGCTGTTGGGGCGGATGTTCCCGACCACGAGCTCGCGCTTGCCGTCGGCGTTCTTCTGCTCGGTGAGGCGCGCCTCGCGCAGGTAGTTCTCGGCGTTGCTCGACAGGTCGGCTTGGTCCTTGGTGCCGATCACGTAGCCGGAGTCGTTCGGCAGCGTGACGGTCCGCTCGCTGTTCTTGTGGGTCGCCAGCAGCTCCGCTTCGGACGCGGAGAGCGTCGCGTCGACGGCGACCTTGGCAGCCGCCTCGGGGCCGGCCGGCGCCTTCGGGCCGTCCTCCTTGCGCAGCGGCCCGATCTCCACCTCGTCGCCGCACCAGTCGAAGACGGCGGCGTCGGCGCGGATCGACTTCAAGCGGCCGTTGTAGGGCTCGCCGTCGTAGGGGTAGGTGAGCTGCCCGCCGATGCCGATGATCAGTTCATCGCGCAGCGGCTTGACCGTGTCGTCCTTGTACTTCACCACCACGCGGCCGAGGTCGTTGGGCGCCGAGGTGAGCGCCATCACCTTGATGACGTCGGTGAGCGGTTTCTTCGGGAGCTTCTGCTCGCCGGGATCGATCGGCGGCTTCGGCGGCTCGACCGGCTTCGGGACGAAGCCGTTGATCGGCGTGAAGACGAGGAACTTCTCGTAGTCGCGCTTCCAGTCGGCGACGCGCACCTCGTTCTGGTCGATCGACCCGGCCGCCTCGCCGATCAGCTTGGAGAAGACGCTCGAGTCGCGCGGCTCATAGGCGCCCGAGCGGTCGCGCTGGACGATCGTCCAGAGGTTCCAGCCCGCCCAGGCGACGACGCCTGCCGTCGCCACCCAGAGGACGCCGCGCCACTGCCGTACATGCATCTGCATTGCGAAGGCCGCCATGGTCCCGCGCTCCGTGGTCGAGGGCGCCGCAGGGGGCGGCGGTCGTCGCCGGAGCGAGCCGTGAACGGCGGGAGCCTATCGGGGGGGCCCCTCCGGCGGAAGCGACGCGAGTTGGACGGCGCCCGCTGCGCCGCCTTCCCGACCGGCCGTCGCGACCGACTCCCCCTCCGGCCTCCCGGCCCCGCGCCCAGCCCGCGCGCCTCCGTCAGAGGCCGCGCGAGACGCCCGCGAAGGCGAGCTTCAACTCGTCGGGGTTGTCGGCCGCCGCGACGGCGTCCTGCATGGCGATCTTGCCGCTCGTGTAGAGCTTCTGGAGGCTCTGCGCGAAGGTCATGGTGCCGAAGAAGTTGTCCTGCGCGAGCGCCTTCGGCAGCTCGTCGGTGCGCCCCTGCTTCAGCATCTCGCGCACGGTCGGCGTCGGCAGCAGCAGCTCCACGGCCGGGATGCGCGACTGGCCGTCCATCGAGTTCAGCAGGCGCAGCGAGACGACGCCCGAGAGGACCATCGAGAGCTGCAGCCGGACCAGCTGGTGCTGGTGCTCGGGGAAGAACGACAGGATGCGCTCGACCGTCTGCACCGCGTTGATGGTGTGGAAGGTGGAGAGGACGAGGTGGCCCGTCTCGGCCGCGTTCACCGCCGCCTCGACGGTGGCGCGGTCGCGCATCTCGCCGATCACGATGACGTCGGGCGCCTGGCGCAGCGCGTACTTGATCGCCGTGGCCCAGTCGGCGCTGTCGGAGCCGATCTCGCGCTGCGAGATGACGCACTGCTTGTCGGTGAAGAGGAACTCGACCGGGTCCTCGATCGTCACGATGTGGCGACCCTGGGTCAGGTTCATGTGCTCGATCATCGCGGCGAGCGTGGTCGACTTGCCCGAGCCGGCGACGCCGGTGGTCAGCACGAGGCCGCGGCGCAGCGAGGCCAGCTTGATCAGCTGCTCGGCCGGGAGGTTCAGCTCGGCGAAGGTCGGCACCTCGGCGTTGATGTGGCGGAAGACCACCGCCGGCATGCCCATCTGGTGGAAGACGTTGACGCGGAAGCGGGCGAGGCCGGCCACCTCGTAGGCGAGGTCGACCTCGCTGCCGCGCACGAACGCCTCCATGCGCCGATCGTCGAGCAGCGACGCCACCACGCGCAGCAGGAAGTCGCGCGTCAGCTCCTCCTCGGCGAGCTGCAGCAGTCCGCCGCGCACGCGCACCGTCGGACGCGCCCCGACCTTCAAGATCAGGTCCGGCGCCTTCTGCTCCACCATCGACTCGAGCAGCTCGAGCAGCTCCATCGGCGCGCTCCGGCGAAGAGGGTCGGGCCGCCGTCGGCAGCCCCGTGCCCGATCGTCCGCAGCGCCGCCGTCGCTTGAGCCGGCGTGGCAGGCGCCCCCTCGCGCCGGGAAGGCGATTCCCGTCGCGCGCCCGGCGAGCGCCCGCGCGGACGGGCGTCAGCTCGCCGCCGGCTTCTCGGCGGCGAGCGCGAAGAGCCGCGTCGCGAGCTCCTCGAGCCCCTGCTTCGTGTGCGACGAGAGGACGAGCGGCTGCCGGCCGGTGAGGCGCGCCACTTCCGCGACCGGCGGCGGTTCCGCGCAGAGGTCGGCCTTCGACAGCACCAGCAGCTCCGGCTTGCGGGCGATCCGCTCGCCGTACGCCTCGAGTTCGCCGCGCACCAGCTTCCACTGCGCGACGATCGCCTCGGCGTCGCCGGTCGACGCGTCGACGAGGTGGACGAGGACACGGGTGCGCTCGACGTGCTTCAGGAACTGGTGGCCGAGCCCCTTGCCGTCGCTCGCCCCCTCGATGAGGCCCGGCAGGTCGGCGAGCGTGAGCTGCTCGAAGTCGCGCTCGACCACGCCGATGCGCGGCTGCAGGGTGGTGAACGGATAGTCGGCGATGCGCGGCCGCGCCGCCGAGAGAGCGGCGAGCAGCGTCGACTTGCCCGCGTTCGGGAGGCCGACGAGGCCGGCGTCGGCGAGGAGCTGCAGCTCCATCCGGATGCGGCGCGTCTCCCCCTCCTCGCCCGACTCGCAGTTGCGCGGCGTCTGGCGATCGGGCCCCTTGAAGGAGTGGTTGCCGCGGCCGCCGCGGCCCCCCTTCAGGAACGGCACCGGGACATCGGGCTCGAGCAGCTCGCAGAGCACGTGGCCGCGCGCGGCGTCGCGCACGATGGTGCCGACCGGCAGCTCGAGGTGGAGGTCGGCGCCCGCCTTGCCGGCGCGCTTGTTGGCGTCGCCGGGGCCGCCGTTGCCGGCCCGGAAGTGGCGCTTGCCCTTCAGGTCGTCGAAGGTGTTGCGCGCGGTGCGAGCGACCAGCAGCACGTCGCCGCCGCGACCGCCGTTGCCGCCGTCGGGACCGCCGCGCGGCATGTGCTTCTCGCGCGCGAAGGAGACGCACCCGGGCCCGCCCTTGCCGGCGAACAGCTCGACTTCGACTTCATCCAGGAACGGCATGGGGTCACGTCACGTCAGGAGAGGCGCCCGCTGGCGCGGAAGGGCGCGCTCGAGGCGCCTCGGAACGCGGACGGGAGCCGACGCCGCCTCGTGGACGGAGCCCGCTCCCGCTCGATCGTCGCGGCGAGTCGCCGGAGCGGCGACTCCCATCCGATCGCTGGTCTCAGTTCGATCCCTCGATCGGCTCGACCGTGACGCGGTTGCGCGAGAGGAACTTCACCTTGCCCGGCTTCAGCGCGAAGAGCGTGAAGTCGCGACCGGTGCCGACGTTGGCGGCGGCGTGGATGCGGTTGCCCACCTGGCGGACGATGATCGCGCCGATGCCGACCGTCTCGCCCGCGTACGCCTTCACCCCGCGGTACTGCGGATTCGAATCGCGGCCGTTGCGGGTGGAGCCTTGCCCCTTCTTGTGTGCCATGCTGCTGCCTCGTTCTCGTTAGCGATCGAGCGATCGTCGGTCCTGGGGCGTGCCGGGCCGCACTGGCGCCGCGGCTCGCGTCGGACTGCTGATCGGCTCGCGAATGAACTCGTGAAGCGACCTGTGAAGCAACTCGTGGGACGACCGTCGATCAGCCGGTGATGCCGGTGATCTTGATCTTGCAGAGCGACGCGCGGTAGCCGGTGCGCCGACGGAACTGCTTCCGCGCGCGGTACTTCTGCACGTAGATCTTCGGCCCCTTGCCGGCGAAGACGACCTCGCCGGTGACCTTCGCACCCGCGACGGTCGGCGTGCCGAGCTTGTCGCCGAGGATCAACACGCGGTCGAACGCCACGGCGTCGCCGATCTTCTTGTCCTTGCCGTCGATCTCGATCACGTCGCCCTGGCTCACCTTGAACTGGTGGCCGCTCGCTTCGATCACCGCGTACATATCGGTCCTTTCTGCAGGTTCTCGGACGTACACAGCTCGGACGTACACAGCTCGGACGTACACAGCTCGGACGTACACATCTCGGCCGTACCAGACGGCGTCCATCGCGAACGACGGCGCTTGCCGACCACATCCGTTCCGCGCCGCCGATCCGCACCGGCCGCCATCCCGATCAGCGCGGTTCCACCGGCGGTGGGCGCGTCGCTGATCCGTCCACCCCGGATCCATCTCCCCCATCGCTCGCCGGCGTTGCCGGGAGAAAAGGGGTCGGGGATGGTAGCGAGCCATCCGTGACCTGCCAAGCGACTCGACGCCAGACCCGCCGCAGGGCGAGGCCGCCGGCGCGGGCGGAGCGGAGCGCCTCGAGGAAGCGGCCGACCGAGACGCGCGCCCCGGGCGGCGCTTCGAGCCGCACCAGCGCCCGCCCGCCGTCCGGCAGCTCCGTGACCGGCTCCACGAGCCGCCACTCCCCGCCGAGCACCGGCAGCGGTTGCGCCAGCGCCGCGAACGCCTCGGCCAGCTCCTGCGCCGACTCCGCCTCGAACTCGAGGAGCAGCGGCACGTCCTTCTTCTCCGGGTGGGAGCCGGGGAGCACCGCCACCACCTCGAGCCCGCGCGGCAGGGCGCCCGCGAGCGGCGCGAGCGCGACGACCGGGTCGACGGGCGCGTCGAGCTGCAGCACGTAGCGCTCGCCGTCGGAGCCGACGCCGAGCGGCAGCGGCTCGGGGAGGCGCATCTTGATCCGCTTGTGGAACCCCTCGGTGAAGCGGACCGGCAGGTCGGCGCGCCGCAGCGCCCGCTCGAGCGCCCGCGCGACGTCGAGGTGGCCGAGCCACGCGAGCTCGCCCCCTTTCGCGACGATCAGCGTCAGCGGGTACTCCGGTTTGGCGGCGGTCATCGGCTCCCCTGCAGCGAGCGGCGGTGCGGCGGCGCACGCGCATCTCCGGCACGCCAACCCGGCGAGCCCGCGCAACGCGGCGGCGCAGGAACGAAGGCGCCCCCCGCCCGCGAGGACGGAGGGCGCCCGAAGATACTCGTTCCGCGCAGCGAGCGGCGCCATGGCGCCCCGCCGCGACCGATCAGCTCGAGCCGGAGGCCATCTCCTCCCACTCGAGCGCGGCGTTCCTCTGGTAGCTCTCGATCACCTTCTGCAGCTTGTCGTCGGTCTTCTGCGACCCCTCGACGATCCACGGCGTGATGAAGACCAGGAGCTTGCGCTCCTCGTCGTTCATGACGGAGCTCTTGAAGAGCTCGCCGATCCACGGGATGTCGCCGAGGCCGGGGACCTTGGTCTCGGTCTTCGACTGCGTGTTCTGCACGAGGCCGCCGACGATGCCGGTCTGGCCGTTCTCGAGCATGAGGTTGGTGACGATCGTCTGCTCGCCGATGCGCGGCAGCTGGATCGAGCCGCTGCCGACCGACCCCGCGCCGACCGTGAAGAGGTCGAAGCCGGCGTGCTCCGGATCGGTGGTGCCGGTCAGCGTGCGCGCCTGCGGGATGACGTTCATCAGCACGCGGTTGGTGCCGGGCACGACGTGCGGGATGACGAGGAGCTGGAAGCCGGTGTCGACCGGCGACTCCTTGCCTTCCTTGATGGTGAGCTGCAGGCCGCCCGACTGGCTCGAGGCCGCTTCCGCCTCGGCGTAGGGCACCTGCTCGCCGACGAAGATGGTCGCCTCGCGGTGGTCGACCGTCGTGATGGTCGGCGCCTGGATGATCTGCGCGCTCTTGTCCTCCTTGATCAGGCGGATCGCGAAGGAGGTGGCCGAGAAGTCGAGCGAGCCGGGGACGACCGGGCTCTCGGTCGCGCCGAGGCCGACGTTGTCGTCGCGGCGGCCCGGCAGCAGGTTGTCGAAGAACGAGCCCGGCCCGAGGTTGAACGGGAAGCGGCTCGCGCGCTGCGCGCCGGAGAGCGACACCGAGAAGCCGTTGTCGAAGCCGAAGGAGAGGTCGCGCGTCGCGTTGTTGGTGGTCGTCACGAAGCGCACGTCGATGTGGATCTGCGCCGGCTCGACGTCGAGCCGCTCGAGGAACTTGCCGATCTCGTCGAGCACCGGCTTGGTGTCGCGCACGAGGATCGCGTTCTGGTCCTCGAGGTAGTCGATCTCGCCTTCCTTGCTCTTCATCTTCTCGAGCGCCTCGAGCAGCGGGAAGCGCCGCTTGGTCTGCTCGGCCACCGACTGGCTGCCGCCGCCGGCGCCCGCGCCGCCCTTGGTGTCCTGGCGCGTCTCGATGTACTCGGTCTCGATGCGCGCGACGTAGCTCCCCTTCGGGCGCAGGTAGCGCAGCGGGAAGAGCTTGCGCTCGACGTGCGTCGAGAGGCCCGCCTCGTCGACGACGCGCAGGATCCCGCGATCCTCCTGCACCAGGAAGTAGCCGTTGGTCTTGATCACCGCCTCGAGGGCGTCGCGCCACGGACGGTCGTTGATGACCATCGTGACGTTGCCCTTCACCTTCTCCGAGACGACGATGTTGGCGTTGCCGAACTTGGCGATCGCCTCGATCACCTTCTTGATGTCCTCCGCCTGGAAGGACATGGTCACGCGCGGCGGCTTCTCGACGCGCCAGAGCTTGGGCGTCTCCTGGATCGCGATGCAGCCGGCGCTCTCCGCGACCAGCACGAGCGCCTCGGCCCACGGCACGTCGCGCAGCTTGATCGAGACGCGCGCCTCGGCGCCGACCGGCGAGATCAGCGTGATGCCGACCTTGTTGCGGATGTGGTCGAGCACGTCCTCGAGCGGTCGATCGCTCACGTCGAGGGTGATCATGGCGGCCTGGTCGATGGCGCCCACGGTGGGACGTCCTTCGCCGACGACCTGGGCCGACGCCCCGGCGCCCGACGCGAGCGCCAGCGCGCACCAGCCCGCCGCGATCCAGCCGTTCCGAATTGCAGCCATTCCGCTTCTCTCCCGGGCCGCGTGGGCCCTTCCTTCTTCCTGTCCGGCCGCGCGCGCGGCCGCGGGTGTGGGTCGTTGCCGATGCTCGCTCAGAGGTCGTAGGTGAGCGGGACGCCGCGGTACTCGAACACGAGGCGGTCCTCGTGGATCTCGAGCAGCACGAGGTCGTCCTCGATCGCCTCGCCGGCGCGATAGACCGAGTGGTTGATGATCGCGACCGACTCGGCGCCCGGCTCGACGACGAGCCCGGTCACCGCCAGCTTCTTCTTGCCGAACTCGACGGCGGTCTGCGCCGCGAGGTAGATCTGCTCCATGCGGCCCTCGAGCTCGACCACCTTCGGGTCGGCCGACTCGACCGAGCCGCTGCCGCGCACCACCTCGTAGTCCTTGACGACGCCGGCGTAGTCGCCCGACTCGTAGTGCTGCTCCATCTGGACCAGCGCTTCCTGCAATTGCAGGGCGCGCGACTGGCGCGGCCGGATCGTGTCGTTGTTGTCGCCGTCGACGCGGGCGCGCAGCTTCGCGAACTCGGGGAGGACCTTCTTGTCCCAGTCGCGCTTCATCGCCACGTCGGTGAAGCCGCCGGCCGCCGCCACCTCGTCGATCTGCCCCTGCAGCTCGGCGACCAGGTTGATGGCCTGCACGCGCAGCTCCATCGTGCGGATGACGTTCTGGGTGTCGCCGAGCAGGTCGAGCAGCCCGGTCGCCTCCTGCATGCGGGCGACCACGCGGTTGAACATCGCGCGCTGGTCCTCGGGGCCGGGGGCCCCTTCGCCGCCCTTCGTCCGCCGCACGCGCGGATCGACCATCGGGTCGCGCCGGACCGCGTCGGAGAGCAGCTGGAAGCGCTCGAGCGCGAGCTCCTCGCGCGCCTCGGCGATCCGTTCGGCCAGCCGCTCGCGCTTGCGGTCGTAGGCCGGGATGGTGACCGTCTTGCCGAGGTCGTCGCCGAGGTAGACGTAGGTGACGAGCGTCAGGTCGACGTCGTGCACCGGGTCGCCGCCGACCTTCTCGTCGACGCTGCCCGCCTTCACGCGCACCTCGGAGATGCTGACGAACCGCTCGTGGTTCTCGAGCCGCGAGATGAACTGCAGCAGCTGCCGGAAGGTGGCGGTGAACTTGAGCTTGTACTCGGCCTTGTCGAACACCGCCGAGCTGGTGAGCTTGCTGCGGTTCGCCTGCGGCTTGAGCTCGTCGATGGTGATGCCGGAGTCGCGGCGGAAGCCGTCGATGGTCCGGTAGAAGTCGTTCACCTCGGTGTCGTCCGGCAGGATCCGGATGTACGCCTCGACGTTCTCGCGCAGCACGATGACCTCGGCTTCGAGGTCGTCGATGCCGGAGATCTTCTTCTTCGCGGTCGACACCTGTTCCGCCAGCGCGCCCGACTGCTCGTCGAGCTCCTGGCACTCCTTCCAGGTGAACCACGTGCCGACCGCCGAGCCGACGAACAGCAGGCCGGCGAAGGCCAGGAAGGCCTTGTGCTGCCGGTGGAGTTCGAGCTTCCGCTTCACGCTGCTTCCTCCCCGCTTCCGCTCAGGACCCGGCCGGCTTGGCTGCAGGCGCCGGCTTGCGCGGCGGCGCCTTCTTCTTCTCCTTGGCCGGCAGCTTCACGGCGAACTCGAAGTCGCGCTTGACCGGCGGCTCGAACTCGTCGTCCTCGTCGCCGAGCTTGCTCTGCGGCGACGTGTAGGCCACGAAGCCCTCCGAGAAGACCGGGTCGTTCTTCAGGTCCTCGTGGAAGTTCGACACGCCGTCGAGGTCGGGCCCCGCGGAGCTGCCCTTCAGCTCGACGCCGGCGTTGTTCGACTCGGTGCGGCTGTCGACGTCGATCGACTGCAGCCAGACGCGGTGGCTGCGCTGCGTGGTGTCGCGCGCGACGATCTCGCCGAGCCGGTCGAGCTTGCGGGTCCAGACGATGCGCGACGTCGCGATCTCGCCGATCGTCTTGTTGCGCTTCTCGAAGTCGGCCTTCTCCTTGGCGAGCGTGTCGGCGTACTTCGCGCGCGGCGTCAGGTTGTCGAGCTGCTCCTGCGCGATGTCGACGCGGCCCTGCTTGTCGGCGCGCACGTTGAACCACAGGAAGCCGGCCGTCCCGAGCCCGCCGAAGCAGAGCACGGACGCGGCGAACACCAGCACGAGCGCCTTGGGGCTGCTGCTCTTCGCGCGGCGCAGCTCGTCGGGAAGGAGGTTGATCTGGATCATGTCGTGGTGGCTCCTCAGGCGCCCGCGCGCGCGGCGAGACCGGCCGCGACGGCGAGCGCCGGCGCGCACTCGAGCAGCGCCTGGTGATCGAGTCCTTCGTCGAGGTCGAAGCCCTCGAGCGGGTTCCAGGTCATGGTGCGACGCTCGAAGATGCGCTCGAAGGTCTCCTCGAGACCCGGCACGCGCGAGCCGCCGCCGCTCACGAAGACGTCCTCGACCTTGCTGTCCGACTGGTTCTCGTAGTAGTCGAACGAGAGCTGGATCTCGTTGCCGAGGTCCTCGATGCTCGGCAGCACCGCCTCGGCGATCTCCTGCTCGCGGCTGGCCGGCTGGCGCTTCAGCTGCTCGCCCTCGAAGGTCTCGAGGCCGAAGCGCTTGGCGATCGCGTTGGTGATCTCGTTGCCGCCGACGTACACCTCGCGGGTGAAGTAGCTCTCGCCGCCGCGCACGATGTCGACCACGGTCTTGGTGGCGCCGACGTCGACCAGCGCGACGACCTTGCCGGCCGCCATCTCGTAGGTCGGCCCGCCGAGCGCGAAGGCGTTACCGAGCGCGAAGGCGTCGACGTCGACGATCTCGGGTTGCAGGCCCGCGGCCTGCACCAGCTTCACCTGCTCCTGCACGACGTCCTTCTTGACGGCGACCAGCAGCAGCTTCATCTCGTTGGCGCCGACGCCCGGCGCATCCTCGATGCGGTGGCAGTCGAGCACGACCTCGTTCAGGTCGAACGGGATGTAGCGGTCGGCCTCGAAGCGGATCGCCGTCTTCAGGTTCTCGTCGGGGATGTCCACCATGTTGAGGTAGCGGACGATCACCGAGCGACCCGACACGGAGGTCGCGACGCGACGCGTCTTGAAGCTGCAGTGCTTCAGCAGGTCGTTCAGGGCGTCGGCACGCGCCTCGGGCGAGGGCAGCTCGACCTTGCCGAAGCCGACCACGCGAAGCCGATCCTTCTCCCGGATCGCCTCGACTGCCTTGATGCTCTCGCTGCCGAGGTCGATCCCCAGCAGCGTCGGGGTGCGCCGGAACAAGGCCATCGCTGACTCCGTCTCCGGGGTCGCACGCGGCGCGGCGACGGACCGGATCGGAACGCTCTTCGTCCCGGCAGGGGCGGCGGCTTGAGGCGCGACCGCGGAACGACGGCGAGGGCCGCACGCGCAGGGCGACGGAAAGGAGCGTCCCCCGGGGGCGGTGCCGCCGCCTCCGGGGGACGCGAGTCGCGCGGCGGTGCCGCCGCCTCACTCAACCGTCGATGAACTTCGCCTCGACCAGCGCGACCAGCGCGTCGACGAGCTGCTCGGCGTCGTCGCCGTCGGCCTCGAACTCGATCACCGAACCGACCGGCGCCGCGAGCGTCAGCATCTCGAGCATCCTGCGCCCGTTCGCGCACTTGCCCGCGCAGCGCATCAGCAGCACCGCCTGATGGCGACGCGCCACCTCGATCAGCTTGCTGATCGGGCGCGCGTGGAGCCCGTGCTCGTTGACGAGCGTCGTCGACCGCGAGACCTTGGGCATGCGCCGGCCTCGGTCACTCGCGCCCGTCGAGCTTGCGGCGGACGATCTCCTCGTAGCTCGGCAGCTCCCCCGCCGGCGCCGCGGGCGGCGGCTCCGCGAGCGCGTCCCCCATGCTCGGGCCGCGGTGGTCCTTGCGCCGCTCCTTGCCCTTCTCGAGCTGCCGCTCGAGCTTCTCGACCAGCACCTCGACGCACGTGCGCGCGTCGGGGTTGCTGTGCTTGGCGACCAGGCGTTCGTGGTGGCGCGAACCGTGGAGGATCGCCTCGCCGACCCACTCGAGGTGGTCCTTCTGCAGCACGAACTCGATGCGCGGGGAGTCGCGCAGGAACTTCTCGAGGCGTTCGCACTTGTCCGCGAGGTACGACTGCAGATCCGCAGGGGCGTCGCCGTGCCGGACCGTGAGAGAGATGGCCACTTGGTTTCCTCTGGTTCAAGGCACCCCGAGGGGCGGGGCCGCCGGAGTCCGCTCCGGGGCCGCCGTCGCCTCGCAAACCTCCGCGCCGCACCGCCGCGCGGAGGGGAGATCGTCATTCCGCGTGCGCAGGTCCACTCGCCAGAGGTGGAGCCCCTGCGGGGGCAGCGTGGCGGGCGCCCGCGCCCGGTCGCGCGCCGCGAGCATCGTCGCGATCGCTTCCGGTGCGGCGCGCCCGCGGCCGACCTCGAGGAGCGCCGCGGCGAGCGTGCGGACCATGTTGTACAGGAAGCCCGAGCCGGTGAAGAAGAGCCGGACGCCGCTCGCGACGCGCAGCACGCGGATCGCGTCGAGCCGGCGGACCGCCCCGCGCCGCGTCGCCTCGGCGCGCGCGAAGCTGGTGAAGTCGTGCACGCCAGCCAGCAGCGCCGCCGCGCGCCGCATCGCCGCGAGGTCGAGCGCGAGCCCGGCGTGGACGAAGGTGCGGCGCCGATCGGGGGGCAGGAAGTCGCCGAGGTGGAGCTGGTAGACGTAGGTCTTGCGCCACGCCTCGCGCCGCGGGTCGATCGATCGCCCGTGCTCCACCGCCGCGACGATGCGCACCGACTCGGGCAGCAAGGCGTTCAGCGCGCGGCGCACGTCGCGCGCCGCCAAGCGCGTGACCGCGTCGAAACCGGCGAGCTGCCCGATCGCGTGGACGCCGGCATCGGTCCGTCCCGCGCCGCGCAGCACGACCGGCTGGCAGAGCACGCGCTCGAGCAGCTGCTCGATCGTCCCCTGCACCGTGGTCCCCTCGCGCTGCCGCTGCCAGCCGTGGAACTCGCCGCCGTCGTAGGCGACCGTCAGCAGGAAGTGGCGCTCGCGCGGCGCTTCGCCGGAGGCCGCATCGGCCGCCTCGGCCGCGTCGGCCGCACCCACCGTCAGTACTCGCGCCGCTGCCGCGACGACGGGATCTTCAGCGCCTTGCGGTACTTGGTGACCGTGCGCCGCGCCACGTTGAGCCCCATCGCCTTCAGCTTGTCGACGATCTCCTCGTCGGAGAGCGGGCTGTTCTTGTCCTCCTGCAGGACCAGTTCGCGCACCCGCTCGCGCACGCCGCTGCGCGACTCGACCACGCCGTCGGTGCCCTGCGAGGCGCCGGTGAAGAACGCCTTCAGCTCCTGCACGCCCTGCGGCGTCTGCACGTACTTGCCCTTCAGCGCGCGGCTCACCGTCGAGACGTGGATGCCGAGCTCGTCGGCGATCTCCTGCATCTTGAGCGGCTTCAGGTGCTCGATGCCGTGCTCGAGGTAGTCGCCCTGCCGCTTCACGATCTCGATGGCGACCCGCTCGAGCGTGCGGCGGCGCTGCTCGATGCTCTCGATCAGGAAGCGCGCCGACTCGACGTCGCGCCGCAGGTGCTTCTTCAGCTCGCCGCCGAGCGCCTTGCTGCGCAGCAGCTTCAACCGCTCCGGGTTGATCGAGAGGCGCGGCATCCAGTCGTCGGCGAGCGTCACCACCCACTCGCCGTCCTGCTTCTGCACCAGCACGTCGGGGCGCACGCGCCAGAGCGGCTCGTGCTCGAAGCGGCGGCCAGGGAACGGGTCGCACGCCCGCTTCAGCACGACCGCGAGCTCCTTCACCTCGTCGACCGAGATGCCGAGGTCCTTCGCGACCTTCGGCAGCCGGTTGCGCGCGAGGTCCTCGAGCGAGTGCTCGATCAACCGGCGCAGGTAGGGCGCGAGCGGATGGTCGTCCTTCACCTGCAGCAGGAGGCACTCGGCCGGCGTGCGCGCGCCGATGCCGGCCGGGTCGAGCGACTGCACCAGCTTCAGCGCCTGCTCGGCGTGGTCGAGCGTGAAGCGCTCGTGGAACGGCACGATCAGCTCGCCGAGCGGCTCCTTCAGCCAGCCGTTGCGGTCGAGGTTCTGCACCAGGAAGCGGGCGAGCTCCTTCACCGGCGCCGACGCGTCGGAGACCTCGATCTGCTCGTCGAGGTGCTCCTGCAACGTTCGCGGGCGCGCCGGCGAGTTGGCGATCGCCTCGCGCTTCGGGTCCTCGTCGTCGCTCCCGCCGCGCTTCACGCGGCCGCGGTACGCCTCGTTCCACCAGTCGAGGTCGACGCGCGCCTCGCTGTCCTCGGGATTCGCCTCGGCGGCCGCCTCGTCCTTGCGCTCGGTCACCTCGGAGCGCTCGGCCTGCGGCTGCCCCGCCGTCGGCTTCTCGGCGATCAGCGCCTCGTTGGTGAGCGCCTCGTTCTCGACCAGCTCGAGCAGGTCGGCGGCGTTCAGCTGCAGGATCTCGATGCGCTGGATCAGCTGCGGCGAGAGCTGCAGGCGCAGCTCGGGACGCTGCGAGAGGATCAGCTCCGGCCTCATGGCGCCTCCTCGGCGGAGTCGGGCCGGGCGAGCGCGCGCCGTTCGGAGAGCGCCTCAGCGAGGACGGCGGGATTGGTGTACTCGATCGCGGAACCGGTCGGCACGCCGCGCGCGAGGCGGCTGATCGGGAGCTCCTTGCGGCGGCTGTTGCGGACCAGCTCGGTGATGCGCAGTGCGGTGCCGTCGCCCTCGAAATCGGGGTCGGTGCCGAGCACCAGCTCGTCGACGTCGCCTGCCTCGATTCGGCGACGCAACGGTTCGAGCGCGAGCTCTTCCCCACTGCCACCGTCGGCGCGCAGCGACCCGTGGAGCACGTGGTAGACGCCGCGCCACCCGGCTCGCTCGAGCGCTTCGAGATCGCGCGGCTGCTCCACCACGAGGATGCGGCGGCGGTCGCGCGACGGGTCGGCGCAGATCGGGCAGGGATCGCGATCGGCGAGATGGCCGCAAGTGCCGCACGGGCGGACCGATGCGACGACCGCCTCGATCGCACGAGCCAGCGGGAGCGCCCCCTCGGCGCCCTGGCGCAGGAGGTGGTGGGCGAGCCGCTCGGCGGTGCGCGGACCGACGCCGGGGAGCCGTTCGAGCTCCGCCAGCAACCGCGTCATCGCCTCGGGGTAGGCCATCCGCTCCTCATCGGTCGGGAGCAGCGACCCGCGCACGGCGCGCCGGTTGCGTCCTCGAACCGGCGCCTCTCTTAGCGACCCGCGTCGGCTCGCGGAAGGCGATTTGCTTGGAGCATCTTCTGCCGCTGGCGATCGGGCGCAGGAAAGTTGGCCCCCGTGGATCGCTCGAGCGACGTGAGGCGCGGCGTCAGGTGAAGAGGCCGGGCAGCGAAAGGCCCTTGGTCACCACGGTCGCCCGTTGCCGGCGCAGCTCGAAGAGGCGCTCGATCGCCGTCTTGATGGCCAGCGCCAGCGCCTCTTCGAGCGCCCGCCGCTCCGCGTCGCCGAGGTGAGGCGACTGCAGCCGGATCTCGCTCACGCTGCCATCGCCGGCCAGGCGGACCACGGCCAAGCGCGCCGCGTCGCGCCCCTCGACCGTCTCGCTCTTCAGGTCGGTCAGCGCCTTGTCGAGTTCGCGTTGCAGCGCCTCGGCGTGGCGCAGCAGCCCCGAGAGCTCGCCGCCGCCCTGCGGCACCTTGCCGCCCGCATCGTCGCCGCCGGTCGCCTTGCGTGCCGTCATGCTCGGACCTCCCCGCCGCCCGAGACCGTCTCGCCGCCGAAGCGCGCGGTGAGCTGCTTCAACAACGATTGCGCCGGAGTGGGGCCGTCGCTCGGCGGTCGTTCCACCACGACGTCGGCGCGCACCAGCCACGCCTGTCCGAAGAGCTTCTTGCCGAGCCGACGCGTCGCCTCGTCGAGTCGCGCGTTGGGCAGTGCCGGCGCCGGCGCGCCCGGCTTGCCGCGCACCCACAACGTCGCCCCCTCTTCGCGCACCGGCACCACCGTGTCGAGCAACGAGGCGAGCGAGGGCGCCTCCTTCTGCACCGCGGCGCGCAGCTGCTCGAAGCGCGCGGGCGCACCGAGCGGCGACGGCTCGAGCGCGGGAACGGCCGCGGCCCCCCCGCCGCCGACCGCGAACGGGCGGGCGGGAGCGATCGGCGCCGGCGGAGCGACCGGCGGCGGCACGACTGCCGGTGGCACGACCGGCGGCTGAGGCGCGGCACTCGGCGGCGGCGCGGCGACCGAAGCGGCCGGTGGCGGCGCGGACAGCGCGGACAGCGCGGCCGGAGCGGCCGGAGCGGCCGGGGTTGCCGGCACGGGCAGCGACGATGCGGCGCGCGGCGCGGGCGGCGGGACCGCGCTCGCGAGGGGCGGCCGGTGGCTCGCGGGCGGCGGCGCCAGCGACGGCGTGGCGCTCGGTGGCACCGGCGCCGCCGGCGCGGCGCGCGGCGCGGGGCGGGGCGTGCTCGGCGGAGCGGTCGTCGCGGTCGGTCCCGCGCCGCCGCGCGCGATCGCGTCGCGCAGCTCCTCGAGTTCGCGGATGCGCGCCAGCTCGACCAGCGCCATCTCGAGCACCAGCCGCTCGTCCTCGATCTCGCGCAAGGTGCGGCGCGCTTCGATCACGACCTGCATCGCGCCGAGCAGCTGCGTCTCGTCGAAGCTCTGCGCCTGCGCTTCGAGCGAGCCGGGCGCGATGCCGGCGAGCTCGGGTGGTCGCGTGCTGCCGACCCGCGCATGGAGCAGCGCGCGCAGGTGCTCGAGCCACTGGTCGAGCAGGTCGGCGCCGGCGGTGCCGTGGCGCAGCGCGTCGTCGAGCCACGCGAAGGCGCGCGCCGCGTCGCGCTCGACGAGCGCGTCGAACAGCTCGCGGACGCGTTCCGGCGCGAGGTAGCCGGTGAGCTCCTGGAACGCCTCGTGGCCGATCGTCCCGGCGCCGAACGCGGCGAGCTGATCGAGCAGCGAGAGCGCGTCGCGCAGGCCGCCGCGCGCGCGCCGGGCGATCGCCGCATCGAGGCCGCTCGCGAGCGTGAAGTTCTCGCCAGCGCAGACGTCGCGCACGTGGCCGGCGATCGCCGCATCGGGGATGCGCCGGAACTCGAACTCCTGGCAGCGCGAACGGATCGTCTCGGGGACCTTGCGCGGCTCGGTCGTCGCGAAGACGAAGATCACGTTGGGCGGCGGCTCTTCGAGCGTCTTCAGGAAGGCGTTGAAGGCGTCCTGCGTGATCTGGTGCACTTCGTCGACGATGTAGACCTTGTACTTGCCGCCGGTCGCCGCGTAGCGCACCGACTCGCGCAGGTCGCGGATGTTCTCGATGCCGCGGTTGCTGGCGCCGTCGATCTCGAGCACGTCGAGTTCATGGCCGGCAGCGACCCCCTTGCAGCGCGCGCACGTGAGGCACGGCTCGGGCGTCGGGCCGCTCTCGCAGAGCAGCGCCTTGGCGAGGATGCGCGCCATCGAGGTCTTGCCGACGCCGCGCGGCCCGGTGAAGAGGTAGGCGTGCGCGAGGCGGCCGGTCTTCAAGGCGTTCTGCAGCGTGCGCGCGATCGGTTCCTGGCCGACGACCTTCGCGAAGGTCTCGGGCCGGTACTTGCGCGCGAGCACGAGGTAGGACACGGGCTTCCTCGATCGAGACTGCGCGGCGGGCGGCCGCCGCATCCGAACGCGCGTCAGGCGCGAGCCGAGGACGTGCACGGGACCGCGGTCGAGTCCGGAACCGATGCACCCGGGACCCCGGGCTTAGGGCTGCTCCGGTCAAGGCCTGACCCGGTTCACCCGTCGCCCCGTCGCCCCGGTCCCGGACTGGACCACGGTCCACGGCACGTCGCTCTCGTTGGCTCTCTGGCTCGCTCGACGCTCTTCCTGTCGCTCTCGATCTCTCGCTCGATCGTTTCGCAGCTCGAGCTGGCGGAGAGGGCGGGATTTGAACCCGCGAGGCAGTGTTTAGCCGCCTACGCGCTTTCCAAGCGCGCTCCTTCGGCCGCTCAGACACCTCTCCGTACGGTCGGGTCGACCCTTCCAGCCCCCCCGACGCCCATGCAGCGCGTCGTGCGGACTGGAACGGCGGCGCGGCAGGTTAGCGCGCCGGGAGGCGGACCAGAAGACGCTCGCGGCGGAGAGGGCAACGGCCCGAAGCGCGCGGCGGCCAACGAGGCGGCCAACGATGCTGCCAGCGAGGCGGCGGTGGAAACGGTCGCGCCGCACCTCGACGGACGGGGCGAACGGAGCTTCGCCCGCCGTCGAACCAGGGGGGAGAGGCGGAAGGACGGGGGATCGGCCAGGTGCAACGAGGCGTAGGCGGCGCGACGGCTGAGCGAGGAGACGACGGATGGCGGAGAGGGAGGGATTTGAACCCTCGATCGAGCGTTAACCCGATACCGGTTTTCGAGACCGGCCCATTCAGCCGCTCTGGCACCTCTCCGCACGAAATCGTCGTTTGCGTCAGCTCTGGTTCGTTGTCGTTCCTGCTCGGCGTTCCTAGCTCGGCGTCCTGCTCGGCGTTCTTTTTCTCGGCGTCCTGAATCGGCGGCGCGGGGCGGGTCGTCTCTTGCGTCCTTCGTCGGCCGGCTCCCGCCCCTCGCGCAAGCGAAAGTCGGCGAGCGCGCGCCGCAAGCCCGTCGGCGGTGCCCGTCCGCCGGGCCGTCCGACCGCCTGCTCACTCCGCTGGCCGTCGCTCCTTCGCGTCGTTCCCTTCCGCACGAGCGCCGATCGCTCGGCGCGCCGCGAACCACTCCTTCAGAAGCGACTGACAGCGCCCCTCCGCGATCCCTTCGATCAGGTGGAGGGGCCGCACAGGGTACCTTGAGAGGTGGCCCGCTTTCCACAGTTCGATGGCGCCGCGCCGCGAATCTCCTGCGCCGACCACCAGCAGCGCGATGCGCGCCTCGATCAGCGCCCCGAAGCACATCACGCACGGCTCGAGCGTCGTGACCAGCGCCGCGTCGGTCAGCCGCCAGTTGCCGGTTCGCGCCGCCGCGCGCCGCAGTGCGAGGATCTCGGCATGGGCGCACGGGTCGAGCAGCGCCTCGCTGCGGTTGTATCCCTCGCCGAGCAGCTCGCCGTTGCGGACCACCAGCGCGCCGATCGGCACCTCGCCTTCGGCGCCCGCTCTCGCCGCCAGGACGAGCGCGCGCTCCATCCAGGGCAGCCAGCGTGCGATCGCCTCGGGATCGGGCGTCGGCGGCGACGGGGGAAGCGGCGACGGGGAAAGCGGCGACGGGGAAAGCGGGGGTGCGGCGCCGTCGATCGGCCGCGCAGCGTCGTCCTTCGTATCGCCTCGCTCGACCACGTTCGTACCGACCTCCTGCCCCGCCCCGCACGACGCGTCGAACGGGGCGCGCCGGCGATCGCGACACGCAGTGGTACGCCCAGGAGGGGTCGAACCTCCAACCTTCGGCTTCGTAGGCCGACGCTCTATCCAGTTGAGCTATGGGCGCATGGGCGAATCGGGACGTTCTCCGCGGGCCAACAGGTCCCCGGGAAAAGGCCGGGGACGATAGGAGCCTGCAGCGAGCCCGTCAACCGGCGAGATCTCGGGCGGCTCCGCGTCGCAGCGAAGGAGTCACGGCGGCGTCCGATCGTCGCCGCGTCCGAGCCGCCGATCGCGACCCTCTCGCGACCTGCTCGCGACCTGCTCGCGACCCACGCGCGAACCACGCGCGACCGACGCGCGACCGACGCGCGACCCACGCGCGAACCACGCGCGAACCACGCGCGACCGACGCGCGACGCGGCCACGTCCGTACTGCCATTGGAACGGAACGACGAGCGCGCGTCGATTCGATCGAACCGCTCCATCGACGTTCCGCAGCGGTTCAAAACCGGTGCATGACGCGCCGCGCGACGCGCTCGCGACACGCCAGTCCCACTGCTTCACCGACGTCGTGGAGCAGCGCGCAAAAAAAAAATTGCTCAAGAGTCGCCGACTTCCGCCGATGAGCGGAGATCAGGTCAGGTCGTTGGGTTCGTCGTTTCCAATCAAGGAGGAGTTCTCGGATGGCCAAGAAGAAGAAGGCTGCGAAGAAGGTCGGCTCCAAGAAGAAGGCGGGCAAGAAGAAGGCCGGCCGCCGCTGAGAACGCTCGGCGAACCTGAAGTTCGACCCGACAGATCAGATGCATGACACTCGGCGGATGCGCTTCACGGCGCGTCCGCCGAGTTCTTTTCCGCCCGGCCGTCGACGCCGCACTCGGGCGCACGCGGCCCGAGCGGCGCCGTCAGCGGCGCTCGGCCCCTGCCACGCGGCGCGCCAGCGCGATCGCCACCCCCATCGCGAACCCGCCGACGTGCGCCCAGTACGCCACGCCGACGCCCATGCCGCCGCTCGCCAGTTCCACGCGCGCCGCGAAGAACTGCAGCACGAACCAGCCGCCGAGGAAGAGCAGCGCCGGCAGCTCGAGCAGGAAGAGCGGCGGCACGAAGGTGAGGATGCGCGCGCGCGGGAAGTGGACGAGGTAGGCGCCGAGCACGCCGGCGATCGCGCCCGACGCCCCCACCATCGGCGCGTCGAGCGCGAGGTTCGGCTCGACGTGCCAGATCCCGCCCCAGCCCTCGACGGCAGCGAGTTCGGGCAGCATGTAGACGTGCAGCAGCGAGGCCACCAAGCCGCAGAGCAAGTAGAAGGCGAGGTAGCGCGCGTGGCCGAGCCGCCCTTCGACGTTGTCGCCGAACACGAAGAGGAACCAGACGTTGCCCGCGAGATGGGCGAGCCCCCCGTGCAGGAACATGCAGGTGAAGAACGGCGCGGCGACGTCGCGCAGCCATTGCCACGGCGTCTCGAGCAGCAACTGCGGATGGGCGAGGCCGAAGCGCGCGGTGGCCGGCACGAGCCCGTAGCGCTCGACGAAGCGCTGCTGCGCCTCGGCATCGCGCAACCCGGTCGCCATCCAGGCGAACACCGCGACGTTGGCGGCGAGCAGCAGGTAGTTCACCCACGGCGTGCGCAGCGCCGGGGGGTGATCGCGCAGGGGGAACATGCCGCGAGTCTAGTGCCGCGGTGCGGCGCCTCGACGTCGCGCGCCGCGCGCCCTCGCCCCCGCGTCAGCGCCCGTCGCTGCCGTCGCGGTCGGTCGCCCCCGACGGCGCGAGCTCCTGCGTCGCGACCTCGCCCTTGGCGCAGCGCAGCAGCACGCCCTTGCCGTCGACCTTGCTCTCGATGCAGACCGGCCGCCCCCACAGCGCCTCGACCATGCGCAGCGTCTCGCCGGCGAACTTGAGGTCGAGCTCGAGCCCCTCGAAGCGGTGGGCGAGGCGGAGCTCGCCGCGGTTGTCATGGTTGCCGTCGACCACCTCGACGATCGGCTGCCCCGAGTTCGACAAGCCGAACAGCAGCTGCTCCTTCACGAGGCGGTGGTCGCGCGACGCGATCTCCGGTCGGCCGGTGCGCGGATCGGTCCGGTAGACGTACATCTTCTGCGCGTCGCAGAAGTCCTGGTCGAGGAAGGTGTCGACGAAGGTGACGTCGGAGTGGAGGCGGCGCACCTCGAAGATCTTCGCGCGCCCCTCGCCGAGCCGCCGGTCGAAGCGGCGCCGCTCCTCGAGCGACTCGCACTCGGTCCACTCGCGGCCGTGGCGCCCCTTGTCCCAGCGCTCCTCGATCGAGCGGTAGAGCTCGATGCCGAGCTTGTAGGGGTTCAGCCGTCCCGGCGACGTGGCGAGCGTCCCGGCGTGGTGGTCGGCGAAGTCGATCACCTCGCTGTCGCGCAGCACCCGGCGCGTCATGATCGTCGAGTGCCAGTAGCTCGCCCACCCCTCGTTCATGATCTTGGTCTGCGCCTGCGGGGCGAAGTAGTAGGCCTCCTCGCGCACCAGCGAGAGCACCTCCTGCTGCCAGCGCTTGAGCGGTGCGTGGTCGAGCAGGAACTTGAGCACGTCGCGGCACGGCCGCGCGGGGAAGCGCCCCTGCCGCTCGAGCCGCTCCTCCTCGCGCTTGCGCTGCGAGTCGAGGAAGCGCCCCGGGTTCACGTAGCGATCCATGTAGCCCTTGGCGGGCAGGCGGCCGGGCGCGCTCGCCGCCGGCTCGCCCTCGCGCTCCACGGCGCGCGGCCCCCCGGCGCCGCCCTCGCCCGCGCTGCGGGGCCCGCGCGACGCCGCCGGCTCGCGGCGCAGCGCCGCCGCGTGCGGATCGATCAGGTTGTCGAGCGCGAGGCAGCGGTCGAGGAACGTCTCGACCTCGCCGACGCCGTGGCGCTCCATCAGCTTGCGCAGGATGGTGCCGTGGTTGGCCATCCGGTCGACCATCCGGCGGTCGGTGTGGGCGAAGTAGACGTTGTTCTTGAAGAAGTCGCAGTGGCCGTAGACGTGCGCCATGACCAGCTTCTGGTCGACCAGCGAGTTCGACTTCATCAGGTAGGCGTAGCACGGGTCGTTGTTGATCACGAGCTCGTAGATCTTCGACAGCCCGTAGCGGTAGCCCTTCTGCAGGCGATCGAACTCCATGCCGAAGCGCCAGTGCGGATAGCGGGTCGGGAAGCCGCCGAACGCCGCCACCTCGTTCAGCTCGTCGTGGTCGACCAGCTCGAAGATGGTCGGGAAGAAGTCGAGCCCGAACTCGCGGGCGTGGCGCTCGATCTCGACCCGGGCGCGCTCGAGGTCGCGGGTGAGGTTCATGGCGAGAGCCCTCCGTCGTCGCGCCGCGCCATCGCTCAGCGCCCCTTGCCGAGGAACGCCTTGATCGACGCGAGGATCCCGTCGCGATCGGGGATGTCGGAGGTGATCAGCCGCTCGTCCTTGCCGAGCGCGGCGTCGAGGTCCTTCTTGAACTGCCCGGAGCCGTAGGCGCTGCGCACCTGGCCGTAGCAGAACGCGTTGCTGCCGGGCAAAAGCTCCTTCTGCAGCAACTCGACGCAGCGCTCGGTGTCGCGGCCCGACCAGTTGTCGCCGTCGCTGAAGTGGAACGGATAGACGTTCCACGCTTCGGCCGGGAACTTCTCGCGCATGAGCTGCGCGCAGAGCTCGTAGGCGGAGCTGATCTTGGTGCCGCCCGACTCGCGCAGGTGGAAGAAGGTCGCCTCGTCGACCTCGCGCGCCGCGGCGTCGTGGACGATCCAGCGGATCTCGAGGCTCTTGTACTGGCTCTTCAACCACGCGTTGATCCAGAACGCCTCGACCCGCACGATCTCCTTCTGCTCCTTCCCCATGCTTCCCGACACGTCCATCATGTAGATCACCGCCGCCGAGCTCTCCGGCGCCGCCTTCTCCTTCCAGCTGCGGTAATGGCGGTCGGCGCGGATCGGGACGATGCACGGGTCGGCCGGGTCGAAGGTGCCGGCGATCAGCTGGCGGCGCAGCGCCGCGCGCAGCGTCCGCTTGGCGTGGCGCAGGCTCTCGGGGCCGGTGCGCCGGATGCCGACGTAGCGGCCGACCGGCGCGACCAGCTCGCTCTTGCCCTTCGGCTGGATGCACGGCAGCTCGAGCTCCTCGCCGAGCAGCGCCGCGAGCTCCTCGAGCGGCACCTCGACCTCGAGCGCGTGCTCGCCCGGCTGCTCGCCCGCCTGGCCGGCGCCCGGCTCCGGCTCGCCGTCGCCCTGCCCGACCCCCTCCTTCTTGTTGTCGCCGAAGCGGAAGTGCGGCAGCTCGATGCCCGGCAGCGGGATCGAGATCAGGTCCTTGCCCTTGCGCCCGAACATCTCGCCCTGCGAGACGAAGCGCTTCAGGTCCTGCTTGATCCGGCCGCGCACGATGTCGCGGAAGCGGGTGCGGTCGCGTTCGATGCGGCGGGTCACGGGAAGGCCCCCTCGGTGCCGCTCAACTCTCCTTCGCGTCGCCGCGCGCGAAGATGCTGGCGACGAAGTTGAGCACGTCGGTGGCGCAGACGTCGCAGTAGCCGTAGCTCTTCACCAGCCGCGTCTTCACCACGTCGATCTTCTCCTGGGTGTCCTTGTCGACCACCGCGGAGACGAGGCTGGTCAGCTTGATCGAGTCCTTCTGGTCCTCGAAGAGCTTCAACTCGAGCGCCTTCTGCAGCCGCTCGTTGCTCTTCCAGGTGAAGGTCTTCCCCTCCATCGCCAGCGCGCCGATGTAGTTCATGATCTCGCGGCGGAAGTCGTCCTTGCGGCTGTCGGGGATGCCGATCTTCTCCTCGATCGAGCGCATCAGCCGCTCGTCGGGCTCCTCGTCGCGGCCGGTGTACTTGTTGCGGACCTTCTCGCCCTGCGTGTAGGCCTTCAGGTTGTCGAGGTAGTTGCCGCACAGCCGCGCGATCGCCTCCTCGTCGGCCGCGATGGCGCGCTGCACCTCGTTCTTGACGATGTCCTCGTACTCCTCCTTCACCACCGAGAGGAGCTCCTTGCAGCGCTTCTTCTGCTCCTCGTGGGTCAGCAGCGAATGGAAGCCGAGCCCCTCCTCGAGCTCGTTCAGGACCATGAACGGGTTGACGCACGGCTCGCCCGTCTCGGCCACCAGCGCGTTGCTGATCTTGTCCTGGATGTAGCGCGGGCTGATGCCGTCCATCCCCTCGCGCGGCGACTCCTCGCGCAGCTCGCGGATGTTGTCCTGCGTGAAGCCGGGCAGCGACTTGCCGTTGTAGAGCTTCAACTTCTGCAGCAGCGTCAGCTGCGCGTTCTTCGGGTCCTCGAGCCGGGTCAGCACCGCCCACATCGCCGCCATCTCGAGCGTGTGCGGCGCGAGGTGCTTGCCGCTCACGCGGCGCGCGCTGTAGTCCTTCTGGTAGATGCGCACCTCGTCGTCGAGCGTCGTGTTGTACGGGATGTCGACGCGGATGGTCCGGTCGCGGAACGCCTCCATCAGCTCGTTGTTCTGCAGCCGGCGGAACTCCGGCTCGTTGGTGTGGCCGATGATCACCTCGTCGATCGAGGTCTGCGGGAACTTCTTCGGCTTGATCACGTGCTCCTGCGACGCGCCGAGCAGGTCGTAGAGGAACGCGACGTCGAGCTTCAGCACCTCGACGAACTCGATCAGCCCGCGGTTGGCGACGTTGAACTCGCCGTCGAAGTTGAAGGCGCGCGGGTCGCTGTCGGAGCCGTACTGCGCGATCTTGCGGTAGTTGATGTCGCCGGTGAGCTCGGTCGAGTCCTGGTTCTTCTCGTCCTTCGGCTGGAAGGTGCCGATGCCGACGCGCTCGCGCTCGGCGATGCGCAAGCGGCGCACGACCACGCGCTCGAGCACCTTCGCCTCGTCGCCCTGCGCCTCCGCGAGGAAGTGCGCGTGCCAGTGGCGGCAGAACGGGCAGAGCTCGCCCTCGAGGCGCAGCGGGTAGCCGAGGTCGACCCCCTTGCTCACCTCGGCCAGCAGCTTCTCGCGCACCGGCAGCGCCAGCAGGTGGAGCGGCTCCTCGTGCATCGGGCAGGGGGCGAGCTCGCCGTCGGGCAGCTTCCAGCTGAAGGTGTAGAGGGCGCCCTGCGGCTGGCGCGAGTACCACTCGAGGCCGCGCTTCAGGAGCCGCACGATGGTCGACTTGCTGCTGCCGACCGGCCCGTGCAGCAGGAGGACGCGCTTCTCGACGCCGTAGCCGAAGGCCGCCGACTTCAGGTTCGAGACCAGGTCCATCAGCGGCTGCGCCAGCCCGAAGACGGCGTCGCGCCCCTCGCCGAGCGGATCGGCGAAGAAGGCGTAGCGGCGCACCAGCGACTTGCCGTCGGTGCTCTCCTTCACGCCGAACGAGACGACGAGGTCGTAGAGGCGCTGGAAGGCGTTGCGCACCACGCGCGGATCGGCGGCCACCTTGTCGAGGTAGTCGTCGAAGCTCCCTTCCCAATGGAGCGCGGCGAACTGCTCGCGCTCGGAGCCGGCCGCCACGATCGCCTTCAAGCCGTTGCGCGGGATCGCCATCGCGGTACCTCCCTGTTCGCGCCCGCCCGGCGCGCGCCTTCCTGGTCGCGCTGGCCGTGCGCCGCGTCGCCGCGTCCGCCCCTCCCCTAGCGAACGGGGCGAGCGGCGCCGGCGCCGATGGGAGTCAGGTCGGCCGCGGGTCGCGCGATGCTGAAGGAACTTCCCCGCTCCCGGGCGCCGCGCGCGGCCCATCGTCCGGCCCATCGTCCGGCCCTTCGCGCGGCCCTTCGCGCGGCCCATCGCGCGGCGACGGCGGCGGCGACGCGCGGCGGTAGCAGGCGGCGATCAGCAGCACGACCACGCCGAGCAGCCCCGCCCCGCTGATCCACGCCCCCATCACCACCGAGCGCGGCCGGTAGCGGAACTCGACGACGTGGCGCCCGCCGCGTTCGACCACGACGCTCTGCAGCGCAAGGTGGCTCTTCTCGATCGGCGCCGGCGCGCCGTCGACCGTCGCCTCCCAACCGCCGAAGTTCTCGCTGAAGAGGACGATCGTCCCCGCGTCGCTCTCCACCTCGGCGCGGAGCCGCCCGCGGCCGTGTTCCAGCGCGACGACGCGCGCCGAACCGCCGAAATCGCGCGAGCGCGGCCGGCCGTCGGCCGCGGGCGCGTCGTCCCACGCCGCGACCTTGCGCGGATCGAGTCCGCCGCCAGTCACCTCGCGCAGCGGCCGCGCCTGCTGCACGGTGAACGCGCGCGGCAGCGCGCTCGGGTTCTCCCACAACGCGAGCGACCCGCGCCGCCACACCTCGAGGTAGCCCGGCGGCGGCGGCTCCTCGCTCAGGAACCAGCGGATCCCCAGCACGTCGGCGATCGCCGCGCCGCGCGGCCCGGCGAAGTCGAGCGTCCCGAAGTCGAAGCGGAACCACGGCACGAGGCCGCGCGCGTAGAGCTGGTCGTGGAGGCGCACGTAGTCGAGCGGCTCGAGCGCGTCGTAGCCGCGCGTCACCTCGATGCCGAACGGGAGGTGGAGGCTCGGATGGAGATGGGTGCGCGCGGTGAAGAGGCGGTAGGGGCCGACCCGCGCGCGCGCCGCCTGCAGCCACGGGATCGGCTCGACGGCGGCCGGGATCCGCTCGCGCGGCGTCGTCGCGTGGTAGCGCGCGCCGAACCAGGCGAGCTCGACGAAGGTCACCAGCAGCAGCGCCAGCGCGGCCCCCTTCGCGCGCGCGAACGCCAGCAGCACCACCAGCGCCAGCGCGGCGCCGTGCAGCGTGGTGCGCGCCGGCCACCGCAACGGATGGCGCGCCGCGACGCCCGCCTGCGCGAAGGGGCGCGCGCTGCCGTCCGCTTCGAGCGCCTCGGCGACGAAGGCGTACCACCCCTCGTCGAGGCGCGGGCTGCCGAGCCACTGCCAGCGGTAGGCGCCATCGGCCGCCGCCGGCACGCGCGCCACCTCGTGGCCGTTCACCGTGAGGCGCACCGTCGTCGCACCGGGGGGCGCACGGCCGCTGATCTCCGCCCCGTCGCCGCTCGCCCCGCCGTCGCAGAGGTTCTCCGGCAGGAGCAACGTGCCCGGCGCGCGGTCGCTCGCGAGCGGGGCGTCGCTCGACGCGGTGCGGCCGATCGGCGTCACCGCCAGCGCAAGCAACAGGAGCAGCACGCCGCCGCACGCCACCGCCAGCCGGCGCGGCGCGGCGCAGAGCTCGTCGAAGGCGGCGCCACCGAGCAGCGCGAAGGCGAGCGCCAGCACGCAGAGCGCGCGCGACGAGCCGATGGTGGCCAGCGTCGGTTGCGCCTCCGCCAGCTCCGCGAGCCCCGGCAAACGGAAGAAGCGGAAGCACCCGAGCGCCGCCGCGACGCACAGCGCGACCACCCGCCCGTCGCCGCGCCGCACGAACGCCGCGGCGAGCGCCGTCACGCCGAGCGCCGCGCCGCAGAAGCCGCCGACCACGTCGCAGTAGGTGAGCGGCCCGTCGTAGCGCCCGCCGTCGAGCGAGCGGCCGTGCAGGTCGGGCAGGAACGAGAGCAGCAGCGACGACTGCAGCCCGCCGAGCCGCAGCGCCGCGCCGCATCCCGCCGCGAACGCGAAGGCGAGCGCGACCAGCGCGCCGATCCGCCGCCCCGCCGCCGCGCGCCGTTGCGCCGCGATGCCGCAACCGAGCGCGCCGAGCAGCAGCGGCAGCCACGCGAGCTTCCGCCACCCCTCGGGCGCGCGCAGGAAGTTCGGCGTCAAGCGGCGCAGCTCGTTGCCGTAGCTGTGCAGCGCGTACTCGAGGAAGGGCCACCACTGCACGACGGCGAGCAGCGCCGCCAGCAGCGCCGCGCCCGCCAACGCCAGCAACGCGCGCCCGCGCCCCTCCGGCAGCGCGAACCAGCGCGCCGCCGCGAAGGCGACGCCCGCGATCGCGACCCAGAAGGCGGTCTCGGGGTGGCCCGCGACGACGACCTGCCAGCTCATCAACGCGGCGAGCGCGGTGCGCAGCGGCGTCGGCCGCTCGACCAGCCGCTCGAGCGAGAGCAGCAGCCACGGTGCCAGCACGCTCACGCTCGACAGCGGCGAGTGGATCCAGACCACCGAGTAGCCGCAGAAGGCGAAGGCGATCCCCGCCAGCGCGCGCGCCCACGGCGAGAGCCCCATCCGCCGCGCGACGAACCAGGCGCCGAGCCCCGCGAGCAGCCACTTGGCGGCCGCGACGATCGCGAACGCCGCCACCTCGGGCAGCACCACGAACGCCCAGGTGAAGGGCGAGCAGAGCGCCGACTGCGGATTCCCGAGCCACGGCGCGCCGGCGAAGCTCTCGTTCACCCAGAGCGGCGGCGGGCCGCCGGCGAGCCACTCGCGCAGCAGCTCTGCGCTGAAGCGCATCATCGGCCACCAGACGGTCGGCGGATCGGCGAGGTTCTCGTTGTGCGGCGCGACCGGCGGCCCGAGGCCGCTCCACGGCTGCACGCTGTTCCAGACCAGCTCGGTCGACAGGAAGAGGTCGCCGCGCAGCGCCTCGCCGAGCCAGACCGCGAGCGCCGCGGCCAGCAGCACGAGGAACCACGCCAGCGCGCCGCGCTCGCCGCTGCCCTCGCGGGTCGCGCCGCTGCCCGCGCCCGCGCTGCCGATCGCCTCGCCCTCGCCCAAGCGCTGCCGCCTCCGCTGCCGCCGGATGGACATCCGCGCCCTCGCTCCTACGCTATCGCCTCTTCGCGAGCGCCACTTCCCTGCCGTGCCCCTCTTTCGGGACGCGAGACCGCCCGTGCTGAGCGTCGTCATCCCGGTCTACAACGAGGCGAAGTGCCTGTCGGCGACGCTGCTCGCGGTCGGGGAGCACCTCGCGCGCCTCACCGCTCCGTCCGCCGGCGTCGGTGGCAGCGCCGGCGCGCCGCCCTTCGAGATCGTCGTCGCCGACGACGGCAGCCGCGACGAGAGCGTCGCCCTAGCGCAGGCGCTCGCCGACCGGCTGCCGATCCGCATCGAGCGGCTCGCCGAGAACCGCGGCAAGGGGGCGGCGGTGCGCGCCGGGATGCTGGCGGCGCGCGGCGACCCGATCTTCTACTTCGACGCCGATCTCTCGACGCCGCTCGCCGAGATGGAGCGCTTCCTCGCCGCGCTCGCCGCCGGCGCCGATCTCGTGGTCGGCACGCGCAAGCACCCCGAGGCGCGCATCGAGCGCTGGCAGCCGCCGCACCGCGTCTGGCTCGGCCGCTGCTACACGCGCCTCGCCAACGCCCTGCTCGGGCTCGCCGTCTCCGACTTCACCTGCGGCTTCAAGGCGTTCCGCGCCGCGGCCGCCCGCGAGATCTTCACGCGCGGGCGGCTCGATCGCTGGTCGTTCGACGCCGAGATCCTCTTCCTCGCGCGCCACCTCGGGCTGCGGCTGGCCGAGCTGCCGGTGCGCTGGGCCGACCGGCCCGACAGCCGCGTCCGCGTCGGCAGCGCGATGGTGAAGAGCTTCGCCGAGCTGCTGGCGATCCGCCGCCACGCGCGCCACGGCGACTACGGACCGGAAAGAGCTTCGCCTCGCTGACCGCGGCGCCGCCGCGCGCGCATTGCCGCTCCCTCGCGAGCGTGCTACTTTTCCCCGCCCTGTTCCCCCGCCCTCGGAGCCACCCTGCGCATGCCGGCCAACGTCCACATCCTGGGGGGCGGCCTCGCCGGCATGTCGTGCGCCGCCGACCTCTGCAAGGCGGGCGTCAAGGTGCGCGTGCTCGAGGCCGCGCCGCAGGTCGGCGGGCTGGCGCAGTCGCTGAAGATCGGCGAGTTCACCGTCGACCTCGGTCCGCACCGCTTCCACAGCAACGCGCAGTCGATCAACGACCACGTCCTCGGCGCGCTCGACGGCAACGTCCACCACCGCGAGCGGATGAGCCGGATCTTCCTCTTCAAGCGCTTCTTCTACTACCCGCTGCGCGCGGGGAACGTCTTCCGCAACCTTCCGCCGCTGATCCTGCTGCGCTCGTTCCTCGACTACTGGGCCATGTGGTTCCGCCAGAAGGTGAGCCCGCTGCCCGACGACAACTTCGAGAACTACGTCCGCAAGCGGTTCGGCAACACGCTCGCCCGCACCTTCTTCAGCACCTACACCGAGAAGGCGTGGCAGATCCCGGCCAGCCAGATCAGCCCCGACTGGGCCTCGCAGCGCATCACGCTCTTGAACCTCTGGGACGTGGTGAAGAAGACGCTGACGCGGCCGCGCGACGTGCCGCGCACCTACGTCTCGAAGTTCATCTACCCGAAGGAAGGGGGCGTCGGCTCCATCGCGCAGGGCTACCGGCGCATCGCCGAGGCGAACGGCGGCACGATCGTCACCGGCGCCACCGTGCGCCACATGCGCCACGCTGGCGGCCGCGTCACCGCGATCGGCTACGAGCGCGACGGCAAGCTCGTCGAGGAGTCGATCGGCGCGGACGACCGCGTGGTGAGCACGCTGCCGGTCAACCGGCTGGTCGAGATGCTCGATCCGCCGGCGCCGCGCGCGGTGCTCGACGCCGCGCGCGACTTGAAGCACAAGGCGATCCTCTTCGTCTACCTGATGCTCGACCGCGAGCAGGTGACCCCCGACCACTGGGTCTACCTGCCGGAGAAGCACCTCACGGTCCATCGCATCAGCGAGTTCAAGAACTTCGCCGAGAGCACCTGCCCGAAGGGCAAGACGCTGGTCTGCGCCGAGATCACCTGCAACGAGGGCGACGAGCGCTGGCGGATGAGCGACGCCGAGCTCTCGGCCATCGCCACCCGCGACCTCGCGTCGGTCGGCCTCTTCCGCGCCGAGGAGGTGATCGACTCGGCGGTCCGCAAGGTCCCCTACAGCTATCCGCTCTACGACCTCGCCTACCGCAAGAACCTGCAGACGCTGCTCGGCCACCTGCGCCAGCTGAAGAACCTGGTCTCGACCGGCCGCCAGGGGCTCTTCCGCTACGGCAACATGGACCACTCGATCGCGATGGGCGCCCGCGTGGCGCGCACGCTCGCCACCGGCCAGGGGCCCGACCACGGCGAGGTGGCGACCGAAGACGAGTCGTTCGACTGACCGCGCTTCCCGCCATGGGTACCGCCCCCGTCCTCGACGCGACCACGGCGCGCTATGACATCGCCTGCTGCCTCTGCGGCAGCCGCGAGCGGGTGGTGGTGCACGAGAAGCCGCCCTTCCAGATCGTGCGCTGCACCGGCGGGAGCGGCAGCGGCGGCGGGAGCGGCACGGCGAGCGGCTGCGGGCTGGTCTACACCGTGCCGTGGCTCGATCGCGCGGCGCTGCGCGCGATGTACCAGCGCGACTACTGGAAGAGCGACGCCGCCAAGGACTTCGGCTACACCGACTACGTCGCCGACGAGGCGCTCTACGTGCGGACCTTCCGCATGCGCAGCGAGCTGGTCGCCCGCCACAAGGCGCCGCCCGCGAAGCTGCTCGACGTCGGCTGCGCGGCCGGCTTCGCGCTGACCGCGCTGCGCGAGCGCGGCTACGACGTGCACGGCGTCGAGCTCTCCGCCGAGATGGCGGCGCTGGCCGGCCAGCGGCTCGCCGCTCCCGAGCGGATCCACTGCGGGATCCTCGACGACGTCGAGCAGCGCGCGCTGTTCGGCGGCAAGTTCGACGTGATCACCCTGTTCGACGTGGTCGAGCACATCGAGGATCCGGTCGCCTTCCTCGCCACCGCGCGCCGCCTGCTCGCGCCCGGCGGGATCCTCGTGTTCGAGACGCAGAACGTCGCGTCGCTCTTCGCCCGCCTGATGGGCCTCTCCTGGCAGCACTACAAGTTCCAGGAGCACCTCTGGCACTTCGACCCGAAGACGATGCCGCGCCTGCTGCAGAAGGCCGGTTTCGAGCTGGTCGAGTGGTCGCCGCGGCGCGGCGGCAAGCACGTCTCGCTGCGCTTCCTCGTCGAGCGCGCCGGCCGCGTCCATCCGTGGCTCTCGAAGCTGCTCGCGCCGCTGCGCCTGCTCGGCAACCGGTCGCTCTACGTGAACGTCTTCGACGAGATGCTGGTCGTGGCGCGGCCGGCAGCGGGCGCCTGAGGGCGCACCGGTGGACGACCTCGCCGCCCGCCAGTTCATCGAGCTCGAGCGCGACCACTGGTGGTTCGCCGGCCGCCGCGCGCTCTTCTTCGACGTGATCGGCCGCGCGCTCGCCGCCGCGCCGCGCCGCGCCGGCCAGCCGCTCGCCGCGCTCGACGTCGGCTGCGGCGCCGGCGGGATGCTGCCGGGACTCGCCACCGTCGCCGCCCCCACCGGGCTCGACATCTCGACCGAGCTGCTGGCGCAGGCGCGCGCGCGCGGCTTCACCCGCCTGCTGATCGGCTCGGCCGAGCAGCTGCCGGTGGCGCCGGCGAGCTTCGACCTGGTCACCGCCTTCGACTGCATCGAGCACCTGGACGACGATCGCGCCGCGCTCGCCGCCTTCGCCGGCGCGCTCAAGCCGGGCGGCCACCTGTTCGTCTCGGTGCCGGCGTGGCAGTTCCTCTTCTCGGAGAACGACCGGGTCGCCCACCACAAGCGGCGCTACCGCCGTCCCGACCTGGTCGAGAAGGCGCGCGCCGCCGGCTTCGAGATCGTGCAGGCGAGCTACGTGAACAGCTGGCTCTTCCCGCTGATCGTGCCGGCGGTGCTGGCGCTCCAGCTGAAGCAGCGCTTCTTGAAGCGCCCCGATGCCGCCGCCGAGACCAACCTGAGCTACCGGACGCCGCGCTGGATCAACCGCCTGCTGGCCGGCATCTTCTCCAGCGAACGGTTCGTGCTGCGCCGCGCCTCCTTCCCGCTCGGCCACTCGTTGATCCTGCTCGCACGTCGTCCGCCGGAGACCGCGCCGCGATGAACGCGCTCTCGCCCGTCCAGCGCCTCGCACGCGCCCTCACCTGGGTGACGCTGCTGCTGGCGATGGCCTTCGTGGCGGCCGCGTACGTCCTCCAGTCGCGCATGGAGGAGTCGCAGCATTCGGTCCGCGCCGACGTCACGGTGCTGCGACTGATCGGCGAGGTCGACGACGGACTCGACGAGCTCGTCCGCGGCGGCGTCGCGATCGAGCGCGCGACCGCCCGCGCGCGGCTCGACGCGGTGATCAAGGCCTTCGCCGCGGCGCGGCCGCTGCTCGAGCAGCGGGCGACCTCGGGCGCCACGTTGCCGTCGGAGGTCGCCAACATCGGGCGCGGGCTCGCCGAGATCGAGGCCGCGTTCGCGGTCTCCTTCGCGCCCGAGCGCAGCTTCGCGCAGGAGCTGCTGGCGGAGCGGCAGTTCAAGTCGTTCTGCGACGTGCCGTCGGGCGCGGTGCGCAGCGCGCTCGGCGACGTCCGCGACCACCTCGCGCTCCACGCCGAGGAGATGGAACGAAGCAGCCGGCTCGCGCGGCGGCTGCTCGGCTTCGCCTGCCTCATGGCGGCGCTGCTGGCGCTGCTGGTCTTCTTCCGCCAGCGCGACGCGGCCCGCATCGCCGCCGAGCGCGACGAGCGCCTCGCCAGCGACGAGCGGCTGAACCTGCTGCTCGCCCACACGCCGGTGCTGCTCTGGAGCACCGATCGCGACCTGCGCTACACCTTCCTCTGCGGCTCGGCGCTGCCGCCCGCGACGCGGCCGGCGCAGCAGTGGATCGGCCAGGGAGTCGCCGACCCGTTCGGCAGCGACGCTCCCACCTTCCCGCCGCTCGTCCACCACCAGGCGGCGCTGCGCGGCGAATCGGTCCGCTACGCGTTCGAGTGGCGCGGACGGAGCTTCCTCGCCCACGTCGCGCCGAAGCGCGCCGCCGACGGCTCCATCCTCGGGGTGGTCGGCGCCGCCCTCGACGACAGCGACCTCCACCACGCCGAGCAGCAGCTCACGCTGGCGCAGCAGCGGGTGCGCCACCTCGAGAAGATGGAGGCGATCGGCCGCCTCGCGAGCCATGTCGCGCACGACTTCAACAACTTCCTGACCGTCGTGCTCGGCTACGCCGGCAGCGTCCTCGCCGAGCTGCCCCCCCGCTCGCCGCTGCGCTTCGAGGTCGAGGAGATCGCCCGCACCGCGGAGCGCGCGAGCTGGCTCACGCGGCAGTTGCTGACCTTCAGCCGCCCGAGCCGGCTCGCTCCCGAGGCGCTCGACCTCGGCCAGGCGATCCGCGAACTCGCGCCGCTGCTCGAACGGCAGCTCGGCAGCGCGATCACGCTCTCTCTCGACCTCGTCGACGACCTGCCGCCGATCCTCGCCCATCCGACGCAGGTCGAGCAGGTGATCCTCAACCTCGCGTTGAACGCGCGCGACGCGCTGCCGACGGGCGGCCGCCTCGAGCTCAAGCTGCGCCGCGACCTGCGCGAGCCGGGCGTCGTGCTCGAGGTCACCGACGACGGCATCGGCATGGCGCCCGAGGTGCGCGCCCGCCTCTTCGAGCCGTTCTTCTCGACCAAGGAGGAGGGCAAGGGGAGCGGGCTCGGCCTCGCGATCGTCGACGCGATCGTGCGCGAGCGCGGCGGCTCGATCACCGTCGAGAGCACGCCGGGCGCCGGCAGCTGCTTCCGGCTCCGCTTCCCCGCCGCGCCCGAGGACGCGCCGCGCCGCGCCGCGCCGCCGCGCTCGCTGCCCGCCCCGCTCGGCGCTGGCCAGGCGATCCTCGTGGTCGAGGACGACGACGCCGTGCGCACGCTCGCGGTGCGCGTGCTCGAGGCGCAGGGCTACCACGTTACGAGCAGCCGCAGCGGCGCCGACGCGCTCGAGCTCCACCAGCAACGGACCACGCCGCTCGACCTGCTCCTCACCGACGAACGGATGCCGCGCATGCCGGGCAGCGAGCTGCTCGCGCAACTGCGGCAGCGCCAGCCCGGCCTGCGCGCGATCCTGATGTCGACCTACAGCGGCGGGACCGCCGAGAGCGCCGCGGCGGCGGGCGTCGACTTCCTCGCCAAGCCGTTCACCGTCGCCGAGCTCCTCTGGCGCGTGCACGCGGCCCTCGATGGCTGAGCGCGCCCCACGCGAGCGGCTGCACGCGCTCGGCGCCGCGCTGCTGCTCGCGGCGCTGCTGTTCGCTCCCGCGCTCTTCGGCGGCAAGCTCTTCGTCCCGCTCCACACCCTCCCGCTGCTGCCGTGGCGCAGCGACGCGCCGGCCGACGAGGTCGCGGCGCTGCGCGAAGCCGGCAATCCCGAACTCTCCGACAAGCTCTGGCTCTTCCACCCCGACAACGCGGAGGTCGCGGCGAGCTGGCGGCGCGGGGAGCTGCCGACCTGGAACCGGACGATCGTCGGCGGCGTGCCGCTGCTGGGCCAAGCGCTCTACGGCGCCCTCTATCCGCCGAACGCGTTGCTGCTCTGGATCACGCCGCTCGAGCGCGCTTACGCCTGGTCGGCGGCGCTCCATGTCGTGCTGGCCGTGCTCGGCGCGCGCTGGCTCGCGCGGCGCCTCGGCTTGGCGCCGGCGCCGGCGCTGCTGGCCGGCGTGCTCTTCGCCGCCTCGGGCCCGCTGCTGGTCCGCTACCACTACTACATGACCTTCTTCGCGGCGGTCTGGGTGCCGTGGCTGCTCGCCGCGGTGCACGCCTACGCGAAGGGAGCGAGCGTCGCGCGCTGGCTCGCGATCCCGCTGCCGATCGCGCTGATCGTGCTCTCCGGCTTCCCGCAGACCGGCCTCTACGGCGTGGTCGGCGCGGCGCTGCTCGGCGCGAGCGTGCTGCTGCGCGAGCAGCGCGGCGCGGCGCTGCGGCCCTTGCTGGCGCTGGTGGCGGCGTTCGCTCTCGGCCTCGCGCTGTCGGCGCCGCAGGTCACCCCGGTCGACGCCACCACGAAGGGGGCGCTCCAGCGCCCGCACGACGTCGAACAGCAGCTGCGCGAGGCGGGCACGCCGCCGCTCCTGCTCGGCTACGCGCTGCCGGGCGCGTTCATGGATTCGCGCGAGCCGTGGAGCCAGAGCTTCGGCAAGAACCCGCTCTGGAACGCCCTCTACGCGCGCGTCGAGCGCCAGCCGGACGGCAGCGGACTGCCGATCGGCAGCGCCGCGCGCCCGTCCACCACCGAGGCGAGCTGCTATGCCGGCGCGCTCGCGATCGGGCTCCTGCTCGCCGCCTTCGCGACCGGCTCGCGGCGCGCGCTGGCGCTGCCGCTCCTGCTGGCGCTCTCGCTCGCGGCGGCGCTCGGCTACGCGCTCGGCGTGCCGCTGCTCGTGCGCGGGCTCGGCCTGCTGCCGCGCTTCGACATCGGCGAGGTGCGCCGCATCCTGCCGACCGCCGCGCTGCTCGTCGCGCTGCTGGCCGCGCTCGGGCTCGAGCGCTTCCTCGAGCCGGAGCGGCGCGCCGCTCGCCGGATCGCGTTCGGCGCGACGCTGCTGATCGCGCTGCTGCTCGCCGCGCTCGCCGTCGCGCTCGAGCGGCTCGGGCCGGGCGGCCTCGCGCAGTGGTTCCACCAGCGCCAGGTCGCGCTCTACGGCGCCGAGCTCGTCGCCAAGGAGGCGGCGATGGCGGCGCGCACGCCGGCGGAGGACGCGGCGCTCTTTGACTTCGTGCGCGGCAGCGCCTGGCGCGCGGCGGCGTGGTTCGGCGGCGCGGCCGTGCTGCTCGCGCTGGCGGCGGCGCTGGTCGGGCGCGGGCGGCGCCGGGTGGCGCTGCTGCTGCTCGCCGGCTTCGCGGTCGCCGACCTCGCGGCGTTCCACTTCCGCGTCAACCCGTTCCTGCCGGCGGAGCGGTTCGCCGCGCCCGTCCCGCTGCTCGAGCCGCTCGCCGCGGCGACGAGCGGCGGCCGCGTGCGCCGCTTCGCGCCCGATTGGCGGTTCGGCGACGACTCGATCGAGAAGCTGCCCCTGCCGCCGAACCTCGGCGCGCTGTTCGGGATCGAGGACGGCGAGGGCTACCTCGTGCAGCTGCCGGTCCGCTACGCCCGCTGGCAACGCGCGCTCGAACCGGAGGCGGGAGGCGACTTCTCGGTGCTGACCGTCGCCGCGCTGCCGCTGCGCACGCTCGCGGCGCTGCGCTCGCCGCTGCTCACCGGCAGCTCGGTGCGCCACCTGCTCTCGCGGCACGACGTGGTCGCAGCGCTCGCGGCGGAGGGCGGCGACACGGCCGGTTGGACGCCGATCGCGCAACAGGGCGAGCTGCGGCTCTTCGCGAACGACCGCGCGCTGCCCTTCGCGTGGGTCGTCCCGAGCGCGCGCTTCCTGCCGCCGCCGCCGCCGGACGACGCGATCGGCACGCCGCGCGACGACGCGATCGGCGCGGCCGCCGCGGCGTTGGCGCCGCCGGGCGAACTGGCCGCCGAGGCGCGCGCGAGCTGGCACGCGGCGCTGCTCGCCGACCTCGCCGCCGACCCGCTGGCGCGCCGCGACCACGCCTGGCTCGAAGCGGAGCTGCCGGCCGCCTTCGCGGGCGAGCGAGCGACGGCGATGCTGCCGCTCGCCGACGGGAGCGCGCTGCCGATCGCGGTCGCGACGGTGCGCGGCGCGCCGTCGCAGGTGGTCGCGATCGAGCGGCAGGCGGCGCGGGTCGCGGTGACGCTCGATGGCGGCGGCGGCGGCTTCCTCGTGGTGAACGAAGGGTTCGCCCCCGGCTGGGAGGCGACCATCGACGGCCTGCCCGCAACGGTCGTCCCGGCCGACGTCGCGTGGCGCGCCGTCGCGCTGCCGCCCGGCGCGCGCGAGGTGGTGCTGACCTACCGCCCGGAGTCGGTGGCGCGCGGCCTGCGGATCGGCGCGGTCGCGGCCGCGGCGTGGCTGCTCGTGGCGCTCCTCGCGGCGAAGCGGCGGCTCACTCGCGGGCGAGCACCGCCTGCGGCGCCGCCGGACGCGGAGCGGGCACGCGCAGGATGACGCGGCCGAGCAGCGCGTCGCGCGCGACCGGCCCGAACTCGCGCGAATCGATCGAGACGCGGCGGTGGTCGCCCATCAGGAAGTACTCGCCCGGCCCGAGGCGCACCGGCCCGAAGTCGCCGCCGTCGTGGAAGGCCGCCGGACTGGCGTCGGCGAGCAGTTGGCCGTTGCGGTGCAGCACGCCGGCGTGCTCCTCGATCAGGTCGCCCGGCCGCCCGACCACCCGCTTCAGCAGCACCTCGTCGGCGACGCGCGCGATCACCGTCTCGCCGCAGCGCGGCTCGCCGAAGAAGCCGGGCAGCGAGGCGACCACGATGCGATCGCCGTCGGCGAAGGCGGGCGTCATCGAGGCGCCGGCCACGCGGTAGGAGCTGACGGTCGTCTGCGCGAGCAGCACGATCAGCACCATCAGCGCGATCAGGAGGCGCGGCGCCGTCCGCAGCGATTCCTCGAAGCGGCGCACCGCGGCGCTCCGCTCCTCTCGGCAGTCGTCCCGGCCGTCGTCTCGACCGTCGTGGTGATCGCGCTCGCCCATCGCCGCTCCTCGCGGCGAGATCGGCCCCTCGCGCCGCGGAGGTCGAGCGCCCGCTGGCGCGCGCGAAGGAATTTCCGGCGCGCCGGCAGCCGCGCCGGCAGCCGCGCCGGCAGCCGCGCCGGCAGCCGCGCCGGCAGGCCTGCCGGCGCCAACGATCTCAGCCGGCGCCAACGATCGCAGCCGGCGCCACCCACTCAGCGGAAGAGGTTGTACTTCACGATCACCCAGAGCGCCTCGAAGGCGTCGCTCGGGCGGATCTTCTTCCCGCTGGCGTAGTCGCGGCCGTAGTAGCTGACCGGCACCTCGTAGACGCGGCACTTCAACTTGGCGACCTTGGCGGTGAGCTCGGGCTCGACGCCGAAGCGCTGCGACTCGATGTCGATCTTCTTGGCGACGTCGGCGCGGAAGACCTTGTAGCAGGTCTCCATGTCGGTCAGGTTCAGGTTGGTAAAGACGTTGCTGACGAAGGTGAGGAACTTGTTCCCCACGTAGTGCCAGAAGCGGTGGCAGCGGTGCGTGCCGGCGAGGAAGCGCGAGCCGAACACGACGTCGGCCTTCCCCTCCTCGATCGGCTTCAAGAGCGCCGGGTAGTCGGCCGGGTCGTACTCGAGGTCGGCGTCCTGGATCAGCACCACGTCGCCGGTCGCCGCCTTGAAGCCGGTCGCGAGCGCGCCGCCCTTGCCCTTGTTCTGCTCGTGGAAGATCAGCTTCAGCCCGTACTTCGGCTCGAGCTGGCGCAGCAGGTCGCGCGTGCCGTCCTTGCTGCCGTCGTCGACGACGATGATCTCCTTCTCGTAGGGCGTCGCGGCGACGCGCTCGAGGATCTGCTCGATCGTGCCCTTCTCGTTGTAGCAGGGCATCACGACCGAGAGCTTCAACGGTCGCTTCGTGTCAGGCGCGTCGGCGGCCACGCTGTGCCCTCTCGTAGACGGCGACCGTCGATGCGCCGTTCTCCTCGGTCGTCGAAACGTGCTTCTCGCTGGCGACGAGGCGCTGCTGCAGCTCGCGATCGCGCGCGAGACGCAGGAGCTTGCGGCCGATGTCGACGCTGTCGCCCATGCCGAAGAGGAGCCCCGTCGTCCCGTCGTCGATCGATTCGGCCATCGCGCCGAAGTTGCTCGCCACGACCGGCACTCCCGCGAGGAATCCCTCGCGGATCACCATGCAGTAGGTCTCATACCAGATCGACGGCACCACCAACGCGTCGAGGCCGGCGAGCAGCCGCGGGGTCTGCTCGGGCCGGTAGGCGCCGTGGAAGGTGATCTGCTCCTCCCAGCCGGCCGCCTGCGCATGCAGCCGCTCGCCGTAGGTGCGATCCTGGTGGAACGGCACGATCGGCCCGTGCAGCTCGAGCGAGAGGTCGGCGCTGCCGATGCGCTGGAAGGCGTCGATCAGCAGGTGGACCCCCTTGCTCGGCAGCAGCGTGCCGAGGAAGCCGATGCGGAAGTGGGAGGCCGGCGTGCGCGCGACGCCGCGGTAGGCGTCGACGTCCATGCCGTACTCGATCACCTCGATGCGCTCCGCGGCGATCCCCTCGCGCGCGAAGACGCGGCGCGCGAAGGGCGACGGCGCGATCAGCGCGTCGGCGCGCTCGAGCGTCTCGCGGATGCGCGCCTGGTAGTCGCCGAAGGTGCGCTGGTCGAAGGTGCGGTCGGGCTCCTTCGGGAACCAGTGGGGCCAAGTCTCGCGGTAGCAGCCGATGCAGCGCGCCGGCTCGATGGTCGGGCAGTAGGAGAGGTCGGCGCGGATCCGCTGGCCGCGCGGGCAGCCCATCCAGTAGTCGTGCAGCGAGAAGACCACCGGCACGCCGCGCGCCTGGCTCGCCTCGACCACCTCGGTGGTGAGGCAGGTCGCGTGGTGGACGTGCACGACGTCGGGCCGGAAGCCGGCGCACACCTCGTCGAAGGCGGCGCGCTGCGCCGGGTTCTCGACCAGGTGCTGGAAGGTCGTCGCATCGCGGAAGCGGTAGTTGATGCCGACCACCGGGATGCCGTCGACCACCGCCTCGTGGCGCGCGTAGTCGGGCTCCGCCTCGACGTCGAAGCGGCGGTAGACCAGCACCTCGTGGCCCTGCCGCTGCGCCCACTTGCAGAAGCGGGCGAGCGACAGCTCGACGCCGCCGAGCCCGTCGGGAAGGAAGCCTGCAGTGACGAGGAGGATGCGCATGGGCTTTAGGTCCCTCCCCTTTCGGACGGGGGACCCGGGGGGCCTGCACTCTTTTCGCGGCGCAGCCGGGCGAGCTCCTCCTCCTTGCTCGCCAGCACCTTCTCCCACCCCTCGCTGCGCAGCAGCTCGCGGAAGAGCAACTCGCGCCGATCCCAGTCGTGGCGCAGCGCGAGCGGCGGCGCGAGCGGCGCGACCGCCGGCGCCCCGCCCTGGCGCACCGCCGCATAGAGCCCCTCGAGCGCGGCGAGGTGAGCGTCGAGCTCGACCCCCTCGGGCGCCCCGCCCGCCGCCAACGTCGCGCGCGCGGCGAGGTCATCGCGCAGCTCGCGCAGCACCGCCGCCAGCGCGCTCGCGTCGCCGGGCGGCACGAGCCGCACGCGCGCCGGCCCGTCGAGCGCGGCGATCCGCTCCGGGATCGCGCCGCTCGCCGCCGCCACGATCGGCAGCCCGGTGCGCCCCGCCTCGTCGAGCCAGAAGGAGTAGGACTCGGGCGCGAGCGACGGCACCACCACCACGTCGGCCGGCGTGCGCAGCGGCTCGTCGGCGACGTAGCCGCCGTGGAAGCGGACGGCGAGGCCGGCGGCCCGCGCGCGCAGCTTCTGCTCGTAGGCGGGCGTCGCGAATGCGCCGTGGAAGTCGACCTCGACGCCGCTGTCGGGCCCGAGCTCTGCCAGCGCCTCCAGCACCACGTGCGCCCCCTTCATCGGGACGAGCGTCGCGAAGAAGAGCACGCGCAACCGGCCGCGCGGGCTGTCGGCGCGCGCGGACGGCGCCTGCAATCCCCCCGGCAGCCGCGGATGGGGCAGCACGTCGATCGGCAGCGGCCGCGGCGCGCGCGCCATCAAGCGGCGCGCGTGGCTCGCGGAGGGCGCGAGGCGGCGGCTCGCCGCGGCGAGCTCGGCGGCGAGCTCCGCCGCGTAGTGGTCGAGCGAGAGCGCCACCTCCTCGTCGCGCTGGAACGACCAGCGCGGCACGCAGCCGAGGCAAGCCGCGCGCCCGAGCGGCTCGTCGCAGTTCGTCGCGTCGGCGGCCGCGTCGGCGCCCGGCCGCAGGCGGAAGACGCGCGGGCAGGTGACGTAGAGGTCGTGCAGGTGGACGACGGTCGGGATCGAGCGGGCGGCGGCGCGGCGCACCAGGTCCTGGCGCAGCCGGATCCAGTGGTGCAGGTGGACCACGTCGGGCCGGAACGCGGCGAGCTCCGCCTCGAAGAGCTCCGCCACCCGCGGGTCGCCCCCCTTGTCCCAGTGGTCGAAGTAGAGGTCGCTGCGATGGACGCGCGCGATGGCGAGGCGCCCTTCGATGCGGCGCACCAGCTCGAAGCGCGGCCGCCACTCGAGGCTGCCGGTGAAGACCGCGACGTCGTGGCCGCGCTCGAGCAGGCCGCGCGCGGTCGCCTCGGCGTAGCGCTCGGTGCCGCCGCACCCTTCCGGCGGATAGGCGTGGGTGACGACCAGGATCTTCAGGGCGCGCTCCCGTCCGCGGTGCCGCGGTAGAGCGCCTCGAGCGTCGCGGCGTGCTCCTCCATGGCGACCGGCATCTTCGCATGGGCGGCGAAGCGCGCGAGCAGCTCGGGCGCGGCGGCGACCTTGCGCAACGCCGCGGCGAGCCCGACCGCATCGCCCGCCTCGAAGTGGAGGCCGTCGACGCCGTCGCGCACCCCCTCGGCGAGCCCGCCGATGCGGCTCGCGATCACCGGCACCCGCGCCAAGCGCGCCTCCTGCACGACGAGCGGCCAGTTCTCGAGCCAGAGCGACGGGACCACCAGCGCGTCGACCTCGGCCAGCGCGGCCGGCACCGCCGAGTTCTTCAGCGCGCCGACGAAGCGGACGCGCAGCCCCTGCGCGCGGCGGCGCAGGTCGGCGCAGTAGCCGGGATCGGTGCGCGCCGACCCGAAGATCGCGAGCTCCGCGCGGTCGAGGTTGGCGGCGCGGAAGGCGTCGATCAGCACGTGGACGCCCTTGTGCGGCGCCGGCGTGCCGAGGAAGGCGAAGCGCACCACGCCGCCCGGCGCATAGCCGCGCGGCGGCGCGCGCGGCGCGAGGTCGACGCCGTGCGGCAGGTGGGTCGCGCGCTCGGCCGCGACGCCGGCGGCGAGCGCGCGCTCGTGGAGCATCTGCGACGGCGACACCACGTGGTCGACGGCGCGCAGCAGCGCGGCGGCCTGCTGCTCGCGCAGCGCCAACGTCGCGGCAGGCAGCGGCGTGCCCGGCTTGCGCGCCCGCCCCTTGCGCGGCAGCAGCGGCCGCCAGCCGCGCACCTGCTCGACGAGCGGCGAGAGGTCGACGCCGAACGCGCGGCGCAGGAGCTCCATCCCCTTGAAGGCGTGCTCGGCGCCGCGCTTCTGCGTCCACGGGAAGTCGGCGAGGCAGCGGCTGCAGCGGTTCGGCTCGGGGCCGGGACAGAGCGCGCCGCTCGCGTCGAGCAGCTGCCCCATGCGCGCGCACCAGAGCCAGAAGTCGTGCAGCGTCACCACCACGCGCACGCCGCGCCGCTTCGCCCGCTCGACCAGCCCCATCGAGAGCAGCATCAGGTGCTGCACGTGGACGACGTCGGGACGGAAGTCGGCCAGCACCTCGTCGAAGCGCTCCTCGATCGCCGCGTTGTCGAAGGTCGCGCGGAAGTCGGGGTAGAGCAGGTGGTTCACCACGACCCGGCAGTCGAGCCCTTCGACCTTGCGCGAGAGGAGCTCGTAGTTGCGGTGGGCGTGCAGCTTCTCGCTGTAGAAGAGCGCGACCTGGTGGCGGCGCGCCTGCTCGCGCGCGAGGCGCAGCGTGTAGACCTCGGTGCCGCCCGAGTGGTGCGGCAGGAAGAAGTGGAGCGCGTGGAGGATCTTCACGTCCGCTCCGATGGCAGCAGCGCCGCGCGCCGCGCCCCCTCGAACGGCCGCGCACGCCAGCCGTCGAGCAGCCCGCGCGCCTTCCAGAGCGCCGCCCCCGGCCGGCCGCGCAGCAGCGCGTAGGCGAAGGCGAACGGCAGCGTCAGCACGTCGCCGGCGACGAAGGAGAGCCAGCGCGCCGGCGTGCCGTGCTTGCGCAGGAAGGGGAAGGCGTTGCGCGCCGAGAGGTACTTGCGCAGCGGCGTGTAGCCGCCGCCGCTCGCCGCCGACCCCTCGTGGACGACGCGCGAGGCGGGCTCGTAGCGCAGCCGGCAGCCGGCGGCCAACGCGCGCGCGCACCAGTCGACGTCCTCGACGTAGCAGAAGAACTGCTCGTCGAGCAGCCCCACCTTCTCGAGCGCCGCGCGAGAGAGCAGCCACACGGTGCCCGGCAGGAAGGTGACGTCGCGCGGCGTGTCGTGCTGGCCGTGGTCGAGCTCCCGATGGCCGGCGAGCAGGGCGAGGTTGCGGCCGTAGGTGAGCGCGCCACCGGCGCTCCAGAGCCGCGCCGGCACGCCGGGCAGCAGCAGCTTCGGACCGGCGAGCGCCGCGCCGCCGGCGAGCGCGGCCGACAGCGGCGCGAGGAAGCCCGGCTCGACTTCGGTGTCGGGATTGAGCAGCAGCACCTGCGCCGCGCCGCGCTCGAGCGCGCGCCGGATGCCGACGTTGGCGCCGCCCGCGAAGCCGACGTTGCGCGGCAGCGCCAGCAACTCGACGCCGGGCAACGAGGCGAGCGTCGCCGCCGAGCCGTCGCGCGACGCGTTGTCGACCACCACCACCGGCCCGGCGCCGAAGTCGGAAGCGCGCAAGGCGCCGAGCGCGCGGGCGAGCGCGGCGCCGCCGTTGTAGTTCACCACCACCGCGATCTGCAGCGGCTCGCTCATGGCAGGAAGGGCCGCACGAGGAACCACCAGGCGCGCAGGAACGCGTCGAGCAGCATCTCGGCGACGCGCGCGGCGACCCCGCGGCGCACCATCGGCGCATGGGTCAGCCGCTCGGCGCGGAGCAGCTGCCCGTCGCCGACCTTGCGCACCGCCGCCAGCTCGCGCCGCGCGCGCCGCAGCTCGGGCAGCTCGGCCAGCACGGCGCGCTTCCCCTCGAACCACGCGCCGAGCAGCCCGCGCAGCGCGGCGAAGGCGAACCAGACGAACTCGTAGGCGGCGATCCCGGGCAAGCCGAGCAGCAGCGCCGCCGTCGAGTGGTTGCGCACCAGCAGGCGCCAGCGGTTGCGGCTGTGGAGGTAGGCGCGCCGGCGCGGGTAGTCGGGCCCTTCGCGGTAGGAGAGGCCGGCCGTCCCCTCGCGGTGGTAGACGATCGCATCGGGGACCAGCCGCAGCCGCTCGCCGCGCGCGCGCAGCCGGTAGGAGAGGTCGTGGTCCTCGAAGAGGATGAAGTAGCCGACGTCGTAGCCGCCGGTCGGTGCGACCTTGTCGCGCCGCATCAGCAGCGCCATCGAGATCACCGCGTCGACGTCGCGCGCCGGCTCGGGCGGCGGCAGCGGCGCGAAGAAGTTGCGCAGCGTCATCACGCCGACGTAGTGGAACGACCCGCCGTCGTAGTGGACGCGCGTGCGGTCGCCGTCGAAGAGGGCGCGCGGCATCGCGATCGCGGCGTCGTTCGCCTGCGCGTCGGCGAGCAGCTTCTCGAGGCAGTCGGGGGCGAGCAGCGCGTCGGCGTCGACCTGCAGCACCCACTCGCTGTCGGCCTCGAGCAGGCCGCGGTTGCGCGGCGCGCCCGGCCCGAGGTTGCTCCCCATCTCGACCACGGTGACGTCGGGGAACTCGGCGCGCACCGCCTCTGGGCTGCCATCGGTCGACGCGTTGTCGTAGACGACGATGCGCCGCGGCGGCCGCGTCTGCGCCTTCAGGGCGCGGATGCAGTCGCCGAGGTAGGCGCGGCCGTTCCAGTTGCAGAGGGTGGCGATGACGTCAGGCGGGGCGTGCACTTCCCGATCATCGGCCGCCGCGGGCCGCCGATGCAAGCTTCGGGATTCGCGGCCGCCGTTCCGGTCGACACCGCCGCTGTCGTGCCGCTCGCCCGCTCCGACCTCCGCTCCGCCGCTCAGCCGACCGGCAGGCGGAAGTCCTTCGCCTTGCAGACGCGGCGGCGGGCGAGGCAATAGGGCAGGTTGAGGCAGGCGTTCAGCGTCGCCTTCACGGCGATCCAGAGGCCGCCCGGCGTCTGCTTCAGCGACTCGTTCAAGCCGATGGTGCCGGTCGCCTCGGCGGCCGCGGCGCCGGCGTCGCGATCGGTCGTCGTCGCCTTCCCCTTCGCGCCGAACAGCGCCTTGCTGGCGAGCCGCCACGCGACCTTGGCGACGTCGCTCCAGGCGCAGTGCTTGAAGGCGTAGATCCAGAAGTTGCGCACGTGGTAGTAGAGGCTGCGCTTGCCCGCCTTGAGGCCGAACGGCGTGGCGTGGAAGGTCACCACGTCGGGGTGGAGCAGGACGCGCCAGCCGAGGTCGAGCAGCCGCGTGGCGAGGTCGCGCTCGTTGCCGTAGATGAAGAGGCGTTCGTCGTACCAGCCGGCCTGTTCCAGCGCGGCGCGGCGCGCGAGGCTGCCGCAGCCGCGGAAGGTGCAGAGGTAGCGCTCCTCGCGCACGTCGGCGCGCGCGAGGTAGGCGTCAGGCATGTCGGGCTCGATCACCAGCGTGGTGATCAGCGCGGTGGTGGCCGGCTCGCGCGCGAAGCGCTCGAGCAGCCGCGCGATCCACGACGGCGGCAGCACCACGTCGTCGTCGAGGATCGCGACGAACTCCTGCGTCGCCGCCTTGAAGCCGAGGTTGAACGTCTCGCACGCGCCGAAGCGCGAGTGCGGCATCTCGATGAGGCGCACCTCGGGGAACTGCGCGCGCACGGCGGCCGCGGTGCCGTCGCCCGAGCAGTTGTCGACCACGATCACCTCGGCCGGCGGCCGCTCCTGCTGCGCGAGCGCGCGCAAGTTGGCGATCACGTGGTCGCGCTTGTTGAAGCTCGAGATGACGCAGCTGACGGGGGCGCGCATCAGGGGAGTCCGTACTTGGCATGGAAGGCGGCGAGGTCGGCGAAGAGCTCCTCGACCTGCGCCGGCTTCGCCTCGAAGAACGCCTCGACGTACTCGATGCCGCGCAGGTCGATGTTGATCGTGCGCGCATAGGCCAAGCCGAGCCGCTTGCCGATCAGGTCGTTGTAGCGCTGCTGGCTCGCGAAGCAGGCGAGCGCCTCGCGCTTCCGGTCGATCCACGGCGTGATGTCGAGCAGGAAGCTCGCCAGCGTCGGGTGGTTCACCTCGTAGCCGAGCCAACGGACCGCGAGCGGCGAGCGGGCGAGCGCACGGCCGGCGGCGAGCGCAGTGGCGAGGTGGTCGGGGTGGCACTCGAGCGGCGACGGCGCGTAGACGATCGCCGGGCAGAGGCGGTCGAACTGCGCCAGCAGCGCGTCGACCAGCGGCGCCTCGGGAGCGAGCGCGCCGTCGGCGAAGGAGAGGCCGGTGAGCGAGCTCACCTCGAGCAGCGCGGCCGCCGCCTTCGCCTCGCGCAGCCGCGTCGCGACCAGGTCGCCGCCGAAGAGCTGCTGCGGGTCGCCCGCCTCGCCGCCGGTGACGTGGACGACGTGGACGGCGTCGCCGCGCGCCACGTGGAAGGCGATCGCCCCGCCGCAGCCGATCACCTCGTCGTCGGGATGGGGCGCGACCACCACCACCGGACCGCGCGGCAGCGTCCGCGGATCGAGCAGCGGCGTCCAGCTGCGCAGCGGTTTCCAGCGCGCGCCGTTCATCGCGGCGCTCCGCTCGCGGGCGCGGCGAGCGCGGCGCGGTAGAGCTCGCGCAACGTCCGCTCGTGGTCGGAGAGGAGCTGCGGTGCGGCGGGTAACGCAGCGCGGAGCGCGGCGAGGTCAGCGGGCGATTCCATGAGGCGCGCCAACGTAGCAACGAGCGGCGCCGCCGACTCCACCGCGACGGCGAGGCCGCCGCCGCCGAGCCGCTCGCGCGGCGCGCCGCGGTCGGAGACGACCAGCGGCAGGCGCAGCGCCACCGCCTCCTCCACCACCAGCGAGTAGCTCTCGTGGGCGCGCGACGGGAAGAGGGCGAGGTCGAGGTCGGGCGCCGCCTGCGCGAGCGACGCGAGGTCGAAGCGGCCGTGCCACGTGACCGGCAAGCCGGCCGCGCGGCGCTGCAGCTCCGCCGCTTCGGCCGGCAGCGGCGCGCCGAAGAGGTGGAGTTCGAGGCCGCCGCGCGGCGCCAACGCGCGCACCGCCTCGAGCAGCAGGTCGACCCCCTTCAGCTTCGAGAGGTTGCCCCAGCAGGCGATCCGGAGCCGCCCCGCTGCCGGCCGGTGCGCCGCTGCCGTCGGCGCGACCGGCAGGCCGAGCGGCACCACGCGCAGCTTCGCCGCCGGGATCACCCCCGCCGCGACCAGCCGCTCGCCGTGGAAGCGCGAGGGCGCCAGCGCGAAGGCGATCCGCTCGACCTCGCACGCGAAGCGGGCGTGGCGAGCGACGAGCCGCGCGGCGAGGTCGGCGCCGCCGTCGTCGGGCGCGATGCAGGCGACGCACCGCTCGAGCGGCAGCGGCAGCGCGCGGCCGCAGTCGTCGCCGTCGGGGCGCAGCAGGAAGAAGCGCGGGCAGGCGGAGTAGGCGTCGTGGAAGCTCGCCACCGCCGGCAGCGGCGCCAAGCGCTGCAGCAGCGAGTCGCCGAGGTTGAACCAGTGGTGCAGGTGGACGAGGTCGGGCGCGAAGGCGCGCACCGCCGCGAGCGCCGCGGCTTGCGCGTGCGGCGGCTCGAAGGCGACGCCGTACGCCTCGTCGGGGCGGCGATGGACGCGTGCCACCGGGACGCCGCGCCACGTCTCGGCCTGCGTCGCGCCGAGCGGATCGCGCCGCTCGCTGCCGCAGACCACCGCGACCTCGAGCCCCGCCTGCCGCTGCAGGTCGACGAGCTCGGCGACGTGGCGCTCGGTCCCCCCCGCGAACTCGGGCGGGAAGTTCTGCAGCAGGTGGACCACGCGCAGCGGCCGGCTCATCGCGCGTGCGCGTCCGCGGCGAGCCGCACGAACGCCTCGCCATGGCGCGCCCCCTTCGGCAGGAAGGCCGAGCGGTAGGCGTTCAAGCCGCCGAAGCAGTGGGCGATGGCGGTCTCGCCGAGCTGGCTCGCGTAGAGCCGCGAGAGCTCGACCTTCTCGGCGAAGGTGGCGGAGACGTCGACCACGACGTCGGGCGCGCACGCCCCCCACACCTCGTAGCCGAACAGCTCCGCGCCGCAGCCGGAGAGCGCCAGCGCGCGCTGGGTCGCGATCGCCACCACGTGGTGGTCGCCGTGCAGCTCGGCGGGATGGGGCGCATAGACCAGCGCCGGCCGCTCGCGCGCCAGCGTCTCGACGAGCCGCGGCACCAGCGCGCCGAGATCCTCCTCGCGCGCGCGCCGCCCGTCGGGGAAGCCGTAGAGCTCGAGCGTCGCCCCGAGCCGCGCGGCGACCGAGCGCGACTCCGCGGCGCGCGTCGCCACCAGCGCGGCGCGCTGCTCGGCGCTCGCCGCCGCGCCGCCGTTCCCGCCATCGGTCACCACCACCACGTGCAGCGGATCGCCGAGCTGCCGGTGGAGCAGCAGCGTGCCGCCCGGGCCGATCAGCTCGTCGTCGGGATGGGGCGCCACCACCACGACGCGCCCGCGCGCGGGCGGCGCGGCGAGCGGCGTCGGCAGCGGCGGCGGATCGAGGTAGGGCTCCATCGGCGGCGAGGCTCCCCTGCAGCGGCGGTCCGGCAGCGCGGTTCAGTAGATGTCGGAGTCGCCCATGTTGATGTAGAGCTCGCGCGTCGCCTGCTCCGGCGTGTAGCCCGAGTCGGCGAAGCGGCGGATGCAGAGGTTGAAGATCGAGGGCTGGCTCTTGAAGCCCAACGCCGCGAGGTCGGCGAAGTGCGGGTGGTGAGGCGGCGTCCAGGCGAGCAGCGTCTTCAGCGGCGTGCCGCGCTCGCGCTGCGCCGCGCGCGCGACGTCGGCGAGCAACGCCTTCCAGGTGGCGCGATCGCCCGGCGCGACCAGGAAGTCGACGATCGGCACGATCTCCTTGCGGAAGCCGTGCCAGCCGAAGCCGTGCACGAGGAAGCCGCGCAACTCGCCGCTCGCGCCCTGCGCGCGCAGCAGGCGGTAGCGGGTGGTCGGGCAGTCGGCGTAGCGCCAGTTCCAGTAGCGCGCGGTGCGGCGTGCGGCGACCCCCATGGTGGGCGCGAGCGCGTCGTCGAACGCGTCGACCTCGAGGCCGAACCGCTCGACCTCCTCGACCTCGACGCCGCCGTCGGGCCAGCGCCCGGCGTGCGCGAGCGGGATCTCCGACTCGAGGACCGGGCAGCGCACCGGCTCGTAGCCGCCGAACTTGGTGCCGATGCGCAGCGCCTGCGGGTTCGGGAAGCCGTAGAGGAAGCGCAGGTCGTCGCGCCGGCCGAACCGCTCGTAGAAGGCGTGCGAGAGCGTCAGGTAGACGCCGTTCTTGCGCAGCGAGGCGCGGAACTCGGGCGCGATGACGGTGTCGACCGCCTGCCCGAGGCGGAACTCGCCGTCCGGGAAGCGGAAGCGGCTCGGCTGCGCCGTGAAGGTGCCGACCAGCGCGCCGTCCGCCTCGGCGACCATCGTCGCGTGGCCCTCGGGGTTGCCGGGGAACGCCCAGCGCCAATGGTCGAGCCGGCGCGGCACGAAGTCGGGGTTGCCGATCGCGAAGACGCGGTTGAAGAGCGCGAGGATCGCCGTCTCGTCGCCCGCTCGGTACTCCCGGACGGAGAAGCGCCGACCGCCGCCCGCCTCCGCACCGGCCCCTGGAATCGCCGTCGCATCCGCATCGCTCATCGATCGCTCCCTCCGCGCCGGCCGCGGTTCAACAACGCAGTCCGCGCCGCACGATGCGCCATAGGTCGCGCCACGCCGCTGTCAGTGCCGGCCCGTGATGGTGCCGCCACGTCCGCGCCGCCTCTTCGAGCGCGCGCAGCAAGAGCCAGCTCTTCAGCACGAACGCGCCACGCGCGCCGTGCCGGATCCGGTAGTAGCGGATCCGGTTGCAGATCCATTCGCCCGCGAAGTCGCGGTACTGCGCCGTCGACTTGCCGAGGTGGTGGAGCACCTTGGCGTCGACCACGTAGCGCACCTTCAAGCCGCGGTCGCGCAGCTGCTGGCAGAGTTCCACGTCGTTGTAGAACAGCCAGAGCCGCTCGTCGAAGCCGCCGATCGCGTCCCAGAGCGACTTCCTCACCAGCAGGCAGGCGCCGGGCGGCTGATCGACGTCGGCGTCGCCGGCGTGGTCGAAGTCCTCCATGAACCAGCGCTTGACCGAGGCGCTCCGCCCCCACCGCCGCTCGAACCACGAGTCGAACCAGAAGCCGTCGGCGAGCGTCGGGAAGCGCATGCAGTTCTTCTGGATCGACCCGTCGGGGTTCACCAGCTGCGGCGCGGCGGCGCCGTACTCGGGGAAGCGGCGCAGCACGGCGACCAACTTCGCGAGCGCGCCCGGCCGCACCTCGGTGTCGCTGTTCAGCAGCAGCAGGAGCGGCGCGGTCGCGAGCGCGGCGCCCTGGTTGTTGCCGCGCGCGTAGCCCTCGTTGACGCCGTTCCTCTTCAGGATCACCGAGGGGAAGCGCTCCGCGACGAGGTCGGCGCTGCCGTCGCGCGAGGCGTTGTCGACCACGATCACCTGCAGCGCGAGGCCGTGCTCCTGGCCGACGACGCTCGCGAGGCAACGCTCGAGCAGCGCCTTCGTGTTCCACGAGAGGATCACCACCGAGAGCTCGGGCGGCGTCGCGGCGGGTGGCGCCGGCGGCGCAGCGGCGGCGGCCGGGAAGGCGGCGTCGCTCACGACTCGAGCCCGGCCGGCAGGTGGGAGTCGGCGAGGCGCGCCAGGAACTCGCGGTCGCTGCCGATGTGGATGCTCCCGGTGGTCTTCTGCATCCGCCACGAGCCGAGCGGCTCGAGGTCGGGCAGCGACAGCATGCGCACGTAGAGGACGATCGGGTCGAAATGGTCCCACGTCCCCTTCGGGATCTCGAAGCGCGCGCGCGAGTCGGTGCGCCCGACCGCCAGCGAGTAGAGCGGATCGGCGCTCAGTTCGACGACGTAGCGCGGGGTCGGGTCCTTCGGCACCAGCACCGGCGGATCGGCGACCGGGCCGAGGTCGACCCAGTTCGAGAACTCGTGGGCGAGGTTCTGCGTGGGGTGGCGGCGCACCCACTGCGTGATGGCGGCGCCGAAGCGGCCGCCGAGCCAGCCGTAGTGCTTGTCGAGGTAGCGCTGCAGCGAGATGTCGTGCTTGCGCATCGCCTCCTCGGCGAACTGGCCGGCGCTCTTGTTGTAGAGGTGGACCATCTCCGACTCGGGGACGAGCGTGACGTCGCGCCCCGCCTCGCGGACTCGGCGCGACAGGTCGCCGTCCTCGTAGTAGAGCGGGAAGGTCTCGTCGAACGGGCCGAGCTTGCGCGCGAGGTCGGCCGGCATCATGAACGCGTAGCCGGCCAGCACCGGCTCGTCCTGCGCGTGGTCGGCCGTCCAGATGCGCAGCGCGTTCTTGCTGCGCCGCAGCGCGAACGCCTCGGCGCGCCGCCGGTTGCCGCGCCGCCACGCCTCGGCGAAGTGCATCGAGAGGGTCGGCAGCTCGATGCGCGGCAGGAAGAAGAAGCGGTGGGCGTCGAACCAGCCGCGCGGCCCGACCTGGCCCGCGCGCGGATGGTCGTCCAAGTGGCGCGACAGCGCCTGCACGCAGCCCGGCACGATCAGCACGTCGGGGTTCAGGTAGAGCAGCTGGCGGCCGCGCGCGTGGCGGGTGCCGAGGTTGCAGCCGCCGCCGAAGCCGCCGTTCACCGGCGAGCGCACCACCGTGACGCCTTGCGCCTCGAGCGGCGCGAGCCACGGCTCCTGGTCGCTCGGGCTCTGGTTCTCGACGACGATCACCTCGATCGACGCCGGCCCGCCGTCGCGCCGCGTCACCTTCTCCCGCGCGAGCCCGTCGACGAGCGTCTGCAGGTAGGCGCCGGTGTTGTAGTTGACGACGATCGCGGAGATGTCAGGCAAGGGTTCGCTCCGCTGCGCTCATGCCATCCCCGGCGGCGGGCCGGAGGCGGCATCGAGTCCCATCGCCTTCAGCTCGGCCGCGCGCTCCGCGCGGGTCGGCCACGGCAGCGGCTCGGAGGTGAAGGTGTGGTCGACGTGGATCATCCCGACCCGCCGCTCGTGCTGGGCGATCTCGAAGCGGGTGCCGAGCGACTGCGAGTGGTAGACGTGCAGCGCCCGCTCGTCGGTGAGGTAGGTGCGCAGCGAATACTCGGCCGCCAGCAACGGCAGGCGCTGCAGCGTGATCTGCACCCGCCAGCGGCCGCGCTGGCACGGCGCCTTGAAGCCGGAGAGGGTGCTGCCGATGCCGCAGATCATGATCTGGTCGAGGCGATCGATCGAGCAGCCGACCGTGATGCCGGGCAGGTCCTGCGGCAGCTCGTAGTCGATCTCGACCACGACGTCCTTCAGCAGCTGCGCGCGCTGCACGACCACGCCGGTGTGGGGATCGCGCAGCCGCGAGGCGAGGATCACCGGCATCGCGTCGGGCGGCGGCAGGCTCTCGTCGCCGTCCGACGCGCCGGGCGCCGGCGGCGCCTCCCCCGCCTGCCGCGCGAGCGACTCGGCGCGCATCGTCTCGTAGCCCTCGGCGCGGCCGATCACGCTGTGGGTCGAGCGCCGGCCGCGCTCGTAGTTCGAGTAGGCCAGCACGACGTCGCGCGACGGGCCGTCCATCTCGATGCGGCCGTCCTTGATCCAGAGCGCCCGCTCGCAGATCTCCTCGACGTGGAACATCGAGTGCGAGCAGAAGAGGATGGTCTTGCCGCGCTCCTTGAAGCTGACGATGCGGTCGACGCAGCGCTTCTGGAAGTGGAGGTCGCCGACCGCGAGGATCTCGTCGATGATCAGCACGTCGGGGTCGATCGCGGTCGCCACCGAGAAGCCGAGCCGCATGATCATGCCCGACGAGTAGGTGCGGATCGGCTGGTCGATGAACTTGCCGAGCTCGCTGAACTCGACGATCCCGTCGACCTTCGCCTCGATCTCGGCGCGCGGGTAGCCGTTCACGATGCCGTTCAGCACGATGTTCTGGCGGCCGGTGAAGCCGGGATAGAAGCCGGTGCCGAGCTCGAGGAGGCTCGCCACCCGGCCGTGCATCTCGAACTCGCCGCTGCTCTGCAGCGTGGTGCCGGCCAGCACCTTGAGCAGCGTCGACTTGCCGGCGCCGTTGCTGCCGACGATGCCGAGCGTGCTGCCGGGCTTGACGGCGAACGAGACGTCGACGAGGCCGCGCACCTCGCGGTGGAGCTTCTTGCGAAGCACGACCTCCTTCACGCGGTCGAAGGGGCGGTCGTAGAGGCGGTAGGTCTTGGTGAGGTGGTCGGCGCGCAGCGCGAATTCGGCAGCCATCGCGTCACACCTCGTCCGCGAAGTGGCCCTTCCAACGATGGAAGCAGCCGTGGCCGACGACGAAGGTGGCGAGCGCGATGGCGGCGAAGATCGCCGCGGAGCGCCACGGGAACTCGACGCCCGGCTCGTACGGGAAGCAGCCGCGGTAGAGCGCCATCAGGTGGTAGAGCGGGTTCCACTGGATCGCCGAGGCGACCCACTCCTCCTCGGTCTTCTTGGCGAGCCCCTCGAGCTTGTAGAAGACCGGCGTGAAGAACATCCAGACCAGCGTGGCGAGCGGGATCACCTGGCCGACGTCGCGCATGAAGACGTTCACCGCCGCGAGCAGCATCCCGAGCCCGGTGACGAAGAGCCACTGCAGCACGATCGGCAGCGGCAGCCACACGAGGTTCCTCAGCCAGTGGACGTTGTCGGCGGCCGGCGTGCCACCCGACGCGAACAGCATCACGCAGGCGTAGAGCGGCACCAGCAGCGCGAGCCCGATCAGCAGCTGGAAGAAGCTCACCAGCGTCGTGTAGGTCGGCAGCAGCTCGGACGGGAAGGCGACCTTCTTGATGAGGTTGTTGTTCTCGACGACGACCGGCGTGCAGCGGTTCAGCGCGTCGACGGTGCAGATCCACGGCAGGATCCCCGACGCCATGAAGATCGTCGCGACCCAGCCGTCGCCGATGGCGCCCGGCAGCGCCGCCGCCTCGTCGCTGCGCAGCTTCACGCCGAGCAGCTTCGAGAAGACCAGCCCGTAGACCGCCAGCAGCAGCGCCGGGTGGAGCAGCGGCCAGAGCTTGCCGAGCAGCGACCCCTCGTAGCGCGCCGCGAGGTCGCGCCGCACGAACGCGCGCAGCAGGTCGGCGTGACGGGCCGCCACGGAAGGGAAGCGAAGCGCGCTCGAGAGGAACGAAGGCATGCGGTCAGCGGTGGTCCGTGGAAGGGGGGCGGAGGGGAGCGGCACGCGGCCGCCGAGCGTCGTTCATCGACCGGGCGCCGCCGGGCGCTGGAACGGCACCTCGTCGATCCACGGGAGGCGTTCGGCGAGCGTCGCGGCCACCGCCTCGGGCGTGAGCGGCCCGCCCGCCGCCCGCGGGAAGAGCCGGATCGCGAGCCCCTGCGACTCGAGCTGCAGCACGTAGTTCTCGAGCGGCGCGAGAGGATAGCGCGGGTCGTCCTCGCGATGGACGATCGCGATCCGCCGGCCGCGCTCGGCCGAGGCGGCGAGCCAGTCCTTGGTGGTCGCCGGCGCGTAGCCGCCGTCGAAGAGGACCGCGCCGCGCACCCACTGCGGGTTGCGGATCGCCAGCGCGAAGGAGAGTCCCGCCCCCTGCCCCTCGCCGGTCACGTAGATCCGCTGCGGATCGATGCGGGCGCGCTTCTTGAACTCCTCGAGCGCCATCACGACGCGCCGCTGCGCCATGCGGAAGCCGTCGACGAAGTCGACCGAGCTGGCGAAGAAGGCGAACCGCTCGGGCGCGATCATCTGGTTGCCGCTCGGCGCGAAGAGCGCGAAGCCGTGCTCCGCGCAGAACGGCTCGAAGAGGCGCCGCGCGTAGTCGGCGCGCTCGACGCCGAACGGGTGGAGCACGATCAGCAGCGGGCGCAGCGGCGGCGCGGCGGGCGCGGTCGCCCCCTCGGCCCCGGCGGCCGGCGGCGGCTCGGGCGGGAGGAACTCGTACGGCGCCGTGAGCTCCTCGAACGAAGTGCGCAGCGACTCGTGCAGGGCGATCGCCCGATCGCGCAGCGCGGCGAAGCGCGGGTCGGCGCGCAGCGGCTCGAGGTCGCGGTCGGTGAGGAGGTTCTGCAGGCGCAGCGGATGGATCGCGTAGCCGCTCTCGACCGCCTCGCGCAGCGCCGCGAAGGCGGGGTCGAGCGCGCCGTGCCGCGCATGGCCGCAGGCGAGGTTGTAGTGGAGCAGGAAGAGGTCGGGCTCGGAGGGCGCCGCGGCGAGCAGCGCGGCGAGCGCCGCGATCCCCGCCTCCTCCTCGCCGCGCGCGATCGCCTCCACCGCCTCGACGTAGCCGGGGCGCTGCTCGATCGACACCACGTCGCGCGTCGGCGCGCTGTCGTCTTGCGCGCGCGACGGCGCCGCCAGCAGCGCGAGCGCCGCGAGCGACCGCACCGCACCGCGACCGGGCGAGCGACCGTTCACCACGTCACCTCCTCCAGATGGCCGACCACCTTGGCCGGGAATGCGAGTTCGCCGTTCAACCGCTGCGCGAAGGCGCGCGCCGCGTCGGGCTCGCCGTGCACCACGCAGGTCTGCGCCGGCGGCGCGGGCATCCCGCGCAGCCAGCGCACCAGCTCGTCGGCGTCGGCATGGCCCGACATGCCGGGCACCCCTTCGATGCGCGCCAGCACCGGCAGGTCCTGGCCGTGCATGCGCAACGTGCGCGCGCCGTTCTGCAGCAGTCGACCGCGCGTGCCCTCGGCCTGGTAGCCGGCCAGCACGATCGCGTTGGCCGGATCGGGCAGCAGCCGGCGCAGGTGATGGAGCACGCGGCCGCCCGCCAGCATCCCGCTGCTCGACAGGATCACGCGCGGGCCGGCCAGCGCGTTGAGCCGCAGCGACTCGTCGCGCGTCGAGTGGAGGTAGACGCCGCGCCCGAACACGGGACCGCTCGCCTTGCCGAAGGCGACCGCCTCGAGGCCGTCCTCCTCGGCGTGGCGGCGGTAGATCTCGGTCGCCTCGATCGCCATCGGGCTGTCGAGGTGGATCGCCATCTCGGGAGCCTGGCCGCTCTTCATCAGCTGCCGCAGCACGACGATCAGCTGCTGCGCCCGCCCCACCGCGAACGACGGGACGAGCACGGTGCCGCGCCGCTCGACCGCCCGCTTCAGCACGCCGGCGAGCGCGTCGCCCGGCCCGAGCTTCGAGTGCAGCCGATCGCCGTAGGTCGACTCGACCACCAGCAGGTCGCAAGCGGGCGGCGGCGCCGGATCGGGCACCAGCGGCGCGTCGTAGCGCCCGACGTCGCCCGAGAAGAGCAGCCGCTTCACGCCGCGCCCCTCGTCGACGTGGCACTCGACCTGCGCCGAGCCGACGATGTGGCCGGCCTGGTGGTAGCGGCAGCGCACCCCGCGGCTCGGCTCGAACCACTCGCCGTAGTCGACCGTCCGCAGCCGGCGGCAGACCGCCTCGGCATCGGCCACCGTGTAGAGCGGCAGCGCCGGGTGGTGCTTCGAGTAGCCCTTCTTGTTGGCGTACTCGGCGTCCTCCTCCTGGATCGCCGCCGAGTCGCGCAGCAGCAGCCTCACCAGCTCGGCGGTCGCCGGCGTGCAGTGGACCGCCCCCCGGAAGCCGAGCCGCTCGAGGCGCGGCAGCCAGCCCGAATGGTCGATGTGGGCGTGGGTCAGGACCACCGCCCCGAGGGCGCCCGGCTCGAAGCGCGGCGCCTCCCAGTTGCGCTGGCGCAACTCCTTCAGCCCCTGGAAGAGCCCGGCGTCGACCAGCAGCTGCCGGCCGAACGCCTCGAGGAGGAAGCGGGAGCCGGTGACGGTGCCAGCGGCACCATGGAAGGAGAGCGAGGCCATGCACGGACGATAATGCGTGCTAAACCTTTTGCTCCACTCGGATCAGGAGTTTCATCGATGGCGCGTCGTCCCCCGCTCGCGCTCGCCTTGCTGCTCGTCGCCGGCGCGGCCGCCGTTCCGAGCAGCGCCGTCGCCGCGACTCCGGTTGCTGGCGCCGAGCGCCACGTCGAGGGACGACTGCTGGTGCGACTGCGGCGTTCGCCCGCGCAGGCCGCGCTCCTCGCCACCGCGCTGCCCGAGTTCGACGCCGCCTGCCGGGCGCTTGGCGTGCGCTCGTTGCGGCCGCTGGTCGCGCCACGCCGCGCCCCGCGCGCCGCTCCCGCCGCCTTCGTCGCGCTCGGCCTCGACCGGATCGTCCGGATCGAAGTCGCCCCCGCCGACCTCGAGCGGGTGCGCGGCGAACTGGCCCGCTGCGCCGACGTCGAGCGCGTCGACCGGATCGGCGGCGTGCAGGCCGCGAAGACGCCGAACGACCCGCAGTGGAACAGCCAGTGGGCGCTGCAGGCGGGCAAGCTCGACATGCCGAAGGCGTGGAACCGGCTCACCGACGCCACCGGCGTGCCGATCGCCGTGCTCGACAGCGGCGCCGACCTCGCCCATTCCGACTTCCGCGCGAACCGCTGGATCAACCCCGGCGAAGTGGCGGGCAACGGCGTCGACGACGACGGCAACGGCTACGTCGACGACCGCTACGGCTGCGACTTCGTCAACGACGACGGCGACCCGAACGACGACTTCGGCCACGGCACCGAAGTGAGCGGCGTGCTCGGCGCGGTCGGCGACAACGCGGTCGGCACCGCCGGCGTCTGCTGGAAGGCGCAGGTGATGAGCTGCAAGGTGCTCGACGCCTCCGGCTTCGGCGCGTTCGATCAACTCGCCGAGGGGCTGATCTACGCCGTCGACGAAGGGGCGCGCGTCGCCAACATGAGCTTCGAGACGCCGCTCGACGATGCGACGCTGCGCGCCGCCGTCGACTATGCGCGCGCCGCCGACGTCGTGCAGGTCGCCGCGGCGGGCAACCAAGGGACCAAGTTGGCGCAGTACCCGGCCGCCTATCCGGGCGTGCTCGGCGTCATCGCGACCGACAGCAACGACGCGCGCTGGTCGAGCTCGAGCTTCGGCAGCTGGTGCGACGTCGCGGCGCCGGGCGTCTCGATCCTCACGCTGCGCGACGGCGGCGGCACGACCACGGTGACCGGGACGTCGTTCGCCGCTCCGCACGTGGCCGGGATCGCGGCGCTGATGCGCAAGCTCTCGCCCGATCTCGATCGCAGCGGCGTCGAGGTGATCGTGCGCGCCAGCGCCGACGACCTCGGCAGCGCCGGCTTCGACGAGGAGTTCGGTCACGGCCGGGCGCAGGCCGACCACGCGCTCGACCTGGCGACGACGCTGCTCGCCTCGGCGCCGCGCATCCAGGACGGCGGCAGCTTCACGCTCGCCCTCTCGTCGCCGAGCGACCCGAACGCGGCCTACTTCCTCTTCCCGAGCTTCTCCGACCGCACGCCCGGGATCCCGCTCGCGACCCTCGACCCGCTCGACCTGCGCACCTTCCCGCTCAACGAAGATTGGCTGTTCGACTACGTGCTGATCGCGCCGGTGAACCCGTTCTTCCTCGGCTTCCAGGGGACGCTCGACCTGGCCGGTGCCGCGACCGCGACCGTCGACCTGCCGCCGCATGCCTTCGAGGGGATGGCGCTCGACTTCGCCTTCGTCACCTTCGACCCGAACGACCTCGCCCACGTGCGCAGCGTCTCGGCGCCGGCGCGCGTCTGGATCGACTGAGGCCGGTTGCCGCAGCGCCCGCGACCTTGAGCGCGGCGCGCCACCGCGCTACAAGGCTTCGCCGCGTAGCTTCAACGCTTCGCTTCATGCCCGCCCGCCGCGGGCCACAGGAGCCGACCATGGTCGCCGCCACGCTCGCCCCGCTGCTCGTCGTCGCCGAGGAGAAGAAGCACATCGCCTTCCTCGCCGACTTCGTGAAGGAACAGGGCTTCTGGGCGCTGACCGCGATCTGCCTGCTGCCGATGTTCGCGTTCATCGGCTACGTGCTCTGGCACGACGCCCGCGCCGCCAAGGCACACTCGCACCACTGATCCCGCCGCTGCCGGCGCTGCCGGCGCCGCAACGGCCGCACGCGCGGCCGGGAAACGCTCGAGGCCCGACCCTCGAGCGCTCTGCGGGAGCGGGGACGAGGTCGGGCCTCAGAGCGTCGAACAGGCATCGGGAGCGGTCGCGCGGCGCGTGCGGTCAGGACGGCCGCGACTCCCGAGGATGGCGATCTCAGCGCCAGATGATCTGGAAGCGGTTGGCGCTCTTGCACTTCGGGCACTCGTAGGTCGGGTTGTCCTGCCCTTCCTTGAGCTTGGCGAGGAACTCGCGCTCGCAGCGACCGCAGAAGAGCACCGTCACGTTGCGCACGGCGTCGAGGGGGCGGCCAGTCTCGAGGTAGGGCTTCACTCACGATCTCCGTGGGGGGTGGCGCGGCAGGTCAGGAGCGGCGACGCGGGACTGTACTCCGGGTGGCGCGTCGGGCGACCCGAGCTCCCCGTTCGGCGACCGGAATCCTCTTCCCATCGCGCCAAAACGGGTCCGCCGCGCCTCAGGTCGGGCGAGCCCCCGACTCCGCGCACCCCGCCGCGCCCGGCGATCGCCCTCTCTCAGCGCGCCGGCAGCGCGACCGCCGAGGCCGCGCCGACCAGCACGACCGCGCCCCCCAGCTCGACGCTCACCGAGAAGATGACGAGCGGCGGCGCGGGGTCGCCCAGCTCCGCGAGCGGCAGCTCGACCGTCGCGCGCCCCTCGACCAGCTCGAAGGCGCGCGCGAGCAGCGGCTCGCCGCGCGCGTGCCCCCCGGCGATCTTCCGCTGCGGTGCCACCGTCAGCTGTCCCGCCAGCCGGCTGCCCGCCACCACCACCGGCCGTCCATCGAGCGTCTCGAGCTCGAGTTCGAGCGTGACGACGCGCCGCCGTTCGACGATGCGCAGCTCCGGCCGCACCGCGACGTGGTGCGCGCGCGACAGCACGGCGACGGGTGTCCCGCGCGCCGCCGTGCCGGCAGCGACCCTTGGCGCCCGGCCGACAACCGCCTCGGTCAGCGCGGCCCGCGGCAGCCACCCCTCGACGCGCACCTTCACCAGCCCGTCGTCGCGGCCGCTCGTGGCGAGCCACTCGACCGTCGTCCCTTGCGCGAGCTGGCCGAGCTCCCCGCCCGCCTCGGCCACGTCGACGTCGCTCGCCGCCAGCACGACGCTCGCCTGCGCGACGGCGAGCAGGCGCGGGCTATCTTGCGCCGCCGTTCCCTCTTGCGCCGCGCCGGGCCACGCCCATGCGGCCAGCACGATCGGCACGATCCCCACCCCCAGCACGCCGAGCCGCTCTTTCGCGCCGCTCGCCGCCCCACCCTCGCGAATCGAAGCCATGCGCCGCTCCTGCTCGCCCGAGATCGCCGCCGAGATCGTCGCCGCGATCATCGCCTCGTTGGCGCTGCTCGCCAGCGGCTGCTCGCGCCACGACCCGGCGCCGCCCGCGCCGACGGCGCCGCCCGCGCCGCCCGCGGCCGCCGTCCCGCCGGCCAGCCGCCGCAACGTCGTGATCGTGACGCTCGACACCACGCGGCGCGATGCGCTCGGCTTCTGCGGCCGCTCCCCCTCGATCACGCCGCAGATGGATGCGCTCGCCGCGGAGAGCGCCGTCTTCCGCGACGCCTACACCGTCACGCCGCTCACGCTGCCGGCGCACGCCTCGCTGCTCACCGGCCTCCATCCGGCGAGCCACCACCTGCGCGACAACTCGGTCGCCGCGCTGCCGAGCGCCGCCGTGACGCTCGCCGAGGTGCTGAAGGAGCAGGGCTACGCGACCGGCGCCGGCGTCGCCGCGATCGTGCTCGACGCCGCCTACGGCTTGGCGCAGGGGTTCGACCTCTACCGCGACCCGCCGCGCGATCCCGCCAAGCAGCGCCTCTTCGTCGGCGAGATGCGCGGCGACGCGATGGTCGACCAGGCGCTGCGCGACCTCCCCGCCGACGGCCCGTTCCTCTACTGGCTCCACCTCTTCGACGCGCACTACCCCTACGCCGCGCCCGGCAGCGCGCCGCGACCCGCGCGCACCGAAGCGGAGGCGAACGCCGATCGGCGCCGCCTCTACTTCGAGGAGATCGCCTTCCTCGACCTGCAGGTCGGTCGCTTCCTCGCCGCGCTGCGCGCGCGCCCCGACTGGAGCGAGACGATCGTCGTGCTGGCCGCCGACCACGGCGAGAGCCTCTTGGACGGCGTCGAGCCGACCCACGGCTGGTTCCTCTACGACGCGACCATGCGCATCCCGCTGCTGATGCGCGTGCCGGGCGCGCCGCCGCGCGCGATCGACAGCGCCGTCTCGCTGGTCGACGTGATGCCGACGCTGCTCGAGCTGCTCGGCATCGCGCGCCCCGACCTGCGCTTCGACGGCGAGAGCGTCGCCGACCTGGTGCGCGGCACGGGCGAGGAGCGCTCCGGTCGCGCCGTGGCGATGGAGTCGTGGTACGCGTGGAGCAACTTCGGCTTCGCGCCGATGGAGGCGTGCGTGCAAGGCGGGCTCAAGTACGTCCGCTCGCGGCGCGAGCGCCTCTTCGACCGCAACCCCGGCGCCGGCGGCGAGGCGCACGACCTCTTCCGCGCCGACGACCCGCGCGCGCGGGCGCTGCGCGCGCGGCTCGATGCGCTCGCGGCCGATCCGGCGGTGCCGCTCGCGACGCACGGCGTCGAGCTCGACGACGCGCGGCGCGCCGAGCTCCTCTCGCTCGGCTACGTCGACGCGACAGTGCGCGACTTCGGCGAGCGCCCCGACTTCGCCGCGCTCGCCGATCCCGAGGACCACGTCGACGTGATCTTCGCGCTTGAGCGGGTCACCTCGGCGTTCTCCGACGGCGACGCGGCCGGCGCCGCCGCGCAGTTGCGCACGCTCTGCGAACTCGCGCCGCAGTCGGTCTTCGCCCACGAGCAGCTCGGCGGCGTGCTCATCGCCAGCCGCCGCCCCGAGGACCAGGACGAGGCGGAGCGCCACCTGCGCAAGGCGATCGAGCTCGACTTCCAGCGCGCCAAGGCGCACTTCAACCTCGGCATCGTGCTGATGCGGCGGATGGCCGCGGCGCGCGACGCGGCGACGGCGCAGCGCCATCGACTCGGCGCGCTCGAGGCGTTCCGCCGCTCGCTCGAGGTCGACGCCAGCTCGCCCGAGGCGCTCGCCAACGTGGCGTCGCTCGCCCGCCTCGAGGCCGATGCGCTGCCCGCCGCCGAGCGCGAGCGGCGCCTCGCCCTCTATGAAGAGGCGGAGAAGGCGTGCGCCCGCTTCCTCGCCGAGCTCCCGGCGGACCACGCCGACCGCGGCAAGTTCGAGCAGCTGCGCCGCGACATCGGCGCGAGTCGGGAAAAAGCGGCCGCGTCGCCGCCCGCTCCCGGCGACTGAGCAGGGCTATAGTTCCCGCCGTCGCCGACCGATCGCATCGCTCCCGGACCTGCCTCTCGCGGTGCCTCCCTCTCGCGGTGATCGACACCCCATGAAGGTCCTGCTCGCCTACCCGCCCGACCGCACGCCGCCGATGATCCCGTACTCGAGCCTCGCGCAGCTCGCGGCGGTGCTGAAGCACGCCGGGCACGAGGTGAAGGTGCGCGACGTCAACGCGGAGACCTTCGCCTGGCTGAACCAGCGCGAGCGACTCCAGGGCTACCACGACTACGCGCGCGGCCAGCTCGCCGCGCTCGAGGCGAAGCCGACCCTCGACGCCGCCGAGCGCGGCATCTACCGCTTCCTCGCCCCGCTGATGGCGGCGCCGCGCGACTCCTTCCTCTTCGCGCCCGAGGCGGCGCGGATCATGAAGGACAAGGAGCGCTTCTACGACCCGGCGCAGTTCAACCGCGCCTTCGACTCGCTGCAGACGATGATCCGGCTCGCCTCGGCGGCCAACCCGATCTTCGACCCCGAGAACCGCTTCTTCGTGCAGCAGACGCTCGCCGCGCTGGCGCAGCCCTCGGGCGACCCGATCTCGGATGCCTACGCCAACGGCATCGTCGACTCGCTGCTGGCCGAGCAGCCCGACCTGGTCGGCTTCACGCTGCCGTTCAACTTCCAGTTCTTCGAGATGCTGAAGCTCGCCAAGGCGATCAAGCAGCGCGCGCCGCGCGTGAAGATCGTCATCGGCGGCCCGACCGTGAACGACTACGCCTACCGCCTCTTCGCCGGCGCCGAGCTCGCGCCGTTCATCGACTTCGGCGTCGCCGGCGAGGGCGAGCGCGCCATCGTCGCGCTGGCGGCCGCGCTCGAGAAGGGCGGCGGCTTCGAGAACGTGCCGAACCTCTGGTGGTTCGAGGACGGCGCGGTGAAGCGCAGCGTGCTGCCGCCCGACGTCCCCGACCTGAACGAGTTCCCGGCCCCCGACTTCTCCGGCATCGCCTTCGACCTCTACCTGACGCCCGAGAAGGTGGCGAACCTCCAGACCTCGCGCGGCTGCTACTACGGCAAGTGCACCTTCTGCGGCGACGGCTTCCGGCGCAACTTCCGCATGCGCTCGCCCGACCGCGTCTACGCCGACATCAAGCAGATCCACGTCGACTGCGGCGTCGACCACTTCCTCTTCTGGGACTCGCTCGCGCCGCCGAAGACGCTGAAGCACGTCGCCCAGCAGATCGCCGCGAACGGCGACCCGATCTACTGGTTCGCCGAGACCAAGTTCGAGAAGCCCTACGCCAACCCGCTGCTGATGGAGCAGCTCGGCAAGGGCGGTTGCCGGTTCCTCCAGTTCGGCTTCGAGTCGGCCCGCCAGCGCGTGCTCGACCTGATCGACAAGGGCAACGACCTCGAGCGGGTCGACGTGATCCTCGAGCTGATGGCGAAGAACGGCATCAAGGCCGGCCTCTCGTGGTTCATCGGCTTCCCGACCGCGACGCCGGACGACGACCTCCACACCTACGACTTCGTCACCCGGCGCGCCGACAAGATCGGCATGTCGGTCTACACCGGCACCTTCTTCCTCGGCCGCGACACGCTCGTCTTCACCAACCCCGACCGCTTCGGCGTGAAGATCCTCGAACGCGAGGACGGCTCGGTCGACTTCGAGATGAAGGACGGCACGCAGCACTACGACCGCAGCGAGCTCGACCTCGCCTTCCGCGCGCGCGGCGACCTGCCGCTCCTGAACCACGGCGGCTACCTCCTCTACGCCGCCCACCGCCAGGACCTGCAGCACCAGATCACCTCGGCCGGCCGCTCCGGCCCGATGAGCAAGGACGTGCACGACCTCGCGCAGCGGCGCGTCGCGCTCACCGATGGCGTGAGCCTCTCGCGCTTCCGCTTCAACGCCTTCGCGACCGACGAGGCGGGCTTCGCGCAGCCGGCCCACGTCGCGCACAACGAGAAGACCGGCCTCTGCTACCCGCTCGAGGAGGTCGAGTCGGCGCTCGTCGCGCTCGCCGACGGCAAGCGCACGGTCGCCGAGCTGCTCGGCGCCCTCTCCGGCCGCTTCGAGCACGGCGAGGAGCGGGTGCGCCGCCTGATCGATCGCGGGCTGCTCTGCGTCATCGCCGAGGTCGCCGCGCCGATCGCCGCCGCGCACCCTTGATCGACCCGGCGAGCCCCCGCAAGCTGCCGCCATGAATCCCTCGACTCGCGCGCTCCGTGCGCTCCGCTCCGCGGCGCAGAGCGCCTGCCTCCTGCTGCTCGCGACCTGCGGCGAGGCGCCGCCCCCCGCCGGCGCGCGCCCCTTCGCGGTCGCGCTGCTGCTCGCCGGCCCCGAGAACGACGAGGGGTGGAACCAGCAGGCCTTCGAGGGGCTGCAGCAGATCGAGCGCGAGCTCGGCGCGAAGGTGCGCAAGGTCACGGCGAAGAGCGCGGTCGAGATCGAGCAGGCGCTCGCCGCAGCGGCCGGCAACGACTTCGCGCTCGTCTTCGGCCACGGCTTCGAGTTCAACGCGCCCGCGTCGAAGGCGGCGGTCGCCTTCCCCGACGTCGACTTCGTCACCACCGGCGGCACGCTGGTCGCCGAGAACCTCGCCGCCGTCGTGCTGCGCAACGAGGAGGCGAGCTACCAGCTCGGCGTGCTGGCCGGCCATCTGACGAAGAGCGGCGTGGTGAGCTCGCTGCACGGCGAGGCGTTCGAACCGGTGAAGCGGGTCGCGGCGGCCTTCGCGGCGGGCGCCCGCTCGGTGCGCGCCGACGTGCGCGTGGTCGAGGAGTACTTGGGCAGCTGGGAGGACGCGGTGCTGGCCAAGGAGAAGGCGCTCGCCCACGCGGCGGCGGGCGCCGACCTCTTCTTCCAGAACGTCGACGCGGCCGGGGCCGGCATCTTCGAGGCGGCGCGCGCCAAGGGGGCGCTCGCCTTCGGCTGCAACCGCGACCAGACCGGGAAGGCGCCCGACGTCATCGTCGCCAGCGCGGTCGCCGAGATCCCGAAGCTGATGGTCGAGCTCGCCAAGGAGGCGCGCGACGGCACCTTCCGCGGCGGTGCGCGCAGCTTCGGCCTCGCCGAGGGGGACGTGCGGATCGCCTTCAATCCGGCGCTGGCCGAGCGCGTGCCGGCCGCCGCCCGCGCGGCGATGGAGGCCGCCGCCGCCGCCATCGCGCGCGGCGAGCTCTCCGTCGTCCCGAGATGAGCGAGCGCGCTCCGCCGCCGCTCGCCTTCGTCGGCATCGGCAAGCGCTTCGGCGAGCGGCGCGCGCTCGACGGCGTCGACCTCGAACTGCGCGCCGGCGAGCTGCACGCGCTGCTCGGCGAGAACGGCGCCGGCAAGACGACGCTGGTCCGCCTCGCGCTCGGGCTGCTCGAACCCGACGAAGGGGAGATCCGCAGCGACGGCGTCGCCACGAAGATCGCCTCGCCGGCGGTCGCGCGCGCGCTGGGCATCGGCATGGTCCACCAGCACTTCGCGCTGGCGGAGGGGCTCACCGTCGCCGAGAACCTCGCCCTCGCCGAGGCGCCGCGCGCGTGGCGCAAGCGGAGCTTCGAGGCGGCCGCTCGCCAGCAGCTCCTGCGCCACGGCCTCGACCTCGATCCCGCCGCGCGCGTCGGCGACCTGCCGATCGGGCTGCGCCAGCGCCTCGAGATCGCGAAGGCGCTCGCGCAAGCGCGCCGCGTGCTGCTGCTCGACGAGCCGACCGCGCTCCTCACGCCGAGCGAGGCGGAGGCGCTCTTCGCGGAGCTCGAGCAGCTGCGCGCGCGCGGCCTGGCGATCCTGCTGATCACCCACCGCCTCGAGGACGCGTTGCGCCTCGCCGATCGCATCACCGTGCTGCGCGAAGGGCGCGTGGCGCTGGCGGCCGAGCGCGGCACGGCGAGCGCCGCGTCGCTGGCGCGCGCGCTCTTCGGCGGCGCGCCCGACGTGAGCGCGCCGCCGCTGCCGCCGCGCGCCGCGGGGGCGCTGCGGATCGCCGCGCGGCGCCTGGTCGGGGAGCGCTTCGGGCCGCTCGACCTCGAGGTGCGCGGCGGCGAGGCGGTCGTGCTGACGGGCGTCGAAGCGGAGCGGCAGGCGGAGCTGCTCGAGGTGGTGGCCGGCCTCGCGCCGCCGCGCTCGGGCGATCTCGAGGTGGCGCCCGGCGCGCGCGCCTTCATCAGCGGCGATCGGCAGCGCCACGGCCTCGCGCTGCCGCTCTCGATCGCCGAGAACGTCGCGCTGGCGCCCGCCACCTTCGCGCGACCGTGGTTCACGAGCCGCGAGCTGCTCGCCGCCGCGGCGCCGCGCCTCGCCCGCTTCGACGTGCGCGCCACCTCGCCGTGGCAGGCGGCGGCCGAGCTCTCGGGCGGCAACCAGCAGCGCGTCGTGCTGGCGCGCGAACTCGCCGGCGATCCGCCGCTGCTGCTGGCCGAGAACCCGACGCGCGGCCTCGACCTGCAGGCGACCGCCTTCGTCCACGCGCAGCTGCGTGCGGCGGTGGCGAACGGCGCCGCGCTGCTGCTCGCCACCAGCGACCTCGACGAAGCGCTCGCGCTGGCGACGCGCCTCTTCGTGCTCTTCCGCGGCGCGCTCCACCCCTGCGCGCCGCGCCGCGAGGCGGTCGCCGAGAAGTTCGCCGCGCTGGCCGCCGGAGCGGCGCGCGGCGCACGAGGCGGACCGTGACGCCGCGCAGCACGTCGCGCACGGCGTCGCGCGCGCTGCTGCGCCCGCTCTTGGTGGCGCTCGGCGCCCTGGCGCTGACGGCGGCGCTCTTCGCGCTGCAGGGACTCGCGCCGGCCCGCGCGGCCGAGCTGCTGGTGCGCGGCGCGTTCGGCGATGCCGACGCCTGGAGCGCGACGCTGCGCCTCGCGACGCCGCTGCTGCTCTGCACCGCGGGAGTCGCGCTCGCCTTCCGCTGCGGCCTTTGGAACATCGGCGCCGAAGGGCAGCTCCTGGTCGGCGGGCTCGCCGCCGCGTGGGCCGGCAGCGCGAGCGGCCACTGGCTGCCGGCGCTGCTCGCCGGCGCGCTGGCGGGCGGCGCGTGGGCGGCGCTGCCGGCGTGGCTCAAGGTGCGCCGCGGCGTGCCGGAGGTGCTCTCGACGCTGCTGCTGAATGGCGTGGCGCTCGAACTCCTGCGCTGGCTCGTCACCGGACCGCTGCAGGAGCCGACCGGCCAGTTCCCGCAGAGCGCGCCGCTGCCGGAAAGCGCGTGGCTGCCGCAGCTGCCGCTCGGCCGCACCGGCGCGCTCCACCTCGGCTTGCCGCTCGCGCTGCTGCTCACCGCGGCGTGCGGCCTCTTCCTCGCGCGCACCCGCGCCGGGCTCCTCTTGCGCGCCGGCGCGACCGCGCCGCTGCTCACGAAGGCGTGCCGCTTCCCGCTCGCGCGCGCGCAACTGCTCTGCTTCGCGGCGGCGGGCGCGTTGGCCGGGCTCGCCGGCGCCGGCGCGGTGGCCGGCGTCGCGCGCACCGTCGACCGGTCGCTCTCGCAAGGACTCGGCTACGCGGCGGTCGCGGCGGCGCTGCTCGCGGGTCTGCGCAGCGCGTGGCTCGCGCCCGCGGCGCTCCTCTTCGCGGCGCTGCAGAGCGGCACCGCGGCGCTGCAGTGGGCCGAGAACCTGCCCGGCATCGACCGCTTCGGGCTGGTGCTGCAAGGCGTCGCCATCATCGCCGTCGTGGTCGCCACGCGCGGGCGGGCGCTGCGCGGCGGAACGCTCGGCGGCCGGCTCGGCGGCGAACGGAGCGCGCCGCCATGAGCGACCTCGTGCTGCAGTGGCTGCGGCTCGCGCTGCCGCTCGTGCTGGCGACCACCTCGGAAGTGGTGGCCGAGCGGGCGGGCGTCGTGAACCTCGCGCTCGAAGGGATGGTGCTGGCCGGCGCGCTCGCGGCGTTCCTGGTGGCGGCGGGCGGCGGCGGCGGCGCGCTGCTGCCGGCGCTCTTGGTGGCGGCGCTGGTCGGCGTGGCGCTCGCGGCGCTGTTGGCGCTGCTGGTCGTGCGGCTGCGCGCCCCGCCGATCGTGGCCGGCACGGCGCTCCATTTCCTCTGCCTCGGCGGCACCGCGCTCCTCTTCGAGCGGCTGCGCGGCGACGCGGCCGTGACCCCTTTCAGCGAGCTCGCCGCGCCGCTGCCGGCGCTCCCCTACGTCGCCGCAGCCCTGCTGGTCGGCGCCACCTTCCTCTTCCTCGAGCGGACGCGCGCCGGCCTCGCGGTGCGCGCCGCAGGCGAGAACCCGGCGGCGCTGCGCGCGGCGGGCGGCAGGCCGGCGCGCGCGCGCACGCTCGGCCTGCTGATCGCGGGCGCGCTGGCGGGGCTCGCCGGCGCGTCGCTCACCACCGTGCTGTCGGGCAGCTTCGTCGACGGGATGAGCGCCGGCCGCGGCTTCCTCGCGCTGGCGCTGGTCCTCTTCGCGCGCTGGCGGCCGCTCGGCGCGCTGCAGGCCGGCCTCTTCGTGGCGGCGCTCTTCACCGTCGAGCTGCGGCTCGGCGCGCGAGCGGCCGAGGATGGCGGCGCGACCGTCTTCCTGCTGCGCGCGCTCCCCTACCTCGCCACCATCGCCGCGCTGGCGCTCGCGGGCGTGCGCGATCGCGCCGCGCCGGGCGCGTTGAACGAGCCGCTCGACGAGAGCCGCTAACCTCGCCCCCATGCAGCAACGCGATCCGGAGCAGGTGGTGCGCGACGTGGCGCGCGCGGTGGCGGCGGCGGGCGGGCGCGCCTGGCTGGTCGGCGGCGGCGTGCGCGATCGGCTGCTCGGCATCCCGCGCAAGGACTTCGACCTCGAGGTCTACGGCCTCGCGCCCGAGCGGCTCGAGGCGTTGCTGGCACGCGCGCACGAGGTGATCGACGTCGGCCGCGCGTTCGGCGTGCTGAAGCTCGCCGGGCTGCCGATCGACGTCGCGCTGCCGCGCCGCGAGACGAAGGTGGCGCGCGGCCACAAGGGGTTCGCGATCGACGCCGATCCAGAGCTCGACCTGAGGAGCGCGGCGGAGCGGCGCGACCTCACCGTGAACGCGATCTACGAGGATCCGCTCACCGGCGAGATCGCCGATCCGCTCGACGGGCGGCGCGACCTCGCGGCGCGCCTGCTGCGCCACGCCTCGCCGCGCTTCGTCGAGGATCCGCTGCGCGTGCTGCGCGTGATGCAGTTCGCCGCCCGCTTCGACTTCGCGGTCGCGCCCGAGACCGTGGCGCTGTCGCGCACCATCGACCTCGCCGAGCTGCCGCGCGAGCGCATCGAGGAGGAGTGGAAGAAGCTCCTGCTGCAGGGGCGCCTTCCGTCGCGCGGCCTCGCCTTCCTCCACGCATGCGGCGCGCTGCGCTTCTTCCCCGAACTCGAGCCGCTCTCCGGCTGCCCGCAGCATCCCGAGTGGCATCCCGAGGGCGACGTCTGGGTCCACACGCTCCACGTGCTCGACCACTTCGCGGGCGCGCGGGTCGGCGACGCCTCCGACTGGATCGTCGGCCTCGCGCTCCTCTGCCACGACCTCGGCAAGCCGGCCACCACCTTCGACGACGCCGGCGTCTGGCGCTCGCCCGGCCATTCGGAAGCGGGCGAGGCACCGACCCGCGCGCTGCTGGCGCGGATCACGGCGCAGGCCGACGTCGTCGAGCCGGTCGTCGCGCTGGTGCTGCAGCACCTGAAGCCGCAGGAGTTCTTTAAGGCGCAGCCGGGCGACGGCGCGATCCGCCGCCTCGCCACGAAGGTGAACCTGCGCTGGCTCGTGCGAGTGGCGCGGCACGACGACGCCGGCCGCCCGCCGCGGCCGATCGGCGACTTCGAGGCCGGGCGCTGGCTGCTCGCGCGCGCCGAGGCGCTCGCCGCGGCCGATGCGGCGCCCAAGCCCTTGGTGCTCGGCCGCCACCTGATCGAGCTCGGCCGCGCGCCGGGCAAGGAGTTCAAGGCGCTGCTCGACCGCTGCTACGAAGCGCAGCTCGACGGCGTCTTCACCGACGCGGCGGGCGCGCAGGCGTTCGTCCGCGCACTGGTGGCGGAGCTCTGTTGACGGCCGTTCCGAGCCGCTCAGCGCACGCGGATCAGCACCGCGTTGGTCGTCTTCAATGCCCCCTGCGCGTCCTGGATCACCGCCTGCAGCGCGATGTCGAGCGGCGCGTCGACGGCCGGTTCGGTGTAGCTCCACGGCGCCGCGTAGCTCGGCAGCAACGGCGGCGGCCCGAACGGGAAGGTGTGGGCGAACCAGAAGAGCGGCGGCACGACGAGCGTCCCGATCGAGCCGAGCGCGACCCCGTCGTCGGGGCCCGGCACGTCGAACCAGCCGAACAGCGCGAAGTTGGCGGTCGCGCGGCCAGGCGGCGCGTCGAGTTCCACGGTGATGGCGGCGCCGTCGGCCACGTCGACGCCGCGGCCGAGCCCGCCGGTCGAGCCGTTCACGCGCAGCACGTCGAGCGGCACGCCGCCGATCGGGTCGAGCGCCCCCTCGGCGCCTTGCGGCAGCAGCGGCGTGAAGCCGTCGAACTCGAGCTGCCCGTCGAAGACGAGGTCGCTCGAGTTGCGGCTGGTCTGGTGGATCTCGATCGCGAGCGTGTTCGAGCCGCGCTGCAGGACGGCGAGCGCGGGCGCGAGGTCGATCGTCTCGAGCGCGCCGCCCTCGTGGCTCGTGGCGAGCGTCGTCTCGTCGATCGCCCCGGCCGGCAGCGAGCGGCGCGCCGCCTCGACGCCGTTCACGTAGACGACGAAGCCGTCGTCGTAGTTGGCGCGGAGCCGCAACGACGTCAGGTCGCGAGGGTCGGCGGCGAGGTCGAACGACGCGCGCAGCCAGGTGGTGACATGCTTCAGGTTCGGGTCGTTGCCCCAGCTCACCGGCGTGGCGACGTAGCTCTCGCCGTAGCCGAGCGGCGCCGGGCCGCTCGCCCAGCCGGAGTCGTCGAACGTGGCGCTCGCCCAGTCGGGGGCGGGCAGGCTGCCGCCGTCCGCGTAGCGCCACGCGGCGCCGAGCGGCAGCACGACCACGTCGCTGCCGTCGATCGGCGTCGCGCCCCCCTTCACCAGCGTGAAGCGATCCTGCAGCGCGCCGGTCGAGTCGAGGTACCACGCGTCGAGCTGCACGCCGTGCAGCTCGAAGACGAACGAACCGAGCTTCTCGAGCGCGACCTGCATCGCCGGGTGGTCGAACGAGCCGGGCGCATGCTTGCCCGAGGCGCCGGCCACCACGTAGACCGCCCCTTCGTGGGGCGCGATCGTCGCGCTCGGCTTGCGATAGGCGCCGTCGCTGCCGAGCTCGCCGTCGCCCAAGTCCTTGCCGTGCAGCAACGGGTCGAAGCTCGCCGCCTTGCCGCGATGGCCGTCGATCAGGAACGTCCGCTCGTAGCTGTGGCTGTGGCCGCAGAGCACGAGGTCGACGCCGTGCTGCTCGAGCAGGTCGACCGCGTTCTGGCGCATCTCGACCAGCTCGGTCGCGCTGTCGGAGTCGTGCGATCCCTTGCTGTAGGGCGGGTGGTGCCAGAAGGCGATCAGCCACTCCGCCGCGGTCGACTGCAGGTCGAGCGCGAGCCAGGAGAGCATCGGGCCGGCGAGCAGCCGATCGCTCTCCATCGAGTCGAGGCAGACGAAGTGGGCGTTGCCCCAGTCGAACGACCAGTACGCCTCGGTGCCCGACGGCACGCCGCCGCACTCGCCCGCCTTCGGCAGCGCGAAGAGGTCGTAGTAGACGCCGCTCTGCGCCGAGGAGTCGGCCGAGAGCGCGTCGTGGTTGCCGTACGCCGGCCAGAGCACCGTGTCGATCAGGCGCGCCTCGTACATGTTCGAGAAGACGGCGTCCTGGTACTCGCTGTCCTTGCCCGAGTCGTAGGCGTTGTCGCCGAGCATGAGGAAGGCGTCGAGCGGGCGGCCGCCGTTCCGCGCGTAGAAGGCGTCGCGCACGGCGCGCGCGTTCGCGTCCTTCGTGCCCGAATCGCCGAGCACCCAGAAGCGGCCGGCGCGCGCGCGGCCCGCCGGCGGCGCCGTCAAGAACGTGTGGGCGGGGTCGTCGCCGGCCAGCACGGCGCTGCTCGTGCCGATCGAGTACCAGAGGCGCGTGTTGGCGGAGAGGCCGGTGAGCGTCACGGCGTGGTCGATGACGGCCGCCGGATCATCGACGCGGCTCGAGAGCGCGCCGGGCGCGAGGCCGAACGCGACGCGCGAGTCGCAGGCGACGTCGGTGCGCCAACAGACGGTGATGCGGTCGGGGCCGGCCGACTGCAGGTAGGGCCCGCGCGTGACCGTCTGCGCGAGGAGCGATGCGTGGAGCGGCGCGAGCAGCGCAGCGAGCAGCGGCAGCAGCCGGCGGACGCTCGTCATGACGCCCCCTCGGTCGCGGCGAGGCGGGCGCGCAGGGCGGCGAGCGTGGCGCTCCACGCCTGCGTGGTCGGATGGCGGCGCAGCGCGGCGGGCAGCCGCGCGAGGTCGCCGGCGAGGCGTTCCGCCGCGGCGAGCGCCTCGGCGCGCCGCCCCGACCGCTCGAGCAGCTCGACGCCGCGCAGCCGCCAGAGCTCGGGGCGCGGCGCCGCAGCAGCGAGGCGCGCCACGCGGGCCTGCGCCGCATCCCACTCGCGAAGCTCCTCCTCGAAGCGCAACGCGAGCTCCTCGAGCTGCAGCGCGCCGTGCGTCGCCGCGCGCGCACGATCGAGGCGCGCGAGCGCCTCGCGCCGCCGCTCGCCGCCCTGCGCGAAGGCGAAGGTCGCGCGCGCGAAGTGGAGGTCGGGGTCGCCCGGCGCGAGCGCGAGCGCCGCATCCCACGCCGCGAGCGCCTCCTCGGGATCGCCGCCACGGGCGAGCGCGCGCGCGAGCAGCGCGTGGCCGGCGACGTCGCGCGGATCACGGACGAGGTAGGCGCGCGCCGCCGCCACGGCTCGTTCGTCAGCGCCGGCGTCGAAGTGGAGCCGCGCGCGTGCCAGCTCGATCCGCGCGATCTCGGGCGCGAGGCGGGCCGCCTGCGCGAGGTCGGCCAGCCCCGCGCGCCAGCTCTGCGCGAGGCGGTGGAGCTCCGCGCGCTGCAGCAGGAGCTCGGCGAGGCGGCGGTCGTCGCCCGCCTCCGCGGCCGCGGCGAGCTGCGGCGCGAGCCGCTCGAGCATCGCCGCGACGCCGTCGTGCGGCGCCGCGATCGGCGTCGCGATCGGCGCCGCGATCGGCGCGATCGGACGCGCGATCAGGCCGGCGCCGACGAGCGCGAGCGAGGCGCCGAGCGAGCGGCGCGAAGGGAATCGGGAGTGCGCGGACAAGAAGGGGTCGTTCCTCGGATGGGCAGCCCGGAAGAGCGCGCCGTCATAGCGATCGCGCAGCCGATCGGGGGAGCTCTCGCGCGGGCAGTTCGACGGCCGCGCGCGCGACGCGCTCAGGCCGCGGGCGGCTCGAGCGCGGCCGACCACAACAGGAAACTTTCGCGCACCGAGAGCGCGACCACGCCGGCGAGCAGCGCCGGAGCCGCGAGCTCGAGGCCGGCGCGCTCGGAGAGGCCGCGCGGCACCAAACGCACGAGTGCGGGCGCCGCCGTGCGCCAGACGAGGTTGTAGTCGCCGCTGATCGACCGCTCGGCGGCGCGGCAGAGCGCGGCCAGGGTCGTCGCCGCGCGCCGCCACTCGTGCGGCGCGCTCCCCTGCGCCGGCAGCGGCAGCCAGAGCTCCGCCGACTGCGAGGGGCGCTTCGGCACCACCGCGTGGCTCCCGTCGGCCAGCGCGAGCCGGCGCTCCTCGCCGGCCGCCGTCGCGAGATCGTCGACCAGCGCCGCCGCGTCGTCGTCGAGCAGCGCGCCCGCTTCACCGCCGAACGAGACGACCTGCAGGTGGGGATGGCGGCGCGACTGCGCGGCCCGGCGCCCCACGTTCACGAACGCGACCGTCGACGCGGGATCGAGTTCGAAGGCGGCGGCGAAGTCGCGCGAGCCCGGCCACGCGAGCCACTCGGCGAGCCGCTCGGGCGCAAGCGTGGCGGGCGTCGCTGCGTGGTGCGCCTCGCCGGCCGGCGCGACCAGAAGCGCGCGCGAGGCGAAGGGATGGGCGTTGCCGACCACGTGCTGCGCGCCGCCCTCGCGCGGCCAGGCGCCGAGGTCGAAACGGTCGCGCTCGGGGTGGCAGAGGAAACAAGCGGCCGGCGGACCATCCGAAGGAGGATCCGCCGGCAGCGGGAGCTTCAGTCGGCGCAACCGACCGGGGGTGCGCAGGCATCGCAGCCCGTCGATCGGCGCGCGGTAGGACTCGATCGCCTCGCGACTCATCGTGCTCTTCGCGAGGCGTGACGCCGCACGGTCCGTGCGCCGTCAGTCCGCGGTTACTTGCCCGTGGCCTTGGCGAGGAACTTGTCGGCGTCCTTCTTGAACTCCTCGGGGCAGTCGCCGCAGCAGAGGCCGACGAGCTTGCCCTTGTAGATCACGAAGTCCTCGCCGTTCACCTCGTCCTTGTCCATCACCGGGCAGTTCTTGTTCTTCGCCTCCTCGACGCCGTAGACGGCGGCGATGGTCATCGCGTAGGCGTTCTTCTTGAAGCCCGCCTCGCAGTCGGCGCAGCAGAGCTCGATCGAGTGGCCCATGAAGCTGACCGACTTGCTCTTGCCCGCCTCGATGGCGTGGCCCGAGACCGGGCAGCTCTTGTTGCCGACCGCCTTGCTCTCCTTGTAGGCCGCGGCGACGGCGGCCTTCGGATCGGCCTTGGCGGCGGCGGCGCACTTGCCGCAGCAGTAGTAGACGCGCTGCCCCTCGTGCTCGACGAACTTGCTCTTGTTGACCGGCTTGCCGGCCTGCATCGGGCAGGTGGCGTTGCCGATGAACGGCACCACGACCTCGGCCTTGCCTTCCTGCTTCGCAGCAGCCGGCGCCGCCGGTGCACCCTGCGCGCGGCTCCACGCCAGCGCTGCTCCGGAGATGGCGACGACCGCAACGGCGGCCATCGCGACGATGCGCGCGAACGACTTCATGGCTCTCGCTCCTGTTCCTGTTCCTCGGGAATGCAGGGCGGGAGCTTAGCGCCCGCGGCGAGCGGCGCATCCCGCCGCCGCGCGGTCAGGCGCGCCCAGCGGGGACGAGTTCGCGCCCCCCCATCTCGCGCAGCGTCTCCTGCGACTCGACCGGAGCGAGCGTCGCCGTCGCGGAGCCGCCGCCCGATGCCGCTGCGGCCGCGCTCGCGCGGTGCGAGCGGAACGAGAGGCCGCTGCCGTCGCGCCGCGCATCGATCTGCACCGCGTCGCCCTCGCCGACCTGCCCCGAGCCGATCAAGTTCGCCACCGCGAAGAGCACCTCGCTCTCGAGCAGGCCGCGCAGCGGACGGGCGCCGTAGCGCGGGTTGGTCCCCTTCTCGAGCAGGTAGCGGCGCGCCGCCGGCGTGCAGCGCAGGTCGACGTCGAGGCGCTTGCGGACGCGCGAGCGCACGTAGCCGAGCTCGAGGTCGAGGATGCGCTTGAACTGCTCCTCGCCGAGGCTGTTGAAGACGATGCGCCGATCGATGCGGTTCAGGAACTCGGGGCTGAAGATCCGGCGCGTCGCCTCGAGCACGCTCTCGCTCACCTGGCTCATGTCGGGCGCGACGTAGGGCAGCGTCGAGCGGAAGCCCATCGGCTTGTCGTGCAGCCGATCGAAGTGGTCGGCGCCGACGTTGCTGGTCATGAAGATCAGGCAGCGCGTCAGGTCGACCTGCTCGTTGGTGCCGAGCGTCAGCACGCCCTTGTCGAGGATGCCGAGCAGCAGCATCCAGAGCGCGTCGTTGGCCTTCTCGATCTCGTCGAAGAGGAGCAGCGTCACCGGATGCTCGCGCGTCTGGTGGCGGTCGACGTTCTCCTGGCTCAGGTAGGGCGGCGTGTCGCGGTGGCCGAGGTAGCCCGGCGGCGAGCCGATGAGGCGCGCGATCTCGTGGCTGTGGCTGAACTCGGCGCAGTCGATCTTGAGCAGCGCGCGCCGGTCGCTGAAGAGCAGCTCGGCGAGCGACTCGACGAGGCGCGTCTTGCCGGTGCCGGTCGGCCCGAGCAGGAGGAAGCTCGCGATCGGGCGGTTCGGGTCGGAGAGTCCCGAGCGCCAGATCTGGTGGATCGTGGTGAGCGACTCGATGGCGGGCTCCTGGCCCACCACGCGAGCGAGCAGCCCCTCCTTCAGGCGGCGTGCCTCCGGGGAGAGCCTTTGCGGATCGAGTTCACGCCAGCGAGCGCTGCGGGCCACGGTCGTCTCCCGGTCCGAAGGGAACTCCACGCGGAATGACTTCGCCCGCCGGGCGCCCGCGCCTTTAGCGACGCTTGGCTTCCGGGCGCGACGCGCCAGCGCTGCTAGCATTCCCGGCCGGATTCGCGCGGAGCAGGAGCGGCAAGACGTGGCGATGGATGACGAGACCCGGGAGATCTACGAGCGCATCGCGGCGCTGCTCGACGAGGTCGACGCGCGCCTCGACGAAGGGCACGCCGACGAGGGGCTCGAGCTCGCGCGGCAGGCGCAGAAGCTGCTCGATCGCCACGAGGAGCTGAAGAAGACCGAGGTCGACCTGCAGGTCGACACCCACTACCTCATCGGGGCGGCCCAGTTCGAGCTCGGGGACATCGCGGCCGCGCTGCGTGAATACCAGCAGGTCCGGGCGCTCGACCCGAAGGACGCCGAGATCGACTTCTGGGAAGCGCGCGCGCTCTTCCACGCTTGGCGCTTCGACGAGACCGAGAAGCTGCTGGCGCGCCACAAGCCGAAGCCCGCGACGCGCGCCGGCCACCTCTACTACCAGGCGCTGCTGGCCGACTTCCGCGGGCAGCACGCGGAGGCCGACCTGCTCTTCGCGAAGGCGGCGAAGGAGAACTCGGACGACTACCCCGAGCCGGTGCGCCTCCCCGTCGACGAGGTGCAGGCGCTGCTGGAAGAGGTGCTCGCGGCGCTGCCGCGCGACGTGCGGCGCGCGCTGCAGAACGTCGACTTGAGCCTGCTGCCGCTGCCCGATCCGCGCGTCCACGCGAGCCCCGACGTCGATCCGCTGGTGCTCGGCCTCTACCGCGGCAGCAACCTGCTCGAGAAGGCGGGCGACCTGCCCCCCGCCGACCTCGACCGCATCGAGATCTTCCAGCGCAACATCGAGCGAGTGGTCGCCGACAAGGACGAGCTGCGCGAGGAGATGAAGATCACGCTGCTGCACGAGATCGGGCACCACTTGAGCTGGGATGAGGATGGGCTGACGGAGATGGGGCTCAACTAGGCGTTGCAGCTGACAAAGGCGCCGCGAGCGCGGGACGCGGTTCGATCGGCGGTGGCACGGCGCCTTTGCAGCTGAACGCCCGTGCCGGGCAGGCCGCGCGGCGCGCGGCTGCCCTCCCGGGGCTTGCTGCTGGCGAACGGCTGCGGCCAGAGGCCGCAGCGTTCGCAGCAGAAGCCCAACATCGCGCGAGCGAGGGGTGGACGAGGGGGGCGCCGCCGTTCGAACCGCGGACACGTGAGCGGGAGCGGGAGGCGGCGGCGCGGTGAGTGGCGAGCGGCTGAGAGGGGCGCGCGGCTGCGAGTACGCAGCGCGCGGGGCGCGGCGCGCGGCGCGAGGGCGCGAGGTGGCGGGGAGAAAACGGCGGGCAAATCCGCACAGGTGGCGGGGGGAAAACGGCGGTCTTAACCGCACACGGCGGCGCGCGGCTTCGGGTACGCAGCGCGCGGAGAGAGGTGGGAGTAGGGAGGGAGAGGGCGATGGGTTGGATGCATGCAGCGACGGTGGCGGTGGCGGTCGGCAGCGCGATCGCGGGGGTGGCTTGGCAGGGGCGGCCCGATCCGGCGCCGCTGCTGGCGGCGCAGCGCAAGGCGCTCGCCCATTTCGAGCGGCTCGACGGCGAGTGGCGCGGCACGGCGTGGACGCTCCTGTCCGACGGCAAGCGCCACGAGCTGACGCAGACCGAGCGGGTCGGGCCGATGCTCGACGGCACGTTGCGCGTGATCGAGGGGCGCGGCTACGAGGCCGACGGCACCGTGAGCTTCAACGCCTTCGCGGTGCTCGCCTTCGATGCGGAGACGAAGCGCCTCTCGATGCGCTCGTATGCCAACGGTCGCAGCGGCGACTTCCCGGTGACGCCCACCGAGGACGGCTTCTCGTGGGAGATCGCGGCCGGCCCCGGCGTGATGCGCTACACGGCGGTGGTCGAAGGCGACTCGTGGCACGAGGTCGGCGACTTCGTCGCGCCGGGCCGTCCGCCGGTGCGCTCGTTCGAGATGACGCTCGCGCGGCTGCGCGACTGCAGCTGGCCGGCCGCAGAAGCCGTGGCGCCGACCGACTGATCGGGCGCGGCGCGGCGCGTGACGGCGACGCCTCGCCGCCCGCCGCGGCGCGGCCCCTCACTTCGCCGGCGGTTCCTCGATGCGGTGGTAGCGGCCGGGCGCGAGATCGGCCTGCGACTGCACGCGCCCCGACGGCCAGCGGACCGTCACCTGCACCGGCGCGTCGGCAGCCACGGCGCCGAGGCCGAAGTAGAGCCGCAGGTCGCCGAAGCTCAGGTAGGAGCTCGTGCCGAGCAGCGGCTGCGCCTGCTTCTTGCCCGCGCACTCGATGGTGACGACCGCGCCGATCGCGTCGCGCGGGCTCGCTGTCCCGACCAGCTTGAAGCCGATCCAGCGGCCCGGATGGTCGCCGACGTTCTCCAGCACCGAGAGCGGCGCGCCGTTCTGCAGCACCACCACGTCGAGGTCGCCGTCGTCGTCGAGGTCGCCCGTGGCGAGCCCGCGGCCGACGTTCGCCTCGAGGAAGAAGGGCGACAGGCGCGGCCCGATCGACTCGAAGGTGCCGTTGCCGCGGTTGGCGTAGAGGTGCGGCACCTGCTTGAACGTCTGCGTCGCGTCGAACAGCTCGGCGTTGTCGACGATGTGGCCGTTCACCACCATCAGGTCGACGTCGGCGTCGCGGTCGTAGTCGAAGAAGCGCGCGCCGAAGCCGGTGAAGAGGTAGCTCGGCTCGCCGAGCCCGCTCGGGTAGCTGCGGTCGTCGTAGAAGCCGTCCTTGCCGCGCACGTAGAGGACGTTCGGCTCCTTGCCGAAGTTGGCCGAGAAGAGGTCGAAGTCGAGGTCGCCGTCGACGTCGGCGAGGTCGCTGCCCATGCAGCTCTGCGAGGCGCCGCGTCCGCTGACGTCGATGCACCAGAGGCCCGCCTCCTCCTCGAACTTCATGCCGCCGCGGTTCATCCAGAGGTAGTTCTCGTCGGCGTCGTTGGCGACGTAGAGGTCGAGCCGGCCGTCGCCGTCCTGGTCGAACGGCAGCACGGCGAGCCCCTTGCCCCCCTCGTCGGGCTCGACGATCCCGGCCGCCGCGGTGACGTCGGTGAAGCGGAAGCCGCCGTCGTTGCGGTAGAGGCGATCGGGCGCGGAGCGCAGCGTGTCGGGGTGGCAGTAGCTCACGATGTTGCGCGTCGTGCAGACCTTGTAGGCGGCGAAGTCGATCTGCGCGTAGTTGGCGAGGTAGAGGTCGAGGTCGCCATCGCCGTCGAGGTCGGCCCACGCGGCGGCGGTGCTCCAGAGCTCGTCGACGACGCCCGACTCGAGCGTGACGTCGGTGAAGGTCCCGTCGCCCTCGTTGCGGTAGAGCGCGTCGCGGCCGACGTTGGTGACGAAGAGGTCGGGGTCGCCGTCGTTGTCGACGTCGGGACAGCTCACCCCCATCCCGTAGCGGGCGTCGTCGAGACCGAGCGGCTTCTCGACCCGCTTCACGCTGCCGTCCGGCTGGCGCACCGCGACGGAGACGAGCGGCCCGACCGACTCGAAGCGGAAGCCGCCGAGGTTGCGGTAGAGGCGGTCGATCGGCGGCGGCGCCTCGGCGTCCGCTCCGACGTAGCCCGGCAACGGGCAGCTCTGCACGCAGTAGACGTCGAGGCGCCCGTCGCCGTCGTAGTCGAGCAGCGCGACGCCGGCGCCGGCCGTCTCGCACAGGTATTTCTTCCCCTCGGTCATGAAGCGCTGGTGGACGAAGTCGATGCCGCAATCGCGCCGCTCGACGAAGGTTGGGCGCTCCTGCCCGCTCGCCGCGCCGACCGAGCAGGCCGCGAGCGCCGCTGCCACGGCCGTCCCCCATCGCTTGTTCACCGTGCGCCTCCGCCGTGGTCGCTGGCACTTTCGCTGGCACCGTCGCCGGCACCGTCGCCGTCGCCGTCGCTCGCCGGCGCGGGCACCGGTGGTGGCGGCCGCTGCCCCGCCTTCGCCAGCAGCGCCTGCTCGCGGATCCAGCGCGCGGCGGCGAAGGTCGGCGCGACGCCGAGCAGCGCCTCGCAGGTCGCGAGCGCGCCGTCGTAGTCGGCGAGCTGCAGCTCCGTCTGCGCCAGCTCGAGCCGCCGGTCGAGGTCGCGCGGATTGAGGGTGGCGAGCTCGCGCAGCACGTCGCGCCGCTCGAGGAGATCGGGCGCGCTCGTGGGGGCCACGCTGTCGGTCAGCCGATTGAGCCGCTTCCAGATCTCGTAGTGGCGCCGCGCCTCCTCGCGCTGCCCGAGCTGGCTGCAGGCGGTCCGCAACAGCGCGTGGGCCGCCTTGCTGCCGGGCGCCCGATCGATCGCGACCTTCAGGTCCTCGAGCGCGTCGGCGTAGCGGTCGACGTTCATCCACGCCTCCGCGCGAAGGATGCGCGGCTGGCTGGCGCGCGGCGCGGCGACGATCGCCCGCTCGAGGTCGGCGAGCGCCGCCGCATGGCCCGCGGCGCCCTCGCGCTTCAACCGCAGCTCGGCGCGCAGCACCAGCAGCTCGGAGAGGAGCTCGCCGCTCGCCTTCGGCGGGGTCGCATCGCAGAGCTCCCCGATCAGCTTCAGCGCGTCGTCGTACTCGGTGAGCCGCGCGCGCGCGAAGGCGAGCGCCGCGACGATGTCGGGCCGCCGGCCGGCGAGCTTCATGGCGCGGGTCGCCGCCGACGCCGCACGTGCGTCGCGCCGGAACGCCCAGTCAGGCGAGAGGTGGACCTGCGCCAGCAGCAGCCACGCCTCGGCATCCTCGGCGCGCTCCTTCACCAGCTTCTCGCCCGCCTGCGCCGCCTCGAGGAAGCGGCGCTGCTCGACCAGCGTCTTGATGGCGGTCACCGCGTCGTCGCGGCCGGCGGCCGCCAGCAGCAGCAGCGCGCAGCCGGCGACGAGCGCGAGGCGACGGAGCGGCGAGCAGCGCGTGGCGAGCGGTCGGGCGGCCATCGAGGATCCTCGGCGACGGGCGGGACGATAGCGACCGCCGCGAACGAGCGCCGGGCGCCCTCGGTACGATCGCCCGCGATGAGCTCCCCGATGCGCACGAAGATGGTGATGGGCGCCGCCGCTTGGCTCGCCGCGGCGGTCGGCGTCACGGTCGCGCTCGGCGGACTCTCGCCCGCGCAGCGCGGCCGCATCGAGCACGTCAAGATCGAGATGTGGCGCACGCTGCTCGAGCCGGCCCCCACCTACTCGATCCGTTTCGCGGGTGGCACCGCCATCGAGCGCGGCAACGGCGTCGTCGCGGCGATCGACGGCAAGCTCGAGCGCGTCGGCGAGGTGGTCCGCGTGCGCCGCGCGAGCGACTCGCCGGAGGTCGTGGTGACCGTCGCGCTCGACGATCGCCGCGTGGGCGCCGCCGAGTTCCGTCCGCTCGCCGGCTCGATCGGCGTGCGCCGCTCGCAAGGCAACTCGTTCCTCTTCGCGGTGCGCACGCTGCTGCCGGCGGCGCGCATGGAGCAGGTGCGCCGCGAATGGGAGCTCTTCCGCGCGCGCCACGCCGCCGAGCTCGCGCGCGAACTCGAGCCGCTCGCCGAGGAGCTCCTCGAAGGGGCGCTGCAGGCGATCGCCGCCGAGCTGCCCGACGCGCTCGCCCGCCATCGCCGCGAGATCGACCTGCTGCTCGGCAAGCTGCAGGGCGAGCTCGCCGGGAAGCCGGCGAGCGAACTGCTCGCCGCGGAGCTGCTGCCGATCGTCGAGCGCCACGCCGCCGCGCCGGCCGAGGTGATCGGCCGCGAGCTCTGGGATCGCCTCCCGCTGATGAGCTTCGCGCTGCGCGCCGCCGCCGACCGCGTGCTCGAGGATCGCCCGGTGCGCGTCGAGGAGCGCTGGCGGCAGTTCGTCGACGAGGAGGCGCTGCCGGTCCTGCGCGAGCAGCGCGGCGCGATGGAGACGGCGATCGCCGCGATCGCGCGCGATGCCGTCGCCGATCCGGAGCTGCGCGACGGGCTGCGCCGCATCGTCGAACAGGTGCAGGACGATCCGCTGGTGCAGGCGCTCGCGCGGCGGATGCTGGCCGAGCTGGTCGCCGAGAACCCCCACCTCGCCGCGTGGCTGCGCGGGCTGCGCGACGACGCGCGGATGCGGGCGCGCGTCGATCGCCTCTCGGCGCGCCTGCAGGAGTTCCTCGATCCGCTCGGCGACCTGCTCTTCCTCGACGCGACGGGCGAGGGGATCAACCCCGAGCTCGCCTGGCTGATCCGGCTGCTGCTGCTGCGGCGCGACGCGCAGGTGATCCACCTCGAAGGGGGCGGCGGCGCGCCGCTCGAACCGGGCAGCGAGCTCGAAGGGCGGCACGACGCATGACCTCGACGCCGTCGACCGACCCCGCCAGCGCCGCGCCGCTCGAAGTGCTGCCGTCGCCGGCCATCGAGGCCGAGGAGCTCACGATCCGCCTCGGCGGCATGACGCTGCTCGAGCGGGCGAGCTTCTTCATCCGGCGCGGCGAGCTCGTGCTGCTCTGCGGCCCCTCGGGCTCGGGCAAGACGGTGCTGCTCAAGCTGCTGGCCGGCGTGGTGCGCGACGGCGTCGGCGGCTTCGCGGCGCGCGGGAAGCTGCGCTTCGAGACCACCGAGCTCCTGCGCGAGCCGCCGCCTGCCGGCCAGGTCGGCGTCCTGTTCCAGAACCACGCGCTCTTCGACGAGCTCTCGCCCGAGGAGAACGTCCTCTTCGCGCTGCGCCACCGCGCGCGCCGTCCGCTGCCGCACGGCGCCACCGACGAACGCGCCGCCGCGCGCGCGCTGCTGGCCGAGTTCGGCGTCGAGCGGGTCGGGCGGCTCCACCACTTGAGCGGCGGCCAGCTGCAGCGCGTCGCGCTGGCGCGCACGCTCGCGCTCGACCCCGACCTGCTCCTCTACGACGAGCCGACCACCGGCCTCGACCCGGCCAACGCGCGCCGCGTCGCCGACACGATCGCGGCGACCCACTCGCACCGGCCGCGCACCACCGTCGTCGTCACCCACGACCTCGACGCCTTCCGCGGGATCGCGCGCGAGGTGCTCTGGATCGACCCCGACGAGCGCACGCTGCTGCGCCTGCCGCTCGAGACGGCGCTCGAGCGCGCGAAGCTGCTGGTGACGACCGATCGCAGCTCGGGCGACGGCGTCGATCCGCGCCCGCTCGTGGGCCGGCTGCTCGAGCGGACGGGAGAAGCGTTGCGCGGCCTCGCGACCGCGCTGGCGCGCCTCGTGCCGTGGTGGCCGCGCGCCCGCTACGGCGTGCGCTACCTGCTGCACTACCTGCGCATCGCGGCGTCGCCGGGCGCCTTCCTCTACGTCGGCGTCGCCGGCCTGCTGCTCGGCTTCGTGGCGACCTACTTCGCGTTCGAGAAGATGCCGCGGCGCGGCTTCACCGAGCCGCTCTTCGTCGACGACGTCCTCTCGGCGCTCGGCTTCATGACCTTCCGCGTGCTCGCGCCGCTGCTCGTCACGCTGCTGGTCGCCGCGCGCACCGGCGCCGCCTTCGCCGCCGACGTGGGCGGCAAGGTCTACGCCCGCCAGTTCGACGCGCTGCGCAGCTTCGGGGTCGAGCCGTCGCGCTACCTGCTCACCGCCGGCGTCTGGTCGCTGCTGATCGCCATGCCGTTCCTGGTCTGGACCATGTGGTGGATGGCGAAGACCGCGGGCCTCGCCGTCTTCCTCTTCACCCATCCCGACCACGACGCCTTCTTCTGGCAGCGCGCCTTCGAGCGCGGGCTGGTGAACGAGGACTTCCCGCTCCACTGGGGCTGGAAGTGGGTGGTCGCCAAGTCGGAGGCGTGCGCGTTCGGCATCGCCGCGATCGCCTGGTTCATCGGCGCGCGCGAGAAGCTCGCCGCCGACGCGGTGAGCCGCGCGGTCACGCGCACCGTGATCGGCGCGTCGCTGTGGACGCTCTTCGTCCACTTCCTGTTCGCCTTCTTCGAGTTCGGCGACCCCGGCAGCTGAGATGTGGCGGTCGCCGGTCTGCGGCGACCGCGCGATGTGGCGGTCGCCAGTCTGCGGCGACCGCGCGATGTGGCGGTCGCCGGTCTGCGGCGACCGCGGAGCGCGGTCGACGAATTCAGCGCGTCGCGGCGCGGGCGCGCGGGCGGGCGCGCGCGACGATCCAGTCGCGCATCGCCGGCACCACCTTCTCCTCGAAGCGCGGCGTCACGCGCAGCGCGAGGAAGGCGGCGAAGAGCCCGTCGACCAGGTCGCACAGCTCGAAGAGCCAGCCGGCGCGCTGCTCGTCGCCGGCGCGCAGGTTCTCGTCGGTGATCTCCTCCGCCTCGGCAGCGACCTTCACCGCCTCGAGGTCGAGCGAGGCCGCCGAGAGCGTCACTTCGAAGGTCTTCTCGCCGCGCGCCAGCGCCAGTCGCGCGCGCAGCGGCAGCCGGCCGGCGAGCAGCGCCGAGGCGGCCTCGGTCGAGCGGGTCGGCGCGTCGCCGCGCACGATCACCTTGCCCCCCTCCTCCGCGCCGCCGAGCTCGAGCAGCGAATCGAAGGCGACGCCGACCTCGCCGAGTTCGGGCAGCTCGAACTTGCCGCCCTCGGTCTCGCACCAGTGCCAGAGCCAGAGCAGGAACTCGCCGCCGAGGAAGGCGGCCGAGTCGCCCATCACCACCACGCCGCCGTCGACGAAGATCGCCGGCACCAGGTCGGCGAGCTTCTTCGCGGAGACGAGCTGCTCGGCGAGCGTGGCGGTCGGCTGCGGCTCGGGCGCCAGCTCGAACGTCTCGCGGAAGAGGGCGCGGAAGGCGACGTTGGCAGCGTCGGCCGAGGCGTTCAGCAGCAGCTGGCCGCGCTCGGGGAGCCAATACGCGGCGTAGAGCGCCGTCGACGGCACCATCCGCGCCATCAGCTCGCCCTCGAGCTTCTCGACGATCTCGCGGCGGCGCGCCGGCGGGATGCGCTCGCCCGCTTCGCGCCGCTCGGCCGCCTCGGCTTCCATGCGGCGCACGCGCAGCGCGCCCGCCGGCAGCTTCTTGGTGTCGATGCGCAGCGTCGCGCCGAACACCTTGCCGAGCCACTGCTCCTCGGCGACGAAGCCGCGCGGGGTCGTGCCGTCGCCGCGGCACCAGCCGACCGAGCTCACTTCGCTGCCCGCCGCATCGATCGAGCGGAAGCGGTGCTGCTGGAGCCGCTTCTCCATCGCCTCGCCGTCGTCGCGCAGCCGCCGCGCTCCCCCTTCGTGCCCGCGCAGGTCGACGGAGTAGCGGCGGAACGTACCGGAGGCGCGCACGCGCATGGAGGGGCCCGCGAAGGGAAGGGGGCGCGAGGTCGCTGCGGCGCGGACCGAGCGGCGACCGCCATGGGCGCAGCTCGGTCCGCGTGCAGCGGCGCGGTGTCTTAGCGACGCGCGAGGCGAGCGAAAGAGGCGAGTTGCCGACGGCGCGTGCGCGCGCGTCCGAGGGCGCTGCGTTGCTCAGAAGTTGTCCACGACTCGATCCCGTGCGTTGCACCCATCGCCCGCGGCGCAGTAGAAGCGCACGCATGAATTCCCCCACCGCTCCTGCGGCGCGCGTGCTGGTGCTGTGCGCCGACGGCTTCGAGGAGATCGAGCTGGTCACGGTGGTCGACGTGCTGCGGCGCGCCGGCCTCGCCGTCCTCTTGGCGAGCCCGACCGGCGGCTCGTTGCGCGGCGCGCACGACCTGCGCGTCGACAGCGAGGCGCGCTGGCGCGAGCTGCGCGGCGGCGACTTCGCGGCGCTGGTGCTGCCCGGCGGGATGGAGAACGCGCGCACGCTCGAGCGCGACCCCGACGCGCAGCGCCTGCTGCGCGAGGGCGACGCGGCGGGACGGCTGCTGGCCGCGATCTGCGCCGCGCCGGTGGCGCTGCAGGCGGCCGGCGTGCTGCGCGGCGCCGCCTGCACGAGCCACCCGGCGGTGCAGGCGGAGCTGCCGGCGGCGAGCTACCGCACCGCGCGCGTCGTGCAGGACGGCCGCATCGTGACCAGCCGCGGCCCCGGCACCGCGCTCGAGTTCGCGCTGGCGCTGGTGAAGGCGCTCTGCGGCAACGAGCAGGCAGCGGCGGTCGCCGCGCCGATGCTGGTCGCCTGAGCGCGACCGGTGCGCTTCGCGGACGCGTTCCGCTGCTCGATCTGCGGCAAGCCGCTCGGGGCGCGGCGCGCCCGCCAGGGCGTCACCGCCCATCCGGGCTGCCGGCGCGCGCTGCCGCCCGCCGAGGTCGATCGCGCGCTCGGCCTCGCGCAGGCGACCCTGGCACGCCTCACCACCGACCACGCCGACGCCGAGCTGCGCACGCTGGTGCGGCAAGCGGCCGCGCAGGCCGCGGCGCTGATCGGCGACCTGCAGCAGCTGAAGAGCTACGTCGGCGGTGCGCCGAGCGGCGGCTCGAACGACGCGCACGCCTCGAACGACATGCACAACCGCGACGTCGGCACTCGACCCGCGCCGCAGACGCCAGGAATCGCGAGGAGCTGACGATGACCCTGTCTCGACCGAGGAGCGCGCTTGCGATCGCAACGCGCCGCACGATCGGCGCGCTGCCGCTCGCGCTCGCGCTGCTGTTCGGCGGCGCCGGCTGCCAAGCGCCGAGCGCGGGGGCGGACGGCGCGACCGATGCGGACGAAGCGGCGTCGCCGCGCACCCTCGCGGCGCTGCGGCGTGCCGTCGAAGTGGCGCGCGCGAAGCTCGTGCTGCTCGAACTCGAACAGGTGGAGGCGCAAGCGAAGCGCGACGCCGAGATCGCTGCAGCGATGTGGGAAGAGATGGCGGCGACCACCGCCCGTTTGGCGAACCACGAACGCGCCGCCCCGCTCGCGCGCGCCGAGGCGGAGCACGCGCTCGAGGAGAGCCGCACCGCGGTGCACGACGCGGAAGAGGAGCTCGTGCAGCTCAAGCTGATGTACGCCGAGCAGGACCTCGCCGACGCGACGCGCGAGTTGGTCCTCGCCCGCAGCGAGCGGCGCCTCGCGGCAGCGAAGGAAGCGGTCACGTTGGAGGAGCGGAAGCTGCAGCTCCTGATCGAGGTGGAGCAGCCCGCGGCAGAAAGCGCCCTGGCGAACAAAGTGCTCGAGTCGGCAGAGGCGCACCGCGCGGCACGCCAGGACGATGAGTTGGCGAAGCGCGCGGCGGCGCTGGCCCACCTGGAGGCGACGCACGCGCTCGCCGAGGCGGAGGAGGAGCTTCGCGAGGCGCTCGGCGGCGACGACAGCGACGACGACGAGCCGGCGCCGTGAGGCGGACGCTCGCGCGGGCGGTGCTGGCGTGGGTCTCGGCGCTGCTCACGGTGCAAGCAGCGGCGCAGGAGCCGCCGCAAGCGCCGGCAGCGGCCCGCTCGCCAGAGCGACGCGTCCCGCCCCTCGCGATCCAGAGCGCGCTGCCCGACGCGGAGGCGGTGGCGACGGCGCTCGCGCGCGCGATCGACTTCCTGCGCGGCGCGCAGAAGGAGTCGGGCGCGTTCGGCGGCTCCGGGAACATGTTCCACCACGAGACGTGGGCGAACGCCGAGGCGCATCGCTCCTGGACCGTCGCCACCAGCGGGCTCTGCCTGATCGCGCTGCTGCGCCACGGCGGCGCATCGCCGGCGACGCGCACGCAAGCGGAGCGGGCGGTCGACTTCATCGTCGCGAACCACGACCTGCGCCGCTGCGACGACTGGGACACCGACCACGTCTGGGGGCTGCTCTACGCGACGCACGCGCTGGCCGAGGCGGCACTCCATCCGTGGTTCGCGACGGGCGAGCGTCGCGCGGCGCTCGATGCGGCGCTGTCGAAGCTCCTGGCGCGGATCGCCGCCTACCAGTCTCCCGACGGCGGCTTCGCCTACTACGCCGAGAAGGAGCACGCCTGGCGGCCCGAATGGTCGACCTCGTTCACCACCGCGGCGATGGTGGTGGCGATCGACGCGGCGCGCGCCGCGGGCCACCGCTTCGACGACCACGCCTTCGCCGGCGCGCTGCGGGCGGTGGCGCGTTGCCGCCTGCCGAGCGGCGCCTTCACCTACGACGTGATGGCGCTCCCCGAGCCCGGCGACCTCGAGGGGATCGACGACCCGCGCGGCTCGCTCTGCCGGATCCCGGTCTGCGAGCTCGCGCTGGCGCGCGGCGGCCGGCCGGCGAGCGAGGCGGTCGTGGCGCGCGGCATCGACCTCTTCTTCCGCCACCACGCCTACCTCGACGTCGCGCGGATGCGGCCGCTGCCGCATGAGGCCTACCACGCCAACTCGGGCTACTTCTACTTCTTCGGCCACGCCTACCTCGGCGAGCTGCTGCCCGCGCTGCCGCCGGCGCTGCGCCGCGACACGGCCGCGAAGCTCGCCTTCGAGGTGATCAAGACGCAAGAGCCCGACGGCGCGTGCTGGGACTACTACTTCTCCGACTACGCCAAGCCGTACGGGACCGCGTTCGCCGCAATCGCGCTCGGGCGCGCGCACGCGGCCTTGGCGGAGCCGGTCGGGAAGTAGCGGGCGCGGCCGGCGCGGCGGCGGGCCGCGCGGCACACCACCGCGTCAGCCGTCGAGCTTCTCGATCCGGTGCTTGCGCGCCGGGAAGCGGCGCGTGGCGAGCGTGTCGGCGAGTTCCACCTCGACCAGCGCATCGCGGCCGCGGCCGCTCACGCGCGTGACGCGGCCGATCCACGTGCCGTCGACGCGGACGAAGTCGCCGCGGGCCGGCAGCTCGCGCGGCGGCGCGGCGGGGCCGGCGCCGGACGCGGCGGCGGCAGCGGGCGGCGCCGCGGCGCGCGGCGCAGCGGCGCGCGGGCGCGCCGGCAGCTGCGCGGCGATCCACTGCTCGCGATCGACGCAGACGTCGCAGGCGGCGCAGCTCGCGGCCGGAGCGGGCAGCCCGAAGTAGTCGTGCAGGAAGAGGCGGCGGCACGCCTTCGTGCGCACGTAGTCGACCACCTTCGAGAGGCGCTCGAGGTCGCGCTTCAGCTTGTCGGCGCCGAGCTCGGCCGGCTCGTCGTCGGGATCGAGCGCCCGCACGAGGCGCGCGCGGCCGCGGTCGAGATCGCCCTCGAGCGCTCCGAGCGCGACGAGCCACGCCACGCAGGTGTCGACCCGCCCGTCGGCCGCCGCCTTGCCGGTCACCGCGAGGCGCAGCGACTCGCGATCGAAGGCCTCGCCGCGCGCGCTCCACTCGGAGAGGCGCTGCACCACCTCGCGGAAGAGGCGGCGATCGGGGTTGGCGGCGCGCACGAACTGCATCTGGATGGCGAGGTCGTCGGGCGAGTAGAGCAGCTCGCAGTAGGAGGGGGCGCCGTCGCGCCCCGCGCGGCCGATCTCCTGCCAGAGCTCCTCGATCGAGCCCGGCAGCTGGTGGTGCAAGAGGAAGCGCAGGTCGGCCTTGTCGATCCCCATGCCGAAGGCGCGCGTCGCCAGCACGCGCGCGTCGCCCGGCTGCTGGAAGCGGCGATGCATCGCCTGCCGCTCCTCGCGCGAGAGGTCGCCGTGGTAGATCAGCAGCCGTTCGCCGCCGCGCGCGAGCTCGTCCTCGAGGCGGTGGAGGTCGCGGATCAGCGCGCCGTAGACGATGCCGGCGCCCGGCAGCCGCCGCAGCAGCGCCGCGACGCGCCCCCACTTCGCCGCCTCGTCGGCCGGCTCGGTCGCGGCGAGGAAGAGGTTGTCGCGCTCGAGGCCGGCGCGCGCGAGCAGCGGCGCGCGCAACGCGAGGCGCTGCTCGATCTCGGCGAGCACCGCGGGGGTCGCGGTCGCGGTGAGCGCGACGGTCGGCGGCCGGCCGAGCCGCTCGCGCAGCACGCCGACGCGGCCGTACTCGGGCCGGAAGTCGTGCCCCCAGGTGCTGATGCAGTGCGCCTCGTCGACTGCGAGCAGGCCGGGGCGGCGCGCGTCGATGGCGGCGAGGAACGTCGGGTCGCGGAAGCGCTCGGGGGTCACGTAGAGGAGCGGGTGGCGGCCGGCAGCGAAGGCGGCGGCGCGCCGCTCGCGCTCGGCGCGTTCGAGCGTCGAGTTGATGAAGGTCGCCGCGATGCCGCGCGCGCGCAACGCCGCGACCTGGTCCTCCATCAGCGCGATCAGCGGCGAGAGGACGAGGGTGGGCGCCGGGAGCAGCAGCGCCGGCAGCTGGTAGCAGAGCGACTTGCCGCGGCCGGTCGGCCAGGCGACCAGCGCGTCGCCGCCCGCCAAGAGGTGGCGCACGACCGCCTCCTGGCCGTCGCGGAAGGCGGGCAGCCCGAAGCGGTCGCGCAGCAGCGGCAGGAGCGGGGCGTCCATCGTGGCCGATATGGTGCGCCGGCGAGGATCCCGCGTCCATGAGCGAAACGAGCTGCGAGGTGCGTCCCTACCGACCGGGCGACGAGCACGGGATCGTCGCGCTCTGGAACGTCGTCTTCGGCGAGGGCGATCCGAGCTTCGAGCCGCGCACGCTCGCGCAGTGGCGCTGGCTCTGGGAACTGAACCCGATGGGCCGGCGGATCATGGTCGGCGTCGCGCCCGACGGCCAGGTGATCTCCCACTACGGCGCCCTGCCGGCGCGCATCGCGGTCGGCGGCGCCGTCCACGTCTCGGCGCAGATGATCGACTCGATGGTCCACCCCGACTGGCGCAAGGGGCTGCAGAAGGAGGGGGTGTTCCTGCGCACCGCGAAGGCGTTCTTCGAGGGCTACTCGCAGCTGCCCGAGTGCGCGGTCCACTACGGCTTCCCGAACCGCCGCGTCTACCCGATCGGCCGGCGCCTGCTGAAGTACAACCCCTTCATCGCGCCGGTGCCGGTGGTCTTCCGCAACTTCTTCCAGGACGGCGACGACGACGCGGTCGGCCGCGACCATGCGAGCGCCGCCGACGTCGTCGAAGTGGAACGCTTCCCCGCCGAGGTCGACGCGCTCTGGGCCGCGTTGGCGCCGAGCTACCCGTTCGCCCACGTCCGCGACCACGCCTACCTGCGCTGGCGCTACGACTCCTGCCCGTGGCTCCCCTACCGCCGCTTCCTGATCCGCGAGAAGTCGAGCGGGAAGCTGCGCGCCTGGTTCGTGCTGCGGACGCAGTGGCAGAAGCTGCCGATCCTCGCCGTCACCGACTGGTTCGGAGCGCCCGACGACGCGCCGGCGATGGCGCTGGCGCTGCGCACCGCGACCGCCGTCGCGCGCGCCACCGGCCATGCGCGCATCGAGGCGTGGCTGCCCGAGCGCCACCCCGCCTTCGCCCACGCGCTCGCCGCGGGATTCCGCACCGAACCGGGCCTCTATGTCTTCTGCATGAACCTCTTCGTCGAGCGACCGACGCGCGAGGAGGCGCTCGCGCAGTGCTGGTACACGATCGGCGACAGCGACGTCTGGTGACCCTCGCGCGCGTCGTCGAGCGGCCTCGCGGCAATCTTGAGAACAGGTCTCAGAACGCTGCGGATCGGCGATTCGGCAGCGTCTTGAGTCGCTTCAGCTCGGCAGTACCATCCGCCGACCTTCGTTCATCACGCCGGCGCCCGACGGGCGCCGAATCCCATCGCCGAGGAGGAACGTCCGTGGCCTATGTCGTCGGCAAGCCGTGCGTGCAGTGCAAGTACGGGGACTGCGTCGAGGTCTGCCCCGTCGAGTGCTTCTACGAGACCGATGCACTCCTGATCATCGACCCGAACACCTGCATCGACTGCAGCGCGTGCGAGCCGGTCTGCCCGCCGCAGGCGATCACGTCGGGCGACCGCGCGGACCCGGAGTACACCGCGCTCAACGCCGCCGGACCGTTCGCGGAAGACAAGAAGCGCACCAAGAAGGACCAGGTGACCCACGGCCCGAACTGGGACGCGGGCCTCGCCGGCGGTTGATCGACGGCACCTCCCGCGGGTCGTCACCGATCCGGCGGAGGTTCATCGCAGGCACTTCGCGGCCCCGGCTCGCCTCGCGCGCGCCGGGGTCGCTCGCTTCCCGCGGCGCTCCACGGCGGCTCGGCGGGCGGCTCGACGGGCGCCCCGCGCGGGGCGCTCGGCGACGCGACTCAGCTGCGGACGACAGCGGCGAAGCGCACGGCGAGCTCGTCGGTGAGCGGGTGCGGGAAGCAACGGGCGAGCTGCGCGTGGACGCGCTCGTAGTAGTCGAGCGTCGGGCCGCGCCCGCGCCGGAAGAGCTTCCAGACCTCGGCGCCGCGCTCGGCGAGCAGGCGCTCGAGGTCGGCGAGGTTGTGGACCTTGTCGGCGGCGGTGACCGCGCGCGCCCCCTCGCTCATGCCGGGGATCGCGTCGATCGTCCGCTGCTTGCGCTGCTCCCAGCTCTGCTCCTTCGACTCGCTCACCTCGGCGACCAGCGCGACGATGCGCGGCGCGAAGCTGCGGGCGAGCTCGGCGAGGCCGATGTCGCTGTCCTCCACCACGTCGTGGAGGATGCCGGCCGCCACCACCTCCGGCGCGAAGCCGTGGCGCGACAGCAGCATCCCGACGTGGAGCGGATGGACGACGTAGGGCACGCCGACCTGCCCCTTGCGCTCCTGCCCGGCGTGGGCGCGCAGCGCGACCGCGATCGCCCGCTCGACCTGCGGGTCGTAGGCGAGCGCCGGGTCGTGCAGCGTCAGCGGCGCGTTCAGATGGTCACCCCGAAGACGCCCTTCAGCCCGAACGCGGCGACGATGGTGATCAGCACGAACGTCACCGCCATGCCGATCTCGCTGCCGAAGGCGAGGTCGAAGCCGAAGCAGTCGATCGGCCGCACCGGATAGGCGAGCGCGATGCGGCGGAACTTCGAGGCCGCGCCGAAGGAGTCCTCGCCCGGGTAGAGCAGCTGGTCGAAGAAGTCGTTCGAGCGCACCGGCATCACCATCGGCGCGCCGTCGATCGGTCCGGCGTGGACGAGCTTCTCGACCGTCTCGCCGCCGCAGGTGAGCTTCAGCACGTGGGCGCCGGCAGCGGTGGCGGCGATCGGCACCACCACGCGGTTCTCCGTCGGCTCGCGCACCAGCTTCGCGCGCGTCTCGAGGCCGGCGGGAAGCCCGAGCTCGAGCGCCATCTCCTCGGCGGAGAGGCCCGGCGCGAGGTCGATGGTCAGCAGCACCGGGGCGCCGACGTCGAGCGGCCGGTAGCCGAGCCGCATCTGCATCTGCGCGAAGAGCAGCATGAACGGCACCAGCATCACCAGCATCGGCTTGAACTGCTCGCCGAGGTAGGCGCCGATCCAGCCGAGCGTCTTCACCAGCGAGCCGATGACGACCGTGAAGCTGTCGCGGAACAGCTTGATGGCGAGGATGTGCCCCTGGTAGCGATCCTTGAAGTGGCCGACCCGCTTCTGGTTGGTCGTGTACTTCATCGCCAGCAGCGCGACGACGCCGAAGGCGACGCCGAGCACCAGCAAGCCGATCCACAACGGGGCGGCGGAGAACGGCGTCCAGAGGACGTCGAACAGCCCCTTCATCGCGGCGTTCACCGCATCCATCGTCGCTCCCTGCTCCGCGGGCCCGAGTCGCCGCGCGCCCCCGCGGAGGGGGCGGGCGACGGGCGCCTTGATCTGCCGGCGCGGCGCGCACCGGACCGGCGCGCCGCCGGCCCGGCCGCCGATCGCTCAGCGGCTCACGAGATGTAGCCGAGGCCTCGCAGCTTCTCGCGCATCGCCTCGGGATCCTCGCTGCCGCCGGTGTCCATCGACTGCAGCTCGCGCTCGAGGATGTGGTTCACGAACTCGTCGAGCGAGCTGTAGCCCGCCGCGGCCGCGAACTTCTTCAGCTTCTCGAAGACGTCCTTCTCGAGCTTGACCTTGTTGCCACCGAACATGGGTTGCTCCGTCGGAAGCGCCTGCGGGGCAGGCGCGGGTCTGTGATCGTGTCGTCGTGGGTCGGGTCGTCGATCGCGGCGCGGTTCGCGTCGCCGGCGCCGCTCAGTAGAGGCTCTTGCCGCGCATCTCGGGAGGCTTCGGCACGCCGAAGTACTCGAGCATGGTGACCGTCAAGTCGTAGAGCACCGGCTCCTTCGGGTCGATCTTGCGGTTGGTGAGGAAGATGCCCGGCACCACTTCGGGCGCCATCAAGTGGTTGCCGCTCCAGAGGTCCTTGTTGTCCTCGACGAAGGGGTCCTTCGGCTGCACCTGGCCGAGCGCGGTGGTGTCGGAGGCGCCGTAGCCGCGGTCGTAGCCGATCACGAGGTCGGGCGCGTGGCCGAGCTGGTCGCCGTGGTACACCTCGTCGCGCAGGTCGACGCGGCGCACCACCTTCTTGCCGAGCTTGTCGTCGGTCAGCGCCAGCAACTTGGCGCGGATCTCGTCCTGCAGCGCGGCGCGCGCCGCCGGCTCGACGATGCCGTCCTTCTCGCGCCCCTTCTCGTTCACGTAGATGCTGTTGAAGCCGACGGCGTAGGCGCGCGTCTTCGCGCGATCGACGCCGCCCCCCTCGGCGAGCGAGTAGACCCCCTTCGGGTCGGCGGCCGCCTTGTCGGTGAGGACGAGGTAGCCCTCCTTCAGCAGCCAGTTGTTCAAGTTGACGCGCCGCGTGAAGGGCGAGAAGCCGTGGTCCGAGAGGATGATCAGCGGCGTCTCGAGGCCGATCTTCTCGCGCAGATGGCCGAGCGCGCGGTCCATCAGCACGTAGCTCTCCTCGATCGAGCGGGCGTACTCCGCGGCGAGCTTCTCGTCGCGCGCCGGATGGCCCGCCTCGATGTGGCGCCACATCATGTGGCTGCGCAGGTCGATCGTGCTGAAGTAGAAGAAGAGCAGCCCGTCGTCGAAGCGGGCGAGCGCATGGTCGAGCATGCGCATGCGCTCGTGGTGGATGTCGTCGCACTGCGAGAGGAACTCGCCGTCGTCGATCGAGCCCTCCTGCAGCGCCTTGGTCTCCTCGGCGAGCCCCTGCGTGTAGAACGGGCCGATCGACTCGGCGAGCTCGATCACGGCGTCATCGTCGGGCGAGGAGATCGGCATCGACGGCTCGCGCGGGTCGATGTTGACCGGCGAGCAGTAGAGGCGCAGGTTCGGGCGCACCTGCTGCACGTAGAACTTCACCATGCCGCCCATCGTCTCGGAGTAGCCCGGCAGCGGCGTGTCGTACTCGAACGAGCAGCGCAGCCACTCGCTCCACTGCCCCTTCTCCAGCACGCAGGCATCGCCCTCCTCGATGGCGATGTGCACCACGTCCTCGGTCGGGTCGACGAAGATCGTGAACGGGCGCTCGCCCTTCGGCACCTCGTGCTTGCCCGGCGGCGGCAGCTTGTACTGGCTCGGCGGTCCGTAGAGATTCGCCTCGGCGCGCCCCTTCGCGAGCTTGACCTGCTTCCAGACGCCGCCGTGCACCTTGTCGAAGTTGTCGGGCACGTCGCTCGTGTAGTAGGCGTACATGCCGTCGATGCCGCCCTGCAGGTCGGGCGTGCCCATGTCGGAGAGCGTGAGCTGCTCGCTCGGCTGGATCGGATAGGCGGCCGGGATGCGGTAGACGTCGCAGCGCACGCCCGCCTCGCCGAGCAGGTCCCAGAAGGCGCGCCCCTGCCGGACGGCGCGCGAGTCGGGCGGGATCTCGAGCTTCCAGTCGGAGTAGAGCTCGAAGACGGTCGGCTCCCCCTCGCTGATCACCGTCGAGCTGACCGGCAGGTACGTCGCCGGGTCGCGATGCAGGAAGTCGTAGACGCCGTGGCCGCCCGGATCCATGCCGGTGATGAAGTTCGACCAGGCGACCGGCGACTGCGGCGGGTTGCTGGTGCCGAGCGGCACGAAGGTGCCGGCGTCGGCGAGCGCCTTGAAGTTCGGCAGCAGGCCGGCGTCCATGTACTCGCGCAGCAGGTTCGGATCCATGCCGTCGATGCCGAGCACGACGAGCTTCTTGCCGACGTGGCGGAACGGCTCGCCGCACGAGGGGGCGGCGAGCGCGAGCGCGCCGAGCAGCAGCGCGGCGACGGGGGTTCGGTGGCGATGCGAGATCACGGGGTCGTCCTTTCGCTCAGCGCGCGGCCGGCTGCGAGGCCGGCTCGCGGCTCTTCGGGGCGGCGCCCGCGGTCGGGCCGGCGGGCGCGCGACGCTCGCCGAAGAGCGGCCCGCCCTGCATGTAGGGCGGTGCCGCCACGCCGAAGAGATCGAGGACCGTCGGCGCGAGGTCGAGGATGTTGGGTGTCGTGCGGTTGATCTTGCGGTTGCAGAAGAAGACGCCCGGCACGATGCGCGGGTCCATGCAGTGGTCGCCGCTCCAGCTCTTCGTGTTGTCGCTGAAGACCTTCTCGCTGGTGCACCCGACCGCGCAGTCCCAGGAATGGCGGTAGCCGGCGTCGTAGCCGATCAGCAGGTCGGGCGCCTCGTAGCTGTAGGGCCCCTTGAAGCTCGCCTGCGTGTCGAACACCTCGCGGATCGCGCGCACGCCGCCGCGCTCGGCGTCGAGCAGCTTGCGCAGCTTGTCGGCGATCTCGTTCTTCAGGCGGTGGAGCTCCTCGCCGTCGGCGACGATCCCCTTCGCCTCGCGTCCCTTGCGGTTGATGAAGATGCCGGTGAGGCCCATCGAGAAGGCCTTGGTCTTGCTCCAGTCGACCCCCTCGAACCAGTCGCCGCCGGTCCGCTTGCCGTCCTTCAGGACAAGGTAGCCCTCGTCGCGCAGCCACGCGTTCAGGTTGACGCCGCGCTGGAACTGCTTGAAGCCGTGGTCCGACATGACCACGAAGACGGTGTCGGGGTCGTCGATCTTCGCGCGCACGCGGCCGACGAGGTCGTCGCACCAGCGGTAGACGTCCTCGACCGCGCCCTTGTGCTGCACGACGTCCTTGCCCGCGTTCGCCGGATGGGTCGGGTCGAGGTAGCGGAAGAACATGTGCTGGATGCGGTCGGTCGTGTCGAAGACCGTCGTGATGAAGCCGCGCTTGGTCTTGGCGATGGCGTCCCACAGCATCGCCTCGCGCTCCTCGCCGTAGAGGTAGGCCTGCTTCAGGAACGCCGCCTCGTCGATGCGCCGCTCGTTCAGCGCCCAGGTGTCCTCGGCGAGGCCGAGCGTGCCGAACGGGCCGATCATCTTGGCGAGGTAGACCGAGTACACCTCCGGCTCGCTGATCGGGAAGATCGGCTTGGCCGGGTCGATGTGGATCGGCGTGACGTAGAGCTCGACGTCGGGCTCGAGCTTCTGCAGGTAGAAGCGCGCGATCCCTTGCGCCCCCTCGAACTCGATCTTGAGCCAGGGCGAGTACTCGCCCACCTCGAGGTCGGCGGACTCCTTGCCGACCTCGATGCGACCGCCCTTCGCGCCGTGCTTGCCGGCGCCGAGCGTGAGCTTGAAGGGGGCGGTGAGCTTCTTGCCCCCCATCGTCGGCCCTTCGAGCAGCGCCTCGATGACGTTGCCGACCCGCTTCACCTCGGTCTCGGTGCCGCCGGCGTTCTCGGCGCCCATGCCGGCCGTCTCGTCCTGGATGCGGCCGCGCAGCTTGGTGGTGAAGAACGAGAAGCTGCCCTGGCTGCCCTTCAGGTCGGGCACGCACATGCCGGAGAGGAGCACGCCGTTCTTGAACTTCTCGGGCGGGAAGGTGATCGGCACGCGCTGGATGCTGCTGTTCACCCAGTTCTCGCCGAGGATCTTCCAGAACGGCTGGCTGCGCCGCAGCATCCGATAGAACGACTTGTGGAAGGTCAGCTTGAACTTGCCGAAGCCGAAGGTGGTCTCGCTCTCGCCGATCTTGGCCGACGACAGCATCGGCATGTAGTTGCACGGGTCGCGCGTGATGAAGTCGAAGATGCCGTGCTTGCCGGGATCGACGCCGGTCATGAAGCTCGACCAGGCGACCGGCGACATCGACGGCGTGGCGGTCTCGAGCGGGCAGAAGACGCCGGCATCGGCGAGGCTCTTCAGGTTCGGCAGCTTCCCCTCGGCCATCCAGCGCGCGGCGAGCTCGGGGTCCATCCCGTCCATGCCGACGATGACGACCCGCTTCGCCTTGGCGCGGCTGCGCTGGCCGCGCGTCTTGCACCAGCGGATCACCATGCGGATCGGCATGGCGATCAGCGCGGCGAAGGCGGCGAAGAAGGCGCCGATCAGCACGAAGATCGTGCCGGCGGCCGCGACGCCCGCGCCCGGGCCGATGTAGGCGTGCGCCTCGGCCGGCCCGAAGAGGACCAGCGCGAAGAGCGCGGCGAGGAGGACCCGTGGCTTCAGCTGTCGCAGCATGCAGACCTCGAACCGGTGCAGCGGCGCGGCAGGCGTCGCGGCGATCACGAAAGGTACGACAGGTATAGCCCCCGACCTTGAGGCGCCCTCGCCCCCCTCACGCCAACTTCGCACGCGATCGACGACCGGCCAGCGGATCGGGAAAAGTCGACCCGACGACCAACGTGAGCCGCCGCGCGCGGCGGCGCGGCGCCAGCGACCGCGCGTACCAGGCGATCCAGGCGGGACCGAGCAGCAACGCGAGCGGCGCGAGCACGACCAGGCACGCGGCCGCGACCCGAGCGCAGCCTGCCACGCCGTCGAGCGCGCTCGGCGAACGCAGCACGCTGCCCGGCCCGATGTAGCCGCTCGCGGGCGGGGCGAGCAGCAGCAACAGCAGCGCGAACCGCGGCAATCCGCAGACGACGAGTGCGACGAGGCGGGCGCGCCGGGACAGGGGGGCGGACATCGTCGCGACTCCAGGGGCGCTCACCGGCGCGGACGGTTGGACGGAGCTGCCGTCCCGCCATCCACGCCGGGAGCGCACCCGGCAGCGAAGGTCAGATGAACCCCTTCGCCTTCAGCGAGCGCATCGCGGCGGCCTCGGCCGCCTGGTCGATGCCGTCGCCGGCCGCCTTGGCGATCCAGCCGCGCTCCTCGAGCGCCGCGAGGATCTTGTCGAAGCAGACGTCCTGCTCCTCCTTGGCGGTGTTGCAGTGCACCTCGGGGGAGGTCGGCGGCTCGTAGGGATCGTCGACGCCGGTGAAGTTCTTGATCTGCCCGGCGCGCGCCTTCTTGTAGAGCCCCTTCACGTCGCGCGCCTCGAGGGTGTCGAGGTCGCACTCGGTGTAGACCTCGAAGAAGCGCCCGATCTTCTGGCGCTGCTCGTTGCGCGTGTCGCGGTAGGGCGAGATCGCGGCGGTGATCGCCACCACGCCGTTGCGCGAGAGGAGCTTCGCCACGTAGCCGATGCGGCGGATGTTGGTGTCGCGGTCTTCCTTGCTGAAGCCGAGCCCCTTGCTGAGCGTCGTGCGGAACTCGTCGCCGTCGAGCAGCTCGACCTTCATGCCGCGCTCGATCAGCTCGTTCTTGATCCGTTCCGCGAGCGTCGACTTGCCGGAGCCCGAGAGCCCGGTGAACCAGAGCGTGAAGCCTTCCATCGGTGACGTTCCTTTCACTTGGCCTTCATGGCGTTGATGAGGATCTGGGCGATCTCGGGACGCGTGAACTCGACCGGCGGCATCTGGCCGGCGCGCAGCATCTCGCGCACCTGCGTGCCGGAGAGGTTGACGCGCTCCTCGGGGGTCGCCGGGCTCGACTTGGTCGACGCCATGCCGTTGGTGCGCTTGCACCAGAACGAGTTCTCGAACTTCATGAGGTTGATGCCGAGCTCGGCCGGCGTGTACTCGTCGAAGATCTTCTGCGCGTCGTAGCTGCCGTAGTAGTTGCCGACGCCCGCGTGGTCGCGGCCGACCAGGAAGTGGGTCACGCCGTAGTTCTTGCGGCAGATCGCGTGGAGGACCGCCTCGCTCGGGCCGCCGTAGCGCATCGCCTGCGGGTAGACGACCAGCGCGGTGCGCTCCTTCGGGTAGTAGCCGGCCAGCAGCGCCTCGTAGCACTGCATGCGGACGTCGGCCGGGACGTCATCGCTCTTCGTCTCCCCCATCAGCGGGTGGAGCATGAGGCCGTCCACCATCTCGAGCGCGACCTTGGTCAGGTACTCGTGCGCGCGGTGGATCGGGTTGCGCGTCTGGAAGGCGGCGATGGTGTTCCAGCCCTTCGCCTTGAAGAGAGTGCGCGTCTCGACCGGGTCGAGGCGGCGGTTGTTGTACTTGTCGTACTTCAGGCGATTGACGACCGAGAGCGTGCCGCCGAGGTAGGTGTCGCCGATCGAGTCGAGGTAGCCGACGCCCGGGTGCGCCTTGTCGTCGGTGCGCAGGACTTTGCGGGCCTCGTCGCCCTTGTCCATCTTCCACTTCGAGTCGACGTGGAGGATGGCGAGCAGCTGGCCGTCCTGCGTCTCGAGCGCGACGTCGCCGCCTTCCTTGTAGGACTCGGCGCTGCTGCCGGGCTTCACCGCCAGCACGATCGGGATGGTCCACGGCAGGCCGTTGTTCAGGCGGCGCGTGGCGAGCACGGCGTCGTAGTCCGCCTTGCTCATGAAGCCCTGCAGCGGGCTCATCGCTCCGACGGCGATCATGTCGACGTCGGCCATCTCGCGCGCATTCAGGACCACCTTCGGCAGCTTCGGCGCCGAAGCGAGCAGGCGATCGCGCTCGCCGCCCTCGACCATCCGGTTGACCAGTCGACCACCATGCGGAGCGATCATCGAAGTCCTCTGTGTTGCGGTTTCGGGAATCGTTGCGGTTGCAGGAATCGTTGCGGTTGCGGGAATCGTGCGGTTGCGGGCGGCCGCGGCGGCGCGGCGCACGCCGACGGGCGCGTCACAGGTACCCCAAGTTCTTCAGCTTGTTCTTGACGGCCTCGAGGTCCTGCGAGGAGAAGTCCTCCACCGCCTCCGCGACCGGCGCCTCGACCGCCTTGCGCTCCGCCTCGCCGAGGAGGTCGCGCAGGACGAAGACGACGAAGTCGGTCGGCGACGAGAAGCCCGAGTTCTCGATGACGAGCTGGATCTTGCGGTAGAGCGGCCGCGGGATCTTGACCGTGACCTTGCTCTCGCGCATCGCGCCCTCGATCGAAGGAGCGGAGCGCGCGGCGGCCGGCCCAGTGCCAGCGCACTCCAATCGCACTCCGATCGCACTCCCATTGGAGGCGGAAAAGGTAGCTCGCCCAGGACGGTCGTCAAGGCGCGACCCATCACCGGCAACGGAGCTAGGTTCTCTCACGGCCGGCGCGACGGCCCCCGCGACCACGCGACAGCGCCACCTCCTCGCCCCCAGGGCGCGGACGGTCAGCGGCGGGCTGCGTCCAAGCAACTTCGGGCCGGAACCGCCGTGCTGAAGCGGCCGCCTGCTACCCTCGCGCCCCCTCAACACCGCTCGGAGCTCCACCAGAACCATGCGTTCCTCGCACCTGCTCGCCTCCCTCCTCGCCCTCTCCCTCGCCGCCTGCGGCAACGACCCGGCCGGCGGCTCCGGCGGCTCGAACCCGGCGCCCACCGCCGGCAAGTCGGCGAGCCAGCTCCTCGACGACGCCACCGCGGCGGCCGGCAAGGAGGATTGGAAGGCGGCCCTCGTCGCGCTCGACGCGGTGCTGGCCGACCCGAAGGCGACCGCCGACGAGCAGGCGCTGGCCTGGAGCGACAAGATCACCGCCGCCTCGCGCGGCAACGGCGACGACGCCGGGATCGCTGCCGTGAAGCAGATGGCGGCGTCGACCGTGGCGCTGACGGACGGGCAGTTCGCGTCGCTCGGCATCGCGCTCGCCGAAGCGGACCATCCGAAGGTCGCGCTCGAGCTGCTCGAAGTGGCGAAGAAGAAGTTCGGCACCGACGCCGCCGTGATGAAGAAGCTGAAGCGGGTCGCCAAGTTCTGCGAGCAGAAGTTCATGGAAGCGGGCGACACGGGCGCGCTCGATCAGCTGAAGGCGCTCGGCTACCTCGGCGCCGAGGGCGAGGACGAGGAGGAGGCGGGCGGCGACCAGTGATCGCCCCGCGCCGAGCGCGCTGACGCCGAGGCGGCCACGCACCGGCGCGCGCGCGAACCGGCCACGACACCGCACGAACGACGAGGGCGGCCCGGGATCCCCGAGCCGCCCTCGCTCCGTTCATCGTCTGGTCCGCGCGGCGTCGCCGCTCACTTCGGCGCGATCAGCGCCTCGCGGTTGGCGGTCCCGCCCTTGTGCTTGCTCGCCAGCTCCTCGAGGCCCGGCAGCGGGATCAGGTGGCCGTCCATGTCGGCCGGCACCGCGACGCCGTGCAGCGCGAGGATGGTCGGCGCGAGGTCCTGCAGGTGCGGCGCCGCGCCGGAAGCCACCTTCTTGCTGCTGAAGAAGATGCCGCGCACGAGGTACGGGTGGACCGAGGTGTGGTCGCCCGACCAGCGGTTCTTGTTCGGGAAGACGATCGCGTCCTTGCTGCGATCGCCCATCGCGGTGCCCCAGCCGACGCGGTAACCGAAGTTGAAGCCGACCTGGATGTCGGCCGCCCCCTCGGTGCAGCGCCCCTTCTCGTCGCGCAGGTCGGTGGCGAACGGGCCGGCGAGGTAGTCGCTGCGCTTCCACGCCCCCTTGAAGACCTGCGGGTCGTTGGTCGAGGCGGCGTTCGGGTTCTTGTAGGCGAGCATCTTCGCGATCAGCTCGTCGCACACCTTGTCGTAGTCGGCCGGCTCGACCGCGCCGTTGGGCTCGCGCCCCTTCAGGTTCAGGTAGATCGTCCCGATCCCGACCGAGTAGGCCTTGGTCTTCGCCCAGTCGATGTAGCCGAGGAACGACTTGTTGCTGGTCGGCTTGCCGTCGGGCTCCGTCTTCAGCGTCATGAAGCCCTGGTCGACCAGCCACGCGTTCAGCTCGACCTCCTCGCGGAACGAGCTGAAGCCGTGGTCGCTGCAGACCATCAGCGTGCAGTCGCCGAGCTTGCCCGCCTCGAGCCGCTCCATCACGATGCCGATCGTCTGGTCGAGCTCCTCGTAGACCGCAGCGATCGCGTCCTTGGCGGCGATCTCGCGCGGGCCGAAGCGCACCTTCTTCTCCGCCTCTTCCGCGTTGTACTGCGGGTGCTTCGGATCGAAGAAGCGGTACATCATGTGGCAGACGCGGTCGGTCTCGCCGAACACCTGGAAGAGCGTGCGCCAGTCATCCTTGTCGAGCTGCGCCACCAGCATCTTGCGGCGCCACTGGATCGTGTCCCAGATCGCCGACATGAAGGAGAGGTCGTTGATCTCGGAGTCCTTCAACGCGTGCGTCTGGCACGACCAGCCGATCGTGTCGAAGTAGCCGACGTCCTTCACCAGCTCGGCGCCGAACTCGCGCGGCGAGGTGATCGGCATGTTGGGCGGCGTCGCATCGGCCGCGGCGGTGATCGCCGGCAAGTAGAACTTCACGTCCTCGGCGGTCGCGTTGCACTGCGACACGTGCAGGTGGGCCGCCGCCTTGACGGCGAACGCCCCCTCGACGTCGAACGTCACCGGGATGTAGGGCGACCACTCGCCCTCCTTCAGCTTCACCGTCTGGCCCGCGAGCGTGAACTCGATCGTGCCCGCCGCCTTGTCGACGAGTCCGGTGAGCGGGACCGAGGCGTTGCCCTTCTCGGTCTCCCACTTCTTCTTGTCGTTCTTCGCGGTGTTCAGGTCCTTGGTGAGCTGCTGCTTCTCCGGCGAGCCGTCCTTCGCGGCGGCGAACGCCTTCTGCAGCTCGTCGAGCTTGCGCTCCCACTTCTGCGCCTCGACGAAGTTCTCCGGACCGGAGAGCTTGGTCTCGAAGTAGCCGACCTTGTTGCCGTCGGCGCACTTCGAGCAGCCCTTGGTGAACGAGAAGCTCTTGTTCTTGCACTTCGGGCAGACGACCTTGTACTTCAGCACCTGCCCGCCGTTGCCGGTCGAGCGGTTGAACTCCCATTCGCTGTTGGTGTAGACGAGGTAGGTGCCCGGTCCGCCGCGCACGTCGGGCACCGAGAGGCCGGCCAGCAGCTTCGTGTTCGGGCCGCCGACCGCCGGGTAGTTGCACGCCGCCTGCAGCACGCGCGACGAGAGGCCGGCGCCGTCGAGCAGGTCCCAGAAGTTCTTCACCGCGAGGTCGTTCTGGTGGGACGGCATGGTGAAGCCGTCGCGGAAGTCGAGGTCGGCGTTGCGGCTGTAGCCGATGGTCGGGATCACGCTGCCGACCACCTTCGGCTGCCCCTTCTCATCGGTGAGGTCGGACCAGCGGAAGGTGCGGCGGATGAAGCCGAAGATGTTGGTCTTGCCCGGGTTCTGCCCCGAGTTGACCGACGCCCACGCGACCGGCGACTCCGAGGGGTTCGCCGAGCCGAGCGGCAGGAACGCCCCCTGCTCCATCAGCTTCTTCGCCCACGGCATGCGCCCCTCGCCGATGAACTGCTCCGCGAGGTGGTGCGACGCGCCGTCGAAGCCGAGCAGCACGACCCGCGAGCCGGCCGGCGCGAGCGCGCGCTCGCTGCCGGTGGCGGCGACCGCGGAGAGCGGTGCGGCGGCGAGGACGCTCGGCTCGGCGGTAGCGCCGCGCGGCCGCATGGCGACGGCGGCCGTCGCGAGCAGCGCCAGGGCGGCGAGGGAGGTGGCGATCCAGCGAGCGGTCCTCATCGATGCGTTCTCCTGCGCCGGCCGGGGAGCCGGGGTTCGTCGGGCGAGCGGCCACCGGGGCGACCGCGATCGTTGCTGTTTCGTTCGGAACGGTGCGGAGAGTAAAGCGCGGCCCGCGCGAAACGAACGGAGAGCGCCGCACGGAACGTTCGAAGGCTTCGACCGACGGCGCTGAGTCGATTCGGCACACCAGCGGCAGCTCGGGGTCGCGCGCAACCGTTCCGTCGCCCACCTCCGCCGGGTCGCGCATGAGACGGAGCTCGGGGCCCCTTGTTTGCTCTCGGCTCACCTTTCCGGTCCGGAGCGAAGCCGATGAAGCGTGCCTTCCCCGTGCTCCTGTGCGTCGCCCTGCTCGTCGTGGGAGTGGTCTGGTGGAACGGCCGCGCCCCGCCGCCGCGCGTCGGTGCGCCGAACGAAGCGGCGACGAGCCAGGCGAACGGCGACGGGACGAGCGAGCTGCCGGCCGCTGCGCTCGCCGATCCCGCCGCGCAGCGCGAAGCGACCGCGCCCCCCATCGCGAGCGGGGAACTCGAGCCGGCGCGCCACGTCCTGCGCGGCAAGGTCGCCTGGGCGGCCGACGGCCGCGCCGCCGCCGGCGCTCGGGTGCGCGCCCATCGCGGCGACGCCCCGCTAACGCGCCAAGTGGTGGCCGAGGAGCTCGCGCGCGCCCGCACGCGGAGCGCCCCGCCCGCCAGCGAGCACGACCTCGGCGGCAGCGGCGAGCTGCCGTGGCCGCGCCAAGACGACGCGGCCGACGCCGTTCCGGAGGAGTTGGGCGACGATCCCGACGCCGCCGCGCCGCCCACCCCCTCGACCGTCGCCGAAGCGATCTGCGCCGCCGACGGCACCTTCGAGCTGCGCCTCGGCGAGACGCGCCGCGTCACGATCGACGCGGTCGCCGATCTCGGCCGCTGCGCCGAGCCGCGCGTCGTCGATCTCGCGAAGGAGGCAGCCCCCGGTCCGATCGAGCTCCTCCTCGTCGACGGCGCCGCGGTGCGCGGTCGCGTGATCGACGGAGCGGGCGCACCGATCGCCGGCGCCCGCGTCCTCGCCGCCACCCGCTTCGACCCGTTCGCGATCTTCGCGGCGGCCGGCATGGAGGTGCGCACCCCCGCCGAGGCGATCACTGACGGCGACGGCCGCTTCGCCCTCGACGGCATCGAGCCGGGCCTCGAGCTGCAGCTCAGCGCGCGCGCGCGCGGCTACGCGCCGTCGGCGACGCAGAAGGTGCTGGCCGCGCCGGGCGCACCGACCACCGTCGAGCTGCGCCTGCTGCGCGGCGCGCGCCTCGTCGTGACGCTGCAGGGCCCCGACGGCGCCCCCTATCCCGACGCGACCTGCCGCCTCGACCCGAGCGACCTCAAGCTCGACGAACTCAGCGCCGGCAACGACGCGATGCGCGGCACGCGCCGCCGCACCGACCGCGCCGGACAGGCGACCTTCAGCGGGCTCGCGCCCGGCCGCTACCGCGCGCGCGTCGACGTGGCGCCCTTCGTCGAAGCGCGCGCCGACGTGGTGGTCGCTCCCGACAGTCAGGAGCTCACCGCAACCCTCCTGCTAACGCACGGCCGCGAGCTGCGCGGGCGCGTCGCCGCGAAGGACGGCACGCCGATCGCCGGCGCCCACGTCTCCGCGACGGAGCCGACCTCGCTCGCCAACGTGATGAAGGCGGCGACCGGCGCCGGCCGCCGCTTCGCCGAAGCGGACGCGGAGGGGCGCTTCACGCTGACCGGACTTCCCCACGCGAAGCTCGAGGTGGCGGCGCGCGCCAAGGGGTACGAGGAGGCGAAGGTCACCATCGACGCGGAGGCGACCGAGGTCGAGCTCGCGCTCGCGACGCGCGGCGCGCTCGAGGGGATCGTCCTCTCGCGCGTCACCGGCAAGCCGCTGCGCGCGTACGTCCTGCTCCTCGAACGGCGCGCGCAGGAGAGCGCCAGCATGTTCGACGCCTCGGCGTTCGCCGGGATGCAGGAGCAGCGCCTCGCCATCGCCAGCGAGAACGGCAAGTTCCGCCTCACCGGCGTCGCGCCGGGCGAACTCCGCCTCGGCGTGGTCGCCGACGGCCACGGCGAGTGGCGCGGCGAGTGGCTGCGCCTCGAAGAGGGGGCGACCAAGCGCGGGATCATCGTCTCGCTCGCCGCGGAGGCGGTGGTCACCGGACGCGTCGTCGCGGCGGACGGCGGGCGGCCGCTCGCCGGCGCGACGCTGCAGCGCAACCGCGCCGACCAGGCGCTGCTGCAGCAGATGGTGTCGCGCATGCTGCAGAGCCCCGAGGCGAGCTGCGACGCCGACGGCCGCTTCCGCGTCGGCGGCCTGCCGGCCGGCAGCCATCGCTTCACGGTGCGCTGCGCCGGCTTCGTCGACGGCGCGCTGCCGCCGGTGACGCTCGCGGCGGGCGAGCAGTCGGCCGACCTGCTGGTCGAGCTCGAGGCGGGCGCGACGATCTGGGGCGTCGTGCGCGGCAGCGACGGCGCCCCGGTCGCCGGCGCGAGCATCATGTGCCAGGACCTCGCGCGCATGGCGATGCAGTCGGTGCGCAGCGATGCGAGCGGCACCTACCGCATCGAGGGGCTCGCCGCCGGCAACTTCGCGCTGACCCGCATGCCGGCCGAGCTCGCCTTGGGCGGCGACGACTTCATGAAGGAGATGCAGGGGCAGATCGAGACGCAGAACGTGCGGCTCAAGGCGGGCGAGGAGCTGCGCGTCGACTTCGGGATGCGCGCGAAGGGGACCGCGCGGCTGGTCGGCAAGGTGACGTCGGGCGGGCGCCCCTACGCCGGCGCCATGGTGCAGGTGATCGGCAGCGGCAGCGAGGGCGGCAGCGGCGGCATCGCGGCCGGCACCGTCGAGTCCGACGGCACCTTCGTCTTCGAGTCGCTGCGGGCCGGCCGCGCCTTCGTGCAGGTGCACGGCGCCGACTTCGCGGCCGGCGAGATGAACGCCGCGCTGGTGCCGGTGCTGCTGAAGGACGGGGCGACCAGCGAGGTGGCGATCGACGTGCCGGCCGGCTCGCTGGTCGGCACCGTCGTCGACGCCGAGAGCGGCGCGCCGCTCGCCGGCATCGCCGTCTACCTCGCGATCGCCGACGACGGCGACGCCGCCCATCCGCTCGAGCTCGCGATGCGGCGCACGATGGCGGCGCGCACCGACGCCGCCGGCCGCTTCACCGTGCCGCGCGTGCCGCCCGGCCGCTGCCGCGTCGTCGCCGGCGGCAGCGACCTCCTCTCGACCGCCGCGCGCGAGCACGCCATCACGGCGCTCGCCACCGAAGCGCCGGCGAGCGGCGCGCGCGACGTCGGCGTGATCCGGCTGCCGCGCGCCGCGCGCATCGCCGGCACCCTGGTCGACGCCGCCGGCAAGCCGATCGCGAACGGCTCGCTCTTCCTGCGCAACCCCGCCACCGGCCGCTACCTCGAGGAGTGGTCGAGCGTCAGCTCGGGCGACGACGGCAGCTTCGAGTACAGCGGCGTGCCCGACGGGAGCTGGGACGTGGTGGGCCGCGCCCCCGGCTACGCGAGCGCCGCCGCGCGCGGCGTGCGAGCGGTCGCCGGTTCGACCGCCACCGTCCGCCTCGAGCTGATCGGCGGCACCGAGGTCTTCGCGCTGCTCGGCAACCTCGACTTCGGCGACCTCTCCACCCTCTCGTTGACCGTCGACGGGCCCGACGGCCCGCTGCCGCTCACCCTCTTCGGGCTCGGCGAACTCGCCGACGCGCTGAGCGCCCCGTGGCAGCAGGACGTCGTCCGCCTCGGCCGCTTCGGCCCGGGCACCTACCGCGTGCACGGCTCGCTGCGCGGCAAGCCGATCGACCACTCGATCACGCTGAAGGGCGAGCCGGAGCTGCGCGTGCCGATCTCGATCGAGTGACGGCGGGCGCGGCCCGCCGCCCACGCGCCGGGAACTTGAGCGGCCCCGCCTCGTGTTCGGTACTCTCCCGCGCCGTCGTGCGCCGCGCCCCGGAACCGTCCGGTTGCCCCCTGCGGCGCCCACCGACGCTCTCGTTCGAAGGAGGATTCGATGCCTGCACGCCTCTTCCAGGGTGCTCTCTGCCTCGCCGTGGTCGCCCTCGCCAACGTGGCGACGGCCCAGACGCCGCCCGCTGCGCCTCCCGCTGCGCCCGCTGGCGCTCCGACTGGCGCACCGGCTGCCACTCCTGCCGGTCAGGACGCCGCCCCCGCGCCGCAGGGCCCGACGCGCCACAGCTCGACCGCGACGCTCGGCGGCGCGACCGTCACCGTCGAGCACGGCCAGCCGACCTGGAGCGACGAACGGCTCGGCCAGATGGCGCAGGTCGCGCAGCAGGGACAGCCGTGGCGCATGGGCGCCGGCGGCATGGGCAACGAGATCACGACCCTCGTCGTGAAGGGCGGTCCGATCTTCTTCGCCGACAAGCTGGTCCAGCCGGGCCGCTACGGCTTCAACCTGATCGCGACCGGCGAGAACGCCTGGAGCTTCCTCGTCTACGAGCCGCTGCACGCCGACCAGGCGCCCACCATGATGGGCGACGAGCCGGCGCAGCAGATCCCGGCGAAGTTCGTCGGCGACGCGCCCGAGATCGCGTCCCTGATGACGATCGACCTCAAGGCGGCGGGCGAGACCGCCGTCTGCGAGCTCGCCTTCGGGCCGCTGCGGGTGAGCGCGCCGCTGGTGGCCGTCACCGTCTCCACCGCCGAGCTGCAGCTGAACGGCCACGACGCGAAGTCGACCTGGTACCACCGCGCGCTGCCGGCCGACGCCGACCTCTCGAAGCCGCAGATCGCCGGCACGATCGACCTCGAGATCGACGGCGAGGATTGCTCGATGAACGTCTACCTGATGCAGGAGGGCGGCGAGATCGTCGCGCTGCTGCGCAACAAGGAGCGCGAGGAGGCGGAGCAGTCGACCATCACCACCGAGCAGGCGCTGAAGCAGTTCGAGGCGATCGTCCAGCAGTTCGGCGCGCAGGCCGAGGCGCAGATCGGCCCGCTCCGCCAGCGCGCGCAGCGGCAGCTCGTGAAGAACGAGATCACGCTCGAGGACAGCGTCGCGCGGCCCGACAACCTGCGCGTCAGCGCGGCGTGCGAGGAGTCGACGGCAGGCAAGCTCGCCTGCGAGCTCTTCCAGACGCGCAACTCGGTGAACCTCGAGGTCTGCCTCGGCACCAAGAAGGCGCTGCTGCGGCTCGACGAGTCGCTCTTCGCGCTGAAGGCGTCGTCGTCCTGAGCGAACGCGCGGATCGCAACGCCCGCGGCGCGGCCGGGACCTGACACCGGACGAGGCCGCGAAGGAAACCGGGGGCCCGTGCGGCGAGAGCTGCGCGGGCCCTTTGCGTCGCGCGGCCCGCGGCGTGCCCCGCCGCTGCGCCGCTCACTCCGCCGGATCGGCTGGACCGTCGATCGCCCGCTCCTCGCGCGCCAGGAGGTCGGGCCGCACGAGGCGCCAGAAGGTCGCCGGCAGATGGCGCACGCGGCGCCGCAGCGCCGCTCGCCGCGCCTGCCATTGCGCCGCGCGCCACTGCGCCTCGTTCGCCGGCGGACCGGCGGCGACGTAGCCGTGCGCGGCGAGATGGCGATCGGCGACCCGCTCCACCACCGCGATCTCGTCCGCGGAGAGCTCGCTGCGCCAGCGCTCGACGCGCGTCTTCTCGAGCGCCCCCTGCGCGCGGTCGAACCACCAGCGATCGCTCTTCTTCGCGTCGCCCTGCAGCATCGCCGGCTCGAAGTCGAGCGCGAGGAAGCGGCAGAGGCGCGCGAGCTCGCCGGCCGGATCGGCCACCAGCGACTCGTAGCGCACCCGGCAGAAGAGCGGATCGGCGGAGAGCGCCTCCGCCCCCTCGACGCAGTCGCGCCAGAGCTTGGCGTCGCTGATCGCCGCGCCGCTCCCCCACGGCATCCGCTTCAGCGAGGCGACCACGTCGCGCGGGTCGCGGACCAGGTGGATCAGCCGCGCGTCGGGGTACCAGCGACGCAGCGTCGCCGCGTGCAGCGCGTGCTGCGGCGTCTTCTCGCCGCCGATCCGCTTGCCGTGCGCCGCGGCGTAGAAGGCGAGCAGCGCCGCGAAGAAGGCGGGGTACGACGTCGCCTCCTGCTGCAGCCGCGCCGCCAGCGCCGCGCGATCGAGCCCGAGCCGCTCGATGCGGCGGGTGGCGAGGAAGCGGTCGATGGCGCGCGCGCGGCGCGCCGGATCGGCGAGGTCGCCGAAGACGTGCTGGCGCTCCGCCACCCAGTAGAAGAAGAAGGTCTCGTCGCAGAGCCCGATGCGCGAGTGGCGATTGAGCTGCGCACGCAGCAGCGTGGTGCCGCTGCGCGGCGCTCCCAGCACGAAGACCAGCCCGTCGCTCACGCCGCCTCCTCCCGCACCGCCGCCGTCGGCGCACGCCACGCGCGCGCGAAGAGCGCCGCCGTCGCCACCATCCCCGCCGCTTCCGCGATCAGCAACGCCAGCGCGGCGCCGCTCGCCCCCTCGGCCGCCGTCAGCGAGGGCAGCAGCGCCGCGAGCAGCAGCGTCCCCGCGCAGGAGACCGCGAGTTCGCCGCGCCCGCGCCCGAGCGCCAGCAAGGTGAGCCGGAAGTGGCCGCGCAGCGCCAGCAGCGGCACCACGAAGAGCAGCAGGCGCAGGCAGCGGACGCTCTGCGGATTGGCGAGCTCCGCGCCGAACAGCGTGGCGAGCAGCGGCTCCGCCCCGCTCGCGAGGCTCCCCGCCATCAGCAGCGCCGCCGCCGCCGCGAGCGCCGCGGAGCGGCGGAGCAGCCGCCCGAGCTCTTCGCGCGAGCGCACCACGGCGCGCGCCAGCGTCGGATAGAGGTTGGTGAAGTACATGGTGAGCAGCGCCTGCAGCAGCATCATCACGCGATGGGCGACGCCGTAGTCGGCGACCTGCGCGCGCTGCCCCTCCGGCAGGAGCTTCCAGAGCAGCAGCGTCGCCAGGAACATGCGCAGCGACCAGAGCAGCTGCGAGAGCCCCATCGGCGCCGCCTCGCGCAGCAGCTCTGCCGGAGCCGGAGCCGCTGCCGCCGCGCCCCCCGCCGCTGCCGCTGCCACGCCCTCCTCGATCGCGAGCGCTTGGCGCCGCCGCCGCCACGCGAACTGCGCCAGCAGCGCCGCGCCGCCGACCGCCGCCACCTCGATCCACGGCACCACCGCCACGTCGCCATCGCCCTTCACCAGCACGAAGACGCCGAGCAGGAAGAGGGCCTGGCGCACCACGCCGGGCGCCGCGACCAGGCTCATCGCGCCGAGCCCCTGGAAGAGCCACGGCAGCAGCGCCGGCAGCAAGAGCAGGCTCGCGACGTAGATCGGCAGCAGCGGCGCCAGCTCGCGATCGAGCAGCCCGCCGGCGCGCGCCACGACCGCCGCCACCAGCAGCAGCGCCGCCGCGGCGCACTGCAGCGCCACCACCGGCCGGGCGAGCCGCCGCGCAGCGCCCGGAGCTCGCGCCACTTCGCGCGCCGCGAGCAGCGGCAGGCCGAGCTCGACGAAGAGCGCGCCGAACATCAGCACGGCGAGCGCCACCTCGATCGGCGCGTAGGCGGGGCGCGTGAGGCGCCGCGTGAGCAGGCCGATCGCGACGAACGAGAGGACGCGCTGCAGCCCCTCGCCGCAGAGCAGCAGCAGCAATCCGCGCCACGGCGGCAGGCGAGCGGCGGCCATCCGCGCTCAGCGCCTCGCCGGCAGCGGCCGGCCGGCGAGCAGCTCGTAGGTCGCGGGGTCGCGCTCGAGCGCGGCGGCGAACGACTCGAAGAGCCGCTCGTAGCCGGCGACGTTCGGGTGGTGGTCGATGTCGCTCACGCGCCAGTCGGTGAGGTCGTCGACGCCGGCGAAGGTGTCGACCAGGTCGATCTGCCGCAGGCCGAGCGCCGCGCACGCCTCGCGCGCCTCGCGGAAGCGCTGCACGAGCCGCTCGCTCTCGCCCACCGCCGGCAGCAGCGCGACGACCAGCTCGACGCCGGCCGCGGCGCAGCTCGCCTGGATGGTCGCCAGCGCGGTGCGGACGAACTCGGCGCGGAACGGCGCGAGCTTGCCGTCGGCGACGCGCGGCGGATCGTCGCGCTCGAGCCGCGCGCGCGCCACGATCTCGCGCAGGAACGGGTACTCGAGGTCGATGCCGTCGTGCACGAGGCAGGCGAGGTGGTGGCCCCAGATGCGCGCCACCGAGAGGTCGGAGAGGCCGACCAGCACGACGTCGGGACGCCAGCGCGGCAGCGCCAGATCGACCACCTTCATGAACTGCGTGAGGCGGTAGCCCTCGACCGCGAGGTTCAGCACCTCGACGCCGCCCGCCGCGCCGCGCCCCCCGTCGAGCCACGCCTCGACCCGCGGCTCGAGCGCTTCGCCGAACGGCGCGCCGAGCCCGCGCGAGAGCGAGTCGCCGATCCAGACGATGCGCCGCACGCCGGGCGTGCGCGCGTCGGGGTAGTCGCGATCGAACAGCCCGGCGGAGTTGGTGACGTGGAAGCTCGCCGGATCCTTGGCGTCGCCGTGCGACGGCTTCGGCCGGTAGAGCAGGAAGGAGTCGAGCCGCTCGTGGATCGCGCCGCGATGGAGCGCGCGCTCCCACACTTCGTCGAGGTCGCCGCCGCGCGTCGCCTCGCGGCTCGCGTCGAGCAGCTCGGTGTAGTAGCCCGCCAGCAGGCCGAGCTCGTCCTCCTCGTTCAAGCCGTGGTAGACGCACTCGCGCACCTGCCCCTGCAGCCAGCGCGGCACGAACGCGGGCGCCACCGACGGATGGGCGCGCTCGACGAGCAGCAGCGCCGACAGCAGCGCGAGCGTCGCGCTGGCCGAGCGGGCGAACGGCGTCATGGCGACGCCGCGGCCGAGGCGCGCAGCAAGGCGGGATAGTCGACCTTCGCGGTCGAGGTGCGCGGCAGCGCGGCGTGGAAGTGGAAGCGGTCGGGGCTCATCGCCGCCGGCAGCTGCTCGGCGCAGTAGCGCTTGAGCGCGATCAGCGAGAGCGGCGCGCCGACCGGCGCGAGGTGCGCATCGATCCGCACGCCCGCCGCCGGATCGGGCAGCGCGACGACCGCCGCCTCGCGCAGCTCGGGATGGCGTTGCAGCGCCGCCTCGACCTCGCCGAGTTCGATCCGGTAGCCGCGCCGCTTCACCATGCGGTCGCGCCGGCCGAGGTAGCGGAAGCCCAGCCCCGGCTCCTCGCGCACCACGTCGCCGGTGTCGTACCAGCGCTTGCCGTCGCGCTCGTGGAAGCACTTCGCGTCGAGGTCCTGCCGCCCGAAGTAGCCGCGGAAGAGCGCCGGCCCGGCGATGTGGAGGCGCCCCTCCTCGCCCGCCGCCACCGGCGCCCCCGCATCGTCGAGCAGGAGCCCCTCGCAATGGGAGCAGAGCGGCCCGATCGGGAAGGGCTCGGTGCGATCGGCGGCGATCGGCAGCGGGATGCGCGCGAAGGTGCAGACGTTGGTCTCGGTCGGACCGTAGAGGTTCCAGTAGGCGGGCGCCGGCAGGAGCTCGGTCAGGCGGCGCAGCGTCTTCACCGGGAAGACCTCGCCCGCGAAGAGGACGTGGCGCAACGCGGAGAGATCGAGCGCCGGCAGGTTGCCGAACTCGGCCAGCAGCGCCAATGCCGACGGCGTCGAGTACCAGATCGTGAGCCGCTTCTCGGCGATGAAGCGCGCGAGCCCCTTCGGCTCCTTGCCGAGCTCCTCGCCGATCAGGAAGAGCGTCGCGCCGTGCTTCAGCGCCACGAAGAGATCGAAGACCGAGAGGTCGAAGTGGAACGGCGCGTGGCTCGAGAAGCGGTCGTCGCAAGTCGGCGCGAACACCTCGCTGCCCCAGTCGACGAACGAGAGCGCGTTCTCCTGCGTGAGCGCGACCCCCTTCGGGACGCCCGTCGACCCCGAGGTGAAGAGGAGGTAGGCGAGGTCGTCGCGGCGGCGCGGGCCGGCGCCGTCGGGCGCGAGCGGCGCGTGGCGCAGCGCCGCCTCGAACTCCTGCGCGCCGTCCGGGAAGGGGTGGACCACGGTGGCGTGCGCGCCGGCGCTGCCGGTCCGCCCCATCGGCACGCGCACCAGCGTCTTCGGCAGCGCGTCGCTCGGCCACTCGCGCAGCACGTCGGCGCGCGCCTCGCCGAGGAAGAGCGCCGCGACGTCGGCGGCGCGGTGGATCGTCGCGTTGCGCGCCGCCGGGCCATGCCAGTCGACCGGCACGTAGGCGGCGCGCGCCTTCATCGCGCCGAACAGCACCGCGACGCTCGCCGTGCCCTTCGGCAGGCAGAAGCCGACCCGATCGCCCGGCTGCACGCCGCGCGCGCGCAGGAACCCGGCGATCGCGGCGGCGCGCGCCTCGAGTTCGGCGTAGGTGAGCGAGCTGCCGTCGGGCGCCACCACCGCGACGCGCTCGCCGTGGCGGCGTGCGGCCGCCTCGAGCAGGTCGCAGAGGCTCTGCGCCGCGGCGCCGGCCGCGCTGCCGCTTCGCTCCATCCGCTCAGCGCCCTTGCTTGCGCCGGATGAGCGCGGCGATGTCGGCGATCCGATCGAAGTGCTCCACCCCGGCCTCGTGCGCCTCGACCTCGATGGCGAAGCGCTGCTCGACGAAGGAGACCAGCTTCAGCGTCGAGACCGAGTCGAGGATGCCGCCCGTGCGCAGCGGCGTGTCGTCGCGCAGGTTGGCGGCGCTCTCGCCGGGGAGGAACTCGGCGAGCAGGAAGCGGCGCAGCTCTTCGGCGATGTCATCCATGGCGATCGATTCTGCTCCGTGAGGGCGGTCGCGGCAATCGCGGCGAGCCGCTGCTGCCGGGAGGCGGCCCGCCGCCGCGCGGCTCAGCTCCCCGCCTTCCACCAGGTGAGGAGGTCGAACCAGTCGGCAAAGGTCGGCGCGTTCCACATCGACCAAAGGACGATCAGGAGTGCAGCCGTGCCGGCGATCCGCAGCGCCCGGGCCGGCGGCGCGAGCGCGGCGGCGCGCGCCGCGGCGCCGGGGCGCAGCTCGAGCGCGAGGTTCCCCATCACCAGCGCGCCGAGGATCCCCCAGAAGGCGAGGTCGGTCGCCCGCCAGAGGAAGGCGCCGGTCGCGAAGAAGGTCTGCACCGCGTGCAGGAACCAGGTGGCGACGAAGACCAGCGCGGTCGCGACCAGCTGCGCCCGCTTCTCGCCGGCGCGCCGCCAGCGGAAGTAGGCCGGGAACCAGACCAGCTTCACCATGAAGTCCTTCCAGTAGACGTTGATGCGCCGCCAGAAGTCGGTGAGCGAGCTCGAGAGCAGCCAGCGGCGGTGCGTCTCGGGCAGGTCGTAGCCGAACAGGTGGAGCAAGCCGATCACGAAGTGGAAGGTGCCCGAGAGGCGCAGGTAGAGCAGGTAGACGCGCACCATGCAGGCGGCGAGCGCCAGCGGATCGTCGATCAGGAACGGGTCGGGGAACCAGTCGCGCGCGTTGTAGAGCCAGGTGTAGATCACCAGTTGCAGCAGCCCGCGCGCCATCCACGCGACGCCCTGCTGCGCGATGTCGTTCTGGTCGCGCGCGAGGAAGCTCTTCCTCTGCGTATGGAAGTCGACGACCGGGTAGAGCAGGCACCCCCAGTTGGGCAGCTGCAGGAAGTAGGCGAGATGGTCCTTCAGCGACGGCCGGCCGCGCGCGTGGGCGCGGTCGTAGGCCCAGATCGGCAGGCGGAAGAGGAAGAGCGAGCCGAGCAGCGGCCAGAGCTCCTCCGGCAGGGGCCGCAGCGCGCCGAGCCGTCCCGCCACGCACGCCGCCGCGAAGGCGAGCAGCAGCGCGAGGCGCGCGCGGTTCGAGGCGGCGCAGCCGATCGCGTAGACCAGCAGCGCGGCACCGATCGCGAACGCGGCGACCGCCGGACCGAACAGCGCCGGCAGCGCGCCGATCGAGACGGCGATGAAGCACGGCTCCTTGAGGCGCAGCGGCAGCCAGTAGTGCAGCGCGAAGGCGCCGACGCCGATGGCCGCGACGGTGAAGAAGCCGTCGCCGATCAGCTCGTGCAGCCGGTAGAGCCGGAAGACCGCCAGCAGCGCGACCAGCTCGAGCAACAGCACGGCGAAGCGCGCCGGCGCGATGCGGCAGCGCGCGGCGCGGGCGGCGTCGAGCGGCGTGATCCCGGCGTCGACCGCCGCCGCCGTCCCGTTCACAAGCCGAGCCCGCGCGCGATCAGGTTGCGCTGGATCTCGCTGGTGCCCGAGTAGAGCGTGCCGCCGACCGCGTCGCGCAGCGCCCGCTCGAGCTCGTACTCGGTCATGTAGCCGTAGCCGCCGAACAGCTGCACCGCGTCGAGCGCGTTCTTCACGCAGCTCTCCGACACGTGCAGCTTGGCGAGCGCCGCCTCGACGGTCGCGTCCTTGCCCGCCTCCTTGAGTCGCGCGATCCGGTAGACGAGCGGCCGGCAGGTGTCGAGCCGCAGCCGCATGTCGACCAGCTTGTTCGCCACCGACTGGAACTTGCCGATCGCCTGGCCGAACTGCTTGCGCTGCCGCGCGTGGGCGATGCAGCGTTCGAGCTGGCGGCGCATCGCGCCGAGGCAGCTGGCGAGGATGCAGCCGCGCTCCCACTCCATCGACGACTCGAAGACCGCGACGCCGCGCCCCTCGCGACCGAGCCGATCGGCGACCGGCACCCGCACGTCCTCGAAGACGACCTCGGCCATCGGCGAGGTGCGCAGCCCCATCTTGGCGAGCTTGCGGCTGACGGTGACCCCCTTCGCGTGGCCGTCGACCAGGAAGCCGGTCACCCCCATCGAGCCGAGCGCCGGATCGATGGTCGCGTAGGTGACCAGCAGGTCGGCGACCGGCGCGTTGGTGACGAACATCTTGGTGCCGTTCAGCACGTAGACGTCGCCCTGCCGCGTCGCGCGCGTGCGCATGGCGAAGACGTCGCTGCCCGAGTCGGGCTCGCTCGCGCCGTTGGCGCCGATCAAGCTGCCGTCCATGAGGCCGGGCAGCCAGCGGCGCTGCTGCTCGGGCGTCCCCCACTGGACCAGCGGCATCGTGTTGGTCCAGAGATGGGCGTTCAGCGAGAAGAGCAGCCCCTGGTCGTTCGCCCCGTAGCCCAACCCCTCCATCACGGCGATCACCTCGCCGATCGCGAGGCCGAGGCCGCCCAACTCCTTCTTCACCGGCATCGCCAGCACGCCGAACTCGGCGGCGCGCTTCCAGCCGGCGTGGTCGAAGGTCTCGTCGCGATCGGCCGCGATCGCGTCGCCCGCGAGGTGGCGGCGCGCGAACTCGACGGCGGCGTCGTGCCAGGCGCGTTGCTCGTCGCTGAAGTCGAGGTCCACGGACGTTCCTTCGAGGGGCGGGCGGCACCGAGCGGCGGAGAGCGCGGAGCGCGGCCGTTTTATCGTGCGGCGCACGCGACCCGCACCGCCCCCTCTTCGGCGAATCGACGTGCCACCCCCAAAGCCGCTCCCGCTCTGGCGACGTCCCTTCGGCGTCGCGCTGCTCGCCCTCCTGCTGCTCCTGCCGAGCGCCCCGTTCGGCGTGCCGGGCGGGGTCGGCGGCGCGGGCGCGCTGGCGTGGCTCGACGGACGGCTCCCCTACGGCGGTTTCTGGACGATGTACGCGCCCGGCCATTTCGGGCTGCTGGCCGGCCTCTTCGCGCTGTTCGGTCGCGCGACGCTGGTCGGCACGGTCGCGGCGCTGCTGCTGCTGGCCGGCGCCTGCGGCGTGCTGACGCGCCTGCTGCTGCGGCTGCGCGTCGCGCCGTCGCTCGCGGCGGCGGCGGCGCTCCTCTTCGCGGCGAGCCAGTGGCGCCTCGCGGCCACGCTCACCAGCTGGCATCCGGCGCTGCTGCTGCTGGCGGTGGCGTTCGAGCGGCTGCTGGCGGCGCTGCAGGACGGCCGCGCGCGCGACGGCTGGCTCGCCGGCCTCTGCTTCGGCGCGGCGGCGTGGAGCAAGCACGACGTCGCCGCCTACGGTTGCGCCGCTGCGCTGCTCGGCACGCTGCTGTGCGCGGGCGGGGCCGCGGCGCGCGCGACGGCGCTGCGCGTGGCGAGCGGCGCGGCGCTGGTCGCCGGCGCCGGCGTCGCGGCGGTCGCGTCGATGGGCGGCAGTGCGGCGTGGGAGGCGCTGGTCCGCTTCCCGCTCACCGAGTTCGCGCTGTCGCGCCCCGAGCGCTACCCGACGCTGCTCGCGGCGCTCGACGCGGCGCGCGGCCCGCAGCAGCAGCTCGAGGCGATCGGCCGCTGGCTCACCCACCACGCGCCGCTCTGGATCGCGATCGCCGCGCTGCTGGTCGCCTGGATCGAGCGGCGCCGGCTCGCGGCGGCGCAGCGTGCCGCGCTCCTCGCCGCGGCGGCCGCCGCCTTCGCCTTCTTCGCCGCGGCGCACGTGCAGATCAACACCCACCTCGCGACGCTCACCGCGCTGTCGTTGACGCTGCTCGCCGCGGCCGGCAGCGCGGCGCGCCGAGCGGGCGGCGCGGCCCGCGGCGGCCTCGCGCTCTTCGCGCTCGCCTACGTCGCCGCGCTCGCCATCGAGCCGGCGCGCGCCGCCGTCCGCGCGCTCGACCTCGCGCGCCACGGCGCCTGGGTCGACGCGCCGGGCGCCACGCTGCTCCGCGCCCCCGCTCGCGACGCGGCCGCCCTCTCCGCGCTCGCGCGCCGCATCGACGAGCTCGCTGCGCCGGGCGAGCCGCTCTTCATCGGCCTCCACCGCCACGACGTGCTGCTCACCTCGGCGCCGTGGCTCCACCTGCTGCTGCAGCGCCCGCAGGCGACCCGCTACGCCGAGCTCCATCCCGCCATCGCCGACCGCGCCGCCGCGCAGCAGGAGATCGTCGCCGACCTCGACCACGTGCGCGTCGTGGTGCTCTGGCACGTCGGCTGGCCCGCCGAGCGCTTCGCCGAGCTGCGCGAGCGGCGCGCGGCGCTCCTGCCCGGCAGCGGCGCGACGCTGCTCGACGAGCGGCTCGCCCGCGACTTCGCGCCGGCCGGCCGCTACGGCGAGTACGAGGTGCGCGTGCGACGGTGAGCGGCGCGCGCGAGGCGCCGCACGCGCGTCACGGCTGGCGCGGCAGCAGCGGTGGCCGGATGCCGAGCGGCGGCTTCGGGGCCAAGCGCAGCTTGTGCTCGACGACGCACCAGACGAAGGTCGCCGCGCCGTAGACGAAGTAGAGCTGGTGGAGGAAGAGCGCCGCGATCGCGGTGACGGCGCCGGCCGAACGCGCCACCGTCCAGTAGAAGGGCCAGCTCGTCAGCGCCGCCACCAGCAGCAGCGCCGTCGCGGCGCCGAGGAACGGCAGGTGGAAGAGGCCGAGCAGGAGCGCTGCGTAGAAGCCGCCGCCGATCAACGCCTTCAGCCGCTCGGCGTTGCTGACGTTCAGCACCGCGCCGGCGAGTTCGGGGTGCTGCAGCAGCCGCCCCCACGGCAGCGCGCGCCGGAAGATGTCGGTGTGGACCATCCCCCACAGCTTCCAGCGCTTGAGATGGGTCCCCTGGATCTCCGGATCGAGCAGGATCACGCCACCCGCGCGGCGCAGCCGGTAGCCGAGCTCGATGTCCTCGATCGACGGCACCGCGTAGTAGTCGGCGTCGAAGCCGCCGGCCGCGAGGAACGCCGCGCGCCGCACCGCGCCGCAGCCGGCCCAGAAGGTCGACGCCTCGCCGGCGTGGGCCGAGTGGGTGAAGTGGTGGAGCAGGTTGCGATAGCGCGAGACGATGCCGCGCGCGTGCGGCCGATCGTCGTAGGCGCCGAACAGCGCCACCACGTCGGCGCGCCGCTCGAACCAGTCGGCCACCTGCTCCGGCACGTCGTCGTGCATCACCACGTCGGCGTCGATGAAGAGCAGCACGTCGCCGCGCGCCAACTGCGCCGCCTGGTTGCGGCACGCTCCGGGCCCCTTGCGGCCGCCTGACGGAACCACGGTGAACCCCGCCGCGCGGCAGCGCGCCGGGCCGTCGTCGCTGCAGCCGTCGTCGATCACCACCACCTCGAGGATGCGCCGTTCCGCCAGCGCGCGCTGCAACGGCGGGAGCACGAGGTCCAAGTACCCCGCGGCGTTCCACATCGGCATGACCACGCTGATCGTCGGCATGGTCACGTTCCGTACGCCGCGCCCTTCACCGCGCGCAGCGCGCGGCGCCAGGCGATCCAGGCGCGCGTGCGCGAGGAGAAGAGCGGGAGGCGGCGCTCTGGCGCGCGCAGGTACCAGCTGTCGAGGCGCGGCAACGCGTGGACGTCGCGCGCGGAGGGCGGCGGCAGGTAGGCGAGCCGCGTGGTGACGGCGCTGCTCCAGTGGGGCCGCATTGCCGCGTCGGCGGCGGCGTCGAAGCGGCCGTAGGGCCACGCGAAGTGGCGCACCTCCTGCTGCAGGAGCTGCTGCAACGTCTCCTTCGAGTCGACCAGTTCGCGGCGCAGTGCCGCGGCGTCGAGGCCGCGGCAGTCGGCGTGCGTGGCCGTGTGGCCGCCGAGCGTTGCGCCGGCGGCCACCAGCTCGCGCAGCTGCGTCGCGTCCATCAGCGGGAAGCGCGGGATGCCGGGCGTCTGCGTCGGCCAGCGGTTGTCGCGGCCGATCCAGTCGGCGACCGCGTAGACGGTGAAGGGGAGCTTGCGGCGCGCCAACCGCGGCAGCGCCGCCGCGTGGACCGAGGTGAAGCCGTCGTCGAAGGTGAGCGCGACGCGGTGCGGCGCGCCTGCGAGCGCTGCGGCCGACGCGGCGGCGGGCGCGCCAGCTGCACTTGCGACCGGCGCCAGCAGCTCGTCGAGCGCGACCACCGCGACCCCCTCGGCCTGCAAGCCGTCGAGCAGCCGCTCGAAGTCGTCGGGCGCGTAGGAGAGCACCGAGCCCGACTCGTCGATCCCGTGGAAGGCGAGCAGCGCGTCCATCTCAGCCCCCCGCCGGCGCCACGCCGAGCGCGCGCCGGAAGCAGGCGGCCGCGAGCTCCGCGCCGCGCTCCCACGAGAAGCGCTTCGAACGGGCGAGCGCCCGCTCGGCGAGTTGCGCCCGCCGGTGCGGCTCGCGCAGCAGCGCACGCAGCGCCTGCTCGAGCGCCGTCGCGTCGAGCGGCGCGTGGTAGAGGCCGCCGTCGCCGACCACTTCGGGGAGCGACCCGGCGTCGCTCGCCACCACCGGCGTCGCGCAGCTCATCGCCTCCAGCGCCGGCAGCCCGAACCCCTCGAGCAGCGACGGCAGCACCAGCGCGTGCGCCCCTTGGTAGAGCGGCACGAGGTCGGCGTCGCGCACGAAGCCGGTCCACTGCACGCGCGCGGCGAGGCGCGCATCAGCCGCGATCTGCCGCTGCAGCGGCGCGGCCGAGGCGAGGAAGCCGTCGGCCTGCGGATCGCCCACCAGCACCAGCGTCGCGTCGTCGCCGCCGGCCAGCAGCCGCGCGAAGGCGGCGAGCAGCGTGGCGAGGTTCTTGTGCGGGCTGATGCCGCCGACGAAGAGGAAGTAGGGCCGCTCGGGCGGGATCGCGAGGCGCGCGAGCGACGCGGCGAGCGCCGCGCGATCGACCGCCGGCGCGAAGCGGGCGTCGGCCCCCTCGGTCACCACGTCGATCCGCTCGCGCGCCACGCGGTAAGCGGACGCTACGTCGTGCGCCGACGATTCGCTCACCGTCATCACGCGCGTCGACTGGCGCGCCGCGAGCCAGCTCTTCGCCCGCCAGAACCACTCGCTCTTCCGGTCGGGGAAGACCATCCGCGGGAAGCGCTCGGCGATGGCGTCGTGGAAGCAGACCACCGCGCGCGTGCCGGGCCAGAGCGGGAAGGCGCTGTAGACGGCCGGCAGGAAGAGCAGGTCGGCGCCGCTCTGCTTCGCCGCGCGCGTGAAGGCGAGCAGCTCGCCCGGTCGCCGCGCATCACCGGCCACGGCCGCGTCGGTCACCGTGCGCCCCGGCTGCGCGTTCAGCCGCGGCAGCGACGCGAGCGGCTCGGGCAGGTCGCCCGCGCTCTGCTCGCGATCGACCAGCAGCAGCCAGTCGAAGCCGTCCTGCCGGCGCGCCAGCGCGCACAGCAGCTCGCGCGCGAAGCGGCCGAAGCCGCGCCGGTTGAAGCAGGAGGAGGCGTCGACCGCGATGCGCACCGGCGTTCAGTCCTCCACGACGTGGGTCGCGAAGACGTCGCGGTGGCGCGCCCACGCGGCCCGATCGAAGTCGTGCCCCTGCAGGCAGTCGACCGCGGCATACGCCATCGCCAGCGCGTGGTGGGTGTTGTCGTGGGCGAAGAGCCCCTGGCGCCCGTAGGTGAGGAAGTTCGGCAGCGCGTCGGCGAAGCGGTCGAGCTCGGCGAGCGGCGCCTCGTAGCCGTTCGGGTAGATCGGGTAGGCCTGCGGCAGCCGCATCACCTTCACCGCGGTCGCCGGCGCGGGCAGCGGGATGCCGGCGCGCGCGAGGTCGGCGGCGACCAGCTCGCCGAGCTCGGCGTCGGTCGACTTCCAGAGCCGATCGCCCGCCTCGCACGGGAGTTCCGCGCAGAGCGTCGTGGCCCCCTTCGGCAGCCGGCGATCGCTGTAGTTCTTCGGCTCGGAGAGGCGGGTGATGGTGATCTCCGCCTCGGGGAAGTAGTGGGCGTCGTACTCGGTGAACTGCTCGACCGGCAGGCGCAGGTAGATGAGCAGCATCGCGCGATAGCGCGTGCGGGCCGCGGCGGCGGCGATCGCCTCGCTCGGCTCGCTCTTCAGGAGCCGCGGGATCAGCGAGATCGGCAGCGTCGACCAGACGTGGTCCGCTTCGAGCACGTGCTCGCGGCCGCCGCGATCGACCCAGATGCGCCACGGCAGGTGGCCGGCCGGCGGCTCGAGCAGCTTCACGCGATGCTCGATCAGGAACTCGGCGCCGGCCAACGTCGCCGCGCGCGCGAGCGCGTCGGAGAGCTGGCCGTAGCCGCCGCGCGGATACCAGAAGCGCCCCGAGCCGGGCTTCTTCAGCCCCGGCACCGCGTTCAGCACCTTGCGCAGGAGCTTCAGCACCGTGCCGGCCGAGACGCGCTTCCGCGCCTGGATGCCCGACAGCTCGGACGGCTCGCGCCCCCAGAGCTTGCGCGCGTAGGGGAAGTAGAAGCGCTCGCACATGGTCGGCCCGAGGTTCTGGCGCAGGACCGACGCGAAGGTGTCGGGCTCGCCGGGGGCCGCGCGCCGGAAGCGCTTGGTCGCGCCGTCCCACGCCATGCCGAGGCCGAAGCGCGGATCGAGGCGCAGCAGCAGGTCGAGCGGCTTCAGCGGGAAGTGGATGAAGCGGCCGAGCATGCGGATGCGGCCGTGGCGCGGCCGATCGAGCAGCTCGGGGCCGAGCAGGCGCTTCAGGTCGGCGAGGATCTTCGGCTCGCAAGCCGGGTGGAGGCGGTGGCTGCCGAAGTCGAGCGACTGCCCCTCCCACTCGAAGCTGCCCGCGTTGCCACCGAACCAGGCGTTCTGCTCGATCAGCGTGACCCGCGCCTTCTTCTGCAGCGCGAGCTGCCAAGCGGCGCCGAGGCCGGCCGGACCGCCGCCGAGCACGACGACGCGCGGCAGCTGCGAGCGAGGCGAGGCGGGCAGCGGATCAACCATGTTGCAGCGACTCCGTCCGCGGCGCCGCATCGGCCGCCGCACCGCGCTTGAGCAGCGCCCAGATCGCGCCGGCGAGCAGGCTGCCCGCCACCAGCAGTGCCTGCCACAGGAGCGACGCGGCGAGCGCCCGCGCCAGCAGCTCCTCGCGCGGCAGGCCGCTCTCCGCGAGCAGAGGCACCATGAGGAAGGCGAAGGCGCCGTCGCGCACGCCGATGCCGTTGAAGCCGACCGGCACCAGTCCGGCGAGCTTCGCGAGGGTCCACGCGAAGAGCCACGCGGCCGCGCCGGCGTGCAGCTCGAGGCCGCCGGCGAGCAGCGCGTTCAGCCCGACCAGCGCCGCCTGCATGGCGAGCGCGCCGAGGAACGAGAGCGCCAGCACGCCCGGCCGGCGCCGCTGGCGGCGCAGCGCGATCAGCGCCTGCGCGATGCGGCGGCGCAACTTCGGCGGCCACTTGGCGAGTGGCCGGCGCAAGAGCAGCGCCGCGCCCGCCAATCCGCCCACCAGCGCGAGCCCGGCGCCCACCAGCAGCAGCGTGCGCCCTGCGCCGTCCTGCGCCAGGCCGACGAAGAGGCTCGCGCCGAGCGCGAGGGTCCCGATCGCCGCGAGGTCGAGGACGCGATCGGCTGCGCCGCCGAGGATCGCCGCCTCGAGGCGGCCGCTCTTCTTGCCGGCCAGCAGCGCGCGCAGCACGTCGCCGCCGACGATGCTCGGCAGGAAGATGTTCGAGAAGAGGCCGGCGGCGTAGCAGCGGAACGCATCGCGCACCGGCAGGCGCGCGCCGGCGGTGGCGATCACCATGCGCCACTTGAGCGAGCCGAAGGCGTGGCAGCCGAGGAAGAGCGCCAGCGTCGCCAGGAAGGTGAGCGGCGAGACGCGCGCGAAGGCGTCGGCGAGGAGATGCCACGGCACGAAGGCGACCAGCGCCGCCAGCAGCAGCGCGCTGCCGACCAGGCGGAGCACGAGCTTCTTCAGCCGCTTGCGGTCGTCGGGCGCGGGCGAGGCGGGAGCGGCGGGGTTGTGGACCATCGCGCTCAGCGCTTCATCGCCATCCGCGCGTTCTGGTCGGCGAGCAGCCCGACGCACCAGACGATCAGCGCGCCGAGCAGCGCCAGCACGGCGCTCTCGGAGAGGTTGTCGCGGACGCAGTCGTAGGCGAACTTGCCGGCGCCCGCGAGGAAGAGCAGCCCGCCGAGCGGGAGGAAGAACTTGAGCGGGTGGAACAGCACGATCGTGCGCAGGATCAGCAGCAGGAAGTCGTAGGCGTGGCGCGGCTTGATCTTGCTGGCGCCGAGCCGCTTGGCGTAGTCGATGGCGACGAACTCCATCGGATGGCCGTTGCAGGCGCACGAGAGCGTGATGGTCGTCGTGAAGGAGAAGCCCTGCGGGAGCAGGTGCTCGTAGCGCTGCACCAGGGGCTTCCGCATCAGGCGCAGGCCCGAGTTCAGGTCGGGGATGCGCAGCCCGGCGAGGTAGCTCGCCAGCTTGGTGAGGAACCACTTGGCCGGGCGGCGCACCAGCGGGATGTGGACGTTCTTGCCGATGCGCGCGCCCACCACCATCTCGTTGCGCGCCGCCTTCTCCAGCAGCTGCGGGATCGCCGCCGTCGGGTAGGTGCCGTCGGCGTCGGTGATGAGGATCCAGCCGTGCTTCGCGGCGGCGATGCCGGTCTTCAACGCCGCGCCGTACCCCTCGTTGCGCAGCTTCCGCAGGACGCGCGCGCCGGCTCCGGACGCCTCCTCGGCGGTGCGATCGGCGGAGCCGTCGTCGACGACGATCAGCTCCCACTCCCAGCCGCTCGTCCGCAGCGTCTCGGCGACGGCGCGCACTTGCGCGGCGACGTGCGGCCCCTCGTTGTACGCGGGGATCACCACGGTCACGGCACGCTCCTTCGCGCCCCGCGCCGGTTCGCCGACATCCTCGATCAAGCGCATCCCCTCGTTCGCCCGCCGTCGTGCCCGCCGCCGTTGCGGTCGCCTCTTCGGTCGCCTCTTCGGTCGCCTCTTCGGTGCGCTCCGGCGGCCGCCTTGATGGCCGACCGCCGGGCGCCCCCGGGCCGAGCGCCGTGCGGCGGCGAACGGAACAGCCTTCCGCTCGCCCCGCGCGGCCTGGCGCCGTTCATGCGTCCTTCTTGCAGAAGTACCAGTCGGTGTAGTCGTAGCCGGCCGTCTCGCGCGTCTTCGCGTCGGCCACGGTGGCCGGCGGCGGGACGATCACCTTGTCGCCCGGCTTCCAGTTGGCCGGCGTCGCCACCTGCTTCTTCACGTGGGTCTGCAGCGCGTCGACGAGCCGCATGATCTCGTCGATGCTGCGGCCGTTGCTCATCGGGTAGTAGATCATCGCGCGCACGTTCTGGTCGGGATCGATGACGAAGACGCAGCGCACGGTCGCCGTGGTCGCCGCGCCGGGGTGGATCATCCCGTACGCCTGCGCGACCTTCATGTCGAGGTCGGCGATCAGCGGGAAGTCGATCGCCACCTTGAAGTGGTGCTCGAGCGAGCGCACCCACGCGATGTGGGAGTAGACGCTGTCGATCGAGAGGCCGACCAGCTGCACGTTCTTCGCGGCGAACTCGCCGCTGCGGCGGGCGAACTCGACGAACTCGGTCGAGCAGACCGGGGTGAAGTCGGCCGGATGGGAGAAGAGGACGACCCACTTGCCCTTCCACTGCGACAGCGAGATCGGCCCGTGGGTCGAGGCGGCAGTGAAGGGAGGCGCCGGAGCGTTCAAGCGCGGCAGGGCAGGGGCGGCGGTCTCGTTCGACATGCAGGACTCCTTGCAGGGATTGCGACCGCGCGCCATTGAACGCGCGAGCACGGCCCCGTTCCAGCGCGAGCCGATGAAGCTGCCGGGGATGCGCGGCGACCGAGGCTCGATCAGCGCGGCGCCGGGCCGCGCGAGCGCACCACGAAGATGCTGCCGCCCCCCATCGAGCCCGGCAGCTCCTGCTGCAGCTCGAAGTCGCGTTGCACGGCGGCGAAAAGGTCGGGGCGCGCGGCGGCGAGCTGCTCGGGGAGCGTGTAGACCAGCCACGTGGTCGGCGCGCTCGCTTGCAGCGCGGCGAGCTCGACGGCCGTGTCGGCGAGCTTCCAGGTCGGGGCGTAATGACCCGGCAGCGCCAGCTTGGCGGGACCGACCGCCACCTTCGCGTCGCCGGGCGCGGCGTGCGCCTCGACCCAGTCGCGCGCGCCGACGAAGTCCTGCTTCGGGTGGGCGTAGACGCGCTCGAGCGAGAGCGCCGAACCGGCCGCCACCAGCAGCACCACCGCGATCCCCCAGCGTTCGATGCGCTGCCCCTTGCAGCCGGGCAGGCTGCAGGAGAGCCAGCCGCCGCTGATGCGCGCGCCGCGCACCAGCAGCAGCGCCGCGAAGCCCGCCTCGAAGAAGAAGAAGCGCGGGTAGAGGTGGCGGTGCAGCAGCAGCAGGACCGCCAGGGCGATCGGCGGAGCGAGCAGGTGGAGCGCGACGAAGAGGCGCCGGCCGTTGCGCCAGAGCGACAGCAGCCCGATGGCGGCGAGCGCCGCCGCCGCCGCGAGCCCCGCCAGCGCGAGCGGCGCCGCTCCGAGGCTCGCCGCCGCCTGCTCGAGCAGCCAGGCGGGGCTCGTCCACGTGGCGACCTTCGCGACCTGCACGGTGGCGCCGGTGGCGCGCGCGGTGAAGGCGGCGACCAGGTCGCTCGCGAGCGGCGCGTAGAGCAGCGCGGCGAGGAGCGCGGCGCCCCCCATCGCGGCGAGCGTCAGGAGGTTCGCGCGCGGGAGCGGCAGCGGGCCGCAATCGACCAGCGGCCGTGCGACCGGATCGGCCGGCCAGAGCCGCAGCACGAGCCACGCGAGCGCGTGGCCGCTGAAGGCGAACGCCGCCGTGAGGTGGGTGTAGGCGGCGAGCGCGGCGAAGAGCGCGTAGCGCAGCGCCGCCGCGCGCCGCGGCCGCCAGCAGAGCTCGAGGAACTCGCTGGTCGCGAGCAGCGCGAAGAGCAGCATCCCGGTGTAGCCGCGCGCATTCTGCGAGAACCAGACGTGGTGCGCCGAGACGGCGAGCAGCAGCGCGGCGAGCAGGCCGCTCGTCTCGTCGAGCAGCTGGCGGCCGAGCCGCGCGACGGCGGCGAGGCTCGCCACGCCGAGCAGCAGCGCCGGCAGCCGCAGCGCCCACTCGCTCTCGCCGAACGCGCCGATCGAGAGGTGGGCCAGCACCGAGTAGAGCGGGTGCTGGTTCTCGCTGGCGTAGCTCGTGACGATGGTCGCGAGCGGCGCGCGGACGCAGTGGAGCAGCGTGTCGACTTCGTCGATCCAATAGGACGAGCCGAGCCCCGGCAGCCGCAGCAGCAGGCCGAGCAGCACCACGGCGCCGAGCAGCAGCGCGTAGCGGCGCGACGGGCGCGATGCGGACGCGGGATCGACGCGACCGCCGATGGCGGCCGACGAAGGCGGGGGCGCCGCTGCGGTCGCGGAGGCCGCGGACAGCGGACAGCCCGGTTCGCTCATTTGTCGGCGATGTCTTCCGAGCCGTACGGCAGCCGCGTCTGGATCTCGCCGAGGTCGAGGTCGAGCTCGCCGTCGGCCGCGCGGCGCACCTGCGCCGACTGCCCCGGCTTGCCGATCGGCAGCGTCGCATCGAAGGGGCGCGGCGCGTCGCCCTTCGCCGCGTCGTGCGGCTTCGCGCCGCTCTCGTCCGTGCTCCCGCCCTTGCTCTCGCTCATCGCTCTCTCCGTGTCCGGCCCGCAGCGCCTCAGCTCAGCGTTCCTGGCCGGTGAAACCCTCTTTCAGCTGTTCGGTCGGCGCGATCTCCTCGATCGCGAAGTCGAGTCCGCCGTCGACGGGCGGCGGCGGTGCGGCGGCCGCCGCGGGGAGGCCCCCCTTCTTCGTCGGATCGGCCGGCCGACCTGCGTTCGTCGCTGGCTCGCGTGGTTCGCCCATCGTCGTTCCTCAGATCCCCGACGGCTTGCAGTGGAGATGGAGCGCCTCGGCGACGCGCACGCGCTCCTCGGGCCCCGCCGCCACCGCGAAGTCGCGCGCCTCCGGGCGCCCGCCCGTCGCCGCGCCGTCCGCGCGATCGCCGCCGCGAGCGGCCGACCCGCCGCGCGCCGCCGCCGTCAGCAGTCCGCGCGCCAGCAGCTCGCCGAGGAAGCGGCGCACCTTCTCCTGCTGCGCCGGCGCGAACCCGGCGACGATCTCCTCCGTCGCGCGCGAGCCGTCGCACGCCGCGAGCAGGCGCGCCGCATCCTTGCCGACGTGCAGCAGATCGCTCGAGCGGGCGCGGTAGACGGCGAAGTTCTTCGCCGGCGGCGCGGCCGGCACCTGCGCCGCCATCTCCTCGAAGAGCTTCTCCTTGAAGTTCCCCGACTGGTAGCGCGGCTTCAGGACGGCGCACTCCGCCTCGTTCAGCTTCTCGGCGATGGTGCGCAGGTCGTAGGGCATCTCGACCAGCCGGTTGCCGTCGGGCAGCCGCAGCCGAGCCGCCGCGAAGTCGGCCGGCGCCGCCTCGGCCACCGCGACCTCGCTCTTGCCGGCGAGGAAGGAGAGGTCGCCGTACTTGCAGAGGTAGAGGAAGTAGTGGCTCTTCAGCTCGAAGAGGAGCAGGTTGTCGCCGCGGAAGAGCGGGAACTCCTCGCGCAGCACCTTCATGAAGTCGAAGAAGAGCTCGCGCGCCTCGCGCCGCGACATGCCGCCGTCGATCACCTGCGTGGTGGCGGCGCCGCAACCACCGCCGTGGCCGGCGTGGTCGGCGTGCGCAGGGTCGCCGTGCGCATGGCCGCCGTCTGCGTGGCCGGCCGGCTCGGGGTGGCCGTGGTCGGGGCCGTCGGCCTGCCCCTGCACCCTCACCACCGGCAGCGTGGTGCCGACGCGCGCCGGGATCCAGTCGTAGTAGACCTGCAGGTCCTTCTCGGGGTCGATCAGGATGCGCTCGACGCCGTACGCCTCCGGGTGCTCGAAGACCTTGCTCAGGTGGTCGACGTAGAAGATGCGCAGCGACACCTCGTCGACGCACTCCTTGTGGGTGCGCAGCCACTCGAGCGTCGCCTGCGCCTCCTCGCGCGTCTCGGTCGGGAAGCCGATCATCGTGTAGAGCGTGTTGGAGATGCCCGCCTTGGCGAGGCGGCGCAGGATCCCCTCCGCCTCGCTGATCGCGGTGCCCTTCTCCATCAGGTCGAGCAGGCGCTGCGAGGCGCTCTCGAAGCCGAACGCGATGCGCCGGCAGCCCGACTCGTAGAGCGCCTTGCAGAGCTCATCGGTGAAGAGGTTCTTCTCGAGGCGCGCGTCGGTCCACCACTTGATGTCGAGGCGGCGCTTGGCGAGCTCGACGGGCAGCTGCTTGAAGACCGGTGGCGGCATGTCCTCGACGACGAAGTAGATGACGTCGCTCTTCCAGCGCGCGGTCACCTTCTCGATGTCGTCCATCACCTTGTCGAGGCGGCGCTGGCGGAAGCCCGGGCCGATCACCTTGTACAAGGTGCAGAAGGCGCATTTCTCCCAGTAGCAGCCGCGCGTGATGGCGAGCGGCAGCGCGAGCTTCGGCGAGTAGTAGCGCTCCATCGGCAGCCCGTCGAACTCGGGCGTCGGCAGCGAGTCGATCGAGAGCGGGCTCGCCGGCGCGTTGACGACGACCTTCTCGCCGTCCTTCCAGATCGCGTTGCCCACGCCCTCGGCCGGCTTCGCCTTGCCGGCCGCGACGTTCTTCGCCAGCTCGAGCAGCGGCCCCTCGCCCTCCAGCACGATCGCGCTGTCGATGGCGGCGAAGACCTTGCCGCTCTTCGTCGCCTTCTCGCCGATGTAGGCGAGCAGCCCGCCGCCGACCGTCACGTGGACGTTCGGCAGCGCCTCCTTGATCATCCGGGCCAGCGCGAGGCCGGGGATCACCTGCGAGGTGTAGGTGAGCGAGATGCCGACGAGGTCGGGCTTGGCCGCGACGATCTCGGGCAGCGCCTTCGCGCGGTAGTACTCGCAGAAGAAGTTGGCCGGCTCGTCGAAGACGGCGGCCAGCACCTCCGCCTCCTTCTCGATCGAGTGGGGCAGCGTGTAGTTGTGGGGCGTCAACGCCGTCGGGTAGTGCTCGGCGCTGATCAGGCGGAACGCCCGATCGAGCAGCTTCACCGCGCGCAGGTAGCGGTCGTAGTCGTAGAACGCCTCCTCGTGGCGGAGCACGTGGAGCGCCTGGTCGATCCCCTCCACCACCGCGTCGGCCGACGCGTGCGCCTCGGCCAGCACGCGGAAGCGGTCCATCTCGGGCAGCGGCAGCGGCGCGTCGGTCGGGTGGACAGCGAAGGCGGCCGCCACGCGATCGCGCGCTAGCGCGAGGCGCTCCTTGCGCAGGAACCACTCGTGCGCCTCGAGGTTCAGGTCGCGCTGGTGGGTGTCGGGGAAGCCGTTCGCGCGCAGGAAGGCGACCAGCGACGGCAGGCAGAGGTAGGGCTGCGTCGGATGGGCCTGCGGCGGGAAGAGCAGCAGCGTGCGCATGCGGTGAGCTCCGGGTTCAAGCGCGGGTCACGCTATCGGCGGGCAGCGCGCGAATCACCTCCGCGATCGTGCCGCGCGCCTCGTGGAGACGGAAGCCGCGAGCGGAGAGTTCGCGCCGCGCTTCGCCGTTGAAGCCGAGCGCGACGACCCACCGGCAGTCTTCGAGCACGGCGGCGAGGGACAAATAGTCCCGGAACAGCTTGGTGGGCGCGGAAGAGAGCGCGCGGCGCTCGACGAAGCGGGCGGCGCTGCCCTCCCGCTCCCAGACGAAGGCGTCGCTCGCGCGGTGGAGCCGCTCGTTCACGCCGACGCCATCGCGCGAGATCACCGCGATCCTCATCGCCGCGCTCACCAGCCGGCCGCCGGATCGACCACCGACAGGAGCCGCTCGCCGGCCGCGAAACGGCGCAGATTCTCGCGGAAGAGCAGGAACTGCCGCTCCTGCGCGCCCGCGCTGTCGGCCGCCACGTGCGGCGTGATCAGGACGTTGCGGCGCTGCCAGAGGGGGTGGTCGGGAGGCAGCGGCTCAGGTTCGGTGACGTCGAGCGCCGCACCGGCCAGCCGCCCCGAGTCGAGCGCCGCGAGCAGCGCCGACGTGTCGACGCACTTGCCGCGCGCGACGTTGCAGAGCCACGCGCCCGGCTTCAGCGCGGCGAAGAAACGCGCGTCGCAGAGCCGCTCGGTCGCGGGGGTGAGCGGCACGCAGACGAAGACCAGATCGGCGGTCGCCGCCAACGTGAGCAGCTCGCTGGCCGCCTCGATGCGCTCGACGGCGTCGGTGGGCGGACGGGCCGTGGAGCTGGTCGCGACCACGCGCGCGCCGAACGCCGCCGCGCGCACCGCGATCTCGCGGCCGATGCCGCCGAGTCCCGCGATCAGCACCGTCTTGCCGCGCAGCTCCTCGCGCGCCGCGCTGCCGCCGACCGGATCGCCGCGGCCCCACGCGCGCGCATCGCGCTGGTTGTCGACCGCCGCCGGCAGCCCGCGCATCAGCGCCAGCACCATGCCGAGCGCATGGTCGGCGATCTCGGGGCCGTAGAGGCGCTGCGCGTTGGTGAGCGCGACCTGGCGCGACGCGATGGTCGGCAGCCCGACGTAGCGCTCGACGCCGGCCGAGCCGACCTGCACCCAGCGCAGCCGCGCGCCCCGCTCGAGCAGCGCCGCGTTGCAGGCGCCGAGCAGCCCGTCGGCATCGCCGATCAAGGGCAGCGCAGCCGCGGCATCCGCCGCCCCCACCACCTCGAGGCCCGGCACCGCCTGCGCGAGCTGCAGGACGCCGGCGGCCGCTTCGCCGACCACCACCACCTTGCGCGGCGCGCTCCAGCCGGCATCGGCGCGCGACGGCGACGGCCCCTCGGTGAGGCCGAGCTCCTCGGTCAGCAGCAGCGGCGGCCGCCGTCCGGCGAGTTCGTCGAAGACGACCGCCACGTTCTCGCTGCGCGTCGACGCCGCGACGCCGGTCCACTCCCGGTACCACGGCAGGTCGAGCGCCGCGGCGATGGCGGCGGCGTCGCGGCCGGCGGCGATCCCGGCGGCCACCGCGGCGCGCAGCTCGACCAGCCAGCGGTGCTGCCGCGCGAGCAGCTCGGGCCCGCCGACGGCGCCATGGCCGGGACAGACGATCTTCGGCCGCAGCGCCATCAGCTGCTCGAGCACGACGATCCAGTGGGCGCTGTCGGCATCGCCGAGGTAGTTGAACGGGCCGTTGACGCAGAGGTCGCCGGTGAAGAGGACCCCCGCCTCGGGCAGCCACGCGACCGCGTCGCCGCGCGTGTGGCCGCGGCCGAGATGGAGGAACTCGATGCGGCGCGGGCCGCGGCCGACCACGAGGCGGCGCTCGAACTCGAGGTCGGCGCCGGCGAAGCGGGTGGCGGCGACCTGCTCGCGCTCGCCGGCATCCGCCGACTCGGCCAGCGCGCGGAACTTCTCGGCGCCGCGCGACGCCAGCAGCTCGGCGCAGCGGGCGCTCGTGGCGATCAGCGCGCCGGCGTCGGCATGGACGCCGTTGCCGAAGCTGTGGTCCCAGTGGTCATGGGTGTCGAAGGCGACGCGCACCGGCAGCGGCGTCCGCTGCGCGATCTCCTGGCGCAGCGCGCGCGCCACTCCGGGCATGCTCGCTTCGATCACGACGACCTGCTCGTCCTGCACCACGAAGCCGCTGTTGGCCCCCTCGAACTTCGGCGCGGTCGCCGCGTGCGCGAAGAAGACGCCGGGCGCCACCTCCGCCACCGCGAGCGGCGCGGCGGCGGGCGCGGCGGTCGGCGCGATGGCGGGCGCAGCGGCCGGCGCGGCGAGGTGCGGCGCGCCGACCAGCAGCGGCGCGGCGAGCAGGAGGGTGGCGGCGGCGAGGCGGCGCGTTTCCATGGGAGCTCCGGGCGCGGCGCGAGGACGCGCGGCGGGCCGGGATCATGGCACGCGCGCCCGCCGGCGGCGATGGCGCGGCGCGCACGGTGCGGCGGCGGACGCCCTCCCGAATCAGCGGATGAACGCCGCCTGCCCCTTCACCACCGAGAGGAGCGCGTCGATCCGCGAAGCGCGGTAGGCCGCCTTGTCGGCGAGCGGCGCGTCGTCGCGCGTCGTGACGTGGAAGCCGAGGAAGCCGCGCTGCGCGACCGGGAAGATGCCCTTCTGCTGGTCATCGCGCACGCAGAGGTGGTCCCAATCGGCGACCACCACGAAGTCGCGCGCGAACGGCTGGCCGAGGTCGACGCCCTGCGAGTAATCGGCCGGGTCGTTCACCACGCCGAGCCGCGCGAGGAGGGTCGGCACGAGGTCGAGGTGACTCGTCACCTGCTCCACCACGCGCGGCGCCTCGCCCGGCAGCTTAATCAGCAGCGGCGTCCGGATCTGCTCCTCGCTGAAGCTCGAGTGGTGGCCGAAGCGCCCCTTCTCCATGAACTCCTCGCCGTGGTCGCCGGTCACGACGACGATCGTGGTGTCGAGCAGCCCGCGCTCGCGCAAGCCGTCGAAGAGGCGGCCGAGCTGCCGATCGAGGTGGTGCACGGCGTTCAGGTAGCGCGCGTGGACGAGCGGCATCTCCTCCTTCGTGAGGAGGGCGTAGTTGAGCGGCTTCGAGTAGGGCTCGCGCACCACGCAGTCGTCGGGGAACCAGTACTGCGCGTGGGGCGACTCGAAGAAGTGGAAGGCGAAGAAGGGGCGCCCCGACTCGCGCGCATCGAGCCACGCGAGCAGCTCCGTCACCTGCTCCGCGTCGTTCTCGAAGCCGCGCTTCTCCTCGTCCCCCTCGATCAGCGTCTCGTGGTGGAGGCGCGTCCAGATCGTCTTGTCGAACTCGGGGAAGGAGAACTTCGCGCTGGTCGAGACGCGCATCTGGTAGCCGTCGTCGAGCAGGCGGTCGACGAGGACGGGGCTCTTGCGCTCGGAGAGGAACGGGAACCAGTAGGAGCCGTAGAGCCCGTAGAACATCGAGAAGACGGCCATGCGCGTGCCGTTGCCGCCGCTCACGTGGTGGCGGAAGTCCCACGCCTCATGCGCGAAACGGGTCGTCGCCGGCATCACCTCCGCGTCGAGGGAGTCGGCGCGCCACGACTCGGCCACCAGCCAGAGCACGTCGAGCGGCCGGCGCTCCGGCGCGAGGCGCAGCGGCGCGCGCGGATAGGCGAGCTGCCCGTTGGCGGCGGAGAGTTCGACGCCGTGCTCGCGCCGATCGGGGAATCCGAGCGCGAGCGCGATCTTGCGCATGCGGGTCGGCATGTAGAACGGGAAGACGCCGTGCGCCGCGACGATCGGCTGGTAGTCGGCGAGGTTGGCGAGGCTGAAGGCGATGCGCTCCCCCGCCGCGAGCGTGGCGAACGCGCCGAGCGTGAGGCCGACCGCGCGCCGCGGCCGCGCCGGCGCGAGCCAGCGCCAGAGCCCGAGCGGCGCGCGCGCCGCCGCCACCGCGAGCCCCTCGAGCAGGAGCACCGCGGCGACGATCGCGACCGCGAACCAGACGGTGCTGCCGCCGGCGTCCATCGACTCGATGCCACCCGGCGTGAGCAGCAGGTTCCAGACGAAGCCGTTCAAGTGGTAGCCGAACTGCCGGTAGACGAAGTGGTCGACCACCAGCAGCAGCTGGATCGCCGCGCCGATCAGCGCCATCCAGAAGAGCCCGGTCGGGCCGCGCCAGCGCGAACGGACCGAGCGCGTCGAGATCAGCAGCGCCGGCAGGAACGCGGGCAGCAGGTAGATCACCGCGTACTCGAGCCAGACGACGCCGAGGAACGCGGTCGTCGGCGCGGTGAGCGGCGCCATCTGCGCGAAGTCGGCCGCCAGGATCGCGAGCGTCACCACGAGGTTGAGCAGCGCGAGGCGCATCACCACGATGCAAGGCGGCGAACGGCGCGCCCTGCGCAGCGCATCAGGCAAGGGAGGCTCCGCTGTCGGGAGGGGTCCGATCGGTGGCGTCGCCGCCGAGGTACTCGGCGAGCTTGTTGTAGAGCGTCCGCAGCGAGATCCCGAGCAGCTCGGCGGCGCGCCGCTTGTTGCGCCCGGTCTGCTCGTAGACCGCGAGGATCTGGCGGCGCTCGAGCGCGGCGAGCGTCTCGACGGCGCCGTCGCCCGTCTCGGCACCGCTCTCCGCCGCGAGGCGCGCGGGCGCACCGGCCGGCGCGGCGACCAGCCGGCGCGGCAGGTCGTGGACTTCGACGGTCTCGGCGTCGGCGGTGACGGCGAGCATCTCGGCGAGGTTCCTCACCTCGCGCACGTTGCCGGGCCACCGATAGGCGACCAGCGCGGCGCGCGCGGCGTCGGAGAGGCGCGGCGCGGCGCTGCCCGCGGCGGCGGCGAGGAAGTGGTCGAAGAGCGGCAGGATGTCCTCGGCCCGCTCGCGCAACGGCGGCAGGTCGAGTTGCACCACCTGCAGGCGGAAGAGCAGGTCCTCGCGGAAGCGGCGCGCGACCACCTCGGCGGCGAGGTCGCGATGGGTCGCGGCGACCACGCGCACGTCGACCGGCCGCGACTTGATGGCGCCGACGCGCCGCACGTCGCCGCTCTCGAGGACGCGCAGCAGCGCCGCTTGCGCTTCGAGGTCGAGCTCGCCGATCTCGTCGAGGAAGACGGTGCCGCGATGGGCCGCCTCGAAGAGGCCGGGGCGCGCCGTGTCGGCCCCCGTGAACGCCCCCTTCTCGCAGCCGAACAGCTCGGCGCCGCGCACCGACGACTGGAGCGCCGCGCAGTCGACCACGACGAACGGCTCGTCGCGGCGCGGGCTCAGCCGATGGAGCTCGCGCGCGACCAGCTCCTTGCCGCTGCCGGTCTCGCCATGCACCAGCACCGTCGAGGACGACGCGGCGATGCGCGGCAGCGACTTCCAGAAGCGCTGCATCACCGCGCTGCCCGACGCGATCGGCGCGCGCTCGGCCCCCGGCGCGAGCGCGCGGCGCAGCGCCCGGTTCTCGCGCAGCAGCGAGCGCCGCTCGGCAGCGCGCCGCACCACCCCTTCGAGGGTGTCGAGGTCGATCGGCTTGGTCCGGTAGTCGAAGATCCCCGAGCGCACTGCATCGACCGCCGACTCGAGGCTCGGGTAGCCGGTGAGGATGATCACCTCGCTGTCGCCGCCGCGCTCGCGCAGCTGCTGCAGGAAGCCGATGCCGCCGACGCCCGCCATGCGCAGGTCGAGCAGCACCACGTCGGGCATTCCGGCCGAGAGCGCCGCGAGCCCTTCCTCGACCGAGCCGGCCGTCGTCACCACGTGGCCGCGCCGCTCGAGTTCGCGCTGCAGCACGCGGCGGTAGGCGACCTCGTCGTCGACGATCAACACGGCGATCGCCGCCTCGGCCGCGGTCCGTTCCGGCTCGCTCATCGTTTCCCTTCCGGCTGCGGGGCGACCGCTCCGGCGAGCGGCAGCTCGCAACGGAAACGGGCGCCCACTCCGTCGCTCGGCACCTCGGCGATCAATCGGCCGCGATGCATCTCCGCGATCTGCCGCGAGATCGAGAGGCCCATGCCGACCCCTTCGCCCGGCGGCTTGGTGGTGAAGAACGGCTCGAAGATGCGCTCCGTGCCGACCGCGGAGAGGCCGCGGCCGTGGTCGCGCACCGCCACGAAGGCGTGGTCCCCCGCGCGGCCGCAGGTCACCTCGACCTGCTGCCCGGCGCCGCCGGCGTCGAACGCGTTCGAGACGAGGTTCACCAGCAGCTGCTTGATCTCCTCGGGCGCCACCTCGACCGGCAGCGGCTCGCCCGCATCGGGCGCGGGCGCGGCGATCTCCTGGCGGCGCGCCTCGGCGAGCGGCCGCATCAGCGCGGCGACCTCGGCGGCGAGCTCGCGCAGGTCGACGCGGCGCAGCGTCGGCGGCCGGGTGCGCGCGAACGAGAGCAGCGACTCGGTGATCCGCTTGCAGCGGAACGTCTCGCCCTCGATGGCGCGCAGGTACTCCTCGAAGTCGGAGCGCTCCGCGAGCAGCGCGTCGCCGCGGCGGCGCAGCCGGTCGAGCAGCCCCTGCGCGCTCGCCCCGATGACCGCGAGCGGGTTGTTGATCTCGTGGGCGAGGCCGGCCGCGAGCGTGCCGACGTCGGCGAGGCGGCGGGTCCGGATCAGCTCCTGCGTGCGCGCCTCGACCTCGCGCTCGAGGCCGATCGACAGGGAGCGCAGCCGCTGGTTCTGCTCGGTGAGCTGGCGCTGCGCCCGCTGCAGCAGGCGGACGACCGCGACGAAGAGCGCCGCGCCGACGCAGAGCGCCGAGAGGAGCGTGACGCGGCGCGAGGCGTCGACGCGCTGCACGACGTCGGTCGCGTCGAGGTAGAGCTCGATCACGTGGCCGCGCAGCCGCTCGTGGACCCGGTCGGGTTCCGGCTCGACGTAGACCTCGAGCACCGGGACCTCGAACGAGATCGGGCCGCCGTGGATGCGCTGCCCGGCGGGGATCAGCTTCGCCACCACAGTGCCAGGCCCCGAACGGACGAGGTCTTCGTCCCCTTCGGCGAGCACGCCGGTCAACGCGAAGTCGCCGCAATGGACGATGCGGTGCTTGTCGTCGAACCAGACGATCCGCTCGATCTCGAGGCTCTCGCGGTGCAGCACGAAGAGCCGCTCGAGTTCGTCGAACTCCGCCTGGTTGGCCGGAACGATGCGATCGGGGTGGCGCGACAGCCAGCGGTCCTCGATCTCGCGGAAGACGTGGTAGCTGGCGCGCTCGGCGAGGTCGCGGGCGAGGCCGGTCTCCTGGTCGGTGGCGGCGGCTCCCACGACGAAGTAGAGGACCGTCATCGCGGTGCCGGCCACCAGCAGCGACTGCAGCATCCAGGTGCGCAGCAACGTGGCGGGTCGCGTCGGCGTTCCTTCCATCGGCGCACGCGCTCCTCGTTCGACCCGCGCCGCACCGGCGGCAACGACGCGGGCGTTCTCCTCCGCCCCGGGCGATGTCGACGTCGACCGATGCAGCGGCCGCCGCGGGCGTGGCGTGGGTGGGCAAAGCTCGGGCCGACCTCGGCGAACGGCAGCAGGGCGGGCCCTCGGGGGGAACGGCCTCGCGAGCGCCGTCCGCGGCCGTCCGGCTCGGGTCGACGGCCAGCGAACGCTGCAGTCATTGCATCCATGCGCAGCGCATGCAACTCGCCCTGGCGCGGCGCGACGGCGAGGCGGCGTGACGAGAGACCGAGCGGCTGCGGCGCGAAGGCGCGCGCCCTCTCGCGCGCCGCGGATCGCGGTGGCGCGACGCGCTGCGTTCGCGCGGGCGGAATGGTCGGGGCGAGAGGATTTGAACCTCCGGCCTCAGCGTCCCGAACGCTGCGCTCTAGCCAAGCTAAGCTACGCCCCGTTCCGATCGGGAAGGGCGCAGAAGCTAGAGCGTTCCCTGCAGGAATCAAGGCCGCGCCTGCCGAACGGGTCGCCGTCCAGCGTGCCGCCCCCGCCGCCGCCCCCTCGACCGCGCCCGGCCGTCAGGTCGCGCGCCCGCGCCGCGGCTCGTCGCCGAGCTGCCACCAATCGAGCCGCTGGTCGCGCCGCAGCGCGTCGCGCAGCAGGCCGAGATCGACCGTGAGCGGCTGCAGGTCGCCCGGCACCCGCGGCCGCAGCACGAAGCAGAGGCGCTGCTGGTGGACCACTTCGAGGATCCAGATCGTCGACGTGCGCCGCGACGCCATCAGCAGCGAGCGGGCGAGCCGGTCGAGCAGCTCGAGCGGCTGGCGGGCGAGCGTGAAGTAGATCGCCGGCGCCGCCGAGTGGCCCGCCGCCGTCGAGAGCGACCGATCGACGACGAGCCCGGGCGCCGCCTCGAGCGCGCTGAAGAGGCCGATCAGCTCGGGCGCCACCCCGAACCCCTCCGCCTCGCGGATCTCCTCGACGCGCGTCACCGCGGCGGGATCGCCCTGCAGGTTCCCGCAGAGCCCGCACTCCTCGATCAGCTGGCCGTAGACGTGGTGGCGCTTGACGTCGTGGCTGCCGCATTCATCGCAACGGAGTGACATCCGCGCCTTGATGCCGGCGGCGCCGCACGCGGTCAAGGGGCGCGCGGCGACCGCGCCCCGCGGGCACGCCCTTCGCTAGATTCGCTGCCCATGAAGGGACTCTGGATCCTCGCCGGGCTCGGGCTCGCCGCTGCGCTGCTGGTCGTCGTGCTGATGCGCGACAGCGACGCCGACGTCGAGCGCCTCTACGTCGACGCCGTGCGGGAGCGCCCGGCCATCGAGGCGGCGCTCGAGGAAGCGGGCGACCTGGTGCGCTACTTCAGCGAGATCAAGCCGACCGAACGCAAGAAGGGCGATCTCGAGGCGCTGCGGCGGCGCTTCGAGCAGCTCGAGCGCGAAGCGGCGCAGGCGCGCGACGATCGCGCGCTCGCCCGCGAGCAGCGCAAGGCGGCGCTCGCCAAGGTCGAGGAGGGGTTCTTCGCGATCAAGACCGACGCCGAGGACCTGCGCGCCCGGCTGCGCGAGATGAAGAACTACGAGCTCGCGCTGCGCCCCCGCATCGCGCGGCTCGGCACGCTGACCCAGCGGCTGCTCGCGGCGCAGACGCCGGAGAGCGCGCCCGAGTTCCAGCAGCGCGCGAGCCAGCTGATCGAGGAGGGGCGCAAGTACCGGCTGATGGCCGAGGGAGCGCTGAAGACGCTGTCGGTGAAGATCGTCGAGGGGCGCAGCATCGGGCTCGCCGCGCTGAACGAGCTCGACGAGATCCTCGGCAACATGGAGACGCTGCTCGTGGCGCCGGGCGCCGGCGCGGCGATCGATGCGGGCAACGGCGCCAGCGACGCTGCGGGCGGTGGCGAGCGCGGCGACCGGCAGGATTAGGCGGGAAGAGGCTGCACGCGCCGCGCGAGCAGCACACGGCCGGGATCAGCTGGGAGCGGCCGAATTTGCGCCGCCGACGCGGCTCTCGCGGAGGAAGCGCTTCTCGCCGCTGCGCACCGTGAGCCCGCTGCCGTCGAAGTGCTCGAGCAGCGGGATCATGAACTTGCGCGACGTCTGCAGCGCGTCGCGCAGCTCCGGGATCACCACCTCGCCGTGGTGGGCGCGCGCGATGCGGATCAGCTCGCTGCGCGCCCGCTCGAGCGCGGGACGCGCGAATCGCAGCACCCCCACCCGCACGACCTCCCCTTCGTCGGCGAGCAGCTCGAGCAGCATCGTCACCTTCTTCGCCGGCGCGGCGAGCCGCTCGGCCGCCTCGTCGATGGTCGGCGGCTGCAGCTCGGCGGTGGCGTAGACGGCGCGCAGCTCGTCGAGCAGCTTCTCGTCGGCGACCGAGACGGCGGGCGAATGGGAGGCGAGGCGCAGGAGCCCGGGCGCCCCCTCCTCGATCACCGATCCCTCCGCCACCATCAGCTCGCGCGCGAGCGTGAGCGTCGTCTCGGGGAGCAGCACCTTGCCGCGCAGCTCGCGGATCTCGATCAGCTTCTTCAGCGGGTGCGCCTTGTGGCACGCCTTCAAGCCCGCCTTCACCGCCGCCTTCGCCTCGTCGGCGAACCGCTTCGAGAGCAGGAGCCCGCGCCCCGCCTCGACCAGCGAGCCGTCCTGCAGCAGCCGCTGCACCAGCCCGTCGGTGTCGCCGAGCGAGAGCGCGACGTCGGCCGCGAGCTCCTTGCGCGCGAACGGCTCGAAGCGGCGCTGCTCGGCGGCGAAGCGCAGCTGCAGCAGCGGATCGGCCAGCGCGAGCTCGCGCTGCTCGAGCGCCTCGATGTGCCACTCCTTCAGGCGGCGCCGGTGGGTGCGCGCCGCGCCGAACAGCACGCCGCCGCCGAGCGTCACCATCGGCGAGACCTGGCGCACGAGGAAGCGGTCGCCGGCGCAGGCGACCACCGGCTCCTCGAGCTCGATCTGCACGAGCCCCTCCTCGCCCGGCAGCAGCTGCTCCTTGTCGACGATGCGCACGCGGCCGAGCACCTCCGAGGTGCCGACGTGGAGGCGGATCGGCGTGCGATGGTGGAGCGGCTCGCTGCGGCCGCCGAGATGGCGCATGCGCGCCTCGAAGAGCGTCGCCGCCGCGAAGAAGCCGGGCGCGGCGACCACCATGCCGCGGTGCAGCTCGCGGTAGTCGATGTCGGCGAGGTTCAACGCGCAGGAGTGGCCCGCGGTCGCGCGCGAGCGCGTCTCGCCGTAGGCGTGGATGCCGCGGACGTGGACTCGCTTGCCGAGCGGCAGCAGCTCGACCTCGTCGCCGGTCGCGATGGCGCCGGAGAGCGGCACTCCGGTCACCACCGTCCCGTGGCCGCGCGCCGAGAAGACCCGCTGGATCGGCAGGCGAAAGAGCCCCTCCGACGGGCGCGGCTTCACGGCGGCGACGCGCCGCTCGAGCTCCGCGCGCAGCTCGGGGATCCCGGCGCCGGTCACGTTGCTGACCGGGAGGATCGGCTGGCCGTCGAGGAAGGTGCCGCGCAGCAGCGAGCGGATGTCCTCGAGCGCGAGCTCGCGCAGCTCGTCGTCGACGAGGTCGACCTTGGAGAGCACCACGAAGCCGCTCTGCACGCCGAGCAGCGCGAGGATCTCCAAGTGCTCGCGCGTCTGCGGCATCACGCCGTCGTCGGCGGCGATCACCAGCATCACGACGTCGAGCGAGGTGGCGCCCGCGACCATGTTCTTGATGAACCGCTCGTGGCCGGGGACGTCGATGATCCCGACCGTGCGGCCGTCGGCGGCGCGCCAGCGCGCGAAGCCGAGGTCGATGGTCATGCCGCGCGCCTGCTCCTCGGGCAGGCGGTCGGGATCGATGCCGGTCAGCGTGCGGACGAGGCTCGACTTGCCGTGGTCGATGTGGCCGGCGGTGCCGACGATGACGTTCGCGATCCCGCCGGTCGGGGCGTGCGTGGTGGTCATGCTCGGCGGCTCACGGTCGGAGGCTCACGGTCGGCGGCTCATGGTCGGCGTCGACCGCGTCGTCCGCTCAGCGCACCGCCGCCGGCATGTCGGTCAGGTAGAGGATCCGCTCGCAGTTGCGGCAGGCGACCAGCTCGTTGCCGCGATGGAGCCGCGTGAAGTCGTTCGGGGTGATGCTCATCTGGCAGCCGCCGCAGATCTTGCCGTCGGCGGTCACCATCGCCTTCCCGTCGCGCACCTTGAGCACCCGCTCGTAGACCGACAGCGGGCCGGGCGCCACCTGCTTCGCGAACTCGGCGCGCTCGGCGAGGCGGGCGGCGAGCTCCGCCTGGTACTCCGCCTCGTCCTTCTTCCACTGCGCGAGGTCGGCGTCGACCTCCTTCTTCAGCGAGTCGCGCGTCGACTTGAGGTCGACCTGCTCCTTCTCGATCGACTCGATCTGGCCGAGGTGGTCGAGGATGCGGTCCTCGAGCGCGCTCTTCTCCTTGCGCAGCCGCGCCACGTGGTCGCCGAAGGCGCGGAACTCCTCGTTGGTGCGCGACTGCCCCTGCGCCCCCTGGATCTTCAGGATCTCGCCGTCCTTGGTCTTCACGTCGAGCTCGAGCAGCCCGATCTGCTTGCGGAGCTCGGTGACGCGCGCCTGCGAGGCGGCCACGCGCGCCTCGCCCTGCCGGAACCGTTCGGCGCGGCGATCGAGGAGGAGCGGCGTCTCCTTGATCCGCTGGCGCAGGCGCCAGACGTCCTGGTCGATCCTCTGCAGCCCCATCAGCAACGCCAACGTCGCCTTCGGATCGACCGTCGCCATCCCGCCCTCCTCGTCGCCGCCGCCCGCGGCCTGCCCTGTTGCGCGCGCGCCGCCTAGCTCGCTTGCCCCTCGCGCTCGAGGAACCCCTCGAGCAGCCGGCTGCGGATCGGATGCTGGAGCTTCCGCACCGCCTTCGCCTCGATCTGGCGCACGCGTTCACGCGTCACCTTGAAGATGCGACCGACCTCTTCGAGGGTGTAGGTGTACCCGTCGCCGATGCCGTAGCGAAGCTTGATGATCTCCCGCTCCCGGAACGAGAGGGTCTGCAGCACCGAGGAGATGCGGTCCTTCAGCATCTCCTGGCCCGCCCCCTCGACCGGCGACTCGACCGTCTCGTCCTCGATGAAGTCGCCGAAGTAGCTGTCCTCGCCGTCGCCGATCGGGCGATCGAGCGAGATCGGGTGGCGCGCGATCTTGGTGACGCGCTTGGCCTCCTCGAGCGGCACCTTCGCCTCGCTCGCGACCTCCTCGATGGTCGGCTCGCGGCCCATCGACTGCACCAGCTTCTTCTGGACGTTCCGCAGCTTGCTCATCGTCTCGATCATGTGGACCGGGATGCGGATGGTCCGCGCCTGGTCGGCGATCGAGCGGGTGATGGCCTGGCGGATCCACCAGGTCGCGTAGGTCGAGAACTTGTAGCCGCGGCGGTACTCGTACTTCTCCACCGCCTTCATCAGGCCGGTGTTGCCCTCCTGGATCAGGTCGAGGAAGGAGAGGCCGCGGTTGCGGTACTTCTTGGCGATCGACACCACGAGGCGCAGGTTGCCCGACGACAGCGCGCGCTTGGCGAAGTCGTAGCCCTTGTAGCGCGTCTCGATCACCGACAGGCGGCGGTCGAGGCGGTCGGGCACCTCCATCGCGCGCAGCCCCCACGCCTCGAAGGCGGCCTGCGCCTCCGCGGTCGACTCGCTGTCGCGCGACTTGAGCCGCTTCCACTTGCGCTGCAGCTCGCGCCCCTTCTCCCACTCGTCCTTCAGCAGGTCGATGAGCGGCTTCACCTTCTTCAGCTGGATCTGCAGCTCCTCGAGGAGCTTCGCGCACTTGCGGCGCCGCCGCACGGCGCGGCGCACCACGATCCCGCGCTCCTTCGCCGGCACCTCGCCCTTGATCAGCAGCTCGATCTCCGCCTGGTTCTTCAGGTAGAGCTTGCGCAGCGTGACGAGGTTCTCCTGCAGGCGCTCCTGGATCTCGCTCTTCGCCGGCTCGGTGCCGCTGGTCGGCACCTTGAGCGTGCGGTCGAAGGCGAGCTTGCCGTCCTTCACGTCCTCGAGGATCTGGATGCCCTGGCGGATGCCGAAGCCCGACGAGAGCAGCATGCGGCGGAAGGCCGCGCGCGTCTCCTCGATCTGGCGCGCGAGGTTGATCTCCTGGTCGCGCGTCAGCAGCGGGATCTCGCCCATCTGCGTGAGGTACATGCGGACCGGGTCGTCGATCTTCTCGCTGCCGCCGGTCTTGGTGAGCTTGCGCGCGCTCTCCTCCTCGTCGGCGCGCTGCCGGCGACCGTCGTCCTCCATCTCCGACTCGTCGACCAGCTCGATGCCGTTCTCTTCGAGCGTCGAGAGCACGTGGTCGATGTTGTCGACGGCGTCCTCGGGGAGCTCCTGGTTGAGCTCGTCGTAGGTGAGGTAGCCCTTCTTGCGCGCATTGTCGATCAGCGCCCGGACGTAGGGGTCCATGCGGTCGCGATCGCGCGTCTCGGTCGAATCCTTGCCCATCCGTTCTCCGTCGGAGCCCGCGTTTCCTCACGAGGAAGGCGGGCGCTCCGTTCCGTTCAGTGTGCGCACTAGGTGCGCTCTCGGTTCCTCTTCGTTCGTTCGGTGGCGCCGAGCTTGCGCTCAGCGCGCGGTCTCGTCCCGCGACTCCACGGCTCCGTCGCCGCGCGGTGCTCCGCCGCCGCGGCGGAACTGGTCATAGGTACGCAGGAACTCCTGGCCCGTCGTCGGGTCGCCGCCTGCGAGCGCGGCCTTGAACTGCATCCGGATCTGCTCCAACTGCTCGTTGCGCCGGCGCCGCTCGAACCAGCGCCATGCCCCGTCGAACAACCCGCCGGGGTCTGCGGAAACGGGGCGACTTACCAGATCCGTAAGCGTTTGTTGAGCCTCCGGCTCCCCCGCCAGCTTGCCGAGCAGCGACTCCACGATCGCCGCCGGCTCCGCGTGCGCCTCCTCTTCTACGAGGAGTTGGAATAGCCGAGCCCTCGGAGAAGCACCAAAGCGGAGCGGGCTTTCCGCCGACAGCGCCGCCGCCCGCAGCGCCGGCTGACGCAGCAGAGCGATCAGAACCTCTTCCTCTGCAAGGACTTGCGCCGTCGGGAGGGAAGTTCCTGTCGCCGGGTCGCGAGGAACTTTCCGGTCGGCGCCGCCATTCTCGCCGCCCCCCGCACCCTCCGCCGCCGCCCCCGTCCCGCCCGCCGGCGCGGCGCCGCCGCCGAGCGGCCGGCCGCGCCGCGCCCCGCGCAACCCGAGCGCGACGTCGAGGTCGCCCGCGGGCAGGTCGAGCGAGCGGGCGAGCTGCTCGACCACGGCGGTCCGCACCAGCGGGTCGGCGACTCCCTGGAAGTTCGCCCCGACCTGGCGCGCGATGCGGATGCGCTCCTCGATCGCGCGCGCGCTGCGGCCGCCCGCCCGCTCGACGAGGAACTCGAGCCCGCCGACCGCTTCGCTCGCGAGCAGCGCGTCGAAGTCGGCGCGCATCGCGCCGCGCGCGAAGAAGTCGCCGGGGTCCTTGTCGCCCTTCAGCACCAGCACCTTCACGTCGAGCTTCTCGGCGAGCAGCAACGGCACCGCCCGCTCCGCCGCGCGCTGCCCCGCCGCGTCGCTGTCGAGGAAGAGGACCGCCTTCGGCGCGAGCCGCGCGAGGTGGCGCGCGTGGTCGGCGGTCACCGACGTGCCGAGCGCGGCGATGGCGAGATCGAGCCCGCCCTGGTGGGCGAGGATCACGTCCATGTAGCCCTCGACCAGCACCACGACGCCGGACTTGAGGATCGACGCGCGCGCCTGGTCGAGGCCGTAGAGGACGTGGCTCTTGCTGAAGACCAGCGTCTCGCGCGAGTTGATGTACTTCGGGTTGCGCTCGTCGTCGTCGCGCAGCCGCCGGCCGCCGAACGCGATGACGCAGCCGCGCTCGTCGCGGATCGGGATGGTGACGCGGTCGCGCATCGAGTCGAGCAGCTCGTGGTCGTCCTCGCGATCGACCGCGATGCCGGCCGCCACGACGTCCTCGCGCCGATGGCCGGCGTTCACCAGCCGCTGCGCGATCACCGCCGAGCGCCACGGCTCGCCCGCGACCGGCGCGTAGCCGAGCCCGAAGCGGTCGATCACCGCCGCGTCGAGGTGGCGCCGCTCCAGCAGCTCGCGCGCCGCCGTGCCGACCGGACTGGCGAACGCCTTGCGATAGAGCTCCTGCGCATCGGCGAGCGCCCGCAGCGCGCGGTCGCGCGCCTCGCGCTGCTCGCCGCTCGCCCCCTTCGTCTCGAGGACGATCCCCTTCTCCTCGGCGAGCAGCTGCAGCGCCTCGAAGCGGGAGATGTTCTGGAGCTTATGAAGGAAGGTGAAGACGTCGCCGCCCGCCCCGCAGCCGAAGCACTTGAAGTAGCTCTGGCCGATCGGGATGCCGAACGAGGGCGACTTCTCGTGGTGGAACGGGCAGCAGCCGACCATGCGCGTGCCGGCTCGCTTGAGCTCGACATGCCGCGAGACGACGTCGACCAGGTCGACCGCTTCCTTGACGCGCGTGAAGTCGTCCATCGTTCAGCTCGGCGCGAGCTCCCCGCCCGCCGGCGCGGTGGTCGCGGCCGGCAACGCGGCGCCGGCCGCCGTCAGCGCATCGGCCAACGCGTACCACTCGGCGAGCGACAGCTCCTCCGGCCGCCGCTTGAGCAGCGCCGCGTCGACCCGCTGCAGCGCCTCGTCGCCCGCCACCTCGAGCAGCCCGCGCCGCAGCGTCTTGCGGCGCGCCTGGAACGCGGCGCGGATCAGCGGCTCGAGCTGCGGCCGGCGCGCGAGCTCGGCGCGCCGATGCGTGTCGGGGACGATCTCGGCGATGGCGCTGTCGACCTTCGGCGGCGGCACGAAGGCGCCGGCCGGCACCACGAAGCGCCGCTTCACCGTGGCGCGCAGCTGGATCAGCAGCGTGAGCAGCCCCATCTCGCGCGCGCCCGGCGCGGCGACCATGCGGTCGGCCACCTCGCGCTGCACCATCACGACGATCCGCTCGGGCGGCACCGCGGCGCGCACCAGGTCGACCAGCAGCGGCGAGGCGATCGCGTAGGGCAGGTTGCTGATCACCAGCGGCGAGCGGCTGCCGCGGGCCGCGAGCCGCTCGACCACCTGGGTCGCGGTCGCCAGTGCGTCCTCGACGCGCAGGTCGAGCGTGCCGCGCCCCACCAGCGCCAGCGCGGTCGCGCGCGCCCACTCGGGATCGAGCTCGATGGCGGTCACGTTGGCGCCCGCTTCGAGCAGCGCCGCGGTGAGGCCGCCCGGGCCGGGGCCGATCTCGACCACCTCGCGCCCGCGCAGCTCGCCGGCCGTCGCCACGATCCGCCGCAGCAGCGCGGCGTCGAGGAGGAAGTTCTGCGACAGCCGCTTCTTCGCCACCACGGCGCGCGCGCGCAACGCGGCGCGCACGCTCGCGAGATGCTTCTCGAGGAAACCGTCCGCGAACATGCTCACCTCCCGCCTTCGATCCCCGCGAGCCGGCGCCGCCACGCCGCCTCGCAATCCGCCGCCAGCCGCGCGCTCGCCGCTTCCGGCTCCCGCAACGCGACCAGCCGCCCGCCGCCGAGCAGCGTCCACGCTTCGCCGTCGCCATCGCGATCGGCATCGACCACCACCACCCGCGACAGCGGCGGACGGACGCGGCCGATCGAGTCGACCAGCGCGCCGTCGCGCAGCCGCCGGATCCACGCGGAGTGGGTGGTCGGCTGGCTCACCAGCACACCGCCGTCGCCCGCCGCGAAGAGCCGCTCGACGATCGACGCCTCGTCGGTCCGCTCCACCGCGAACGCGCGACGGCGCGCGCGCAGCGAGAGACCGACCCAGCGCCCGTTGCGCGAGCGCAGCACGAGCGTCTCGCGATCGGGCGAGCGCGCGGCGAAGGTCGGCTGGCCGCCGAGGGCGAGGCCGTCGACCAGCGCCGTCGCGATCGTCCCCTCGGCGATCGAGAAGAGCCGCTCGCCGTCGAGCGAGAGCAGGAACGGCTCGGAGCTGTCGCCCTCCGCCGACGGGATCACGGTGGCGCGCGTCGGCAAGTCCACCGGCACCGGCGGCAAGAGCCGCCCCGCCTCGCTGCAGAAGAGCCAGGGGCGGCCCGCGCCGTCGTCGAGCAGGTAGCAGTTGGCGCGCGCGAGCGGCCGCAAGTAGCGCTGCGGAGCGTTCGCGACGATGCGCACGTCGACCGCCGGCGCGCCGCCGCCTTCCGGAGCGAAGCGCCAGTGGAGCTCGGCGCCGCCCTCCGCGCGCCGCTCGTCGGCGCTGATCAGCCAGCGCGAGCGCGTCGCGAGGTCGGCGCCGATCAGCGCGGCGTTCACCCATTCGAATTCGAGCGGCACGAGCTTGCGGCCATCGGCGCTGTCGGAACCGGCCGGCAGCTCGACCGAGATCGACTCGAGCGTCAGCACGACCACCCCGTCGCCTCCCGCCGGCGGCGGCGTGACGTAGAGCGCGCCCGGCAGCAGGCGCGCCTGCGCGCCGCGCGCGTCGAACCGGACGAGCCGCGTCATCGGGAGCAGCTCGACGCGCTCCTCGGCGCCAAGCGGGGTCGGCGCGGCGACGCGCAATTGCTGGACGAACCAGACCGCGCCATCGGCGCGCGCATCGCTGACCAGGAAGGTCGGCAGCGCCGCCTCGGCCCCCTCGTCCGGCGCGGGGGCGACGTCGATCCGGTCGCCGTCGAGGCTGAAGAGCGCGATTTCGCCGCGCGGCCCGACCACGTAGCCGGCCGCCTCGCCCCACGGCGCCGCGAGCCACGGTGCGCGTGCCGTCGCGTCGGCGAAGGGCAGCTCGATGCGGCGCCGCACGCTGCCGTCGCGGCCCGAGAGGCGGCGCAGCACGCCCGGCTCGCAGGCCATCAGGTCGCTGCCGTCGGGCGTCGGCTCGAGCTCGCCGCGGAACGGGCCGCCGCGGTCGGACTGGAGCTGCAGGTCGACCCGCACGCGCCGCTCGAAGGCGCGCGCGCGCACGAACGGCAGGATCAGGTTGTCGTCGAACGGCCGCTTGCCGAGCTCGAGCAGTTCGGCGATCGCCGCCTCGCGCGGCGCCCCGTCGAGCCGCTCCGCCTCGTCGAACGCCGCGTCGAGCACGGCCGCCACGTCGCGCACGACGCAGCGCAGGCCGATGTCGTCGCGGCGCGTCTCCACCGCGATCGGTTCCTGCCACGGCGCGAGCGCCGCCTCGTCGCGCGCCGTCGGGTCGCCCCGGTCGCCGCGCAGGCGCAGCGCGCCGAGGCTCGTGCGGCGGCGCGGCGCGACCTCCTGGCAGTGGCGCTGGAACGAGCCGCCGAGCGCGTAGCGGAGCTCCGGCCCATGCGCGTTCGTGGTGGTCCATTCGGCGACGTTGCCGATCACGTCGTAGCAGCCGTAGTCGGTGCGGCCGAGCTCGTAGGAGCCGACCGGCATCGGCGCGCCGAGCTCGCTGAACGACGAATTGCAGGCGCCGGTGAAGGCGCGCGATTGCCACGGCAGCTCGCCGTCGACGAGGCTCGGGCAGGCGCGCAGCCACTCGTCGCGCGTCGGCAGCGACTTGCCGCGCCAGCGCGCATACGCCTCGGCATCGGCGAGCGAGACGTGTCGCACCGGCGCATCGGGTTCCACGGGAATGCGGCGGCCATCTTCGAGCTGCCAGTGGCGCAGGAACTCCTGCGGATCGGGCGGCTCGTAGCCGGTCGCGGCGACGAACTCGGCGAACTCGCCGTCGGTCACCTCGAAGCGATCGACGAGGAGGTCGGCGGCGACGCCGCTCTCGGAGTCGCGCGGCCCCGCGATCAGCACCATGTCGACGAGCTTCGGGAAGCGCGGCGCCGAAGCCGCGGCGAGGGGCGGCGCACCGTCGGTCGGCGCGCACGCGGTGACGCCGGCGGCGAGCAGCGCGATGCCGGACGCCGTCCCGCGCGATCCCCCGCGCGCCCCGGCCGTCGCGGCCGAGGCGCACGGGAGGAGCATCGCGTCAGCTCTTCTTCGGAACGGCGACGTGGATCTCCACGCGGCGGTTCTTCGCCTTCGCCGCATCGGTGTTGCCCGGCCCCATCGGGCTGTTGGGTCCGAAGCCGACGAGGGTGAAGGACGACTCGGGGACCTTGCCTTCCTTGGTGAGGACCGAGAAGACGGCGAGCGCGCGCTCGATGGCGAGCTCATGGTTGCCGAGCGGGTACTTCGCGCGCGTGCGGACCACCGGGTCGGAGTCGGTGTGGCCGTCGATGCGGATGTTGCGGTAGCCCTTCTCGGTGATCTCGCGCGCGATCGTCACGAGCGCCTTCTTGCCGTTCTCGCGCAGATCGCTCGAGCCCGGATCGAAGAGCAGCGCGTCGGCGATGCGGTAGCCGAAGCCGCTGTCGGTACGGAACAACTCGACGCCGTCGGCGGCGTCATCGACCGGGAAGGACTTCTGCGCCTCGTCGAGCGCCTTCTGCAGCTCGGCGATGCGGTTCTTGTCCTGCTGCGAGCTGGCCGAGAGCGAGCTGTACGCCTCGTCCTTCTCGCGCAGCTGGGCGCTCAGGTCGCCGAGCTGCCCCTGGTGCCGGCCGAGCTCGTCTTCGAGCTGGCGGCGCGCCTGCAGTTCCGAGCTGTACTCGGTCGCGAGGCGGTCGTAGCGGCTCTGCGAGACACAGCCCGTCGCTGCGAGCAGCGCGAGCGCCAACGATCCCACCGACATCTTCACGATCTGCATACGAACCTCCCCACGCTCGTCGCGGCGGCGAAGCGCTGTCCCGCAGCGCACCGCACCGACGAGCAGCCACCTTTCCAAGCTCGCCCGCCGCTCGGATCGGCGCGAACGCCGCGGAACCGTCCCGTTCCGCGGCCACGGCCGCCGCTCCTGCAGCGCTGCGTTGGCTTCAAGCGTTCCTGTGACGCGAGCGCGGAAGACCCGCCAAGATCTTCCGCGCCCGCGCTCGACCCGATCCCTTGCGGGGGTCGCGGCTTACTTCTTGTCCTTGAACATGTCGGCGATGTTGCTCCACGGTCCGGTCCGTGTCGCCTTCGCCGCATCGAACGCCGCGAAGGCGCCGATGAAGAGCACGAGCGTGGCGGCGATGATCGCCACCTTCCAGCCCGCGCCCTCGGTCACCGCGTCGTCCTCGACCGTGACGCGCTTGCGCGCCGCAGCCGAAGCCGGAGCGGAGCGAGCCGCGCGCGCCGGCGCCTTCGCGGCGGCGGGAGCAGCGGCAGGCGCCTCCTCCTCGAGGAAGGAGTCGTCCGCGATCGCGGCCGTCGCCATGCCGACTTCCTGGTTGGCGTCGTCTTCGTCGAAGACGAGCTCTTCCGGGACGTCTTCCTTCGACAGCGTCTCATCCTTCGAGGCATCGCGAGCGCGACGGAAGCGCTCGACGTCCTCCTTCTTGAACTTCATCTTGTCCTGGTCGCGGAAGGCCCGGATCTCGCCTTCGGAGACGAGCCGCTTGAGCTCGTCCTCCTGCATCTGGAGATCGCGCAGGACCTTGTCGAAAGAGATGAATTCGTCAGCCACCGAAGAAGACCTCCGATTCAGGTTCCAGCACCGCTCGGCTTGCTGCCGCGCCGGCGCCACGGAACGCGCGGGATCTTAGCTCCCGTCGCGCTTGTCTGCTGCGTTCGTTTCCGGCGTGCCGTCCGCCGTCCCCTTCAAGCGACCGAGCTCCTCGAAGGTGTACTCCGAGCGGTCGCGGAACTTCGCGAGCTCGAGGTCATGCTCGATCTTGCGCGCCCCGAGCAGGCGCAGCCCCCCTGCCTCGCCCGGCGTCGCCTCGTACGCCGCGAGGTTGCGGGTCACCGGGTCGACCACGAAGAGGAACGCGCTGGCCGCGCCGATCGTCGAGGTGATCAGCAGCGGGCTGGCGGACGCCTCGTCGGGGCGAGCGGCCTCGGGCCGGCGGTCGGGCCAGCGAGCGAAGCCGAGCAGGCAGAGGCCGGCGGCGGCGAGGAGGGCGAAGGTGGCATGGCGAGGGTTCACGGCGAGCACTCCTACCTGCGCCTCGGCACGCGGGTAACCCGGGGCGCCGCGGCGAGCGTCGGGGGCATCTTGCCGTCGCGGCCGGCCGAACGCGCGGCGGGAAAGGGCGCCGCCGCGCTCCGCTCCCCGCCCCGACGCCGGTCGGGAGCAGTTTGACCACCGGATCTCCCCCACCACCGCGGGCGGTCCGCGCCCGGGCGGTCGGCCGGTCAGGCGGGCGGCGCCAGCGGGAGCGAGACGGTGAAGACCGCCCCCTCCCCGGGGGCCGAGCGGACCGAGAGCTGGCCGCCGTGCTGCTCGATCAGGTGGTGAGCGACCGAGAGGCCAAGCCCGGTCCCCTTGCCGACCTCCTTGGTGGTGAAGAAGAGGTCGAAGCAGCGCGCCTGCTGCTCTGGCGTCATGCCAGGGCCGTCGTCGGCCACCTCGACGACCACCCGCGCCCCGTCGACGCGCGCCCGGACCGTGACGTGGCCGCCGGTCCGGGAGTGGCCCGCGATCGCGTCGATCGCGTTCAGCAGCAGGTTGAGGAAGACTTGCTGCATCTCCCCCGCCTCGACGAGCACCGGCGCATCCTCGCCCTCGAGGCGCAGCTCGACGCCGGCGCGGCGCGCGTTGTGGTCGGCGAACGCCGTCGCGCGCCGGACGAGCTCGAGCACCGGCACCACCTGCGGCTCGACGCGGCGCGGCGTGAAGTGGAGCACCCGCTTCACGATCTCCTGGATGCGCACCAGCCCGTCGACCAGCAGCCTGAGGTAGCGCACGCGACCGGCCGCGGCGGGATCGGGATCGCGCTCCGCCTCCGCCTTCAGCTTGAGCGCGACGTTCAGCATCCCGCCGAGCGGGTTGTTGATCTCGTGCGCGATGCCCGACGCGAGCGTCCCGGTGGCCGCCAGCCGCTGCGCGATGACGAGGCCGCGGCCGCGCTCCTCGGCGCGGCGCGTCGCCTCGTCGACCTTCTCGGTGAGGCGGCGCTCGCCGTCGCGCACCTGCCCCATCATCTCGTTGAAGGTCGCGACGACCTTGCCGATCTCGTCGCTGCCGCCGCCCGGCACCGGCTCGTCGTAGCGGCGCGCGGCGACGCGAGCGGCGCCGCCGGTCAGCTCCGCGAGCGGCCGGAGCACGCTGCGGTCGAGCAGGAACCAGGTGAACGCCAGCAGGAGGAGCGTGCCGAGCCCCATGCCGAGCAGCAGCGTGCGCGGCTGGAACGACGCCTGCCACGGCGGCTCGACGATGACGTCGAGCAGGAAGTAGCCGGCCCCCCACAACGGCGCGTCGCTGCGCCGCTCGCCGAGGCGCGGCGCCACGCGGATCGGCGCGGCGACCCAGCCGCGCAGCTCCGGATCGGTCTCGCGCACGATGCGGCCGCTGCGCAGCGCCTCGGCCATCCGCCGCTTGGCGCGCCGCTCGTCGTAGCTGGCGGCGCGATGCTTGGCGCCGGGCACGTTGAGGAAGAGCGCATCGGAGGAGGGCACCGCGTCCGACGCGCGCGCCGACTCGCGGAACGGCCCGGCGCGCGGCTCCTGCCAGATGACGCCGTCGCGCACCAGCGCGTAGATCGGGTGGTGGCGCAGCAGCTGGATCGCGCGCGCCACCGACTTGTCGTCGTCCTCGAGCGCGACCGAGAGGTTGTCGTCGAAGACCTGCTCGAACCAGGCGAACAGCTGGCGCTCGCGCTCCTGCTCGGAGCGGCGGCGCGCCACGTCGCGCCCGTGCAGGTCATCGAGCAGCCAGACGCCGAGCAGCGCCGTGACCGCGAGGTTCACGACGGCGATCGACAGCAGGATGCGTGCGCGCAGCGAGATGGCGGGTCTCCCGCTCCGACCGGCCCGAGCTCAGTGGTTCGCCGACAGCGAGTCCATCACCTTGAGGATCGGCATGAAGAGCGCCACCACGATGGTGCCGACCACCACCGCGAGGAAGAGGATGATCATCGGCTCGATCACGCGGAACAGCGTGCCGACCGAGTCGTCGACCTCCCGCTCGTAGGCGTCGGCGACCTTGAGCAGCATGCGGTCCAAGTTGCCCGACTGCTCGCCGACGTCGACCATGTTCACCACGATGTCGTCGAAGACGCCGCTCTCGGCCATCGGCTGGGTGATCGTCTCGCCCTGCTTGATGTTCTTGTGCACCGACTCGAGCGCCTCGCCGACGATCACGTGGGTGATCGAGTCGCGGATGATCGAGAGCGCTTCGAGGATCGGCACGCCGGCGCCGAGCAGCGTCCCGAAGGTGCGCGCGAAGCGGGCGATGATGGTCTTCTTCACCAGCGGGCCGGCGACCGGGAAGCGCAGGCCGAGCCGGTGCATGAACTTGCGGTAGCCGTAGACGCGCAGCAGCAGGACGTGGCTGCCCCAGATCAGGAGCGGCAGGCCGAGCAGCAGGTACCAGAAGCGCTTCATGAACTCGGCCACGTCGAGCAGCGCCTGCGTCAGCGGCGGCAGCTCCTGGTCGAGCTGGACGAAGACCTCCTGGAACTTCGGCACCACGAAGACCATGACGAAGACGACGACGATCACCGCGAAGCCCATCACGCAGGCCGGGTAGGTGAGCGCCCCCTTCACCTTGTTGCGGATCGCGTCGGCCTTCTCGGCGAAGATCGCGAGGCGCTCGAGGATCTGCTCGAGGATGCCGCCCGCCTCGCCCGCCTTCACCATGTTGAGGTAGAGCGGGTCGAAGTAGTGCGGATGCTTGCCGAGCGAAGCGGAGAGCGAGTCGCCGCCCTCGACGTCGTCGCCGATCGAGTTCACCGCGTCGCGGAACGGGCCGGGGCGCTGCTGCGCGGCCAGCACGCGCAGGCAGCGGACGATCGGCAGGCCGGCTCCCTGCAGCGTCGCGAGCTGCACGGTGAACTGCACGAGGACCTTCGGCTTGATGCGCCCGCGCAGCACGCGCTTCTTCGTGGTCGTGCCGAGCAGCGGCGCGCTGCCCGCGACCGCGACCGGCTTCGCTCCGCCGCCCTTGCGCTGGATCTTCTCCGGCACTGCGTTGCTCCCCATGCGGCGCCACCGGCTCGCGCCGGCCGCCGCGCCGCCCGGTCACCCCTCGAGGAACGTCTCGCGCACGATCTCCTCGACCGTCGTCACGCCCTCGAAGATGCGGCGCACGCCGGCGGAGCGGAGGTTCAGCATCCCCTCCTCCGACGCCAGCGCGCGCAGCCGCCCCTGCGGCCAGTTCTCCTGGATCGCGCGGCGCAGGCGCGGCGTGATCTGCATGATCTCGAACACCGCGACGCGCCCCTTGTAGCCGGTGCGGCCGCACTCCTCGCACCCCTCGCCGAAGGCGAAGCGCTTGCCGACCAGCTCCTGCGGATCGAGCTCGAGCTGCGCCGCGACGTCGGGGCCCGGCTCGTACTCCTTCCTGCAGCCGCGGCAGACGCGGCGCACGAGCCGCTGCGCGACGATCGCGTTCAGCGTCGCCGCCAGCAGGTAGGGCGCGATGCCGAGGTCGATCAGTCGCACGACGGCCGCCGGAGCGTCGTTGGTGTGCAGCGTCGTGAAGACGAGGTGCCCGGTCAGCGACGCCTCGATGGCGATCTTCGCGGTCTCGAGGTCGCGCGTCTCGCCGACCAGGATGATGTCGGGGTCCTGGCGCAGGATGGTGCGCAGCACCGACGCGTAGGTGACGCCGATCTCCTCGTTGATCGGCACCTGCACGATGCCGTCGAGGTCGTACTCGACCGGATCCTCGGTGGTGATGATCTTCATGCTCGGGTCGTTGCTCTTGTTCAGCATCGAGTAGAGCGTGGTCGTCTTGCCCGAGCCGGTCGGGCCGGTCACCAGCACGATGCCGTGCGGCTTGTCGAGCAGCGCGTCGATCGTCTTCTTGTCGTCCTCGGTGAGCCCGATCCGGTCGACGTCGAGCGCCACCACGCTGCGGTCGAGCACGCGCATCACGCACGACTCGCCGAACAGCGTCGGCAGCGTCGAGACGCGCAGGTCGACCGCCTTGCCGCCGATCGAGAGCTCGATGCGGCCGTCCTGCGGCACGCGCGTCTCGGCGATGTCGAGGTTCGCCATGACCTTGACGCGCGAGATCAGCGGGATCGCCAGCGCGAGCGGCGGCGGCTCCATCTCGTAGAGCACGCCGTCGACGCGGTAGCGCACCTTGAACTCGTGCTCGAACGGCTCGAGGTGGATGTCGGAGGCCTGGTCGCGCACCGCCTGGAAGAGGATGTAGTTCAACAGCTTGACGACCGGCGCGGCGTGGGCGGCGGCGTCCTTGTCGGACGCGTCGATCGGCCCGCCCTTCCTCACCTCGTCGAGCACGCCCTTCATCGAGCCGCCGGCGCCGGCGTCGCCGTAGAGCTGCTTCAGCTTGCGCTCGATGGCGTCGGCGTCGGCGATCTTCCCCTTCACCTCGCAGCCGGCCAGCACCTTCAGCTCGTCGAGGAAGTGGATGTTCAGCGGATCGGCGAGCGCCACCCAGAGGACGCCGTCGTCGTCCTCCTCGATCGGCACCACCTTGAACACCGTCGCCGAGGAGGCGTCGACCCGCTTGGCGAGCTCGGGCGGCACCGTCACCGCGTCGAGGTCGACCACCGCGAAGCCCTGCTGGATGCCGAGCGCGAGCTGCAGCTGCGCCGGCGTGATGCGCCCCTGCGCGATGAGGATGCGGCCGATCGGCCCGCCCTTCTCGCGCTGCACGGCGAGGGCCTCCTGCACGTGGCCCTCGTGGATCCAGCGCTGCTCCTTCAGGATCTGGCCGATCAGCTTGCGTCGCGTCTGCGCCATGCGGGCTCCGGGCTCAGGCGAGCTTCGGCTCGAGGTCCTTCGGCGACTGCGCCGCGCGCAACGCCGTCTCGCGGTCGATCTTCCCGGCCTTCCACAACTCGAGCAGGTGGTCGTCGAGCAGGACCATGCCGAGGCGGCGCGACGTCTGGATGACCGACGGGATCTTGAACGTCTCGTTCTTGCGGATGTGGTTCTCGATGGCGGGCGTCATCACCATGATCTCGAACGCCGCCACGCGCCCCTTCTTGTCCGACCGCGGCAGCAGCGCCTGCGAGATCACCGCGATCAGCGACACCGACAGCTGCGCGCGGATCTGCTCCTGCGCCTCGGTCGGGAACGCGTCGATGATGCGGTCGACGGTGCGCGCCGCGCCGGTCGTGTGCAGGGTGGCCAGCACCAAGTGGCCCGTCTCGGCGGCGGTGATGGCGGCCGAGATCGTCTCGAGGTCGCGCATCTCGCCGAGCAGGATCACGTTCGGATCCTGGCGCAGCGCGCGGCGCATCCCTTCCGAGAAGGTCGGCACGTCGACGTGCAGCTCGCGCTGCATGATCACGGACTTGCCGTGCGAGTGGTAGTACTCGACCGGGTCCTCGATGGTGATCACGTGGCGGTCGAAGTTCTGGTTCACGTAGTGGACCAGCGACGCGAGCGTCGTCGTCTTGCCCGAACCGGTCGGCCCGGTCACCAGCAGGAGCCCGCGCGGCCGCGTGACCAGCTCCTTCACGAAGTCGGGCAGCCCGATCTCCTCGAGCGAGAGCAGCTTGCTCGGGATCAGGCGGCAGGCGGCGCCCCAGAAGCCCTTCTGCTTGAAGACGTTGACGCGGAAGCGCGCCGCCTCGCTGTGGGCGACGGCGAAGTCGGCCGAGCCGACCTCCTGCGCCTCCTTCCAGCTCCGCTCCGGCGCGATCGCGCGGACGAACGCCTCGGTGTCGGCGGCCGCCATCGGGGCGGCGCCGGCGAGGTCGACCAGCCGCCCGTGCTTGCGCAGCGTCGGCGGCCGCCCCACCGTGACGTGGAGGTCGGAGGCCCCCTCCGTCACGCAGAGCTCCATCAGTTCCTTCGCGCTCGCCATCGTTCCGCCTCGCCTAGTCGTTGCCGGCGATGACGCGCAGCACTTCGCGCACGCTCGTCATCCCGTTCAGCACCTTGCGCTGCCCGTCGGCGAGCAGCGTCGACATCTTCCCGGCGAGGATCGCCTCCTCGCGGATCTTCGTGTTCGGCTCGCCGCGGAAGGTCATCTCGCGCAGCCGGCTGTCCATCTCGAGCAGCTCGAAGAGCCCCTTGCGGCCGCGGAAGCCCGACATCTCGCACTTCTCGCAGCCGCGCTCGCGGAAGAGCGTCGCGCCGGTCGCCTGCTCGGGCCGGATCGACAGCGCGGCGAGCTCGACCTCGTCGGCGGGCGTCGGCTGGCGGCACTCCTTGCAGAGCGTCCGCACCAGGCGCTGCGCCATCACCGCGGTCACCGACGCGCTGACCAGGAACGGCGCGACCCCCATCTCGACCAGGCGGGTCAGCGCCGAGGGCGCGTCGTTCGTGTGCAGCGTCGAGAAGACCAGGTGGCCGGTCAGCGACGCCTGGATGGCGACCTCGGCCGTCTCCTTGTCGCGGATCTCGCCGACCAGGATGACGTTCGGCGCCTGGCGCAGCATCGCGCGCAGGATGCGGGCGAAGGTGAGGCCGATGCGCGCGTGGACCTGGCACTGGTTGATGCCGGCGAGCTGGTACTCGACCGGGTCCTCGGCGGTGATCAGCTTGCGGTCGGCGCGGTTCAGCTCCTTCAGCGCCGCGTAGAGCGTGGTCGTCTTGCCCGAGCCGGTCGGGCCGGTCACCAGCACGATCCCGTTCGGCCGGCTGATGATCCGCTTGAACCGCTCGTGGTCCTTCTCGCCGAAGCCGAGGTCGGTGAGCGAGACGAGCCCGCGCTCCTTGTCGAGGAGGCGCATCACCATCGCCTCGCCGTGGCTGCTCGGCAGCACCGAGACGCGCAGGTCGAGGTCGCGGCCGTCGACCTTGGTGAGGATGCGGCCGTCCTGCGGCTTGCGCCGCTCGGCGATGTCGAGGCCGGCCATGATCTTCAAGCGCGACAGGAGCGGCGGGTGGAGGTGCTTCGGATGGGCGGCCACCTCGCGCAGCAGGCCGTCGATGCGGTAGCGGACGCGCAGCCGCTCGCCCATCGGCTCGACGTGGATGTCGCTCGCCCGCGCCTTCAGCGCGCCGTCGAGCATCTGCTGCACCAGCCGGATGATCGGCGCGTCGTCGTCGCCCTCGCCGCCGCTCACGCTCAGCGCCGCGGGCGGCGGCGCGGCCGCCCCCCCGCTCACCTCGACGCCGTAGTGCTCCTTGATCTTGCGCGCGACGGCGGAGGCGCACGCCAGCGCGGTCGCGAGCGGCGCGTTCAGCACGAACGAGAGGTCGTCGAGCTCGAGCGCAGTGGCTGGATCGGCGATCGCCACCACGAGCTTGCCGTCCTTCTCCATCAGCGGGATCACGCGCAGCCGCGCGGCGAGCTCCTTCGGGACGCGCTTCAGCAGCTCCGGCGAGAGGCGCCCCTTGTCGAGGTCGACGTAGGGCATCCCCGCCTGCTTGGCGAGCGCGCGCGCCACCGTCACCTCGTCGGTGAAGCCGAGCGCGACCACCACTTCGCCGAGCTTCTGGCGGCGGCCGCGTTGCTGCGCCAGCGCGTCGCGCAGCTGCGCCTCGCTGATGGCGCCCGCGGCGACCAGCAGCTCGCCGATCTTCGGGCGGCTCATCGATCGGCTCCCGGCAAGGGGCGGCGTGGGGTCGTCAAGGCGCCTCGCGGCATGTCGATCGGGTTCCTTCGCGAGTTGCTTCGCCGGCGCGCGCCGCTCGGGAGATCCCGCACGCCCTTCGCGCGGGCGGCGGATTGTAGTAGGAAGCGCGGGCCGCCCGGTGACCTTCCTTGCTCGCCTGCCGCGAGCGGCCGCTTCGGAGCCTCGCGTGCGTTGCCGCACTTTCCTCGCGCTGCCGTCCGTTCTCCTGACGACCGGCTGCCTCGTCGCGCGCAGCGAGGGGTTCGCCACGCCGCAGCAGACCGTCGCCACCTTCCAGTCGGCCTACGCGCGCGACGAGGAGTTCCTCGAGTACGACTGCTTCGCGTCCGAGCTGAAGGAGCAAGGGCTCACGCAGCAGGCGTGGAGCACCGCGCGCGGGCCGCTGTTCGCGCCGCTCGGCGCGCTCGGCCGCTCCGCGCTGCGACGCAACGAACTCGCCGACAACCTCGTCGCGCGCTCGGGCGACCTGCCGCCGAGCGTGCTGGCGCTGCTGCCGCGGCGCGGGGTCGGCGGCGCGCTGCCGCCGCCGGAAGCGGAGCTCTCGCTCGACTACGAGATCCACTCGCACGGCTTGCGGGTGCGCGTCGTCGCCGAGCCGACGCTGCTGGTGCCGTCGCCTGACCGCGGTCCGTCGCGCGCGTTCGTGCTCGGGCCGCGGAACGCATGGGTCGAGCGGCATGGCGACGATGCGGCGACGCTGCACGTGACGCTCGGCATGCCGGCCGAGGTGGCGGCGCGGATCGCCCGCGACGGCGTGCCGTGGCTCTTGCTCGAGCGGCGCTACAAGCTCGCGCTGCCGGAGCTGACCGAGCCGCGCGAGTTGCCGAACCTGCCCCCCGAGCGCGCCAGCGCGCCGGCGCGGCGGCGCGAACGTCCCGCCCGTCTCGAGCCGCGCCTCGGCGAGAGCTCGTTGGGGGTCACCGAAGTCCGCTTCGCGCTGCCGATCACCGGCGCCCGCGCCGCACTCGAGACGCGCTGCGACGAGATCGTGTGGGACGTCGCCCCCGCCGCCTCGAACACGCGCCCGCCCCGCCGCTGATCGGCGCCGCTCCGCGCGCTTGCACCAGCCGCGGCACCACGCCATCCTCGCGCGCCGATCGCGCCGACTTGGCGGTTGGGCGCGCGCAGCGAGGAGCCACCCTGCGCGTCCGGCGATCGTGGCGTCGGCCGTGCGCGGCGCCCGCAGTTCACGAGGGTCTTTCGCTCGCGGGGAGCGCGAGGAGGGTCGTCCTGCTCCGGACGCGCCCCCGCGCTCGTCGCGAACCGCCGCAGCGCCCGCGCGCGCGGCAGAGATGAGGGAGCGATGGCGGTCAAGGACAAGCAGGTCTGGTACTTCGGCGGCGGCAAGGCCGACGGCGACGGCACCATGAAGGACATCCTCGGCGGGAAGGGCGCCGGCCTCGCCGAGATGGATCGCATCGGGCTGCCGGTGCCGGCCGGCTTCACCATCTCGACCGGCGTCTGCGCCTACGTCACCGCGCATCGCGGCAAGAACCCGCCCGGCCTCGACGCGCTGGTCGCCAAGGCGATGAAGCGGGTCGAGCAGGAGATGGGCGCCAAGTTCGGCGACCGCAAGAACCCGCTGCTCGTCTCGGTCCGCTCGGGCGCGAAGATCTCGATGCCCGGGATGATGGACACGGTGCTGAACCTCGGCCTGAACGACGTCACCGTCGAAGGGCTCGCGGCCAACAGCGGCAATCCGCGCTTCGCGTGGGACTGCTACCGCCGCTTCGTGCAGATGTTCGGCGACGTCGTGCTCGGCATGAAGCCGGAGAACTCGCAGGAGCGCGATCCCTTCGAGCTGCTGCTCGAGGCGAAGAAGCACGAGCGCGGCGTGCAGCTCGACTCCGAGCTGTCGGTCGACGACCTGAAGGCGCTGGTCGCGACCTTCAAGGCGGAGATCAAGAAGCGCACCGGCAAGAGCTTCCCCGAGGATCCGGTGAAGCAGCTGTGGGCCGCGATCGGCGCCGTGTTCGGCTCGTGGAACAACGAGCGCGCGGTCGTCTACCGCCGGCTGAACCGCATCGCCAGCGACATGGGCACCGCGGTCAACATCTGCTCCATGGTCTACGGGAACATGGGCGAGGACTCGGGCACCGGCGTCGCGTTCACCCGCGATCCGTCGAGCGGCGATCCCGCCTTCTACGGCGAGTACCTGCTGAACGCGCAGGGCGAGGACGTCGTCGCCGGCACGCGCACGCCCGCCCCGATCGCGGAGCTCGAGCGGCAGATGCCGAAGGTCTACGCGCAGCTCGATCGCGTGCGCAAGATCCTCGAGAAGCGCTACCGCGACATGCAGGACATCGAGTTCACCATCCAGCGCGGCCGCCTCTGGATGCTGCAGACGCGCACCGGCAAGCGCACCGGCTTCGCGGCCGTGCGCATCGCCGTCGACATGGTGAACGAGAAGCTGATCAGCGACCAGGACGCGCTGCTGCGCATCGATCCGGAGTCGCTGAACCAGCTGCTGCGGCCGGTCTTCGACGGCAACGAGAAGAAGGCGGCGCTCGACGGCGGCCGCCTGCTCGGCAAGGGGCTGCCGGCCGGTCCGGGCGCCGCCTGCGGCCGCGTCACCTTCTCCGCCGAGGACGCGCTCGAGCGCAAGCGGCGCGGCGAGGACGTGATCCTCGTCCGCATCGAGACGTCGCCCGAGGACATCGAGGGGATGAACGCGTCGCTCGGCATCCTCACGTCGCGCGGCGGCATGACGTCGCACGCGGCGCTGGTCGGCCGGCAGATGGGCAAGGTCTGCGTGGTCGGCTGCGGCGAGCTCCACATCGACTACGCCACCGGCACCCTCGCCGCGCGCGGCCTGTCGCTGAAGGCGGGCGACTTCCTCTCGATCGACGGCAACACCGGCGAGGTGATCGCCGGCGCGGTCGCCACCAAGCCGAGCGAGGTGCACCGCGTCGTCATCGAGAAGTCGCTGCCGGCCGCCGAGTCGCCCACCTACCAGCGCTACGCGAAGCTGCTCGGCTGGGCCGACAAGCACCGCCGGCTGCGCGTGCGCGCCAACGCCGACCAGGGCGACCAGTGCGACAACGCGGTGGCGTTCGGCGCCGAGGGCGTCGGCCTCTGCCGCACCGAGCACATGTTCTTCGGCGCCGGCAAGATCGAGCACGTCCAGCAGATGATCCTCGCCTCGACGGCGGAGGAGCGCAAAGCGGCGCTGGCCAAGCTGCTGCCGATCCAGCGCGCCGACTTCGTGGCGATCTTCAAGGCGATGGCGGGCCGTCCGGTCACCGTGCGCACGCTCGACCCGCCGCTCCATGAGTTCCTCCCCCACACGGAGAAGGACCAGCAGGAGCTCGGCACGACGCTCGGCGTCGACTGGCAGAAGATCGCCGCCAAGGTCGAGGAGCTGCACGAGTTCAACCCGATGCTCGGCTTCCGCGGCTGCCGGCTCGGCATCGTCTACCCCGAGATCACCGAGATGCAGGCGCGCGCCATCTTCGAGGCGGCGTGCGAGGTGAAGGCGGCGGGCGGCGCGGTGAACCCCGAGGTGATGATCCCGCTGGTCGGCACGCTGAAGGAGCTGAAGCTCCAGGCCGCCGTCGTGCGGCGCGTCGCCGAGGCGGTGATGAAGGAGCGCGGCACGAAGTTCAGCTACCTCGTCGGCACGATGATCGAGGTGCCGCGCGCGGCGCTGACCGCCGGCGAGATCGCCGGCGAGGCGGAGTTCTTCAGCTACGGGACCAACGACCTCACGCAGACGGCGATGGGCCTCTCGCGCGACGACTCCGGGCGCTTCCTCGATCCCTACCTGCGCCAGGAGATCTACGCGTTCGACCCGTTCCAGAGCCTCGACGTGAAGGGCGTGGGCCAGCTGGTGGCGATGGCGACGGCGAGCGGCCGCGCGGTGAAGCCGAAGCTGAAGGTCGGCATCTGCGGCGAGCACGGCGGCGATCCGGCGTCGATCCAGTTCTTCCACGAGACCGGGCTCGACTACGTGAGCTGCTCCCCGTTCCGTCTGCCGATCGCGCGCGTCGCGGCGGCGCAGGCGGCGCTGCGGGAGAAGGTGGCGAAGGGCGCGGGCGGGAAGGCCAAGAAGGGCCCCGCGAAGACGGCGTTGCAGCGGACGGCCACGAAGGCCCCCGCGAAGAAGAAGGCGGTGAAGGGCCGCCGCTGAACGCCTGCTGAGGGCCGGCGAGCGAAGCTCGCGGCCCACGCGGGGAGATGGAGCTGACGAAGCGGCGCTGCGCGCGCTTCGCAGCTCATCTCCCGGCGGGAGGAGAAGACGGCAGTTGACATGGCGAGAGCCGGTCGCGAAGGCGGCCGGCTCTCGCTTTTTCACGAGGAGATGCTGTGGAGAGGGCGCGGCTGCTGCGCAGCGCGCCGCGCGCCGCCCCGCTACGGCACCGTCACGCTCTTCGCCAGGGCGCGCGGGCGGTCGATGTCGCGGCCGAGCGCGCGCGCGGTGTAGTAGGCGAGGTACTGGCCGGCGACGATCTGCAGGAAGGCGTCCGACAGCTCGCCCTTGCCGGGCGTCGTGATGCAGGCGTCGACGTGGGCGCGCTCGCCGGGCGACAAGGCGCCGATGGCCAGCAGCGGGCCGCCGCGGCTGCGCACCTCTTCCAGCGCGTAGAGCGTCATCGCGCGCAGGTCGCCGGTGGAGGCGGGCGGGACGAAGATCACCGTGCCCATCTCGCCGTCGATCAGCGAGATGGTGCCGTGCTTGAGGAAGCCGGCGGCCATCCCCTCGGCGTGGCGGTAGGTCACTTCCTTGAACTTGAGAGCGCCTTCCTGCGCGATCGAGGCGAACAGCCCGCGGCCGAGGAAGAACCACTTCTCGAGGCCGAGGAAGCGGGCCGCCGCCTCCTGGCACTCCTTCTCGATCCGCGCGCGCCACTCGTCCATCAGCACCGGCAGCGCGTTCAGCTCGGTGAGCAGCGACGCGTGGCGAGCGGCGTCGAGGTGGCCGGAGAGGCGGCCCGCCTCGAGTGCCAAGCGCGCGACGACGACCGCTTGCGAGAGCGCGCTCTTCGTGGCCAGCACCGCGATCTCGGGGCCGGCGCCCTGCAGCAGCGACTGGTCGCACTCGCGCGCCATCGAGCTGCCGGCGACGTTCACCACGGCGAGCGTGGAGCCGCCCGCCGCCTTGGCGCCGCGCAGCGCGCGCAGCGTGTCGTAGGTCTCGCCCGACTGCGAGACGCCGAGCACGAGGTCGCCCGGCTCGTGGAAGACGCAGCTCGGCAGCTCGTCGGCGGTGACGGCCGGGCAGAAGCGGCGCGCGTACTGCGCGACGAGCTGGTGGCCGAAGATCGCCATGTGGAAGGCGGTCCCCATGCCGGTGAAGAAGACGCGCTTCGCCGAGAGGAGCTTCTGCGCGCCGCGCGTCACCGCGTCGGGATCGCTGTGCAGCGCCGCGCGCACGGCGAGCGACGCCTCGGCCATCTCCTTCAGCATGAAGTGCGGGTAGGCGCCGCGCTCGGGCACCTCGAAGTCGCCCTCGAGCTTGCGCCGCTCGCGGGCCACGGGGGCGCCGGTCGCGACCTTCCACGCCGTCGCGCCGCCGCTCGTCACCTCGACGAGTTCGCCGTCGTCGAGGTAGAGCACGTCGGGGCAGGAGTCGGCGAGGGCGAGCGGATCGGAGGCGATGACGGTTCGCTCGGCGCCGAAGCCGACGACGAGCGGGCTCTCCTTGCGCAACGCGAAGAGGCGATCGGGATGGGTCGCCATCACGACCGCGAAGGCGTAGGTCCCTTCCACCTCGAGCGCCGAGAGGCGCACCGCCTCGCGCGGCGCGACGCCCTTCTTCAGCTTCTCCTCGATGAGGTGGGCGAAGACCTCGCTGTCGGTCTCGCTCTTGAACTTGTGGCCGCGCCCCTCGAGCGCGGTGCGCAGCTCGCGGTAGTTGGCCAGCACGCCGTTGTGGACGATCGCCACCTCGCCGTTGCAGGAGAGGTGCGGATGGGCGTTCTTCTGGGTGACGCCGCCGTGCGTGGCCCAGCGCGTGTGGGCGATGCCGGTGGTGCCGTGCAAGCCGGCGAAGGTCTCGCGGCGCACGAGCTCGCTCGGTCCGCCGACGTCCTTGGTGACGACCAGTCCGCTGCCGTTCAGCAGCGCCACGCCCGACGAGTCATAGCCGCGGTACTCGAGCCGCTGGATGCCGACGACCAGGTCGGCGGCCATGTCCTTGCCCGTGGTGACGATCCCGACGATTCCGCACATTGCCTGCAGCTCTCCCGGCAGCCGCGACCGCGTGGAGCGGCGCGGATGCGCACGAAGACGGCAACGAAGCCAGCCACCGCGGACCCGTGTCGTCCGCGGCGACGGCTCGCTCCCGTCCCGATCCGTCCCGAACCCTTGCCTGCGCGGGAGGCCGGAGAGGCCAGCAGCCCGAGCGAGTCGCCGCCAGCGGCGACCGCCCGGACTCGGTGCAACGGCTGGCGTGGGGTCCGCCAGCGCGCGACGGCGTCGCCGCCGTCGACCGGTCCATCCGCCCTTTGTTCCGCGATCGCTCGCGGGCTTTGTGGCTGATGTCTGAGGCCCCGGTTCCTGGCCTCGGGAGCGATCCGCCGAGTGTTTCGATGCGCTCCCACCTCGTCACCCGCCGCGCGGCGTCTCCGCTGCGCGATGGGCCAGGCGCTCACGTTCTTCTCGTCTCCGGTCCCGCAACGAACCCGCTTCCGTGCCACTCCTCGCCGCCTCGCGTCCGGGAAGCCCTCCGGGGTCGATCGATCGATCGCCATGCGTCTGCATAGCCCGATCGCGAACCCGTTGGAAGCGCGGCGTCCCGCGCCGATCGACCCGGACGACTTGGCCGTTGCACCGCCGCTCGCCCTTTCGACCGCGGCAAGGTGCCGGCGTGACGCACCGCGGAAGGGGCGCGCCGGACGTTTCTTCCGAGCGCCTGCGGTGCGCGCCGATCAGATCGGCAGGTCGTCGCGCGCGCCGCGCGGCGGAGCGACCGGCGGCGCGGGACGGGACGCTCCTCGCGGCGCTTCTCCGGCCGCGGGACCGTCGCTCGAGCGCTCGCGGACCGGCCCTTCGCCGCCGTTGGCCAACAGCGCGAGCAGTTCGTCGCCGTACTCGCGCACGCGGAACGGCGACATGCCGGCGACCTGCGCCAGCCGCTCGCGATCGAGCACCTCCTCGCGCGCGAGCGCCCGCAGCGTGCCGGTGGTGGCGACGCGCGACTCCTCGACGTCGCGTTGCGCCGCCCGCTGGCGCCGCCACTCGCGCAGCGCCTCGAAGCGGCGCCGCTCGCGCTCGGTGAGCGGAGCCTCGCCCTCGATGCCGCGCGCGCGCCGGCGCTCGCGGACGTAGGGGCCGGCCGCGAGGCCGCGCTCCACCGCGGCCAGCACGTCGCCGGCGTCGCGCTCGACCTGCCAGCCGATCTGCCCGCCGAGCTGGCCGAGCTCGGCGCGGCTCCGCGGCTGCGCGCGCGCGATGGCGACCAGCGCGTCGTCGCGGAAGATGCGATGCGGCGAACGATCGCGCCGCGCGGCGATCGAGTCGCGCAACGCGTAGAGCTCGCGCAGGACGCTGATCGCGAGCGGCTCGAGGTCGAGCGCACCGGGCGCGCGCTGCCAGCTGTCGGGATCGAACGCGCGCTCCGACTGCTCCGCGGAGGTCAACCGCTCGAACTCCTCCTGCGCTTCGTCGAGCCGCCCCTTCGCTTGCAGCTCGGCCAGCAGCTGGTCGCGCAGCGGCAGCAGGAAGCGCGTGTCGCCCGCGGCGTAGTGGAGCTGCCCCTCGGAGAGCGGTCGCTTGCCCCAGTCGGAGGTCTGGTAGGCCTTCTTCTGCTCGACGCCGAACCGCTCGAGCAGCAGCGCCGCGAGGCCCGGCCGGCGCAACCCGAGCACCTGCGCGGCCAGCATGGTGTCGAAGACGTTCGCGAAGGCGAAGCGATGCGTCTTCTTCAGCAGGCCGACGTCGTTGCTGCCGGCGTGCATCACCTTGAGCAGCCGCGCATCGGCGCACAGCTCGGCCAACGGCGCGAGGTCGAGGCCCGCGAGCGGATCGATCAGCCAGTCGCCCTGCCGCGTCGAGAGCTGCAGCAGGCAGACCTTCACCCGATAGACGTAGTAGGAGTCGGCCTCCGTGTCGATCGCGAGCTCGCCCGCCGCGCGCCAGGAAGGAATGGCTTCAGCCAGCCCTTGCGAGGTGTCGATCCAGGTCACGCCAGGAGGCAGGTGGAGGGGCTGGGCACTCATCGGGGGCGGGATTCTACGTCCGTCCTCGAGGGGAACCGAGGGTCGCGTGGGCCGGCGGCGGTCGGAACACGCGAATGGTGGGGCCGCGTTCGCGCGGCACGTGGAGGATGAGCCTCGGTCCCGATCCTTGGGCGCGATGCGTCCGGGGACGACGGGAGGATCTGATGACGATCGAGCGGGTCCTGGTCCTGGAACGGGAGGGGACGCCAGGGGAATCACTGGAACAGTTGCTGGTGCAGGAGGGCTACCAGGTCCTTCGCGCCCGCGACGTGGCGCAAGCGGCGCGGCTCCTGCGAGCCGGGCCGGTGCATTGCTGCATCTTCGAGATCCACCCGACCTTGGTGGACATCCGGGATCTGATCGACAAGGCGCGCACCCTGCTGCCGAAGGTGCCGCGGATCCTCTACCTCGCCCCGCGCGACCTCGAGCGCATGCAGTCCTTCGTCGACTTCGGCGATGAACTGCTGCTCAAGCCGGTCGCCAAGGGCCATCTGGCATCGCTGCTGCAGCGCTATCGCGAGGCGGCGCGCCAGAAGGCCGAGGTCGAGCACATCCGCCACCAGATGTACGGCAGCGAGACCGCCGAGGCGATCCTGAACGAGCCGCGCGGCATGCGCGAGGTGATCGAGCGCGCGACGAAGGTCGCCGCCGAGCGCGGCACGGTGATGGTCCAGGGCCCGCGCGGCAGCGGCAAGTCGCTGGTCGCGCGCCTGATCCACGAGAAGGGACCGAGCAAGTCGGGCCCCTTCCTCACCATGAAGTGCGCGCGCACGCAGGGATCGCTGCAGGAGAGCGAGCTGTTCGGCCACGAGCCGGGCGCGTTCCCCGGCGCCAACGAGACCGTCCCCGGCTCGATCGAGCTGGCCCAGGGCGGCACGCTGGTGCTCGAGGAGGTGTGGGCCCTCTCGATGGACGTGCAGCACCGGCTCTACCGGTTCCTGCAGGGCGGGCAGCTGCGTCGCATGGGCGGCCAGCGGTCGTTCACCTGCCCGGTGCGGATCATCGCCACGTCGAGCCGCAACCTGCAGTCCGAGGTGCAGGCCGGCCGGCTCGCGCCCGACCTCTTGCGCCGCATCGCGACGCACGTGGTCACGGTGCCGAGCCTCGTCGACCGCAAGTTCGACCTGACCATCCTCGCGCGGCGCTTCCTGCGCGAGGCGGCGGCCTACGGCACCACCTCGGTCCGCTCGATCGCTCCCGAGGCGATCTCGACCCTGGCGGCGCACGACTGGCCGGGCAACGTCGAGGAGCTGCGCCAGGTCCTCGAGCGCATGGTGCTGGTCGATCCGGCGGAGACGCTGCTGCCGGAGCACGTCACCATCATCAACCCGGGCCAGCGCGAGCGAGCGCTCGAGCAGGCGGTGGGCATGACGGTGGCCGACATGGAACGCGAGATGATCCTGCGGACGCTCGAGAAGACGAAGGGCAACCGCACGGCGGCGAGCAAGCTGCTGGGACTGACCACGCGCACGCTGAGCAACAAGATCCGCATCTACCGCGCGCAGGGGTTCGGCATCATCGGCGGCCGCAAGAAGAAGCCGGCGTCGCAGGCGCAGATGCCGTCGCCGTTGCAGTCGCAGCAGGGCTCGACGCTGCTGCCCACGAGCTGAACGGCGCTCGAGAAGAAGTCTCCACGCAGGCGAGGGGCGGGGCGCGCGAGCGCTGCCGCCCCTCGCCGCGTTCCGGTCGGACGTGCGCGGTCCGGTCAGGGCACTCCCGTCACGGCTCGCGCGACGGTTCGCCGGCGGGCGCGGCGCCGCTCGTCGCGGGCGGCGCGATCGGACGCTTCGCCGCCGCGGCGGTGCCGTCGCCGATCACCAGCAGCTCGACGTTGGTGAGGACCGAATCGCGGCCCCGTCCGGAGCGCGGCGTCACCAGCGCCTGCACGGCGAGGAGCTTGCCGACCAGCTCCGCCTCGGCCGGGAGCTCCGCCTCGATCACCAGCGTCCCGTCGTCGCCGATCCGGTCGGCCTCGTGGCCGGCGAGCGGCGCGCCGTTGCCGAGATGGAACGCGAAGCCGCGCGTCTGCTTCAGCGCCACCGCGTGGGGCAGCGCACCGATGTAGAAGCGCACCCGATCGCCCAGCGGCCCGAACAGCCGCAGCGTCACCCGCCCGCCGACCGTCGCCCCCGCATCGAGCGCGAGCGTCGCGATCGGCAAGTCGTCCGCCACCAGGTCCTGCGGCGGCTCGACGGCGCGCCCTGGCTTGCCGGCTCGCGACTCCACTCCCTCGCCCGCCACGCCGCCGATCAGATCGATCCGCCGCGGCCGCTCGATCGCGAAGCCCGGCTCGAGATCGAGCCGCAACCCGGCACCGCCGGAACCGGCGAACGCGTGGCACTCCTCCCACGGATTGCGCGCGGCGAGGCCGCCGTTGCCGCCCGCGAACGACTGCGCACCGGCGCCCGCGGCGCGCACCACGCAGTGGCCAGCCAGCGCGACGCCCGGCCCGCCGTTGCCGGCGATCGCCGCCTCGGGGCAGAACGGCGCGAGTTCATCCCACAGCGCCGCGCCGCCGCGTCCGCCGACGAAGTCGCAGAGCGCCAGCTCGAGCGTCGCGTCGTGCGCCAGCAGTCCGGCGCCCCCCTCTTGGCCGAGGCCGCGCGGGCTCGTCGCATGCCGCCCCACCGCGCCGATCGCCACCACTTGGCAGAGCGAATAGCTGCCGCGCGAGAGCGACAGGCCGGCCGCCGCCGGTCCGAAGGCGACCCCGGCCGCGACGCCGCGCCCTTGCGGCCCGCCGAGCGGCCCGCCGAGCGGCGCCTCGACTCGCCGGCCGTTCGCTGCGCCGTTCACGGTCGGGCGGTTCGCTGCGCCGCTCTCCGCCGCGCCGCCGTCGAGGGCGCAGAGCGGCGGGATGACCGCCACTCGCGCGAGGTAGGCGCGCGCACACTGATCGAGCCGCGGCCCGCTCGCGCCGTCGCGCCCATCGACCACCAGGTCGGCGATCACCAGCAGGCCGTTCACTTGCGAGATCTCGAGCGAGCTGCCGCGGCCGATCCCGGTCACGCCGGAGAGGAGCACGGTCCGATCGCTCGCCACGCCGCTCACCGCGAGGAAGGGGCCTTCGCCGCTGCGTCGCTCGATCACGGTCGACGCGGAACCGGCACCGATGATCGCGAGCCCCTTGCCGATCCACGCCGCCGCCGAATAGCGGCCCGCGCGCAGGACGAGCGTGTCGCCGTCGCGCGCACCCGCGATCGCCTCGGGCAGGTCGCGGTAGTTGGCCGGTCCGTCGTCGTCGACGACCCATGTCTCGCCGGCGCGCGCCGAGGCGGACGCACCGCACAGCACGGCGCCGCCGAGCACGGCAAGGAGAGCGCGTCGCACCCGGCTCACGCTTCGCACCGCTCGCTTGCACTCATCGTCGTGGCACCAGAACGCCCCGCTCCGGCTGGCACCCCGACTCCGGCCGGCGCGCACCACCGCTCTCCCACGGGCGGCCACGATCGCGCGCGGCCCGTTCCTTCGCAATGGCATCGCCGCCTCCGCCGATCGGAACGGCTTGCCGATCAGCGCGCGAACAACCCGGCCTCGCGCAACCGCAGCAGCGCGCGGCGGTAGCCGGCGAGCGTCGCGTCGAGATCGGCGTCCGTGTGGGCCAGCGACGCGCCGCCGAGCCCGTTGTGGGCGCTCACCCCCTCGAGCAGCAGCACGGCACGCAGCAGGTCGTCGTCGACGTGCGGATGGGCGGCCCCCGGCCCCACCATCTGCTCGGGGCGCTCCGGCCGTCCGCCGCGCTCGGCGCCGAAGCGGACGAACGCGAGCGAGCTGCCCGCCACCGCTTCGTTCGGCCAGCCGCTGATCCACGCCGGCACCGCGAGCTCCGCCGCGATCCGCTCGAGCCCCTCGCGCAACCGCGCGCCGCGCGCCGCGAGGCCGGCATAGACGGTGCGCTCGTTCGCCACGAGGTGGCGCACCATCGTCAACCCCGCCACCATCGAGAGCTCGTGCGCCGAGTAGGTCCCGCCCTCGAACTTGACCCGCTTGCTCGCCCGCGAGCAGAGCTCGAGGAGCTTGCGGCGTCCGGCGACCGCGGCCACCGGCATGCCGCCGCCGATCACCTTGCCGAGGATCAGAAGGTCGGGCTCGACGCCGTAGAGCGCGCTCACGTCGCCGGCGCGGAAGCGGAAGCCGGCGATGATCTCGTCGCACAGCAGCAGGGCGCCGTGCTGCTCGGTGAGGCGGCGCGCGGCGCGCAGGAACTCAGGCGTCGCCGCGATGCCGCCGCCGGCGCCGAGCCACGGCTCGAGCAGCAAGCAGGCGAACTGGCCGCCGTCGCGCGCGAAGGCGCGTTCGAGCGACTCGACGTCGTTGTAGCCGACCAGGTCGAGGTCGGCGCCGGTCGAGCCCGGCAGCCCCTCCGACTCGAGATGGTCGAAGCGGCCGGCGCGCGGCGAGACCCCCTTCAGCCCGAACGGCTGGCTGCCGTGCCACCCGCCCGCCGCCTTCAAGATGCGCGTGCGGCCGGTCGCCGCGCGGGCGATCAGCACGGCGTAGAACGTGCCGAGCGCGCCGCTCGTCGTGAAGCGCAGCGTCTCGGTGCCGGTGCGCTGCGTCAGCAGCTCGGCGAGTTCGTGCTCCACCTCGTGGAGCATCCCGGTCTGCAGTCCGCGGCCGTCGGCGAGCGTCGCCGCCAGCGCGTCGCGCACCAGCGGCGGATTGTGGCCGAGCACGTTCGCGTAGTGGCCCTGCCAGTAGTCGTGGAGCCGCGCGCCGCCGAGCTCCTCGATCGAGGCGCCGCTCGCCCGCGCGGTGGTGACCATGAAGGGCCAGTTCCAGCGCACCGCGTGGCTCGTCTGGTCGAGCAGCGGTCCGCCCCGCTGCTCGCAGCGCGCGGCCGAGAGCGGGTAGCGGGCGGCGAGCTCGGCCGCGATCGCGCGCTTGAACGCGGCGAGCGCGGGCGAAGCGGCAGCGGGAGCAGGCGCGGACGGGGCGGGAGTCTCGTGGCGCATGGGCGGCGAGTGTAGCGCCGCGGTGCACCCTGCCCGGTCGGCAGGGAGCACCGCGGCGCCGCACGCGCGCCGCGCCGGAGCCGGCGCTCCGATCAGTGGCTGCTGCTCGCCGACGGGTGGCCGTGCGCGTCGCGCGGGACGATCTTCTCGCGCGGCTGGCCGACCGGCATCAGGAGCCCCGCCCAGCAGTGGCAGTCCTGCTGCTGGTTGCGCTTCAGGTGGGCGAAGTGGATGCACCCCTCGCACCCCTTCCAGAACTCGGGGTCCTTGGTGAGGTCGCAGTAGGGCACCGGCTCGAAGCCGAACGACTTGTTCATCTGCTCCACTTGCGGCGAGAGGGTGAGCGAGAGGATCGCGGCGTTCGGCCAGCGCTTGCGCGACAGCTCGACCAGCGCGCTCTTCATGCGCCGCGCCAGGCCGCGCCCGCGCAGCTCGGGCGACACGACCATCGCCGAGTGGCTCACGTAGCGCTCGCTCTCCCACGGGTGCGCCGTCGCGAAGCCGACCAGCGTCCCGTGCCGCACCACCACCACCGCTCGGCGGTCGCGGATGGCGTGCGCGAGGTAGTCGCTGCTGCGCAACGCGATGATGGCGCCCGCCTCGTGCGCCTCGCGGATCAGCCCCTGGATCTGCGCGATCCAGGCGACGTCGGCGGGCCGCGCGACGCGGACCTCGATCGGCGGCTCGAGCACCAGCGGCGCCGGCTTCTCTTCGGCGTCGCCATGCCGGCGGCCGCGCGGTGCGGCGCCGTTCGAGCTGCTCCCGTTCCGGTGCACGGAAGGTGCGCGCGGCGGGGCCGCGGCTCTCCTCCTTCCCGACCCGGAACTCGTCTTCTTCATCGCTCGCGCCACTCCTCGAAGAGGCGCTCGAGGAGCGCCAACTGGGACCACATGCGGTTCTCCGCCTGATCGACCACCACGCTGCGCGGCCCGTCGATGACGGCGTCGGTCACCTTGACGTTGCGGCGCACCGGCAGGCAGTGCATGAAGAGGGCGTCCTCGGTGAGCGCCATCTTCTCGGCGTCGACGATCCAGCGCCGTCGCAGCGCCGCCTTGTCGCGCTTCTCGTCCTCGAAGCGGCCGTACCAGCCGATGCCGCCGTACGACTTGGCGCAGACGGCGTGCGCGCCGCGGTACGCCGCCTCGATGTCGTCGGTCACCTCGAGCGAGCCGCCGCTCGCCTCGGCGCGCTGCTTCGCGACGGCGACCACCTGCGGGTCGAGGTCGTAGCCGGGCGGCCGCAGGTGGACGACGCGCATGCCGAGCGCCGCCGCGGAGAGGAGCTGGCTGTGCGGCGTCGCGAGCGGCAGCGACTTAGGGTGCCACGCCCACGTGAGCACGTACTTCTTGCCGCGCGGATCGGGCAGCTTCTCCGCGAGCGTCTGCCGATCGGCGAGCTCCTGGCACGGGTGCTCGAAGTTCGACTCCATGTTCACGACGGGCACGGTCGCGTGGCGCGCGAAGGCCTTCAGGAAGTCGTCGCCGCGCACCTCCTGCCACGACGCGGTCACGTCGGCGGTCGTCGCGCCGGTGGTGATCAGGTCCGACTTGCGGATGCCGATGGCGCTCACGTAGCGCGACAGCACCGGCGCCACCTCGCGCACGTGCTCCTGCGTCGCGCCGTCCATCACCGCGCCGTCGCGATGCTCGAAGACGTAGGCATCCTTGCCGGGCTGCACGGTGATCGCGTGGCCGCCGAAGCGGGCGAGTCCCGCCTCGAACGAGACGCGCGTGCGCATCGACGCGTTGAAGAAGAGCAGCGCCATCGACTGGCCGCGGAAGTCGGGACGCGACGCGCCCGACTTGATGCGGCGCGCCCGCAGCAGCAGGTCGTGCAGCTCGGGGAGCGTCCAGTCGAGGGTGGAGAGGAAGTGGCGCTTCAAGGCGAGTCCTTTCGCGGACATGGAGGAGGTAGCTCAAGTGCGCGGCGCGCGCCAAGCGGCGATTCGGGAGCGGAACGCCTTTCCCTTCAGCGCGCCACCTCGAGCGGCGGGAGTTCGTCGAGCCAGCGCGGCGGCGCGACCGCAGCCCCGCGGCTCCCGGCGAGCTGCCCGGCGAGCTGCGCGGCGCGCAGGAGCGGGCTGTAGAGCAGCCAGCGCAACCGCGCCGAGAGCGGCGCCCCGCTCCGCGCCAGCGCGCGCCCGTCGGCCGCCACCTCCCGCCACCACGCCGGCACGCAGTCGCGCCAGCCGTCGCGGTTGCGCATCCCGTAGAGCGTCCGCATCAGCCGGGCATCGGCGCGATGGCGCAGGTAGTCGGCGCAGAGCTCGCTCGCGTGCGAGTGGAGGACGACCGAGCGCGGCTCGTAGACCAGCGCTTCGCCGAGCTCGATCGCGCGCGTCCCCCACGCGAGGTCCTCGCCGAACGCGATCACCGGGAAGGGATGGCGCGCGAACCAGTCGCGCCGCACGCACGAGGCGACGTTGTTGAAGTGGCAGTAGACGCGCCGCTCGAACGGCGAGAGGCGCGCGAAGGCGGCCGCGTCGAGCCGCTTCACCTGCCGCTCCGGCGAATGGACGAGGTCGCCCTCGACGTGGCGCGCGACCAGCGGCGAGCAGCCCGGCCGCGCCAGCACGCGGCTGTAGCCGCCGACCGCCCGCTCGCGCTCCATCGCTTCGACCAGCGCCGCGAGCCAGTGCGCTCCGTGCGGCAGCGCGTCCTGCGTGAGGAAGGCGACGAAGCGGCCGCGCGCCAGCGCCGCGCCGAGGTTGCGCGTGAAGCCGTGGTCGAACGTCGCGCGCCGGATCATGCGGACGCGCGCCCCCGCCGCGCGCGCCAGATCTGCGGTCGCGTCGCGGCTCTCGCTGTCGAGGACGAGCAGCTCCGGCTCGCCGACCTCCTGCTGCGCGCGCAGCGCCGCCAGCGTCTGCGCGAACTCGGGGCCGGCGTCGAGCGTGGGGATGACCACCGAGCAGAGCGGCCCGGCGCTCCCGCTCACCCGTCCCGCTCCGCCAAGGCGACCTCGCGCCCCTCGCGCGCCGAGCGGTCGATCGCGGCGAGGATCCGCTGCAGCTTCACGCCGGTGGCGAGGTCGGGCAGCGACGGGTCGGGCCGCGCGATCGAGCGGGCGAACTCGCGGACCGGCGAGCGCGCGCCGCGCCGCCACGGCGCCGGGTCGGGCGTCACCAGCGTGCCGTTGCGATCGGCGTGCAGCTCGGCGACGAACTCCTCGCCGTGGTCGAGGTTGCGATGGATCGCTCCGCCGCGCACGCCGAGCACGCGGGTCAGCATGATCTCGCGGCGGCCGCTGTTCTCGGCCCACGACGACTCGAAGACGACCGCGCGGCCGCCGGCGCAGCGCAAGAGCCCGCCGCCGAACTCCTCGACGTCGAAGCGCGCGCCGCGCCGCTTCCCGGCGAGCGCCTTGCCCTGCAGGACTTTGCCGAGCGCGCCGTGCTGCACCGCCGCCACCGACTCGACCTCCGGATCGCCCATGAACCAGAGCGCCAGGTCGATGCGATGGACGCCGAGGCTCGTCACCGCGCCGCCACCGGCGCGCCGCCGCTGCGCGAGCCAGCTGCCAGGCGGCGGCAGCCCGCGCGTGCGGCACCAGTAGGTGTTGGCGTGGTAGAGCGGCCCGCAGCGCCCCGATGCGAGCCACTCCTTCACCGTGCGTGCCGCCGCTCCGAACCGATACGACAGGTCGAGCATCACCCGCTGCCGCCGGTGGCGCCGCCCCGCTGCCGCCAGCTCCTCCGCCGCCGCCAACGTGTGGGCGAGCGGCTTCTCGATCAGCACGTGGCAGCCCGCCTCGAGCGCCGCGATGCCCATCGGCGCATGGAGGTCGTTCGGAGTCGCGATCACCACCGCGTCGGGCCGCTCGGCCGCGAGCAGGCGCGCGAAGTCGCGGTAGCGCGCCGCGACGCCGAACTCGTCGCCCACGGCGCACAGCCGGCGCGCGTCGCGATCGCAGAGCGCCACCACCTCGAGCGGCGGCACGCCCGGCTCCTCGTCGACCGCGGGCGGCGCTCGCAGCGCGCGGACGTGGGAGCGACCGATGCCGAGCCCGACCACGGCGACGCGCAACGGCTTCGCGAGCGCGCTGCGCTCGGCGGCGGCAGCAGCGGCAGCGGCGGATCGGCGAGGTGGGCGCGCGGCAGTCAAGGTGCGCGGGAGGATACCATCGCCCCGCATGAGCCCCGTTCGCTCCGCTCCTCGCGAATCGCTGGCGGCGCGACGCGCGCGCGCGCAGGCGATCGTCGCCGCGCTCGCCGCCGAGTACGGCGCGCCGCGCTGCGAGCTCGACCACGGCAGTCCGCTCGAGTTGCTGGTCGCCACCATCCTCTCGGCGCAGTGCACCGACGCGCGGGTGAACCTCGTCACCCCCGCCCTCTTCGCCCGCCACCGGACGGCGGCCGACTACGCCGACAGCCCGCCCGGCGCGCTCGAGCAGCTGATCCGCTCGACCGGCTTCTTCAACGCGAAGGCGAGGAACCTGCGCGGCTGCGGACGGGCGCTCGTCGAGCGGCATGGCGGCGCGGTGCCGCGCACGATGGAGGAGCTCGTCGCGCTGCCGGGCGTCGCGCGCAAGACGGCGAACGTCGTGCTCGGCACCGCCTACGGCATCGCCTCGGGCGTGGTGGTCGACACCCACGTGCAGCGCATCGCGCGGCTGCTGCGCCTCACGCGCGCCGACGACCCGGTGAAGATCGAGCGCGACCTCGTGGCGCTCCTGCCGCAGGAGGAGTGGATCGCCTTCTCCCACCGGCTGATCCGCCACGGCCGCACCACCTGCATCGCGCGCCGACCGCAGTGCGATCGCTGCTGCCTCGCGGCGCTCTGCCCCTCCGCGCGTCGCGAGGAGGCGGTTGCGCCGGTCACGAAGTCGCCGCGCGCGAAGCATCGTTGACGCCGAGCAACTCCCGGTAGACCGCGAGCGTCCCTTCCACCATCGCGTCGTGGGTGAAGCGAGCGGCCAGATGGTCGCGCGCGGCGGTGACCCAGCGCGCGCGCGCCCCGTCGTCGCGCAGCGCCGCCACGATCGCGGCGGCGAGGGCGGGCGGGTCGCGCGGCGCGACGAGGCGGCCGGTCGAACCGTCGAGGACGAGTTCCGGGATGCCGCCCGCCCGGCAGGCGACCACCGGCACGCCGACCGCGAAGGCATCGAGGATCGAGGTGCAGAGCCCCTCCATCACCGACGGCATCACGAAGAGGTCGAAGGCGGCGAGGAAGTCGGCGACGTTGGCGCGGAAGCCCGGCATCAGCACGCGCTCCGCGACCGGGCTCTTCGCGCGGACCGCCTCGAGCTCGGGCCGCAGGTTGCCGTCGCCGATCAGCACGACGCGCGCGTCGGGCAGCGCCGCGACGATCGGCGCCGCCGCCTCGATCAGCGTCTCGAGCGATTTGTGCCAGCCGAAGTGGGCGATGGTGCCGATCAGCGGCACCCCCATCGGCACGCCGAGGTCGGCCCGCGCGCGCGCCGCGTCGCCGCCGCGCACGCGCGCCGGATCGATGCCGCTGTGGACCAGCGCGACCCGCTCGCGCCGCACGCCGTCCTTCACCAGCTGTTCGCGCACCGCCGCGGAGATGGCGATGTAGCGGTCGACCCCGTGCCCGTACTTGATGCCCGAGAGGGAGAAGCGGTGGCGATGGATCGTGAAGTCGACCCGCCGCGACACCACCCGCTTGCCGATCCCGGTCCACTTCGACGCCAGCACGCCGAGCATGTGGGCATGCGACGTGTGCATGTGGACGATGTCGGGCCGCCGCGCGCGCAGCAGCGCCGAGAGCCGCGCCACCGCCGGCAGGTCCCACTCGCCGCGCATCGCCACTTCGACCGTCTCGACGCCCGCCGCGACGGCGCGCTTCGCCAGCTCGCCGCCGCGCTGCGCCACCACCACGCTCGCATGGCCGCGGCGCGCCAATCCGGCCGCCAGCGCGAGCGTCTGCCCCTCGCCGCCGCGCCACGTGCGCTCGGTGTTCAGGTGGAAGACGGTCAGCGCGCGCGCCAAGATGGCTCCCCGCGAACGAACGGCGACGACGATGAAGGGCGACGGCGAGGACGATGCAGCACTCGGGCGACGGAATCCAGTCGGTGGTCGACGCGGCGGGCGGCCGCTGGCGCTTCGCCGCCGAGGCGCGCCCGCTCTTCGAGTCGCCGGACGGCGCGCGCCTCGCCGCGCTGCTCGCCGCCGACGAACGCGCGGCGCCGCTCGTCGCGCTGAAGCGCTCGGCGCGCCGCGAGGTCTACGCCGTCGACCTGCCGGGGCTGCCGCCGCTGCTGCTCAAGCGCTACCCGGCGCGCCGCGGGACGCTCGGCCGCGCCCGCGATGCGCTCGGCGTGCGGGCGTGCGCCGAGTTCGCGATGGCGCACCTCTTCGAGCAGCGCGGCCTGCCGACGCCGCGCGCGCTCGCCACGCGCGAGCCGCCGCCGGGCGCGATCGGCGCGCCGTCGTGGTTCGTCGGCGTGCGGCTGCTCGGCGTGCAGACGCTCGGCCAATGGCTCGAGCGGCGCTTCGTGCCGGGCGACGGAGCGCCGACCAAGCGGGCGCTGATCCGCCGCGCGCTCGCGCGCCTCTCGGCGCTCCACGAGGCGGGCCTCTGGCACCGCGACTTCCACTCCGGGAACCTGCTGCTGCACGACGGCGCAGGACCAGCCGCGGAGCTCTACTGCATCGACCTGCATGGCGTGCTCGAGATGGGCGCGGTGCCGACGGCGCTGCGCGCGCGCGACATCGGCGACCTGCTCCACTCGCTGCGCTACGTCTGCTCACCGCAGGAGCTCGAAGCGCTGGCCGAGCCGCACGATGACGTGGCGCCGCCGGCCGAGCGGGTCCGCCGCGCGCTCGCGCAACGGCGAGCGGCGCACGCGAGCAGCCGCGCCGGCCGCGCCTTCGTGGCGAGCTCGCGCTTCGCGCAGTCGACGCTCGCCGGCGGGGCCACGGCGAGCCACGATCGGCAGCTCGACGCGGCGGCGCTCGAACGGCTGCTCTCCGACCACGCGGCAGCACTCGCTGCGGAGGACGCGCGCGTGCTGCGTCGCGGTCGCCGCAGCGCGCTGACGCGGGTCGTCGCCGGCGAGCGCGCGCTGGTGGTGAAGGAGTTCCGCGGCCGCGGCGCATGGCGGCGTGCACGCGCGGCGTTCGGGAACGGGGTGGCGGCGCAGGCGCGCGACCTGCCGGTGGCGGCGCCGCTCGCTGCCGTGCGGCTCGACGATGCGCGCGCCTTCGCCGTCGCGGCCGCGCTGGACGAGACGCTGCCGCTCCACCTCGCGGCGCACGAGGCGCAACCGCCGGCGGGGCGCGCGCTCCCCGCCACCGAGCGGCGCCGCGTCGACGCCGTCGCCACCGCGCTGCGCGCGCTGCTGGTCGCGCTGGTCGAGCGGCGCTTCGTCCACTCCGACCTCTCGCTGAAGAACCTCCTGCTCGACGAGCGGGCGGACGCCCCGCGCCTCCACCTCGTCGACCTCGACGCCGCCCGACCCGGCGCGACCTGGAGCGAGCGGCGCCTCGCGCGCGCGCTGGCGCAGCTCGGCGACGTGCCGCGCTCCCTCTTCTCGACGCCGCAGCGGGTGCGCTTCGTCGCCGCGTTGCTCGACGATCTCGGGCGCGATCGCGCCACGCTGCGCCCATGGCTGCGTGCGTCGGCGCGGCTGCTCTTGGCGCGCCAGCATCGCGACGCAGCGACGCGCGCCCTCGACCTCGTCGCGCTGCCGACGCTCCACCTGTTCGGCAACTGGAAGTGGACCGGCCCGGCCGAGCCGGCGGTCGCGCTCGCCTCCTTCTTCCGGCCGCCCGCGCTGCTGCTGCTCGGCCCGCCGCCGCAACGCGGCGAGGAGGCGCCGATCGCCGCCAAAGCAGCCGCGCGCGGCGTCCCGCACGCGATCGTCGCCGAGCTGCGCAAGCACTGGAATCCGCTGCGCACGCCCCATGTCGCGGCCGCGCTCGCGCCGCGCCTCGCCGCCGCGCGACCGGCGACCATCGCGCTCCACCTCGACGCCGACCAGGCGGCGATCGAGAGAGCGCGCGCGCTGCTCCCGGAGCGGCCGGCGCTGCTGCGCTGCGTCCACGAGGCGGGCCCCTACCCGTGGTCGACGCGCCGCTTGTTGAAGGGCGCGCAGCTGCTGGTGACGCCCACGCGCGGCCTCGCCCATGCGCTCGAGACCGCGCTCGCGCGGCCGCGCTACGACGTCGCGGTGCTCGAGACCAGCGTCGAGCGCAGCCGCTTCCGCTACGACGACGCGGCGCGGGCCCGCGGCCGGGCGCGGCTCGGCCTGCCCGACGACGCGGTCGTCTTCGGCATCGTCGCCCGCATCCAGCGCCACCGCCGTTTCGAGCTGCTGCTCGAGGCGTGGCGGCAGCTGCACGCCGAGGGGAACGCGCCGCAGCTGGTGCTGCTCGGTCGCGGGACGCACGAGGAGGAGCTCGCCCGCGAGCCGATCGCGCGGCTCGGCCTGCAGTCGGTCGCGCGGATGCCCGGCTACCAGGAGGGCGCGGCGTACGTCGAGGCGCTCGCCGCGTGCGACGCCGGCCTCTTCCTGGTGCCGGGCACCGACGTCTCGTGCCGGGCGGTGCGCGAGTGGATGGCGATGGCGCGGCCGGTCGTCGCGATGCGCCGCGCGCCGTTGCCCGAGCTGATCGACCACGAGCGCGACGGCTGGCTGGTCGACGAGGACGCGACTGCGCTCGCGCGGCAGGTGCGCGCCGTCGCCGATCGAGCGCGCCTCGCCGCGGCGGGCCAGCTCGCCGCCGCGACGGCCGAACGGCGCTTCGATCCGTCGCGCGTCGCCGAGCATGCGCGCGCGCTGGTGCGGATGGCGGCGCTCGCGCTGCCGGGGGTGGCGGAGCGCGCAGCGGTCGCCGCGCGCGTGGTGGCGGCGGTGCGGCCGGGGCGGCTCGAGGCAGCGCTGGCGCGCGCGCGCCGCGACGGGTTCAACGCCGACGAGCTGCTCGCCTTCGATCCGGCGAAGAGCCGCGACGCGGTGCTCGACCTCGCGACGCTGGCGCGCCGCACGCGACCGCGCCTGCTGATCGTCGAGCCGTTCCGCGAGTGGGATCGCGGGGTGGCGGAGCTGCTGCGGCGGCTCGCGCCCGAGACGCTCGTGCTGCTCGAGCCCGGCAGAGCGCCGCAGGCCGCGGGGGCACTCGCCGGCTTCCCGCTCGTCGAGGCGTGAGGATGGCGGAGCCGCTGGTCGCCTGGTCGCCCGCCTACGAGCTGGCGTGGCCGAACCACGTCTTCCCGACCGCGAAGTACCGCTTGGTGCACGAGGCGTTGCGCGCCGCAGGACTCGCCGACCGCGACGTCGCGACCCCCGGACCGATCGCGCGCGACGAGCTGCTGCGGGTCCACACGCGCCGCCATGTCGAGGAGATCGAGCGGCTCACCGCCGATCCGGCGCGCGTCGTGCAGCGCTTCGAGATCCCGCTCTCGCGGGCGGTGGTCGACGCGGTGCTGCACCACTGCGAGGGGACGCGCATCGCGGTGGAGCAGGCGCTCGTGCGCGGCGCGGCGCTGTCGCTCGGCGGCGGGTTCCACCACGCGTTCCCCGACCGCGGCGAGGGCTTCTGCTTCTACAACGACGTCGCCATCGCGCTGGCGGCGGCGCGCGCAGGCGGGCGGCTCGAGCGCGCCGTCGTCGTCGACGTCGATCTCCATCAGGGCAACGGCACGGCGGGGGCGTTCGCCGGCGACGACGCGATCGCGACCTATTCGATCCACCAGGAGGACCTCTACCCGCTCCCGAAGGCGAAGAGCACGCTCGATGTCGGCTTGCCGGGTGGCAGCGGCGATCGCCCCTACCTCGCGGCGCTGCAGGAGACGCTGCCGGGCTTCCTCGACGCGCACGCGGCGCCGCTCCTGCTCTACGTAGCTGGCGCCGACCCCTTCGAAGCCGATCGCCTCGGCGATCTGCGCCTCTCGCGCGACGGCTTGCGGCGGCGCGACGCCTTCGTGCTGGAGGAGGCGGAGCGGCGCGGGATGGCGGTGGCGGCGGTCCTGGCGGGCGGCTACCCGCCGCGCGTCGAGGACGTGGTGGCGATCCACGTCGATCTCTGGCAGGCGCTGCGGCGCTTCGCGGCGGAGCGCCGCTGAGCGCGATCGGGCGGTGAGCGCGTCCCCTCGCTCAGCTGCGCCCCATCTGCACGACGGCATCGCAGGCGAGCGCGCGCCCTTCGCCGATCGCGTCGACGCCCTCGGCCGTCTTCGCCTTGATCGAGACGGCGTCGAGCGGCAGGCCGAGCAGCTCGGCGAGGCGGGCGACCAACGCCGCGCGGTGCGGCGCGAGCTTCGGCTTCTCGAGGCGCACCACGACGTCGACCTGCAGCGGCGCGAAACCGCGCTGCGCCGCCAATGCGATCGCGTGGCGCAGGAACTCGGCCGAATCGCGCCCGCGGTTCTCGGCCGCCTTGTCCGAGAAGTGCGTGCCGATGTCGCCGAGCGCGCAGGCGCCGAGGAGCGCATCGGTGACCGCGTGCAGCAGCGCGTCGCCGTCGCTGTGGCCGACGGCGTGGACGTCGCCGGCGAGGTCGACCCCGCCGAGGCGCAGCGGGCCGCCCGGCGCGAGACGATGGAGATCGTGGCCGAGACCGACGCGCCGCTCCATGGTCGCTCCTCCGGCCAGCCGCGCCGCGAGCTCGAGATCGGCCGGCAGCGTCACCTTCAAGTTCGCCGCCTCCCCGTCGACCCAGGCGATCGGCGCGCCGAGCGCCTCGACGAGCATCGCGTCGTCGGTCGTCGCCGCGGCGTCCGCCGGCTGCGCGTGCGCGCGCTCGAGCAGCTCGCGCGCGAAGCCCTGCGGCGTCTGCACCGCGTGGAGCCCGCTGCGATCGACGGTGGCGCTGCGACCGTCGGCCGAGCGGCGACGCAGCGTGTCGACGATCGGCAGCCCCGGCACCGCGGCGCCGTGCTCGCGTGCGGCGGCGGCGACGCGCTCGAAGAGGGAGCGCGAGGCGTTGGGGCGCGCGGCGTCGTGGACCAGCACGATCGACGGCGCGGCGGCCGCAAGTGCCGCGAGGCCGCAGCGCACTGAATCGCTGCGCTCCCGGCCGCCCGCGACCACGTGCAACCGCTCGCGGAGCGGCGCCGGCAGCGAAGGCCGCAGCGCCTCGGCGCGTGCCAACTCCTCCTCGCGGACGACCAGCACGACGGCCGCCAGCGACTCGACGGCAGCGATCGTCCGCAACGAGCTCACCAGCAGCGGCTCGCCGCGGTAGGGCAGCCAGACTTTCGGCGTCGTGCCGCCCATCCGCGTCGAGCGGCCGGCCGCCACCACGATCGCCCCCAGGTCGCGTCGTACCGTCGTCATCGCCCCTTCTTACAATCCGCGCCATGGAAGCGGCTCGAACGGGACGAGTCCTCGGCATCGACCCCGGCACGTTGCGGATGGGATTCGCCGTGCTCGACGGCGAGCGCGGCGCCGCACGGCTGGTCGAGAGCGGCGTCCTCGAGGCGCCCGCCAGCGCCACGCCGGCGCGGCGGCTCGGCCAACTCTTCCGCGCGCTGACGGTGGTCGTCGAGCGGACCGCTCCCGATTGCGTCGCGATCGAGTCGTCCTTCTTCGGCAAGAACGCGCTGTCGATGCTCCGGCTCGGCGAGGCGCGCGGCTGCGCGCTGGCGGTGGCGGGGAGCCGCGACCTACCGGCGTTCGACTATGCGCCGGCGCGGGTGAAGAAGTCGGTCACCGGGAACGGCAACGCGACGAAGGAGCAGGTCGCGCGCGCGCTGCTGGCGCTGCTGCCCGGGATGGCAACCCTCGCCGAACTCGCCTGGCTCGACCAGAGCGACGCGATCGCGGTGGCGTGGTGCCACCTCGAAGCGAGCGAACTCGCGAGGCGCACGGACCGCGTGAACGAAGCGCTCGCGAGCGTGCGGCGGGGCGACGGCCGCGCGAAGCCCGCGCGACGAGCGCCTCGAGACGGGCGGGCCGGCGCTGCCGCTGCGGGCCCTCCGGCCGCCGCCGGCACCATCGACGCCGCCGCGGCGGTGGCGCGCTGGCAGGCGCGTCGGAAGCGCTGAGCGGAGGACGGGCGCGCGCGAGTTCGGCCCACGTCGGCCGCCGAGCGCCCGTCGAGCGGCGCATCGCCGCTCGTTCCGCCGACTTCCCGGAGGGGGCCGCCCCACGCGGCGCCGTAGCGAAGGGGCGCTGGCCGCGGGGGCGCCATCGGACGGTCGCAGCGGGAGCTTGCGGCGGGAGATCGCGGCGGGAGGTGGCAGCCGACCGTCGACGCGAACGGTCGGCGCACGAACCCCCGAGGAGGATCAGTCCATCAACGAAACAGCCCGCCGGGGGGCGGGCTGTGAGTCGTCAGAAAATCACCCGGTCAAGGGTTCTCGGGAAAAGGGGAAGAAGAAGGAATGATTGGAGATTTTACGTGCTTGCACACAACCCTGGCCGGATGACTTGTTGATCGCTGATTCGTGAACTTCGGACTCGTGATCTCTGGACTCTTCGGTCGCTCCGGAGCCGTCAGCGTCGGTGCTGCAGGATCACCCCTGTTTCACCACCGTCAGGGTCGCCCTACCCGCGTTTGCCGCCCCGTTTCGACGCAGGAGTCTTAGACGCGTCCCGAAATTGCCGCAACCCAGCACGTTGGTTCATGCTAACAATAACTTAACACTTAACCGGAGGGCGCCTCCGGCGCTTCCCCCGTCGGTGGCCCGCCGCCGTTCGCACTCCCGCACGAGAGCCGCTTGAACGCCGGGCGCTCCGCAGCCGCCGCCCCGCTCCTCGTGCACCCGCTCGGTGTCGATCGGAGGCGACGATCGGTATAAAGCTCGCCCTCTTGCGCGGCGGGGTAGCTCATTTGGTTAGAGCGGCGGATTCATAACCCGCAGGTAACCGGTTCAACTCCGGTCCCCGCTACCACCGTGCAGCGCCACGACCCGACGCGGACGGGCGCCCCGATCCGCCGCCGCGGATTCGGCGCAGCGGAATCGCAACCGAGCGAGCCTGCCGCCGCGGCACTCCGCACCAGCCCGACATGGCGCGAGCGACTTCGGCCCCGCCCCGCGCCCGACTGCGCATGCGGCGGCGGCTCAGAGGAGCGCCGTCACCCGTCGAGCGGCACGCCGCAGAAGCGGACGTCGCTGCAGCCCGAACGGAGCAGTTCGTCGAGCACCTTCACCGTGTCGATGTAGAGCGTGCCCGACCGCGGGCGCAGTTCGACACGTGGCTCTGGACCGCTGCGGCGCAAGTGCGTGAGGGTCTCGTACAACTCGCGCGGCGATCCCATTTCCCGCCCTTGCACGCGGACGTGGAGGTCGTTCCAGCGCCACGTCCAATGCGGATCGCGGACGTCGGCCGGCGCTCGGCGCGCCACGGAGATGCCGATCGGCTCGATCTGCCGCTCGATCGCCCCGACGTTCACTCCGACATCTTTCGGCAAGAAGAGCGGCAGCTTCCCCTCGAGCGCGCGGAAGTTGATGTTGCAGAGGAAGAAGATCAGCAGGTTGAACGTGCAGTCGATCATCGGCGTCATGTCGACCGCCACTGCGCCGCCGACCCGTTCGAGATCGCGCTTCGCCATCGCCCCGCCCTCCTCGCTGTCCCATCGGAACGAGGAGGAGGAACGGTCGCGCGCGGAAGCGGTTCGAATCGGTCGCGCGGCGCTCGATCGCAGTCCGGGTCGCGGTCCGGGTCGCGGTCCGGGTCGCCGCCTGGATCGCGGCACCGCCGTTCGCCGCAGCGGTTCGTTGGAGCGCCGCCCTTCACCGCCTCGAGCGTTGCGACGCCATGCGCCGACCGAACGCTCTCAGTGGTGGTCGACCGGCTTGCTCTTCCCGGCCCAGCGCGGATCGCGATAGACGCCGCCTTCCGGCGGCGCGCTCGCGTCGGCGTTGCTGTCCCAGCGCCGGTAGGTGCGCCGCACCCACGCGATGCGATCCTTCAGCTGCGCGATCGGCTTCAGCAGCTTCTTCAGGTCCCAGACGAAGTCCTCGCGCCGCCGCCCGACCACTTCGTAGTCGGTCGACATCACGATCGCCTCTTCCGGGCAGACCTCTTCGCAGTAGCTGCACTCGATGCAGCGCAGCATGTCGATCACGAAGCTCTTCGGCTCGCGCTCGATCGGCCGGTCGGTCTCGCCCGGCTGGATGTCGATGGCGCGCGGCGGGCAGACGAACTCGCACAGCCCGCAAGCGACGCAGCGCGGCGCACCGTCCTCCTTCATCACCAGCACCGGCACGCCGTGCAGGGAGGGCTTGTTCTCCATCTTCTGCTCGGGATAGCGGCGCGTGATGTCCTTCTTGAACATCCGCGAGAAGGTGTAGAGCAGCGACTTCAGGAACGGGCCGACGAAGAGCTTCTCGTTCGTCGTCAGCGCGTGGCGCATCACCTTCGGGTTCGCCACCGCCGCGGCGAAGCGCGGCGCACCGCTCGCCGCGCTGGCGGCCGAGGCCGCGCCGGCAGCTGGAGGCGGCAGGACGGGGGCGCTCTCGGGGCTCATCGGTCGCACTCCCCCATGATGAAATGCAGCGAGGCGATGATCGCGACGATGTCGCTGAAGTAGGAGCCGACCGACATCGGCTTCAGCGCCTGCAGGTTGATGAACGACGGCGAGCGGATCTTGACGCGGTAGGGATGCGAGGCGCCCGCGCTCATCAAATAGAAGCCGAGCTCGCCGTTCGCCGCCTCGGTCGCCTGGTAGACCTCGCCCTTCGGAGGGCACCACTCGGTGACCGTCTTGAACTGGTGGATCATCTCCTCCATCGAGGTGTAGACCCGGCCCTTGGGCGGCAGCACGTTCTTCCAGTCCTTCGCGATCCACTCGCCTGCCGGCAAGTGGTCGAGCAGCTGCTTCAGGATGCGCGCGCTCTGGCGCATCTCCTCGATGCGCACGAGGTAGCGGTCGTAGGCGTCGCCGCGCGTGCCGACCGGCACGTCGAACTCGAGCTGCGGGTAGAGCAGGTAGGGACGCGCGCGACGCAGGTCGACGCCGACGCCGGTCGCGCGCAGGCACGGCCCGGTCACGCCGAGCTCGATCGCCTGCTGCGCGGTGATCTGCCCGACGCCGCGCATGCGGTCGTGGAAGATCTTGTTGCCGGTCAGCAGCAGCTCGAACTCGTCGACATGGCCCGGCAGCGCCGCGACCCACTTCTTCATCTTCTCGATCAGCTCGGGCGACAGGTCGGCGCCGACGCCGCCGATGCGCAGGTACTCCTGGTTCGTGCGCAGGCCGGTGAGCTCGTCCATCAGGTCGAAGAGCTCTTCGCGGTCGCGGAACGCGTACATGAACATCGAGACCGCGCCGGTGTCGACGCCGCCGATGCCGGCCCACACGAGGTGCGCCGAGAGGCGCATGAACTCGCAGATGATCGTGCGGATCGCCTGCGCGCGCGCCGGCACCTCGATGCCCGCGAGCTTCTCGACCGTCAGCGCCCACCCCACCTCGTTCGCGAGCGGCTGCAGGTAGTCGAGCCGGTCGGTGAGGGTGAAGAACTGCTGGTAGGTCATGTGCTCCGCGTGCTTCTCCTTGCCGCGGTGCAGGTAACCGACCACCGGATCCATCGCGACGACCTTCTCGCCGTCGAGGATCAGCTTGCACTGCAGCACGCCGTGGGTGGCGGGGTGCTGCGGCCCCATCGAGAGCTCCATGCGCTCTTCGTGGAGGTTGCCGCCCTCGCCGCCGGGACGCGGCGGCAGGTCGCTCACGGTGACGATCTTCTCGGTCAGCGTGCTCACGAGCGCCCCTCCTCGGGCAGCGTCGGCGTGCCGTCGCTGTAGCCGGCCGGATCGCCGTGCGAGCGATCGACCGGCGTGCGGTCCTGGCCGGCCGGACGGTCGACGTCGAGCTCGCGGGTCATCAGGACGCCGCCCGCCTTCACGTAGGAGATCGAGTTGTCGATCCCTTCGACCGGGAAGTCCTTGCGGAGCGGGTGCCACGGGTAGTCGTCGGGCATCAGGATGCGGCGCAGGTCGGGATGGCCGGCGAACTTCACGCCGACCATGTCGAACGCCTCGCGCTCGTGCCAGTCGGCGGTCGGCCAGAGGTCGATCACGCTCGCGACCTGCGGGTCCTCCTCGGGCACGCCGACCTTGACGCGGATCACCTTGTTCCAGGTGAGCGACCAGAGGTGGTAGACGACCTCGAAGCGCGGCCGGCGCTTCGGGAAGTCGACGCCCGCGACGTCGATCAGCATCTCGAACGAGAGCTGCGGGTCGCGGCGCAGCGCGCGCGCCACCGACGGCCACGCGTCGCGCTCGACGCGGAAGACCGGCAGCAGGTCCTGCGTGAGCGGCAGCGCCTCGGCGCCGAGCGCCGTGAGTGCGGCGATCAGCGGATCGGGCGGTGGCGCCACCGGGGCGGCCGGCGCCGCTGCGGCGGGGTTACTGGACGAAGACGGGTTCGCGGGGACGTCGGCCATCGATGGCGAGCTCGTCGATCTTCTTCTGGAGTTCCATGACGGCGCGGATCAACGTGTCCGGCCGCGGCGGACAACCCATCGTGTAGACGTCGACCGGAAGGATGCGGTCGACGCCAGGGACGACGGCGTAGTTGCGATAGAGCCCCCCCGAGGAGGCGCAGACGCCCATCGCGATGACCCACTTCGGGTCGGGCATCTGGTCGTAGATGCGCCGCGCGACCGACGCCATCTTCCACGTCAGCGTGCCGGCGACGATCATCACGTCGCTCTGGCGCGGGCTGAAGCGGAAGACCTCGGCGCCGAAGCGCGAGAGGTCGAAGCGCGGACCGACCGTCGCCATCATCTCGATCGCGCAGCAGGAGAGCCCGAGCGGCATCGGCCACAACGAGTTCTTGCGCGCCCAGCCCACCAGGTCGGTGAGCCGCGACGTGACGACTTCCGGGAACTTGTCTTCGACACCCATGGGCGTCCTTGCGCTCGGCGTTTCTTCGGGAGGGCGGCACAGGCTAACCGGAAGCGCCCCTCGCGCCGAGTCGCCCGCGGCATCCACCATGGAATTCCTCCTCCTCACCAACGAGCCCGAGCTGCCGACGCCGCGCCGCCTCGCCGCGGCCGCCCGTGCGCTCGGCGCGACCGTGACGCTCGTCCGCCCGCGCGATCCGCCGCCGCGCGCGCGCTTGGCCGGCGCACGGCTGCTCGCTCGCCCCGGCACCTTCTCGCGGCCCGCCGTGCTGCGCGCGTGGCGGACGCTCGTCACGGCGGGCGCGCTCCCGCTGCAGACGCGCCGGGCGCTGTCGGTCGCCGGCGACCAGTGGCTGACGCTCGTCGCGGCGGCGCGCGCCGGGATCGCCTGCCCGCCGACGCGGCTGATCCGCCGCCCGGGTGAGCTCCCCGCGGCGCTCGCCGAGCTGTCGGGCCGCAGCTGGTTCGTGAAGGGACGGCGCGGTTCGCAGGGGACGCATGTGGTGCGCGTCGCCGACTGCCCCGAGGCGCTGCACGTCGGCCACCTCTTCTGGGGGAGCGGCCAGAGCTTCCTGCTGCAGGCCGACCGCAGCGACCGCGGCCCGATCGAGCGCCACCTCGTGGTCGCGGGGCGCGTGATCGCCTCGGCCCGCGCCATCCCGGCGCCCGGCGAGTACCGCAGCAACGCCCACCGCGGCGGCCGTTTCGAGCCGCGCCCGCTCGCCGCGACGAGCGCCGGCGCGCTGGCGGTGGCCGCCGTCGCCGCGGTCGGGCTGCCGTTCGCTGCCGTCGACGCGATCGGCGGCGAGCGACCCGAGCTGCTCGAAGTGAACGCCTCGCCCGGCCTCGAGGCGCTCGAAGCAGCGACCGGCCGCGACCTCGCCGGCGAGGTGATGGCGGCGCTGCTCGGCGCGCCGCTCAGCGAGTCGCGCGCGCGCCCCTTCGCCGCGCGACGCGCCGATCGGGCGCGCACCAACTCCGCCGCCGGTTCGACGTAGGAAGAGCTCCCTCGCCGCGGAGACGCGCCCGTGCCACGCATCCCAACCGCCGATCGCGCGGCGCGCCCGGCGTCGAAACGCGCACCGACGCGGCGACTCGCGAGGGGCTTCGCGCGCATCGCATCGCTCGCGCTCGCCAGCCTCGTCGCGGCGGTCGCTCCGCCGCACGATCGCTGCCTCGCCGCGCAAGACGTGCCCGCTGCCCGCTCGATCGACGACGGCGACCGCCTCGCGAGCGAGGGCAAGTACCTCGCGGCGCTGATCGCGAAGGAGCGCGCGCTCGAATCGCGGCCACGCGACCCGCAGCTGCTCAACATGGTCGCCACGCTGCGCTCCTTCCTCGGCGACGAGGCGGGCGCGTGCGCGGCGATGGAGGCGCTCGGCGGCGGCGGACGGGGCGCGGCGCCGTCGGCAGCGCTGGCCCGCGAGCTCGCATCGTGCACGCCGGTCGACGCGCTCGAGGAGATCGCGCGGCAGGCGGCGACGCGGCGCATCGTGATCCTGAACGAGGCGCACCACGTCGCTCGCCATCGCGCCTTCGCGCTCGCGCTGGCCGAGCGGCTCCATGCCCTCGGCTACCGCTACCTCGCGTGCGAGACGTTCACCGCCGACGCCGGCGAGCTGCGCCGCCGCGGCCATCCGACCGAGGCGACCGGCTACTACACGCGGGAACCCTTCTTCGCCGAGTTCGTGCGCGCCGCCGTCGCGTTGGGCTTCGAGCCGATCCACTACGAGATCGAGCGCAGCAGCGCGCCGCCGACCGACGTCGCCGCATCGATCCGCGAGCGGGAGACGGCGCAGTGCGCGAACCTCGTCCTGCGCCTCTTCGCGCGCGATCCTGCGGCGAAGGCCTTCATCTACTGCGGCTACTCGCACGCGACCGAGGAGTGGACGGCGCGCGCCGACGGCGACGACGACGGGTGGATGGCGGCGCGGCTCGGGCGCGCGCTCGGCCTCGACCCGCTCACCATCGACCAGACCGAGCAGACGCCCGGCTCGACGCCGGAACGGAGCGGCGCCGCGTGGACGTTCGCGGAGCGGCGCGGCTGGCTCGCGCGGCCGGTCCTGCTGCGCCGCGCCGACGGCGGCTGGTTCGTCGGCGGCGACGGGTGGGCCGGCAAGGTCGACCTGCAGCTCTTCCATCCGGCACTCGCTCCGGTCGACGGTCGTCCCGGCTGGATGGCCGGGAGCGGAGGCCGCGTCGCCGCCGAGATCCCGGTCGAGCTCGAGCCGCGCGAGGGGCGCTCGATGGTCGAGGCGCGCCGGGCCGACGACCCGCCGACGGCGCTCGCGGTCGATCGGCTCGTCCTCGAAGCGGGCGAGCCGTGCCCGATGCTGCTGCTGCCGCCCGGCCGCTACCGGCTGGTCGCGCAGGACGAGCGCGGCGCGAGCGTCGCGGAGGCCGCGATCGAGGTCACCGCGCGCTGAGCGGCGGCGGCGGCGAACGCGCGCCCCTTGCAGCGAGCCCCGTGCCCCGCCAATCTCTCCGCCCGCCGAGACGCCCCGACGGGCGTACGCCGCAAATCGCGGCCGGCGAACGCCCCCACTCCGAAACGCAAGCGAGGATCGACACGATGCGCACGTTCGCGCTTCTCTCGTCCCTGTCCCTGATGAGCGGCTTGCTCGTCGGCTGCGGCCCGGCGTCCGCCTCGGTCTCCGGTGGGGCCGCGGCGCCGGCCACCCAAGGAGATGCTGCCGCGGCGCCCCAGGAGAAGGCCGTGGCCGCCGACGCGATCGAGACCGTGAAGAAGTTCATCGCCGACCAGAAGATCGACACCACCAAGAACGGCTGGAAGTCGAAGCTCCCGAAGCCGCCGCAGCTCACCTTCGACCCGAAGAAGACCTACTTCTGGGTGATGGAGACCAACAAGGGCACCATCAAGATCAAGCTGATGCCCGAGATCGCGCCGATGCACGTGTCGAGCTGCATCTACCTCAACACGCTCGGCTTCTACGACGGCCTCAAGTTCCATCGCGTGATCAAGGGCTTCATGGCGCAGGGCGGCTGCCCGCTCGGCAACGGGACCGGCAATCCCGGCTACCAGATGCGCATCGAGATCAAGCCCGAGGTGAAGCACGACACCGCCGGCGTGCTCAGCACCGCGCGCACGCAGGACCCGAACACGGACGGCAGCCAGTTCTTCCTGACGTTCGGCCCGACGCCGTCGCTCGACAACCAGTACACGATCTACGGCAAGATGACCGACGGCCAGGACGCGCTCAGCAAGCTCGAGGCGTGCGGCCGGCCGCGCGATCCGGCGCCGCCGACCGAAGAGCTCGTGATCAAGAAGGGGACGATCGAGGTGCAGTGATCGGCGAGAGTGCCGGGCGAAGCGATCGCGGGACCGACGCAGCAATCGCCTCGCCGCTGCGGGGAACGCCGCGGCGCTCGACCGGATGAAACGAAGATGAACCAGGGCGCGCGGGTTCGACCATCGTCGAGCCCGCGCGCGCTCGTTTCGCGGCGAGCCGCTGCGAGTCCGCGCACCCCGCATCACGCCGGGCGCCCCATCGAGGCGCGCTCGAGCCGCGGGGCGATCGCGCGCAGGACCGACCCGCCGCCGCGCGAACAGTGACGGCCCGCCGGGATCCCGCTGCGTCCCCTCGCAGGATCCCGGCAGGCCGTCGATCGGCCGAACAGTTGGCCGCGGGTGAGTTGATGTCGTTCGCACTCGCTCGGTCGTCGGCGCCGTCGCGCGAGATCGGCCAGCGCCGTTCGCGTCAGCGCAGTTCGTCCGCCGGGTCGTAGATCTCCGCTTCGCGCAGCTTCGTCTGCAGGATGCGCGGCTTGACGAAGAAGAGCACCTGCGCCTTGCGATAGGTCGTCGTCTTGCGCTTGAAGAGGTAGCCGAGCAGCGGGATGTCGCCGAGCCACGGCACCTTCTCGACCGACTCGATGTCGTCGGTCGTGACGAGGCCGCCGATCATCACCGTCTTGCCCGACGGCACGTTCACGACCGTGTGGGCGTTGCGTCGCGAGATCAGCGGGTTCTCGACCGAGGCCGTCGAGCTGACCGCCGCGGTGACGAAGCCGGTCACCGCCGAGACCTCGACCGAGATCTCGAGCTGCACCATGCCCGCCGTGAGGATGAACGGCGTCACCACCACCGAGATTCCGGTCGGCTTGAACTGCGTCACGATCGACGACACGCCGTTGCCGCTGAAGGTCGGCGTAAAGAAGGGGGTCTCGGAGCCGGTGTCGATGATCGCGCGGTGGCCGTTCAGTACGGCGAGCTTCGGCGCGGAGAGCACCTCGGAGTCGGTGGTCGACTGCAGCAGCTCGAGCAACCCGCTCACGACCGTCTCGTCGTGGATGGCGTGGAAGGTCCCGAACGTGCCGTTCACCAGGTTCTCGGCCAGCTTGACCGTCACGTCCTGGATCAGGTTCCCTTCCGGGTCGGTGGCGGTTCCGCGGGTGAACGAGATCTTCGATCCGGTGGCGAGTTCGTCGTCGAGCGAGAGCTCGACGATGGTCGTCTCGATCTCGACCTGCGGCACGTCGGCCATCAGGCTGGCGAGGAACTCGTCGATCTGCTGCAGCATGTCCTCGCTGCCGGTGACCATGAAGAGGTCGGCGACCTGGCCGTTGCCGAGCACGAGCCCGGCGCCACCCCCGGTGTCCCAGGTGTCGTGGCTCTCCTTGCGCGGATCGATCAGGAACTTCTCCTTGATCCAGTAGTCCTGGTCGGGAGCCAGTCCGCTGAATCCGGGGATGAAGCGCGTGAGGAGTTCGACGTAGGTCTTCGCGCCAGGGCCGTTCGGCTGCGCGCGGAAGTAGTAGAGCTTGGTGAGCGTCCCGTCGGGGTTGCGGATCAGGTTCCACTCGAACCGGTGGAAGGGGCTCGAGGCCGGTTGGTCCTCGGTCGGCAGCACTTCCGCCTGCAACGCGTCTTGGCTCACGGCCGACCCGCCGACCGGCGCCGTCGCTTCCGGTCGCGCGCCGCGCGCCGCTTCGGCCGCCTTGAAGGCGCGCGGTCCGCGGGCGAACTCGGCGCCGCGCGTGGGCGAGGCGCCGGGGCGGTCGGAATCATCGACCGCTTGGAAGGAGCGCGGACGCGGCCGCCGCGGCTCCTGGACGCAGGCAGCGAGCACCGTGCAACTTGCCGCGAGGCGCAGCAGCGGTGCGCGCAGTCGAGCGAGGCTCACTTCTTCACCGGCTGCTTGAAGAAGGCGATCGCATCGGCGGTCAAGTCCGCGACTTCGATGCCGGCCGCTTCGACGCCGCCCTCCTCGACGACGAGGTCGACCCCGCGGCGCGCCGCCGCGGCGAGCAGGGCTCGCTGGAACTCCCGGTTCGCCTCGTAGACGAGGAAGTGGTAGCGCGCGCTGTCCTTGCCGGTCTTCTCCGCGCGGAGGGTGCGGATGGCGGGGATGACGTCGAACACCTCGCGCCGCGACACGATCGCGATCGAATGGAACGACTTCGCGTCACCGACCAGCACCTTGCCGCGGATCGCCACCTTCGGGAGCGGCTTCGTGGCGTGCGCCGACGCGAACTCGCCGAGGCAGCTCGCCACCAGAAGGAGCGGCAGCAGCACGATGGCGGTGCGTCGTGCGTTCAACACCATGGCTGCGCCCTCACCCGAGACCGATCGGAAGCTGCGGCGACCGGCCCCATCGGCCGATCGGCGCGGGAATCCAAGAACAACCCACGTGCCGTGTCCGATTCATGTCGGACAAGTTGTTCCAGCGGCTGCCGCAGAGGATTCAGACTTCGCGTTTAAGTGTCTATAAAATAACAGTTTATGAACAGTACAAAATATACAATACGACCTCGACCGCCCCCGCGGGCACCCCGGTACCACGTCCAACTGATTCAGCCACATTCAGCCAATCGCGGCGATCTGGCGGAATCATGACCATCGAAAGATCGCATTTAGCGCCATCGGCGCGATCGAGGAAGCAACGCCACCGCGGCGCTCGCGACCACCGACACGACCGCCACCGTCCACACCCGCGCCCCATCGCGACGATCAGCGGCCCGTCTGCACCAACCGGTAGCTCGCGCCGCGGCGCGCTCCGACCCGTTCGAGGACGCCGAGGTCGACGAGATCCCGCAGGTCGCGCAGCGCCGTGCGCTGGGAGAGCCCTTCCTGCTGGCAGTACTCGCGCGACGTCACGATCCCGCCGTGCTGCTCCGCGATGGCGAGGAGCCGCAACTGCCGCGGGGTGAAGTTCCGCTGGACGCGATCCGCCGCCACGGAGGGGGCGACTGGCACCTCCGCCCCCGCCCCGTCGCCCCGTCCCCCGCCCGCTGCATTCCCCGGAAGCGCCGCGGGCGCGACCGGCACCAGCGGCGCGCTCGCGCCACCGACCGCGGGCGGGGCCGCCTCGATCGCGCGCCCGCCCGACGGCAGCTGCACGAACTCGAGGTCGTCTCGCCGCACCAGCTCGCCGTCGCCGAGCACCACCGCTCGCTCGATCACGTTGCGCAGCTCGCGGACGTTGCCCGGCCAGTGGTGGCGCGCGAGGACGTCGAGCGCCGCCGGCTCGATGCCGCGCACTCGGCAGGTCGGATCGGCTTGGCGTCGCATCTGCAGGAAGCGATCGACGAGCTGCGGGATCTCGTCGAGCCGTTCGCGCAGCGGCGGCAACTCGAGGGTGACGACCTTCAGCCGATAGAAGAGATCCTCGCGAAATGCCCCCTGCGCGACGAGTCGCTCGAGCGACTGGTGCGTCGCGGTCACGACGCGCACGTCGACCGGCACCTCCTCGCCGCTCCCGAGCCGCTGCACCTTGCGTTCCTGCAAGACGCGCAGCAGCTTCACCTGCACGGTCAGCGGGATCTCGCCGACTTCGTCGAGGAACAGCGTCCCGCCGCGCGCGATCTCGAAGCGACCGAGCCGTCGCTGATCGGCGCCGGTGAACGCCCCCTTCTCGTGGCCGAAGAGCTCCGCTTCGAGCAGGTTCTCGGGCAGCGCACCGCAGTGCACGGCGACGAACGGCCCGTTCGCGCGCGGACCGATCCGATGGAGCAGCTGGGCGGCCACCTCCTTGCCGGTGCCCGTCTCGCCGAGCAAGAGGACGCTCGCATCGCTCGCCGCGACCTTCTCGAGCTGGCGCAGCAGCACCTCCATCCGCCCCGACCCGAAGCCGAACTCCGGGAAGCGCTGGCGGAACCGTTCGATCGTCTCGGTCGCGGGGGGCGCGGTGTCGATCGCGGCCGACGCCTCGAGGCGGCGCTGCAGCAGCGCGAACAGGAAGTCGACGCTGCGCGCATCGCCCGGGAACTCGGCGACGGCGAAGCGCAGCCGCGCGGCGAGGTCGGCCCCGAGCGACTGCGGATCGGCGAGCCGTTGGCGCAGGTCGTTCACCAGCTCGTCGGCGCGCGAACGGCCACCGTACGGCGCCACCACCTCGAACTCGAGCGCCGCCGCCCGCCCGACGATCTCCCGCTCGCGGCAGGCGCGGCGAAGCTCCCGCGCGCACGCGCTCGCGACGCGCCGCAGTTCCTCGCGCCGCAGCGCCGCGACCCCGCCGTCGGGATCGACGCGCAGCAGCACCATCGCGAGCGGGCGATCGTTGTGCGCCGCGCGGTCGATCTCCTCGTTGAGGCGCGCGACGAAGTGGGCGTGGACGAACAGCCCCGTCTCGGCGTCCTCGATCGAGCGCGTCTCGAGGCGCGCGCGCTCGATGCCCGCCGCCACCTGCCCGAGCACGCCGCTCACCAGCGCGGGATCGTGCGCCGCGAGCGGATCGGCGGCCTCGCGGTGGCGCACCGCGATCAACCCGATCGACCGCGCGCCGAGCTCGAGCGGCAGCAGCAGGAGCCGCGCCGCCCCGCCGCCGAGCGCCGCCGCCACCGCCGGCGCCTGCACCTCGCTCGCCAGCGACAGCGCCTTGCGCTCGCGCAGCCATTCGCGCGCCTCCGGCAGGTCGAGGCGCGCCGGCCAGCCGACGGGCCTCGCCTCGCAGAGCTCCGCGGCCAGCACCAGGCGATCGTCGGCGAGGTCGAGCAGCCAGCAACCGAGCGCCTCGCCGCCGAGCAGCTGCCGCACGAATCGCAACGCGCGCTGCGCGCGATCGGCGAGTTCGCCCGGCTGCGCCATCGCGGCGATCAGCTCGACCAGCAGCGCCTGCTGGCTGCCGCGCCGCGCGAGCTCGTCCCACAGCTGCTGGAACGACGTCTCGAGCGACGCGACCTCGTCCTCCGAGTCGTCGCGCGGACCGCCCGTGCTGCGCCGCGCGAGCCCCGACCCCTCGATGCGTTCGAGCGCCCCGCGCAGCACGCGCGCGAGCGGCCGCGTGATCCCCTCGGTCACCACCGAGCCGAGGAAGTGGGAGGCCGCGAGGATCACGGCGCCGAGCGCCAGCACGAACCACGACAGGTCGACGTCGAGCGCCCCGATGCGGACGCGCACCGGTCGCGCGCCGAGCGCCGCCGCGACGATCGCCACCGGATCGCCGGACGAGCCGCGCAGCAGGTCGAAGCCGCAGGTGCCGCCGCCCGCGAGCGGCTCGAAGAAGGCACCCCGCCCGGCGTCGAGTTCGCGCGCCGCCGCCCGCTTCGCCCCGCCGTCGAGCGGCAGCGGGCCGGTCGCGGCGATCGGCTCGCCGCCCTCCACCTCGACCCCCTCGCGGCGCACGTGCGGCGCGAGCAGCGCGACCACTTCGCCCTCCTCGGCGCTGCCGCGCACCGCCGCCAGCGCGGCGACATCGACGCGCCCCGCGACGCGCACCTTGAAGCCGCGCCGCGCGTTGCTGGCCGAGCCCGAGAAGATCACCTCGCCCCATGCCAGCGCGAGCCCCTCCTGCGAGGCGTCGAAGCGCGGATCGGCCGCGACGAGTTCGCCGGAGTGGATGCGCCGCGCGGCGCCGGCATCGCTCGGCGCCTCGACCACCACGGCCACGGTCGCATCGGGATCGGGGAACGCCTGCGCCATCTGGCGCAAGTGGCGGCGCACCTCGTCGTCGCTCACGCGCGCGGTGAGGATCTCGCTGCCCTCGAAGTCGCGCAGCGTCCGCGCGGCGAGCTCGTCGGCGAGCGCGCAGAGGCGCGTGAGGCGCTCGCGCAGCAGCCCGATCAGTTCGCCGGCGCGCCGCTCCTCCGCGCGCCGCTGCTCGGAGGCGAGGAGGTTCGCCAGCACGGCGAAGAGCACCAGCAGCGGCGCCAGCGACGTGAGCAGGAAGAGGAACGACAGGCGCGTGCGCACGCGCGCGATGCGGGCGAGCGCATCGACCAGCAGCAGCAGCAGGAACGGCAGCGCCAGCAGGCCGAGGATCCATGCGGCCGCGGTGCGCGCGCTGCGCAGCTGCGCCAGCTCCGGCCGCGCGCAGGAGAGCAGCACCTCGTAGCGGGTGGAGCCGAGCGTGCACGGGAGCGGCAGCGTCAACAACGAGCGGCCGATGCGTCGTTCGCGCCGCACCGCGCTCCCGTCGCCCGCCGCGATGCCGGTGCCGAGCAACCGCTGCGCATCGCCGGCCGGCATCGCGCCGCCCACCTGCCGTACGACGCCCCCGCGTGCCACCGCGAACGACAGCGGCAGCGACGCGTCGGTGAGCGCCGCGCGGATCTCCGGCGCCAGCGCGAGCTTCCCGCCCGCCACCACCAACGCCGCGAGGCGCGGCGGCGGCGGCGGCTCGTCCTGCACCAGCGCGCTCATCCCCGCCACGATCAGCGCCCCGCGCGACTCGGCTGGCTGCTCGATCTCGACCTTCGCCACGCGCAGCGGCGGCGCCGCTCGATCGGCCGGCGCGAGCGGCAGCTCGTAGCCGTCGTAGTGGAGGAGCCCCTGGCGCGTCTCGAAGGTGGTCGCGAGGAAGCTCGTCATCGAGGCGGGATGCTGCGGCTCGTAGAGCTGCGCGTCGTCGATCTCGAGCCCGGCCCGCAGCGGGATGCGGCGCGGCTCCGCCTCGCCCTCGACGGTCACCAGCACCCACGCGCGCACGCGCAGGTTCGCTGCGTCGGCCATCGCGCGCAGCACCGGCCCTTCGGCGCGGTAGTAGAGGCGCAGCCGCTTGAGTTCGAGCGGCGGCTGGCCCGGCTTCCCCCACAGCAGCGCGCGCGTCGGCTCGTTGCCGCCCTTCGCGAGGAGGCGCACTTCGCGCGGCGCCGGCCGACCGGCGCGCATCGGCATCGGGAAGCCGTTGCGATCGCTGCTGCCCAACGCCAGCGGGACGTAGCGCGGAGCGGGGCCGGCCAGCTCGAGCGTGATCCCCGACACCCAGAGCGTCGCGCCGGCGGCCGCGCGCGTCGGCACCAGCGTGAGCCGCTGCAGCGTCGCCTCGCTCTCGAGCGCGCCGGCCGGCGGCGTCACCTCGACGACGAAGTGGTCGACATGGCGCAGCTCCTGGCCGGCGAGTTCCGCAGCGAGCCAAGGCTCCTCGCGCGGACCGGCCCGCAGCCGCGCGCGCCCCCAGGTGCGCTCCTGATGGCCGATCGGGTCGCTGCGCGCATCGTCGATGGTGAAGCGCTGCACTTGCGCGCTGGCGGCGGCACCGCGCTGCACGAAGCGCAGCTGCAGCTCGACGGCATCGACGATCTGGCCGGCGCCGGCGCGCGCCGCGTCGGGCAGCAGCGCCGCCATCGCGAGGTGGACGCGGCGGACCGGCTGCGGCGACTCGAGCACCACGTCGAGCAGCTCGGAGCTGTCGACTGCGCCACGCGCGTTGCCGAGCCGCACGCCGTACTCCGAGAAGGGCACCCCCGCGATCGGTTCGAGCGAGCGGTAGTCGCCGGGCCCGCGCTCGTCGGGACCGAGCAGCGCGACCTGCTCGAAGCGGTTCGATTCGGGGATCGGCAGCTCGCGGCCGTCGAGCAGGTCGCGCAGCGTGGTGTCGTCGGCGCCGCGCAGCCGGGCGGCCACCTCGGCGAGCTCGAGTTCGGAGAAGGCGGCGGCGACCTGCGCGCCGCGCTCGCGCAGCCGCGCCTCCGCCCGCCACGTCGCGAGCAGCTCGGCGACGTCGACGCCGAACGCGAGCAGCAGCGCCCCGCCGCACAGCACGAACAGTCCGTAGAGGCGCCAGCGCGGCAGCCGCCGCTGGAGCACGTGCTGCGCGCGCTTCGCCGACTTCCCGACCAGCCAGGAGAGCAGCAGGATCGCGAGCGCGGCGCCGAGGCCGAGGCCGCTGGTCGGGAAGCGACTCGTCGCTTGCGGCGAACGTGGTTCCCCTTCGAAGCGCAGGCGCGGCAGCGGCGGGTCGTCGCGGGTGCGATCGACGACGCCGCTCCAGGCAAGCGTCGCGCGCGCCGCCGGGAAGTCGCCCTCCGCCTTCTCGCCGCTGTCGCGGTCGCGCAGCGCGAGGTCGAAGCGCACCGGCGCGTCGCCACGCGGGTCGATGCGCAGCGGCCGCCACGGGACGCGCGCCTCGACGACGTAGGCGCCGCTGCCGACGGCGACCTCGCGCGCGACGACTTCGACGCCCGTCAGCCCTCCCGCGCCGAGCACCTGCTTGCCGCGCCAGGTGATGACGCCGAAGCGGCGGCCGGCGTTGAAGGGGAGGAGCAGCAGCCGGGTGCGATCGCCCGTTGCGCCGCCGGTCGCCGCCGCTGCGCCCCCCTCGAAGTAGAGGTCGATCGCATCGGCGTCCCAGAAGTTCGGCGTGTCGGCGACCCGCTGCTCGTCCTGCACGCGCAACGCGAGGTAGAGGGCGTCGTCGTCGAAGCGAAGAGCGGCTTCGGCACTAGCATCTTTCTGAGCGGTTTCAGAGCTACTTCCCGGGAGGGCGTGCCAGTCCGCCGCCTCGAGCGACCACTCGCCGAGGTCGCCATCGACGATCACCGCCGCGGGAGCCGCCGGGCAACGAATCGGCGTCGGCTCCTGCGCCTGCGTCGAGGCAGCGGAGAGCGCGAGTGCGGCCACCATCTGGAACGAGTTGCGGCGCATGGAAGCTCGGCAGCCCGAGGGGGGAACCGCCGACGCCGGACGCGCGAGCCCCTCGAGCGAGGAGCTCGTTGCAACCCAAACGTTGCGACCCACCGGTTCGAGCGATAGTTAAAGCGTCGCCGCAGAAGAAACCACCACGCTGGCCCGGGTCGCCTCGGACGAGGCCGACCTCGGGCAGGGTCGTTTCGCTCCCAGGCGCACGATTTCGATCCGCACCAGGGGGCGGCCGCGGCCGCCGGAAGAAGAGCCGGAAGCAGAAGAACAGGAGATTTCGGGGATGAGCCATTACCTCCGTGACGCCCGTGTGACCGCGAAGCCGCCCCTCCGTACCGTCGGCCGCTGCCGATGGGGAGCGCGCGGCTCCCTCGCGAGGGCGGCGCTGCTCGCCGCGGGCGCGCTGGCAGCGAGCTGTGGCGGCGGGGGCGGCAGCTCGACCGGTCCGAATTCGTACGACGCGGCCGCGACGCTGCAGAGCGTCCGCTTCCTCGACCCCAACGACGTCAACAGCGAGAGCGAGAGCGCGCCGCCCCAGACGGCGCCCCTCGTCCAGTCGATCGAGTTCACCTTCAGCGGCAGCCCCGACCCCAACCGGGTCAACTCCACGGTGCTCCCGATCCTCGACGATCAGAACCTGCCGGTGCCGGGGCGCTACACCGTCGACGGACCGGTCGTGACCTTCATCCCCGAGCTGCCGACGCGCCCGGTCTCCACCACGGCGAGCGGCCAGATCGACAACGGCGGCGCCGGGCTGCGCTTCAACACCGCCTACACGCTGCGGGTCGGACCCAACGCGTTCGCCTTCGTGCGCAACGTCGACGCCGCGCTGCGCTCGGCCTACCCCGATCCGAACGACAGCGGCGGCATCCTCATGAAGTTCCGCACGAAGAGCTCGCCGGACGCCGACGCGTTCCGCGGCGTCGCGGCGACCGCGCCGACGCTCGTCTCGGCCGATCCCCTCGACGGCTCCACCGGGGTCTCGCCGAACCTCTTCACCGATCCCGACCAGCTCTTCGCGGCGCGCCCGACCTTCCGGCTCGTCTTCGATGTGCCGCTCGACCCGTCGACCACCAACCTGAACGACACCGTCTTCCAGCTGATCGACCTCGACGACCAGCCGTCGGGCTTCCCGAACGGCCTCCCGCTCGGCATTGACGTCGCGCTGGTCTCGAACCGTGCGGACGAGTCGATCGTCGAGATCACTCCCGCCGGGATCCTCCCCTTCGGTCACCTGCTCGCGCTGCAGTACGACAGCGAGCTGAAGGGGCTGGCGGAGACGGGCACCCCGGCCGGCGGGCCGGTCGTGGCGACCACCTTCACGGTCGCGAGCGCGCCGAGCGGAACGGTCGCCGACTCGATCGTCGAGACGTTCGACGACGACGCGCGACAGGAGCAGGACATCGATCAGATCGGCTCGGGCAACCTGCCGGCCGACTGGAATCGCGATGGCTCGTCGGTGCTGCAAGCGGCGCTCGAGTTCAACGGGACCGGCGAACTCGGCCGCTTCCTCCCCGCGCAGCCGGCGAACGGCGAGACGACGGTCATCGTCCTCGACACCGCGTCGCAGGCCTTCCCGCTGCTCGACGGCTCGACGCCCGACGCGAAGCCGAACACCGTGGTGCTCGGCGGCGTCTTCCACTTCACCGACATCGACATCCCCGACGGCGTGAGCTTGCAGCCGTCCGGCAGCAATCCGCTGGTGATCACGGCGACCGGATCGGTGCGCATCGCCGGCGAGATCGTGATCCGCGGCGACAACGGGTCGAGCGACTACGCCTACGACTCCGCGATCACCTCGATCCCGGGCGGCGCGGCGGTCGCCGGCGGCGGGCGCGGCGGCGACTCCCACCCGGTCGCGTTCTTCCCGGCCGACACCATCAACTACCTCACGCTCGTCACGCCGCAGTTCGCCGAGACCGGCTTCGGCATCGATCCGGTCGACGGGACGATGAAGCGGATCGGCGGCACGGGCGCGCAGAGCGGCATCCTCGACGAACCGGCGAGCGGGCTCTACTCGACCAACCAGGAGTGGGGCACCTGCGATGAATTCCACGACGGCAACAGCGACTGCAAGATCGCCGGCGGCGGCGGCGGGTCGCACTACCGAGCCGGCGTCCCGCCGAAGAGCACGAGCGGCAACGTCCTGAACGGCATCGCCAACGTGCTGCCGGACGGCACCGGCAAGTGGATCATCCGCACCGACGAGACCTGCCTCGCGGGCGCCGCCGGCGCCCACCCCTTCTCGAACGATGGCACGACCACGAACGACTTCTACGGCAAGCTCGGCCAGCTGACCCGGCTGATCGGCGGGCAGGGTGGCGGTGGCGGCGGGACGCTCGCCGACTCCTACTACTGCGGCAACTGGTGCGAGATCGACGCGGACCCGGCCAACAACGGCTGCTGCGGTCCGTTCGACCCGTTCGTCAGCAACGGCACCCGCGCCGCGTCGGTCGGCGACTCGCGCGGTGGCGGTGGCGGCGGCGGCGGCGGCGCCTTCCTGCTCCAAGCGCTCGGCGACATCACCCTCGAGTCGACGGCCCTGATCGACGCGGTCGGCGGGGCCGGCGGCGGCGGCGAGGGGATCGGCTGCTCCTACTGGGGCGGTGGCGGCGGCGGCGGTGCCGGCGGCATGGTGATCCTCCAGTCGGCCTCGACGATCCTCGTGCGCCAGTTCGCGGTGATCGACGTCCGGCGCGGCTCGGGCGACGACGCTTCTCCCGACAACGACTACCTCGACTGCGGCACCTCGGGCAGCGGAGCGATCGGCGACGGCGGCGACGGCGGCCACGGGATGATCCAGCTGCAGGTGCCGGCGGGGACGACGGCCACCGTCGTCCAGCCGGGCACGACCGACACCAACGGCAGCCTGCGGCCGCCGGGCTCGTGGGTCGATCCCACCAACACCCTCGCCCCGGTCGAGTTCACGCCGATCAGCATCGCGCTCTCGACGTGGCACGACTTCGGCCGCGTGATCGCGCGCGCGCCCTCCAACACGAATCCGGTCTTCTCGTTCAGCGGGCTCGACGCCAACGGCTTCGTCGCGACCGACGTCGACGGCAACGTCCTCTCGCCCGACACGGCGGACATCGTCTGCGGCTACCTCGGCCAGATCGACCCGGGCAGCAAGCTCTACCTCGACGGCGAGGAGCCGCGCGCCGACTTCATCCCGACCAACGCGACCATCAAGGTCGAGTTCCAGGGGGCCGACGCGATCGTCGAGGGGTCGAAGGAGGTCGATCCGGCGTCGCTCACCGCCTGGTCGTCGCTCGTCTCGGTCGCCAACGGCAAGCAGTTCATCCGCTGGCGGATCACGTTCGACACGACCGCCGACAGCAGCACGCTCTCCACTTCGACGCGGCTGCCGATGGTCGAGCGCCTCGAGATCCACGCGGAGTTCTGAGCGGTCCTGATCCCCGTCCTGATCTCCCGCGAGCCCGGGTGCCGCTCCGACGGTGCCCGGGCTCGCTCGTTTCCTGCGAGGGCATCCGCTCCGCTCCGAGCGTCGGAGACGCGGAGCGCTGGAAGCGCGGCGGCCCGGCAGGACGCGAGGTCGTGCCGGGCCGCAGTGGATTTCATTCAGGCTCGCCGCAGCGAGCGTTCGGTCAGGTGGCCGGTTCGAGGCGCTTCACCTTCTCGGCGTAGAGCCCCTTGCTGCCCTGGACGACATCGCACTCGACGGCCTCACCGTCGCGAAGCGTCTTGAACCCTTGCCCCTCGATCTGCGAGTAGTGGACGAAGATGTCTTCCATCCCCTCGATGGTGATGAAGCCGTAGCCCTTCTTGTTGTCGAACCACTTGATCTTCCCTTGCGGCATGGACGCGAACTCCTGCGCTGTCGCTGGTCCCGATGGTGTCGGCATCGCTGCCGATGATTCTGGCTGGCTCGACCGTCGTGGATCCGTGGCCGCGGGACCGCGCTCAACATGCGGCACGTCCCCCACGCGGTCGACCGGCGTGCTCAGCACGACGCCGGCTGCTTCCTCCGCTTGCTCTCCGGCACTTCTCCTGACTGGGCCGGCGCGGATGCCGGCTCGCCTACGAATCGAACCCGAGTGCTGTCGTGAACGCCCGCCTTCCGCCCCCCGCGGGACGCTCAGCGCCGGCGACGCCGGCGACGGCCACCGCCGTCCCCGCCGCCACCGTCACCCGCTCCTCCGTCGGCACCGTCGCCGGGGCCGCTCATCGGATCGAAATCATCGAACGGCGCCTCGCCGCCCGGCGCAGCGGCCGGCGGCGGTCCCTCGAAGCGCGGCGGCCCGCGGTCGTCCGGACGATCCCCGCCCGGCCCGCCGCCCTGGCCACCACCGCCGTGGCCGCCACCACCTCCCGGCCCACCGCCGTAGCCCCCCCCGCCGCCGCCGCGACCGCCGCGGTCGCCGCCGCCGAAGCCGCCACCGCCCCCGCCACCGTGGCGCGGCGGGCCTCCGCGGCCGCCGCCCCCGCCGCCGCCGAATCCGCCGCCGCCTTCACGGCGCGGCGGGCGCGGACCGTCGTCGCGCCGCCCACCGCCGCCCGGCGTGCCGGGGTTGGTGCGCGCGCTGACCTTCACCTTGCCGCTCGGGTCCACGAAGATCACCTTCACCTTGATCTTCATCCCGACCTCGACGACGTCGTGCGGGTTGTTGACGAAGGTGTCGGCCATCTCGGAGACGTGCAGCAGCGCCTCTTGGCCGGGCACGAGCTCGACGAAGGCGCCGAACTCCTTGATCTCGATGACGGTCGCCTCGAACTGGTCGCCGAGGTTCACCTCCTTGGTGAACGCGTCGACGAAGCGGCCGGCCTCCTCGATCGCCTCGAGGCTCTTGCCCGAGATGATCACCTTGCCGGTGTCGTCGACCTCGACGTTGGTGAGCGTCCGCTCCTGGATCATGCGGATGTTCTTGCCGCCCGGTCCGATCAGCGCGCCGATCTTCTCGATCGGGATCACGCGGCGGAGCACGCGCGGCGCGTGCTGGGAGACGGTCGGCCGCCCGGCCGCGAGGACCGAGTTCATGATCGCGAGGATGTGGAGGCGGCCCTCGCGCGCCTGCGCGAGCGCCTGCTTCATGATCGCGAGGTCGAGCCCCTTGATCTTGACGTCCATCTGCATCGCGGTGATGCCGGTGGTCGTGCCCGCCACCTTGAAGTCCATGTCGCCGTCATGGTCCTCGCCGCCGAGGATGTCGGTCAGCACCTTGACGCGCGTGCCGTCGGTGACGAGGCCCATCGCGATGCCGGCGACCGGCGCCGTGAGCGGCACGCCGGCGTCCATCATCGCGAGCGACCCGGCGCACACGGTCGCCATCGACGACGAGCCGTTGCTCTCGAGGATGTCGGAGATGACGCGGATCGTGTAGGGGAAGATCTCGTCGCCCGGCACCACCGCGGCGAGCGCGCGCTCGGCCAGCATGCCGTGCCCGATCTCGCGCCGGCCCGGGCCGCGGATCGGCTTCACCTCGTTCACGCTGAACGGCGGGAAGTTGTAGTCGAGGTAGAAGCGCTTGCGGATCGGCTCGCGCAGGCCGTCGACGCGCTGCTCGTCGTCCTGGGTGCCGAGCGTCACCTGCGTCAGCGACTGCGTCTCGCCGCGGGTGAAGATCGCCGTGCCGTGGACGCGCGGCAGGACGCCGAGCGCGATGCGGATCGGGCGGACGGTGGTCAGGTTGCGGCCGTCGGCGCGCAGCTCCTCGGCGAGGATCATCTCGCGGGTGCGCTCGGAGACGAGGTCGCCCCAGAGGCTCTTCAGCTCCTTCTCGCGCTTGTCGCGCTCGGGCGTCCCGGCGGCGAGGCCCGCGAGGTGGCGCTCGACCGTCTTGCCGGAGAGCTCCTTCAGGGCCGACTTCTGCGCGTGCTTGCCCGGCGTCAGGATCGCCGTGCGCAGCGCATCCCAGCACTCGGTCTTGAGCTTCGCGTAGGTCGCCTCGTCGCGGACCGGAGCGACGACCGCGAGCTTCGGCTTGCCGACCTTCTGGCGCAGCTCGTCGAGCAGGTCGCAGATGGTCTGGATCGCCTTCCAGCCGAACTCGATGGCGCCGTGCATCGCCTCTTCGCTGATGCCCTTGGCGCCCGCCTCGACCATCGAGACCGCGGTGCGGTGGCCGGCGACGGCGAGGTCGAGGTCACCGTCCTTCCGCTCGGCGTCGGTCGGCATCAGGATCGGCTGGCCGTTCTTCAGCGCGACGCGCACCGCGCCGCCTGGGCCGAGGAACGGGATCTTCGAGATGTGGAGGCACGCCATCGCGCCGATCACGCCGAGCACGTCCGGGTCGTACTCGGGGTCGGCCGAGATCACCGTCGCCATGATCTCGACCTCGTCCTTGTAGCCGTCCGCGAAGAGCGGCCGGATCGGACGGTCCATCAGGCGGGAGGTGAGGATCTCCTTCTGCGTCGGGCGCGTCTCGCGCTTGATGAAGCCGCCCGGGAACTTGCCGGCGGCCGAGGTGCGCTCGCGGTAGTCGACGGTGAGCGGGAAGAAGTCCTGCTCGCGCCACGGCTTGGCGGAGGAGACCGCCACCAGCACGTGCGAATCGCGGTAGCTGACCAGCACCGCTCCATCCGCCTGCTTGGCGAGCAGCCCGGTCTGGATGCGCAGCATCTCGCGACCGAGCTGCCGTTCGACCACGATGGCGGTGTCGAGGTACGCCTGGCCGTGCTGCGAATCAGTGGAGCCCGCGGCGGGAGTCGGATTCATGGATTACTGCCTTCCTTCGTTGGGCGAGCGCGATGGACGCGACGCGACGGAAACGCTGCGACGCTGCAGCGCTCGCCCGAGCTTCCCCTCGGGGTGGAGACGATGACGAGTGGCGCAGGGAGGGCCACGGCGAGAGCGCCGACGCCCGATCCCGTCGACGACACCGATCCTGATGAATCGCCGTCGACCGGACCGAGGCGGCGATCCACGCGCGACTCAGCTCGCGCGCAGACCGAGACGCTTGACGACCTGCTCGAACCGCTGCTTGCTCCGGCTCTTCAGGAACCTGAGCAGCGTGCTGCGGCGACCGACCATCATCAAGAGGCCGCGGCGAGCCGCGTAGTCCTTCTTGTGGGTCTTGAAGTGCTCGGTGAGGCTCTTGATGCGATCGCTGAGGAGCGCGATCTGCACCTCCGGCGACCCGGTGTCGCCCTCTGCCAAGCGGTAGTCCTGGATCAGCTTCGTCTTCAGTTCGGCGGGAGTGCTCATTCACGTCTTCCGGGCGCAGAGCGCGCCCGTACCTTGCAGAGGGAATCGAGGTCGCTGCGTCGCGCCGTGAACTCGGCTCCGCCCCGCGACCCGGTGCTTTTCGTTTCTGAAGGGCGGGGAAGCTAGCAGCGCTGCCGCGGCCAGTAAACCCTCCTCTTGCCCGGGCCCGCCGATCCGCGTCGGCCGCGCACGGGGACGCCGCGGACCGGGCGGCTCGGGACGGTCACCCCGCCGCCGGCGCCCACGGCGCCGCGACCCCCGCCCGCTCGCAGGCGCGCAGGAAGCGCTGGCACGACTCGCAGGTGGCGCAGGGCGCCGCCCCCCCTTCGTAGCAGGGCCAGATCACGTCGAGCGGCAGCCGCCGCGACGCCGCCGCCGCCACGATCGCCGCCTTGTCGAGCGCGCCGGTCGGCGCCTCGACCCGGACGTGGCCGCGGGTCGAGTAGGCGAGCGCGCCGTCGAGCGCCTTCAGGTAGCCGAGCGAGTTGTCGGGGAAGGTGGCCGCCTCCTCGCGGTTGAACCCCACCACCACCCGCCCGGCGCCAAGCGCCTCGGCGAACGCCGCGGCCACCTCGACGAAGACGCCGTTGCGGTTCGGCACCCAGACGCGAGCGGCGCTCGCCTCGACCGCCCGCCCGCCCCGCTCGAGGGTGGCGCGGTCGGGCCGCGGCAGCTCGAGCGCGCGGTCGAGCAGCGCCCCGCCGCCCGGCAGCTCGGCGAAGAAGGGCAACGCGACGACGCGGTGCGCCACGCCGAAGTGGCGGGCGAGCGCGGCCGAGCGCTCGATCTCGCGCGCCGCCGCCCGCTGCCCGTAGTCGATGGTCAGCGCCAGCGCGATCGGCCCGCGCTCCTGCGCGAGCGCCAGCGCGACGGTCGAGTCGAGCCCGCCCGAGAGCAGCGCGACGGCAGGCGGCGCGGCCGCGGGCGCGGGCGGTTCGGGCGGTCGATCGGCGGAAGGCGACTTCATCGCCGGCCGCTCACTGCGTGGTGATCGTGCGCAGCGGGTCGCTGCGCGACGCGTTCAGGAACTCGCGCTCGAGGTCGCTCTGCCACCAGCGCTGCGGGTCGAAGTGGTACTGCTCGGTCGAGCCGGGCGAGAAGGCGCCGGTCGGGTCGAAGTCGAACGACTCGACGTAGCACTGGAAGGTCGACGGCAGCGAGAAGTCGGTGGTGCCGACCGCGTCGGGCAGCACGCTCGGCAGCTGCGGCACGCGCATCGTCACGGTCGGCCCCGCGCCGGCCGGCACGTAGATCCGCCACACCTGCACGTTCAGCAGGCTGATCAGCGACAGGCAGTGCATCCCCTCGCCGGAGGTCGTCTCGGTCCACTGCAGCTCGGGCGCGTGGTTCGGGTCGGTGACCGACAAGACCGGGATCGCCTGCGGCGCCGCCACGGAGGCGGTGGCCGCCGCCGGGTCGATCAGGAAGCGCTGCCGCGTGCTCGCGCCGCTCGCGAGCGCGCTCCCCTTCTCGCCGATCACCAGCTCGAGGCGGAGGTTGCGCCGCAGCCGAGCGGCGTCGACCGCCACCGCGTCGTCGATCAGCCCGGGCTGCAGCAGCAGCTCGAGCGGCGAGTCGGCGAAACCGGTGGTGCCGGGCGAGTCGTTCTGGGTGAAGGGCAACGGCAGCAGCACGCGGCCGATCCGGTCGCCGCCGGCCGCGGTGAACACTGTGGTCGAGCCGACCGCGACCGAGCTCACGAAGCCCGGCAGCCGGCAGAGCATGCGCAGCTCGCGCAGCTGGTCGTTCCCCGCTTCCGTGCCGAGCAGGCCGACGCTGCCGCCCGCGCTGACGTCGGCGTCGGCGAAGGTCACCTGGTGGACGAGCGCCGGGTGGGACGCCTCGGAGTAGGTGGTCGACTGGCCGGTGTAGTCGACCGCTCGCGACTTCGAGAAGCCGACCTGGCCCGCATCGTCGGCGGCGAGGAACGGCTCCGAGGTCGAGAAGCGGAAGAGGCTGGCGCCGCCGGCCGAGACGCGCTCGATGGCGGAGAAGCAGTGGAGGCGCTGCAGCGGCAGGTCGAAGACGTTGTCCGACAGGCCGGGCGCGGTGACCAGCGCGACCTGCTTCTCCTGCTCGATGGTCGCCGCGACGAGGTCGTCGACGAACGCGCTGCCGCTCTCGCTCGGCGAGTTCTGGCTCTCGCCGATCAGGTCGCACTGCACGTCGTTGGTGAGCTTGATCACCGGCTCGGGCGCGAGCAGCGCGAGGATCGCCCGCGGGCTCGCCGTGGTCGGCTTGTCGACGCCGCCGAAGGTGATCGGCCCGAACAGCGCGGTGGTGGCGCCGCTCGTGCGCTTGGCGAGGATCGTCACGGTGATCTGCGCGGTGGGGATCGCGGCGAGCTCCGCCTCGCTGAAGCGCGCCACGCCGTTGCCGGTGGAGAGGGCGCGCGCGATCTGCCCCGCGCCGTTGGCGTCGGGCGGGTAGGCGTCGATCAGCACGGCGCCGCTGGTGAAGGGCTGGAAGAGGTCGCCGGAGAAGCCGACGACATGGAGCGCATTCACGGTGTCGGCGGTGGCGAGGCTCGCGCCGACCATGCCGACCGTCTGGTGGAGCACGGTGTCGGCGTTGATCGAGGCGTTGCCGTAGATGTCCGAGGTGATGACGGAGAACGCCTGCTTCGGCTCGAGCTGGGCCGGCAGCGCGGCGTCCTCGCTCGGGCCGGTCACGAAGAGCTGCTGGCTCACGGTCGACTGTCCGTCGACGAACTCGACCGAGTTGAAGTCGGGCGTGCCGGCGCCGTCGAAGTCGACCTGGAAGCCGGCGCACGGCTCAGTCATGCGGCCGTGCAGCACCGGATCGTTCACCTGCGTGATCAGCGTCGAGGGATTCAGGTTCGGGTCGCCCATCTCGACGAGGCGCGGCCCGACCGTGTCCTTCTCGAGCTCGCCGAGCACCGACACTTCCGACCGGAAGCCGCGCCGCTCGACGTAGACGCCGACGATCACGGTGCCGTCCTGCAGCGCCGGCGTCGCTTGCGGCTCGAGGTCGGAGACGAAGAGGGTCGGCGCCGTGGCCGACTTGCTGAACAGCAGCGCGTTCTGGGCACCGACGTCGAAGTAGACGATCGTCGCCGTGTCGGGCAGCTGGCCGTCGGCGGTCAGCGTCGCCTCCGCCTCGAAGGCGTGCAGCGTCACCGAGCTGATCGCGCCGTCGACGCCCGGGACGAGCGGCGACGCGGGGAAGGCGAGCGATTCGGGGATCGCGGTGTCCTGCGTGGTGAACTCGAGCGTGAACCCCTCGCCGCCCTTCAGCGACTCCTGGCCGTCGGCGCTCTGCACGTCCTTGTCGATCACCACCTCGACGTCCGCGTCGGCCGCGGCGCGCGCGGAGTAGCTGATCAGCGCACCGCGCGGATTGGCGGTCGGGAAGGTGGTGACCGTGTAGTCGACCCCTTCGACCAGCGCCGCGCCGTCGCGCCGCGTGAGGAGGTTGCCGGCGCCGTTCAACCCGCCCGCGGTGGCGGTGACGTTCACTGGCTCCGAGAAGACGATCAGCGCCTCGCTGCCGCGCGGCACCTCGCCCGACTGCTGCTTCGGCGAGGAGTAGATCACCTCGAAGTCGGGGTCGCCGTTGCTCTGGATCGTCTTGAAGCGGAAGCGCGAATCGGCGGCGCCGCCGCTGCGCTCGATCGCGTCGCCCTGCAGGTCGGAGACCGGCCCGGCCACCACGATCTCGTAGTCGGTGTTCGGCAGCAGGTCGCTCTGCGGCACCATCACCGCCACCGAATCGCCCTGGAAGAGCGTGGTGGTGACCGCCGTCGCCGTCGACGAGCCCGACTGGAAGAGCGACAGGCCGGTGCGCACCGTCCCCTCGGTCATGCTCTCCGAGAACTCGATGACGATCGCCGTCTTGAGCGAGACGTTGGTCGCGCCGGTCGCCGGCGCGGTCGAGACGATGGTGGGCGCATCGCGCAGCAGGCGCGCGTTCACGAACAGGTCGCGCAGTTGCAGGCCGCCCCCCACGCCGGGGTCGAAGCCACCGTCGCCGCCGGTGTCGGGCGCGCCGAACAGCGGTCCGAGACCGTCCGAGTCCCAGCACGCGGGAATCGCGAGCGGGGCGGCGAGGGCCGCGACGACGAGCACGCTCTGCAGCCGGTTCAAGCGCTGGGCCATCGAACGAAAGTCCTTATCCTGCTTGAAGTTGAGCGCGCGGATCGTAACGGCGTGGCGCGCCGCCGGCAACGCTGCAGGGCGCTGCCGCGCCGCGCTGCCGGACCCCGCGCAGCGACCCCGTTGGAGGGCGTTCGTGGCGGAAGCTTCCCGTGAATCGAGTGGCCCCGTGCCGGCCGTGCGGCGGGCGGTCGTGCCGGCCGCCGGTCGCGGCACCCGCATGCAGGCGGTCGCCGCCGCGCTGCCGAAGGAGCTGCTGCCGATCGGCGGACGGCCGCTGCTCGTCCATGCGCTCGCCGATCTCGCCGCCGGCGGCATCGAGGAGGCGCTCGTCGTCGTCAGCCCGGAGAAGCCGCAGATCGCGGCGGCGCTCGGCGGCGAGTGCGCCGGCATCCGGCTCCGCTACGCCATGCAGCCCGCGCCGCGCGGTCTCGCCGACGCGCTCTCGCTCGCCGAGGAGTTCGCCGCCGGCGGCCCGCTCTTCTGCTGGTTGCCCGACAACCACTGGCGACCCGACCCGGGCGCGCCGAGCGCCACCGCGCAGCTGCTCGCCGCGCACGCCGCCGCGCCCGCGGCGACGCTGGTCGCCCTGCTCGAACGCGCGACCGCCACCTTCGACCCCGCGAGCAGCGGCAGCGCCGGCTTCGTCGAGTGGCACCGCCTGCCGGGCGCCGCGCCGAGCGCGCCGGTGGCGATCGACCGCGTCCACGCCAAGGGGGCTGCCCCGCCGCCGCGCGGCACCACCTTCCTCAAGGGCTTCCCGATGACGCTCTGGTCGGCCGACCTCTTCGCGCGCATCGCCGCGCTGCGCCGCGACCCGCCGCCGGGCGAGCTCGACGACACGCCGCTGCTGATGGCGCTCGCCCGCGAAGGGCGGCTCCGCGGCGCGGTGCTGCGCGACGGCGCGCTCTTCGACTGCGGCGTGCCGCTCGGCTACGCGCGCGCCTGCGCCGCCGCCTCGACCTGAGGCAGGAGCTCCTCGAGCAGCGCGGCGAGCGCGGCGCTGATCGCCTCGACGAGCGCCTCCATCGAGTCGTCGGCGGCCGCCACGCGCCGGCTCGCGGTGAAGAGCTGCGGCACGCCGTCGCGCGTCGCCGCCTCGAGGCAGAGCTCGAGCGCCGCGACGCCGTGCGGGTCGCTGCCGTCGGCGCCGCTCTCCTCGTGGAGCCCGAGCAGCTCGCCGCGCAGCGTGAGCGGCGCCCCGCCGAGCGAGCTGCCCTCGACTTGCGCGAAGCGGCCGCGCGCCCGCAGCGCCGCGATCAGCTGCCGCGTCACCGCCTCGGCGGGCGGCTCGCTCCAGCGCCGGTAGTGGTAGGGACCGGCGCGCACGTCGCCCTCGCGCCACGCGATCTCGCGGCGATCGAGGAAGCTGCGCGCCGTGAGCGGTCGCACCCGCAACGCGGGCAGCTTCGCGGCGGGCGCATCGGCGGGCGCATCGGCGGGCGCGGACGGGGGCGCCGCGGCGGCCACGCCATCCGCCGGCCGCGCGAGCAGCGTCGACGGCGGCAACGGCGCGAGCAGGAACTCCTCGATCGGCGGCGACGTATTCCGGCAGCCACCGCTCGCCGCGGCGAGCAGCAGCGCCGCCACGCGCCACGCGCGCGCGCGCCCCCACCCGCGCTCCCCGGTCCGCTCTCGCCCGCTCCGCCCCATCACGAGCCCCCCTTGGTCGGCTTGCCGCCGCTGCCGCCGGCGCCGCGCACGTGCTCCTGCGGCGGATCGGAGAAGAGCAGCTGCGACGGATTCTCGTCGAGCTGCTCGAGCAACGCCGCGAGCGCCGCCGCCGCCGCCGCGAACTCGTCGATCGCCGCGCTGGTCGCCGCGCGGTTGTCCGCCACCAGCAGGTCGACCGAGCGCGACAGCTCCGCGAGCCGCTCCACCGTCAAGCGCAGCGCGGCGAGCGCCGGCGCCACGTCGTCCGCCGCCGGCGCGAGCGTCGCCACGATCTGCTCGAGCCGCCGCGCCACCGCATCGATCGACTTCGCCGCGTCCTGCAGGTCGCCCACCCCTTCGCGCACGCTCGCCGTCACCTCGGTCCGCAGCCCCGCCGTCGAGTCGGCGATGCGCGCGCTCGACTCGGCGAGCGCCGCGCGGATCGCCCGCCACTCCGCCGCCATCGGCTCGAGCTGCGCGCGCGTGTCGCGGGCGAGCGCGCCGGCATCGTCGACCACCGCCGCGAAGCGCGCCTGGTTCGCCGGCCCGAGCAGCTCGTTCAGGTTCGCGACGGCCCGCTTCAGCTCGTCGAGCACGCTCGGCAGCGAATCCTCGAGGCGCATCAGCGTGGTCGGCCGCCACTCGATGATGGTGCCGGGCAGGAGGCGCTTCTCCTGGTTGGCGCCGCCCTGCAGCTCGATCGACGTCTCGCCGGTGAGGAAGTTCGAGGAGAGCGTCGCGAAGGTCCCCTCGCGCATCGGCGTCGACGGCCGCGTGATCTCCACGAGCACGCGCACCGACTCGAGGTCGTCGGAGGGGAAGTCGACCTCCTTCACGCGCCCCACCGGCACGCCGAGGTACTTGACCGCCGAGCCTTCGCGCAGCGCGCCGACCGACTTCGGGATCTTGATCAGGTAGGGCTCGCCGGCGCGCTCGAGCGTGACGCCGGCGACGATGGCCACCGTCGCGCCGACCAGCAGCACGCCGATCAGCACGAAGAGCCCCGCGTTCACCTTCTCCTTGCGACTCGCCATGCGCTCCCTCCCTAGCTGCCGTCCGCGAAATGGCGCGCGACGAACGGCGCACCGCCGCCGGTGGTGACCGGCGCCGCCTGCCGCAGGACGAAATCGGCCACCGCGGGATCGCGGCAGGCGCGGATCTCCGCGACGCTCCCCTGCGCCCGCAACGTGCCGTCGAGCAGCACGAGGAGGCGATCGGAGATCGCGAACGCGGAGGCGAGGTCGTGGGTCACCACCACCATCGTCGTGCCGGTGCGCCGCCGCACGTCGAGGATGGTGCGATCGAGCGACGCGGCGGTGACCGGGTCGAGCCCCGAGGTCGGCTCGTCGAAGAAGAGCAGCTCCGGGTCGAGCATCAGCGCGCGGGCGAGGCCGGCGCGCTTCTTCATGCCGCCCGACAGCTCGCTCGGCAGCTTCGGTTCGGCGCCGGCGAGTCCGACCTGCGCGAGGCGGGTGCGGACGATCATCGAGATGACCGGTTCGGGCACGCCGCGCGCCTCGCGCAGCGGCAGCGCCAGGTTGTCGGCGACCGTGAGCGAGTTGAGCAGCGCGCCGAACTGGAAGCACATGCCGATGCGGCGCCGGAAGCGGTCGGCGCGGTCCTCGTCGAGCGCCGCGACCTGCTCGCCCAGCACCGAGAGCTCGCCGCCGCGCGGCTTCTCGAGGCCGACCAGCAGGCGCAGCAGCGTCGTCTTGCCGCAGCCGCTCGGCCCCATGATGGTGAGGATCTCGCCGCGCCGCACCTCGAAGTCGATCGCGTGCAGCAGCGTCCGCTCGCCGAAGCCGAAGGAGACGTCGCGCGCGGTGATGACGGGCGCGTCCATCACCAGCCCGCCAGGAAGAAGAGCAGCGTGAAGAAGGCGTTCGCCACGATCACCAGCACGTAGCTCACCACCACCGCGCTGGTGGTGACGCGGCCGACGCCGGTCGCCCCGCCCTTCACCCGCATGCCGAGCGTGCAGCCGGTGAGCCCGATCAGCCCGCCGAAGCAGAGCGCCTTCACCATGCCGAGCAGCAGGTCGCGCACGTGCAGCGCCGCCACCGACTGCTCCCAGTAGACCGCGAACGGGATCCCGAGGCCGAAGACGGCGATGACGAAGCCGCCGGCGATGCCGACCAGCGACGCGAGGATCACCAGCACCGGCAGGCCGATCGTGGTGGCCAGCAGCTTCGGCACCAGCAGGAAGGCGCGCGGGTTGATGCCCATCACGCGCAGCGCGTCGATCTCCTCGCTCACCTGCATGGTCGCGATCTCGGCGGCGATGGCGGAGCCGGAGCGGCCGGCCACCAGGATCGCGGTGATCACCGGCGCGAGTTCGCGAGTCAGCGCGATGCCGACCAGGTTCGCCGTGTACTTCTCCGCCCCGTAGGCGCGCAGCTGCCCGGCGGCGTTCAGCGCGAGGATCACCCCCATCAGCGCGGCGATCAGCGCGACGATCGGGATCGCCTCGACGCCGATCCGGTTCAGCTCGGTGATCGCCTTGCCGAGCCGCAGCCGGACGCCGCGGAACGGCGCCACCGCGACCCAGTAGAAGAACTCGAGCCCGAGCGCGAGGAACCAGCGGGTCGCCGCCACGAACTCGAGCAGCCCGCCGCCGGCCGGCTCCTGCAGCTCCTCCTCCTCGCACTCCTCCTCGGAGAGCGCATCGCAGGCGAGGAAGTCGGCGAGCGGCAGCTCGGCGAGGTAGCGCTTCAAGTCGGCGGGAGCGTGCTGGAAGATCACCGGCCGGTCGCGCGCCAGCGCCACGAGCGTCGCCGCGCCGCCGCCGGTGAACGAGCGGATCGCCGCGAGGTCGACGTTCACGAGGGCCGGATCGCGCGTCGCCGCCTTCCACAACGCGAGCGCCGCCGCGAGGTCGAGGCGCGGCCCGGCGACGACATACGCAGCGCCCGCCGCCGTCCCCCCACCGCCTGCCGCCACCCCGCGCTCGCCCAACCGCCTCTCCCTGTCGGATGGGCCGGCAGGCTAGAGTCCGCGAGCCCCTCGCCGCAACGCCGCGGCGCCTCATTTGCAGACGCAGCAGCTTCCGCCGCCGGGCGGCCGCGGCGTCCCCGAGGTCGGGGCCGTGAACCGTTACGCCGCAGTAGCAGACCGCCGCGCCCATCCCCGCGGATCGCCGAGAAGGAGCCTCGCGTGCGCCTCACCCGCCTCGTTCCGTTCGCCGCCCTGCTGCTCGCAGGCTTCGCCCCGTTCGCGCCCGCCGCGGACGTCGAGCGCGCGCTCGCCAAGGGGCGCGACGCCCTGCAGGCGGGCCGCGTCGACGAGGCGGCCGCCCATTTCGAGGCGGCGCTGAAGGAGGAGCCGAAGGAGGCGCGCGGCTGGATCCTCTTGGCGCGCGCGCGCTGCCTCGCGGCGCAGCAGCAGCTCGCGGCCGGCGAAGAGGGCGAGCAGCAGGCGCAGGCGACCATCGTCCGCGCCGAGGAGGCGGCCCGCAGCGCCGTCGAGCTCGACCCGCACGGCAGCGATGCGTGGGCGACGCTCGGCCACGTGCTGGTGGTCTCCGGCTCGTTCAGCGAGGCGATCGACACGCTCTACCACGCCGAGAAGCTCGGCGCGCCGACGCCCGAGCTCATGATCGACCTCTCCGATGCGCTGCTGATGGCGCGCGAGTTCGCGCTCGAGACGGAGGACAACGGCGTCGCCAGCGCGCGCCTCGCCGACGCCGAAGCGGCGCTCGAGCGGGCGAGCGGCCTCGGGGACGGACAGGTCGCCGTCTTCCGCCGGCGCGCCGAGATCCACGCCGCCAAGGGCGAGCCGCGCCAGGCCGCGCGCGCCTACCGCCGCGCGCTCGTGCTGCGTCCCGCCGACGCGACGCTGCACGAGGCGCACCTGAAGATGGTCGAGCAGACCCGCGAGTTCGACGAGGCGCGCGACTTCGTGACCGGACTGGTCGACGAGCCGGCGATCAGCCGCTGGTACCGCTCGCGCCTCCACGAGCTCGCCGGCCACGTCGCCTTCAACAAGACGAAGGACTACGTCGCCGCGGCGAGCGCCTACCTGAGCGCCGAGGCCGACTTCAAGGACGCCGCGAAGCACGATCCCGCGCTCGCGCCCGCCGTGCAGGCCTACCTGCCGACGCTGCGCGCGTTCCGCGGTCGGGCGCTGACCCTGGCGCAGAAGTTCCCCGAGGCGGAGGCGGCGGTCTTCGGCGCGCTCGACCTCGACCCGGCGCACGCCGACGCGCACGACTGCCTGCAGGCGCTGCAGGACGCGATGTGGCAGAAGTTCGGCGGCGAGTCGATGAAGGCGGAGCAGTGGGAGGAGATCCGCGCCTTCGCCAGCAAGCGCGCGATGGTCGAGCCGGAGAAGGCCGACAACTGGAACAACTGGGGCTTCTTCGCGCGCGAGTGCAAGAAGTACGAGGAGAGCTTCCAGGCCTACCGGCGCGCCCTCGCGCTCGAGCCGGAGAACGCCCGCTTCCTCAACGACGCCGCGCTGATCCTCATGTACCACCTCGGCCGCGACCTCGACCGCGCCGAGGAGTGGCTGGTGCGCTCGATCGAGCTGGCGGAGAAGGGGTGGCACGACGAGGCGCGCACCTCGAGCCAGCGCGCCGACGACCAGCTCACGCTCGGCGACGCCTACGGCAACCTGATCAACATGTACTCGCAGGACGGCCGCGAGACCCAGGCGATCGCGCGGCTGCGCGAACTCGAGCAGAAGCTCCCGAAGCGCAGCGAAGTGAGCCACTGGAAGCAGAAGCTCCTCCCCGACGAGTGGACCGCGGAGCAGGAGAAGGCGGCCGCCGAGAAGGCCGCGCGCGAGAAGGCGAAGGCGGACGGCGCGAAGCCGGCCGAGGGCGACGCCGCGGACGAGGAGGAAGGCGGCGGCGACGCCAGCGACGACGCGGAGAGCGACGAGGAATGACCTCTGTCGCGGCGCTCCTCGTCGCGCTGCTGCCGGCGCTGCTGCCGCTGCCGGTCGCGCCGCAGGTCGGCTCGAAGGGCGACGGCTTCGACTACCTGAAGCAGGGCAAGCCCTCCTTCGCGCGCACCGCGTTCCGCAACCAGCTGAAGCGCAATCCCGGCGACCTGCGCGCGCAGGGCGGGCTCGGGCTCGCCGAGCTCGCGCTCGGCAACGACGACGCGGCGTGCGGCGCGCTGCTCGAGGCGATCGAGAAGGGGTCGACCGACGCGGCGGTCCGCCTCGGCCTCGCGCGCGCCTTCCTGCGCCGCGCGCGCTCGCGCCTCGCGGTCGGCCGCGGCGACGAGGAGGAGACCCGCTACTTCCTGCTCGACGCGCAGCAGCAGGCCGAGCGCGCCGCCGCGCTGGCGCCGACCGATCCGCAGCCGTACGTCGTCGCGGCCGAGGCGCTGCTCGAGCTCGCCGAGCTCGACGGCGCGAAGGCCGCCATCGAGAAGGCGACCGCGCGCGGGCTCGACGTCGCCGGGCAGCGCCGCCTCTCCGGGCAGCTCGCCTACCACGTCGCGCGCCAGCAGATGGAGGCGGGCGAGGCGGCCGACTACGAGGCGGCCAAGCGGGCGCTCGAGACGCTGATCGCCGACGATCCGAAGTCGGCCGAGCTGCGCTTGCGGCTCGGCGACCTCCACCACGCCTTCGAGCAGTGGAGCGCGGCGCTCGCCGCCTGGAAGGGCGCCTTCGAGATCGAGCCGTTCGACCGCCCGACGCTCGACCTCGTGCTCGCCTACCTCAAGGTGCCCGAGCTCGCGGCGGCGGCGCGCGCGACGCTCGAGAGCGCGCTCGCCGCGGCCGAGAAGCGGGTGGCCGGCAACGACCCGCGGCCGGGCTACGCGCTCTTCTGCGTCGGGCAGGCGCGCCTCTTCGCGCGCGAGTGGGAGGCGGCCGGCGAGCTCTTCCGCAAGGCGCGCGCGCTCGACGAGTCGCTGGTGCTGCCGTGCGCGCTCGGCCTGGCGGAGGCGGCGTTCCGCACCCAGAAGTACGACGAGGCGGCGCGCGAGTGGAAGGCGGCCTTCGCCGCCGACCGCGAGGGGGCGCGCGCGCTGCTCCACCACCTCGGCACGCACGCGACGGTGGCGGCGGCGCTGCAGTACCTCGCCGACGTCGAGGTGAAGCGCAAGGCGGCCGAGCCGGCGCGCGACCTCTTCGGCATCGCCTGGCTCCTGCTGCCCGACGACCCCGACGTCTGCAACAACTACGCCTTCCTCTGCCGCGAGACGGGGCAGCACGCGCCGTCGTGGGAGGCGTACGCCCACCTGATCGAGCTCGCCCCCGAGCAGCCGCGCTACCTGAACGACGCGGCGCTGATCCTGCAGGACTACCTGAAGAAGGACTTCGCGCTGGCGCGCTCGCTCTACGAGCGGGCGATCGCCGCCGCCGATGCGCTGATCTCCGATCCGCTCACGCCGCAGGTGGCGCGCGAGATGGCGCAATCGGCGAAGACCGACGCCACCAACAACCTCGCGAGGCTGCCGCGGCAGTAGGCGCCGCCGGCTCGCCCTCCGGCGCGCGCGCGCCGGTCAGTCAGTTGCCGTCGAAGAGGGCGTCGAGCGTGTCCTTCGCCGAGTTCTTCAGGTTCGAGAGCTCGGCGAGGTCGGCGCGCGCCTCGGCGTTCGGCTCCTTGTGCCCGCGGCCGAGCTCGACGAAGAGGTCCTCGAGCTTGCGCACCGCCTCGACCACGTAGAGGCGCACCATGCCGAGCGTCGTCGAGTCGTCGAACAGCACGGTGAGGATGGTGCGATCGCCCACCAGCGAGAGCTGGATGTTGTCGCGCTCGCCCTGGTGGTAGAGCGCGGAGAACTCCTTCTCGCCGAGCAGCCGCGCCATCTCGCGCGTCGCGCTGAAGGAGCCGGCCACCAGGGCGCTGATCGTGTCCTGGTCGAAGCTCGGCGCCTTGCCGGCGCGCGTGATCATGTGCCCCTCCTTGTCGATGAGGAGCACGCTCGAAGCGCCGGCGAGGCGGAGGAACTCCTCGAGCACGCGGTCGATGCGCGCGAGGTCGTTCCGGTAGAAGACCAGCCGGTCTTCGCGCAGCTCCTGGTCCTTCGACATGTCGTGCTCCGTCAGGGCGCCGCCGCGGCGGCTGCCGAGGGTCGTCCGGTTGCGAATCAGAAGCCGAGCAGGAACTTCGCCGCGACCACGGCGGCGACCGCGCCCGCCACGATCCCGAGCGCCATGAAGACGAACATCTTCGAGTTGCCGGCCGGCGCCTGCGCGGGCGCGGCTGCCGGCGCGTCGGGGCGCTTCTGCGCCATCTGCCGCATCTCGTTCTTGATCTCGTTCTTCAGCGCCGCCTTCGACTCGGTCATCGGCGCGCGCGTCGCGGCGCGCCCCTCGACCGGCTCGGCGGGACGCGCGACGGCCGCAGTGGCGGCGGCCTGCTGCGGCTTCGTGGGAGCAGCGGCGACCGGCGCCTTGGTCGGCGCGGCGGCCGTGGCGGTCGCGCCGGGGGACGTCGCCTGCGCGGTCGCGGGAGCGGCGTTCGTCGCGGCTGCGGCCGCCCGCCCTTGCGCGACCGGTCGCAGCACCTTCGCCGAATCGCGGTCGGGCATCGATCCGGTCGACACGCCGGTCGGCTCGGTCGCCGACACCTTGCTCGGCGCCACCGGCGCCGCGCGCTTCGGACCGGCCGCGATGCCGCCCGCCTTGTTGCGGTCGTTCGAGTTGATGTCCTCGAGGACGAGCGCGGAGATCGACTTCAGGGCCTGGAAGACGCCGTCGCCGGTCTTCGCCGAGGTCTCGAAGGTCGGCACCTTGTTCGGGTTCAGCTTGGCCTCGAGCTCGGGCAGCGCGACCGGATTGGGCAGGTCGCGCTTGTTCCACTGGATGACCAGCGGGAGCTTGTTCACGTCGCGGCCCATCTCCGTGAGGTTCTCGCGGAGGTTGTCCATCGACTGCTGGTTGTCCTCCATGCGGCCCGGCGTCGAGTCGGCCACGAAGATGACGCCGTCCGCGCCGAGCAGCACCAGCTTGCGCGTCGAGTTGTAGTAGACCTGACCGGGCACGGTGTAGAGGTGGAACTTCACCTTCATGCCGGCGATCGTGCCGAGGTCGAGCGGCATGAAGTCGAAGAAGAGCGTGCGATCGCCGTCGGTCGAGATCGACGTCAGCTCGCCTTTGTGGCCCTGCGGCGTGCGCTGGTGGACCACCTCGAGGCTGGTCGTCTTGCCGGAGAGTCCCGGCCCGTAGTAGACGATCTTGCAGTTGATCTCTTTGCGGGCGAAGTTGATCTGCACCATCGCGTTTGCACCTTCCTCGGTGTTCGGTCCGTTCCGTCCGCCGCCGTCCTCGTCGCTCGTCTCGCCGCTCTTCTCGTCGCCGTCCACGCGGTCGCCCGCGCGGTCAGCTGCTCACGTCGATCTTGCTCTGCCGCAGCAGCCGCCGCGTGAGCCCCGCCACTTCGTTCAACGCCTGGCCGAGATCGCTCGTGCTGTCGGCCAGCACCACCAGCGCGAGCTCGCCGACCGGCACCAGCAGGAGCCGACCGCGCGTCGCCGCCAGCGTGAGGCGCTGCAGCGGCACGAGGCCGAGCTGCTCGGCGCTCTTCTCGATGCTGAGCAGCACCGCCGAGAGGAACGCGGCGGAGCGCTCGTGGTCGACGCCCGGCGGCACCGAGGCCACCACGACGCCGTCGAGCGTCATCACCAGCGCGCCGAGCACGCCCGGCACCCCCTCGAGGCGCTGCAGGATCTCCTTCATCGCAGGTCCTTCGCGCCGCGCGCGGCGGCCGGTCGCGCGGCGACCAGCGGCGTGGCCGGCAGGCGGCCCGCCACCAGCTCCTCGAGCCCGGTGCGGCCGCGCTCGATCTCCTCGGGCTGGTCGAGCAGCACGCCCACCACGCAGCGCTGCGCGCGCTGCAGCAGGAGCGAGCCGCCGGTGGTCACCATGGTCACCGACTGCAGCGGGCCGAGATCGAGCCGCCGCACGGTGAACTGCGCCGAGCGGGCGAGGCTCGCGGCCAGCGCCGGCAGCGGCCCGGCGCCGAGCGCGCCGCGCTCGTCGAGCGCGTGCCCCTTCGGCTCGACCACCAGCGCCTTCTCGCAGCCGGTCCGCTCGCGCAACGCGGGCAGGAAGGCGCGCAGCCGTTCGCTCTCGCGAGCGACGCGCGCGGCGTCGCCCGGATCGCCGACCACGCGGCCGCTCTCCTCGATCTGGCGCAGGAGCGACTCGACGTCCTCCTCGCCCTCGGCCGGCGTGCTGCCCGCCTCGACGCCCGCCGCGACCATGCGCGCGAGGCTGTCGCGCAGCGAGAGCGCGTCGGGCTGCGATTCGTGCAGGTGGAGCACCTCCTCGGCCACGTTCAGCGCAGCGCGCAGCGCGCCGACCCGCGCGAGGAACGCGGCGAGGCGCAGCGGCCTCGTCGGCTCGGCGCCGTCGAGCCGCCACGCCTTGCGCAGGTGCGCCAGCACGATGCGGCCGTCGGCGGCGGCGAGGTCGCGCAGCCACCGCTGCTCGTGCAGCTCGGCCAGCGCGGCGTGCGCGGCGGCCGACGCCGGGAAGCGGCGCAGGCACTCCTCGAGCGCCGCGAAGGCGGCGGCGACGTCGCGCAGCAGCACCGAGAAGCGGGCGATCTTCAGGAACGCCGCCGCGGTCGGCCGCGACTGGATCTCCGCCTGCGCCGCCGCGAGCCCGTGCTCGGCGTGCGCGCGGCCGGCGATGCGGTAGATCTCGCGGACGAAGTCGTCGTCCTTCCACTTCGCGATGCCCTGGCGCGCGATGGTCCAGGCGCGCTCGACGTCGCCGAGGCGCAGCAGCGTCTGCACCGCATCGTTCAGGGTCGCCGTCGACGGAGCGTCGCGCCAGCGCGCCAGTCGGCGCGGCAGCAGCAGTCGATCACGCGAGCGTGCCAGGAAACCCACGACGCGAAGCGCTCCAGGTTCAGGGAAGCAGGCGACGGATCCCGTGCGCCGGGATGCGTGGCGCAGCAGTCATCGGCCGTTCGACCCGCCCGACTTGCCGGCCAGCGCCGGATCGGGAACGATTCGCACCAATCGATCGCCGCAGCCGAACAGCGCGCCGCCCGGCACCGCGATGCCCCACTCGACCGCCGCCGGCGCACTCCACGTGGCGAGCGCGACCCCTTCGGCGTTGCGCAGCACCACGCTCGTCTCGGCGGCGCGCAGCCGCGCCCCGCCCGGCAGCCGCACCTCGGTCGCCGCCTTGCCGGCGGGCGCCGCGTCGCCGCCGCTCGCCTCGCGCGCGACGACGTGGCCGTCCTGCGGATCGAGCCAGACGACCGCCCCCTTGCGCGTCGCGACCCGGATCCCGGTCGCCTCGGCGCTCGGCGCTCCCGCCGCGTCGTCGAGGTCGGGCAGCGGCGCGTTCCAGCGCTCCTCGAGCGTGCCGGCGTCGAGCGCGACCACCCGGCCGTCCTCGCAGGCGATCACCACCTGCTCGCCGAGCAGCACGCCCGGGAAGGCGGCGCGGCGCGGCAGCGTCACGATCCGCTCCGGCAGGTGGTCGAGGCGGATCAGCAGCTCGAAGCGCCCTTCCGGCGCGATGGTCTGCTCGACCTCGACGCGTCCGGGGCTCTGCACGCGGACGCGCGCGGTGCCGCCGGCCGGCAGCAGCAGCAGCGCCGGGCTCTTCAGCGCCTGCCCGTTGGCGGGCGGCGGCACCAGCTCGATCGTGGCGTCGGGCGGATCGACCAGCAGGCGCACCGGCAGCACCAGCGGCTCCGCGGCGCTGCGCGGATCGCGGCGCGCATGGAGGCGCAGCCCGAGCTCGCGCATGCGCTCCCACTGCTGCGCCGCGCGCGCCTGCTCGTACTCGGCGAGCTCGCCGCGCTCGGCCGCGAGCAGCGCCGCGAGCTCGCGCGCCTTGTCGGCGGGCGCGCGCTCGGCGATGAAGCGCGCGTCGGTGGCGTGCTCGGCCGACTTCTCGAACAGCGCCAGCGCTTCGTCGCGCGCCCCGAGCCGCAGGTGGTCGAGCGCCTCGGCGAAGCAGCGCTCCGCCACCTTCTGGCGCCGCCCCTGCTCGGCGGCGAGCTTCAACTTCCGCTCGCTCGCCGCGGTGGCCGCGCTGCTGCGCCGCGCTCGCAGCGACTCCTCGTGCCGTTCCACCAGCCACCAGGTGAAGGTGGCCGGGAAGTCGGAGCGGAAGCGCGCGAGCTCCTGCAGCGCGCCGTCGAAGTCGCCGGCGACCGCGCGCTCCTCGATCGGCAGCTCGGCGAAGGCGGCGAGCGCCTCGCGGTTGTAGAGCAGGAAGCCGAGTGCCGCGCCGCCGAACGCCGCGAGCGTCGCGCCCACCCGCAGCAGGCGACCGCCGCGCAACGGCGCCAGCGCCGCATGCCGCTCGCAGGAGGCGAGCCGCCCGTCGAGCCCCTCGTGGTTCGGATCGATCGTGCGCACGCGACGGAGCAGGCGAGCGGCGGCGGCCGGCTGCTTCTCCGCCATCAGCGCGTCGGCGCCGTCGACCAGCAGCTGGACCGCGAGCTTCGGTTCGCCGCTCTCGATGGCGAGGTCGGCGAGCTTGCCGGTCAGCCGCGCGTCCTTCGCGAACGGCTTGGCGAGTTCGAGCAGGAGCTGGCGCGCCGGCTCGACGCGGCCGATCTCGCGCAGGATCGCGGCCAGCTCGATCGCCTCGTCCTCGGCGCGGTAGCGCGTCCCCTTGAAGAACTCGGGATCGTCGAGCCAGTGGTGGACCAGCCGCTCGCGGCACTTCACCTCGGTCGGCAGCAGGTCGCGGATGCGCAGGTGGACCTCGGCCGCCTGGCGGCGTTGTCCGGCGCGCTCGAGCGCCTCGGCCACCAGCGCGAGGTGGCGGCACGCCTCGCCGAGCCGCCCGAGCGACTGGTGGGCGAGCGCGGCCATCTCGTGCGCGGCGGGATCGTCGGAGCCGAGCTCGAGCGCGCGCTCGAGCAGCGCGAGCCCCTCCTCGCCGCGCTGCTCGCGCAGGCACTTGCGCGCCCGCTCGACGAGCTGGTCGCGGCCCACCTCGTAGACGGCGCGCAGCTCGACCAGCAGCGCGAGCTTCTTCGAGACGGCGAAGCGCGTGAGCCCGGTGCGCGCGACGACCGCCAGCACCGGCCGCGTGCCGTCGAGCTCGCGCAGCACGGCCTCCATGTCGTTGTCGCGCTCGCCGTCGGGCAGCGTCTGCGCGCCATTGCTGACCTCGAAGATGCAGCGGTCGGAGGCGACTCGCTCGCGGATGAACGCCCATTCGTCGAGGCGGCGCGCCGCCTCCATGAGCAGGCCGTTGCCCGACAGCCGGTAGCGCTCGTCGACCACCTTGCCGGGCAGGCTCGGCGCCTCGCCCTCGCGGAACTCGAAGGTCGCCTCGCGGTCGACGAAGAGCTCGTAGATCTCCTCTTCCATCTGCCCGCGCCACGCGCCGGAGATCTCCTCCGCGCTCACCGCCCGCATCTGCAGCAGGATGGTGAAGAGGTCGCGCTGCACGATGCCGAGGCTCGCCTGCGCGCGCGCCACCTGCTCCGCGGTGAGCTTGCCGGCGCGCTCGAGCGCCTTCACGACGCGCGTCGGATAGGCGTCGCGGTCGAACGGGACGAGCACCGAGTCGGCGTCGAGGTAGACCTCGCTCCGGCCGCTGCGTGTACGGATCACCAGCGTGCCCGTCTTCTGGCTCAGGAGGAGCATCTGGAAGACGTTCGCGAGTTCGATCGAACCGAGATCGCCGGTGAGTGCCATGGAGCTCGCGCGCAGGGGGGTACGGCCGGCAGCGAGCCGGCGCGATTCCATCGCCCCGTCATCGGCGGTCGAGGCGCTCCGACTTGCCTCCGGCGCGGCGGAGTTCGCGCGGCGGCGGCGGCACCGGCAACTTCTTCCGGCACCGGCGGGCGCGGCGGGCGCCTTGTGAGGCGGCGGCGGCGGTGGTACGGTCGCGCCCCACCATGGTCGCGATCGCGATGAGTTGGCTTCGCAGTCTCTGGCAGCGGGTGCGCGCCCTCGGGCGCCCCCGTCGGGCGGCGGTGCGACCGCTGCGGCCGTCGGCGGTGCCGCCGGTGCCGCGCGACATCTTCCTGGTGGCGCCCGGCTCGCTCGCAGCGCTGCTGCGTCCTGCCCTCGAGGCGCAGGAGCGCGCCGAGGCGGCCGCCCGCGCCGCCGAGGCCGGGGAAGGCTCCGCGGAGTTCCGCGCCGACCCCGCGGCCGATCCGGCCCACGACGGCTGCGACGAGGCGCTCCCCTACGGCGACTTCCGCGACCCGGCCGAGTTCGACCACTTCGCCGCCCTGCCGCCGATCGAGCGCGACGCGCTCGCCAGCGTCGACTGGGACGCGCTCGCCCGCGACCTCACCGGCTGAGCGCCCCGCGCGATCGGCTCGCTCGCCGCCGCGGGCGGCCATCGACGGCTGCCAACGCCGGCGGGCGTCCGGCTATCATCCCCGGCCCTTTTCCGCCGGGTCGGCACGTCGCCGCGATCGTCGCGACGCCGCGCCATCCAAGAACTGGAGTCGACGAGCACCCATGGTCCGAAGCGATCGCCGCTATCTCGAGTCGCACGAGTGGGCCAAGAAGGACGGCAACGTCGTCACCGTCGGCATCACCGCGTTCGCCGTCGAGCACCTCTCCGACCTCACCTTCCTCTCGCTGCCGTCGGTCGGCACGACGCTGAAGAAGGGCGACCGCTTCGGCGAGATCGAGTCGGTGAAGGCCGTCTCCGAGCTCTTCGCGCCGGTCGGCGGCAAGGTGACCGCCATCAACCAGGCGCTCGTCGACGACATCGCGAGCCTCACCGGCGACCCGTGGGAGAAGGGCTGGATGCTGAAGCTCCAGGTGGCGAGCGACGCCGAGTGGTCGACGCTGCTCGACGGCGCCGCCTACGAGAAGAAGTGCGCCGACGAGCATTGAGATCGCGCGGCCGCTGAATCGCGGCGGCCGCCGATCGCTCCGTCTCGCCGACGGCCGCTCGCGCCAGCGCTCCGCGCCCGCCGGCCGCTCCGGTGCGCGCCCATCCACGGAACGACCATGCCTCCTGTTGCGGGAACTTCGATGTCGCCGTCCACCTCGCGCCCTTCGCCGCTCGCCCCGACCGACCGCTTCCTCGACCGCCACTTGGGGCCCGACGCCGCCGAGCAGCAGCAGATGCTCTCCGTGCTGGGCCAGCCGTCGCTCGACGCGCTGATCGAGCAGGCGGTGCCGGCCGCGATCCGGCTGCGCCGCACGCTCGACCTGCCGGCGCCGCTCACCGAGCGCGAGGCGATGGCCGAGCTCGCCGCGCTGGCCGCGAAGAACCGCATCGCGCGCCCCTTCCTCGGCCTCGGCTACCACGGCTGCGTCACGCCGCCGGTGATCCTGCGCAACATCCTCGAGAACCCCGGCTGGTACACGCAGTACACCCCCTACCAGGCGGAGATCTCGCAAGGCCGCCTCGAGGCGCTGCTCCACTTCCAGACGATGGTGTGCGACCTCACCGGGCTGCCGATCGCCAACAGCTCGCTGCTCGACGAGGCGACCGCCGCCGCCGAGGCGATGACGCTCTGCAAGCGCGCCTTCGAGGGGCGCGAGAGCGGCGACACCTTCTTCGTCGACGCGCGCTGCCACCCGCAGACGATCGACGTGGTGAAGACGCGCGCCGCGCCGCTGCGCCTCCACGTGGTGGTCGGCGACGCCGCGACCTTCGCCTTCAGCAAGGACGTCTTCGCCGCGCTGGTGCAGTACCCGGCGACCGACGGCGTGATCCGCGACTTCCGCGACTTCGCCAAGCGGGCGCACGACGCCGGCGCGCTGGTCGTGGTGGCGACCGACCTGCTGGCGCTCACCCGGCTCGAGGCGCCCGGCGCGCTCGGCGCCGACGTCGCGATCGGCAACAGCCAGCGCTTCGGCGTGCCGCTCTTCGGCGGCGGCCCGCACGCCGCCTTCATGGCGACCAAGACGGAGCTGCAGCGGAAGCTCCCCGGTCGCCTGGTCGGCGTCTCGAAGGACAGCGCCGGCAACCCGGCGCTGCGCCTCGCGCTGCAGACGCGCGAGCAGCACATCCGCCGCGACCGCGCCACCAGCAACATCTGCACGGCGCAGGTGCTCCTCTCGGTGACGGCGGCGATGTACGCGATCTACCACGGCCGCGAGGGGCTGCTGCGGATCGCGACGCGCGTCGAGCGCGCCACCGCGGCGCTCGCCGCCGCGCTGCGGACGATCGGCTGCAAGCTCGCCGGCGACGCCTTCTTCGACACGCTGCGCGTGACGCCCGGCCGCCGGCCGGCGACGCTGGTCCACGAGGCGGCGCGCGCCAAGGGCATCGCGCTGCGCGCCTACGACGAGGGCGACGTCGGCATCGCGCTCGACGAGACGGTGGAGCTGCGCGACCTGCGCGACCTCTTCGAGTGCTTCGGCGGCAAGGCGGGAGAGGCCGACTTCGAGCGGCTCGCCGAGAGCGCGCCCGCCTCGATCCCGGCGCCGCTCGCGCGCCAGACGCCGTTCCTCACCGCGCCGGTCTTCCGCGCGCACCGCACCGAGACCGAGCTCCTGCGCTTCATCAAGCGGCTCGAGTCGCGCGACCTGTCGCTCACGACCTCGATGATCCCGCTCGGCTCGTGCACGATGAAGCTCAACGCCGCCGCCGAGATGTACCCGATCAGCTTCCCCGGCTTCGCCGCGATCCACCCCTTCCAGCCGGCCGAGGAGCAGGCGGGCTACCGCGAGCTCTTCACGCGGCTCGAGCGCTGGCTCGCCGAGATCACCGGCTTCGCCGCGACCTCGCTGCAGCCCAACGCCGGCTCGCAGGGCGAGTACGCCGGCCTGCTGGTGATCGCCGCCTACCACGCGGCGCGCGGCGACCACCACCGCACCGTCTGCCTCATCCCGGTGTCGGCGCACGGCACCAACCCGGCGAGCGCCGCGCTGGCCGGCATGGAGATCGTCCCGGTCGCCTGCGACGAGCAGGGCAACATCGACGTCGCCGACCTGCGCGCGAAGGCGGCGCAGCACCAGGCGAAGCTCGCCGCGCTGATGGTCACCTACCCGTCGACCCACGGCGTCTTCGAGGAGTCGATCCAGGAGGTCTGCAAGGTCGTCCACCAGCACGGCGGGCAGGTCTACCTCGACGGCGCCAACATGAACGCGATGGTCGGGCTGGCGCGGCCGGGCGACATCGGCGCCGACGTCTGCCACCTGAACCTGCACAAGACCTTCTGCATCCCGCACGGCGGCGGCGGCCCCGGCATGGGCCCGATCTGCGTCGCGGCCCACCTCGCCCCCTTCCTGCCCGGCCATCCGGTCGTCGCGACCGGCGGCAAGCAGGCGACCGGCGCCGTCTCGGCCGCGCCCTTCGGCAGCGCCGGCATCCTGCCGATCCCCTACGCCTACATCGCGATGATGGGCGGCGAGGGGCTCGCGACGGCGACGAAGGTCGCGATCCTGAACGCCAACTACATCGCCCATCGCCTGCAGCCGCACTTCCCGGTGCTCTACCGCGGCAAGCACGGCCAGGTCGCCCACGAGTGCATCGTCGACCTGCGGCCGGTCACCGACGCGTCGGGCGTCACCGCCGAGGACGTGGCGAAGCGGCTGATGGACTACGGCTTCCACGCGCCGACGCTCTCCTTCCCGGTCGCCGGCACGCTGATGATCGAGCCGACCGAGAGCGAGAACCTCGCCGAGATCGACCGCCTCTGCGACGCGCTCATCGCGATCCGCGCCGAGATCCGGGCGATCGAGGAGGGCAAGCAGGACCGCAAGAACAACCCGCTGAAGCACGCTCCCCACACGATGGCGGCGGTGATCAGCAGCGAGTGGAGCCGCCCCTACCCGCGCGAGCAGGCCGCCTTCCCGGCGCCGTGGACGAAGGAGCACAAGTTCTGGCCGCACGTCGGCCGCGTCGACAACGTCTTCGGCGACCGCAACCTCGTCTGCTGCTGGGTCCCCGAGGTCTTCGAAGCCGGCCGCAGCTGAGCGACATCCCGATCCGGGAGCGTTCCGCCGACGGAACCCGCACCGCGCCGTCGCGCCGCGGGCCGCCCGTCGGCGAGCGCGCTCCCGACTCCGGCTCTCAGCCGCGCCGCTTCGTCTCGATCGCGGCGATCAGCGTGTCGAAGCTCTTCGCGAAGGCGGCGACGCCGTCGTCCTGGAGCTTGCGGCAGATCGCGTCGAGGTCGACCTCGTGGTGGGCGAGCGCCTTCAGCGTCTCGAGCGCCTCCCCCTGCTTCTCGAGCACCGTCGCCGAGCGCGCCGCGCCATGGTGGAGGAACGCGTCGAGCGTCGCCGGCGGCAGCGTGTTGACCGTGTCGGGACCGAAGAGGTTCTCGACGTAGAGCAGGTCGTCGTAGGCGGGGTTCTTGGTGCTGGTCGACGCCCACAGCATCCGCTGCACGCGCCCCCCCTTCGCGCGGCAGTCGTCGAAGTCGCGCCCGAACAGCTCGCGGAAGCGCGCGTAGGCCGCCTTGCAGTTCGCCACCGCCGCCTTGCCGCGAAGCTGGAGCAGCTCCGCGCGCGCGCCCGCATCGGCCACCGCCTTCTGGTCGAGCAGCGGATCGACGGCGTTGTCGACGCGGCTCACGAAGAAGCTCGCCACGCTGGCGAGCGTGTGGATGGCGAAGCCCTTCTTCATGCGGTAGCGCAGCGCCGCGATCCACGCCTGCGCGATCGCCTCGTACTGCTCGAGCGAGAAGAGCAGCGTCACGTTCACGTGGACGCCCGCCTCGGTCAGCTGCCGGAACGCGTCGACGCCCGCCTTCGTGCCGGGCACCTTGATCATCACGTTCTGCCGCGCGCACTCCTTGAAGAGGCGCTTGCCCTCGGCGACGGTCGCCGCGACGTCGGCCGCGAAGCGCGGCAGCACCTCGAGAGAGACGTAGCCGTCCTTCCCCTGCGTGCGCTCCCACACCGGCTTCAGCAGGTCGGCCGCCGCCTGCACGTCGGCGATCGTGAGGCGGTCGTAGATCGCCTCGGCGGCGAGCCCCTCGCGCGCGAGCGCCGCGATCTCGCCGTCGTAGTCGCCGCCCCCTTCGACCGCCTTCTGGAAGATCGCCGGGTTGGTGGTGATGCCGGTGATCACGCCGCCGGAGACGAGCTTCGCGATCGTCCCGTCGCGCAGCAGCGCGCGCGAGATGTTGTCGTACCAGAGGCTCTGTCCGAGCCCTCGTGCCAGCGCCGCTCGATCGATCGACATCGCTGCCTCTCCCCGCTCCCGCGGGCGCTCCGGGCGAGTCGCGCTCGCCGCCAGCTGTCCGCGCGCGGCGCACCATAGCGGCCGCGCGCCACCGGCCGCCGCACCGCGCTCCGCCGCACGCTGCCGCATTCCGCCGCGCCGCACCCGGCGCGCCTCGTTCAGCGCCGCTGCGTCCAGCTCGCGTGGCCGTACTTCTCCGCGACCAGCGCCGCCGCGCGCGCCCGCTCGTCGTCCGTCGGCTGCTCGGCGACCAGCTCCACCGCGAACTCCGCCACGAGCGCCGGCACCAGCGCCGCCGCCAGCGCCGCGAACGAGACCTCGCGGCCGAGCTCGCTCGCGACCGACGCCGCCCCCGGCGTCACCGGGTTGGCGCGCAACGGCAGCGAACCGTGGTGCAGCACGCGCCGCCCCACCCGCCGCTCGGCCGAGCCGAGCAGCTTGCGCCCGCGCGCCTCGAGATCGAGCGCGCTCGACTTGCAGAAGCAGAGCCACTCCGCGGCCGCGTCGTCGCTGGCGAGCGCCGCCTCCCCGCGCACGCGCGCCGCCAAGCCGAGCGCCGCGAGCGCCGCCGCGAAGGCGCGATGGATGCGCCGGTACCCCTCCTTCACGTCGCTCGAGAAGAAGGGGCCGCCCACCTCGTCGGCGATGCAGAAGGTGAGTTCGTCGATGTGGGCGATCGCGCCGCCGCCCGTCGGCCGGCGCACCACCACGAAGCCGCGCTGCTCGAGCGCCTGCAGCTCGGGTCCGAGCTCCGCGAACCGCTGGAAGTAGCCGAGCGACAGCCCGGGGGGCTCCCATGCATAGAGGCGCACCGCTGCCCCCTCGCTGGCGAGCAGCGCCTCGTCGAGCGCGAGGTTCCACGCCGGAGCGGCCGCCCCGGTGAGGAGCAGCCGCGCCCGCGGTCGTTCGCTGCTCACCCCTTGCGCGGCAGCTCGATCGCGCAGCGGGCGAGCGCCTCGTTCACGTAGCGCGGGAAGGTGACGTCGATCAGGTCGTCGATCGCCCGGTCGCGCACCTTCGCGTCGTCGAGCGACGGCCGCGAGCCGGTGGTGAAGAAGCGGTCGACGTGGAGCGCGTACCAGCCGGTCTTCTCCGGCACGAGGTCGCGCCAGACCGGGCCGATGATCGACCCCTCCTTGGCCGAATAGAACGCCTCGTCCGCGAACGAGTAGCCGGTGAGGAAGTTGGTGTACTCCGCCTCGTTCAGCACCGAGCGCAGCTTGTTGCGCACCAGCGGCGAGAGGGCGCCCGAGTGGATCTCGGCGCTGTCGGGGTACTTGCCCTCCTCGCGCGCCACCGCCGCGAAGCTGCGCGTGCCGGCCGCCACCTCCGCCAGCAGCGCGTCGATCTTCGCGCGCGCGGCGACCTTGTCGGGGCCCGGCACGAAGAGGAGCTGGCCGATCGCGGTGCCGCCCTCGAAGAAGACGCGGCCGGCGCCGTCGTAGTGGTTCTTCACCTTGTCGTCGGTGAGGTTCACCGTGACGAGCTGGCGGTAGGACTGCTTGCGGCGGAACACCTCGCGGAAGTGCCAGATGCTGTTGTAACCGTAGGCCGCGACGATCTGCTCGGCCTGGATCAGCGAGCCGTCGTACTTCTTGCGCCACTCGCGCAGCTTCGCGTCGCCCTCCGCCTCGGGCAGCAGGACGCCCTCCTTGGCGAGCCGCGCATCGACCGCGCGCAGGTTGACGAGCTCGCGCAGCGCCACGCGGCGCGCGTGGTCGTCCATGCGGCCGCCGACCAGCGCGAGGAGCTCCTTCATGGCGAACTTCTCGTCGCCGCAGACGATCGCGACGTCGGGCTCGTCGGGCCGGCCGGCGCGCACCTCGATCGTCGCGAGCAGCTTCTTGCGGAACGTGCCGATCAGGCCGCCGCGCATCAGCGGATGGAGCGTGTTGCCGCGCGCGAAGTTGAGCTTCAACGTCGCCGCCGTCTTCTCGTCGAGCAGCTCCCACGTCTTGGCCGGGATGAAGGAGAGGTCGGCGGGCGGCGCGGGCGGCAGCGACGGGGCCGGCTTCTCGGCGGCCTGGGGCGCGGCCGGCGCCTCGCTGCCCGCTTCCTTGGCGGCGGCGTCGGCCGCCTCCTTCGCCTTGCGCGCCTCCTCCGCCTTGGCCGCCTCCTTCTTCGCCTCCTCGTCGTCGAGCGCCTTGGTCAGCTCGCGCTGCTTCTTCGCCCACTCCTCCGGCGGGTCGGGCAGGAAGAAGCGCTCGAACTCCATCTGCTGGCGCTGGAACTCGACGTAGCGCGGCCAGCCGATCCCCTCGAGGATCGCCTTCTCGTACTGCTCGGGCGTCATCCCGCGCATCTGCGGGATCACCTTCTTGTCCTCTTCGAACTTGTTCTTGATCTCTTCTTCGGTGATCGGCGAGGCCGGCACCGGCTGCCCCGCGGCCGCGAGCTCCGCCTTCACGCGGCGCAACAGCACGCCGGTGAGGAACTGCTCGATCTCGTTGGCCCCGAACGAGAAGGCGATCTGGCGGGCGAGGTCGGCCTGGGTGATCGGGGTGCCGTCGACCAGCAGCAGCGGATCGGCGGTGAGGTCGACCGCCGCGAGGTCGAGCTCGAAGTGCGCGCTGGCGGCGGTGATCGCGCCAGCGAGGCCGCCGCGGTACTGCGCCACGTCGGCGATCGGCAGGTTGGCGACGGCGCCGCGATTGGTGCGCGGAGCGGGCCGCGCCGGTGCGGGGGGAGTCGCGGGAGCCGGTGGCTGCTGCGGGGCGGGCGCGCCCCCCTCCTGAGCGACCGCGGTCGCCGCGGCGAAGAGCCACGGCGCCAACGCGCCGAACCGCCACGACCTCGCGAAACTCGCGCTGCCCTTCGATCGAACTCGCATGAACCGCTCCCTTTCACGATCCGCGCGGCACCCTGGCGCGCCGATGACTGGCCGCGAGCTTGCCGTCTGCCCCATGATCCGCAACCATCCCCGCTCGTCACGATCGGCCACCCGTCGAGACGTCGCTCGATCGGCCCGGTGACCACCGCATCCGCCCGCCAGCGAGCGGCCGCAGGCCCGGATCCCCGCAACCGATCGCGACCGCGCACCGCGAGCAGCCCGACGCTCCACGTCCCGGCCGCGCCCACGCTTCGCCCCACTTGTACGCCGCCGTCGACGCGAAATGATGGGCGCTCCCTGTGAAGAGGAGCCGCCGCGTTGGAGAAACGCCCTGACCGAGACGCCGCGCGACCTCCGCCGCCCGAGGAAGCAACGCCGCGCCGATCGGCATCGGCCGGCTCCGCGCCGGTCGGCTCGCCGCCGGCCGCTCCACCGGCCGCCGCTCCACCGGCCGCCGCTCCACCGGCCGCCGCAAGCCCACCGCCCGCACCACCAGGACCTCGCCCCGCACCGCCTGCGGGCACCCCCGCGGGGGCAGCAGCCCGGCCATCCGACGCGGTCGCCCTCCCGCCACCCGCCGCCGACGCGGCCGCCCTCGATGCACCCGACCTCGCCCCGCTCGCGACCGACCCGCTCGCGACTGACCCGCTCGCGACTGACCCGCTCGCGACCGACCGGCTTGCGACTGACCCGCTCGCGACTGACCGGCTTGCGACCGACCGGCTTGCGACCGCCCCGCTTGCCACCGACCGGCTTGCCACCGACCCGATCTCGCCCGATCCTCTTTCGCCCGACGCGCTCCACCGGTGCGCCCGCGCCCTCGTGACGACGGTGCTCGGCGATGACGCTGCCACGGCGCGCCACTACCAAGCGGCGCTCGCGGCGGGGGTCGCCCTGCCGCCGCTCGTCGAGGTCGCCCGCATGGCCCACCTCTTTTGTGGGTTCCCGCGCGCGATCCAGGGGCTGCGTCAGCTCGACGCCGTCCTCCGCACGAGCGAACCCGCCGGCGCGCCCCCCTCCGCCACCCCCTCCGCCACCCCCTCCGCCACCCCCTCCGCCACCCCCTCCGCCACCGCCTTCCAAGCTGCCTCGCCACCCGCAGCGCCACCGCGCTCCGGATCCACTCCGCCGCTCGTCGAGCCACCGCACACCCGATCCACTCCGCCACCCGCCGAGCCACCGCTCTCCCGAGCCGCTGCACCGCTCATCGAGCCACCGCACTCTCGAGCCGCCGATCGCACCCGCGGCGAAGCCCTCTTCCGCGCCATCTATGGCAGCAGCAGCGACGCCGTGCTCGCCGCGCTCGACGCCGTCGCGGCCGACTTCTCCACCTGGGTGCTCGAGGACGCCTACGGACGCGTGCTGGCGCGCCCCGGTCTCGCCGCCCGCCAGCGCGAGCTGCTGGCCGTCGCCGCCCTCGCCGCCCTCGACTGCCCGGCGCAGCTGAAGAGTCACCTGCGCGGCGCATTGCGACTCGGCGCGAGCCGTGCCGCGGTGGCGGACGTGCTGCACGCGCTCGGCGGCTTGCTCCCCGCCGAACAGCTCGCGCGCGCGATCGAAGCGCTCGACCGCACGATTCCCTGAACGAGCGCGCCGTCCCGCTCCCGCCGCCTCGCCCTCGCGCGCCCTCGCGCGCCCTCGCGTGCCCTCGCGTGCCCTCGCGTGCCCTCGCGTGCCCTCGCGTGCTCCTTCGCGCCGATCGCCCGCAGCGGCGGCGCGCGGCCACCCGGCGACTCCCGCAGTTCGCCGCCGCCGGCGGCTCCACCGCGGCACCGCGCTGGATGCAGCAGAGATCGATCGCACCACCAAAGGACTACGCCGCGCACTTCGCCTCGCACTTCGCCTCGCCGCGCCTCGCCGCACCTCGCCGCACCTCGCCGCACCTCGCCGCACCTCGCCGCACATTGCCTCGCCGCACATCGCCTCGCCGCACATCGCCTCGCCGCACTTCGCCTCGCCTCATCTCGCCTCATCTCGCCTCATCTCGCCTCATCTCGCCTCACCTCGCCTCACCTCGCCGCACCTCGCCTCACCTCGCCTCACCTCGCCTCACTTCACCTCACCTCACCTCGCCGCGCCTCACCTCGCCGTGGCACACGAAGCTCAAGACAAAGCTCCCGATGCATGCGCGCCGTCGGGGCCAGCTCGGCTGATCACAGCCTTGGTGGGAGTCCGGTCCGAAGGTGCCCTCCAGCGCCCGCAGGTTCCAAGGCACGGAGAGCCCTGCACCGAACGGCCGCCACCTTCGAGCAGCTGCGGCCACCCATGAGCTCCTCGCCCGCTCTCCGCAACGATCAAGCGTCGTCGGCTCCGCGCTCCGCGTCGGCAGCAGCATCGCTCGGGCTCGGCGCCCCCGGCCGACCGTGGCGCAGCGCCACCACGCTGACAGACGCTCTACGTCGCGACGCGTGAACACGGCCGAACACGCAAGCGCAGAGGATCCTTGCACGTCGTGCCGCGAAGCCCCGAGGCGGCTGCGAGTCCGCCTCGCGATGATCGCTCGAGGACGTCGTCACCGTCGACCGCAGGCGACGTCTTCGGCCGCGGCGATCGAGCTGCCCTGCCGCGAGCGCGCCACGCGCCGGGCCGCGCCGCTCCCGCCGCGAGGTCCATCCCATGATCCGTTGGCCGATTGGTCCGAATTCGGCGTCGCCACGCCCATCTCCAGACGGCGCTCGATCGAACCCGCCCCACCCGAACCTGATCGAACGGGTGCGCGCGGTGATGCGTGCGCGCCACCTGAGCCTGCGGACGGAGCAAGCGTACGTCCATTGGATCGTGCGGTTCGTGAAGTTCCACGGCATGCAGCATCCGGAGGTGCTGGGCGCCGAGGAGATCCGCAGGTTCCTCTCGGACCTCGCGATCCAACACCAAGTCTCGGCATCGACGCAGAATCAGGCGCTCGCCGCGCTCCTCGTCCTGTTCCGCGATGTCCTGATGCGTGAGATCGGCACGCTCGAGCCGATCATCCGCGCCAAGACGCCGAAGCGGCTCCCCGTCGTCATGACGCGCGAGGAAGTGCACGCCGTGCTCTCGCAGCTCTCGGGAGCCCCCGCGCTCGCAGCTCACCTCCTCTACGGCGCCGGACTGCGCCTCATGGAGTCGCTCCACCTGCGGATCAAGGATGTCGACTTCGCCGCGCGCCAGCTGGTCATCCGCCGCGCCAAAGGCGGTAAAGACCGCGCTGCCCCGCTGCCAGCCGTGCTGATCGAGCCGCTACGCGACCACCTGCAGCTCGTCCGCCGCCTACACCACCGCGACCTCGAGCGGGGCGGGGGCGAGGTAGAGCTGCCCGCGGACCTCGCTCGCAAGTACCCGCACGCCGCCGCAAGCTGGTCGTGGCAGTGGCTCTTCCCGGCACGAAAGCTCCATTTCGACCCGGCAACCGGCACGCTCCGCCGCCACCATCTCCACGAAACGGTGCTGCAGCGCTGCGTCCAACTCGCCGTCGCGCGCGCCGGCATCGTCAAACACGCCACCTGCCACACCTTCCGCCACTCGTTCGCGACTCACCTGCTCGAGGACGGCTACGACATCCGGACCGTCCAGGAGCTGCTCGGCCACGAGGATGTCTCGACCACGATGGTCTATACCCACGTGCTCAACCGTGGCGCCGCCGCCGTGCGGAGCCCGATCGATCGGCTCTATGCAGCGCCGTCTCTCCCCGTCGCGAGAGGCCCATCGATCTCGCTCGAACGCCGCCCGACCGACGCAACCAACCGAATGCCCACTCAGACGCCATCAGCCCCGCCCCCATCGCCTCCGCCCGCCCGTCCACGCCGTCCACCCCCCGCTAACCACCCCAGCTGACCCCCTCGCTCGCCATCCCACCGTCCACCCCACCCCCGCTCCGCCTTACACAGCACCTCCAAGCCGCAGAACAAGTCCTACGCCCCTCCCTCCCACCCGCCGTATTCAGTTTCACCGCAACCACTTACCAATCCCCCACCCCCCCAAACTCCCCTGCCTTACAACGCCAGCACTCTCTCGCTAACCTCCAAACCCCAACATTCGAAGAGACGTTCGGCAGACAATGGCGTGGTCGACGCGGCCTTGGAGCACCTCGTGGGTAAGTCGAACTTCTCGTCCGGCCCCTCAAGACGACTGGCATGCCTAGGCCTGGTTGTTGCCGTTAGTTGGTCAACGCAAGCAGTCAGTCAATCAGCCACGCCTGCCGGGAGTGCCCTTCCATCAACGCAGCAAGAGGGCAAGACGGTGAACAACTCCAAGATGCAATTGACGACGTTCATCCTTTTGCCCGGCACGTGCAAGGAGGCAATGACTTTCTATCAAGCCGTCTTCGGTGGTGACCTGACGATGACGACCGTCGGTGAGTCGCCAATGAAGGGGATGTTCCCTGCCGCGATGCACGCGAAAGTAGTCAACTCACGACTGAAGAGTCCTCTGCTCGACATCTCGGCTTGCGACTGGCTTCGTCCAACGCAGACCGCGGTTCAGGGCAACACGGTGTGCCTCTACCTCAGCGGCGGAACTCGAGACGAGACGAAGGCCGTGTTCCTCAAGCTGTCTGAAGGTGCCCAAGTCACCGATCCGCTCGCTGAGCAACCATTCGGGCTCTACGGCGCGCTGAATGACAAGTTCGGCAACCGTTGGATGTTCCAGTCCAAGTAGGTACCGCTCGTTGCTGCCGAACATGCCCTTGAACCTGACGAAGTCGCCGTTACGGTGGTCGTTGATCGGTCGGTTCCTGACCGGCGCCTTCGCAGGTTAAGGACGACGTTAGGCGGAAGAGCCTTCGCCGTCGACTCGCGCAACAGCGACAACGCGCAGTGCGCCGGAGCCATCGCCGCCCTCGGTGACAGCTGACGGCCGTGACGGGTTGTCGACGGATCTAAGCCCCACCCGGAATACGAGATCCGGAACCAAGTCAGACGGCACGAACGGCGCCATGCCCTTGGAATCGGGACTCCTCATGCATCCTGTCGCAGTCGGTTACGCACTCATCGCACTCGGGATTGTCCTCGGAATCTTCGCCCACAAGATTCCGCTGAACGGCATCGCAGCGATCGCGTTGACTGGACTTCCGCCGGCGGGGCTCGCTCTTGGCATTGCCTACTGCTGAGGGCATCCCCTCCGAATGCTCGGTCCGAGCATCATGACCGTATCTGCACCGTTCGCCGTCGGCTACGCCTCAGCGACAGCGCGGGCAGGCGCTTCTCGCTGGCTGTCCGGCACGGCGCTCGTCATCGCCCTTCTTGAGTCGGCGGTCGTGCTGTTCCATTTGATCGAGGCGACACTCGACGCCGTTTCAAAGTAGGAGCCTGTTCGGGTCGCGCCATCCCCGCCTTCGCCAAGCCAAACTCCGTCCTTAACGAACGGATCGCAACGCTGACCAGGCCAGTCAATGAACGTGATTCCGGTTGCAAGGACATCCTTCGAGTTCGAGCTCTCCGCCTAACAAGCCCTTGAACCTGACGAAGTCGCCGTTACGGTGGTCGTTGATCGGTCGGTTCCTGACCGGCGCCTTCGCAGGTTAAGGACGACGTTAGGCGTGCACCTGCACTCGGGCGGCAACACGAATGCGAAAGCTCGAACGGCATGTTGCGATCGTGTTCCGAGATTCACCAATGGACATGCTGCCAGCTCCATCATCTGGCGACTTGGGGCCTGGGCCGATGCCTGATGCAGACGTTGTTCTTATCGAGTCGTGTGATGGCGGCTATCTCATGCTGGGATTTACTGCAGGAGGACGATTCTGCGGCGACTCATGGCATCAAACTCGCGATGCTGCGCTGAGGCAGGCAAAGTTCCAGTTTGGCGATTCCATTCAAAGCTGGGAGGAAGTGCCTGCTGACACGATTGACTCGCAGGCGTACGCGGTCGACTACGCGCGACGCCATGCAGACCGAATGGAGTAGCTGGAGCTGGGGTACCTCCAAGCTCATCGAAGTTGTGGCCACATGAACCGGCCATGAATCATCGTTCATCGGTTCAGCAGGCCGCAGTCAAAGCGGACGGAAGTCAGCGCAGCGCCGGAGCCGTGAGGTCATCGACTCGGCGAATGCCTCTAGACGACGTGGAATCAGACTCGGGTGACGCCTAACATGCCCTTGAACCTGACGAAGTCGCCGTTACGGTGGCGGGCGTTCTAGCGGTGCCTGACCGGCGCCTTCGCAGGTTAAGGACGACGTTAGGCACACCTGAGTTTTGGGGCTCGGTAGTTTTCCGCTGGCAAGCTGGTCCGGTCGCCAGACTTCGAATCGCTCGTTTGCACGCCAGAGTTCAGAGATTGCCGAAGGCCGCAGTAGTCGACCGTCAGGCAAGAGTCTCAGTCAGAGGAACTCTCGAAGCTGAACCTCATCGGTTGAAGAGTTCGGAAGTCTCTTCGGCCAGGTCCTGGCAGTGACCTCGAGATCTCGCGGTGCGTCGGCACTTGGCCTTGATCCAACTCGAGTGGCTGACGACCAACCTCGCCGATTCGGGATCGAAGATCTTTGAATCCGATAGCGTTCGGTGGACGACGGTCTTGCCGCTGAACGTGCTGGCGATGCTCCGAGACGCGAAGGTCGTGAACCGAGGTCACGTCGCGAACCTCAGTCGAAGATGAATGAAGAGGAAGTCCGTTCAGAGACATGAACTCAAGACAGAAGACCGGAAGAGAATCCAGACCAAGGCAGGGCTCGCATTGAACTCTCTCGCTTTCCAGCGCGGTCGACGGGTGCCTAACAAGCCCTTGAACCTGACGAAGTCGCCGTTACGGTGGCCTTCGGTCGAAGGGTGCCTGACCGGCGCCTTCGCAGGTTAAGGACGACGTTAGACACACGACGCGGTCGCTCTCGAACGTTCGGAGGAGCACGGATGCGGCGCAAAGCAGTTTTCATCGCCGTTGCGCTCTCGCTAACGATGTGCACTGTGAGCCATGAGGAACCAACCCTTCGCTGGTTGCCAAGCGGACTCCTAGACTGCCGCGACGCAGTGACAGAGTGCGCGGTCCATCGACTCCAGCTCAAGGAGGACGAAGTTCCCATTCTGTATGGCCTCGTGAGACTTCACGATGACTACTTTCTCGCGCAAGAGGAGAGATTTCCGCACGCAAACGACGTCTGGTTCGGCGGGTGCGTCGACGGCGGCGACCAGACGGCACTCGTGACCTTCTGCGAAGGCTGCCGGCACGCACTATCAAAGTACTTCGCTGATGGCGGTCGTCTTAACGAAGGGGACTAGCGTATTCCATTCACGGCGTTGCACGATTGTAGACGCCAAGTAGCCTGCGGGTTAAGACCGCGCTCCTTCTCGCCGTACACAATCATGTTTGACTTCTCGGTCGGAGCCGCTCGGTCGATGGATGAACTCGCTGGAACAACCTACCGCAGGGCCCGAATCTCGAAGCTCGGCTGGGTCGGTGTCTAACATGCCCTTGAACCTGACGAAGTCGCCG
>JAEUIC010000031.1 GCA_016795285.1 Planctomycetota bacterium | reverse complement strand
GGGCGAGCGGGGGGGGGGGGTTGATGCTCCCGCCGTCACAACCAACCCCGCCACCGGGCTGGACGGAAACTCCCCGCCACCCGGATTCCGGTGCCGGGGAGTTTCCGTCCGGTTCGTGACCTCTGCTCGGCTCGCTACCTTCTCAGCCTCTTCCACGAGGAGCTCCCTTTCATGGTCAGCGGCAACTCCACTCTCGCGGGCGCGCGGCTGCGCATCGGCATGGTCGGCGGCGGGCCGGGCGCCTTCATCGGCGGCGTCCATCGCATCGCGCTGCAGATGGACGGGCAGTTCGCGCTGGTCGCCGGCGCCTTCAGCTCGGACGCGGCGAAGAGCCGGCAGACCGGCGCCGAGCTCGGGCTCGATCCGGCGCGCACCTACGCGAGCTGGGCCGAGATGCTCGACGCCGAGGCGAAGCTGCCGGCCGACCAGCGGATCCACGCGCTCTCGATCGTCACGCCGAACCACGTCCACTTCGCGCCGGCGAAGGCGGCGCTCGAGCGCGGCTTCCACGTGATCTGCGACAAGCCGCTCTCGATCACGGTCGAGGAGGCCGACGAGCTCGAGCGGCTGGTCGCGAAGACGAAGCTCCGCTTCTGCGTCACGCACAACTACACCGGCTACCCGATGGTCCGCCACGCGCGGAACCTCGTGCAGTCGGGCCGCCTCGGCACGATCCGCAAGGTGTACGTCGAGTACCTGCAGGGATGGCTCAGCGACCGCCTCGAGGCGACCGGCCAGAAGCAGGCGGCGTGGCGCAGCGATCCGAAGCAGTCGGGCGCGTGCGGCGCGATGGGCGACATCGGTACGCACGCCGCGAACCTCGCCGAGCACTTGACCGGCTCGCGCCTCGAGTCGCTCTACGCGCAGCTCACCACCTTCGTGGCGGGCCGCGTGCTCGACGACGACGGCATGGTGCTCTTCAAGCTGGCGAACGGCGCGAACGGCTCGCTCGCCGCGTCGCAGGTCTGCGTCGGCCGCGAGAACGCGCTGTCGATCCGCCTGTTCGGCACGCAGGGCGGCCTGCAGTGGGAGCAGGAGAAGCCGAACGACCTCCTGGTCTGGTGGAAGGACAAGGCGCCCGAGCTCTACCGCCCCGGCAACGGCTGGGTCGACGACGAAGCGAAGACGCTGCAGCGCATCCCCGCCGGTCATCCCGAGGGCTACCTCGAGGCGTTCGCCAACCTCTACCGCTCCTTCGCGCGCGCGATCCGCGGCGAGCCGGACATCGCATCGGCCCACCCGTCGGTCAGCGATGGCCTCGCCGGCATGAAGTTCCTGCGCGCCTGCGTGAAGAGCAGCAAGGAGAACGGCTGGGTGAAGGTGTGAGCCGCGCGAGCCGCCGGTCGCGCTCCGACGCGGTCGTCGTCGGGCGCGGCCGGTCGATCGCGATGCCGGCCCCGCGAGGCGCCCTCACTCGAAGGTGAGCAGCGCCTCGTTGCTGTCGATGGTGGTGCCGCTGAAGCCCTGCGCGAACGCGCGCAGCGTCCACGTCGTCCCCGAGAGTCCGACCGGCACGACGCCGCTCACGCCGTAGTGCTGCAGGCCGTCCAACACGCCCGCGTCGAGCGTCGCGAAGAGCGGCGCTCCGTCGATCGCCACGAGCGCGAGCGACGTCGCCGCGCCCACCGGCCCGCCGCGGACGTGCGCCGTCACCGTGGCCGCGGCGGGTGCGTGGTCGGGATTCACGACGAGCCACAGATCGTCGAGCTCGAGGAGCTGCGTGAGGCCGAGCGCGAAGTCGGCCTGCAGCCGACCGGGTGAGGTCGCGGCCAGCAGCGGCCCACCGCCGGGGCCGGCGAGTCCCGCGAGGTGCGGTGGCGCGGTCGCGAAGCGGCGGATCCTCCACGGCACCGGGAAGCGCGTGAGGAAGGCGCCGGTGGCGCCGTCGAAGAGCTCGAAGTGGTCGCCGCTCGCAGCCAGCGCCAGCAGCTCGGCGTGCCCGTCGCCATTGGCGTCCGGGCTCGCGGAGAGCTCGTGGCCGATCGGGTCGGCGACTTCGCGGCCCGTCGCGGTGAACAACGTGCCGAGCGTGGCGCCCGACAGCACGAGCAGCGTGCCGCGGTCGTTGCTGCCGCTGCCGTTGCCCGGCGCTCCGGCGAGCAGGTCGGCGATCCCATCTCCATCGATGTCGCCGAGCGCCGCGAGGCCGCTCCCGAGCTGGTCCTGCACCAACGTGCCGTTCACCGCCGCGATCAGCGAGAGGTCGACGCCGCTCGCGACGACGACGCGACCGACCCGCGCGAAGCCGAGCTTCGAGCGCGTCGGCGAGCCGATCGCCCAGTCGGAGGTGCCGTCGCCGTCCACGTCGCCGAGCGCCGCCAACGCGCTGCCGTAGCGCTCGCCGAAGTTCGGCCCGTTCTTGCGGATCAGCAGCGCGCCGGTGGCGAGATCGCGCAGCTCGAGCGCGCCGGCGGCGGTGCCGGCGGTGCCGCCTTCCGGCTCGCCGATGGCGAGGTGGAGCGCCCCGGACGGTCGCGCTTGCACGGCGAGCGCAGCGCCGAAGCGCGTGCCGATCCGCGGGCTGGCGAAGCGATGCAACAGGCCGCCGGTCGCGCCCGAGCGCACGTCGACGAGATCGAGGCCGGTGATCGCGTAGTCGCCGCGGCCGTCGCCGTCGACGTCGGGGAGCGACAGGAGCGGGCCGGTCCCGTAGCCGAGCGCTCCCAGCGCGTGGCGCGCCAGCTCGCGGCCGTCGGAGCCCGCCAGCACCGCGACGTGGTGGCCTCCGGTGCCGTCCAGCGCGTCGCGGCGTGCGACCAGCAGCTCGGCGATCCCGTCGCCGTCGATGTCGTCGTGCAGCGCGACCCCCTCGAGCGACTGCAGCTGCTCGGCGCTGCCGAACTGCGCGGCGCGCAGGCGCAGGTTGGCGGCGGTGAGGATCCGGACGATGCCGGTCGGCTGCTCGAACGAGTCGCCGAGCAGCAGCTCGACGCGCCCGTCGCCGTCGAGATCGGCCGCGCCTGCCAGCACGCGGGCATCCCCGTTCGTCACGCGGCGGCGCGCGAGGCTCTGCAGCGTGGCCGACGAGACGATGTCGAGCTCCTCGAGCCGCGACATCGCGAAGTCCGACTTGCCGTCGCCATCGAGGTCCCCGACCGCGCAGCAGCGGTGACCGAATCCGCGTCCCACGTCGGCGTCGATCCTCTCCAGCAGCGCGCTGCCGTCGGCCGCGGCGTGGATCGAGATCCAGGCGGCGGCGGGACCGGTGCGCATCGTCACCGCGCTGCAGAGCAGCAGGTCGCGCCGGCCGTCGCCGTCGAAGTCGTCGAGCGCGCACGCCGAGAAGTCGTCCTGGATCACGAAGGCGCCGTCGCGCACCGGCTTCGACCAGAGCGCCGCGCGCGTCGCGCCGCTCCAGGCGGTCATCCGCAGCTCGAGCCCGGTGGAGTCGACGTTGTCGCTGACGATCACCAGCAGGTCGCGCACGCCGTCGCCGTCGCAGTCGTCCGCGTCGACGAGGAGATGGCGCTCCGCCAGCGCCACGGTGCCTCCGAGCACCGCGCCGCTCGCGCCGGAGATCCAGTGGAGCGCCGGCGTGCGCACGGCATCGCGATCGCCCGCGACGAAGTCGGGGATGGCGTCGCCGTCGAGGTCGCCGAGCGCCACCAGCGCGCGACCGAAGTCGATGAAGCCGGTTGGGGGGAGGAAGCGGGCGAGCCGCGCGCCGGTCGCGGCCGAGACCACGAAGAGCTCGCCGTCGCCGGACGTGGGGGCGCCGACGAGCAGATCGCTCCAGCCGTCGCCATCGAAGTCGCCGCTGTCGGCGAGCGTGGTGCCGAAGCTCTCGTCGCCGAGGCCGGTGATGGAGCGCAGCCGCGCGTGGGTCGCGCCGGAGTGGACGTGGACGGCGCCGAACTGCTCCTCGTCGCGGTAGGCGAGGCGCACGCCGCCGAAGGCGTAGTCGCGGACGCCGTCGCCGTCGAGGTCGTCGAGGAAGGTCGCCGAGAAGCCGACCCCTTCGAGGTGCTGCTGCCCCTCGAGGCGCCAGAGTTCCTGCTGGCCGAAGGCGCCGGGGGTCACCGCGAGGCTCGCGGCGAGACTCGCGGCGGCGACGCAGTGCGCCGAACGCGGGAGAGGGGCGATCGGGGGGCGTTGCATCGAGAGCTCCTGGCGGCGGCGCGCTTGTGGGGGGGCGGGCTCGGCGTCGATCATCGCCGCGTGGCCCGATCGCCGCACGGCGGCTCGGCCGCCGCGGCCTCTCCTTCAAGTACCCGTCGAAGCAGGAACCATGGATTCGTCACGACGACACGCAGTGGAACGGAACTCGACCGGGAGCGGCGGACAGTGCCGCGGCAGGCAGCGGGCCGCCGGGCTCGCGCGGGGAGGGGCGCTCGGCGCGGCGCTGCTCGGGGCCTCGGTGGCCGTGCCCGCGCCGCCGCTCGCGGGGCCGGTGAGGGCGTCGCTCGCCCACGGGTCGCCCGCGGCCGCGTCGCCTGCGCCGCTCGACGCCGCCGATCGGCTCGAGCTCGAGCTCACGCCCGTCGCCGGGTTCGACGGCCACCTGTTCAGCTCCTACCTCTATGCCACCACCTTCTTCCCCGACCTCGGTTTCGAGCAGTGGCGCGCGCTCACGCTGCGGCAGTACGGCGATCCGCGCGGGCAGGTCGGCCTGCTGGTCGACCATCGCGACGACCTCTTCCTCACGCCCGACGTGAAGGTGATCGTCGAGGCGAACGACTTCATGGGCGAGTCGGAGCTCGAGCACGAGCTCGCCAGCGCGGCGGTGCACCGCTTCTTCCCGAAGATCGACTGGGACTTCGAGAAGCTGCGCGCGCTCGACGAGGAGCGGCTCCTGTCGATCAAGTTCCGCGTCGAGCTCGACGGCAAGCCCTACCGCAAGCTCGTGCTGCCGGTCCGCCTCCATCCGATCCACGACTGCCCGTTCGCGCTGACCGGGCTCGACAGCGAGACGTTGCAGGGGCTGCCGCCGCCGACGGAGGGCGCGAGCGATGCAGCGGACGATGGAGCGGGCGATGGAGGGGGCGGCGCCGCGAACGCGGTCGATCGCGGCCTCGAGCTCGACCAGAGCTGGATGTTCGCGGCCTACGTGAACGAGCGCCACCCGCTGCTGGTCGACGAGCTGGTACCGGCGCTGACGCGGCAGGGATTCGTGCGCGACCTCACCGGCTACCAGGCGGGCCGAAGCGACGAGGTGCACCGCCAAGTGCTCTCGATCTGGAAGCTGCTGCGCGACCGCGGCATCCGCTACTCGAGCGTCGGCACCTTGCGCGGCAGCGGCCACGTCGCGTGGCAGCACGTGCGCACGATCGAGCAGAGCCTCGCCGCCGCGCAGGCGAACTGCGTCGACGGCAGCGTGCTGATGGCGTCGCTGCTGATCGCGATCGGCCTCGACCCGTTCCTGGTGATCACGCCGAGCCACTGCTACCTCGGCTTCTTCCTCGGCGCGGCGCAGCCCGACGGCACGCGCGAGTTCAGCCTGCTCGAGACGACGCTGCTCGGCGCCGAGGTCGCGCCCGCGAACGTGCCGCCGGCGGCGCTCGCCGACTTCCGCCGCATCGCGCGCGGCGCCGGCAGCGACGACGCCAGCGCGCACGAGGAGGATCCGCTGATCGCCTCCTACGTCGCGGCGCTGCTCGCCGGCATGCAGCACTGGAGCGAAGACCAGCCGCACCTGCAGCCGACCGCCGCCGAGCCATCGGAGCCGTTGCCCCCCGAGCCCGGCTACGCCTGGGTCAAGATCGCCGAGCTGCGCGCGCGGGGGCTCGGCTCGATCCGGCGGTAGCGCGCGACCGACGCGATTTGAAAAGAACCGGGCCGCCCGCCGCTCTCGCGAGCGACGGGCGGCCCGGCACGAAGATCAACCGCAGGTCACTCGAAGGTGAGCGTGCGCGGCAGCGAGTCGATCAGCTCGCCGCTGAAGCCGAACGCGTAGGCGCGCAGCGTGTAGACGCTGCCCGTCAGCCCCGGCGGCACGACGCCGCTGGTGGTGAACGCGCCGACCGCATCGAACGCCGCCTGCGCCATCACGACGCTGACCGGCGTGCCGTCGACGTCCTCGAGCAGCAGCACGAAGAGGCCGCCGCCCGGTCCGCCGCGGATCTTGCCGAAGACGGTGTCGTTCACCGCCGCGCTCGGCGGGCTCACCTGCAGGTAGAGGTCGTCGAGCTTGTGCACCGCGAGCGCGCCCGCGCGCGCACCGCCGGTGGCGTCGTCGGTCGCCAGCGTCGCGAAGAGCGGGCCCGCGCCCGGCCCATCGAGCGCCGCCGTCGCGCCATCCGCCACCTTGATCTCGCGGGGGAAGAGCACGGTCGTGATCGGCTCGAAGAGGCTGCCGTTCACGCTCGACACCAGGTCGATGCGGCGGCGCGACGCCCAGCCCTCGAGGAGATCGGGCGAGCCGTCGCCGTTGGCATCGGCCACGGTGCTGGCCGACGAGCCGAGCTCGGCGCCGACCGCAGCACCGGTCTGCGTGGCGAGGATCGCCACGTTCTTGCCGGAGACGGTGAGGACCGCCCCCTCGTCACCGGCGCCCGAGCCCGGCACGCCGACCACGAGGTCGTTGGTGCCGTCGCCGTTCACGTCGTTGATGGCCGAGATCGCGGTGCCGAGCCGGTCGCCCGCCGCCGTGCCGCGGATCACGCGGATCTGCGCGCCCGTCTTGCCGCTCATGAAGCCGACGCGGCCGGCGTTGGTGCCGTTCACGCCGTTGAACGGTGCCGCCACGCCCCAGTCGCCGGTGCCGTCCGCGTTGATGTCGCCGAGGTAGGCGAGCGCGAAGCCGAACTGCTCGTTGGCGAAGTTGCCGAGCCCCTGCACGACCTGCGCGCCGGTGGAGAGGTTGAAGATCGTGAACTCGCCGCCGTCGGTGCGCCCCGCGTCGGAGAGCGGCGAACCGATGGCCAGCTCGATCGCGCCGGCCGGCTGCACGCCGAACGCCATCGCGCGGCCGAAGCCGATGTTGCTGCGCCCGTCGGTGAAGGTGCGGATCAGCGCGCCCGTCGCGCCGGAGCGCACCTCGACCGAGCTCGCACCGGACGGCGCCGCCACGGCGAAGTCGCGCACGAGGTCGCCGTCGAGGTCGGGCAGCAGGAGCAGCGTGCCGCCGAAGTCCTGCGCGCCCCTGGCGAAGCGCGCCAGCTCGTGGCCGTCGGCGCCGGAGAGGACCAGCAGCCGCTCAGTGGTGTCGAAGCGCGAGGAGTTGCCGACCAGCAGGTCGGCGAAGCCGTCGCCGTCGAAGTCGTCGCAGAAGCAGGCGTCGCCTTGCAGCACGTCGATCGTGTTGACCGCCGCCTTCTCGCGGATCACCTTGCCGGTGACCAGCGAGCGCACCTGGACCTTGCCGGCCGAGGTGTTGGTGTCCGAGGAGGGCCCGCCGACCAAGAGCTCGGCCACGCCGTCGTTGTCGAGGTCGCTGCGTCCGTCGAGCGCGGCGCCGAGCGCGAACGTCGTGCTGCTGGTGCTCTGCAGCAGGGCGCGCGTCGCGCCCGAGTAGACCTCGACGATGCCGCCGCTCGCCCCGTTCGGGCGGCTCACCGCGAAGTCGTCGACGCCGTCGCTGTCGACGTCGCCGGTGCCGCAGCAGGCGACACCGAAGTCGCCGCCGGTGTCGATGTGGGCGAAGAGCTCGCCGCCCACCGCTGGCGAATAGGCGACTGCGGTGCCCCACAGGCCGAAGAGCGCCGGGCTCGGGCCGGCGACCAGGAACTCGTCACGGCCGTCGCCGTCGAAGTCGCCGACGCGCGCGACCGAGAAGCGCAGGATCGCGCCGCTCGGCGGGGTGACCCGCTCGTTCATCAACGTCGCGCCGGTTGCGCTCGAGATGACCTTCACGACCAGCTCGACGATCGAGAGGCCGTCGCGCTCGATGACCACCGCGTCGTCGAGGCCGTCGCCGTCCCAGTCGCCCGCGTTGGCGACCGCGGTGCCCATCTGGCTCGCGGGGCCGCGACCGGTCCAGCCGAACAGCAGGGCGCCGGTCTGGCCGGAGAGCAGCTCGATCCGGCCGACGCCGGCGGCGAGCGAGGTGCTGAATTCGGGCGCGCCGACCAGGTAGTCGGGCACCGAGTCGCCGTCGACGTCGCCGAGGCAGGCGAGCGCGGCGCCGAACTGCGCGCGCGGCGCCGAGGTGGCGAGCGTCTGCAGCAGCGCGCCGGTCGCGCCGGAGACGATCGAGACCGTGCCGTTGCCGTCGGTCGGGGCGCCGACCGCGAGGTCCTCGACCCCGTCGCCATCGAAGTCGCCGCCGCGCGCGAGGGCGCTGCCGAACGACTCGTCGCCGAGTCCGGTGATCTCGCGCAGCAGGACGTGGTTGGCGCCGGAGTAGAGGCGCACCGCGCCGAAGTGAGGCGTCGGGGCGGCGTTGCCGACCACCGCGCCGAGCGCGTAGTCGTCGACGCCGTCGCCGCTCACGTCGCCGAGGAAGATCGCCGCGCCGCCGACCCGTTCGTTGCGGTCATTGCCGTAGCGGGTCCAGAGGGAGTCCTGCGCGGGGGCGCTGGCGGCGCCGGCGAGGAGCGCGAGGCCGGCGAGGGCCGGCGCTCGGGTGGGAGGGACGGGGCGAATCATGGTGTTCTCCTGCTCGTGCTCGACCGGGGGGATGGGGCGTTGGCTGTCGAGAGCCGCGTTGGCGGTCGAGAACCATGGTCGAGCGGGGCGGAGACGGTAACCGGGCGGCGCGACGCGGGCCATGCCTTGCGGGGGCGGCGACGATGAAGCGTCGGCGCAGGGCGTTCCGCGCGCGAGGCGCCGCTGCGGGAACGAAACAGCGCCAGAGGGTCGCGGCGAGCGAGTGGGGGGAACTCGCCGCGGCCCCCCGGCGCCCGGGGTGGGCCCGCATGAGCTGCGGGGGGCAGGCGCGCCAGCCAGGATTCGACGCGCCCGCCGCTTCTCTGCCGCGCGCGCGGTGGGGACCGCGCCGCGTGGCTTGCAGGGGATCGTCTAGTGGCGCAGCGACTTGAAGGGGGCGCAGCGCGCCCGCGAGCGGAAGGTCGTTCCCGGCGCGCTACTTCGTCAGCGTGTCGATCACGCGCTCGATCGCCCGCTCGCAGACGGGGCAGAATGCGGTCGGGTTGCGCGTGAACATGATGCAGTCGACGCTCGGTCGGTAGAGGCGCTGCGCTTCGTAGCCGGCGCCGCGGAACGCGCCGACCTGGCCGAAGAGCGGCTCCTTCGCGAGCTGCGCGCCGCCGCTCGCCTTGATCTCGCGCATCAGCGCTTCGTTGGTGGCGTCGTCGGCGTTCTGCGCCAGCGCTTCGGCGCGCCGCTTCTGGTAGGCGAGGTCGAGCGCGTCGTAGCCCTGCTGATCCCACGGCGTCGGCAGCGGCGTGCCGGGCGCCACGAGGTCACGCCACTTGAGCTGCGCCGGATCGAGGAGCGCGGTGATGTTCGGCTCCCACGGCTCGGTGCCGGCTGGCGTGAACTCCTCGTAGGCGACCTGCGAGCTGTAGTACTCGTCGGCGAGCCCGCCGAAGCTGTGGCCGAACTCGTGGACGAAGACGTAGGCCGCCGGCTCGGTGTCGGCGGCGCAGGTGGCCCAGAGGTTGTAGATGCCGCCGCCGCCGTACTTGCGCGTGTTGGCCAGCACGATCAGCGCGTCGTAGGGCGCCTGCGCCGCCAGTTCCCGCAGCTCGAGGTTGGCGAAGGTGAGCATGTAGCGGTCGAGGTCGAAGGCGTTGAACTGCAGGCGCAGCGGCGTGTCGACGAAGGTGCCGCCGCGCGGGTCGGTGATGCCGGGCTGCGGCGCGGGGGCCATGATCGCGCGCACGTTGAAGTCGGCGCGGCGGCGCTTGAACGGCTCGGTGGCGAACAGCGCCGAAGTCAGGCGATGGACGTCGTCGAGGAAGTCGTCGCGCTGCCGGCCGGTCCAGCCGTCGCCGAGGATCAGCAGGTCGACCTTGCTCGCCGAGTCGCCCTTCACGTCGATCGGCATCACGCCGCCGCGCGCGGTGACGGGCGAGCGGTCGACGAAGCGCGAGGCGGGGTCGCACGCGCCGCTCCAGAACTCGCGCCACGAGAGGTCGTCGGCGCGCTTCTCGAGGTGGAGCGTGACGGGCGCCTTCGGCTCGGGGAAGCGCTGCGATTCGTGGAAGGCGCGCCAGCTCGTCTTCGCCTCGCCGGTCGTCTCCCACTCGCCGTAGATGCTCGAGAAGCCCTGCGCGAAGAGCGGCGTCGCGTCGGCCGCGTCGCGCACCACGAAGCGGTACTTGCCGTAGCCGAGCCCGCCGGTCGCGGCGTCGTCGACCAGCTGCGTGCGCGAGCCAGCCCACTCGCCCTCGAGCCGGTAGCGGTCGGGCGCGATCTGCTCGTGCGTCGCGTCGCCGCAGTGGTGGTAGTCGAAGCGCAGCGTGCGCCCGGTGAAGCGGGCGGCGAAGGCGTCGGCGGCGGCCGGCACCTGCGCGAACAGCCATGCAGCGGCGAGCGTGGCGAGCATCGGCGGATCCCTCAGGTTGCGTGCGCTCGCGCGCGGCGGCCGCGAACTCGACGCGAAGCGGCGGTGGGAGCGGCCCTTATAAGGGCGCCGATGAGCCTCTCCCTGCCGGCGCCGTCCACGACGGAGCCCGTCCGCTGTCCCCACTTCGGTCCCTGCGGCGGCTGCACGTCGCTCGACCTCCCGTACGGCGAGGAGGTGCGCGCCAAGGAGGAGAAGCTGCGCACGGCGTTCTCGCGCCACGAGGCGCTGGCGCGCGCGCCGATCCTGCCGATCCTCGGCGCCACCGAGCCGCTGCTCTACCGCAACTCCATCAAGGTGCCGTTCGGCTGGTCGCGCGAGGGGATGGTGGCCGGCTTCTTCGAGCGCCGCAGCCACCACATCGTCGACCTCGAGACCTGCCTCATCCAGCACCCGAAGCTGACGGCGCTGCTGCTGGCGACCAAGCAGATCGCGATGCAGCTGAAGATCGCCATCCACGATCCGGCCAGCGGGCGCGGCATCCTGCGCCATCTCGTGGCGCGCATCGGCGAGGGGACCGGCGAGATGCTGGCCGGCCTCGTGGTGCAGGCGCAGGGGTACGGCAAGATCCGCGGCCTCGCGCTGAAGCTGATGGAGAAGCTCGGCAAGGAAGGGCTGGTCGGCGTCGTGCAGAACATCCACGCCGACGACGAGGACCACGCGATCCTCGGGCCCGAGACGCTGCCCCTCGCCGGTCGCGCCTACCTCGACGAGAACAGCGACGGCTTGAAGATGCGCACCTCGCTCCAGTCGTTCGTGCAGGTGAACGCGGCGCAGGCGCACGTGCTCTACGGCGAGGTGCTGCGCCTGCTCGACGGCTCCTTCCATGCGCAGGGGCGGCCGAACCTCGAGGGCAAGCGGATCGTCGACCTCTTCTGCGGCGTCGGGCCGATCGCGCTGCGGGCGGCGCGCGCCGGCGCGCTGGTCGAGGGGATCGAGTACAGCGAGGACGCGGTCCGCTCGGCGCGCTTCGCGGCGAAGCACAACGGCCTCGAGTCGCGCGTCGCCTTCCACGCCGGCGACGCGACGCAGCATCTCGACAAGCTCTCGGCGAAGGGGCCGATCGACGCGGTGGTGGTCGATCCGCCGCGCCGCGGCCTCTCCGAGAAGCTGATCGCGTCGCTCATCGCCAGCAGCACGAAGCAGGTCGTCTACGTCTCGTGCGACCCGTTCACCTTCGCGCGCGACTTGACGCTGCTGTCGGAGCGCTTCGAGATCGCGGTGGTGCGGCCGATCGACCTCTTCCCGCGCACGCTCCACCTCGAGACGGTCGCGCTGCTGCGTCGCCCGTGACCGAGGCCGACCTGATCGTCTGCGGGGCGGGGCCGGCCGGAATGGCGGCGGCCCTCGCGGCGGCGACGCGCGGCCAGCGCGTGGTGCTGCTCGATCAGGCGGGGCGGCCGGGCGTGAAGATCCTGATCAGCGGCGGCAACCGCTGCAACTTGACGCACGACTGCGCCGCGGCGGCGATCGCGAAGGCGTTCGGGCGCGCGGGCGGCCGCTTCCTCGGCCACGCGCTGCGCGAGCGCGGGCCGCGCGAGCTGCGAGCGTGGATCGAGTCGCTCGGCGTCGCCACCAAGGTCGAGCCGGGCGGCAAGGTCTTCCCCGTCTCGAACCGCGCCGTCGACGTGCGCGATGCGCTGGAGCGCGAGCTCGAGCGCGCCGGCGTCCGCTTCCACGGCGGCGCCGCGGTCACCGCGATCGAGCGCGTCGCGAGCGATGCGGCAGCGAGCGGCGCCGCGCCCTTCGTCGTCGCGACGGCACGCGGCCGCTTCGCCGCGCCGCGCGTGGTGCTGGCGCTCGGCGGACGGAGCTATCCGAAGGTCGGGACGAAGGGCGACGGCTACGGCTTCGCGGCGGCGTTGGGCCACACGATCGTCGCGACGACGCCGGCGCTCGTGCCGCTGGTGGCGACCTCGGCGTGGGTGCGCGAGCTCTCCGGCGTGACGCTCCCCGACGTCGTGCTGTCGCTGCCGGCCGCCGATGCACGCCGCGAGCCGCCGCAGCGCGGCGCTCTCCTCTTCACCCACTTCGGCCTCTCGGGGCCCGCGCCGATGAACGTCGGCGGCGCGGTCGCGCGCGAGCTCGCCGGCGGCGTCTCGAGCGTGCCGCTCGCCATCGACTTCCTGCCGAACGAGGAGCGCGCCGCGCTCGACGCGCGCTTCGCCGCTGCCACGTCGTCGGGCGATGCGCGGCTGGTGCGGACGGTGGTGGGGGGATTGCTGCCGCGCCGCGTCGCCGAAGCGCTCTGCGAGCAGGCGGCGATCGCGCCGACGCTGCCGCTGCGCCAGCTCTCGGCGGCGGCGCGCGCGCGGCTGCTCGACGCGTTGTTCGCGACGAAGCTCGCGCTGGTCGGCACGCGCGGCTTCGACTTCGCGGAGGTGACGCGCGGCGGCGTCGCGCTCGAGGAGGTCGACCCGGCGACGCTGCAGTCGCGCGTCGTGCCCGGCCTCTTCCTCGCCGGCGAGCTGCTCGACCTCGACGGCCCGATCGGCGGCTACAACTTCACCGCCGCCTTCGCGACGGGCGCGCTGGCGGGGCGCTCTGCAGCGGAATAGCGCGGCGGCATCCCGCGACGGCGTCGCGCGGCGCAGCGGCCGCTCACGATCGGATCCCGATGCTCTGCCCCGACTGCCACGAGCCGCTCGCGCGCACGCGCCATCCGGGCGACGTGCAGTGGGCGTGCACGCGCTGCGGCAGCCGCATGGCGACGCGCGCGGCGCTCGAGCTGCGGCTCGACGCCGAGGCGTTGGCGGCGTGGCACGTCGGTCGCAAGCAAGGGGTGGTGGCGCGCCGGCGCTGCCCGAGCTGCTACCGTCCCTTCCTGCGCTTCCCGCTGCAGCTGCGCGAGCGGCGCTTCGAGCTCGACGAGTGCGAGCGCTGCCGCGTCGCGTGGTTCGATCGCGGCGAGTTCGAGCGGCTCCCGGTCGACGTCGCGATCGCGTACGAAGAGCGTGCCGCGGAGCGCGCGAGCGCGCTGGCGCCGCTGCGGACGATCGAGCGCGTGGCGCTGCAGATCGGCCTGCCGCTGCTGCCCGACGAGGAGTTCGTGGCCGCGCGGGCGAACGTCACCGTGGCGCTCGCCGCGTCGTCGCTGCTGGCGCCGCTGCTCGCCGCGCTGTTCCCCGAGGTGCGCGGGTGGCTGCTGGCGCCGACGGTGGCTCCGTGGCGCGAGCTGTTCGACCTGCCATCGCTGCTGCCGCCGACGTCGCTCCTCGAGGGGCTGCTCCTCTTCTGGTTCCTGCTGCTCTTCGGCAGCGCGCTCGAGCAACGCATCGGGTCGTTGCGCTTCGGCCTCCTGCTGATCGCGGCGAACGGCATCGGGCGCGCCTGGCAGGCGGCGATGCAGCCGGCCGGCAGCGCGCTGGCGCCCGGCTTCGCAGCAGCCGTGAGCGGGCTCCTCGCTGCGCTGGCCGTCGTCGCGCCGTGGGCGCGGTTGCTGCTGCTGCCGTCCGGAGTCGACCACTGGCGCTGGTTCGTGAAGCTGCCGGTCGAGGCGGTGCTGCTCGTCGGCGAGCGCGTCGTCGAGTTCGTGCGATCGTTCTTCTCGCACTTGGACGACTCGTTCGACGGCCCGAGCGCGGCTGCGGACGGAAGCGACGAGCGCGCGCGCGAGCCGTGGCGGCTCACCGCGCTCTTCGCCCTGCCGATCGCGTGGGCCTCGCTCCTCGTGCTGCTGGCGCTCGACGACTTCGGTTGGCCGGAGCTTGCCGCGCGGCCGGCGGCACCGTGGCTCCACGTCGGCGGCGCGCTGGTCGGGCTACTCTTCGGCCTCCATTTCCGCGTCCGCCAGGCGCAGCGGAGCTCGCCATGAATGCACTCCTCGTCGGCCTGAGCGCCGTCCTCAGCCTGGCGCCCGCCCTTGCCGTGTCGCCGCTCGCGATGGGCGACGCCGAGCTGCGAACCGCGATCGAAGTTCCGACCGCCATCGACCTGCGCCCCGAGCTCGAGCGGCTCGGGCTCTCGCCGCGCGGGCAAGGGGCGCGCGGCACCTGCTCGATCTTCACGGCGTGCGTCGCGCTCGAGTACGCGCTGGCGCCACCGCGCGGCGTCGTCGAGCGCCTCTCGCCCGAGTTCCTCAACTGGGCCGGCACGCAGTCGTGCGGCCATCCCTCCGACGGGAACTTCTTCCACCACGCGCTCACCGGCTTCGAGCGGTTCGGGCTGTGCGGCGAGGCGGCGTGGCCCTACGCGGCGCGCTACGACGCGGAGCAGTCGCCGTCGCCCGACGCGCTGGCCGCGGCGGCCGAGCTGCGCGACGGCGCGGCGCGCGCGTTGACGGTGCGCTGGATCGAGCCGTGGCAGCCCGCCCGCTTCGGCCTCGACGAGACGCGCTTCGCGGCGGTGCGCGAGGTGCTGGCGCGCGGGATCCCGGTCGCGGCCGGTTCGAGCCACAGCCGCCTCTTCGTCGGCTACCGCGACGATGCGGCGCTGCCGGGCGGCGGCGCCTTCCTCGTGCTCGACTCGGCGACCGCGCGCTTCGACGAGGTGAGCTACGAGTTCGCGCGCGCGCAGATCGCCGACGCCTTCTACGTCGAGCGGCCGCAGCGGTTCGACGCGCGCGCCGCCACGCTGATCGATCGCGGCCGCGCCGCGGCATCGATCGTCGTGCCGGCGACGCGCGCGCCGTCGCTCGACTTCGCCGCGCAGGAGCTCCAGCGCTGGCTCGCGGCGATCGGCGGCGTCGAGCTGCCGATCGTCGTCGCGGGCGGTGCGGCGGCGGGGGGCGACGACGCGAACGGCGGCGCCGGCGGGCCGCGGCTGCTGCTCGGCGCGAGCGACGTGGCGCAGGCGTGCGGCGCGCTCGAGGAGGCGCGCGCGCTCGGCGCCGATGGCGTCGTGGTGCGGACGGTCGGCGGTGATCTCGTGCTGGCGGGCGGCGGGCCGCGCGGCGAGCTCTACGCCGTCTACGAGCTGCTCGAGCGCTTCCTCGGCTGCCGCTTCCTCGCGCGCGACGCGGTGGTGGCGCCGCCGCGCGCGATCGTCACGCTGCCGCCGCTCGACTGGAGCTACGCGCCGCCCTTCGCCTACCGCGAGGTGCTCTGCCACGACCTCGCCGACGGGACGCTCGCGGCGCGGCTGCGGCTGAACGGCGGCAACGTCAACCAGTGCATCGGTCGCGCGAACGGCAGCGACGAGCGCGTCGGCAGCGTGGTGATCTGCCCGTTCGCCCACTCGATCGAGTCGATGGCGCCGGGCGCGACCTTCTTCGCCGCGCATCCGGAGTGGTACGGGCTGGTCGGCGGGGCGCGGCGCGCGGCGGCGATCAGCGGGCAGCCGTGCTGGACCAACGAGGAGCTCCTCGCCCACTGCACGCAGTGGGTGCTCGACTGGTTCGCCGCCCATCCCGAGATCGATTGCGTGGATGTGTCGCAGAACGACGCGTGGCCCGGGCAGAGCGGCGCGTGCGAGTGCGAGCGGTGCGCGGCGGTGGTGGCCGAGGAGGGGTCGCAACACGGCCCGATCCTGCGCTTCGTCAACGCGATCGCGGCCGCGGTGGCCGAGCGCTTCCCCGGCAAGACGATCGAGACGCTCGCCTACCAGCACACGATCGCGGCGCCGAAGGTCACGCGGCCGCGCGACGACGTCGCGGTGCGCCTCTGCCAGCACGCCTGCTACTTCCACGGCATCGACTGCGCCGGGATCGGCGCCGAGTACCGCGCGGCGTTGTCCGATTGGCGCGCCGCCGCGAAGCGGATCTGGGTGTGGCACTACGGCGTCAACTTCTGGAGCTACCTGGCGCCGAACCCCAACCTCGCGGCGCTGGCCTCCGACCTGAAGCGCTACGCGCGCGACGGCATCGACGGCGTGATGGTGCAGGCCGACCTGCAGAGTCGCGGCGGCGAACTGGCCGAGCTGCGCGCCTACCTCGTCGCGCAGCTGCTGTGGGACCCGACGCGCGATCCGCTGCAGCTGCGCCGCGACTTCTGCGCCGGCTACTACGGCGCCGGCGCCGACGCGGCGCTCGAGTTCCTGGCGCAGATGGACGCGTGGGGCGCCGCGCTCCAGCACCACGTCCCGATGAACGGCTGGAACCCACCCGACGTCACGCCGCCGGAGTTCATCGCAGCGGGTCTCGCGACGCTCGAGCCGGCGATCGATCGCCTGACCGCGGCCGGCGATGCCGCGCTCGCCGCGCGCCGCCATCTCGAGAAGCTCGCGCTGCCGCTCTGGTTCCTGCAGCTCGGCTACCCCGACCGCTACCCGCTGACGCGCGAGCAGCAGGTCGCGCTGCTCGCGCGCGTGCGCCGCGTCTTCGCGGAAGCCGAGGTCACCACGATCAGCGAAGGGCCACCGAATGCCGAGGCGTTCCTGCAGGCAGTGGCGGCGCGGGTGGGAGGCGGGTGAGGAGTCGCCGCGCAGCGTCCGGAACGGCTATCCCTCGCTCGCCGCCGTCCAGAACTCCCGCGGCGACATCAGTCGAATCGGCGATCTCCGGCCCAGGACGAGCAGGTCGGGATCGCCTGTCACCAAGACGTCCGCTTTCCCCTCGATGGCGTTGGCCAGGACGAGCGCATCGTCGGGATCGCGAACGCGCACGACGCTCGCCTTCTTCGCTGCCGGCACGACCTCGTACGTGCGCAAGAACGCCTCGATGTCGTCCAGCTGACCCGCGGGCAACTTGAACTTCGTCCGAAGGACGCGGAGCAGTTCCGCCAGGACGACTTCGCCCACCAACAGCTCGTGTTCGGCGATGACGTGGCGGAGCAGGTCGGCGCAAAGTCCTCGCGTCGCGAAGGCGCTGACCAGGACGTTTTTGTCCAGGAAGACCCTCACGAGACGTCCCGGATCACATCCTCGTCCGTGAGGTAGCCGCGCGCCTCCGCGAACGGCAGGACTCGGCGTCGCAACGCTTCGAACTGGAAGAGCGCGAGTTGGCGTCGCAGCGCGTCACGGGCGAGGTCGCTGCGGGTGCGCCCGGTCCGCTTGGCCACCTGGGTCAGGCGGCGTTCGAGATCCTTGTCGAGCCGGATCGTCAGGAGGTTCTTCATGTCCGACAACGTACGACGAGGTGGCGTCTCGGGCGAGGCATGAGCGGCGATCGATCCAGCGCCTGCCGCCCCTTGCCGCTCGCCGCTCAGCGCTGCGCCGCTCGCGCGTCGAGCTCCGCCAGCGTGAACCTCACGCTCACGATGAAGGGCGCCTCGCCCTTCACCCAGTGGCCGTAGGTGGTCGCGACGAAGGTGCCGTCGGGAAGGAACTCGAGGCCGGGATAGCCGCAATCCCACGAGTCCTGGTTGTCGAGCAGGCGGACGAGCAGCGGGGCGGCGCTGGCGGGCGTCGCGTCGCGGCTCGCGGCGGCGTCGAGCGCGTCGCCTCGCAGCTGCTCGTAGCGGCCGATCCACGCGACGAAGTCGCCCTTGAACGGATCGCCTGCGTCGAGCGGCATCGCGCGGAAGACGACGACGAGGCGGCCGTCGGCGGTGGTGCGGGCGGTGTGGCGATCGCCGGTCAGCGCGGCGGGCAGCGGCGTCGGCGCGCTCCAGTTCGCCCCGTCGTCGCGCGAGACGATCCGCTGCGACAGGGCCTTGCGCGCGTTCTCCCGCAGCAGCAGCGACAGTTCGCGGCCGTCGGGCGAGCGCACGGCTCCCGGTTCGCAAAGCTGCAGCTCGCGGCCGCTCCAGAGCGCGCGCGGCTCGCTCCAGCGGAGCCCGCCGCTTCGAGCTCGCTCCACGTCGCGCCGTCGTCTTCGCTGAGCGCGTGAGAGGAAATCCCGGACCGAGCCGGACGAAGCGCCGCGCCCGCATGGCGAGGCGCGCCGACGAGGCGTATCAACGGAGAGATACGGCGAGGAGGCGCAACGCTGCCAGGCGGGATGCGCCGCGAGTCGGGCGACGGGAGGGACTTCTTCTCACGCGCTGAGCGCGCGACGCGCCGGATGGAGGCCCGACCAGAGCAGCAGCCGCTCGCGATCGGCCGCGTCGACGACGCGATGGAGCGTCGGCACTTCGAGGCTGGTGGCGAACGAGGCGGGCGTCGGGAGGCGCTCGCTCCAGGTGCGGCCGCCGTCG
>JAEUIC010000003.1 GCA_016795285.1 Planctomycetota bacterium | reverse complement strand
GCGCGGCTCTTCGAGCGGCCGTAGCCGACGTGGTGGAGCGTCGCGGCGTTCTTGCCGAGCGCGACGATGTTCTTGTAGGGCGTCTCGGGATCGTCCTGCCCGGTGGCGCGCAGGTAGGCGAGGTGGAGCTCGAACTCGCTGCACTCGCCGCCGCGGAAGGCGTCGAGCACCGCGCGGTGGCCGACGGCGGCGCGGCGATTCGCCTCGCGCAGGCAGAGCACCTCGTAGGCGCTCTTCTTGGTGCGCAGCGCGTCGAGCCGCTTCAGCAGATCGGTCGGGTTGTAGGCCGACTCGGGGAGGCCCCAGAGCGTGCAGTCGCCCCGCTCCTCGCCGATGAAGGCGAGGCGGCGGCCGGCCGGCAGCAGTTCGCGGATCTGGGCCGGGTCCTTCACCTCGCGCACGTCGAACGCGGACCAGAAGTGGTCCGACTCGGGCGCCTTCGCCTGCTCCCAGAAGTCGACCACGTTGAACCAGAAGAGGGTCGGCTTCTTGCCCGCCTCGACCAGCAGGGCCGAGCGCGCCGTCTCGAGCGGCAGCCAGTGGTGGAAGTGGGGGACCGGCCGCAGCGCCCAGAACTGGTCGTCGAAGATGCTGCGCGACTTCGGGGCGCCCGAGTGGATCACCACGCCATCGACCCCCGCCTCGGCCAGCACGCGGCCGTACTCGCGGCCGAGCCAGGCGACGTGGTCGCGGTACTTCGCGGCGAGTTCAGTGCGATCGAGCATGGCGGGCTCCCGGCGGCGCACGGCGGTGCGCGCGTGCGTGGTTCGTTCGCTGGACCTTCGCGACGGCGAGCCACTGTAGCGCCGTCGACTTGCTTGGCGGACCGTCGTGCGGATGGCGTTCTACTGCACGTGGAACTCTGCCTGCCCGCTCCGACACCTTGTTCGTTCGCACCGCCGGGGTCAGCATCCAACGGTTCCGTCGCCGCATCGAGGGAGCCGGAGTGGATGGCATCGGCGGGAAACACGCCTGGTGGCGCAGCGGGTGACGCGGCTGGTGACGCAGCTGGTGACGCAGCTGGTGACGCCACTTACGACCGGCTGCTCCGCGCCTTCGAGAGCGGCGACGAAGCGGCCCGTGCGCAGCTCTTCACGCTCCTCTACGACGAGCTGCACGCGCGCGCCAAGCGGCTCGCGCGCCAGCACGGCGGCCATGAGACGGTCTGCGCGACCGCCATCGTGAACGAGGTGTTCGTGCGCATCGCCGGCGCCGGCGCCTGCAGCTGGAAGGATCGCGACCACTTCCTCGCCGCGGCCTCGCGCGCGATGCGCCACGTGCTGATCGACTACGCGCGCGCCCGCAACCGCCTGAAGCGGACGCCCGACGGCATCCAGCTCGGCATCGACGAGATCGTCGACCACTACGAGGAGCGCGCCGTCGATCTCGAGGCGCTCGATCGAGCGCTGACCAAGATGGTCGAGTTCAACCCGGAGATGGCGCGCGCGGTGGAGCTGCGCTTCTTCGGCGGCGCGAGCGTCGAGGAGACGGCGCGCCTGCTCGGCATGCCGAAGCGGACGCTCGAGCGGCGATGGGAGGCGGCGCGCGCCTGGTTGCGCGCCGAGATCGGATGAAGCCGGAGCGCTGGGCGCGGATCGAGGCGCTGTTCGATCGCGCCAAGCTGCTCCCCGAGGAGCAGTGGCCGCTCTTCCTCGCGCAGGAGGCGACCGACGACATCACGCTGGTCGACGAAGTGTTGGCGATGCTGCGGGCGCGCGCGCAAGCCGACTTCATCCGCGCTCCGGGCTCGGCCAGCGACTCCGGCCCGCGGCGGCCCGACCCGTGGGTCGGTCGCAAGCTCGGCGAGTTCGAGCTGCTCGAGCGGATCGGCCACGGCGGGATGGGGGTCGTCTACCGGGCGCGCCAGGAGTCGCTGAAGCGCGACGTCGCGGTGAAGGTGCTGCCGTTCTCGTCGCTGTCGCGGCCGAACCACTTGGCGCGCTTCGTCAAGGAAGCGCGCATCGCGGCCAAGCTGCGCCACCGGAACGTCGTCGCCATCCATGCCGTGAGCCAGGCGGACGAGCTGCACTGGTTCGCGATGGAGCTGGTCGACGGCAGCGACCTCTCGGTGGAGTTGAAGCGGTTGCGCGGCGAGGCGGACGTGGTGCCGTCGCGCCTGCCGAAGCCCGACTCGAAGGGCTACTACGCGGCGGTGGCGGAGCTGGTCGCGCAAGCGGCCGACGGGCTCGCCTGCGCGCATGCGGCGGGCGTGATCCACCGCGACGTGAAGCCGAGCAACCTCCTGCTCGACCACACGGGGACGATCCGGCTGGTCGACTTCGGCCTGGCGCGCGACGATCCGAAGAGCCAGCTGAGCCACGCCGGCGAGCAGATCGGCACGCCGCACTACATGAGCCCGGAGCAGGTGCGTCGCCGCGTCAAGCCGGTCGACGCGCGCACCGATGTCTACTCGCTCGGCGTCGTGCTCTACGAGATGCTCACGCTGCGCCGACCGTTCGACGGCAAGACCTCCGCCGAGATCTGGTGGAAGATCGCCCACCACGAGCCGCCGGCGCTGCGCCGCGTCGCCCCGCGCGTGCCCCTCGAGCTCGCGATCATCTGCGCGACCGCGATGGCGCGCCGCGTCTTCGATCGCTACGCGGACGCCGCGGCGTTCCGCGACGACCTGCGCCGCTTCCTGAACCACGAGGCGATCCATGCGCGGCCGCTGCCGCTGCACCGCCGCGTCGGCCGCTGGATCGAGAAGCGCCGCACGGTCCTGGCGGGTGCGGTGGTGGCCATGGTGGCGCTGGCGGGCGGCGGCGTGTTGCAGTCGCAACGCCGCGAGGCGGAGGAAGAGGCGAGCTGCCTGCAGAGGATCGAGGCGGTGCTGGGGCTGCCCGAATGGCGCGGGCGGAGCGGCGACGTCGCCGCAGCGCGCCGCGCACTGCTCGAACTGCCGAATCAAGGCTCGGACCTCGGGGCGTCGGCTCGGCAGCGCGCGGACCAGCTGCTCCGGCGCCTCGAGGTCCACCGTGCCACGTACCTCGCGGAGGCGCGCGGTCTTCTCGACCAAGGAATGGCCGGCCGGGCATTCAAGGCGCGGGGGCGGGACTATCTGACGTCGTCCGATCCGCAGGCGCTCGGCGCCGCCATGCAGCTGCTCGGCGAGTTGTCGGCGATCTTCCCGGACGACGAGGAGATCCGCTCGCTCGCGTCGATCGAGAGCACGTTCCCGCGCGTGACGCTCCGTCTCGCGCCGGAGACGGCCGCCGCGGCGCCGCTCGCAGTTCCGGCGCGCGTCTGGCGCCGCGCCGTCGACGACTTGAACGACCGGCTCGGCGCGGCCATCGACATGGGGCCGCCGCCCGTCGAGGCGGTCGCGGTACCGCCCGGCCACTGGCGCTTCATCGTCGAGCTGCCGCAATGGGGCTTCGCCGAGTTCGATCGTGACTTGGTGCCGAGCGTCACCACCGAAGTGATGACCGTCCGCGCCGCCCCTTCGACGAGCTTCGAGGAGCCGGCCTCGCCGACGGCGATGCTGCGCGTCGACGCCGGCACGTTCACGTTCCGGCGCCAGCCAGGCTCGGAGCTCGGTTGCTCGCAGGTCGCCGACTCCGCGGAGTTCGAGGCCTACTGGATCGATCGCGCGGAGCTCTCGAACCGCGAGTACGTCGCCTACCTCGAAGCCACGCAGGCGCCGCCCCCGGTGCACTGGAGCTACCTCGGCTACCCGGGACGCGACTGGAGCGAGCTGCCGTTCGGCGACGGCCCGGAGTCGGCCGAGTGGCGCGCGCGCTGGCTCGACCTGCCGGTGGTCGGGCTGACGCTGGCGGAGGCGACGGCGGTCGCCGAGTGGTACGGCAAGCGGCTGCCCACCCACGTCGAGCTCGAGCGAGCGTTGCGCGGCGAAGCGGGGCTGTTCCGCTCGTGGGACGGCAGCGATCGCAGCGAGGATCGCGAGGCGTGCAACGTCGACGGACCCGATCGGAACGAGATGCGGGTCGATATGAGCGAGCTGTCGGACGTCGAGCGCTTGCGCGAGCTCTATCGCAACTACCTGCGCCATGCACAGCCGGTGCGCGAAGCTCGCCACTTCCAGCGGGCATCGCAGCTCTTCCACGCGTTCGGCAACGTCGCCGAGATCTGTTCCTCGCTGCTGATCGAGGAGGTCGACGGGCACCTCGTTTCGAAGCGGTTCCATCGGCCGGTGCTCGGCGGGCCGTGGGACGCGCTGCTGATGAAACAGACGTTGGCGTCGCACGTGCGCGGCGGCATCGGCGCCAGCGAAGTCAATTTCCACACGGGGCTGCGCTGCGCGAGGAGTGCTGCCGCGCTGCCCGCATCTGCCTTACCACGTTGAAAGAGGGGTCCATGGCTGCCACGGTCATCCGTCGTTACGTGCTCGTTCCGGTCGTCGTCACCACTCCCGGCAAGCCGAAGTTCGACGGCGCGAAGCGGCCGGTCCGCAGTGTCAGCCGCGCCGAGCTCGACTGGGCGCGCAAGCAGCTCGCGAAGCGCGAGTTCAAGGTCTCGGCGTTCTCGACGAAGCAGGCCAGCACGCTCGCGGCGCAGGCGGCGAAGTTCCTCCGCGCGCTCGATCCCGACACCGAGATCACCGCATTCGTCGCCAACGAGTCGATCCCGTGGGGACCGGTCTGGCGCAACGGCGTCTCGCTCTTCCTCCACCCGTCGAGCGGTGGTTCGACCGTCTGCGTCTCGATGGATGGCAAGGGGGCGCAGCTGCGTTGGACGCAGCTGGCGTTCCGCGCCGACGAGCTGAGCTGAGCGGTCGGCGACGATGGCGGCTGCCGACTACGCCGTGAAGTTGCCGCCGCTGCCGAGCGGCGAGTGGCGCGCCTACCTCGCGTTCGCGGCCGATCGCACCACGGTCCGCTCCGTGCAGCTTGCTCCGGGAGGCGCACCGCTCGCGCCCGAGCCGAGCGGGCTGTGGCGCACCCCCGGACGCCGCTCGACGCGACGTTCCCTCGCCCTGCGGATCCGCTGGACGGGCGAGCCGCCGCAGATCGCCGGCGTCGTGGTCCAGCCGGCCGACCACGCGAACGGCGGTGATGCGGCGTTGGCGGAGCTGCGGGCGGACGAGCGGCGTCGCTGCCTGGAACTGCTCGACGCGCGCGCGCGGCGCCGATTCGACCGCTGGAGCCGCGAGACGCGCTTCTTCCTGCGGTTCGACGCGTGGACCAACCCACCCGTCCTATCGCAGCTCGTCGACGAGGAGTTCCATCGCCAGCTGCGCGGCGCGTCGCTGCAGCTGTTCGGCATGTCGGAGGAGGTGCGACGCGAAGCGCCGACGGCGGATCACATCGTCGAGCTCTCGATCGGGCTGATGCAGCGGGCGCGGGAGCGCGCGGAGCGGCTGGCGTGCGGCGAGCTTCCCGAGCCGAAGCCGCGACGGGCTCGCGCGGTCGCCGCGACGGAGCGACGGCGGTTCGAGGTCGTCGCGCAGTTCCTCTACAAACTCTTCCGAGGCCGCTGGCCCGGCACGCGCACGATCGCGAGCCTCGAGGAGATCGAGCGCGCGTTCGCCTTGTTCGCGGCGGGGGCGCTCGCGTTCGTCCCGTTGGAGGAGACGGACGCCTACCGCATGAAGCTGAACGCCGAGCCCGATTCGGCCTATTTCTTCGCGTTCGCCGAGTTCGCGTTGCTGGCGGTCCGCCTCGGCGTACCGCAGTCGTCGGATTGGTTCTCCTTCGCGCGGCTCTTCGTCGCCTTGGAGGATGTCTTCGTGGCTCGCTACGGTGCGCCGCTGCAGCGCCACGATCTCGACGAGCAGTACCTGCGACAGCAGCGCTCCGCCGGCGCGCCCTTCGAGCTCGCGGAGCTTCGCGAACACCTCGCTCGGTACCGGCAGCTCTATCCGACGGCGAGGCAGCTCGACCAGCTCGAGCTGGCGCACACGATCAACGTCCTGCATGCCGCGCGCGATGAGGTGGTGCAGAGCGTCCAGCGCGCGGGCGCCGGCGGGCGGCCCGGGGCGAAGCGCAGCGGCGCGGTCGCGGACGGCGACTCCTAGCCGCGAGACGCACGCGTCGCGCCGCCGAGAGCTTCGCCCTCGCCACGCGTCGTGGCTCGCCGCATACGATGGCGCGCGATCGCGACCCGCTCGTGAGCGGGATCCCGAGACGGAGCCCTCGATGAGAACGATCCGGAGCTTCACGCGGTGCATCGGCCAGCCCGCCCGCTTCGCGCACCGCGGGCTGGCGCTGCTGATCGCGAGTTCCCTCGGCCTCGCGGCCGTCGCGATGGGGCAGGAGAGCACGTCGGCGAGCGACTCGGCGACGCCGGCGCCCGCTGTCGATCTCGAGGCGCGCTTCGCGGCGGCGCGCCAGCGCTGGGCGGCGGAGTACCTCGGCGGGCCGCGACCCGGCCTCGAGCTCGTGAAGCTCCACTTCGAGGCCGGCCACGAGGAGCTCGCCGTCGCGATCGCGGAGGAGACGCGCCGGTCGTGCGGCGATGACGCGTTCGACGCGGCCTACTTCGAGGTGATGCAGCTCGTCCCCGATCCCGAGCCGAGCGCCGAGGTGGCGCGCGAGCTCGCGGCGCTCGGCGAGGCGGCGGGCGACGCCGATCGGGGCGCGCGAGCGACGAAGGCGCGCGCCGCTCTCGAGCGCCATCCGGAGAGCAGCGAGCTCTGGTTCGAGCTCGCCCGCGCGCTCGAGCAGCAGGGCGAGGATCCGCGCGAGGCGTACGACCACGTGGTCGCGCTGGCACCCCACTCGCCGAACATGATCGGTCCTGCGGCGCGCCACCGGCTGAAGGTGGCGAAGGAGCTCGAAGGCGCCTTCGCGCTCTACCAGCGGGTCTACCTGCTGGCGCCCCACTACTACGACGGCGAGTTCGCCGCGGAGCGGATCACGCAGCAGCTCGGGCCGGAGATCAGCTCGGCGCGCTACCTCGCGGCGCGCGATCGCGGCGACTTCCGGGCCGCGTTGCGCTCCGACACGATGTGGGGCACCGATCGGGCCATGGCGAAGCTGCGCAAGGAGTGGAAGCCCGCGTTCGTCGCCGACCTCGGGCGGATGCTGCGGCACGACTCCTCCACGGTGCGCTGGCAGGCGACCGAGCTCCTCTGCCAGTTCGCTTCCGACGTCCCGGCCGAGCGGCTGGCCGAGTGGCTTCGCGACGACGACGCGCGAGTGCGCGGGCTCGCGCTCTATGTCGCGGTGAAGCGCGACGGCGAGGCGGCCTTCCCGTCCGTGCGCGCGGCGTTGGACTCCGAGCTTGGTGCTGCTGCGCTTCGACGCGCTGTCGGCGCTGTCGATGCACGGCGGCTCGGCGGGCGCGGCGCTGCGCGCCGAGCATGCGGCGAAGGAGCAGCACCCGAAGCTGCAGGAGCTGCTGCGGTCAACGAAGCGCTAGCGACGCCTCCGCCTGGAGCAGCGCCGCGAGCGACCACGCCTGCATCGGGCAGCCGCGCCAGTCGTGCGGCGGGTCGCCGTCGGCGAGCTCGGGCAGGTGGGGCACCGTCGCGCGCTCGAGCTCGGTGGCGAGCGGTGCGAGGAAGCGCTCGAAGGCGGCGTGGCGGGCGGCAGGCCGATCGCCGCGGCTCCTCGCCCACGCGTCGGCGAGCGGGAAGAGGAGCCACGGCCACGCGCTGCCTTGGTGGTAGGCGGCGTCGCGCTCGCGCGGGCCGCCTTCGTAGCGACCGCGGTAGCGCGGGTCGTCGGGAGCGAGCGTCCGCACTCCGCGCGGCGTCCAGAGCTGCAGCGCGAGGGCATCGACGAGGCGTCGGGCGCGCGGTCCGGAGAGCAGCGTCCGCGGCAGCCCGCCGAGCGCGAAGAGCTGGTTCGGGCGCACCGAGGCGTGGAGTGTGCCCGCCACGTGGTCGACGTCGACGACGTCGTGGAGCAGCCCACGCGCGTCGTCCCAGAAACGGGCGAGGAAGCTCCGCTTGCAACGGGCGGCGAGCTTCGCGAACGGGAGGGGCGGAGAGGCGGCGGCGCCGCGTGGTGCAACTGCCCTGCCACCTGGGGCGGTGGTGTCGGCGAGGAAGGTCAGCGCGTTCCACCAGAGCGCCTGCAGCTCGACCGGCTTGCCGACGCGCGGGGTGACGGCGCGACCGTCGACGCGCGCGTCCATCCAGGTCGGCGCGACGCCGGGTCGCTCCGAATCGGCGGCGACGCCCACCGCCAGCAGGCCGTCGCCGTCGACGCGGATGCCGTGGCGCGTGCCGCTCGCGTACGCGGCGACGATCGAGTGGCAGGCGGAGAGCAGCTGTGCGCGCGCGCCGGGCTCGACGACGCGCTGTCGCTTCGGTGCGCGCGCATCGGCGGCGAGGAGCTCCTCCACTGCGACGACGAACCAGAGCGACGCGTCGGCGGCACCGAACTCGGGCGGCGCGCCGTGGTCGGGGAAGCGGTTCGGCAGCACGCCTTCCACGAGCGCCTGCGACCAACGGCTCAGCACCTTGAGCGCCGCGTCGCGGCGTCCGGTGGCGATGCAGAGCCCGCGCACCGCGATGGCGCTGTCGCGTCCCCAATCGGTGAACCACGGGTAGCCGGCGAGGACGGTCATCCCGCCGCGGCCGTGGACCATGAACTGCGCCGCCGCGCGGGCGAGCGGGGCCGCCACCGCTCCGCGTGCGCGGGTGGAGCGAGCGGGCACGAGCGCGGCACGCCGCTCCTCCTCCGCGCGCCGCAACCGCAGCGCCGCTGCCGCCGCTCCGTCCTTGGCGAGCAGCGGCGAGAGCGGGACAGTCGTGGTGCGACCGCGCCGATCGCGCCGCACCGCCGTCTGCTCCTGCCCGACGATCCACCACGCCGGGCCTCGCGCGAGATCGAAGGTGAACTCGCCGGGCGAGCCGAGCGACTCCTCGGCATCGAAGCCGCGAGCGGCGTCGGCGGCGTAGCGGAAGCGGTGGTACCAGTGCGGCTCGTCGCGCCAGGCGCCGTTGGCGGCGCTCGCGATGGCGGGCAGCGCCTCGTAGGGACGCCAGCGCAGCCGCGACTCGCCGCGCCGCGCCGGCTCGTGGTCGGTCGCGAAGCGGAACGCGTCGTTCGCCTGATGGAGCGCGTGGGCGTCGCGGCCCGAGAGGAAGGGGCGCACGATCAGTCGCGCCGCACGCGCCGCACGCGCCGCATTCTGCGCGCCCTCGAGCCGCCAACCGACCACGACCCACGGCATCCCGTGCACTGCGAACAGCTCCTGCACGACGCTGCGGCCGTCGGGCAGCGCGAAGCGCCAGGTCGGCCACGGCTCGTTGCGGAACTCCTGCAGCACTGCCCAACCGAGCGGCGCGAGGACGCTGGGCGCGTAGGCCTGCGTGGAGAGCGGCGTCCGTCCCGCGGCCGTCTCGACGAACGCGTCGAAGCCGTTCACCAGCACGTGGCGGCCGCTCGGCGGCGCGAGCGCGGGGGCGAGCAGGCCGTGGTAGCGGCGCGTCCGCCAGCCGCCGACGCTGCCCATCGCGAAGCCGCCGCAACCGTCGCTCTCGAGCCATTCCGCGTTCAAGTCGAAGGCGAGCGGGCGCATGGCAGGACTCCGGCGCGAGGAAGCAGGCGGGGCGCGCCTCTCCATCGTGGCGAATCGAGCGGCTCGCCGCGACCGTGCGTCGCTGGCGCGATCGAGCGCGAAGGGGCGCAGTCGCGCGACTCGGCGGCGACGTCTCGTCAGCGGTCGCTCGTCCGCGCTCCGCTCAGCGCCGCGCGCTCAGCGCCGCGCTCAGCGCCGCGCTCAGCGCCGCGCCCGGGCGAGATCCTCGAGGCAGCGGGTCACCAGCGCCGTCCAGCCGGTCTGGTGGCTCGCGCCGAGGCCGCGACCGTCGTTGCCGTCGAAGTACTCGTGGAAGTGGAGGAGCTCCTTCCACGCCGGGTCCTTGGCGAAGCGCTCGGCGCCTCCATGGCAGGGGCGCCGGCCTTGCGCGTCGGGGAGGAAGAGGCTGGCGAGGCGGCGCGACAGCTCGTGCGCGACCTCCTTCAGCGTGAGGTGCTTGCCCGAGCCGACCGGGCACTCGACGGTGAACTCGTCGCCGTAGAAGTGGTGGTAGCGCTCGAGCGCCTCGATCAGCAGGTAGTTGACCGGGAACCAGACCGGCCCGCGCCAGTTCGAGTTGCCGCCGAAGAGCGGCGTCGTGCTCTCGCCCGGCGCGTAGTCGACGCGGAACTCCTGGCCGTCCGCGCGGAAGACGTACGGGTCGCGCTCGTGGACGCGCGACAGCGAGCGGATGCCGTGCGGCGAGAGGAACTCCGCCTCGTCGAGCGCGTAGCGCAGCACCCGCTGCAGCCGCTCCTTCGAGGGGATCGCCAGCAGGCGCAGCGTCCGGCTGCCGCCGCGCGCCGAGCACGCCTCGCCGAAGGTCACGTGGCGCGCGAGGTCCTTGCGGTTCTCGAGGAACCACTCCATGCGCTTCTTGAAGCCGGGCAGCCGCGCGAGGTCGGCATCGTCGAGCAGCTCGACGGCGAACAGCGGGATCAGCCCGACCATCGATCGCACGCGCAGCGGCTCGGGGCGGCCGTTCACGTGGAGCTGGTCGTAGTAGAAGCCGTGCTCCTCGTCCCACAGGCCGGTGCCGCCGAGCGAGTTCATGGCGTCGACGATCGCCACGAAGTGCTCGAAGAACTTGCTGGCGAGGTCCTCGTAGGCCGGGTTGCCCTTCGCCAGCTCGAGCGCCATCGAGAGCATCGTCGTGGAATAGAAGGCCATCCACGCCGTGCCGTCGGCCTGCTCGAGGTGGCCGCCGGTCGGCAGCGGCTTGCTGCGATCGAAGACGCCGATGTTGTCGAGGCCGAGGAAGCCGCCGCTGAAGAGGTTCTTGCCGCCGGCGTCCTTGCGGTTCACCCACCACGTGAAGTTGAGCAGCAGCTTCTGGAACACGCGCTCGAGGAAGACGCGGTCGCGGCGGCCGGCCGGCGCGCTCGCCTTGTAGACGCGCCACGCGGCCCACGCGTGCACCGGCGGGTTAACGTCGGAGAGGGCGAACTCGTAGGCGGGGATCTGCCCGTTCGGGTGCATGTACCACTCGCGCAGGAACAGCACGAGCTGCTCCTTGGCGAAGTTCGGGTCGAGCCGCGCGAACGGCAGCATGTGGAAGGCGAGGTCCCACGCCGCGTACCACGGGTACTCCCACTTGTCGGGCATCGAGATCACGTCGCGGTTGAAGAGGTGCGGCCACTCGTGGTTGCGGCCGGCGCGACGCGAGGCGGGCGGGGTGGGCTGCTCCGGATCGCCCTCGAGCCAGTGCTCGACGACGTAGTGATAGAACTGCTTCGACCACAGCAATCCCGCGTACGCCTGGCGCGCGATGGCGCGCTCGGCGGCGGTGGCGCGCGACGGGATCCGCGCGGCGTAGAACTCGTCGGCGTCGGCCTGACGCAGCGCGAAGGTGCGGTCGAACTCGGCGCCGAACGGGCCGCCGGCCGGCAGCTGCGCCGCGGCGGGCAGCAGGCGCAACTTGACGACCTGCGTGGCGCCCGGCGCGAGATCGAGCACGTACCACGGCGCCACCTTGGTGCCGACCCGCTTCGGGTTCACCGCGCCGAGCTCGCCGCCGACCACGCGGCGGTGGAACGCGTCCTTCACGAACGGCTGCGCCGACTTCGCGCCGAACAGCCGCTCCATGTGGGTCTCGTTGTCGGTGAAGAGCAGCTCGGGCAGCTTGCCGTCAGGACCGGGCGCGGCGTGCAGCTCGAAGGTGCCGAGCGTGGCGTGCGTCGCCAGGACCTTCGCCGCGCCGGCGCTGCTCTTGTCGCGCAGCGACGGCTTGAGCGTGCACCCTTCGTGCAGGCAGCCCCAGCTCCACGTGTTGCGGAACCACAGCGTCGGCAGCAGGTGGAGGCGCGCGGCGTCGGGGCCGCGGTTGGTGACGGTGATGCGGAGGTGGAGATCCTCGGGCGCCGCCTTGGCGTACTCGGCGACGACGTCGAAGTAGCGCCCCTCGTCGAAGGCGCCGCACTCCTCGAGCTCGAGCTCGCGCTCGTGGCGGCCGCGCGCGCGGTTCTCCTCGACGAGGCGCTGATAGGGGAACTCGCGCTGCGGGTACTTGTACTGCGCCTTCATCCAGCTGTGGGTCGGCGTGGAGTCGAGGTACCAGTACGCCTCCTTCACGTCCTCGCCGTGGTTCCCCTCCGGTCCGGCGAGCCCGAACAGCCGCTCCTTCAGGATCGGGTCCTTGCCGTTCCAGAGCGCCAGCGCGAAGCAGAGCCGCCCCTCGCGATCGGAGAAGCCGAGCAGCCCATCCTCGCCCCAGCGGTAGGCGCGGCTGCGCGCGTGGTCGTGCGGGAGGTAGTTCCAGCAGTCGCCGTCGGCCGAGTAGTCCTCGCGGACGGTGCCCCACTGCCGCTCGGAGAGGTAGGGGCCCCAGCGCTTCCAGTTCTTCTCGCGCCGCTCGTCCTCGGCGAGGCGCGCCTCCTCGGCGCCGGGCGCGCTGGCGGTCGCGGAACTCGGCGCCGCTTGGCCGCCGTTCGCGTGACCGCCGGGCGTGCTGCCCGCCTCGTCCTTGACGCTGCGCCCCAAATCGCCGCTCCCATCCGCCTCGCGCGTTCGTCGCTCGGCCGGCCCCTGATCCCGCGGGATCATCGGCCGGATGTCCCGATCGAGCGCAGGGTTTCACCCACACGGGCGAGCGTCGGCCGAAGCTGGCCACCCGCCGAGATCCGCCGTCCGTCGCCGATCTTGCCGACGAGCGGCGGGTTCCCGATCGATTCGCTCTGCCGACGGAGGCCGATCACCCTGCGACGCGGGCTAACTTCGCCGCACGCGCGATCGATCGCGCGAGCGCAGCGAGGATCCCCGATGGCACGTCCGGCTCGGCAGGCGGAGCGGCGGCAGGAGCTGCTGCCGGTGTTGGCGCGGGCATTCGCGCAGCTCGGCTATCGGCGCGCCACCTCGGCCGAGCTCGCCCGCCGCTGCGACGTCCAGGAGACGATCCTCTACCGCCTCTGGCCGGGGAAGCAGGAGATGTTCGTCGCGGCGATCGAGCACGTCTTCGCCGAGTCGGAGGCGGCGTGGGAAAACCTGCTGCGTAGCGGCGCCGTCCAGGGCGACGTGGCGCGCGCCATCCTCGCGTACGAAGCTTCGCACCACGGCGAGCACGGCCTCTACCGCCTCGTCTTCGCCGGTCTCTCCGAGTGCGACGAGCCGGCCATCAAGGCGGCGCTGCGCCGGATGTACGGCCGCTTCCACCGCTTCGTCGCGGCCCAGGTCGCCGCCCACCGCGGCGTCGCCGCCGACGCCCCCGAGATCGCCCGCGCCGCCTGGGCGATCGTCGGGCTCGGCACCGTCGCCAACCTCACGCGCGAGCTCGGGCTGCTCGGGGCCGCGGGGCGCGCCGAGCTGATCGAGGAGGTCGGCGTCGAGCTGCTCGGGCCGCGCGGCGACGGCTGAGTGCCGAGCGCTCGCCGCTGCCGCATCGCGCCGCGATCGACTCGGCACGCTCTTCGCTTTCGGGCTGTGTGTTAGCGTTCACTTACACAACGGTCCTGAGGAGTGGTGCGATGTCCCTGCTGAAGCGTTTCGTCCCCGTCGGTCTGGCGGCGTTCGCCGCGGCGGCGCTGGTGGCGCCGAGCGGCTGCGCGCAGTCGTCGACGCCGCCCGCCCCGTCGATTCCGTCCGAGCAGCAGCCGCGCGTCGACGCGCTGCGCAAGCTTGGCGCGCAGGCGCCGCTCGCGGTGCTGCCGGCGCTGTTGATGGGGCGCCCGAATCGCGACGTGGGTGACGCGGTCGGCCTGGTGCTGGAGCAGCAGGCGGGTCTCGATGCGGTGCAGTCGGCGAACGGCACCTTCGCGCCGCCCGCCGATGCGACGGCCGAGCAGCTCCCGGCGCTGCTCGCCGCCCACCTGCTGGCCAATCCGAGCGGCGCCGACCACACGCTGCTCGCGAGCTTCGAGGTGAAGGAGCGCAAGTTCGTGGCGGTGCGCACCTGGATCGTCGACGGCGCCGGCGCGCTGCTCTTCGCCGATCTCCAGCAGGCCGGCGACGCGGCGTTCGATCGCGTGAAGCCCGACGAGCCGATGGAGTGCTGCCTCGTCGTCGCCGAGCGGGTGCGCGCGCTGCTGCAGTTGCCGGCGCGCAAGGGCGATCGCGACGGCCCGATGAAGCAGTGGTGGGCCGCGAAGTCGAACCTGCCGCCGGCGGCCGAGCGCGACGCGATGGGCCCGCGCCTCGCCGCCTTCCGCGCCGCGGGCAAGGCGGCCAAGGTGGCCGTGCTGCCGGTGCGGGTGAGCGGCACCGCCGACGCCGCGCAGGCCGAGCTGCTGGCGAAGGCGTTGAGCGCGCAGTGCAGCGCGACGGCGTCGTCGCGCGAGTTCCCCCTCGATGCGGCGCCGACCAGCAACCAGCAGCTGCGGCTCTGGACGGTGGCGAAGGCGCTGCGTGCCGAGCTGCAGCTGCGGCCGATCGACGCCGACTACGTGCTGCTGGCCGACTACGTCACGTCGGCGGACCACGCGCAGGTCGGCGGCGTGCAGCTCGTGCTGTGCACCGGCAAGGGCGAATGGGTCGCGGTCGACCTGCAGAACGACCACCACGCCGACTTCCAGGCGGTCGCGCCGAAGGACCTCGCCGGCTGCACCGAGCTCGCGAAGCGGCGCATCGCGCGGCTGCAGGAGTAGCGGCGGAGCGGAGGCGGGAGCAGCAGCGGAGCGGCGGAGCGAGAGGGTGCGGTTCGCGCGGGCGGAACGCTCCCGGAACGATCCGCCGCTCAGCTCCGCTGCTTGCGGCGCGCGGCGAGGATCGCCTGGATCAGCTCCTCGGGCGGCGCCGATTCGGCCGGCGCGGTCGCGGCGTGCCCGCAGTTGCCGGTGCAATCGCCGGTGGTCTCGCGAAGGCTCGTCTTCTCCAGCGCGACGGTCGTCTTGTAGCTCTCGAGGTAGTGGATGCAGGGCGGGCAGATGGCGAGGTGGCGCTCGAACTCGCGGCGCTGCGCCGCCGACAGCGTGCCGTCGTAGTACTCGCCGAGGAACTCGGCCATCTGCTGGCAAGTGAGGAAGGGGTCCACGGCGTGCATCACTCGCGAGGGGGGACTCGGGACCAGCGGCGATCGAGCAGCGTGCGCAGCGCCTGCCGCGCGCGGTGGACGCGGATCTTCACGGCATTGGGCGTGATCTCGAGCAGCCGCGCGACCTCCTCGGTCGAGAGCTCCTCGAGGTCGCGCAGCAGCAGCACGACGCGGTAGTTGTCGGGCAGCTGCTCGATCTGCTCGCGCACCGTGGCGCGCGACTCGGCGCGGGCGGCCAACTCGGCGGCGTCGGCCTGCCACGGCTCGGCCAGCTCGACCGCATGGCCGTCGTCGTCGAACTTCGGCAGCAGGTCGTCGAGCGCCAGCTCGGGCCGCCGCCGCTTCGCGCGCAGCTTCATCAGCGCGGCGTTGATCGCGATGCGGTGCAGCCAGGTCGCGAGTCCCGACGCCCCCTCGAAGCGCTCGAGCGCCTTGAACGCCGAGAGGAACGCATCCTGCAGCGCTTCGTGCGCATCCTCGTCGTGGCGCACGATCCGCCGGATGACGCCGAGCAGGCGCGGCGACTGCTCGCGCACCAGCCGCTCGAACGCGCGTTCGTCGCCGCGGCGCAGCGCCGCGAGCAGCTCGCGGTCGTCGTGCGTCGGTTCGAGGCGCTCTTGCGGACGACTGCCACCGCTCGCCATCGCGTTCCGCCGGAAGGGAGGGCGGAACGGTAGCCGACCTGCCGCGACCGGGGAAGGCGTGCGGAGGCGAGCGAAGGAGGGGGCGGTGGCGAGGCGCATCGCGGCGACCGATGCCGAGCTGTCCCCAGCCGTTTCGTGGCGCGGCGGTGACGATCGCCGGCCGCCGCAGCGGCGAGCGAGCGGCGCAGCGCCGATCCGCCCGGCGTGAGGGTCGCGTGCGCCGCGCGTGAGGGTGGCGCCGGCTCGGCATCGAGGTTGCGCGAACTTGGGGCCGTTCGCCGGCGTCGGGAGCGGTGCGCACGGAGGGCAGCGTCAGGGAGAGGAGGCGCCGATGGATCGGAACGAGACGCGCGAGGGGTCGTCGATCGGGAGCGCCGCGCATCGGCCGCGATGCGGCGGCGGGCGCGCTCGGTGGCGAAGGGGCGCTGCGGCGCGAGCGGCAGCGGGCGCGGCCCTCCTCGCCCTCGCCGGGTGCGCCCATCGCGGCTCGGCGATCGGCGGCGGCGATCCGCTCGCGTCGGTGGCGCCGCCGGCCCCCGCGGCGCCCGCGCGGCAGGACGCGTCGAAGCAGGAGATCGCGCTGCCGGCCGCGGCCGGCTGGAACGCGACGCTGGTCCACGACAACGACGTCGGCATCTGGACCTGCGGCACGCTCGACGCCTTCGAGATGAACGGCGCGCAGGAGGCGTTCGGCCTCGACGACAAGGGGCGCTGCATCCTGCTGTCGTCGTACAGCGGCAAGTGGACGCCATGGCCGACCGTCGAGGACCACGAGTGGCTCGGTGCCATCGCGCAGGTCGAGCTCGACCCGCGCCGGCCGGAGCGCGAGCTCTACACCGGCGGCAAGCGCGGCAACCTCTACCAGATCGTCGTCCACCGCGACGGCACAATGGACACGGCGCGCATCGCCGCGTTCCCGGCCGAGGAGCTCCACACCGCCGTCGCCGGCGACCTCGATCCGACTCGACCCGGCCAAGAGCTCCTCCTCTTCACCCACCTCGGCAACGTCTACGAGCCGCGCGCGCGCAGCGGCGGGTTCGAGTTCGACGTGGTGAAGCGCGCGCAACTGGCGGGACGCGTCCGCCAAGCGCTCGTGCTGCCGAGCGGCCCCGCCACCGCGCCGTGGATCGCCGGCGTCTGCCGCACCGGCGAGGTGCTGCTGATGCGCGCCGCGCCGGACGACGGCCTCGAAGTGCGCGAGCTGCTGAAGGAGCCGATGGGCTTCGGTCGCATCGCGCGGCGCAAGTCGGCGCCGGGCGAGCGCGAGGTGCTCTACGTCACCCGCGACGACGGCGTCGTGCTGCGCCTCGAAGCGAAGGGGGCGGTCGAGGGCGAGTGGACGCGCGAGGTGATCTACGCCGGTCCGCAAGGGCCGCGCGGCATCGCGGCCGGCCGCTTCGATCCCGATCCCGCGGTCGAGACGGTCGCCGTCTTCGGCTACAGCGCGCGCGTGGAACTGCTGTCGCGACGCGCCGGCGAGATGGCGTGGACGGTCGAGGTGCTCTTCGAGGAGCGCGACAAGGGCCACTGGCTCGAGGCGGTCGAAGTCGATGGCCGCAACGGGACCGACGAGTTGATGGGCTCGGGCTACGGCGCGCGCATCTTCCTGCTGTCGCGGCCGCCCGGCACCGGCCTGCCCGGCGCTGCGGTGAACCCGCGGCCCGAGAACGGCGCGCCGCCACCCGCGAATCCGCCGGCGAACGCTGCGTCAGCGGCCGCCGCGAAGCCGACCGCCGCCGTCGCGCGAAGCGGCGCGTCGAGCGGCGCGCTGCGCGTGGCGATCCGCGGCAAGCCGGGCCCCGCCGAGGCGATCTCGCCGCTCGCCTACCGCGGCGGCTTCGACGCGAAGACGACGCTCTACGAGACGCTGGTGCGGATCGACGAGAACGGCCGCGTCGCGCCGGCGCTCGCGTCGTCGTGGGCCGTGGCGCCCGACGGCAAGGCGGTCACGTTGGAGCTGCGCGAGGGGGCGCGCTTCCACGACGGCACGCCGGTCGAGGCCGCGGCCGTCGCGCTCCACTTCAAACGTTGGCTCGGCCTGCCCGAGCACGCTTGGCTGCGCAACGCGCGTCACGTGACCGCCGTCGTCGTCGACGACGCCCGTCACCTGACGCTCCGACTCGCGCAACCGGCGGCCGTGCTGGTCGATCTCTGCGCCATCAACCCGTGCGCGATCCGCGGGCCGGGCGCGCTCGATGGCGAAGGCAACCCCGTCGCGCCGATCGGCAGCGGGCCGTATCGCTGCGTCGGGACCGCGGAAGGCGACCGGACGCTCCGCTTCGAGCGGTGGGATGAGCGGGGTGGCGCGCCGAGCCCGTCGACCACGGCGGCACCGCGAACGGTGGCGGACGCCGCTGGAGGCGATGCGGCTTCGCGCGTCGAGCGGCTCGAGCTGGTGCGCTTCGGTGCCGACGAGTCGCCGATCGATGCGCTGCTCGCAGGCGAAGTCGACGTCGTCGCCGACGGCTGGCAGGAGCTGGTGCCGCGGGAGCGGCTCGAGGAGCTGCGCGGGCGGGACGATCTCGAGATCGTCGAAGCGCCCGGCTCGTCGGTCTGGTACCTCGCGGCGCGCGCGGGGGTCGATGCCGATGAGTGCAATGCCGTCAAGAGTGCGCTCGATCGCGCCGCGCTGATCGCCACGTGCGAGGCCGGCTTCGCCGATCCGTGTGACCGCTGGGCGGCACCGAGCGTCGCGATGTGGCCGCTGCCTCGGGGGCATGGGCCGATGACGATGGTGCCGCCGAACGGTCAACCGCTCGACGGCCGCTTCGTCGCTGGTGACGGTCCGCACGACGAGACGCGCGATGGTGCGCCCGGCGACGGGTTCCGGTTGCTGGTCCACGCCGAGTCGGCGCGCGAGCAGGCGATCGCCGAGCAGCTCGACGCCCAGCTCCTCGCCAAGGGGTACGGGCTGATCGTCCGCGCGCTCGCTGGCGCCGACTACGACGCGGCGCTGGCCGCAGGCGAGTTCGAGTTCCAGCTCGAGTCGACCTGGGGCGTGCCGTACGACCCGTGGCTCTCGCTCTTCGATCGCTTCCTGCCGCCGCCTGCCGACGAGCCCGGCGCGACGAGCGCGACGCTGACGGTGCCGGCGGCGGCCGAGGACCCCGTGCGCGCGCGCCTCAGCGCGTTGGTCGAGCGGGCGGCCGCCTGCACCGACCCGGCCGCGATGGAGGCGCTGGCGCCGGAGATCGAGCTCTCGCTCCGCGACGCCGTGGTGCCGCTCTACTCCCCGCGCCGCATCGCGGTCGTGCGGCGCGGCTGCGCGCAAATCGTGATGGGTGCCGATCTCTACCGCACGGCATTCCGCGCGGCGGGGAGCGGCGCTCGCTGAGCGCAGGCAGCGCGCCGCGTCCTTCTTTCGCCGCCGCCCTTCACTCGCGGTCGGGCGGCGCGCTCCAGCCGTGGACGCGCAGCAGCCGCTCGCGGGCGGCGGGGGCGGCGGCGGCCGTGCTGCCGTCGAGCGCCGCGAGGATCTCGCGCTGCAGCGCCGCATCGGTCAGCGTGGCGACCCGCGCGACCAACTCCTCGAGGAGCGGCGCGTCGAGCTGCGCGAAGAGCGTCCGCGCGGCGCCGAGGCGCAGGTGCAGCGGCAGCGACGGCTCGAAGACGACGCAATCGATCGACCGCAGCGCGGCGGTGCGCTGGGTGGCGTCGTCCTGCGCGGCGGCGCGCGCGGCCGTCACCTCCGCGTTCAGCCGGCCGACGATCGCCTCGCGCAGCCGCGCATCGACCGTGACGCCACCCGCCAGCGCGGAGTCGCAGAGCTCGTCGTAGAGCGACGGATCGGCCGCGCGCGCCTCGAGCAGCCACGCGACCTTCTCCGCCAGCGGCGCCGCTGCCACCAGCCGCGCGCGCGCCTCTTCGGCGAACGGTTCGAACCCATCGGCCAGCCGCTCGCGCGCGAGGCGGCGGAAGCTCTGCTCGGTGCCGGGACGATCGCGCGGCGACGCGGCGTCGCCCTCTTCGTCCTCCTCCATCGCGACCTTGCGCGACGTCGTCTCGCCCTGCGGCTCGAGCAGCGCGCGCAATGCCGCGTCGCACTCCGCGTCGCCGGCGCCGTCGAGCGCCGCCGCGCCGTCGGCAGCACCTCCCGAGTCATCGCCCTTCGCGCCGGTTCGCTGGCGCTGCGCCGCGTAGCGCGCCGCGAGCGCCGGATCGAGCTGCGACCGTTCGCAGGAGAGGCGCACCGCCGTCACGCCGAGCGCGCCGCCCGCAGCGACGACTCCCAGCACGAGCGGCAGCGCGAAGCGTCCCCGTCCCGTCATCCGGCGCTCGATCCTCCGATCAGCGATGGCAGCTGCTGCAGTTGTCGCCCTTGTCGGGGTGCGGCAGCGGGGCGGTCAAGCCGTGGCACTGGCGGCAGTTCATGCCGGGCGTGTGGTCGGAGGGCATCGGCGCGGCGAGCTGGTGGCTCGGCGTGCCGCGGTGGCAGGTCGCGCAGCCGTCGTCGTTGCCGAGCGGCAGGTGGCAGCCGACGCAGTGGCGATCGCGCGGCGAGCCCCAACCGGCGGTGTGGCTGACCGGCGCGCTCTCCTGGTGGCAGCGGTCGCACGCGTCCTGCTGATGGCAGGTGCTGCAGCGGTCGCGGTCGATCGCGACCTGGAAGCCGTGGCCCCGTCGGCGCCACCAGTTGTTGTGGTCGGCGGGCGCCTCGGTGCGATGGCACGACTCGCACTCGTTGCGGCCGTGGCAGTACATGCAGCTCGATTCGGCGGTGTCGCCGTTCCCTCCGCCGCTGCCGGTGATGCCGGCGGCGCGGCAGGTCGGGCCGTGCTCGCGCGTCCAGCCGCCGGTGTGGCTCGGCGGCGGGAGTTCCGCGCGGATCTCCTTGTGGCAGACCGCGCAGTCGTTGCTGCGGCCGGCGCGCGTGTGGCAGCTCATGCAGTCGGTCATCGTGATGCGCAGGTCGGCGGGCAGCTCGTCGGAGCCCTCGACGCCGGCGTGGCACTCGGCGCACGCCATCGACTTGCCGGTGACGTGCGCGGCGTGCGAGAAGATCACCTCGTCGCCGACGTCACTGCCGCGCCGCGCCTGCAGCACGTGGTCGACGAAGAAGGCGCTCGCCCGCTGGTCGAGCGGCTTCTCCTGGTCGAGCTCCTCGTGGCAGAGCATGCACTGCTTCTCGGTCGGCATGCCCGCCTTCTCGCCGGTCGCGGCGGTGCGGTGGCACGAGGCGCACTCGAGCCCCGCCTCCTCGCCGTGCTTCGAGTGGGGGAACGCGGGGCCGGAGGGCCCGGCGAATCCGTTGATCACGAGGCAGCCGACGATCCCGATCGGGATCACCAGCAGCGCCGCGCGCTTGATCGGCTTCAGAAGTTCCATGTGGCTCGCACCCTCGCAGTCTGGTAGCGATCGAAGCGATCGTCCTCGAACGTCCAGTCGAGACGCAGGCGCAGGGTCTTGGTCGCGCGCCAGTCGAGGCGGGCGCCCCAGCTGCGCACGCGATCGAGCTCGCGCGCCTGGTAGAGGTCGTAGCGGTAGAGAGCGAACGAGGTGAAGGCGCCGACGGTCACGCCCTTGGCGATCTCCTGGTCGAGGTCGCCGCCGACCGTCTCGTAGCGCTCGGAGCCGGCATCCCACACCTCGAAGGTCGCCGACGCCGAGGTGCCGTCGCTCGGCCAGCCGGTGACCGACGGCACGACGAACCAGCGCTCGAACTCGTGGTTGAAGGCGGCCTCGAGGTCGTCGTCGTTCAGCCGGCGGACGTCGACGCCCGCGGCGAGGTCGAAGTGGTCGCCGAGCCCCTTGCCGACCAGCAGCGACGCCTGCCGGTAGGGCTGGTAGTCGAAGGCGACCACCGTGAAGGGATCGAACTCGTAGGAGAGGTCGGTCTGCTCGTTGAAGAGCTCGTACCAGCCGAGCTGCACGCGCAGCGCCGACTCGGCGTGATGGAACGCGGCGCGCGCGGTGAGGTCGCGGCTCTCCGAGGCGATCCAGGTGAAGCGGCCGAAGAGGTCGACCCGCTCGCCGAGCGCCTGCCAGTGGGAGAGCGCGAGGAGGTCGTCCTCGTGGTCGCTGGCGCGCAGCTCGTCGTCGACGTGCATCCAGTCGAAGCGCGAGCGGCCGCCGGTCCAGCCGCGAGCCTCCGCGAACGTCCCGTAGATGCGGTCGCCGCTGCTCGACGATTCGTAGAGGTGGGACGGGAGGCCGCCGTAGCCGCCGATGCGCGCCTTCAACGGGCCGCTCGCGAGCGTCGCGACCCGGGCGCCGTCCATGTAGGTGGTGACCGGCGTGTCCTCGAGGAAGAAGCGGCCGAGTCGCCAGTCGCCGACGCCGCCGACGCGCCCGCCCGCCCACCCTTCGAGCAGGTGGGCGACGAACGCGTGGTCGTAGCTGTCGGCGAGGCTGTCGAAGGCGTAGCTGCCGTTGCGATCCTGGCGGCCGTCGACGTCCCACGACGCGCGCGTCACCAAGTGGAGCGAGAAGGCGTCCCGCTCCGCGTCGCGCCAGTCGGCGCCGAGCAGCCCGAAGAGATCCTGGTCGGTGGTGTCGCTGGTGCGGCGCAGCCGGTACTGCAGCGAGAACCAGCCCGACAGGTCGAGCGTGTCATCGGCCTGGTCGAGCGCCGGCGCAGCGCCGCTCGCGTCGGCGGCGAGCGCGGAGCCTTCGGTGGGCGCCGCCGCGTCGGTGGGCGCGGCTGCCGGAGCCTCTTCTTGCGGGGTGCCACTCTCCTGCGCGAGCATCCGGCCGTGCAGCGTGGCCGACGCGAGCAGCACCATCGAACGGGCCGACCGCCTTCGTGTCATCGCGGTTGCCTCCATCGCGGCGCTCCATCTTGCGCCGCTCGACCCCGCCGGGGGGCTCGAACGGCGGCCCGCTCGTGCGGGTCGTCCTCCGGAAGGCCGGCTCTCGCGCCGTGCGAGGAGACGGGCCGACCGGTCCGGCGCCGCCCTGTCGAGTTCGAATGCGATCGACAGGGCGTGCGCCGTGCGCAGCCGGGCGAGCGGCTGCGTCTCAACGGATCTTGTGCACGATCTCGACCGAGAACTCGGTGCCCTCGCCGTGGCACACCTCGCACGACTCGGTGCCGCCGGAGGTCATCGCGTCGAAGTGCGCGCCGGCCGAGTCGGAGTCGTGGCAAGCGCCGCAGGCCGAACGCCACGCCCGCGTCGGAAGCGCCTGGTCGGGATGCTCGCGCGCGCTCGGCGCGAACCAGTTCTCCGAATCGCCGTGGCACTTGGTGCAGGCCATCGCGCGACCGGTCGCGGGGAAGACCACCTCGCCGTACTGGTGGGCGCTCGCACTGTTGCCCAGCACCGTGTAGGTCTCGGCGTTGGCCAGCTCCTCGCCCATGTGGATCTTGTGGAGCATCCCGCGGAAGTCGATGGTCACTCCGGTGGTGTCCTGGCCGGCGACGGTGGTGCCGTAGCGGGGCCAGTCCTCGTTGCCGGCGACGCCGTGGCAGAGGACGCAGGTGTTGAAGTCGCGGCGGTTGCCGCCGTGGAACGGGCCGACCATCGTGTGGCACGTCTCGCAGTTGGCACCGCTCGATACCAGCGCGTGCGGCTCGAACTCGGTCGCATCGCCGTAGAGCAGCGACGCCACCGAGGCCTCGCCGATGCCGTTGTAGGTCTGCACCTCGTTCTGCAGGCCGAGGAGCGCGTTCTTGCGCCCCCAGACCGAGGCGCTGTAGGTGCCGCTCACGTACTCGAGACCGGACCAGTCGCCCCAGCTCGCCTCGAGGTCGGGCGAGTCGTTGATCGGCGGGACGTAGAAGGCCTGCAAGGTGTCGCCGGCGCCGCGGAACCAGCCGAACGCGCCGTCGGTCCGGTAGCTCATCACGACGGCGTTGCCGTTCGTGAAGGCGACCAGCGACGTGATGGTGCCGGTCGACGGATCGAGCGTGTAGTTCACGCCCTCCTGGCGGAAGGTCAGCGTGACTTCCTGCACGGTGCCGGTGGTCGCCGCGTGGGCGAAGCGCAGCGGCGTGCGGAACCAGAGGCGCTTCAGCGTCGCGTCGATGTAGCCGACCTGCGCGTACTCCTCGAAGCCGGCCACGCCGTCGTCGAGGACGACCGTGTCGCCGTTGGCGAGGTCGCCGTCGATCGAGGCGACCTCGATGAAGCGGTCGCGCGCGGCCG